>NZ_CP017599.1:3165000-4365000 GCF_001767235.1 Moorena producens PAL-8-15-08-1
TAGGGGGACAACCAGATTAGCCCGGACTTGGAACTGAGCCAGCAGCTCAATATGGCAATCACTCAGTCCCCCATTGTAGACATCAGCAACCGCTTGCACTCGTCCTTGGGTGTAGTGAGGGGCATACTGTTCACCAAAGCAGTGGTCGTTAACTTTGATTCCTAGCATGGCATCGTAGCCTGATGCCACATCCTCAGATACCAATTCCCCATCATCAAAGCCAGAGTTAGGGTAAAACTTAAATACACCCACCCGGTCAACCTGAAGAAGCTTACGAATTTCGATAGCAGTTGTCTTGAAAATGGTATCAAGGTTTCGAGACTGACCGATCTTGTTGATGATTCTAACTACCCCTCGCTCGATCCGTGCGGTTTTAGCGACCTGGGTGGATTTCGCCTCTACTTGCGCCAGGTACTCTGTTTGTTGTAGGGCAACTTCAAAGTGTAGGGCAATCTGCTTGACAAAATCAATCTCATACTCCTGCCATTGACGGGGCTTACTGCATTGGTGAATGCACAACAATCCCCACAGTTCAGTGCCTTTACACAATGGCACCACCAGGTTAGCCCGGACTTGAAACTGAGCTAGTAGCTCAATGTAGCAATCACTGAGATCCCCATTGTAGATATCAGCAACTGTGTGTACTTGCCCTTCGACATAGTGGGCGGAATACTCTTCACTAAAGCAATGGTCGTGAATCTTCTTACCCAGGATGGCATCGTACTCATTGGCCACATCTTCAGAGACCAACTCTCCATCGTTATAGCCAGACTCAGGGTCAAACCGAAACAGACCCACCCGGTCAGCCATCAGGAGCTTACGGATTTCTATGGTTGTGGTCTTGAAAATGGTATCCAGTTGCCGAGATTGCCGGATCTTGTTGATGACTCTGACTGCTGATTTTTCTAGGTCTGAAGCCTTTAACAGTTGGCTGGATTTTGCGCGCAGTTGATCAATATACTCCGTTTGCTGGAGGCCAACCCCAAATTGTCGGCCGATCTGAGCCAGTATACCCACCTCCATTTTCTGCCAGTGACGAGGGCCATTGTTCTGGTAAGCTGCCAGTAAACCCCACAAGATTTCCCCTTGCAGAATCGGTACAATCACATAAGCTTTAGCCTGAAATTGCTCCAACAGGTCAATATGACACTGATCGTAATTAACGTTGTAAATGTCATCAACGGCTAAGGTTTCATTGTGGCGATACCGACCGCCTTGGGTGTTTTCCAAATAGGTATCGCGCCAGACTTTTTTAATACTCGGTCCAACTAACGGTATCCAACCGTGTGCCACATCCTCAGCCACAAACTCACCACTCCAATCTCGATTGAAGCGATAGACAGCAACGCGATCGCACTTGAGCTGCTGCCGGATTTCTTTAGTAGCGGTCTGAAAAACACTGTTGATGTCGGAACTTTTAAGTATCTTATCAAGCAAGCGATTGGCTATTTTTTCCCCCTTAACCGCAATATCCAGTTGCTCCGATTTCTCCTGTAGCTGGGCTGCCATGTCCAATTGCTTGAGAACATTACTGAGACGGTCACTCAGTAGTGACAGCAGCATGACGTCACTATCTTGCCAACGCCGAGGGCGAGAGTTCTGGTAAACGGCGAATAAGCCCCAGAGGTATTCACCATCAAAGATTGGGGCTATAATATAAGCCTTGGTCTGGTATTTTTCTAAGGTTTCAATGTAGCATTCAGAAAAACCAGCGGCATAGATGTCGTCAACTCGCTGTACCTGATGACGTTTGAAATAGCCGCCCCCTTGTGTCTGCTTTAAATAGGTATCGGTAGTAGGGCTGGCCACAGATCCGATTTGCTTGACCGTACAGCGCTGAGAGGAGAATATATCGGCTGATGTCAGGTTAGGATTTTGCTTTTGGTCTTCGAGCAGCCTCACCCAACCCTCTGCAACTGACTCAGCCACAAATTCACCACTCCAGTCTCGATTGAAGCGATAAACCACTACCCGATCCGCCTTCAAAAACAGGCGTAGTTCTTCACAAATGTTGCCCAGGGCAATCTCCGGTACATTTGACGGTGGAATTGTGGCCAAGATTTGAGCCAAGACCTTTTCTTGCTTCACCTGCTCTCGCCGTCGGGTAAAAGATTCCACTGGCTGTAGACTTAGCCTCAGTTCAGTAACAACTTGGTAAAGCAGACTAATGTCAGCTTCCTGCCATTCCCGGGAACCAGAACATTGCTGCACCACTAGTAAGCCCCACAATTGCCCCTCGAGCAAAATTGGTAGACTTAGGCTGGCTTTGATCTGGAATCGTTCTAGCAGTTGAAGTTGAAACGGAGTCAGAGCCCGGTCATTAATATCATTAAGGGCTACAACTTCCTGTTGCTCGTAGGCTGAGCGATTCAATGCCCCAAATGCAATCACCGGCAGGCACTCCTCCTGGCTGGGAGTATAACCACCCACCATGGACTCAACTAGCACCGTACCCCGATTCTCGGACTGGAAGCGAAAAATCAAGGCTCGGTCTACTCGTAAACGTTGACTAACCTCAGTCACGGTGGTTCTCAACAGGGCATCACTAGTTTCTGCTTTGCGCATTTGGGTGGCCAGGTGGAATAACCACTGCCGCTCACCCTTGCAGTGTTCCTCAATATCGACGGCTAGGTGGAGCTTCAACCCGGTAGGTGTCCCTTTGCCATTACCATTACTCGATGATTGATTGAGTTGGGACGAAGATGTGAGTATTTCCTTAGATTGATCAAGTGTTGACATAGTTATAGTTTCGCTTTTTTCAACATCTGATAATGGTAAAATTGCCGACCATGATGGCATTTCAGAGGCAATCGAGTCGGTAGTAACCCTGCCAATAGACTGTTCAATGGGCAGAGTTAGTGACGAGCTTGTCAACCAGTCATAATTGGTTTGATGGCATTGATTTGGTCGAAAAACCTCAAGACTGCCCTTCTTGATCTGTCTGCCATAGGGGAAACTGAGTAATAGCCTTGACATCCAAGACTGTACTGCCATCCCCAGGCAGGTACCCCAGCAGAAAAGGCAGTAGCGATTGAGGAAATAAGCCAGGAGATGCTGGCTGGAGTTGCTCCAATTCATGTAACTCAATCTCATTGACTTGGGACACCACCAGACCCACAGACTGGTCATTGGCCTGAACTACGATTGCCACAGGAGATACCGAAACTTGCCCAAGCTCAGACAGAGGTGGATAGCCAACCAGCTGCTTTAGGTCTACCAACCAGAGCATTTCTGAACGCCAATTACCAATTCCCAAAATACAACTGGGCATTTCCGGCACCAGCAGAACCTCCGGCACATTCACCCTGATAATTTCGGTAATCTGCTCTAGGGGCAACAGAATACTATCCTCAAAGCCAAGAGGAAAACGCAGCAACCGCACTCGGGTTTCTGGGGTTAGTGGATCTAAGTTTAGTAGGTCAAGATTTGTTTGTGTTACCACTGGGTCAAGGGAGTTCAACATTACCTAATACCTAATACCTAATACCTAATACCTAATGCGTAATACCTAACAATTGCTGAATTGTTTGTTTTAGTTTTTGCTGGTTTATCGGTTTAGGTAAATAGGCATCAGCTCCCAGCATCGAACCCCAGAGTTTGTCGGCATCAGTTCCTTTAGTTGAGCAAATCACCACTGGGATGGTTTCGGTGTTGGAATTAGTCTTGAGTTCCCGGCACAGTTCAAACCCGCTTTGTCCTGGCAAAATCACATCGAGAATCACCACATCTGGTTTCTGGGACTGAAGTTTAATCTGGGCATCCTCACTACTTGTGACACTAACTACCTTGAGACCAGCTTGTCTGAGGTAACCACTTACCATCTCATTTTCTGTCAAGCTATCTTCAACCAAAAGGACTGTCGTCATAAAATTTGCTTACTATAAAAGTAGTCATAATGTTAATTTAAGTTGGGTAATTTAAACTTGTCAAGTATAACTAATCCAGTTTAACTTTTAGATTTTAAATTAACAAATAACCAAGATTAAAAAGTAGTCAAATATAGCATTTATACATTCGCTTAGGTACTTTCGTCCTGGCAGAGAGCAGGGACTTTGGAACAGGGAACAGGAACCCGCCCCTAAACCCTCCCAGGAAGGGAAGAGAGGGAAGTCGGACGTGGAAAAAAATTATGTGTATTACTATGAGAACCGCTATAAGTTAAGTCTTAAACTAACTATTCAACCGGACAGGATATTACGACTAACCCCAAGATGGCTCTGTAGAATTGTCAATACCTTTGACCGAGTAATAGGCTTTGCTAAAAAGTCCGTAGAACCGACCATCTTTGCCCGCACTCGGTCTACAATTCCGTCATTACTGGTGACCATAATCACTGGGGTGTCTTGAAACACTGAAACCCGACGAATTTGTGCACAAATTTCATACCCATTTAAAACCGGCATCACCAAATCCAAGAAGATCAGCTGTGGTTTGTGCTTTAGCAAGGTCGGCAAGGCTTTGATCGGGTCTCGAACATTGATAAATCGATAGCCAGCATTGGCAAGAATTTGACTCATGGTCAGCCGATCGATTTGGCTGTCTTCGATATAAACTACCAAGGGACTAGCTGGTAATGTCATTACTGGTCCTTTGGTTCCGGTAGTTTCTGGCTGAGGATTAGTGGCTTGATTAAAGTGAGTATCACAGCGGAAGTCTCCAACACAGATCAAACCCATCACCTGTACTCGGATATAGGGCATGATTGATTGGGTCACAGCCAAAAGATTCTGTTTGACGCTCACAGCTAAATCCCTTAAAGTGCGATCGCCATCCACTAAGGTAGTTAGGTTGTGGTAGGCCAGTAATGAAGTCTGCTGTCGCAATTTGTCAGCATCCCAGATCACCGGAGCCAAAGAAGGGGAAATATTTACCAAACCAGCCTGTTGCCAAGGCTCCCAAGCCTGCCAAGCCTGTTGCCAAATTTGATCAGCTCGAATTACTACCAACCTTGAATCAAACCTTGAATCAAACCTTGAATCAAACCTTGAATCAAACCTTGAATCAATAGTCTCTTGAGGAATCTGCCTGTAAGTTAGTTGCTCTGATGAACCACAGCGGAGTTGTTCCTGCCGTTGGATGATATCGAAGAGTATTTCCGTACAGTTGTCAGCAACAACCGACCGCATCTGTCTCAGTGGTATTTTCCCCTGTCTGACTAGTTCTGCTAGAGATGGGTAATCCCAATACACCGGCTGAGCCGAGGACCCCTGACACACAGGAAATGCTGATAGTTCTGGGCAGTGTACAGACAACTGCCGACACCAACGGCGAATCGGATGCATCTTACTAGCACCCCCAGTCAAACGACCCAAGTGGAAAGAAAGACTCCACTGCTGATCGTGGGGATCTTCAATCTCTAACCGACCAGTCAATTGCTCCGTTGCGCAAGCTTGAATCTGTTGCGCCAGTTTGTCGGTGGTCAATACTTTGTGAGTCGTCATTGGTGTCTGTATGAATAGATAGCAATCCCACTAATTAGTAACTAACTAACAATTAACAACAATAAATACTTAACAAGTAACAATCCTAGTTTGCTAGCGCCTCGGTTAGCAATACTTTTGTCAAGTACCCGTGTTTTCCCTAATACCTAGATACCTAGATAGCGAGATACCTAGATACCTAATAGCTATAATTGTTAATCCTGATATTGTGTATAGTTTTCAGAACTTACGCCAGTTGTATATTTGTTACAAATTATAGGGTTTTTTACCCAGTTTTGCGTAAGTTATGGTTTTGGTGAAATGCACCAAACTGGTAATTTTAACAGACACGTCAAGCCAGGGTTGTAGAGATGCACCATGATCGAGTTTCACTAACCATCAGCAAAACTCGGTTAGTCGAACTGAAGGTAAATTAGTACCTGAATTTGCTTAACTTTACCTTAATTAAGAAGGGTAATTTAACTAAAATTACCCGAAACTTAACGAAATTTTTGCTGCCTTAATTATAACTCTATATTAGCATTAAAATTCGGCTAATTATTAAAATACGCTAATTGTCGTAGTATATAGGGTTTTTAAATAGGTTGTAAACAGACTTCTTGCAAAAAAAGCATGCAGGCAAGAGGCAAAAGGCAAAAGGGGCAAGAGATACGGAGTTTTATTGTCCAATCAAAAAAGACCATTAAGGTTTACATCTCAAATACAAACGCTATACTTTTATAACATGCAAATGTGGCATATCTCGGTAACATCAGCCAAAAAATCCAGCTAACTTGATTAATCTTTTAAAAAAGGATTATAAGCATTCAGCTAATGCACTAAGCGCACGCTACTTGAGGTGCCATTGGCCTATGGTCACCCTACACCGAACAGCTTTTGAATAAAATAAGCTGACCACTGACCGCTGAGTTCTGAATGCTTACAAATGATTATTAATTTTAAAAAGAATTAACTACGAAATAATCGTGTGTACTGAGTTTCGTGAGCCATACTTGCTAAGGCTAATCCCCAACCACAACTACTTAATTTTTCATCCGTCAAAGTTAAAACATCTTGGGTGCTCAGAGTAAGTCTATGGTTGAGTCCTAGCAGTAGCTGTTGACCAACGGTTTGACCAAGGGGAATCAATTTGACGCCAGCACCGATCACATTAGATGCCCAGCTATGTAAGTAACCTAAGACTGTGGCTGTAATGTCAATCTGCCAGTTAGCAGCCCCAATCCCAAACGCGATCGCATAATTACAGGGTTTACCCACAGCTGATGCTACATCTTGTAGAGAAATGACATTTTGTTCAGAGGTTAGATCGGTCGTCTCGACAATGGTTTCACTGGGTGGGTGCAAATCCAGCAGTAACCGCATCAACGAGTTACCCATCTGCCAACTTTGCGATCGCAATTCAGAAGTTTCCTTAGCAGCACTTACCCAAGCATTCCAGTAGTTCAAACCCTCTAAATCCCCTTTGCCATAATTTTCGTAAGCTCGCACCATAACATAAGCTTCTAATCGAATGGCTCCATAGCACAGTTGATGCTCTAGCCACTGGTGCAGAGTAGTCTGGTTGTGAATCACACCAATATCAACTAACGTTTCCAAACCCTCAGAATAGCCGTAAGCACCCACTGGTAGTACGGGACTAGCCAGTTGCAAAAGATTCAACAAAGAATTAGGGACTAGGGGATCTAAATGCATTCTTGCTTGTTGCTCATTGTCCTATTGCACTGTCTGTAGATCATATAGTGCTACGGGCAATGGCATTGGCAAGAGGCAAAAGGCAAAAGTTCACTACAACAGCTTTTGCTACTTGTATTAATATCAAACACCTTAAATCGGTTAAACCATCCTTTGCTCCTCTAGCAGTTAGGACTTACCCACCTAACTATACATATAGTGTCTAAACTTATATAAAAACCATACATATATGGTTTTTGGCGGCTATCCACATAAGTCCTAAAAATTTCCAAAAAAAGTTTGCCCAAACCCTTGACACCGCTTGTAGTATTTTTGTAGTATATAAACATAGCGGACAGGAAAGAGTCAAAAAGCTCGAATCCCAAAGCTTACACGGAACCTTGACAACTAAATATGTAACATACCTTTTGATTCATGTTTGGATATAACTGTGTTTGCTCATCACGTGGGGATGGACCCAAGGGTTGATTCCCCACAGAGTAAACCCAGAGATTTATCTAAAAGATTGATCTAAACTCCAACGGATAAACTGCTCAAGTCCTGGGGCTGTAGCTCAGATGGTCAGAGCGCCTGTCTGTCGAACAGGAAGTCGCGGGTTCGATTCCCGTCAGCCTCGCTCTTTGCAGTCGCTTTTATCGGTTGCAGGTGCAAATCCTGCTCCAATCAGTGACTCCAATCAGTGACCTAGCAGCGTAGCTCAACGGTAGAGCACCTGGCTCATAACCAGGAGAGTGCGGGTTCGAGTCCCGCCGCTGCGACCACATACGGAGATGGTGTAACTGGCAACATGACGGTCTCCAAAACCGTTGATCTGAGTTCAAATCTCAGTCTCCGCGCTCCCGTGCCGTAGGCAAATTTGGTTAAGCCGCGTGCCTTTCAAGCAGGTGATTGCGGGTTCGAACCCCGTCGGCACGATCAATGCCCTGTAGCTCAGTTGGAAGAGCAGCGAGCTGTTAACTCGATGGTCGCGGGTTCCATCCCTGCCAGGGCAGTCAGGAGCGGTTTCATTTTTCTCCTTTGTATCCCCCGGTAGCTCAGTTGGGTAGAGCGCTCGCCTGAAAAGCGAGAGGTCGTCGGTTCGATGCCGACCTTGGGGGACTGTCACTTGCTATTGCAAGTGCTAAATGCCGGATGGACGATTGGCAAGTCGCCGTGACTCTGAATCACGGAGAGGTTGGTTCGAGTCCAACTCCGGCATTCTATTGTTGAAGGTTAAGGGGTTGAAAGTTAAGGGGTTGAAGGTTAAGGGGTTGAAAGTTAAGGGGTTGAAGGTTAACTGGTTGAAGGTTAAGCAGTTGAAGGTTAACCGGTTGTAAGCTTCAACCAAAGCACCTTCAACCTTCAACCAAAGCACCTTCAACCTTCAACCAAACCACCTTCAACCTTCAACCAAACCACCTTCAACCTTCAACCAAACCACCTTCAACCAAACCACCTTCAACCAAACCACCTTCAACCCAAATAACTTTTAATAGCAACTTGGTATCAAATTATGCTCCTGTAGCTCAATTGGCAGAGGCGACCTTGAACTCTCCCTGGTTTGAAAACACAGGGATTCTAAGCTGATTTCACTTCGCGGGTTAAAACCGCGCTCCGTGAAGTTGCTTCACGATACGATTTAGATAAAGAGTCTAATCTGTATCGTTGTGGCAGGTTCAAAACTGCTCTACAGACCTCGGCTAGGGGAAACCCTAGCTGTGTCTCTACTTTTCTGAGGATGTTACCAGCCCCATTGCAATCGGCGTTAATCAAATTACCTTTACTTGACAGATATTGTCCACGCTTTACTCTTTTTCCAGATGGTTCCCACCCCTGCGCTTTGGCGCACGCTACGCGAACAGGTTTCGCGCCGAGCACAGGTAGGAAGTCTTGATCTAAAAAACTAGCCTTACTGGTGTAACTCTCTTCGGTCTCAACAAATTTAATGCCGTATTCAATGCATAGTTGCTCGATTCGATTTTTTAATTTAGCAGTAGGGATTTGTACAAACTGCTGATTGTTCTTTTTTCCGATATTAATGCCGTCTTTGTTCCGTTTATTCCAGCCGAAAACGACTGTGCTGATTTGATTTCTTATACACCAGTTAACAACAAATCTAGCCGCCTTATTTACATTGTCGCGCATCTGCCTGTTACGCTTTTCGGTTAGAGAGGCTAATTGGTTATCCCAATAGTCCTGAGTTTTTCCTTTCTTTATCGCAGCAACACGCTTGTTGTACCACTGATTCTGCGATTTGACTTTTCTGCCGTCTATTATAAAAGATTTTCTCGTATTAGAGACACAAGTCAGCCAGTTATTAAGACCTGGGTCTATTCCTAAAACCTTATCCGATGGCGCTACTTGATCAGGGTTCGGTCTTTCGTATACAAATTCCAGATAGAAACAACCGTTTCTGGGGACAAATCGATATTCCTTAATTGATTTGAAATCGATATTTGATGGCATTGGCAGCAGGAAGTGATCAACTCCAAACCAAGCTTTAACCTGCTTTCCTAAAGTGAACTTGAGTTGACCTTTTACCAGTTTTACCCAGCGAGCAGGATAACTGACTACAGCTAATCCTCCTTTCTTGCGGTACTTTGGAATTCTAGGCTTATCAGTTAATTGTCCCTTAGTGTATAAATTTTTGAGAGCCTTATAAGATTTAAAAGACTCAACTACTGAGTGTAGTGTCTGTTGAGCGCAAGCGGATCTTAATGCTTTGAAGTGGACATTGGTTTTCATTATTTTGTCCAGTTCCGCATTGTTCAGATACTTACCGGCCTTGAACAGCATTTGACGACAATAATAGAGGCCGCAATTAGTTAGCTTGTTAGCCTCCGAGCAGATGAACTCTATAACTGCTTTGTTCTCAGGCGTCGTAGTTATCAGATGTTGCTGGCAACCGTACATTTTGCATCGACCTTTTGCTGCGTTAACTTAATTGTATACCGCAATAAATGAGGGGTCAAGTAAATGTCAAAACAAATCATCAAAAAAGGAAGACCAAGTATTCATGGGGAGCGAAAAAGGTCGTATAGTGTCTCGGTAACCCGAGAAGGCTGGGATAAACTCAAAAAAATGGCTAAAGAATCTGGATTAAGCCTTTCGGAATTTCTGGAAGTATTAGCAAGGACGAAACGAATCCCTTAGGACGCGAACACCGGGATAAATCCCGGTTCGCTCCACGCCCACCCAATTTATTGGGTGGCTAACTCTCGCTTGTTAGTTCTTTGTTTTAAAAACGGTCAGTTGTGGGTTCGACTCCCACCAGGAGTACTAACGGGGTGTGGCGCAGTTTGGTAGCGCGCTTGCTTTGGGAGCAAGATGTCGCAGGTTCAAATCCTGTCACCCCGACTTTACCCCTGTGATGGAATTGGTAGACATCACTCCCCCAGAACGAGTGTATTGCAGGTTCAAATCCTGCCAGGGGTATACGCTCCCGTGGCGCAATTGGTAGACGCACTAGACCGAGATTCTAGTTTTTTACAGGTTCAAATCCTGTCGGGAGTACCAATTATCCAGATGTGGCGCAGTTTGGTTTAGTCCAGTTGAGTAACAGTCAATTGGTCATAGGCGCAAATCCTGCCCCTCGGATCCAAACCCCTGTAGCCCAATTGGCAGAGGCTCTAGGCTTAGAACCTAGGTGTTGCTGGTTCAAATCCAGTCAGGGGTATCGCAGGGATGGAGCAAGAGTAGGCTCGCCAGGTTCATACCCTGGAAATCAGTGAGTGCAACTCTCACCCCTGCCACCAATTTGCAGGCATGATGTCATAAGCTGTTCAGCATTTAGATTGGGATACCTAAATTGTTCAAAGGGAACAGGGAACAGGGAATAGGGAACGGGGAATAACCAATTTAAATGCACATCAGCTTATCATCTCTGGTTGAATACTTATCATTGAAAGGAGTTCGTAAATTTAAAATTGTCAAGTACCAAATAACCAATAAAAAGTAACGATTTTCCTAAATTTAATATTGATAATTACATCAATAAAAATCTTGATAATTATTCAGGATTAAAAACAACTGAGCTCTTTAGTACTGTTCCCTGTTCCCTGTTCCCTGTTCCCTTTTACCTTGTTATATCAATAATAAAATAAAACTACTTTCTAAGTTAACTAACAGCATGGTTGACAAGTGATTAGCTAGGAGATACAAATGAAGAGATAAGGAGGGTAAAATGACAACTATGACTGTCACAGATGCTCTAGCAGAGTTAACCTTGCTGCAAAAGCGCATTGACTCAGCCAGAGCAGCTTTGGACAACAACACCTTAATTTCTGTGGTTGAAGTCGGTCAAGTGCCAACAGGCTTCAAATCACGAGAAGATTATGAGATAAAAGCTAAAGCGGCTTTGCAAAAAGTGGATGCCTTGATTGCCAGACGGCGGACGATCAAGAGAGTAATTGTCTTATCCAATGCTTCTACAATGGTTACGATTGCTGACCAAGAGATGACTGTGGCAGAAGCCATTGAGATGAAGATGTTTATCATGTATTATGAAGCAGTTATCGGTACTATGCAGTCAGCTTATACTAAAACCCTGAATCAGTATAAGATGGCACAAGCACGAGTCAAAGAAAGACTTGATAAACTAGCTCTGGAAGTGCTAGGACAGAATGCATCGGTTGGTTCACAGAAGTATCAATCCTTGGCAGATAGCTTTCTAGCTAGAGAAGGGGTTGAACTACTCGATCCCACTAACCTGGCTGAAGAGCTTGAAAGACGACAAACCTTTATTGAACAGTTCAAGTCAACAGTTGATCGAGTACTCTCGATTAGCAATGCCAGGACAATGATCGAAATTCCCGATTAAAATAGTGATAGGTGCTGGTCACTCGAAAATCTCTAAATTTATGGTTTTTAAGTAAGATGGATAGCTCATGGTAGGGCACATGATTTTGGTTCATGAAGTGTTGGTTCAAATCCGACTCCATCTTCGGATAAATTTAAAGGTCAAAGGTTAACGGTTAACCCTTAAACCTCAATCATCAAACCTTAGCTTGTCAACTTTCAAACCATAAAATTAAACCATCGATAAAATCCAGGGACTATGGTTGTAGGTTCCATAAAACCTTGAGGTTTCCACCTGGCTGAGTGGTCAGCATTCTCACCTTTTTAAACAATGGGTATCAATCGGGAATCGGGAATCGGGAATCGGGAATCGGGAATCGGGAACTAACCCAACTATACTTGAGATCATTACTTAATTCAGCAACGCAAATTTGCTAGTCTCATTAGTCAGCAACGATTATAGCAAGAATAAATCAATTATCAAAAAAATATCGTTTTTTATATTACCCAAAATCTTTCTATACTTGATTAAATCTTGTCTATTGCCTCTTGCCTCTTGCCTCTTGCCTCTTGCCTCTTGCCTCTTGCCTTTCATTAAGGGAGTATATTCACAATTGAAATAAAAATACTATATGACAATCTATTTTTACGGTACTCGCCAAAAACCCTATGGTTGTTTTTCCAACTTCTCCCGACATGGCTTTGAGCTAGATGAATTGTGGTGGGCGACTAGTGAGCATTTCTTCCAAGCCCAAAAATTTGTGACTACTGATTCCTCTTGGTATGACAAAATCCGTAACGCAAAAACACCAAAGGAAGCAGCAAAAATGGGACGGGATCGCTCTCATCCCCTTCGTGATGATTGGGAAAAAGTCAAAGATGAGATTATGCAGCGAGGAGTGTTACGAAAATTTGAAACCCATGGTGATCTTCGCCAGTTACTACTTGCTACAGGTGATCAGCTAATTGTTGAGAATTCACCCATAGATTATTACTGGGGTTGTGGTGCTGATGGTAGTGGTAAAAACAAGCTAGGAGAGATTTTAATGACAGTTAGGGCAATATTGCGTGACAAGCAACTTGATGTTAACGATAGCATTTTTATTTGAGTTGTGAACAGAGGATTTATAGAAAAAGGGAGCAGGGAGCAGGGAGCAGGGAGTAGTAGGAAAGAGATCCAAAAAGTTTTGATGTTATGAACAATCTTGCAAAAGTATTTTTATGATACTGTTTGCGTCAATTCTTGTCCACTGTTCCCTATTCCCAGATCCGCTGTTCCCTTTTCTGCAAGAAGTCTAATAATTAGGAATTTGTATTGTTTTAAACAACGTGGTGTCTGAAGCCAAAGTGGTCGCGGCGCTGGTTTGTGGAACCAGTCATAACGGGTTCAAGTCCCGTCAGACACCCTTAGGTGCGACCCGTGGCGAATTTAATTCTTAATGGGTCAAGCGCACCTTAAGGAAGATGCCGCCGAGTGGACGGCAATCGGTCTTGAAAACCGTGGTACGGCAGCGATGTTGTAGGGGTTCGATTCCTCCATCTTCCTCTAGCCATCAGAAGCCGAAAAGCGAGGCACTGGCACTGACACTCCTAATGTTAGCTGTGGTCGTTCAACTCGACCCAGAGGGGTTTTCCTTTTGTGATGGGAATGTAGCTCAATTGGCAGAGCAATCGGCTCTTAACCGAATTGTTGCAGGTTCGATTCCTGTCATTCCCATAGAATCTGGGTGGTTGGCATAGCGGCTGTGCAACGGATTTTTAATCCGTACTAGATAGGTTCGACTCCTATACCGCCCATTGATAATTCACCCAATAATTGACCCATTTAAACCGCAGAATCAGTATCTTTGACAAACAGGTATTTAACTATTAGCTTTTAGCGGAACCATTGACCATGGGCCCCTAGGCAGGTGAAACGGATTTACACGCGATGAAGCGTTCGCGTAGCGTGGCCTACGGCCTCAGCTTCCGCTAAGAGCGATCGCTAACCTGATCAATCCCTGTGAAGCAGTTGATCAGCTAGACGAAGGTATGTTACTCTCTCCACTACCCCAGCAATTTCATCATCTATCCCTGGATAGAGACCGAGATTTACCTCTTTGGGACGATGAAGATAGTCAGCAGAGCGCGATGAAGCAAAGCTTCCGCTAAAAGCGAACGCTAGAGGAAAAAACAGTTAAAACAGATTCAAAATGTCTTAAACTAATGGCAAATGTATAGTTATAATATCACAGGAAATTTCTATGCAGCTTGGTCCCGGTTTATTAATAACATTTTTGTACTACTTCACCTGCACAACCCTCATTACCACTGTATTTTCCTCGCAAGTTTTGAGGCTAAGTCTGGTGACAGGGATGCCCTATAGTGTTGGTGTAATTTTTGGCTTAATTGGTGGTTTATTAGGTACCTACTTCAATCGAACCGTTACAGTATCCCTAGAATTCAAGAGTAAGAAAGTTTTTAGCGCTGCTCTCCAGGATGCTCTGACCGAGATGGGGTTTGAGGAAACATCAAAGCTAGAAGATTTTGTAGTTTACCAACGCCCAGCCCTCAGCAATCTTTTTTCTGGTAAAGTATTTGTACAAATTGGTAAAGGGAAAGCTACCATTGCTAGCCGTTCCAGAAATATTAAGCGAATCAGCCGTAAACTATCAAAGAATTAGAGACACTATCCATAATTTTTATAAAACCTATTTTTTTAAAACTGGCGATGACTAGATATCATGGCAATAGTATCCCTATACCCAACACACTAGAGAATACACCATAGAACCTAACCGCTTAAATGATTAAGTCTTCGCAAAGCTCCAATGATTACTAACTTACCGTATAATTTAGTTCGGGAACCATAAATTTCTACGTTAATCCTGCTGCCATCTTTACACTTACCAGGAAAGGTAAAGTAGAGATTTTTACCCTGACCCTGAAGACAATGAGTTATTCGATCATCCACAAATTTACGCTTGTCTTCTGCCACCACTTGTAGTAAAGATTGCCGAGAAATAAGTTCACCAAAGGAATAGCCAAAAATTTCGGCCATTTTGGGATTAACATATAGAAAATTACCTTTACTATAAATTATGTAAATTCCCAGAGAAGAGAAATTATCTGAACTCTCAGTGAGCTTATTTGTTGGGGATAAAACTGGAGATTTCTGAGGAGACTGTTGCCCTAGCTGTTGTTGTTGACTGTGGAGTTGAGCATTCTCTAAGATCAAAGCCATGGACTCAGCAGTCATTTCCATTAAACGGGCAGATTTAGAGCCAAAGTGTCCCGCCTGGGAATGCATTAGGGTGATAATGCCTAATAACCTCTTACCCCTGAGAATAGGTACAGCTAATACTGAGCGTACTTGATAGGGCTGATCAGGTAAGGTAAGCCAGCGGTCATCATCGATAGTGTCCTTTATCAGCCCAACTTCGCGATGGCGGCTAACCCAACCAGCTAAACCTTGGTCTAGAACCTGACCAATGATCTGCTTTTTATATCGTGGGAGGGTTGCACCGCGAGCTAGAATACTCTCAGTGACCACACCATCAGTATTGAGTAAAAACAGGCTACTCTCCTCTGCCTTAGTGAGGCGACCAGCAACGTGGAGTATATCTTGTAACAAAGCTCTAAGCATCAGGGAGCCAGAGGCTGTTTGCATTATGGTGCCATAGGTTTTAAATAGCTGATGTTGAGCACTGAAGACAATTCGTGTAGCTTTAAGTTGATCCACTTGTCGGCGCAGTGCTTTCAATTCCTGAATCAGCTGTTGTTTAGATTTATTCAGATCACTCATAGTTACCTCCATCAATCAGCCTGCGCCAATCCCACATTAGTCTACAGGCTTATAGCAAGTTGCGTTTCTGACGTTTAATTTACCTATGGGATCAGGAGGACTTGGGGGAATTTTCCGCTCTTCCCAATTCCTTTTTGTTTATTCTTTGACTGCAACTTGGTATCAGGTAATTGCGATCGGATAATGGGTATTTTCTCATCAACGGTTAGGTCAAAATAGTAACTGTAACTCGTCTTTCCCTATTTAACCTTGAGTTATCCTCGCTCTTCCCAATCTAAACCAGCTGCTGGTAATCAAACATCCTATGGTACCAACAACCAGCAGAACAATCTCTTCAACCGCACTCGTGCCAGTTTACAGCAAGCCTTGTCCTGGTACAGCAATTTTCATCGGTCCCAGGGGAATCCTGCTGATGTGGAAATGCAAGCCTTGCTGCAAACTGAATTAGAGGTTTTGCAGTCTAGCCTAGACAAACTTGACCAAGGATTGATTCGCATTGCCGCTTTTGGTTTGGTTAGTCGTGGTAAGTCAGCGGTAATTAATGCTTTGGTGGGACAAAAAATTCTTAAAACTGGTCCGATTCACGGTGTCACTCAATGGCCGAAGTCAGTACAGTGGACACCTAGCTCCGACAGTGAAGTCCTCTTGGAGTTAATTGATACGCCAGGATTGGACGAAATCCATGGGGAAGTCAAGGCGCAGATGGCGCGGGAGGTGGTATCCCAAGCCGATTTAATTTTATTTGTGGTGGCTGGTGATATCACTCGCACTGAATATCAAGCTCTTTGTGAACTGCGGCAAAGCCAAAAGCCTCTAATCTTGGTATTTAACAAAATTGACCTCTATCCAGAACAAGACCGGGAGGCAATTTATCAACAGTTGCAACAACTCGGTACCGGTAGTCCCAAGGATCGGCGTTTACAAAAGATGTTGTCAGCGGATGAGATTGTTCTAGTGGCAGCAGAACCAGCTTCTATGGAAGTACGGGTGGAGTGGCCTGATGGTAGAGTGACCTATGAATGGGAAACTCCACCTCCGAATGTGGATCAGCTTAAACAGAAAATTTTCAGTCTACTTAACCGAGAAGGGCGATCACTTTTAGCCCTCAACGCTCTATTTCAAGCCCGCAATGCTCAGAATACTATTGCCAAAAAAGCCATTGAGTTACACAAAACGGAAGCAGAAGACTTAATCTGGCAGTTTGCCAAGTACAAAGCACTAGCAGTCGCCCTCAATCCGATTGGAATTTTAGATGTTTTAGGGGGTACTGTGACTGACTTGGTGATGATTCGTTCTCTAGCGCGGCTGTATGGTCTACCCATGACTAGCTATGAAGCAGGTAAGCTATGGCAAAAGATTTTGATCAGTTCTGGAGGCTTACTGCTAGGTGAACTGGGTACCAGTGTGCTTTTTGGTGTAGGTAAGAGTGCATCAGTAGTTATCGGTCCGAGTGGCTTGGGTGCCTTTGCTGGGGCAGCAATTACCCAAGCTGGAATTGCGGGTTATGGGGCTTATGCTGTTGGTCAAGCGGCACAGGTTTATCTCGAACAAGGTTGCTCTTTCGGACCACTAGGAGCAAGTACCGTCATTAAAGAAATTCTAGACCGGGTGGAGCCAGACACTATTGTTTTTCGTCTGCGGCAAGAATTGGAAAGACAGCTAGGAGAGTGATAAAACTTAATTCCTTAACCTTTTCCCTAATTTTACCTAAATTTTACACCTGGCAAGTTTTTTACCGGAGTCGTAGATTGGGCATGTGTAGATATTCAGTAGATATTCAAGAGAGAAAAATCACTGCCAGCCAATCGGGATTCAGGAGAACACTCATGTTCCAAAGACTAATTCAAGCCGCCATGCTCACTTTATTGCTTCACCTAATTGCAAACCTGACACAACCAGACACTCAGCAGCCTGCAAATTTGTCACCCTCAGACGTGAAACTTGTCTATGTCTTGAGCTAGACCATCGGTTAGTGTTCCAAACCGATTTTTATGGGGGTTGTGGGCTGGTTAATTATCTATGGTTAATTGTCCATGGTTCATTAGTGTTCATTAGTACTGTTGCAATGAACTATGAACCATTACTCTTATATTTTACCATAAGAGTAATGGCTGATTTAATGGCAGATAAACCAAATAATAGGCGGTTTTTCCAGGTCATTCCTATTTGAAAAGTTTTAACTAATAATTCTAGATAAAATTTGGTAATATTGCCATATAGATAAACCTACATTTTACCGGTAACAAATTTGATAGTTTTTTGTTTTGTTAATTTTTGGATTTAAAATAAGATTGATATTTGAATTTAATCAATAAAACTCCTAGTTCATAGATATCAATTCTTTGTTCAGTTTGTTATAAAAGTTTTTTTTAAAATAGATTTTATAGTTTTATCCTATACTATAGCCAACCATTTCCTCAAAGTAATCAAAATCTATATCAGTCTTTAGTTCAATCAATGACTATTCTGACACAGCCTGTTGTAGGATGTTTTTGGGTAAAGGAAAATAATTGGTACTTTTCAGGAGAGTTGTTAACGTCGATATCAATGGGATAGCGAAAATTATTAGAGCGATGCCGCAGAATCAGGTAATCACCAGGCTGGATACCTTTTCCTTGTCCTGCCATCTGACCCCTTCGTGATCAATGGAATCAAAGAAATAGTCACGTTGTCAGCATATGCGCTACGCGCATATGCTTACCAATAATGTGCTGATAGGGAGCCCGGTTAACTTCTTATAAGTCTTGGCTTTTCGTGACTTGAAAGTTGATCATTTTCAATTTTCAATTTTCAATTGTCAATTTTCAAGTCACAGCCATGGGCTCTACAGTATTAGAAGTGATTAACCGGACTTGGGATCAAGTCTTAGAATTTGAAGGTAGTTCTCAGAGCACCAATGAAGACATCCTCGTTATCACTGTCTCCAAAGGGAGCAGCAATCCAGATTAATCCGGGAGTAATCGAGATATTATCATTTAACTGATACTTGTAGAAGCCTTCAAGATGAATGGCGGTATCATCATCACCACCAACATAAGGCTCAGAACCGGCAACTATACCAAGTAAGTTACCTTCTTTGCCAAAGTCTGGTAATGCCAATCCTAGACCGTAGTACCAAATCTCAGCATCACCGTTGCCACCAGAAGCTTGTTCAGCATCGGTGTAGCCGCCATAGGCATTAATTACTAAATTGGGAGAGAATCGAAAAGAGGCTTCTACGCCGTAGGAGTTAGTGTTGGCAGTGACATCTGCTCCATCACCAAAGGGTGCCCTGGAGTTTTCAGTTCCCACACCTGTATCAAAGATAGCGTTGCCATCATCAAAGTCATTGAAGTAGGCACGAACGTAGGTGAAGGCTAACTGAAAGCTGTCGCTAGGGGAAAATGTTAACTGACCTAAGGCAGAAAACTCACCATTGAATAAACCCTGACCTTCAGAGGGATCAAAGGAATTGCCACCAAAGTAACCTGCACTCAATACTACCGCATCGGCGAGGCTAAAGTTGATGCCTAGTCCACCACCTGCGCCTAAACCAATTTTATAGATGGGGCTAGATTCAGCATAGCTGGAAAGAACACCGCTAGCGCCAGTGAAGTCATCCAGGTAGGGGCTGAGGGTGGGGACGAAATCTTGCCAAAGGGGAAAGGCAGCTGGGAGATAAACATCAATATTATCCCCAATCGGGAAGTAGTAGGCTAGCCAACCAATACCCAGGTCGTTACCGCTGTCGAAGCTGTAAGTAAAGGCACCTTGGTCTGTGCCATCAAAGGTAGCTGCATTACCGGCATCCAGACGGGTGTAGAGGGCATCTTTACCGGTGAAGCTGGAGACAAACGCTAAACGTACCCGGTCTTGAAACACGACTTGGTTGTCACTGTCTTCACCAAAGGCGTTGGCAATAGAGAAGACCACTTCCCCTTCTAGCTTGGTGGTGGTAGAAAACTGATGGTCTTCTAAAAATGCCACCCGTCCTTCTAAGTTATCTACTCGTGCACCGAGAGTAGCCAATTCTGATTCAAACTCCTGAATCAGCCGTTGCAGGGTTTCTAAGTCTTCACGAGTGATAAAATCTGCGGTAGACGCAGCAATTAAACGCTCAATCTGGTTCAAGCAAGCATTTAAACCAGCGGCAAATTCATACCGGGTTGTGGCGCGATTCCCGCGAAACGTGCGATTGGGATATCCTGCAATACAACCGTAGCGCTCTACCAAACTGCGTAGCGCTTCATAAGCCCAGTCTCCAGGAGATACATCACGCAGTTGGGAAACACTGGTGACTTGACCCATGGAAGCTGAGTCTTGTTTACTCTGTTTGATCAGTTTATCAACCGACACCTGCTTTGTTTGTGCAGGTATTTCCCCCAGGTTTACTGGGTCAAGGTTTGGTGAAACCTCTTGTGCGATCGCGACCTTGGATGCTGCCCATTGGGATACCAACATCAATGGACTCATCAGCAACATCGCGCGTAATTGTTTATTCATTCTTCTCACTCACACCTGTCATCAGTCTAATGGATGAAAGTAACAAAGCTCTGACCAGGTGTTTGTAGTCTTTGATACAAAAAATTACTTATATAGTTGACTTGTGACAGTACGCTGTCAGGACTTAGGCCAAGCTGCCCAGCAAACCCTATAACTAATAGCAATTCTTTACTTGTAAGCATATGCGCTACGCGCACGCTGCTTGAGGTGCCGTCAGGTATCAGCTAATGGGTTAGGTCAGATTTTATTTTGGCAAACTAATTACAAACTCGGCTCCCTGACCTGGTTCTGAAGCCACCTCAATTTTCCCCCGATGCTGGGTAATAATTTGGTAGCTAATGGCGAGACCCAAGCCAGTTCCCTGGCCTGGGTCTTTGGTAGTGAAAAATGGGTCAAATATCCGGTCTTTAATGGCTGCGGCAATCCCAGGGCCATTGTCAGCGATTCGGATAACTATCCAGTTTTGGTCAACTAGCTCCGTTTGAATCCGAATGGTGAAGACTGGGGATGGGCAAGATTCGACACTCTTGTGTTCTATAGCATCAAGGGCATTTTCCAAGATACTCAAAAATACCTGATTCAGTTGAGCTGGATAGCAATCCACCAAAGGTAAATCCCCATAGTGCTTGATCAGCTCAATCCCTGGCTTGAGGCGGTTGCTGAGCAGAACGAGGGTATTGTCAATTCCTTCATGGATGTTAACCGGTTTGAGATCGGCTTCATCCAATCGGGAAAAATTCCTCATCGAAAGCACAATTTCACGAATGCGCTCAGCTCCCCCTTTCATGGAAGCGATGATTTTAGGCAAGTCTTGGGCCAAAAATTCCAGATCAATCTCTTCGAGCCGATTTTTAATCTCTGGGTCAGGGTTGGGATAATACTGCTGATAGAGTTCCACCAGAGAGAGTAAATCCTCAATATAATCGCTGGCAAAGAACAGATTGCCGTAGATAAAGTTAATCGGATTGTTCATTTCATGGGCAATACCAGCGACCATCGTACCCAAACTGGACATTTTTTCGTTTTGAATCAGCTGGATTTCCGTTTGCTGGAGTTCCTGGGTGTAGTCAGCCATACCATGAATCAGCTGATTGAGTGATTTTGCTAAGACACCCACTTCATCTCGGGTGGTGACTGGTGCTTGCAGGGTAAAGTTAGACTCCTGTTTGACCTGTTCGGTGATCTGAGTCAGACTTTTGATTCGCTGTGCGATCGCATTACTGGTATGAATAGCTAATAGGATTGCGATCGCAACTGAGGCAATCATACTGCTGAGGATGATCCCAAAGCACAACTGATCAGCACGGTTAAGGGCGCTCAACCCTTGCTGCTGTTTGACTTGAGCTGCTCTAATCAACTGGTCTGACTTCTCAAAAAAGCGTTCTAGGGCAGTGGTTAATTCAGGATTGTTCTGTGGCAACAGTTGGGTTTGGGCGAGTTTAAGCTGATCATCAGGTGCGACCGGTGGCGAATCTAATTCGCCACGTAAGAGCGCACCTAACAACAGGGATTGAATGAGAGTGTTGTAGGAATCAATAATGATCCTGTAGGTCTTCAGTAAATCCAGTAACTGATTGGTATTAATATGAGCACAGGTCTCAAACTCTCTGACAAACCCTTCCCGTTCCAAAAGCAGTTGCTGAGCTTGGTCAATTTTCTCTTGAACCAGCTGTAGGTCTCTCAAGGTAACAGCAAAAGGGTAGGGATAGGAACGTAAGTCTAAAATCGCGATTTGTAAATTCTTCAGCAGATGTTCTTGTTTTTGGGCACGAGTGAGTTCAGCTAGTGCTGCCTTTTGGTAATGCTGGCCAATCCCTAATCCAGTCGTTGTTCCCAAAATTGCCAAACCAATGGAGAGTGCATAGCCCACAAAAACTTTCTGCCGAATGCTCGCACTGGCTAGGAATTGATTGATCCAGCTGATTCTGGATGCCCCTGAGTTAAGGTGACATCCAGTGTGAAATCCTTGGAAATTCTCCCCTGACAAAGCTTAAATCTCGCCAAATGTTAGCCGATGAGTCGAAGCGTGTTTATTAATACACCAACCTTAGGTGCGACCCGAAGGTGGGACCCGAAGGTGGGCGCCCACCAAAGCGCGAATTTAATTCGCCTACGGAAAGCGCACCTAATTGTCAATCTGTACACTGAGTTACAAGACAACCGTAAGTTTATAAGTTGAGCAATAAAGCTTGAATAGATGATGCCTAATGGCTGCCACATGCTATTTTTAGGCAAAAATATGCTTTTTTCGACGTTATTTAACCATAGTAACAGATACTGGCTTCGCTTGCTCTCTCTTGCTTTTGTAAGGGAGGTTTTGCTTATCCAGACTGTAAAGAGTTCATTAACAGAATGTGAATAGATAGTGCTCACCATGGGTAGATCTGATCCAAAAAAATGTTAAAAAATTTTAAAAAATGTTGATTTTTCATGAACTGCTCGAAAGTTTAGGTTTTTTGTATCCTAATTAACAGTTTACTTGCCATCCTAGGTCTAATATCACACCCTAGCTTCGCAATTTTTTCAATGAGGCTACAGCCAAATTTGGTAGAGGATGGTACGAAAGTATGGTAAGTGGATTAGGACGACGTAAATTTCTGCTTTATAGCTCGGCGGCATTGGGAACCAGTCTTCTGTTGAAGGCTTGCGCTGATAGCCCCACGGCTAGTTCAGATGCTAGTGCTGGTGGGGAAGATACCATCAAAGTGGGTATTCTCCACTCCCTGACTGGCACCATGGCAATTAGTGAGACCACTGTGGTGGAAGCTGAAAAGCTTGCTATCAAGGAGATTAATGAAGCTGGGGGGGTATTAGGCAAGAAAATTGTGCCTATTGTTGAGGATGGTGCGTCTGACTGGCCAACCTTTGCTGAAAAAGCTGCCAAACTGATTGATAAGGATCAAGTCGTTACTATTTTTGGCTGCTGGACATCCGCTAGCCGTAAGGCTGTGCTACCAGTGTTTGAATCCAAAGACCATATGCTTTGGTATCCTGTGCAGTACGAAGGGCAGGAATGTTCCAAGAATATTTTCTACACAGGTGCTGCACCAAATCAGCAGATTGAGCCAGCGGTAGAGTGGTTGCTGAAAAACAAGGGCAAAAAGTTTTTCTTAGTGGGCTCGGATTATGTTTTCCCTCGCACCGCTAACACGATTATTAAGGAGCAACTCAAAGCCCTGGGTGGAGAGACCGTGGGCGAGGATTACCTTCCCCTTGGTAATACAGAAGTTACCCCGATCATTTCTAAGATTAAAGCCGCCCTACCAAATGGTGGCGTAATCTTCAACAGTCTCAACGGGGATAGTAATGTCGCCTTCTTCAAACAACTCAAGGGTGCTGGACTGACTCCAGACAAATATCCCACGATGTCCGTGAGTATTGCGGAAGAGGAAGTCCGGCAGATTGGTCCAGAATTTCTAATTGGTCAGTATGCCGCCTGGAACTATTTCCAATCTGTCGATAGCCTCGACAATAAGCAGTTTGTGGAAGCCTTCAAAGCGGAGTATGGCGAAGACCGGGTAACCAACGACCCCATGGAAGCCGCTTACATTATGGTTTACCTATGGAAGCAGGCGGTAGAGCAAGCTGGAACTACTGACCTAGAGCCTGTGCGCAAAGCTGCTATCGGTCAAAAATTTAACGCACCAGAAGGACCAGTAGAGATGTATCCGAATCATCACATTTCCAAGACAGTGCGCATTGGTGAAATCCAAGCCGATGGTCAGTTCAAAATTGTCTCATCCACACCTAAACCAGTTTCTCCCATCCCCTGGAATCAATATGTAGCAGAAACGAAAGGGTATGGGTGTGACTGGAGCGATCCCAATAAGGGAGGAAAGTACAAAAAGGAGAAAGCATAAATTATCAAGGATGAATTATGACCTATGAAGTAAACTACTTAGCATTTAAAATCGAGTTTTGTTAGTTGAGTGTTGAGTGCTTAATGTAAACTTCAAAAACAGAAAAATTAAGTAGTTTTAACCATTCATAATTCATCCTAAATAATTCATAATTTATCCTTCATAATTCAGAGTTAATTATTAAATTGTGCTGCCACTTTTAGAAGGAATTTTTAACGGGATTAGTATTGGCTCAGTGCTACTGATTGCTGCCCTAGGACTAGCTGTTGTCTTTGGACTGATGGGCGTGATTAATCTTGCTCACGGCGAGTTAATGATGTTGGGCGCTTATACAACCTATGTTGTCCAAAATACCTTTAAAGCCTTTTTGGGCGATTCGTTGTTTAATGTCTATATCTTTTTTGCCCTGCCCATGGCTTTTCTGGTGGCAGCATTGGTAGGACTGGTATTAGAGAGGGGGGTCATTCGTTATCTATATGGACGACCGTTGGAAACTCTTCTCGCTACTTGGGGGGTAAGTTTGATATTGCGGCAGTTTGTCCGCAGTGTAAATTGGGTATTGGTGATTGGGATTGGGGTATTTTGCCTACTGTTTTTTGGGTCAAGGTGGGTGATAAGCCGTCGTTTAGATTGGCAGAGAATTCGCAATTGGGCGATGGCTTTGATGGTATTCTTATCTCTAGGAATTGCCATCGTAACCGGGGTGTTGTTAGGACAAACCGGTCAACGGGGAATTACTCGACCTTGGTTTAGTGCCAGAAATGTAGACGTGACTCCACCAGCATGGCTTCAAGGGGGATTTCCGATTGGTAACTTCCAATTGCCCTATGCCCGGATCTTTATCATTATTTTGACGATTATTTGTCTATTGGGAACCTACTGGTTTTTAAATCGCTCCAGTTGGGGATTGCGGATTCGAGCGGTTACCCAAAATCGCAATATGAGTGCTTGCTTAGGTATCCCAACACAAACGGTAGATGCGTTAACATTTGCCCTAGGTTCTGGTTTAGCTGGTGTAGCAGGTTGTGCGATTACATTACTAGGTTCTGTCGGTCCCAATACTGGTCAAAATTATATCGTCGATACCTTTATGGTGGTGGTGGTTGGCGGTGTCGGAAACTTACTGGGAAGCATTTTAGCCGCCCTAGCAATTGGTACACTTACCTATCTGATTGGTTCTGGAAGCATAGCCTTTATGTTGATGCCAGTAGAGTTCCTTAAACCGGTAACGGACTTCTTTACCTTTTTTGCAACTACTAGTATGGCAAAAGTTATGGTCTTCGCTTTAATTATTACCTTTTTACAAGTGAGACCTTCAGGAATATTCCCACAAAAAGGACGCACGGCAGAATTATAGGTTTTGTATCTGGGTTGTGAACATAACTCAAAGGCAAGAGGCAAGAGGCAAGAGGCAAGAGGCATGCTAGCAAGAGGGGAAATAGCTCCGGAGTTTTATTGTCCAATAAAAAACCATACAGGTTTACATCTCAAATACAAACGCTATTATTATATAGTGTTACTAATAGTAATGAGATTTTTTTTCTATTCCCTGTTCCCTGTTCTGAATTCTCTACTCCCTACTCCCTACTCCCTACTCCCGATTCCCTACTCCCTGTTCCCTGTTCCCTGTTCCCTGTTCCCTTTTCTAACGTACCTCACCAAATTGATAACTGCTATAGTTGTTATTTTCATAAATTATGACGTATGTATCTAGAACAAAAGCCATTAAAAAGCAGCGGCGACGAAAGTTAATTATAGAAATAGTAGCAATCGTAGGAATTGCTCTAGTTTTCGCGTTATTAATGCCAGCGATTTTGCCGGATTTTCGCCTCAAGCTGTTGGGGCGTTTTTTGTCATTATCTATTGTCGCGATAGGGATTGACCTGATTTGGGGATATACCGGACTGCTGAGTCTAGGACATGGTATATTTTTTGCGTTGGGGGGCTATGCCTTTGCTATGCACCTCAAACTGCAATTACCAGAAGGAGAAATACCGGAATTCTTCACCCTCTATGGGGTAAAGGAACTCCCATTTTTCTGGCAGCCATTTTATTCGTTTCCTTTCACCCTAATTGCTATTGTTTTAATTCCCAGTATCGTGGCTGGATTGCTGGGTTATCTGGTATTTCGTAACCGGATTAAAGGGGTTTATTTCTCGATTTTAACCCAAGCCGCACTGCTGGTTTTATTCAATTTTTTCAATGGACAGCAAAAGCTAATTAATGGTACTAACGGGTTGAAAACTGATACCGAAACCCTGTTTGGGATGTTAGTAAGTTCCAAACAAGCTCAGTTAGCTTTCTACGAAATTAGTATCCTGTGTGTGGTTGTGATCTACTTATTGTCCCGTTGGTTAACCAGTGGACGCTTTGGTCGGTTGTTAATTGCCATACGGGATGATGAGAATCGGGTGCGTTTCTCTGGCTACGATCCTACCGGATTCAAAGTCCTGGTATTTGCGGTTTCTGGGGGCATCGCTGGAGTGGCTGGAGCTCTATATACCGTACAATCAGGGATTGTTACCCCCAGCTATATGGAAGTAGCGTTTTCCATTGAGATGGTGATTTGGGTGGCTGTGGGAGGACGAGCAACTCTAGTCGGAGCAATTCTGGGTACTTTATTAGTCAGACTAGCTCAAACCTTGTTGAGTGAGCAATTTCCTGAAGTTTGGCTATTTTTCCAGGGCGCGCTGTTCCTAATTGTAGTGACAGTACTGCCGAATGGTATTGTCGGCTGGTTGCGAGACGAGGGAATTGAACAAATGCGATCGCTTTTTGGTGCCGAAAAACCAGTGATAACAACTTACCCCAGCTTAGAAAAAGACCCGGTAGTCCAACGGGAAAAAGAAGAGGTTGGTCGTTAAGCTGGTCTTCATTTCCATTGTATGGTTATGAGAACAAGGGAGCAGGGAGCAGGGAGCAGGGAGCAGGGAGCAGGGAGCAGGGAGCAGGGAGCAGGGAGCAGGGAGCAGGGAGCAGGGGCTCACAGGGGTAAGTTTTTTACATTTGGGTCGGGAGTCGGAAGCCTCCCCGCGCCCATGCTCCACACTTCCTCAATTTCCCTTCTTGTTTAGAAATATCAGATGCACCCCACAGGATTTTTTTCCTATTCCCTATTCCCTATTCCCTGTTCCCTACTCCCTACTCCCTACTCCCTACTCCCTACTCCCTACTCCCTACTCCCTACTCCCTACTCCCTACTCCCTACTCCCTAAAATCCAGGACTTTTTACCTAACCCAATTGATAACGTCTAATGAACTCAAAAATTCTTGAAATTGATAACTTAACCGTAAGTTTTGATGGCTTCAAAGCAATTAACCAGTTTAATTTTAGTATGGATGCTGGGGAATTGCGAGTGATGATTGGTCCTAATGGTGCTGGGAAAACTACGTTTCTGGATGTAGTGACTGGGAAAGTACAGCCAACGGAGGGACGGGTGTTGTTTAAGGGAGAGGATTTGCGAGGCTTATCGGAACACCAAATCTCTCGCTTAGGCATTGGTCGAAAATTTCAGACACCACGAGTCTACCTAAATCTGACGGTTCGGGAAAATTTAGATTTAGCCTGCAATCGTGATAAAAATGTGTTTTCCACCCTGTTTGGACGTACATTACCCGGGGAAAAACGGACAGTAGCTGGTTTGCTGCAAACCATTGGTTTAGTGGAAAAAGCGAATTTACTGGCCGAGTTACTCTCCCATGGAGAAAAACAGCGGTTAGAGATTGGGATGTTAGTGGCTCAGTATCCTGATTTATTACTAGTAGATGAACCGGTGGCTGGTTTAACGGATGAAGAGACAGAAAATGTCGGAGATTTGCTGTTAGCTCTAGCCAAGAGTCATTCCATTATTGTGATTGAACACGATATGGAATTCGTACGCCAGATTGCTAGTCAAGTAACCGTATTACATCAGGGGTCAGTGTTGTGTGAAGGTACAATGGATCAAGTCCAAAATGACCCCAGGGTGATTGAAGTGTATTTAGGACAAAAGCCATCGATTACAGCAGAGCAAATGAAAATGCTACGGATTGTGTCTGCTATGGCTTGGTCTGATGGTAATCTGGCACCAGAAGAAGTTAATGTGATGATATCTCGCTTTAGCCAAGTGTTTGCGACAGATGCAGAACAACAGCAACAATTGCGACAAGAGTTACAGAATTATTTAGCACTTAATGTTTCCATCGAAGAGTTGACTACTGAAATAGAAAGTATTGAAGAACGAAAACTAATCGTAAAGCTGGCTTATGAAGTGATTAAATCAAGTTCCCGTACACCTACCGAACCAAAAATTAACGACGCTGAAGCAGCAGCTTACCAAAACTTAGTGAAGCTGTTGGATCTGCCAGCAGAAGTGGTAAAAAGCTTGGAAGCAGAAGTAGGAGAAGGGTAAAGGGTAAAGGGTAAAGTGTTATAGGATTTAAGGCAAGAGGCAAGAGGCAAGAGGCAAGAGGCAAGAGGCAAGAGGTAATAGGTAATAGGCAAAAGGCAAAAGGCAATAGGCAATAGGCAATAGGCAAGAGTTAATGCAATATATCGGGATTTTTGCGATTCCCGATTCCCGATTCCCGATTCCCGATTCCCGATTCCCGATTCCCGATTCCCGATTCCCGATTCCCAATTCCCAATTCTAAATTCTAGATTCTAAATTCTAAATTCTAAAAAACTCTTATGCTGCAAATTTCCAATTTAAATGTCTACTACGGTGAAAGCCACATTCTCAGAAATGTAGATTTGAATGTACCAGCAGGACAAATGGTTTGCCTGATTGGACGGAATGGTGTGGGTAAAACTACTCTACTCAAAACGATTATGGGATTACTGAAACCCCGCACTGGCACTATTACCTTTGCTGGTCAACCCCTGACCAAACTATCGACGGATAAACGAGCCAGATTAGGGATTGGCTATGTTCCCCAAGGGCGGGAGATTATCCCTCGGGTAACGGTGAAAGAGAATCTGTTGCTGGGTTTAGAAGCACGTCGAGGGGGTAGAAAGGTTGAAGACGACATCCTAGACACTATCTTTGAGCTGTTTCCGGTCTTAAAATCAATGTTGTCCCGGATGGGTGGTGACTTGAGTGGTGGACAACAGCAACAATTAGCGATCGCACGGGCATTAATGGGACGTCCTCAGTTATTAGTGTTAGACGAGCCCACGGAAGGGATTCAACCGTCGATTATTCTTGAAATTGAAGCAGCTGTGCGGCGGATTATTAAAACCACTGGAATTTCCGTGCTCTTGGTCGAGCAGCATCTACATTTTGTCCGACAAGCTGACCGCTACTATGCCATGCAGAAGGGTGGAATTGTGGCATCTGGCGCGACTAGTGAACTTAGTCAGGATGTGATTCAGCAATTCTTAGCGGTTTGAATCGGCGTAAGCATTCAGCTATCAGCTATCAGCTATCAGCTATCAGCTATCAGCTAATGCGCACGCTACGGAAGGTTTATTTTAAGCTGACGGCTGACAGCTGTTCGCGTAGCGTGGCCATAGGCCAACGGCTGAAAGCTGATGTTCATCTCGCGCTCTAGATCGTTAAAGTCAACACCAAAGACATCAATTTGTTCGCGGGCGAGGGCGGCTAGAAAGTCCCTACGGTTTAACCCAGCCACGGAGGCTGCTTTTTCCATCGAGATTTCCCGCTTTTGATACCAGTAGATAGCAGCAGCAAGCCGCATTTCCTGCACAAATTCTTCTGGGGGAAGGCGACGGGCACTAAAAACCTCTTCAGGTAAGTTAATTGTGACTTCTGACATTAGTTTTGTGCTAAACTTTGGTATTATTAAAAATTGCTGACCTATCTTTTTTATACCATAATTCCGTAAAATTATTATCCCACAAATGATATTGACTCTACAGTTTAGTTTAAGGTTAAGTCTAAACTTTCTAAGTAGTAAATTGTGATTGGACAAAACCAACCAGTTATATAGCGTTTATTATAGCTATGAGGTACACAGGATTTTTGACCTCTTGCCTTTTACCTGTTACCTGCTTCCTGCTCCCTGCTCCCTGCTCCCTGCTCCCTAAAAAAAATGTACTTCACCTAATTTAAACCGCTTTAATTGAATAAAAATGGCTGTACCAAAACATATTGTTGAGAGAATAATAGTAGCAAGAGAGCAGCAGCTTAAACAGTTATCTTTAAGCCGTGCTTTTTTTTATTACGATGGTTATCAGTTAAATGAAATCTTAACTGAAATTTTTAATTTATCACAGTTGAAAGTATTGGATTTAAGCGTAAATAAATTAACAATGCTCCCAGAATCCATCGGAAAGCTGACCAACTTAACCCAGCTTTATTTAAGTAGTAATTTATTAACAATACTCCCAGAATCCATCGGAAAGCTGACCAACTTAACCCAGCTTTATTTAAATAGTAATTTATTAACAATACTCCCAGAATCCATCGGAAAGCTGACCAACTTAACCCAGCTTTATTTAAGTAATAATCAATTAATAACAGTCCCAGAATCCATCGGCAAGCTTACCAAATTATTCGAGCTTTATTTAAGTAATAATCAATTAACAACACTCCCAGAATCCATCGGCAAGCTTACCAAATTATTCGAGCTTTATTTAAGTAATAATCAATTAACAACACTCCCAGAATCCATCGGCAAGCTTACCAACTTAACCCTGCTTAATTTAAGGGAAAATAACTTAACAACACTCCCAGAATCCATCGGAAAGTTTACCAACTTAACCCTGCTTGATTTAAGGGAAAATAACTTAACAACACTCCCAGAATCTATCGGAAAGCTTAGCAACTTAACCCTGCTTGATTTAAGCAACAATGAATTAACAACACTCCCAGAATCCATCGGCAAGCTTACCAACTTAACCCTGCTTGATTTAAGCAACAATGAATTAACAACACTCCCAGAATCCCTCACCAAGCTTACCGACTTAACCAAGCTTGATTTAAGGGGAAATCCCCTTGAAAATCCACCAATAGAAATTGCATCAAATGGGATTGAAGCAATCAGATCTTATTTCCGACAACTTAAAGAAGGAAAAGATTATATCTATGAAGCAAAACTCCTGATTGTCGGTGAAGCAGGTGCTGGAAAAACAACACTAGCAAAAAAGATAGAAAACCCAAACTATCAACTACAGGAAAACGAAAAATCTACAGAAGGGATTGACATTATTAAATGGAAATTTCCACTGGATAACGGTCGAGACTTTCGGGTTAATATCTGGGACTTTGGGGGACAAGAAATTTATCACACCACCCATCAATTCTTCCTGACCAAACGTTCCCTTTACACCCTAGTGGCAGATACCAGAAAAGAAGATACAGACTTCTACTACTGGCTTAATATAGTAGAACTTTTAAGCGACAATAGTCCTCTCTTAATTATCAAAAATGAGAAACAAGAACGCCATAGAGAAATAAACGAGCGCGCCTTACGGGGACGGTTTACCAACTTGAAAGAAACCCTAGCAACCAACCTAGCGACTAACCGAGGCTTAGACGATCTTCTTACCCAAATTAAATTTTATATTAGCAACCTCCCCCACATCAAAGAAGCAGCTTTACCTAGAACATGGAAACAAGTCAGAGAAGCTTTAGAAGAAGATAGCCGTAATTACATCAGTCTGGATGAATATCTACAGATCGGCTCAAACAATGGGTTTACTTTATACAACGATAAATTACAGTTAAGCGGTTACCTACACGATCTGGGAGTGTGTTTGCATTTTCAAGATGACCCTCTATTAAATAAAACGGTGATTCTCAAACCGGAATGGGGGACTTATGCTGTCTATAAAGTGCTGGATAACAATCAAGTTATTCGCAATCTAGGTTGCTTTAACCGCGCTGATTTAGAAAAAATTTGGTCTGAAGAAAACTATGCTTATATGCACGATGAACTGCTACAATTGATGATCAAGTTTCAACTTTGCTATCTAATCCCTGGGAGGAAAGATAACTACATTGCGCCACAACTACTAACGTTAAATCAACCTGAGTATGATTGGGATGAATCTAACAATCTAATTCTCCGCTATACCTATGACTTCATGCCCAAAGGTATTATAACTCGGTTTATCGTGGTAATGCATAAGTGGATTGACCAGCAGCAATATGTCTGGAAAAGTGGTGTTATCTTAAACAAAGATAACACCAAAGCAGAAGTAATTGAATATTACGAACAGCGAGAAATTAAAATTAGAGTTACTGGTAGACATAAACGAGACTTGTTGACTACTGTTATTTACGAACTAGATCAGATCCATGAGTCTTATAACCGCTTGAGGTGTAGTAAGTTAATCCCCTGTAATTGTTCTACTTGTAAAAACAGTCAAACTCCTTATTTCTATCAATTTGATAAATTAAGAGAGCGGATTGGTTATGGTCAGGATACGATTGAATGTGGTAGTCCTCCCTATAATACAGTTAAGGTATTACGTTTAATTGATGATGTGATAGGTTTAAAGCAGATCAATAAAGATGAACAACCAGATATCTATCGACAGCTAAACAAAGCTGATAGATCTATTATTATTAATAATAATATTGATGCTACAGGGAGTAAAACTATGTCTGAAAAAAACGAAATCAAGGTTGGGGACGGGAGTACGGTAATAGGAGCAGGAGGTAAAGAGTCTAACAACAAGAATTTAAAAGTTACCGTCAATGAGTCACCCACAGAGGAGAAATGGAATCTCTCAAATAAACTTGCTCTGATGGGCATAATAGCGACCTTATTGGTAGGATTAGGGGCATCGCTGTTTAGCTATTTTTTTGATAACCAGACTCCAGATCCAGCAACACAACAAGAGCAAGTAGATTAATCGTAGGGTGTGTCTTCAAACTCGGAGATCCCCCTAAATCCCCCTTAAAAAAGGGGGACTTTGACTATGGCTCCCCCCTTTTTTAAGGGGGGCTGGGGGGGATCATAATCTTGCGGAAAACTTTGAAAACACGCCCTAGGGTGGGCAGTGTCTAGTCAGGGGCTTTTTAAGGTGATATCTATTCAGCACTGCCCACCCTACATCAGCTAGATTAATCCTCAGGTGGGCAGTGTCTAGTCAGGGGCTTTTTAAGGTGATATCTATTCAGCACTGCCCACCCTACATCAGCTAGATTAATCCTCAGGTGGGCAGTGTCTAGTAACGGACCTTTTAAGGTGATCTATATTCAGCACTGCCCACCCTACATCAGCTAGATTAATCGTCCGGTGGGCAGTGTCTCGCAAGGGGCTTTTTAAGGTGATCTCTATTCAGCACTGCCCACCCTACATCAGCTGCCCACCCTACATCAGCTACATAAGCTAGATGAATCGTCCGGTGGGCAGTGTCTCGCAAGGGACTTTTTAAGGTGATCTATATTCACCACTGCCCACCCTACATAAGATATCTGGTCTTAGAATGATCCCCTTCTAAATCCACGCTTACCTCGACGTGAGCCCATTTCTTGACGAATTTGTTGGCGCTGTTCGTCGGTGAGAATACCCATCATCTCTTCCCGTGCTGACTTTTTAATCTCCCGGATGTCGTCTCGCTGCTCTTGAGAGAGATTCATACTTTCCATCTCTTCTCGTACTGACTTTTTAATTTCGCGGATTTCGTCTCGCTGCTCTTGAGAAAGATTTGTAGCCTCTTTTGCGTCTCGTAGTTGACCGCGTAGTGTTTTTATAGTTTCAAACTGCTCTTGTTGCTGGGGAGTGAGAATATCCTCAATTTGAGAGTATGTATTGTTACGGATGTTTTCAATCTGCTGTTCCTGCTGGTCAGTGAGGTTAAGTTTGGAGAAAGATCGATGCATTTTGTGGGCATTAGCTGCCATGGGAAAACTAGTGAGGGTAATTGCTGCAAGACCTGCAAGTAGGGAAAAGTGCTTGATATTCATGGTGTTCACCCTTTAGCTATTTCTAAGTGTTTTGATGTAAGCTGATTTCTGTGTGATGTCTCTATCCTAAAAACAGGGAGGGTGAAACAACATGAGGCAATAGACCTGAATTCTTCTAGGACTTTAGTCCTGGGCTAGATCTGACCAATGGGTCTTGCATTACCTTTGATACATGGATTATGGTGACCAGATAAAAATACTAACGCTGTTGCCTCTCGATACCACTGGGATTTCTGTGCTCTTGGTCGAGCAGCATCTACATTTTGTCCGACAAGCTGACCGCTACTATGCCATGCAGAAGGGTGGGATTGTGGCATCAGGGGCAACTAGTTAACTGAGTCAGGATGTGATTCAGCAGTTTTTAGCGGTTTGAATCGGCATAGTTAAGGAGGAAACCGTTAAAAATCAAACAGGTCAAAGTATTACCCCACATAGTTTTCGGGGCGCTTTTCGCCCCGTCAGAGGTTATAGTCTTCGCTATTAACGCTGATCAATTGTTTTCAAGGCTTGGTCTATATCTTTGATTACTAGATCGCTATCTTCATAACCGATACTCAGTCTGATCAAGCTATCAGTAATTCCTATCTCTTGCTTTTCGGTGGGAGAGAGTTGGTAATAAGTAAAGACACTGCATTGTTCAACCATAGCATTGTTCGATCCAAAGTTGGTTCCCATAAACGGAACTCGTAAAGCATCCACAAATTTTGATGTTACTTCTCGATCAGCATCTAGTTCAAAGGATACTAATCCCCCATGTCCCATTAAATATTTTTTGGCTAAATAGCTGTGAGGATGACTCTCTAGACCAGTATAAAAAACTTTTTTCACTCGAGGATGCTCTTCCAGATATTTGGCGATTTTAATTCCAGCTTCATTGAAATGTTTCATTCTAATTTTCAGAGTATCCAAACTTCTATTCAACAGAAAAGCACAATGGGGATCGGCAATCCCTCCCATAATATTTCGGTAACTCCTAATTTGTTCGATTAGTTCTCGCGATCCAGCTACACTGCCTGCTAAAATATCCCCATGACCTCCGATATACTTGCTGCAACTATGAATGGTCAAATCTGCTCCAAACCTTTGGGGTTGAATATTATACGGTGTTGATAGGGTACTATCAACAATCAGTAAAGTATCAGTGCCGATCTGACTTTTTAGTGTAGCTAAATCAACTAAATACAAATGGGGGTTTGACGGCATTTCTACAAATACAATTTTGACATTGCTTTGATAGTGATTTTCAATTTTTCGATGAAAATCATCCCTAATCATTTGATCTATAGGTAGGGTTTTTACTCCAAACTTAGGCAATACTAAATTAAAAAACTTTCTAATATTTCTATAACACTTGCCCGTGTAAAGTAATATATCGTTTGGCTCAATAAAACTGAATACAGTTGTGACTATCGCATTCATACCTGAAGAAAATATCAAAGCATACTCATAATTATCAAGAGCCGCAATTTTACTTTCAAATTCCAACCAATTTGGATTATCATATCTTCCATATCTTCCTAAACTTACTTGATTCTGGTGATACTTTATGACCTGTTCCGTATTTTCAAAAAAATAAGCAGCGTTCTGATATATGGGAGTAATACAACTGTTATTGTAAGTTTCTTTTTTTTGCTTAGACACAGTTTTCTCCATTAAAAAAGCAATAGTTTTTACAAACCTACTTCACATTTTTGTAGTGAGAGAGGGGTAGTAGTTTAGGTGTTAGTCCGGTCAAAGTTTTGGGGGGTAAAATCACTAATTGTGTAGCACTACCCATGTTTTTTGACAATTAGCTAAGGTGGTCTACTCTGATCAAGCCCTCCCTATAAAGTTAGACCACGAGGGGAGAAAAAGAGTTTGTTAGCCAATAGTTGTTAACTCAAGTTGCTACCTATCAATAAATCGACCTGATAGACAAAGTTATTGAGGGGTGCATCTCACTGTCTTGATACCATAGGGAGTGGCTGGGGGAAACCCCTTCAGGTCATAACACCCATCGCTGAGTTATTGATTTACAACCAAAAGAGGCACCCGTTATTGAGAAATACCAAGCCAAAATGACGCTATAGCTTCATTTTGGACTGATGAAATGGTCAGAAAAACCAATTTCTAGTATTTTTGATGGCCCAGGTAAGCGTGGATGCATTGAAATTGGGATTTTTGAAGCTCAGAACCCTAGCAGCAAGGCTTTCAGGAACAAAATTGAAATGCTCAACAGCTTAGCAACTTCAATTAATTCTGGTTCTGCCATTTCAGTTACCTCGATTTTCAGCTAGCTAGCTTTCCGGTATGTTGCCTCGTTTTTTGCCAATAATGGCTATATAGTATAGGGGGCGTCCGTCCAAGTGAAATCGGTGCTGATACTCATGGGTTTCAACAATCTCAAAAATGTCAGTTTTGCCCACCCAAGGGTGCCATGCCAGAAAAGAAGCCGAGCTTTTGTCCTCCCACCGTTCTTTCTGCACATTAAAAGCAATCCAGCCATTGGGTGCGATCGCATTAAATGCGGTAGCCCAGCCTTGGGCAGGAATGTGATTAAACCCAAGAGCAGATCCGCAAACTAGACCATTAAAGCTTTGGCTGTTTAACCCCTCCCGTGCTGTGTGGCTTAAATTAGTCAGGTCTTCAACATAGTAATTCTCGTAAACTCCTGGGTATTCCCGTGCTGCCGCTTCAGCTGCTTCTGGAAGAATGTCAATTCCAGTGACTGACTTGACCCCCAAGTCCACTAGAGCTTTTCCTACCATTCCACTTCCTGCCCCAACTTCTAGCAGTACCAGATCCTCAACCGTTTCACCAGCTTGGGTGACTCGATCTATCAGTCGAGAAGATAGTACGGTATGGGATATAGAGTGCAATTTTTCAATTAAATGTCTGTAGAGATCAGGAATCCGGTACAATTCACTATAGTCATGTACTCTGAGCTTGGTTTCCTTTCCATTTTGGCTTAGCCAAAAGAATTCTTCTTGGATGGGTAAGTTGCGAGCACTTTCGATTTCTGGTATTTTTATCTCAAAATCCACGTTCTGCATTTCTGTTTCTTCTCTTTCTAGTGTTCTTCTATTTCTAGTGTCTATAGTTGCTTAGGATTGGTTACCCAAAACTTGTTCACTTTCCCAGGTCACTTGAATTCGTCGTTCTATCTTGATATAGCACGTCAGCTGGATAATTGTGAAGGGCAACATTGGTTAAGCTTTGATTAAACCCAACGGTTAGCGATCGCAATTGTATAGCTAAGACATTGCTTTCGGTGAAGATATGGATTCCCTGCAAATTGAGATGGCTGAGGGAATCAATTGCTGGGTTCGCAAAGCGTCTGTTATTGCCTCATCTACGGCCAACTTGCTAGTGCTCGTGGCAAATGTTTGTCTTGTAGCTGCTCAGATAAGATAATTCGCCTCATTGCACCTCCATTCTAAAATTGCCTTGTCACTCTAACAAGCATTCAAAATATTAACATACTCCTAATAGTATGGGAAGGCAAACCCTAAAATTTTGTTAAGAAGTTGTTGAGCCGTCAGCGCTGTTTCGTACGTTTTCACAATAGTTTTTGATCAAAAACCCTAATCACTTCCAACGTCAAACTATACGACGCTAATACTTGACTTTTGACTCCTGAAAAGTTATGGAATTGGCACACTATCTATAGTGTTAATCATAGTTATGAGGTACATTCGAGATAGTTACCCCTACTCCCTATGGAGTTTATTAATCACATCAGCATAAGCGATCGCTGCTGTTTCCCACTTGGGCAAATTAGTACTGATCTCGGCTAGTTCTCTTTCAAGCCAGCCATTACCTTCAAAGGCTGCCTCCCTAGGCTGATCAGGGTCAACGGTAATGATGGCAGAACCCCCCCAGCTTTCACACCGGCTTGATTCCTAAAAGAGACCACCAGCAAGCCACCAAATGATTGGGCTTCCGCAATCGGTAGTTGAGATTAATCCTAGGGTGGGCAGTGCCTGCTAACGGGCTTTTTCAGCTGATCTGATTTGTATTAAGCACTGCCCACCCTACATGAACTACTGCCCACCCTACATGAACTTATAACTGATAGCTGATACCTGTTGGCGTAGCCCATAAGCTATCAATTTAGCATTCTGTTTTTTAAAATTTATTCTCAAATTACCTCACCAAAAAAAAAAATTAAAACCCTTGACAATTAAATTTATAATCATTATAATAATTACTGAAAACAAAATTGATGTTTTTAATCATGTCTACAGACTTTATTCCGAATCACGACAACAATCATGAAGATTCTAACCCAAAGAAAAAACGTATTAAGTACATTAAGGGCTCTCCTGAAGCCGTAATTAATACTATTTACAGCCTTTATGCACTGGGGTATGCAGAGGTTTCCGAGTGGAGCCCTTTGCAGCCCACGGGCATTCCAGGGCAAGTAATTAGTTTTGTAACCAAGTCTTCGACTTGGCGTTAATAGGTTGTCTTGATGCAGTCGCTCATGGGGGAAACCACGGCAGTCGCTCATGGGGGGAACCCCCAAGACCGCGCTGCCTCCCCAAGACCGCGCAAATCACGCTAAATTTCTGGGGGGTTTCCCCCCCGGTCAAAGGCTCGGGTTTGTTCGGGTAGGATCACATCCGGATTGATTCGGAAACTGATAGACATGACATAGCGTTTGTAGCACTGAAATAGCCGTGGATAGTATTTCTACGGCTATTTTTTTTGTAAGCATATGCGCTACGGGCACGCTGGGCGAACAGTTATCAGCACTCAGCAGTCAGCTTCGGATTGGGGCTACTTATGGGCTGAAATTATTACCTAGTATTGCGCAACTTATTAGTTGAGCACTATTGAGAACTACTATCCTGCCCCCCGTCTTTAGACCGGAGAGTGTCAACATAGGCTTGTCTTAAAGTTGTCAGATTATAGTCGTGTTTTAAGATTGAGCTGTCACGAACGTTGTACTTAATCTCTTCTAAGAAGAGCAGTTCAACCACGGACGGAGCCAATTCGGGGTTTTCCATGGCAGTTTCAAACAGCCACTTGGTGTCGCGGATGAAAAAGAAGTCCAACATAGTAATTGACTAATCAGTAAGATGCACCTGTGTGATCAGCTGTGCGGGTATACACAGCTGCTAATGGTTTATCTCATATTTGTAAAAAATCAGGAAAGAATGTGCTGGATATACACAGCTACTATTGATTAGGTTCAGGTAAAGTGGTTGAAAATTTCTTTATCTCATTTAACCCGCCCTTGGATTGGGATGTTGGTTTTTGTTACTGATGGGATAGCGTAGCGTGGCCGTATGCCAATCGCTTTTAGCCCAGCAAAGCTGATCGCAAGGGGGGGGACGGTAGCCTCATAAGGGTAGGTTTTTTACAATTAAGAAGAGTTAGGAGAGAATGAACAGTGAAAAGTCTTGAAGGAGACTACCACGAAGCGACCAAATGATGCGGCTTTGGCAATCGGTAGTGCAAATCCCTCCCGGTCAGATAGAAACACTACTGCTGTTGCCTCTCGATACCATTGAGCCAGAATGCGATGAAGCGTTTCGGCAAAGCCGACGCTACGCGAACGCACTATGTGACCATGATACTGAACCCAAGGCAAGCTCTCAATTGACTTGAGGAACGCTTCACCCCTAGTTTGGGTCGAAGTATTAATGGCTCTTCCGTACTTGTTATGCTAAATAAACAGTCTGTAACAGGGAACAGCGGATCTGGGAACAGGGAACAGTGGTCAGAGGCCGTATTCAGAAAATTTTGTTAGTTGAATAGCGTAATTTTCCTTATACAGTAAGCTTTCTGAGTTTTTTAACTGGAAATTTAGCATAAGAGGTACTGAAGAACCGTATTAATCCCTCCTAGGGCTTACCAAGTTTAGTTGGTGATCAGTAATTAGTGTACGGCAATTTTCCTGGAGTCCAGTTTTGGGTAAGTCCTGTTGCCTTGATGAGACCTAGGTGTGGAAATTGGTTTCAGCTCAAGTGGAGCAAGGCTTCCATAATCTTGTTCACCCAATGGTCTAGGTCAGTTTTGTGAAGTTTCGAAAAAAAATCGTTCCTCTGCATAAAACCTAGGCTGACCCCCGAAAAGTTTTTAGAAGCTAACAATTAAGAGTTTTTCAGTATGCACACCAAGACCTACACACTCTACATATCAAATTCTTATCTTCGTCCAAACTAAGTTGATATTATATCAAATCCGGTTAATCACTTCCCAAATCAGACAACCCAATCTCAACGACTACTGGTAGGGTGCGTTACTAACTAAACTTACCACTTATCGAGTTTGGAGTCCAGTTTTGGGTAAGTCCTGTTGCCTTGATCAGACCATTGTGTGGAAATTGGTTTGAGCTCAAGTGGAGCAAGGCTTCGGTGAATATTGTTCACCCCTATATCTAGGTCAGTTTTGAGAAGTTTCGAAAAAAAAAATCGTTCTTCGGCATAAAACTTAAGCTGACCACCGATAAGTTTTTAGAAGCTAACAATCAAGGATTTTTAAGTATGCACACCAAGACCTACAAACTCTACATATCAAATTCTTATCTTCGTCCAAACTAAGTTGATGTTAGATCAAATACGGTTAATCACGTCCCAAATCAGAAAACCCAATCTCAACGGAAATAAAGCATGATAATTGTCCTCAAAGCAGCGACTCCGACAGTCGAAATTGAACGCATTAAACACGAACTGTCTCAATACAAAGTCAGCGTCGAAAAAATCATCGGCAAACACCGAGTGGTGATTGGTTTAGTCGGTGAAACGGCTGAACTCGATCCCTTAAAAATTCAGGCTGTCAGTCCTTTTATTGAAAAAGTCTCACGAGTTGAACATCCCTTTAAACGGGCAAGTCGAGACTTCCGACATGGTGAACCCAGTGAAATTATTGTTGAAACACCCAACGGTTCCGTTGCTTTTGGCGAACACAGTCCCATCGTTCAAACTGCCGGTCCTTGTTCGGTTGAAAATGAACAGATGATTGTCGAAACCGCCCAACAAGTTAAAGCAGCAGGTGCTCATTTCCTACGTGGTGGAGCCTACAAACCTCGGACTTCTCCTTATGCTTTTCAAGGACATGGTGAGAGTGGTTTGGAATTGCTGGCCATTGCACGTCAAGAAACCGGCTTGGGAATTATCACCGAGGTAATGGATGCAGCCGACATTGAAAAGATAGCAGCTGTTGCAGATATTCTCCAAGTTGGTGCTCGTAATATGCAGAACTTTTCTCTGTTAAAAAGAGTTGGTGCTCAAGAGAAACCGGTTCTGCTGAAGCGGGGAATGTCCGCAACCATTGAGGAATGGTTAATGGCGGCTGAATATATTTTAGCAGCGGGAAATTCTAATGTTATTTTGTGTGAACGGGGAATTCGCACCCATGACCGCAAATATACCCGCAATACCCTCGATTTATCCGTGATTCCTGTCTTGCGGACACTGACTCATCTTCCCATTATGATTGACCCCAGTCACGGGACTGGTAAAGCCGAATACGTCCCGGCAATGGCAATGGCCTCAATTGCAGCAGGAGCTGATGCTCTGATGATAGAAGTTCATCCCAACCCTTCCCAAGCCCTGTCTGATGGCCCTCAATCCTTGACGCCTCATCGCTATCAAGAACTGATGCAAGAAATGGCAGTTATTGGTGAAACAGTGGGTCGTTGGCCGGAAAAGTTAGCCCTCACCCCTTCATCCCCTCAAGCTACCAAAAAATTCAGTGCCATTGTTTAAAATTTGTTGTGAGTTGAAGTAACAATTGAAGGCTAACTTAGATTGATTCAACTCACAATATCTCATCAAACAGGTCTTTTTGTCCAATTCTAGAGAAATAATGCAAATGAACGCTCAAACCCTAGTCTTAAGGCCAATTTTTACCCAAAACTTTCCGCGAAAGCGGAATTACATCGAACCTGTATTACTCAGCCCATTTCAGCGAATATTGCTCACGACAAACGGCACTGTTACGGATATGATTGAAGCCTATTCGGGGGAAGCAATCAAAATCAAAAAGCTGTTTGAAGACAAGATTCAGCTTGAAGAAGATATCCTGCCGATGAACCTCAAAAAAGGCACAGAAGTTATCGCTCGCAAAGTGCTACTTCAAGGTAAGATGAGTGACCGCACCTATGTCTATGCCGATTCAATTTTAGTTCTCGACAGACTGAATGAAAAAATGCGAACCCAACTGTTAGATACCAAAACTCCCATTGGTAAACTCTGGGTCGAGAACAAAGTGGAAATTTTCAAAGAAAATGTCGAACTTGGCAAAGAAGATGCAGGTGATTTAGCGGATTATTTCCAGATTGAACCCGAAGACAATCTCCTGTATAGAACCTACTGCGTCATCTCCAATAATCAGTACACCATGATGATTACAGAGAAGTTTCCGGAAAATAATTTTAGGCGAAAGCTCTAATAGTATTGGTTAATTTTATTGAAGAACTTCTGAAATTTTAAGATTTCATAGGAGGGCACTATGCTTAACAATCATTTCTCAACGAAGGTTTGCATTATAGGAGCTGGACCGGCAGGTCTATTATTGGCAAACATCCTACAGCAAAATAATATCCCGTGTATAGTAGTCGAAAAATGCAGTCGTGAGGAGGTCTTTTCCCGTGCCCGAGCGGGACTAATCGATCACAAGGCAGTAAGTATTCTGAAGCAGTATGGACTCGCCGACCGCTTGTTGAGAGAAGGAAAGCCCCATGGGAAGTGTGAATTCCGAAGCCCGGAATACAGCTTCGTACTCGAATACTCCAAGATGTGTGAGGGTCGAACGCACTATACCTATCCTCAGCAGGAGTTGTTGGTCGATCTGATTCAGAAGTTTCAAGAGGCTGGCGGAGAAATACGATTCAGCACGAAAGGTCTTGTGATTAAGAATAGCTATCCTGCGCAAGTCTCGTGTTACGACGAGATTAAACAAAGCACGATTGTTATTGATTGCGACTTCATTGCTGGATGTGACGGTTTTCATGGTATCGCCCGAAAATCAATTCCTTCAGAAGCCGTAGATATCTACTACAAAAATTACAATTTTTCTTGGCTAGCAATCACGGCTGCAGCACCTCCCTCAACCGAGCATATTATCTATGCAATACATCCTGATGGGTTTGCCGGTCATATGCTCAGGAACGAAAAAATTTCCCGTTATTACCTGCAAATCTCATTAGACGACAGCGTTGACAATTGGCCCGATGAACGTGTTTGGTCAGAACTCCATGTTCGACTTGCCAAAGATGGATGGTCACTGACCGAAGGTAAGATTACTGACAAGCAAGTGCTGAGGATGAGGAGCTATGTCTCGAACCCAATCCAGTACAAGAACCTTTTTCTTGCAGGAGATGCTGCCCACATTCTCACTCCCTCAGGTGGCAAAGGCATGAACCTAGCCATTCAGGATGCTGAGGTTTTGGGCAAATTAATGGTGAACTACTATCTAATCAGCCACAATGACTCTATCCTTCAACAATACTCAGCTATTCGTCTGCCAGAGATCTGGCAAACCCAGGAGTTTTCCCACTCGCTGCTTCATATGGTGAATATAGATGAACAAAATTCAGAGAATGACCGCTTCATGAAGCAGCTCCAACAGTCTAAGATATCTCAACTGATGAGTTTGAAGACATTTGCAGCAGACTTTTCCAGAAAATATGTTGGGAGTTTATCTGACTATAATGAGCTGGAAATGGCATGCTAATAATAATTCATCGCGTTTCTTTGGAAACTATTGATGCAAGCATTCAGCCACTCTAAATTTAACAGGTTGTACGACACTTCTTGTTAGATAAATCAAATCGTAAACTAGTTGTCCAAGTATTTCGTTTAGGAGGTTTTTATGACACTTAATAATTCAGATACTTTCAAAATGTTTGATGCAATTGTCATTGGCGGCGGACCTGCTGGAGCAACTTGTGCATACAAGATAGCAGCGAATGGTCACTCAGTTCTTTTATTGGAAAAGGCAAAGTTTCCCCGATTTCATATCGGCGAGTCGATGGTGCCCTACCTGTATAAGCTGTTTGAGATGATAGATATCTCTGACAAAATCAAGGAAGGTGGGTTTGTGCAGAAAAACGGAGTTGAATTCTTAACTGGGACAACTGGAGATCTGAGGCGGCAGAATTTTGGCAATGTGGCAAAAGGGCAAACCCCGTTTTCATACAACCTTAATCGTGCCCGTTTTGACAAAATTCTCTTGGATCATGCTCAGGATACAGGGGCTCAAGTATTACAGGAAGCAGATGTCAAGAAACTCATATTCGATGGCGAACGACTTGCCGGAGTCGAATATCAGTATCAAGGTTGCAGACATGAAGCCCGAGCGAACTTTGTGGTAGATGCTAGTGGTCGGGCTGGGTTAATTGCCAAGCATTTTAACCTAAGGAAAATGAATAATAAGCTGCAAAATGTTGCCGTTTTTCAACACTATAAGGATGTGGTTGCTGAAAACAATCCAGGTGTTGAAGGTGACGTGCTCTTCAGCTGTCATGAAGATGGTTGGCTCTGGGGGATACCTATTGAAACCAACGTGATGAGTGTTGGAGCTGTGATGCCATTAAGCATTCTAAAACAGAGCAATCCCGAGGAAATTTTCAAAGCACATTGCGATCGCTCTCCCCGCATTAAGAGTGCGATAAAAGGCGCAACTCCCTTGTTTAATAAACCGAAAGTAGAATTAGATTTTTGCTATTATTCGGAGCAGTTCACTGGACCTGGATATTTTATTGTTGGCGACGCAGCTTGCTTTGTAGATCCAGTATTTTCTGGGGGTGTTTTTCTCAGCATGCTCTGTGGACTGAAAGCAGCTGAGGCAATACACGAAATTTTTGATGGTAAGGATGATTTGGAGGCATGTCAAGACTTTGAAAACTTATGCAAAACAGGGTACGACTCCTACTTCCGAGTGGTCTACTCTTACTACTATGAATTCAACAGAGACATGAATAAGATGGGTCTAAACTTACCCGGCGGTTTCCGCTTTGTACTTCAAACGTTTGCCGGGGATTTTTGGGCTGAACGAGACCAGCCTGTATTGAGCTACCTACGTTCTAAAAAAGAATGGGATACCTTCGAGCAGCCTTTTGAGCGCATTTACGATTGCCCGATTTATCCAGATACTCATTACAAAGCTGCAGATCCAGCAAGCTTTACACCCCCAGAAGATTTTCTTGAATCAATTAATACACAGACACAAACAGAGACACAAAAGGCGGCAGTTTTGTAGACAGGTTGAGTCAGTTCAACCGTATCAATGGTGAGCATATTTAAGCTCACCAACCAGGGAAGCCAGAGTAAAAAAGCTTTCAATACAGAGCTTAGGATATCCTGGATGTCCAAACTGTATGGAATTGTCAAGGTTTTGTACTTAAAGTGAATGAAATGGAGGTAACAATGAAACGACTAGAAGGAAAAACAGCACTGATTACTGGTGGAAGCACCGGAATTGGCTTTGCAACAGCAAAACTCTTTACTCAGGAAGGTGCCCGAGTTGCGATTATCGGTCAGCACGAGGGTCGGCTCTCGGAAGCGTGCACTCGGATTGGCCCGGATACGCTCGCGATTCGAGCCGATGTGAGTCAAGTTGCTGACATTGATGCCATGGTCGTTGATGTCAAGGAACACTTTGGAGGACTTGACGTGTTGTTCGTTAATGCGGGGATCGCGAAACTTGAGCCGATGATGCAGGTTGACGAAGCTTTGATTGATGAGATATTCAAGATTAACTTTAAAGGTGCTTTCTTCACCGTGCAGAAAGTTGCGCCGATTATGGGTGAATCAGGCAGCATAGTGCTCAATACCTCGGTCAACAACCAGATGGGAATGGTTGGGTCGAGTATCTATGCGGCATCGAAGGCAGCACTGCGATCCCTTGCCCGCACTCTTGCTGCTGAACTGATCGAGAAGGGCATCAGGGTAAATGCGGTTAGCCCAGGACCAATTCAAACGCCCATTTATAGCAAACTCGGAGTACCGCAGGAGCACCTTAAAGAGTTTGCCACTCAGCTTCAGCAGAAAATCCCAATGCAGCGGTTCGGAGAAGCTGATGAAATTGCCAAGGCAGTCCTATTCCTTGCGTCCGAAGAATCGTCATTCGTGCTTGGTGAGGAACTAGTGGTCGATGGCGGATGGACGGAGGTGTAATTTTATTTAGGGTAATTTCTGAAACCACCAAATAGCTGGGTTTTTTCCCAAAGCTTGATTATCGATAGTTCTGAATTAATACACAGGACTTACGCACACAATCCATGGGTAGGGTGGGCAAAACATTGCCCACCCTACAGGTAGCGTTAAATTGAGGGATTTGCGTAAGTCCTAAATACAAATAGATCAGGTCAAAATCAGGCTTTGGGAAGGTGGTTTTAACAGCGACCTGCGCGTAGCACAGATCCGCTTTCCGGTGCACACAAGAAAAAAAGATGCAATCAAAAATTTGCCGAGCGACTTAAAAGAACAAGATAAAATTAGGGAAAATGAAAAACAATCAAGATTTAAAAACCATCAATAAGCCGGCAGGGATTGACGTCAGGAGTCCGGCAGGGCTTGAAAGAGTCAAAGCATTATTTGAACAACAGCAGATTTCTCCAGAGACACCACCAGACAGTAGCCTGGAGTCAATCGCAATATCGGGGGGTGTGTATACTTTTCTTGCAACTGGCGAAGATACCTACGGGCAGTACGCTCTATTCGATTTTCTGGTTCCGCCCGAAGCTGGACCTCCACCCCATATACACACGAGAGAAGATGAGGTATTCTATGTTGTGGATGGGGAAATCAACTTTCAGGTGGGGAACCAGGTTTTTACGGGAACCGCCGGAGACTTTATCCCCTATACCAGAGGTCAAGTCCACGCATTCAAAAACCTGGGGACGGAACCAGCAAGAATGTTGGTAATCGCTGCTCCTGCAGGACTTGAAAACTTTTTCAGGCAAGCAGGTCAGCCTGTTTCAGACCCGTCGAATATACCAGTAGATAATATCCCAAAAGTAGTGGCAGTTGCCCCCAACTTCGGTCTAGAACTCTATCCAGAGGCTGCACTGATTGGTAAGCCTATCATTGAAGATGGCGGCATTACTCTATACGGAGATGAAAGGAGTGAAATCCTGATCGGAAGTGAAGGTAGTGACCTCATCATCGGCAGAAATGGTGAGGATCGATTTTATGGGGAGCAGGGTAATGACACAATCATCGGCGGAACTGGTCGAGATCTAATCTATGGAGGTGAGGGGGACGATCTCCTCTCAGGTCGCGAAGGGAATGATACCCTCACAGGAGGTGGTGATCAAGACACGTTTATAGTTCGTCGTGGTGCAGGCACAGACACCATCACTGATTTCGGCGGTGTAGGCACAGGAGTTACTCCCTCGGATGCCGTGATTGCAGAAGTCGATACACTGAAGTTTGAGGGGCCATCGCTGAGTGCAGAGAACATGCTTCTGAATCAGGATGAAAATGATTTGATCATCACCTTTGAAGGGGTTGAGAACACTGGGGTCATCCTGCAGGATTTTGCCCTGGAAAACCTAGATAACCTTACTAAAGCTACAGGTGCGTCGGAGGATATCGGCAACATTCTGTTTGACGGACAGACTAAAGTTGAAGATAGCTTTGATGTCTTTAATGCGAACCAACAAAGGGGCAAAGTTTTCAATAAAAACTCGGTCACATTCCTCAACGACCTTGACAATAACACCCAAGGCTTTAATGACTCCAATGATGTCATCAACGGCCAGGGTGGCAATGATAAACTGAAAGGGTTGAGTGGTGACGATTTGCTTCGGGGCGGTACTGGTAATGATATCCTGAAAGGCGGCAGGGGTGACGATTTGCTTTGGGGCGGTACTGGTAACGATATCCTAAAAGGCGGCAGGGGTGACGATTTGCTTCGGGGCGGTACTGGTAACGATATCCTGACAGGCGGCAGGGGTGACGATCTGCTTCGGGGGGGTACTGGTAACGATATCCTGACAGGCGGCAGTGGCCGCGATCGCTTTGTGCTTGCCGCTGGAGCCGGGACTGACACAATTACTGACTTTACTAGTGATCAGGATCTGATTGAACTCTCCGCTGGTCTAGGGTTTGCGGAGCTGAAGATTACTCAGGGCACTCACGAGCTTGCAAATGATACTTTGGTCAGTCTCACGACCAGCAATGAATTATTGGCAATTTTAACTGGGGTAGAAGCTAGCACCATTACCAGTACTGACTTCAGTATTGTTTAGCTTTATCGAGCACTCATCCCCAAAAAGGGATGAATGCCCAGTGAGCAATTCTCAAAAAATTCTAACGTCTTAAAACAGAGGCGTTGCTTAATAATGGAATGATTTTAAGAGTGAGGTGGAATGGGCATCTTGGTGGGATGGGTATCTTGCCGTGTAACGGGCATCTTGCCCGTTACAATTCCCAGGCGGGCAGGATGCCCACCCCACTCATATTAATTCCGCCCCTCAGCAATGCCAAAAGGGACCGTTGACAATCGCCTCTTATTCTCTCAACTCTACTGAGACAGGAGCATTGGCAATCCAAACCTAACCCCAACCGTGACAAGCACAGGAGAAGAACCCTAGCATTCTCTGACTCATGTTACGCAACTGTTCCACTACGACTTAAACCCCGAGTAGCCCGAGTATGCTTGAGCAAAAACGAAATCGACGAACCGTAAAAAGCAACATCAAGAACCAAATCAAATTGATCTGCCAGTTGTTTTGTCTGGTTGCCAAGGTTATTTTTTCGAGCCGTTCCATCCGCTTTAGTTTACTATGCACTATCTTTATATGGACTGTATGGTTAACTGCAATTGGACCTAGTCGAGCACTTTCCAATTTGTGTGCTAACTGGGAATTTGCCTTCACAATGGTCTTTGGTTCCATGGTTGCAGGAGCGACAAGTATGGGAGGAGGCGCAGTTGCTTTTCCAGCTTTAACAAAGTGGCTTCACGTCTCTCCCCCCGATGCAAAACTCTTTTCTTTAGCTATTCAAAGTATTGGCATGAGTGCCGCCTCTTTTACGATTGTGGCTATGAAAACTCCAGTAGAATGGAAGTTAATTCGTTGGGTGAGTTTAGGGGGAATTCCAGGTATTTTTATGGGAACAGCTTTTCTGGCTCCTTTACTTCCTCCCGAAGTGATTAAAATTTCATTTACAATGATGGTGAGCAGTTTTGCCCTCATTTTAATTCACTTAAATTTAACTAAGACTGAACGGAAATTTACGATTGAACACTGGGGTAAACGAGAAAAATTTTTATCTATAGTCGTCGGATTAATGGGCGGTATGATTAGTGGGTTAGTTGGGAGTGGAATGGATGTTTTTGCCTACTCTGTAATGGTGTTACTGTTTGGCTTGTGTGAGAAAATTAGCACTCCAACGTCAGTAATTTTGATGGCAATTAATGCCATCACAGGCTTTTTAATTCATAACTTTATCCTGGGGGATTTTGTCACTCCCGTCAGTAATTATTGGTTAGCGGCGGTTCCGGTTGTGGTAGTCGGTGCGCCAACCGGAGCAATTCTTTGTAGTCTGATGAAACGCCAAATGGTGGTTTGGATTTTGATTAGTTTAATTGTAATTGAATTGCTGACTTCTTTACTGTTGATTCCGCTCACGACATCCGTAGTTTCGGCTGGATTCTTTGCCCTGATTTTATTTACTTCATTTTATTATCTGATGTATCGCACAAAACTGAGACGCGCTTAATTGAGTGATTCTTGGTTTCATCATTAGACTTCTGGCAGAAGTCGGGAACAGGGAACAGCGGATCACCGGCACAGTGGACAAGAATTGACGCAAAGCGATGCATCGCTTTTGAAATTAGGCAAAAATTCGGGCGAAAATTCCCACACTCCCCGCGCCCGGGCCCCGCGCCCCTCATAAGGGTAGGTTTTTTACTTTGACCTCAGGTGTGGGGTGTGGGGTGTGGGGTGTGGGGGATAAGAAAGCGATGCATCGCTTCTTCGTTGTTTTCCTTTTCCTCTCCCTCTAGGTCGTCCCATGTTTTACCCAAATGTAAAAAACCTACCCCTGTGAGGGCCCCACACTTCCGATCTTTTTTACAAATATGAGATGCACCCGATGGGGAGATGGCCAGATGGGGAGATGGGGGAGGTTTTTATTAAGGGTAATTATCCTGACATGATATGAGAGTTGATATAGCAATTCTACGACTTGTGAGGTACAAATGTCTGGGTTTTAGGGAGCAGGGAGCAGGGAGCAGGGAGCAGAGAAGAGGAAAGTCAGAAGAGGGAAGTCAGAAGAGGGAAGAGGCAAAAAGTATGTGTACCTCATAGCTACGATAAACGCTATATCATGTCAGGATTCGGAATAGTTTTCAGCTGAGCAACGGCAGGCCAAGGCAACCATTCCCCCCCGCCAACATGCCCAGCCGTGTCAACCCGACATCGATTCATGGAACAAAGCCTATAAAGGGGAGAAACGTTGCCTAGAATAACTCAAATTAGGCAAAGTTTCTATTGGTCTAATCTACTCTTGGTTACAAACGTTTACCTCTTGTTAAATTTTGCACGTATTTCCTCTTTCCCCGATGATCATCATCTGGATCGTCTTGAGCCGGTTCTTGTTATACCCGCTGAGACAGAGGGGGTTTTACCTGTAGGGTACCTAGACTTTAATTTCTTAGTAACATTGTCGGAGATCATTTTTACCCGGCGTAGTATCATCAAATCATTCTTAATAGATACAGACTTCGTAGGTAACTCTTTATTGATTTCAGTTATGGCTTTGGAAATATCAGGTTGATTGCCATTATTAGCAAATTTAAGCTTGAGTGCATCACCTAACTTGTTAGCAATTTTAGTTAACCCTGCTTCTGTGCTATCGTTATACTCTCCTAGCTTAAATTTAATTAATGTAGCCGTTGAATCATCATTATCTAGACTGCCAACTTTTTGGATAGTGATCTCATTTAAACTCGTTTGGAAATGATGTTCCATAAAACCTTTTACTGGTGCTGGAATCCTGGTTGGTGGTATCATTTTACTTTCACCGATCATCTTCCATTGTTTTAACTCTTCATTAAAGTTGAGTCGATCTTCTGGTCTTCCCTGATTTTGGATCCAACTTGGTAAATCTGTTACTTTTTGAGGAGATAGAGTCCATGTTAAACCATTCCAATCGGCGATTTTAAAATCTTCGCCGTTAAACCCTCTTGCTCGAATCATTGTTCCTGGTGAGAGTTCAGAGCTGCTTGGGGAATAAGTTGTGCGCAGCATACCTGCATAGGATTTTTTGCCATCAGTTTGAGTACCATATCTGGGTAGATTGTTACCAGTATTAGGAGTCAATTCATGATAAACTCCAGGAGTGGTAAGTTCTTTTGCCATTTTTTTGAGTTCATCATTGTTGTCTCTGTTGGCATCATTGGCGATCGCCTCTAGCTTGGTTTTCACTGTAGGATCGAGAGGTATCTTGGCATTATCTTTGATCTCGTTTGTTATTGGTGTGGTGACATAGTAAACAAAGGGCAGTGCTTGATCTCGACCACCTACTGACATTTGATAAGGTTTAACTGTTTGTCCTGAAGCATCTTGGTATTGGTAATTTAGTCCAAATCGCTCGATGGTTTCTCTGGCAGATAATTTTTTAGAATACTGATTAAAATTACTGAAGCCACCCAATGTTAGAGCTCCAGGGCTTGTTTTGAGTAGATTTGCGAGTTCGGTTTTGGAGATTACTTTTGTAGACATTTCAATACTCGAAGCTTGTTGCAAGCGAGTATAATTGTCATAAAGCAAAGGAGTAATAATTTCTAGATCACTATCGTTATAATCTTGTGGTTCCTTTGTACTGAGATCGTTTTGAAAAGCGTTTACTAACTTGTCACCGTATTGTTTAATCTCACTATTTGTCCCTTGACCTTTGGCTATGTTCTGAGCAGTGTCAAAGGGAACAGATGCAAAGTGACCGTACTTGTCCGCAATTTTCCGATATAGCTCAACATTTCCGCTGGCTTTATCTCTCCAGCGTCGAGCAATCTCAGTAAGCTTACTAATAGTGATTGCACCACCAGTTTGATTATTCCTGACGTAGTTGTCCATTTGGGTAAACAATAAAGGATTGGAATCCTCTAACAGTTTATTTTGTTTATCGGAAAACTTCGGTACTTCTAAAGTAGCTTCTGAAAAGTCTAAATTTTGCCAACTACTGGAATCAAGCATGACTTGTCGCTTAGCGTTGTCATCTGCTGCATCATTTACCCTTTTAAGAGCATCATTGGTGAGACGATGAATGGTTATTTTAGTGACTTGCTCAGACTCTGGCTTTTGTGTAAATTCAGCCATATTCTTACGCAGTTCAGGTAATTCTACGTTCCAGAAAACTGTGGAGGCAGCAATATTTTTCGGAAGAAAGACATGGACTTCACCCTTAGCATTAGAAGCAAATTCTTTAGACACGCTAGCCCAGACATGATATTGATTGTCCCATATATAACCAATTTGCTCATCCATTTCAGTGGTAATCTTCAGTTTATCCCAAAGTTCACCAATTTCTGTTTTATTGAGAGTTTCGGCATTTTCATCCGTAACTCCAGCACTTCTGAGAATTTCTTTGTCTTCAGCAGCAAACCGACCAATGGCATAGGAACTCCACAATAGAGTTGAACCCTGAGCAGCTACTGGACCAAATGCTCGAATAAACTCGGATACTTCTGCGTGAAAGGCTTCAACTAAGTTTTGTCTTCCTTTTTCCCCTGCTGCTCCACCTTCATAGAAATAACCGTAACCTGGTCCTATGCCTTCGACTCGATTGTTGTATAAAGCTTTAACAAAGGTCCGAAAATAGTCGTCAGCTCTAGTTTGATCTATACTTCCATCTGAGTGTTCTGTAACTTTATCAATAAAATCCTGTTTATATTTCTCTGTCATTTTTTCCAGAAAATTTTCCAGAGAAATAATTGTCTTGTTGGCAACGTTAGCTTCAGGCATAATTCTTAATATCCTCATTAAATGAAAATTGCTTTGGACTGTTATAAGGACACAGCAATGCTATGTCCTTACTTTTTACTTCCGGATAGCCTTACTAGGCATCCTCAGGTAAACCGTAGTATTGAGCCATGTATGCGATAATTTCTGGTGAGTGGGGCTGCAATTCTGGTAAATGCTCTTCTAAAGCATCCCGCACTGCATCAGCAAACTGCACAAAATTATCTGTTTTGTTCTTTACAAAAGGCTCCAATGTTTTAATCAGTTGCCAGTTACTTTCAATATTCAATGCCCTGGCATCTTTAGCTAACTGGGAAGCAGCATTATCATTAAAATCTTGTAGCAGACGGCTGACAAAAGTAACTCGGTGCATAATCCGCCAGCAGGCTGGTTTTTTCTCAGTTTGCTTGGCTTCCCGTAGGGCTTGGGCATTAGGGTCGTTGCTTTGCTCAATCCAGATCGGGTCTACTACTTTACCATAGAAGTCTTCAAAGTTTTCTGCTTTAGGTTCTAGGTAGAAAGTCATAAACCGATAGGCATCCACCTTGCCAGGAACTTTAATCGGATTACCCTCAGTATCATACTGGAGCAAGTAATCTACATAGGTTGAATCCCAATCTTTTTGATCTTCAGGAATTTCATACTTGTACAAGTTGTTCTGGGGATTAACCTGAACTTCAACTCGGAAAGATTCAGACGTTTCCGCACTTTTTGATTGAGTCATATTCAGATGACCGCCCATGCTACCATTCAAATCAAATCCAAAAGAACCCCCAGCAGATACATTTACAGAAATACCACTACCAAAATTTGTATTAAAGGAATAGGAACCACTGCTCGACTCTTGCCTGACATCCATAGTATTAGTGGTTTCAGCATAAAATCCCCCGTCTGCTGTCCATACATAGGTATTAGCAATATTGCGAGTAGCAAATTTTTCCGGTAGACTTTGGTCTTTAGTCAGGGCATCAGCAAGACTGCCAAAGGTGGTAGCAGCACTCAAACCTATTCCTACTCCGAAATTAGGAATAGCAGCAGCACCACTGGCTAAAAGTCCAGCATTGGTCCCCATAACATTTTTGAGAATGCTATTGGATAGGGGTGAGGCATCGTAGTTATCATAATAATTTTTAAACTCCGCTGCTTCCCTCTCAATTTGTCGCTTCAGAGCATAGGTTTCTATGGGTTTAAAGTAGCTATATTCTCCATACTGAGTGGCTTGGGGATAATCGGGGTCAGTTTGCACGCTGCCATCAGGTTGATAACCTATTTTACCGTCTAGGGTTCCCTGTTTAGTATAACGGGGATTGATGGGGAACGAAATAATATTCCAATCTTTAGGAATATCAGGGTTGGGTTGAAAACGATAGGAAATCAGAGCGTTATTGTGAGCTAAACGCAACGCAAAAACGTCGGCTGTTTCTGATTGCACCAGGGCAAACCCCTGATTATTAGGAACATACCGTTGGCCTAAGCGGGGATTGAGCAGATTATTTTTATCTTCCCAGTAACCTACGGCAGATGCCCGCATATTCCTGGTTACAGTTCGTCCGCTACTGCTTCTTTTTTCGTCAGTCCAGCCACCGGAGGATTGAAACTTGCCACTACCTGACATATTGAGTTGTACTTGGGCTTTGAAGGAGACACCAAAACCAAGGGGAGCAAGTAGAGTCCGTAGGTCTAACTCTACACCTGCTGACATTGCCAATTCAAAGGAAGAGTCAAAACCATTTTCTTTGGAACTGGAGAAGTGATAATTTACGTCTTCTGCTTCAATTAGTTCTACTGTGCTGGCTTGTTTGTAAGTGTCAGTGTCTGCTATTGATATGGGACCTACAGTCATGTTTTCACCAGGTATTGGTGGTGCGCCTTCGATGTAACCAATAATCTGAGGGTCGAACTGTACCTGAGAGACCCATTCAGTAGTCAAATTACCGACTTTGTAACCAGTAATTAACCGCCATTTACCATCTTTAATGTAAGAGTAGCAGCGTTTGAAGACTCCAGTTAGATTCTGCTGGCTGTCATATTGCATATCCCCGTACTCGGTGACAGCAGGACTACTGTCTATCTGGGCATTGAATACGGTTTTAACTGCTGCTAAGGCTGAACGCACTTGAGGAATATCGTTGCTGATCGGAGCATCAGAAAAAACAGATGTCGGTTTGCTTGCTTCTGCTCGCAGCATCAGATGATTTCCCATCAAACTGCTGTCTTTCAACTCATTATCAAAAATTTCATCAAAGGTGTAATTAGCGATCAGGTCTTGCTTTTCTCCTTTGAGGCGGGTAAATACATTGTCGAGAATTTGCTCTTGGGTGCGTACGACTTTCCAGACTCGTACTTCTTCCATAATGCCATTGAAGCATTGATCGTAATTTGAAGGACCACCACCAGCTTTGCGAGCGCCAAGGGTGAATTGAGAACTCATCGGTAACACCATTGGCTCATCGAATGGTAATGATTCTGTTCCTAGGACAACTCCATTACTATAGAGGAGAAACTCGGAAGCTTCTACATCTGGATTTTTACACCAAGTGGCACCTTTGATTTGAGCGTGGTTGCCTCCTTTGAAATCATTGGCGAGATTTCCTTCGTTTTCTTCCAACTGCCACCAGGCAACTAAACCTTTTTCCTGGCCGGTAAGCTTTTGGTGAATTTCACCTTTTTCTAGTGCCCGACTCCAAAGCTTGACTTCGGCAATTTTACCCTGAAAATAACTGTTACCTGTTCTGCCAATTTCTAGGGGCTGACTATTACCTTCTGGACTAACAGCAGGTTCAATTACTCGACTGCATACCAGCAAACCATCTATATACATTTTCAGTTCTAGCCACTGAGCAATTCCTTGACCAGTGATGAATGTGGGTTCCTGGGAAGTAGTTGCAGTATCCTGGTCCCTCAACCCTTGCTTGAGCTTTTTACCTCGTTTTTTGGAGGCAACGTAATCAGCTTTCATTGCCTTGTCAATTTTTTGATTTTCACTAGAGGTAAAATCACCAGTCTTGGCATCAATATCTGCTACATCTCCAGTGCCCCAAGCATCGGGGTCTGCTCCACTGTCAGTAGTTTGAGTAACTTTTTGACGAGTAACAGCGATTTTGTGAACTGTATTGGTCTGAATTTGGTTTGCAGGAGACTCTAATTTATGAATCCTGCCTTGACTGTCTTCAAAGGAGAAAGTCAGTTGACCTGCTTCTACTTGCAAAGCATAGGGTACACTTTCTTTTTCTAACCCATAACCTATCTGACCTTTACTGATAATACCCCGTAAGTTGCTGTCACTCACCTGTACTACTGTTTCTATGGTCAAGTCTTCACACAGATTGAGTGCCCGGTTTTTGCCGCAGTCGAGATAGTCGTTACCATCGAAATTCAGGGCATAAGACTGGTGATAACTCACAGCCAAATGATTCCAGTTATCAAGGGGGAAGACATCCTGAGTTTTGAGGTAGCGATCTCCTACTCCGGCAAAGACTTTGTAGCCTTCCTGGAGGGGAGAAGAGACATTAGTAGGACTGCCATGTATCGTTCCATCATTGCCATTGCCACTATAGTCTTTGGCTGTTCTTCCTTCAAAGTGCCAGTAACCTACTAATCCAGATTCGTTGCCACTGAGTCGGCGATTCATATCGGCTTGGATTTGTTCTTCGGTACGGGCATAGTCCCAGATGCGGACATCGTCAATTTGACCTTTAAAGTAATGAGCTCTGGTTTCGCTCCTGCCAATATTCAATGGTTGGTTCGGAGTTCCAATCGGACCTGTAAATGTTTTCGTCGTAGGCTGTCGGTTGCCGTCAATGTAAACAATTATTGTATTTGAGGTGTTATCCCAAGTATATGCAATGTGATGCCACTCATCATAACTAGGACTATTGTTGTCGCATATAATGTTTCTGGAAGAATTTTGCAGCTCAACACGTACCTTGCCCTGGTACCAGAATAGGTTGTATCCAGGATCACTCCAACCACCTCCTGCGTAGAGTATCTGACCATCCTGATTGCTAATTTTTTTTACCCATGCCTCTACAGTAATGCCGTCAGTAATTTGGATTTGGGTACCGCAGTCTATATAATCATTGGAGCCATCAAACTCTAGTGCTGAGGAACCTTGCTCTTGTAAACCGAGAGTATACCTACTACTTTTTGATCTCTCATTATAATGTAATATTCGAGCTGCAGTGCTGACTACTTTGGGCTTAACCCATGCCTCCAGAGTTAGGTTAGCAGTAGCATCCATCTGAGGTATTTCATCTTCACCTATAGCTAGATATTGACTTTGTCCATCAAAGTCTAAAGCCAAGCCAGGAGCATCAGCTACCCAACGACAGGAAGGAGCATCCCCTAAACTTGTGACTGTGCCATTAGGAATTGTGCCTGCGGTTGCCTCCGAATAGACCAGAAATTGTCGGGAACTCTTTTCTTGTTGTAGATTTTCTTGTTGTAGATTTTCTTGTTGTAGATTTTCTTGTTGTAGATCACTATTGTTTATTAAGGCTGGAGGAGATGACACATTTTGAGGATTACCATATATAGTTCCATCATGGCCATTGCCACTATAGTCTTGGGCTGTACCTTCTTCAAAGTGCCAGTACCCTGCTAATCCAGATTCTTTACCGCTAAGTCGGCGGTTCATATCAGCTTTGATTTCTTCTAGGGTGCGATCGCGATTCCAGATACGGACTTCATCAAGTTCACCATTGAAATATCTGGCACTGTTGCTTTTGCTTATCCTGCCAATGACAACATCTAGGGAGTCGGTAAAGTCACTTGGAGCAGATTCTTGTACTTGTAGAGAACCGTCTACATACAGTGACATATTGGTGCTGCTCTTAACCGCTGCCAGATGATGCCACTGACCATCAGTGTAAGTATTTGTAGTGAAAAGGCTAGTTCCGCCACTGCTTCCTGTTGGTTGGCGATGCAAGTAGCGCAAGGTTCCCTGAGCACTGACTTCAATCAAAATACCGTGATTGTAATGAGTACCAGCAAAAATGTCTAGTGTAGAGGAGACAGAGGTCTTGAACCAGGCTTCAACAGTGTAATTGTTGCGGGCAAAATCAATTACTCTACAATCTATATAATCACCTGAGCCATCAAAACTCAGTGCTGAATAATCACCTGAGCCATCAAAACTCAGTGCTGAGAGAGTTACAGAAGTATGGGCAGATGCATCAGGAGTATTGACAGCATAATCGGAAGCGTAATCGTATACAACCAAATAAACTGGAGTCTCTTCTTCTACTTCTAGAGATGCACTGTTGACAGGAATACTGCTGGAGTTGACTGGAACCTCCGCACTTGTAATAACTTTGGTCTCACCAATTTTCAACACCGCACCTGCTGCTAGCTGGCGGTTGGTTGTTTCTACTAGAGTAAGTTCAGTGACTGTACCGGATGTTGCTGCGACTTGTGCTAAATAGAGAGGCTTTGCCTGTCCATTGAGAACTTTGCTAAACATCCGGGGGTCTCGCGGCACATTTTCCCAGGTTTCGGTAATCCCGGTTTCCGAGTTAGCAATAGTAACTTCACAGGTATCAGGATTATTGCCATCACTAATCGTAATGGTGGCAGCGTTTGACTCAGCACCAGTTGAACGAGCCAGGAAGCTAACTTTGCCTCCATCTGTATCAATGACTTTTTGAGCACGGGCTGTTTTGCTGTCGTAGTAAGCAGTAAAGAACTGGGTGTTGGTTCCTTGGAAATACAGAGCTAGTTTACCCATAGCACTGTCAAATAGCTGGGGGGTATCACCAGTATGGGCAAAGCCTAGTAATGCCCCGGAAGCTGTCAAGCCATCATAGTCGGTATGTAACAAAGCCATTGGCAATGATACTTGACCGTATAATGTTTCTTTTTTGCGCTCAAGTTGTTCTTGCTTGGTAAGCAGGCTAGCTTGTTTTTCATCTAATTCCTGCTTTTGGCCATCGAACGAAGCCTTTTGAGCTTCCAATTCAGTGATTCTCGTATTTAAGTAGCTGAGATTATTCTCCACATAACTGATAATAGCCCTGACAGAGTACGCACCCACAAATTGCTCTGTAATAGGACCGTTTAACTTTTCTTTCCAAGACTTTAAACTAGATTCAGTCTGCTGTTTATCTTGATTTAATTCTTCCAATCTCTGAGTTATTTCTTGCAGAGGTTCAAGCTCTTCATTAAGTATTTGAATCTCTCGTTTCAGTTGACTAATTTCCGTTTCCAAACTCCCAACTGCTGAAAAAGAGGTCTCGATAGAATCACCATCAAGATCCGTTCGATTGAGCCAACTCAAAGAGAGATTATCTGGTACCTGTGTTAGCTTCCCTTCACGAGAAACAGCAAAATCTAATCCAGCAATGTACTTGTTAGTGGTTGTCGCTCCATTGGCATCGGTTCCACCTGTAGCCACTGCCAACATCACCCGGGCATTAGTTTTCATCGGCTTGCTTTCTTGCTCATTACCGATTTGAGCATCTTCTTGTTGGAAATACTGCACCGCTGTTAATCCTGATTCAATGGTGCGCCCAGTAAATGAAAAACTATCCCGACTCACCCCTGGATGATTGCCAATGAGGGCATCTGACTTTTGCCAAGTTGCACCAGAAATCGTACCGTTGTTAGCCGAATCAGTTTGGTCATAAACTGTAGTACCAGTATTTTCATCAAAGCGCCAGTAACCAACTAATCCTGGTTCCCTTCCTACCAAGCGATGATGCCTATCCTCGTTAATTTCATAACCACTACGGGCGCGATTCCAAATCCGGACTTCATCTATACAACCGTTAAAATTATCGGCATACCCTTTGCCTAGAAAAACATTTTCATTACCTGCTGTAGCTGCACTATGAGTAATAATCTCCTCACCTGCAAAAGCACCGTCAATGTACCAGGTTAGTGTCCTGCTCTCGAAATTCCTGACAATCGCAATATGAGACCATTCATCCCGCAGCAGTCCAAAACTACTTAAAATTCCCTGAAAAGTATCATGATTGATATTGGCCTCACTAGGATTATTACCACCAGTACCGTAGTAATAGGAAAGTTTGCCGTCTACTTCTAGGGTAATTGCTCCCTCACCGTTATAGGCTTTACAGAAAAGACTTTGCCTGTTGGCCAAAGACAAGGGTTTGACCCACATTTCGATGGTCTGACTGCCTGTAATCTGTAATTCCGAGGGATTCCCTAAATCCACATAATCATCAGTACCATCAAAACTAAGTGCTGATTCTGCTGCACCCTGGGCACTAAGAATTGGCACTAACTCCTCATTCGTAAAGGAGTCTACTCCACTACGACGTTGGAAAACGGCATTCTGATATTCTGGGTTAGGGCTAGTGTAATAGATAGTGCCTTTAGTATTAAACAAGCCATCACCAGCCCGCTCAATATTAAAGGAGTCAATCTTGCTAGTAGCACTGTTATAAGCAAAGACTTGCCAGCGCTGAATATTAGCTATCTGGGTCGGCAACAACAGAACTTGGAAACGTCCTCCCTGAAGCTGGCGCACGAAATCTAGTTCTTGGGTAGGCTCATAGAAAGGTTTGCTTTCGATATCTTTAGCCCCTAGACTATCCTTGGCATTAGCTGGTTGGGTTTTGTTGCGGCTGCGTTTATAACGCACTTCCATCTTGGGCTGTAATTGAGCACCTGCAAGGACAAAGCGGTCTAATAACAGAGTATTGTTGACTAGGGGGACTTTATTGCCTCCAGAAAGCACAAATTCGGAGTTATCTCTGGTGGTATCCCCAGATGAGCCACCACCTTCGAGTCTGGTGAGTTTATAGACTATATTTGGGTCACTATCAGCAATAGACTGACGAAAGACGTAGATATACTGATCGTCAGAAAGTACCTGGAAAGGGGCATCTGCTGTTAGTCTTGCTGTGCTTGAGAGGAAGTCGTCAATTTCATCAGCGTTTAATTTTTCTGGCTTGTCTTCAGTTCGTGTTCCTTTCTTGACTGTGGGCATTCTGGTAGCCCCCACCAAGCCATAACCAACCTGGGCAATTTCGTTGGCAAAATGCAGGGGGCTGGGATTTTTAGACCAGTATTCTACATCTATTGGTCCTTTGTTTTCATCACTGTCGCTGAGGTCGAGGACTGTGTAATAGATACGTCGCTCATTGTCCATGGCAAAGGCAATCACTGTGCCTTTGTGTCGCACCAGGGTGGGATGTTTGTAGGTTTTGTCCTCATAGGATTTGAGGAAATTATCAAAGATGAAATTATCAAAAACACTTTGGTTGTTCATAACTATTATTTCCTTCGTGTGTATTCATGACTTACGCGGTTAACTTGATTTAGCCCCCCTAGCCCCCCAATTCTGGGGGGTAATGATGTCAAAGTCCCCCAGAATTGGGGGATTTAGGGGGCAAATGCGTAAGTCCTGGTATTGTTCGATCGTGAACGGAACCAACGGTTCACGGTTGCAATTGACACCAGCCTTTAGGGTGGACAAAAACCGTTTGGTTCAAATCAGTATTAATGATTAGAGCAGCCTGTAGGGTGGGCAAAAACCGTTTGGTTCAAATGAGTATTAACGATTAAATTACTTTGCCCACCCTACTTTAAACTAAACAAACGTAGTATCACCTAGTGGCAAATCCACAACAGATTATAGGGTGGCTAGAAAAGCTCAAAACCCCACCAAATAAGTGACAAATTTTTTTTGATTAGTCTTTGATAACTTGTCAGCTATCAGCTATCAGCTATCAGCTAATGCGCTACGCGCATTAGCTTACGGCAACTTTTCCAACCATAGTGAGCATTTTTTGCTGTTTGTCAAGTTAAAATTGGCAATTAGGCAATTAACCCAATTAACAATTAACAATTAACAATTAACCAAATGAGATCAATCCTAAGCTCAGCATTTGTAAGCCCTGGCTAATTGGGAGCGATGCATCCAGATTGACCGGCTTCGCTGCTACTGCTGTCTCAATGGCTTTGGACTGAATGGGTTTGGAAAAGAAGATGTTTGGAAAAGAATATTTTTGGAAAAGCCTTATCGATTGGCCACTATTTTCCAGTGGCAAGGCAGATATCTGGGTAGGATTCCGCCCCCCTAGCCCCCCAATTTTGGGGGGAACAAAACTCTCTAAAGTCCCCCAAAGTTGGGGGATTTAGGGGGCTTTCCCAAAACCAGAAGATTGGCAAGGCAGATATCTGGGTAGGATTCCGCCCCCCTAGCCCCCCAATTTTGGGGGGAACAAAACTCTCTAAAGTCCCCCAAGGTTGGGGGATTTAGGGGGCTTTCCCAAAACCAGAAGATTGGCAAGGCAGATATCTGGGTAGGATTCCGCCCCCCTAGCCCCCCAATTTTGGGGGGAACAAAACTCTCTAAAGTCCCCCAAAGTTGGGGGATTTAGGGGGCTTTCCCAAAACCAGACGATTGGCAAGGCAGATATCTGGGTAGGATTCCGCCCCCCTAGCCCCCCAATTTTGGGGGGAACAAAACTCTCTAAAGTCCCCCAAGGTTGGGGGATTTAGGGGGCTTTCCCAAAACCAGACGATTGGCAAGGCAGATATCTGGGTAGGATTCCGCCCCCCTAGCCCCCCAATTTTGGGGGGAACAAAACTCTCTAAAGTCCCCCAAAGTTGGGGGATTTAGGGGGCTTTCCCAAAACCAGACGATCTAAATTTATACTTCAATGTCTTGATTGAGCGCCTTTCCAGTTTATCGGTGTTAGTTGGAGGGTGGTATTCCCCCTCTTTTTAACGTGACGGTATCACCGAATTCTTCAAGTGGCGACTTATATGAAAGCTGTGGAATCCCTTGACAAGTGTTGATTCCGAGCACCCTGAGTTTAATTTGGTAAAACATACCTAAACAGATTTCCTGAATCTATAGGTTTCCTGAGTCTATAGTTAATTGTGCTGTAATCAAAATCTAAAGAATACAGCAGCAATTTTCAATGTAGCTAAACAATTAGTTTGATTAGCTCGATGCACTAGAAGTTAGTATAAACCAACTCACCTCAAGAGAATATTAACAATTGTTAAAAGTTCTCCCAATTAGTGGCAGATCAGCTGAGTTGGAGATCAGCCGTTCTGGTAGTAGGGAGCAGGGAGCAGGGAGTAGGGAGTAGCAGGCAATAGGCAATAGGCAATAGGCAATAGGCAATAGGCAATAGGCAATAGGCAATAGGCAATAGGGAAAAAATCCTGTGTACCTGATTACTATTGGGACTTTAGTGAAAATCAAGCCCAAATGTAGCCTAAGACCTTCTGAACTATATAGATAACTATAGAGATATAGTGCTTCTTCTCCCTCTGAGCAGTTCTCACCAGAGGGAGCTTCCGATGAGATGCACCCCATGTAACCTTACCCTAGGGTTAACCACCCAAAAACTTGCTCAACTGTTAGTTCTAACTCTACTCCATTGAGAATCGGTAACGTAGAGGTTGCTGAAAGGATTTCCAATCGTTGAGTCTGATCAATTACGATAATACTTTCTTCTTCCGGATCAATTAACCATCCTAGTTCGGTTCCATGACGCAAACAGTGGATGAGTTTGCTCAGGACTTTGGTTTGTCTTTGGTCTGGGGAAAGAATTTCGATTGCCCAATCTGGATGTATTTCAAAGCGGTTGGCAATTTTGCCAGTTGCTTCAATGGGGATGTTTGCCCAACGAAATACTGTGATGTCGGGAATAATTGATTCACCCCCAAAGGTACAGCGCAGTTCCGGGAAAGCCTTGGCAATTTTGTTGGGATTAGCGACTTGATTGATAGCTTGACACAATTCAATCTGAAGCAGACTATGTTGGCCTTGTGGCATGGGCTTAACAATGATTTCCCCATTGATAAATTCTGATCGGGGTTTGGTTTCTGGGAGTTTGAGGAACTCCTCTAAGGTTAGGGGTGGAGTGGCTGTGGTCATATATAGCGGTTTTTAATTAGGTGAGGTGCATTTTTTAGAGAGCAGGGAGCAGGCAAGAGGCAAGAGGCAAGAGGGAAAAAATTCTGTGTACCTGATAGCTATGAAAAACGCTGTAATAATGGTAAATAGCGAAAATAATGACACCCAACACTTTTCAAAAGAATTGCTTGTTAATTATAGCAAGAGGTTTAATCTGTACTTTTGTTATTTGTTGGATTTCGTGGTATTAACCCAACCTACAAGATGGTGATGAACGCTCGTTCGCCGCTACAGGATTGACCGTAGGTCACGCTACGCGAAAGCACTAAAACTAAACTAATATTTTTTCAATCTCCTTAAGTACCTCAGCTAAAAAAGGAGCATTAGATTGAACAATATTATCCTCACTTCCATCATGTTTATGATGAGGAAAAGTAGCAAGATTTAATTTTCGATGGTGTTCGGTATTATCATAGCGGAAAATTAGATTATTATCGTAATTCATATATTGATAACTATACATTTTTCTATCGATTGAAATTTCTACATAGACAAATTCTCGGAAATGGAGCAAGGAATTATCTTGGAAATTTATCTTGCCTCTGATAAACCCTTCATACATTCCTCTTTTTTCCCGTTCAATAGTTAACCCTTTGACTATTAGCGATGATGACAATACAATATCAATCTGATCAAAATAGTCTTCAATCAACAAAATAAATATCCTCTATAGATTCTTTGGTTTTTTGTAAATGTGCCAACATTTTAGATTCTCCGATCCATTCATCAAAATCAAAACTATGGACTAATTCATCGTTATTAAAGCGAGTAATAAATTCCGCTGTTGATAATTTATATTTAGTTTCAAATTCCTGAAGGCGTTGTTCTGTCCTTTGAATTCCTGCTTTAACACTCTGTAATCTTTCTGACAAGGCACTTTGAATAATTTGTTTTAGTGAATCTGGATCTTTTGATCTAATTTTGAGTTCAGCCATCATTTTTTTTAGTTTTTTTTATTGACGTTAATTAAGGTTTATAAGGGAACAGGGAATAACGAATCGCACCCCTATTTCCTACTCCCTACTCCCTATTGAGTTGATTAATCGCATCAGCATAAGCGATCGCTGCTGTTTCCCACTTGGGCAAATTACTACTGATTTCAGCTAATTGTTTTTCTTTTAAACCACCCATGACCTTCTCGGCTGCCTCCCTAGGCTGATCAGGATCAACAGTGATGATGGCAGATCCCCCTGCTTCCAAACCGGCTTGATTCCCTTGAGAGACGACGACGAAACGACCAAATGATGCGGCTTCGGCAATCGGTAGTCCAAATCCCTCCCGGTCAGACAGAAACACTACCGCTGTTGCCTCTCGATACCATTGAGCCAGAATGCGATCGCTTATGTGGCCATGATACTGAACCCAAGGCAAGCTCTCAATTGACTTGAGGAACGCTTCACCGCTAGCTTGGGTGGAAGTATTCATCCCTCCCACTAAATGTAATTCCCAAGGTTCACCACTAAGCTCTCTGAGTTGAGTGGTTAATGCCACAGCTTCCGGTAAACGCTTAGCTGCTGGGTCGATCCGACCTACGGATAACAAGAATGGTCCAGTGGGAGCAGGAATTGAGACGGTCGGTAACTTAGCTAGGGCTGAGTCTACTCCATTGGGAATAGTTTTCAGCTTTTGTCGAAGCCTTGGGTTAGGGCGAAAGTGTAGCAGGTCATTCTCCGTAGCTTTGCTGACCACGATAATCTGCTGGGCAAAACGAATCGAGGCATCCAGGTAAATTAGCGATCGCAAAGCCGTTTTTATGCGATCGCCATACTTATTAGCCGCTTTCCATTCATTGACATCATGAAGCACTGCAATAGTAGGTGGATGCCACGGCAGAACAATCGGGTTAGATAGCCACACTAGAGCCTCTACTCCTGCTTGAGCACAATACCCATTAAAGCGAGTAGCCACCCAACCATATCGCTTCGCTGGGGAGTAATCCAGCGGTGGTAGGATATTAACACTATCTGCCAACTCCTGTAGGGTAGGAGTATTCTCAAACGCATTCGGAGAAGCCAAGATTTTCACCTTAGTGCCTCGGCTGATCAGTTCCTCAACTAGAGGTGGTAGTAATCGATTGAGATACTGCCCAATTCCTAAGCGAGGACCAAGATAATGAGCAATTAAAGCAACAGACATAGTTTATAGCACCGGAAACAGGGAACAGGGAGTCGGGAATCGGGAGTCGGGAATCGGGAATCGGGAATCGGGAATCGGGAATCGGGAGTGCGTAGGGTGCGTAGGGTGCGTTAGGGGCGGGCTTGCCGTCATTTTCAACACCGAGCGCCAGTGTTAGGTTGCTGCCCGTAACGCACCACCCAAGGGCTAGCCCTAATTTTCCGCTCTACCGCCAGTGTTAGGATAGCCCGTCCGAAAATTGTAACGGGCAAGATGCCCATTCCACCCACCAGGTCAATCAGCAAAAGCGATGCAGCGCGGTCTTGGGGAGGCAGCGCGGTCTTGGGAAGGCAGCGCGGTCTTGGGGGTTCCCCCCATGAGCGACTGCCGTGGTCTCCCCCATGAGCGACTGCCGTGGTTTCCCCCACTCGCGCTTTGCATCAAGACAATGAGATGCACCCAGTCGGGACTCGGGAGTCGCGAACAAAAATGTTCACAATTAATTCATTTAGTTACCCTATAGATGTTAGCAGAATTCCCAACCTAGATATAATACCACTGAATAAAGCCATAAACGCACAGGCATTTATAAAACTTTTAACTTCCAAATAACAACTCCTAACTCCTAACTCCTAACTCCCAACTTTCAAATTCCTACTCCCTACTTTCAACTTTCAACTTTCAACTTTCAAATTCCTACTCCCTACTTTCAACTCCCTACTTTCAACTTTCAACTTTAAAATCCCTACTCCCTACTCCCTACTTCCAACAATGAACAAAATAATTGCCTGGTATCGATGGGCGATGCAAACAGGGCAGCTACCATTTGCCATAATTTTAACCCTCACCATCTACCAACCCTTTGAAGACTTTGTTCTCAACTGGCTACCCTTACCCTCACCGTTAATCGCATTAATACGTTTTGTTCCCGAAATTATCCTTTATATCCTAATGGTAAGGGTAATTTACCTGCGGCTATCCTCTGGTAAAGGTATACGAAAAACTCCCCTTGATATCCTAATTATTGCCTTTTTCATTGGTAGCATGATTTCCATTGTGGTTAATCATGCTGGAATTGCAGGGAGCATTAAAAACTTACGTACTAATTTTCGGTATATCTCAGTTTACTATACTGTTGTTAATATTGACATTTCTATCGAACAGCTTTCCCTATTATTAAAAAGTATTAGACTAGCCAGTTTAATCCAGGCAGGTATAGCCTCAATCCAATACTTCTTACCCGCCAGCATCAGTCAGAAACTATTCACCAGGCAAGTCATCCACTCTGGCACAATGGCTGCCAAAAATGCCAGCATTGGCACCTTTGGCGACAGTGCCATCCTCTCAGGATTCCTGATGTTAGCAATTTCAGTATTTATTAGCCATGTCTACACCAACTCTAGTCATCTTATTCCTACCTTTAAAGACTCCGCTAGTATTTTAGTGCTATATTTCGCCAACTTTGCTTCCAAAAAGCGAGCTGGACTGATGATATCGCTACTAATTCCTATTCTAGTCTTAGTTCATCTGAATAGAAAAAGAGATACTGCCCTCATCCTCTGGTTTTCTACAGCAATTTTGATAACTGTAGTATTAATTTCTCCATTACTCAATCTTCAAACATCAGCCGCTTCAGTCTCTGAAGACGGTGAAATACCTGATCTTACTTCCTATTTCTTCTCGATTTTTTCTCCAGATTACTGGCAACACAACTTAGAAGCTCAGCGGGGTTGGGCAGCCAAGACTATTGTTAATGGTTTAATGAATTCAGGAGGCTGGTTTGGCTTTGGTCCAGAGCCTGGAGCCTTACAACGAGGAATAGAAAATTCCGTGATTCTCTCCCCAGATGAACAACGGCATTTATCCTGGCATGTGGAACTCCTAGAAGATGCCTACTGGTTTGCCTTCTTGGGATATTTTGGAATTGTTGGTTTGGGAATTTTTTGGCTAATCTTGCTACGGCTTTACCAAACCTCTCAATCTCTGATTAAATCCTCTTCATCCCTGGAATACAAATCCCTTGGGGTGATGCTTTGTACTATAATTATTGTTTCTTTCTTTTACACCTTTGTGGAACGGACATTTAAATTGCGACCCTTTAGTTTTTATTTTTGGTTACTGGCGGGATTGGTAGTTAATTCCTGGTCTGCTCAACAAGAGAATAGGGAGTAGGGAATAGGGAGTAGGCAAAAGGCAAAAAGCAAGAGGCAAGAGGCAAGAGGCAAGAGGCAAAAGGCAAAAGGCAAGAGGCAAGAGGCAAGAGGCAAGAGGCAAGAGGCAAGAGGCAAGAGGCAAGAGGCAAGAGGCAAGAGGCAAAAGGCAAAAGGCAAGAGGGAATAGGGAACAGGGAATAGGGAATAGGGAACAGTATAAAAGAAAGACAAGCATTTTTTTGTGTTATTAGAAATCCGCCTTGGGGTTTCATTATCTATTTAGAAAAAATAATTTTTGAGCCCCTCACCCAGGAATTTTAGGGCTGAGAATGAAACAGCCCTGCACCTTAAAAGGGACGGCAAAGGCGAACAACCAAACAACCCTGACGTTACCCTCCCAAATTAGTTTTTTAATGTTTTTAACATTTTTGCACTATTTCAGTGTTTTGTGTTATATTAAAAATAAGGAGATAGGAGATAGGAAGAAGCCAGCGCAAACTCTGGAAGGCGAACGCTGGCTTCTGGCTCCTCCATTAGACAAGGAGATAATCCCATGGTAAAAGCAATTCACCCTGATGGTGAGGGTCACCCCTACCAACAAACTGTGGCACAGGCTTCTAGGCTGTGTTCCACACTGACTATGGACTGGGGTATAGTCATAGACCCCTTCTATCCCTATACCCAACATGGCTGTCAGTGGCGGATTTGCCACTTCATTTGGTTAGCGCTAGACTTTTGGACTCAACCAGCCATAAGCTTACTGGCCTGGCAAGAAGACTTAGAAACTCTAGCAATAGAGGACGCCTGATGAAAAAGCCCCGTCCTCTAACCGAAAAAGACCGAGCCTTAATCCAGCGTTACAGTAACTGCCAAATTGGGATGACACCACAACAGTTTTATGGCAAATGGTTAGTCACCTACGAGGTCATAGCCTGTATTTGCTCTCGTAGCGATGCCACAGTACAGCGCTGGTTTGCCAGAGGTCACAACTATCGCTCTCCCATGCCCATCGATTTGTATCATCTGGCGATCATGGACTTCCTTCTAGAGAATTTTGAGGAAATGCCTGAAAAACTCCAGAATTTCCTGTGTTCCCCAGATTAACAAGATGGGGAGTGTGGGGCGGGGGCGCGGGGAGATGGGGAGATGGGGAGATAGGGAGTGTGGGGAGATAGGAGTGTGGGGAGATGGGGAGATGGGGAGATAGGGAGATAGGGAGATAGGGAGTCAGATCAGTTTTCCCGATTCCCGATTCCCGATTCCCGATTCCCGATTCCCAATTCTAAATTCTAAATTCTAAATTCTAAATTCTAACTTCCCGATTCCCGACCCAAATGTAAAAAACCTACCCCTGTGAGGGGGTTAGGGGGGATTCCTTTTGCCTTAAAAGGTAGAGCCATGTCGCTCAAACGTTGCTGAGAATTGCTAAGCTGTTGTGCATTTAAACTGTATATTAGTCAAATCAACTAAAAAAGATATATCCCAGTCCTCTTTTGCCTGTTGCCTGTTGCCTGTTGCCTGTTGCCTGTTGCCTCTTGCCTTACTAAAACCAATTTTAAATGCGTTTTAGCTTATATCATACTGTTACTTGTTACCAATTCCCCCATCACCCTATCACCCTATTACCCCATCAGCCCATCATGATTGATCATCAACCGAGAGTGGAACAGATATTTGTAGTGGGAAACTCCCGTAGTGGTACTACTCTGATGGGTCTAATCTTGGGATTAAATTCAGAGGTTTTCACCTTTGAGGAACTCCATTTTTTTGGGCAGTTATGGTCTGAGGAGCATCGGGACTCTTACCTAACTCAGGCAGAAGCAGAACAGCTAGCCGCTCGCCTCCTATCAATTCAGCATAGTGATGTTTTGCGTCCAGGGGATCCCAGTGACTTTAGTGAAGAAGCCAAAGCAATTATTGCCCAGTTTCCGGAGCAAAGGCTAACCTCTGGGGATGTCTTTAAGGTATTTCTGGGATACAAAGCTGCCAAAAACGGTAAGAAGATTCCTTGTGAACAAACTCCGCGCAATGTCTTATACATAGCTGAAATCCTCGAACTTTATCCCGAAAGCAGGATTATTAATATGGTTCGTGACCCCCGAGACGTACTGCTGTCACAAAAATATAAGTGGCGAATCAAATTCCTGGGTGCCAAGAATATTCCCTATCGAGAAGCCTTCCGGTCTTGGTGCAATTATCATCCCTTTACCATCTCAAAACTTTGGAATGCCTCGATTAACGCTGCTGAAAAATTTGCCAATCATCCGCGATGTCGTACGGTGAGATTTGAAGATTTGGTAACAAATCCAGAGCAGACCGTGGCAGAAATTTGCCAGTTTCTAGGTCTGGAGTTCCAATCACAAATGTTGGATGTTCCTCAAAATGAGGGCGGTGTCTCATCCCATAAGCAAATCACACCAAAACGTCGGGGGATTGACCCCAATACCACGGGAAAATGGCGGCGTGGGGGACTCTCTGTGACAGAGATTCATATTTGCCAGCAAGTAACCTATACTAACATGCTCAACCATGGTTACTCCTATGCTTCGATGCAGCCCAACCCCTTGATGTTAGCATTCAGTTGGGCATTTTTACCGGTAAAATTGACCCTAGCCTTGTTAATGAATCTTCACCGAACCCGAAACATTGTAGAAGCGATTCGCAGACGCTTGTAGATGGTAGGTCTGCTATTAAGGTCTTGGGTTTTAGGGAGCAGGGAGCAGGGAGCAGGGAGCAGGGAGCAGGGAGCAGGGAGTGTCAAACAGCTTTTAGGAGATGCACCCAACCGGATTTGGTCATGGTGATACTTATAGGAGATGTTTAATACCTTTAATAAAGACTTGAAAACTGTGGGATGTATTGTCAGTTAAAGATAAATGGGGTGCAATTTTTTTAGAATGGGTTCCTGGATAGTATTCCTTAACTAAACCTTTAAGCTCTTGTTTGGCAGAGTTAAGCTGATCGGGGTTACGGTATTTCTGTTTACTTTGTTTTTTACTGAGCTTATTAGGTTTCATGTTATAGGCTTTTTCGACTGCGGCTAAGTCTCCTAAGAACCAGGATTCTAATTCATGGCAGACGATCCGAATCATCACATTATTGTCTTTTCCGGCAGTTTGACAAATTTCTAATAGTTCGGATTTGAGTGTTTGGCAATCATGGGAGTCTTGGTCATGGACGATAATGAATCTAGTGTCAGGACTATAATATTGAAAGGTTTTAATTTTATTGGGAATAGATTTCCATAAGTCCTGTTTGCCTTGGTGGGTAATACAACTATAGGTGATTTCATTGGGGATAATTTTCGGTAGGAGTTGATCTAAAACGTTTTCCATGGAGCGTTCTTCTAGCAGAAAAATCAGGTCATAACTCATTAGGGGGCAACTCCTTGAAACCAGCCTTGACTCCAGAGATAACCGGGTAAGTCTCCAGCTTGGACTAAATTGACAAGGGTTGGATCATCTTTAGCCCTTGAGCATTTGGTGATCCCATGTTCTTTGGTCAGCCAAAAGATGCTCTCCAGGGGAACGGCATTTAAAAAGTCAGGGGAGTGGGTAGAGACAAAGACCTGGCCACCACGATGGGCATAACTGGCAAATTCTTCGGCGAGTTCATGTAAAAGGCTGGGGTAAAGTTGGTTTTCGGGTTCTTCGACACAGAGCAGGGGGTGAGGCTTAGGATCGAAGAGCAATATTAAATAGGCAAACATTTTCATGGTGCCATCGGAAACATAGCGATCGATAAAGGGGTCTTTAAAGGCTTGATCTTGAAATTTTAGGATTAGTCTGCCGTCTTCAGTATTTTTGGCTTCTACTTTGGAAATGCCGGGGACTCGCTCTTGCATTCGCTGGAGAATTTCCTCGAATATTTCGGGATGTTCTTGATAGATGTATTGGGCTACTACTGCCATATTGTTCCCTGTGGGGGAGAGGTGTTCGGCATAGAGTGCGTCTTTGCTGCCTCTAGCTTCACTGATATGAAAGTCGGAAACATGCCAGTTTTCGATCAGGGAACGAAAGGCACTGGCGGCTTTGAAGCGTTGGAATTGTCCTAAGCCTTTTATGGCTAAAATGTCGCTGGATTCAAGTTGTTGTTCTTCCCGTTGCAGTTTTGTGTCAGGTTGGTCAAAGTTTTCTTCGTTAGTGATAGCGTATCCTTTTCCTTTTTTAAATTTTAGGAAATGATAAGGTTTACCGTATTTACCACGTTTATAACGCATAATTTCTCGTTTTATGAACGGTCGTCTCTTCTCCTGTCCAATGATCAAAATATAGGTAACCAGGCGCTCAGTATCTAGAATTTTCATACGGAACTGAAGTTCTATTTCGATATCTTCTTGCTCTTTACCTCGGGTGATAACTTCATTGAAACCGCCACGGACTTGGAGAGCTTGACGAATATTATTTGTGAGGGCATCGTGGATAAAACCAAATATGTCAAATAGGGTTGATTTTCCAGTACCGTTTGCACCAACTACAACAAAAAAGGCGGGAATATTTTTTATTTCCAGGTTTTCAAATACACGATAGTTTTTAATTTTTATGGTAAGGATTTTCATAGTCTATGATTTACCTAAACAAACATTTAAGGAGCATCCATCCCGGGAGCATGTCAAATTTGTAATTAGGTACATAGATCCCCCCTAACCCCCCTTAAAAAAGGGGGGAATTAGATTGAAAAGTCCCCCTTATTAAGGGGGATAATGGGGGATCTGAATCAGGGATTAACAAAACTGACATGCACCCATCCATCCCCAACTAATCACAAAACCCCCTCGATCGTGGCATCAATTTCTACCAAATTGCGATCCACTTGCTTCAACTCCGCCGCCACCACCCCTAGATTAATCTCCGCTGACTGTTCCCAAGTCTGCCATACAGCCATTACAGCCCAATCAGGTTATCAAGGCTAGGTCTTTTTCGTGAGCACTAACCTACCCTTGGATATGTCTATCACGACTTACGCAAAGCCCCCTAAATCCCCCAATTATGGGGGACTTTGACATCATTACCCCCCAAAATTGGGGGGCAGGGGGGCAAAACGAACTAACTTCGTAAGTCCTATCTATGGTGCTTCAGAATCGTCTATCCTGTAATCGGAGGGGATCAATTTACCTAATTACAAGGGTAACATGCTCCCTAGTAAGACGCCTAAGTCTGTTAAAATATAACTAATTATCAGCTGAATTAATCAGGGAAAAAGATTATGAATATCCTGATTTCTGCTTATGGCTGTTCCCCAGTAAGAGGGTCTGAATATGGTATAGGTTGGAATGTCGTAAAACAAATAGCTAAGGATCATAGCCATAAGTGTTGGGTGCTCACTAACACAACTGATCAATCTCAGATTGAACAGGAATTGGCTAATTCACCTTTAGACAATGTTACTTTTATCTTTGTAGCAATGTCTGAAGGGTCTCGTAATTCAGGATTGTCCCATTATTTGTACTATATCGCCTGGCAGATTAGAGCATTTTTTGTGGCCAAAAAACTCCAGGGGGAAATTGGCTTTGATTTGGTTCACCATGTTACCTATCAAAATTCCTGGTTGCCAACATGGATAGGCTGGCTAGATGTACCATTCATTTGGAATGGTGGCGCTAAAGATAAAATTCCTTCGGTACTCTTGAAGACATTATCCCTGCAATCGGCCATGATGGAACGGATTCGGATGGTGTCGATGAATGCCCTAGGTCGCTTTACCCAGTGGTCTGTCGCTTCTCGCGCTCAATTAATTCTATCTCGGGAAGCGAGCCAATGGTCAGACAATTTACCAGTTAAGGCTTTTCCTCCCTTTGGTCTTAATCAAAAGGATATTGAGAGATTAGGTCAACTGCACCAGCGCCAAGACGAACCCTTTCGAGTGGTCAGTATCGGGAGATTTTTGGGTTGGAAAGGGTTTGCATTGGGCATCCGTGCCTTTGCCCAGTTCCATCGTGAACACCCCACTAGTGAATACTGGCTGATTGGTGATGGTCCTGAAAAGGAGAGGCTAGAGAAATTAGCTAAAGACCTTGGATGCGGTGATGCTGTACGTTTTTGGGGAAAGCTTTCTCGTGATCAGGTGCTACAACGGATGGCAGAGGTGGACGTGTTAATGCATCCGAGCTTCCATGATCATTGGCCGACGGTGGTGTTGGAAGCAATGGCGTCTGGTAGACCTGTGGTTTGTCTCGATATTGGCGGACCGTCGTTGATGGTTCAAGAAGACTGGGGAATTAAAGTGCCTGTGGATAACCTATCCCAAGTGATCAATGATTTAGATCAAGCACTGTTGCAGTTAGCAATTAATGGAGAAAAACGCATATCTATGGGACTAAAAGGACGAGTGATAGTCTCAGAGAATTGGTCATGGGAAATAATCGGTGAACAAATGTTGAATCTATATCAGGAAGTTATTAATTCTTAAGCTATCAGCTATCAGCTATCAGCTGTCAGCTATCAGCTATCAGCTATCAGCTATCAGCTATCAGCTATCAGCTATCAGCTCTCAGCTCTCAGCTCTCAGCTTATGCACTATAGATGGTGCTACTTGAGGTGCTTTTGAATAAAGCTGTTCGCGCAGCTTGGCCAATGGCTGATGGCTGACAGCTGACCGCTGAATGCTTAGATTAATGCTTAGGTTTAAATTAACAATTACCTGACAATTACCTGATCTATACCAATCCTAAATGAATTGTGAGAATTTTTTTTCCCTTTTCCCTACTCCCTGTTCCCTGTTCCCTGTTCCCTGTTCCCTGTTCCCTGTTCCCTTTGGTATATACAAGCCTTAATTTTTTCAGCTAGTAGCTCTACATGGGGGTCTTTGAGAAAACTCCCTGGTTGGTCATCTAAGTGCTTACCAGAGATTTCCTGGATTTCCAGGTTTCCAGTAACTAACGCTATCCAGCCTTTTTGGAGTTCTGGAGATTGGGCAATCCGCTCACTGGTCAAGAACATTGTGACTGGGTTTGGATAGTAGCGTTTGGCCACATAATTTTTTGACGCGAAGGTGTTAGCTTCTTGGACTTTGATGATTTGGAGAGATTGCGGTAAGGAAATCCCAAGAAACTGATATAATTTAGAAACAACCTTTAGGAATTGCTGCTTGAGTACGTCTTGAAAACCTCTATGAATCAATCGCTCAAACAGTCCCTTTAATCGGTCACTATAGCTACGTTGATAGGGAGGTTGGTTTTCATTTGTGGAGAAGTTAACAGGGCTAGGTTCCAGCAGAGCTAGCACAGCGACTGTCTCACCGTCTAAGCGGAGCAGCTGAGCAATCTCCAGAGCAATCTTACCTCCAAAGCAGTATCCTGACAGAAAATAGGGACCCTTGGGCTGAATAGTACGTATTTCCTTGAGGTAGCAGCGAGCCATATCTTCAACTGTGCTCAGGGGAGTCTGTTTGCCATCGAGACCCAATGATTGGAGTCCATAAAACGGTTGCTCTGAACCCAAATAACGTGCCAAATCTCGAAAGCTAAGAATGTTACCACCGGCTCCATGAATACAAAATAGAGGCGGTTTGGAACCATTGGGCTGAATCGGTACTACTGAGGACCAAGGTGCTGCTCCTTGGTCTTGGCGCAGCTGGTTTGCTAATTGGGCTACAGTTGGAGCCATCAGCAGAGAAGCTAAGGGCAGTTTTTTATGGAAAACCTTCTCAATCTCAGCAAAGAGGCGCACGGCTAGGAGAGAGTCTCCTCCTAGGTCATAGAAGTTATCTGTAACACTGATAGATTTGATTCCTAAGACGTTTTGCCAAATCTTGGTCAGTTGACCTTCTAAGTCATCTCGGGGAGCAACAAAGGTTTTGGATGACTCTGGCTGAGGTTGGTCAGGGGCTAGCAGAGTACTGTTGTCTTTTTGGGCATCATCTTCTTGGCCCTTGTGCCTTGGGATGTCTTGCTGGTCAGGTGTCTGACTATGGCATCCATTCTTGATGCAGTCGCTCATGGGGGAAACCCCCAAGACCGCGCTGCATCGCTCCCAATTTACTTGTACCCCTGCTTCCCTGAGCTGTTCTACGGTAGTGAGCAAGAAGGTTAGATCGGATTGCTCCTGTCGTGGATGACGTACCGACGTTAGCACCAGCTGCTCAACCGCTTTCTGAGAGTGTCGTTTAGTTAATGTGCTCAAGGTTCGCCCAGGCCCTACTTCTAGCAGGATGGTCTCTGGTTGTTTCAACAACTGTTGCACACCTTGAGAAAATCGCACAGTTTGCCGCAGATGCTGTGCCCAATAGCTGGGATTGACTGCTTGCTCCGCTGTAATCCAAGTGCCAGTAACATTCGATAAGTAGGGAATTTGTGGAGGCTTGAGACTAACCTGTTTTACCTGGTTGGTCAAGGAGTCCAAGATCGGTTCCATCATCTTGGAATGAAAGCCATGGGAGGTATGTAGCCTGCGGTACTCTAGCCCTTGTTGATCTAATTGATTTTGTAATAATGCGATCGCATCAGTAGGACCAGAAATCACCGATTGGGATGGCCCGTTAATCACTGCTAAGGATAGTTCCTGACCCAGCAGGGATTGCACCTCCTCTTCCGGTAAAGGAACAGCAAGCATCGAGCCAGCAGGCAGTTGTTGCATCATCTGCCCTCGAAGGGCAACCAGAGATAATGCATCCTCTAAGGAGAAGACCCCAGCTACACAGGCTGCCACATATTCACCAATACTGTGACCGATCATCGCTTGGGGACGGACTCCCCACGACATCCATAACTGAGCTAGGGCGTACTCGATCACAAACAGGGCTGGCTGGGTAATACTAGTCTGTTTCAGTTGCTCTGTGGCCTGATTAGTCTGTTCCTGCTTTGGGTAGAGTACATGGCGCAGGTCAATGCCCAGATGAGGTTTGAGGAGTTCTGAGCATCGATCAATCAGTACACGAAATGTTGATATTTCATGGGTTAGTTCCAGCCCCATATTGACATATTGTGCTCCCTGTCCTGGAAACATAAATGCCACCGGCTGAAGCTTGGGCTGTTGGCCATTTATGAATAGTTGTTTGGGTAATTGTTTTGGTAGTTGTTTGGGTTGGCGAGTACTCGGTTCTAACACATCCCTGATTTCCCTGTTGCTGATTGGGTTACTTGCTTAGCCATTAAGTGCTTAGGCATGATTGCCATATTTCACAGCAAACGTTTACTATTATAATAAATTTTAGTTATTCAACTTAACTGGTTTAGCTTTTTTTAAGGATTTCTTCAAGACTTAGTCTGATTTAATCAAAGGTGGTTTAAATGCGCGACAGCGTAATCTCGAACTCTTAAATTCAACCGTTTGTGGGATGCCCATGCTACGCTAACGAGGTTTATTTTCAGCTGACAGCTGACGCTATATCTTCAGGATGCTACTTAAACCCAGCCCAAGTGGCAATAAACAAGCATAAAATCAATATGCCTATCATAGTAGACCATATCATCCTGATTTGTTTGTTAAGTTTTTTAATAGTTTTTTGTTGACTTTGAACTACTCCTGGATCAACTAAAGTTTGTATTTGATTGGGTAAACTACGAAAATCATTTCTAATATCAGCAAAATTAGTTTCGATACTAGTCATATAATCCTGAAACTTTTCGATCTGATAACCATAGACGTTTAATCGAGTTTCGGCTTTCAAAATTTCTGATTTCATTTTTTTTTCAAATTGCAGCTAACTATTAGATCTAACTCAGTCAGACGCTGCTCAAAATATTGATGCTTTTGTTCATAGTTTTTATTCAGTTCTGTGAAACGCTGCTCAAAATTTTCCTGGGCTTTTATGATGCCCTTTATTATGGCATTTAAGTCTGACTTTAAGTCCTCAAAATTTTCCCGTTCTCCCTCATTTATATTAGTCAGTTCCGTCAAACGCTGCTCAATATTTTGCTGTTCTCCCTCATGGCTCTTGGTCAGTTCCGTCAAACGCTGATCAAAGGTTTTATGTGCTTGGGTAATCCCCTTTGTGATCTCATTTGATATAGAATAATGAAGATTTTGGAGCTGAGCACCATGGGCGTTTAATTGATTTTGGGCATTCAATAGTTCTGACTTCAGGTTTTCAACTTGGAGGTGATTATTCTCTCTAATCTCAGTGAAACCCTTATCAAAAATTTGCTGGGCTTGGGTGATCCACTTTATGATCTGATTTGAAATAGAATAATTAAGATTTTGCAGCTGTTCACTATGGGCGTTTAATTGATTTTTAGCGTTCACTAGTTCTGACTTCAGGTTTTCAACTTGGAGGTGATTATTCTCTATAAGCTCAGTAAAACGCTGCTCAAAACTTTCCTGTTTTCGCTCATTGCTCTTGGTCAGTTCTGTGAAACGCTGCTCAAAGGTTTTATGGGCTTGGGTGATTCCCTTTATTATCTCCTTTGATTCTGACTTGAAGTACTCAAAATTTTGCTGTTCTCGCTCATGGCTCTTGGTCAATTCCGTAAAACGCTGCTCAAAACTTTTCTGGGCTTGGGTGAGCTCCTTTATTATCTCCTTTGATTCTGACTTTAACTGTGAGACTTCTGCTAGATAGTCTTTGAGTTTTTTTTCCGTTTCGGCAATACTTTCCAATTTGCTTTGAATCTCATCTAAGTCTACCCCAGCTAGATCTACCTTTGACAAACGCCTTCCTAGTTCCTGTAGGTCTTGATCAATTCGCTTAAAACCGTTTGTAAAATCCATGACTTGTTTACTTATATAAGAGCTATTGATGAATTAGGTTATAGTTGAAATTGTATCGTAATTGATTTTTTTTTTTTTCAAGCTATTTATTTATAGACTATATTTTGAATGCTTATTAAGTTATAGTTATATCCGGAAATTTTAAAAATTGCTTGGGTAAAATTTCATAAATCCGATCTCAAACCATAACTCAACTTAAATTGATAACTTTAAAATACCTCAATTATACACCACAGACTCAAGTCTGTTAGTTGTTTTATAGGGATCCTCGGAATTGTGATAATTTTTGTTCCCTGTTGCCTACTCCCTACTCCCTACTCCGGTGATCTGCTGTTCCCTTTGAGATCATCCCCGCCGCTGTTGCCCAGGGCTTTTCAACCTCTAAGATTTAATGATCTCAAAGAGTCCAAGATTGGCCTTTGGGCCACGCTACGCGATCGGTTCCATCATCTTGGAATGAAAGCCATGGGAAGTATGTAGCCTGCGGTAGTCTACCTCTTGTTGAGCCAACTGGCCCATGAATAATGCGATGTTTCTTTGGAACCGCTTCGCGATTGACCGTTCGCGCAGCGTCGGGCAAAGCCGGAAAGGTGACGCTACGGGAACGCATCAGTAGGACATTTAATAACCGATTGGGATGGTAGGTTAATCACTGCTAAGGATAGTTCCTGACCGAGCTTGGGTTAATTGCGGGAGCCATTACTTGCAGGAGCCATGATTGCTCATATTTAAAAGCAAACGTTAGTTAATCTAACAAAATTTCGCTACTATAGCTTTTTTTCAATGATTTATTCAATACTTACCCTGAAAACAGCGATGCAGCGCGGTCTTGGGGAGCCAGTGCGGTCTTGGGGGTTCCCCCCATGAGCAACTGGCGTGGTTTCCCCGGAGACCAAACCTGATTACGTTGAGCCTTTATGGTTGGTAGGCTATGCAGAAAAGGGGTAAAACTTATTGATTAGCGTGATTTGCGCGGTCTTGGGGGTTTCCCCCATGAGCGACTGCATCAAGACAAGGCTCAACTGTCTTACGGTAAATTCAAACCATGAGCGACTGCATCAAGACAGGGTAAAACGATTTACTGTAAGCCAACTCAGCGCGCTGTTTGAGATTTTTTTTTAGATTTTTTTGATCAATCAGGACTTACCCATTGCCCCGATTGCTCCACCAAACTTAGTATATTTTTTGAGTACTACCCACCATATTTAGTGGGTTAGCCAGCCAAAACCAACTAAATTTCGTAACTCCTATAAATCCTGGAACTTTAATCATCAAATCTACGTCACTAGGTAGTTTATTCCCTTAAAATAGCTAAGTGTTTCCCCTACTCGATAGATGAGTTCACAAGTTTTTCACAAAGTCTGATTAACGTGTTACCCAAGTCTGATCACTAAAGTCTGATCACTAATCAGATGTTGCTTCAGCTCAATTTAATTGTTGGAGGTTTGTCCATGAACTCGCTCAGTTCCACGTCGATCATCGTTGAGTTGATTGAAGGGTAGATACTACAAGATGTAGCAGTTTATTTACAATTGATTGACCGCTGTTTAGAACATTAACTTTTTTTAAAATCTTGACTTTTGACAGGGATTTTAAGATACTGTGTGAAAGGTTGATTAAATAGCAAAGCCATCGTTAAACCGTTTGGAAAACTAATGGTGATTATTGCATCTATGGTCAAGTTATTCGTCATCAAAAATCCTGACATGCTAACAGATTATGGCACTTTTGACAAGTTGGCACAACCGCTTCAACGACCGCCTAAAGTTCAGAGACTATTTATCACACAAATCCTAAATGTGTAGGGGACACAGCGTGAAGCGTGTCACATCCCCTCTGCTCGGTGGTAGTGCGTTCCAGCAGTATTACAATAAAATCAAGTCTGACATTAACCTAGTCCCGGAACGTATTATACTTAATGGTTTTAAGGGTTTGTTGATAAATACCATCTCAGTGATGGCAGGTGATAGTCCATTGTCAAACTGCGCCAAACTAAAAGAGTTTTGACAAATCATGGCCTAGCCTTATCCTAGAAATCTACTTGATTAATAAAGCAGCTCAAGGTAGACAGAAAAATTATCGGGTTTATCTACCTGTCTTAATGCAGTCGCTCATGGTGGAAACCCCCGCAGGTCGGCGCTGCATCGCTTTGATAGCCGTTTTTTATCGGCTGTTCGGTGCATTTTCGTGATTAAACTCAGTTAGTCTAAGTAACTTGTGAATTGGGAAGGCAAATTGTGGCCTTTGTACACTATTAGACTCGGGCATCTAAAATGTTGAAACTATCAATTCTTGGTATCCGTGGCATTCCCGCCCAATATGGTGGATTTGAAACTTTCGCGGAACGGCTGTCAAAATATCTTGTATCTCAGGGATGGGAAGTTACAGTCTATTGTCAGGAAGAGCACAAAAATCAGATGTATGAAGAATACTGGAATGGTATTCGTCTGGTTCATATACCGGTTCCCTATGGCAACGCACTGGGGTCGATAATTTTTGATTGGAAATCTACATTACATGCCCTCAAGCAAAAGGGAATCGTGCTTACCCTTGGCTATAACACAGCTATCTTCAGTATTTGGTATCGCCTCAAAGGGATTACCAATTTTATGAATATGGATGGTCTGGAATGGAAACGCAGTAAATGGAGGCTTCCTGAAAAAATTTGGTTATATCTCAATGAATGGGCTGGGTGTTGGTTAGCTAACAGTTTAATTGCTGATCACCCAGCAATCAAAAGTCATTTATTGACCCGAAAAGTAGCTTCTGATAAAATCACGGTGATTCCTTATGGAACCGAGAAAGTTGTTAATGCCGACTCACAACTTTTAACCCCCTATAATCTGGTTCCGAAGGAGTATGCTTTGGTGATTGCCAGACCTGAACCAGAAAACTCGATTCTAGAGATTGTTTCTGGCTTTTCCAGGCGACCTCGGGGTCTTAAATTGGTGGTGCTTGGTCGCTATTTACCTGATCAGTTACCCTATCACAAACAAGTTTTAGAAGCAGCCAGTGATGAAGTGATCTTTCCTGGTGCTATCTATAATAAGTCAGTGGTTAATGCCTTGAGATTCCACGCACGACTCTATATTCATGGACATCAAGTTGGTGGCACTAATCCTTCTTTAGTAGAAGCCCTCAGCGCTGGTCAACCGGTTCTGGCAAACAATAATCGCTTCAATCGTTGGGTTGCAGGACCTGGTGCTCACTATTTCAAAAATGAAGCAGAATTGGAGGAGAAACTGGAGATACTGCTAAATGATGGTGATGAACTGCAAAAAATGAAACTAGCGAGCAAAAAGCGCTACTATGAGGAATTTGCTCAGGATAAGGATATTAAAGCCTACGAAAGGTTGTTCCTATCTAAAGCCAAGCAGCTACATAAAGTAGGTTTGTTCAGTTCTCCAATCCCTGACATAAAGTGATAGCCTCCATAAGTTGGGCTAGTTGCTGATTGGGGAAAAATTGGGGTTAGAGGGTAACGAGTAATGGGTAAAGGGGTAATGTTAGAAACCTTTATCCATTACTTTATTTATTGTGAGCGGTCAGCGGTCAGCAGTCAGCGGTCAGCGGTCAGCGAACAGCGGTCAGCGGTCAGCCGTCACCTTAAAATAAACCTCTTTAGAGAGAATTTAATAGTTCAAGATTAATGAGAATTGAAAGTCTGGGTAAAAGCCCTTGGCCATTCCCGTAGCGTGGCCACGCTACTTTTATTCAAAAGCTGACAGCTGACAGCTGATAGCTGATAGCACCTCAAGTAGCGTGCGCGTAGCGCTAATCGCTGTTCGCTGATAGCTCAATACTTACAATCAACAAGCCTGAATTACCTCTTGCAAGGTGGTAGTGAAATTTGGATAGGAGATGGCAGCCGCTTCAGCACCGTGAATGGTAGTTGTACCTTGGGAATTGAGGGATGCGATCGCTAAACTCATGGCAATGCGGTGGTCAGTATGACTATCCACGTCTGTACCGGTTAAGGGAGTACCACCGATAATCTCTAGACCATCGGGCAATTCAGTGACCTGAGCTCCCATCTGGTTCAACTGGGATGCCATCACGGCTAAGCGATCGCTTTCCTTGACTCGCAGTTCTGCTGCATCCCGAATGATAGTAGTTCCTTGGGCAAAGACTGCTGCTACTGCTAGAATCGGCACTTCATCAATCAGGCGGGGAATCAAGTCACCCGCAATGGTGCATCCTTTTAGGTTACTGTGACGTACCCGCAAATCTGCCACCGGCTCCCCAGCCACTACTCGCTGATTTAACAGCTCAATATCAGCCCCCATCATGGATAGGGCTTCTAAAATACCTGTACGGGTAGGGTTGACACCGACATTTTCCACAATCAGTTCTGAACCCGGTACAATAGCTCCGGCTACTAACCAAAAGGCAGCTGAGCTAATATCACCAGGAACAATTACGGTTTGCCCTTGCAACTGAGCCGGTCCTGTGACGGTAACACTATTGGTTTTTGGGTCAGTAATAATTTGAGCGCCAAAGGCTTTGAGCATCCGTTCGCTGTGGTCACGGGAGAGGGCTGGTTCAGTGACAGTTGTTTGTCCTTCGGTCATTAAACCAGCGAGGAGAATACAGGATTTTACTTGAGCTGAGGCGATGGGAGAGTGGTAGTGAATTGGTTTAAGAACCGAGCCTTTAATGGCCAGGGGAGCGAGCGTTGCACCTTCACGCCCCCAGATGCTTGCTCCCATTTGTTGTAGGGGTTTCACCACACGGGACATCGGACGCGATCGCAAAGACTTGTCACCGGTTACAGTAAAAAATCGGTCAGCAGCAGAAGCGAGTAGTCCCAGCATCAGACGTAGGGTAGTACCCGAGTTACCTGCATTTAAGACATCAACCGGTTCTTGCAGTTTCCCTAGTCCTATACCCTTAACAATCACTTGTTCAGTATTAAGTTCCGAGATATCTGCGCCCAAAGCACGAAAGCAGCTAGCAGTGCTTTGGGGGTCTTCTCCCAAAAGTAACCCTTTAATGGTAGTTTTTCCTGACGCGATCGCTCCCAACATTAAGGCTCGATGGGAAATCGATTTATCCCCTGGTATCCTTATAACTCCCTGCAAAGATAGACCAGATGTTGGGGGATTTATGGTTAACGTCTGTTGATTTTCGGTGGTAGTTAGGGTGACTAGATTGGCTGGCAAGGACATAGACTTAGGTGACATTACCGTGCTGAATGATCACCGATTTTATCAAAATTCTAGGTATTACTGAGATCTGGCACCGTTGTGGTTAATCCTACGGTGGGCAGTGCCTAGCAACGTGCAAAGCCCAGCTTGTGAATCTGTCTGATCCACTGCCCACCCTACATGAAGTTGCTGCCCAGAAGCAATCACCGTTGCTCAAGCCAAGGTTTCTGGACAATATCCCAACCCCATGGTAAATTGTTCGCAAAAAGCTTCTATGTCGCTCTGGTTTGGACTACCATGAGAAACCACAGCAACTTGGTAGCGACGCATGACCTCTACCGGTGACTGTCCGGTTTCCAGACTCCACAGAGCCATTTGCACACGAATGTCTGGGCTGTAGGGAATCCCCAACTCGTTCATATAAGCCCGAAAGTCTCCATGTTGTTGAGCGGTTAAGGGTGTGTCCATCTTAACCTTAACCACCCAGCCATCAATCCGATGAATCACCGTGGCAAATTTGATAGGTAGCTGGGGCGAGTCTTTTAGATACTCAACGACTCGCAGAGTTAGACTGGCATTAGCTAAAAAGTAAAGGTAATCCATAGAGAGGAGTTAGTTAGTAACCAACTGAGGCTTGATATCCTATGCTATATCTTTATTTTCGCAAGCCAGGATTGCTCACGGACAGGGGATATACCCCCGATCTTAGATAGGGGATATTCCCCAATTTAGAAATAACAGCATGACAGGGATTGACAAACAGACATCCAAGCACCAAATCGACCAATTAGTCTCAAGCTATGACTATGAACTACCCCAAGAGCAAATTGCCCAAACACCCTTGAGCGAGAGGGATGGTTCAAAACTGCTGGTGGTAGATTCACCAACTCACCATAGCCACCACATCTTTAGGGAATTACCTGAGCTATTGCAACCGGGTGACCTATTGATCCTCAATAACACCAGGGTTATCCCCGCTCGACTCTATGGGCGTAAATCAACTGGTGTGCCTGTGGAGATTTTGTTGTTAGAAGAGCGACCACATCAAGAACTACAGGAGGGACAACACCAGAGTTGGCTAGCTTTAGTCAAACCAGGTAGGCGTCTTAAGCCAGGAGCAGAGATTTGGTTTACTCCCTCATCCGACCTTGGGCTCAACGATAGTACCGTATCAAAACACCTAACTACCCCCCTACCTCCTCTTAAAGCAACTGTTCTGGCAACAGATGAAGCGACCAGTGGGCGGATATTGCAGTTTGATTTTCCAGAGGGAGTATCCTGGGAAACCCTGTTGGAGTTGTATGGCCAGGTTCCTCTACCCCCCTATATCCAAGACTCTCAAGCTACCCCAGACCAGTATCAGACCATTTATGCTCAAAAGAATGGTGCTGTTGCTGCTCCCACCGCTGGACTCCATTTCACCAATCAGCTGATGGAAAACTGCCGCCAACGAGGAATTCGGCTAGGGTATATCACCCTACACGTGGGGGTTGGTACATTTCGACCTGTAGAAGTGGAGGATATTACCGAGCACGACATGCACGGAGAGTGGCTAGAAGTCCCCCAATCAACTGTGGAGCAAATTCAGGAAACTAGAGCAACCGGAGGTCGAGTGATTGCTGTAGGCACAACGGTAGTCCGTGCTTTAGAGGGAGCCGTTGTGAATGGGGAATTACAACCCTATTGTGGTAAGACTAACTTATTTATCTACCCAGGCTATCAATGGCAGGTAGTGGAGGGATTGATTACCAATTTCCACTTACCTCGGTCGAGTTTATTAATGTTAGTTAGCGCCATGGTAGGGAGGGAAAGGTTACTGACCTTGTACCAGGATGCGATCGCTCTTAGTTATCGCTTTTATTCCTTTGGTGATGCAATGTTAATTTTGCCAGAAGCTAGAGATGTCCCCAGGGAACAGGGAATAGGGAACAGGGAATAGGGAATAGGGAGTAGGGAGTAGGGAAAAAATCCTGTGTACCTGGTTCCTATCAGAAACGCTATCAACAATAATTTAATTTTGAACTTCCATACCAGATTTTTAGCAAAAAAGATAGATCCAAGCGCTGGATTTTTTCCCGAGTTTCAACGATACCGTAGCTATGGGCGTTAAATTTGAGTAGGTGATACCACCAAAGAGAACTATGTCTAAAACCATGACCTCTGCTGTTGTGCCTAATACTCCTTATCTGCCAACTCAGTATGATCTTCCCTGTGATGACGGTATTCCGATGGAAACTGAACGACATAAACTCCAGATGCAATTGCTGATTGATCCGTTATTGCCTTGGTTGGCCCAGCGGGAGGATGGCTATGTGGGCGGTAATATGTTTCTTCATTTCAGTGAAGCACAACTTAAAAATCAAGACTTCCGTGGTCCAGATGTCTTTGTAGTGCTTGGAGTTCCCAAAGGCGAACGACTCAGTTGGGTAGTTTGGGAAGAAGGGAAAGCACCTGATGTGATCATTGAATTAATTTCTGACAGTACAGCCAAGACGGATAAAACTACCAAAAAGCTAGTTTATCAAGACCAAGTCAGAGTACCGGAATATTTTTGGTACGACCCGTTTAATCCAGAAGATTTGGCGGGATTTAGCTTAGACAATGGAGTCTATCAACCTTTAAGTGAAGATGAACAGGAGCGACTAATTAGCGAAAGATTAGGGTTAGCCTTAGTGCGTTGGTCAGGCTTTTACAAGGATGTTGAGGCCACTTGGCTGCGTTGGGCTACTTTGGAGGGAATTGTGTTACCTACTCCTGAAGAAAATGCAGCTCAAGCTCAACAACAAGCGGCGATCGCTCAACAACAAGCGGCGATCGCTCAAGAACGGGCTGACAAACTTGCTGCTCGCTTACGAGCCATGGGAGTTAATCCAGAAGAAGTTTGAACAATAACAAGAGGCAAAGGGCAAGAGGCAAAGAGCAAGAGGCAAGAGTCGTCACCTAGTCGAGTTTATTACTAATAATAGTAGTTATGATCAATTACTAGGATTATCCCTTTTGGCAAAATTAGTAAATCTTTAAAGTCTTTGAGGTGTTAGATGTTTCAAACCTAAAAAACTATAACTAAAACCAACATTTGCCTATTGCTAGCATGCCTCTTGCCTCTTGCCTCTTGCCTCTTGCCCCTTGCCTCTTGCTAGCATGCCTCTTGCTAGTATGCCTCTTGCCTCCTGCCTATCTCTGATTTGGCGTCAACTGTAAATACAAACAAGGAATCACTAGCAACGCACTCAAGGTTGAGGCACATAAACCGAAGATAATTGCCATACACAACGGAAACCAACCGGGATCACTTAGTGCTAAAGGAATCAAACCAACCATGGTGGTAATACTGGTGGTGAGTACTGGGCGCAATCGGTCAGAAGCACCATGAGCTGCAGCTTGCCGCACTTTCATTCCACTTGAGCGATGCTTGTTCATGGTTTCTACGATCACGATGGAATCATTAACTACAATTCCCACTAGAGAAATAATCCCAATAATGGCAGGAAACGAAAGGGGTATCCCGAGCAAAGAGAAACCACTAAAAGTGCCAATCAAAGCAAAGGGGATAGAGAGCATAATAATGAAAGGCTGGCTAAAAGAGCCAAATTGCAGCACCAGTACCGAAAAAACTAAGAAAATTGATACATAGGACATGTTAATTGCGGAACCAAACGTCTCACTTTCAGTTTCAGCCTGTCCGCCAAATTTGTAATCATAACCTGGAGACCAGGTTTTCTTCATTTGCTCTAATTTTGGCTGTAATTCTGCCAAAATCTCTCCAGGAGTGCGACCTTTAGCTTTAGAATAAACAGTAACTGTGCGTTCGGTATCTGTATGGGTAATCGATAGGGGAGCCATACTCTGCTCAACATCCAATATCGCCTCTCCCGATATTGCTCCGTGGTCTGATGAAAACAGTTGAATCATTCTCAACTCATCACGACGAGTGGGACCACCTACAGCGCCATTGCGGGAAGGCCACGCAGTACTCAGGCGAATTTCTAAGTCGTCTTTTCCTGCTCTAATGGCAGAGTCTGTAATCTCGTTATCGGTCATAATGTATCGTCCCTGCATGGCTAGGTCATTTTCAGTGATGCCATAAAAATCCATAGCTTCCCGTTTGGGTCGAAGTTTGATATCGTTGCGCAAGTCTCCCAAGCCATCACGGACATCTTCAGTCCCATCAATCTGGCGCAGTGCTAATTGGACTTCACCGGAAATCTGCCGCAGTGTGTTCATGTCATTGCCTTTTAGCTCAATGGCAATGGGGTCTCCGCCTTCAGCAGTACCAGGAACATTGATGACTAGGGATGCTCCAGGATAATTACGGATGGCCTGATTCAGTTCTGTTCGCAAGTCATCTATATACTCATAGGACAACTGGTCGCGCTCGTTTTTTTTGGTAAATAGTGCTGAGAAGCCTAGTAAATAGTTATCCTGTGTCGGCTTAAGACCACTCTCTGCCACTAAACCACTTTTTTGACCAACTAATTTGGTGACACTTTCAAAATAATCCTTGGAACGCAAAATTTCTCCTAAATCATCTGCCACTTGTTGAGACTTTGCCAAGGTGGCTGTGGGGGGTAATTCCACATTGATACTGGTAGGGCGGGTGTCAGCATCAGGAAAAAGCGTTCCTGGTAATTGCGCAACCGCCACCAAAGAGGTCATAAAAAGAACTACAGTGCCGACAATCCAAGCACCAGCTATTGCTCGGTTACGTACTGTAAACTTGAGACTCCAGTTTTTAAACCATTCAGAGGCGAATTCGGTTAGTTTATCAATGCGGGTTTTTTGCATCCCGCCTTTGACATTACCTAACACAAACCGAGACAAAGGTATATCAACTAATAAAGCGATCGCATAACTGAGCAACAGACAGATAATTGCTGTGATGGGCATCAAGCGTACAAACTTGCCCATCGTGCCACTAATTACCAGCAGGGGTGCCATAGCTAGAATGGTTGTTAGCTGACCGGAAAAGGCTGGTGCTGCATAGGTTCTCACAGTCTTAAGGGCTGCCTGATTAAAGGTTAACCCTTCCACAAACAGTCCATCATGCATCCCCTCCATCATTAAGATGAATACATCCACCAGCAATCCTAGTGCTATGACCATCCCATATAAGATCATATTGTTGAGGGTGTACCCACCAAGCCAGAGCAGAAATATAGCTCCGAGAAAGGTTAAAGGAATCGATAACCCAGCAATTATGGCTTCTCGCCAGGTCAGGGCAATGAACAAGATGATAAAAACACCAACCACTGCCTGAATCACATTACTGATCAGGTTATTCTGCTCATCGTGAATCTGTTCGTCCTGCCTGTAGGTAATCCGATAATCCATCCCAAAAGGCCAGACATTGAGGTCTTGCTTGAGAGACTCCAGTTCTTCTAAGGTTTTTTCGATGACGTTAATCGAGTCAGACCCTGGTACTTTCACTACATCCATGCTGACGGTAGGTTCAAACTCAGAACCCCGCCAACTAATGAAAGCACGAGTCTTTTCCCTTTCCAAATCCCGACGTACTAAGGCAACTTCATCTAGGCGCACTACCCTACCATAACTACCACCCAAACGAGTGATAGGCAAGCTACGTAAATCTTCCAAGGTACGAAACCTACCGTACAATCGTACCTGAGCCCCAATCTGTTCATTTTCAATCTGGTCCCAGGGCATATCCTGGTTAGCAACTCTGAGGCGGTCACTTACTGTGGTTGGGGAAATCCCCAAAGTAATCATGCGGCTGGGGATAAGTTGGACATTGATAACTTCTTTCCGTTGTCCTGCTACATTAACCTCCCGTACATCCGAGACTTTTTCGAGTCTTTCTTGAATATCTTCCGCCGCCCGACTGAACACCGCCGGATCGAGATTACCATATAAAGCAATCGAGAAAATTGGTACATCTTGGGCAGAGATTTGCTGTATATTTGGTTGATTAGCCTCTGAATTAATCTCTGGTTCAGCATCATCGACTTTTTGCCGCAGCAGTGCCATCGACTCCTGAACATTGGCATTAGCTTGAAATTCCACTGATATTTGGGAGAAACCGTTGAAAGAAGCACTCTCAACTTTCTTCAATCCCTTTAGGGATTTGAGTTCTTTTTCAATTTTATCGGTGACTTGAGTTTCTATGGTTTCTGGGTCAGCCCCTGGCCAACTAGTAGTCACTATCGCCATGGGAATTTCCACATCTGGATCGGCTTCTTTGACCATGGACTGATAACCCATCAATCCACCCAAGGTTAGCAAAACGATCAAGAGAATACCAAATACTGTTTTAAGGAAAAAGAATTTAGCTAAACCTGAGGCTTGGTTAACATCTGGCACATCATGGCCATTATGATGTAATTTATCCTGTAAAGCCTCAGGTTTATAGTTGGATGAAACCAGCTTACTACTCATCAATTACCTACCAAAGGAAAACGTCATCTGACCATTTTTTAATTCAAAATGCCAAATTCAAAATTCAAAATTAATAGCCTTATAATTTTGAATTTTTGACACCGGATACAAGCCCCTGAATTCATTTATGTAAAAATACTATTGGGGTGGCATCCTTGTTTCAAGCCCCCGAATTCATTCGTGGGGTATTTTTGAATTTTGAATTGATAATTTTGAATTGGAGCGCGTTAAGCAGCGTCGGCTTGGCCGATAGCGATTGACCAATTACAAACTTTCCAAATTGCTAGTCAATCACTTCAACTGGTGTGCCATCAACTAAGCGATTTAGTCCTTCTGTGACCACTAAGTCGCCAACTTCAACACCACTTGTAATTTCTTGCATAGAAATCCCCCTAATCCCCGCTGTTACCGGACGCAGTTTGACGACGTTTTCTTGTTGATTTACAACAAATACATAGGGTTTCTGGTCTCGGTAGACAATTGCATTAAGAGGAACACTTAGGGCTGTGGGGTTTTCTGCCACAGCGATCCAAAGAGAAACTCGCTCCCCATCCAGTACATTCTTACTTCCTTGGTACAGGCGGATGGTCACGTTTACAGAACGCTCACCAGGGTTAACCGAAGGACTGACTGAAAAAATTGCGCCTCGGGCTTTAGCAAGGCGAAACAATTCCTGTTGGGTCATGCCTCTACTAGAGGCAGTACTCATGTCTTGATCTAACACCACATAAGCTGATTGACCCGGTTGCACCAATGGGCCATAAAAGGTGGGTAGTTCGACAATAACTTCATAAGCGCTAGGGTCATTGACAATGATAGGCACTGAATCGACTACAGTCTGATAATCACCAGTGTTTAAACTGTTTAAAATTTGGGTTGTCCAGAAGTCTCCCTCTCGGATATTAAGGTGGGCTACAATTCCATCAAAAGGTGCTACAATCTCCGTATCTTCTAAACTAATGGTAGAGCGAGTTTGCCCAGCCTTGGCTGAAGAAATCTGGGCAACAGTAGCAGTTAATTGTGACTGGGCAGATGCTAACTGACTTTCAGCCGCTTTGACATTGCTCAAGGCAGCATTAACTTGAGCTTGTGCTGCTCTGACTTGGGATTGAGCATCCTCGGCTCTATTTCTGTAGACATCAACATCACTCTCTGAGATCACACCGGCATCGAAAAGTTCTAGACGACGTTTGAATTCAGATATCGCTAAATCAAAATCATTTTTTGCTACTTCAAACTGGGCTTGGTTGCTCAGTACTTGTGCTTTGGCTTGTTCTACGTTTGCTTGAGCTTGAGACAAGTTGGCTTTTGCTGTTACCCGTTGGGTCTGAGCTTCAGCCGTTTGGGCTTGAGCTTGTGCCAGCTCTGCTCGCAGTCTGCGGTCATCTAATTTTGCTAGTAATTCACCCTTTTTGACAAAATCTCCCTCTCGCAGATCCCGTCCATTAACTTTTTTGAGATAGGTGATAGTTCCTGAGGTTTGGAAGGTCAGGTGTTTGCCTCGCACTGCTGAAACGAAACCATTGCCAAAGACTAACTGTTGCAGTGGATAAATTTTGACTGGGGTGGCTCGTACAGGTAACCGGTTAGGTTCAGCTGGGACTGCTGTGATGGTGTTTTGTGATACCTCGGGATTAGGTTGGGACTGTTTGAAAGCGATCGCACCCAATGCTAGAATACCGATACCGAGCAGTAGAAAAGGCCACATCGGTCGCTTTTTGCGGGAGGGATGGGCGGGGGTATTGGTTGCTTCCCTGGCAGCTTCCGTTTCTAGTTCGGGTAATCGGTCTTGTTGTTGCTGTTGAACCCCTTGATCAATGTCTTCTTGAATTGGTTGAGGTGAGGACAAGTGCTTTTGAGGCAAAGGATTTGATTTCATTGTTTATTTCCTGTAGCATCAACTCTTAAGAAGTCTTAAGTATTTTTGGGTAGCCCAGTATAGGTATATCGCCTGTCACCAAGGAGTCTGTTTCTAGAGAAATGCCACAAGCGCGCATCATAACAAGCAGATATCTAATATATCAGTTGGAGCAACCCTGCCATAAACCCGTGGTATAGCATTCTCTGAAGTTTTGTCAAGTATACAACTTCAAAACCTCTGTTGAAATCAGGATAAGTACTAAAACCGATGAATAATTGTATTAAAGTAGGGAGTAGGGAGTAGGGAGTAGGGAGTAGGGAGTAGGGAGTAGGGAGTAGGGAGTAGGGAGCGGTTATCCCTCTATAGGCTTTCAGCTGTATGCCAGACGGGATAAATTAATGGCTGCATTGTAATCTTGGTTAATTTGTGGACAAATTACAAATTACAAATCATAAATCATAAATTATAAATTAACCCCACCAGTGTCTTAAACCAGTGGGGTTTTTTGATAATTAATTCAAACTAATTACAAGAATTTATTTTGTGCGCTGACCGCACCTCAAGTAGCGTGCGTGGAACAGGCTTCTAGCCTGTGATAAGTGCCCATATGCTTAAGCAGTCTTTTTTTTGAAAGCTGCACCTGTTCCCAAAGCACTTAATGCTAGTAATCCCAAAATTGAAGCAGGTTCCGGAACAGGTGTGAGCTCAACATTGTCAATCAGCAGTCCAGAGCTAACAGCAGTATCATCCTCGTCCAAGACTCCAAGTCCTAAACTAAAGGTTCCGGAGGTCTCAAAGGTATACGAAAAACTCTGAAAGCCAGTCTCTTGAAAGAAAGGTGTCAAAGAGTCTATGAATAGTGGGGAGTTGGTGTCAGCTAGCCCATCTACCATTTTAGCTATGCTCACGAAGGAAAAATCGTTAAAACGTGCTGGATCAAAAGAAGATGTGGATTCCTCCGTGAGAAAGTTCCAATCAAAAGTCAAAACATCTCCGGCATGGGCGGTGAAAGTTTGTTGAATTGCAGAACCCTCTCTGGGAGTGTCTACATTGGGAAGATTAGGGATAGTAGCTAGGCTTCCAGCTGTTAATCCTAGAAATGTTTCTATATCTGAGACAGGAACTGAGCCAAAAAAACCAGTGGTTAGTAGAGCTTGGAAGTCTCCATCGGTTGGACCACTTCCAAACGCGGCTGTTTGAATACTAGTGTCGCCTATGGTTGCCCATTCGGTGAAATCACCAGTTTCAAAACTGCCATTGACAATTGCCAGAGCTGGGTTAGCACTTAAAAGAGTTGCGGCACTAACTAAACTTACTGTACCTGAGCATAGGGTTAAGACATTGAACAATTGACGAGTAGACATAAACTTGATTCCTCCTTTTTTAGGTAAAATGCTATGGTTTTCGCGACGATACTATTTGAGCGAACTATTTGAAGAGGATTGGAAAATTACTTAAAAACTCAGATCATCTAAACATCAAGGGGCTCAAATCAATTAATTCTAAAATCTAGAGCCTCTTAATAAGCAAGCACCATGATCTGACCCATCCAAGCCAACTAGTCTAAGCATGGATGTCACTAATGATAAAAATCTCTAGGAACTTAAGCTGCGTGACCGGTAGTCGCTCATGGGGGGAACCCCCAAGACCGCGCTACCTCCTCTAAGGATCTCTAAGGATAGTGTTCATTGTTGATGATTATCCCTAGATGGGGGTCTTTTCTTTGACGGCTTTAGGTTGGTAGCTATGAAAACAATGAACTAATTAACGTTGATGACTAATTTATTTTCCAACAATACTATTACATATAAATCTTTGATAATTGATCTACTCAAAGTTAAATTCACTTAATCTTTAACTTAATAAAGTTTGGATGAATTATCTTTTGATAAGAGATAATTACGAATTGATAGCATTTACAAATAGGTCATAAACAATATTGCTGCATCGCTTTTACCAGTTCGCTGTCTTGATGCATCCTATGTTTACATCTCAAATAAAAACCCTATACTTTGGTTCGCTAAGATGCATTTAAATTTCCACCTCAAGTAACCTGACCTAGGGCACTATGACTGAAGTCTCTGATTAACCGTCAACGGTCAACGGTCAACAACAAACCAGACCGGATACTGATGTATAATACAGAAGTACCCATTTACCGCTAACTAGTACCGATTAGAGGATATCTGAAAAGTTTTTTGATATTGAATTTTGCCCCCCTAGCCCCCCAATTCTGGGGGGAACAAGAATCAATTTGCTGGTAAAAGTCCCCCAAGCGAGCAATCCCTCGCTTGGGGGACCAACCGGGGCTTGGATGTAGCAAATGAGACTTCTCAGACAACCTCTTAGCAAGAAACGGGCACTAGTTTCTCATATACCAGTACTGGTTTCTGGTTAAACAGTACCCATGTCTAACAAACGGGTACCTATGTATAACAAATGGGTACTGGTTTTTCACATAGCAATACTGGTTTCTGGTTAAGCAGTATCCATGGGTAACAATCGGCTACCCATTTTTCGTTAAGGGGTACTAATTTCTCACATACCAGTACTGGTTTGCTGTTTAATCGGTGCTATAGCAAAGGGAACAGGGAACAGGGAACAGGGAACAGGGAACAGGGAACAGGGAGCAGAGGGACTGTTGGCAACTTTACATAAGTTCATACAGCGATGCAGCGCGGTCTTGGGGGTTTCCCCCACTCGCTATTGCATCAAGAAGTGAGGTGTATTTTTGTCGAGGTATAGCAGTCGCCAGGGCAGTTAGGACATGACAAAAGTCTCAAACCTAAATAAGCGCAAGAGTTTGACTTCTGACTTCTGACTTCTGACTTCTGACTTCTGACTTCTGCTATACTTGCTATCAATAAATTTACTGATTCTCTCAGGAAAATTATATCAATACCTCATAAAAAATGGAAAATTTTTTATGATTACATTGCTGTTTTTTTGGGAGCATTATAGTTGATTTAATCTTAATTATTGCAAGATAATATATGGCTCAACTCAAGCGAAATTCAATAAAATTGATGAATGCAGAACGGCGAATTGCTAGTCTTAAATCTATTAACGATAAGCTCGATTTAGGCAATGGAATGACAATTCAGGAGTTGGAAGCATCTATCCAATCTGTGAGAGAAAAACTAGAAACTTACAACACTATCCTCTCAACTGTTGATGCGGCCTATAATAATCTTTTAGAAGCAGAAGAGGTATTGGGGGGCCTCAGTGAGAAAATGCTAATGGCTGTTGCTGTTAAGTATGGCAAAAATAGCTTTGAATATGAAATGGCAGGGGGTGTGCGTAGAACTGAGCGCAAACGACGCATCCGTCGAACTATTGACAGTGCTGACCCAGAGCTAAATTGAGTTCTAGCACCATAGTTTGGGGGCTTTAACAAAACCAGATGATCGCCCAATCATACCCAGATTCAGCAACGCCCTGATTCTGGGTAGGATTCTACTTCCCAATTTCCCCAGTGGTATTCCTTTTTGGGGCATATTATCACTTCACTAAGAATAATCCTGAGGGGGGACATGAGCCATGAAAAGCTTACTAGATAAGGCTTTGAGTCTAATCAGCTATGGCTTTATTCGGAAATTGACCCTCGATTTATTTCCTGGAAGCTCAAACTCTTATAACGCTGAAATTATTACCCAGTAAGGATTTCAGCTTTCCTGTCGCCCCCCTCAGGAATAATCATGGATGAAGAACGCCTCCAAGCCTATCTCAGGCTGATTCAAATGCTGCTGAATTGTCCCAGTGGCAAGGAAGAGATTTTGAACTCCCACTGGGATTTAGTAGATGGGGGGTTGGTGCAGGTGATGCTACAGGTGGCGGAGTAGTTGGGAAAGGAGGGCAATAAAGATGCTGCGTAATTTTTTAACTAATGTTGCCCGTCAGCTAGCGAAGACTCTGGGATTGTCATCAACAAGTCCTACCTCTTCGCAATTGCCGACTGCCGACTCCCAACTTAATTTCCTGATGGAGGTATTGCAGGCAACTGCAAAAAGCAAAGGTAACCCGCAAGTGGTTTATGCCCTGCTGCAAGCAAACTTAGAGAAGCTAGATGATAACTTGGCATTGGTATTGGGAGACTGGGCAACGGTGACTCTGGCAGAAGTAGAACCAGAACAAGCCCAAGGCATCGCAGGGATGATTGGCAATTTCAGTACTCTAATTCAGGAGTTTCCCCAAGGCAGTAGGGCGACTAACTTAGAGATTGCCATTACTGGCTATGAGGTGGTTGGCACTGTGTTTACCTGTGAGGCTTTTTCCGAACAATGGGCAACCCTTCAAAATAATCTGGGGAATACCTACTGTGAAAGAATCAGGGGAGAGAAGGCAGACAACCTCGAAGCCGCCATCACAGCTTACCAAGGGGCTTTGCAAGTGCGCACCCGTCAGGCTTTTCCCCAGCAATGGGCAACCACTCAAAATAATCTTGGAAATGCCTACCGTGAAAGAATCAGGGGAGAGAAGGCAGACAACCTCGAAGCCGCCATCACAGCTTACCAAGGGGCTTTGGAAGTGTACACCCGTCAGGCTTTTCCCCAACAGTGGGCACAGATTCAAAATAATCTGGGAAATGCTTACTTATACAGAATCAGGGGAGACAAGGCAGACAACCTCGAAGCCGCCATCACAGCTTACCAAGGGGCTTTGGAAGTGTACACCCGTCAGGCTTTTCCCCAACAGTGGGCACAGATTCAAAATAATCTGGGAAATGCTTACTTATACAGAATCAGGGGAGACAAGGCAGACAACCTCAAATCAGCCATCAAAGCTTACCAAGGGGCTTTGGAAGTGCGCACCCGTCAGGCTTTTCCCCAACAGTGGGCAATGACTCAAAATAATCTGGCAACTGCCTACAGTGAAAGAATAGACCTCTTGCAAAAGTATTTTTTTGATACTGTTTTCGTCAATTATTGTTACTATTTTCTGTCTCCTGTCTCCTATCTCCTGACTTCTGCAAGAAGTCTAATCAGGGGAGAGAAGGCAGACAACCTCGAACCCGCCATCACAGCTTATCAAAGGGCTTTGGAAGTGTACACCCGTCAGGCTTTTCCCCAACAGTGGGCAACCATTCAACATAATCTGGGGAATGCCTACAGTGACAGAATCAGGGGAGAGAAGGCGGACAACCTCGAAGCCGCCATCACAGCTTACCAAGCAGCTTTGCAAGTTTACACCCTTGAGGCTTTTCCCGAAGATTGGGCAATGACTCAAAATAGTCTGGGAAATGCCTACCGTGAAAGAATCAGGGAAGAGAAGGCAGGCAACCTCGAAGCCGCCATCAATTCTTACCAAAGGGCTTTGGAAGTGTACACCCGTGAGGCTTTTCCCCAACAGTGGGCACAGATTCAAAATAATCTGGGAAATGCCTACAGTAACAGAATCAGGGGAGAGAAGGCAGACAACCTCGAAGCAGCGATCAAGACTTTCCAAGGGGCTTTGGAAGTTTACACCCGTGAGGCTTTTCCCCAACAGTGGGCAACCATTCAACATAATCTGGGGAATGCCTACAGTGACAGAATCAGGGAAGAGAAGGCAGACAACCTCGAAGCCCCCATCAAGGCTTACCAAGGGGCTTTGGAAGTTTACACCCGTGAGGCTTTTCCCCAACAGTGGGCAATGACTCAAAATAGTCTGGGAAATGCCTACAGTAACAGAATCAGCCGACAGAACCCAGACAACCTCGAAGATGCCATCAATGCTTACCAAGCAGCTTTGGAAGTGTACACCCGTAAGGCTTTTCCCCAAGAGTGGGCAATGACTCAAAATAATGTGGGGAATGCCTACTTATACAGAATCAGGGGAAAGAAGGCAGACAACCTCAAAGCCGCCATCAAGGCTTACCAAAGGGCTTTGAAAGTATGCACCCCTGAGGCTTTTCCCCAAGACCATGCCGAAACCTTATTTAACCTTGGGCTTGCCTACCAAGAGGCTCAAAAGTTTACCAACGCCTACAATGTTTTTGCTGACGCTATCGAAACAGTAGAATCCCTCCGTGGTGAGATTGTCTTTGGTTCTGGGATCGAAGCAGACAAACAAAAACTAGCTGAAAAATACAACCAAGTCTACAGCAGGATGGTTGAAGTCTGCCTGGAACTGGATAAACCCACCGAAGCAATTGAATATGCTGAACGTAGCAAAGGTAGAAACCTAGTAGACCTCCTAGCTAACAAAAACCTCTATCCTAAACGCGATCGCTACCCCAACCCAGAGGTTCACCAAGCTCACTGCCAGCAACTAGAACAACTGCGACGGGAAATCCCAGTAATACAGCGAGAGTTAGAGATAGTAACAAGAAATCGGGAGTCAGATCAGAAATACCGCGAAACTATCAAGACACAGCAGCAAAGGTTAAAGGACTTAAAACATGAGCAGGATAACTTACTCAAGGAAATCAACCAACTAGATCTTAGTTTTAAATTCACCCAACAGGTTGAACCGATTCCCTTTAGTGATATCCAAGCCCTGATTGATGACCACACTGCTATTATTCAGTGGTATATCACAAACAATCAGATTATAGCCTTTACCATAACCAATCAAAATCAGCAGCCACAGGTTAGGCAATCATCTTTTGAAGACTTAAAAGCCCTTTTTGATTTGACTAATGAATATTTGGCTACTTACTACGAGAAAAAAGACCAGTGGCAGACTAAATTGGATAACCTACTAAGCCGATTAGCCCAGATTCTGCATATAGAGGAAATTCTCGCTGAACTCCCCCAAAAGTGTGAGCAGTTGATTCTCATCCCCCATCGCTTCTTACATTTGTTCCCCCTTCATGCTTTGCCCATCAAGAATAGGGAGCAACAGGCAAACAACAGTGAGCAAAATACCCACACTAACAATGCTTACTTACTTGACTTGTTCCCGAAAGGAGTTCGATATGCTCCCAGTTGCCAATTACTGCAACTGAGTCAAAATCAAGAGCGTCCCGATTTCAGTAAGCTCTTTGCTATCCAAAACCCGACTAAGGACCTAGACTACGCCGACTTCAAAGTTAACAACATTCTCCCATTATTCTGGTTTTGGCAAATAATATATCTTTTGATGTGGCAGCTAAAACCACGAGCATACAGCTATTTGCGGTATCTTTTTTCCAAATTTCCCCAAGTCTTAGCCAAGCAGGATGCAACCAAAGCTGCTGTTAAGACCAGTCAAGAGATGCCCCTATCCCACTGTATTGATTTTTATTGTCATGGTGAGTTTAATCTAGAATCACCCCTAGAATCAGCACTGATTTTAGCCAAAGATCAAAATACCATCCTTTGGCAAATATATCTCTTTATGTGGGCGGTAGAATCACGATCATACAGTTTAATGCGGTATGTTTTTTCCAAAAAATATGAACGCCTTACCTTAACGGAAATCTTTGGACTTAGTCTCAATCAATGCCGCCTTGTCACCCTCTCTGCTTGTGAAACAGGCATTACTGCAGTTGCTGGTAGTACTTATGATTACAGCAGCGATGAATACATTAGTTTGCCCAGTGGTTTCCTCTACGCCGGTAGTCCCAGCGTTGTCAGCAGCCTCTGGACAGTGAATGAATTTGCCACTGCCTTCTTAATGATTAAATTTTATCAAAACCTAAGTCAGTTTCCCACCAGAGAAACGGGTGAAATTGCGGTTGCCCTCAACCAAGCTCAAACATGGCTGCGGGAGGTTACTAAAGAAGAATTAGAAGAGTGGACAAACCATCTGTCCCTGACTCCCACTCAGGAAGATGCCTTGTTTGATTGGTTTGAGGATGAGGAAACAAAAGAACAGCCTTTCCAATCACCTTATTACTGGGCTGCATTTTGTGCCATCGGTAAATAGAGCTCACTCCAGATCTATCTTATAATTTTTATTATGTCACTATCTAAACAGAACATCGAAGCTTTTATTCATATAATAAAATACCAGCCCTCTCTTTTTTCAGAGAAAAATATAGTTGATTTAAAGCAACAAATAGATAAGTTTCCAGAAGATGTTGAATCACTCTCAGATGCCATCTCCACTTGGTGCAAAGAATACCGCGACATACGCAAGGCTTTGAGTAAAACCAGAACAAGATTATTTGGTTCAACACCTAGAAAACAGATGGGTCCAGGTGAATCTAATCCCAAGCCTAAACCCGAAGACTACAAAACAAACATAAAAAACCAGATGCGGGAAAGTTTCCCCGAAACTACTCCCGAAGCTACTAAGGAGCAAAAACCACCAGACTCTAGCAAATGAACCAGACACCCACAGCATGGAAAGTACAAAATCCTAGCTTGACCCTCTGTGCCTTTCAGCTGCGCCAAGACATTACCAAAGGCAAGCAAGAGGTGATGGACAATGCTAACCAACTGTGGGAACAATGTGTTGCCCTTGGGGAACACCGGAACATCCAACTCCTCAAATCTCTCAAAACAGAACTCCGCAGCTACACTTACGATCCAAAAGGTTCTCAGTACCACTACCATCCCAGCAATGAAGACCAAGAAGCAACAGCAGAGGAAAAACCCTATCTAGATGATTGGCTGGAATTGGTGAGGAAAGACCCCCAATCAGATCAAGCCCGTCAGCTGCGTTTTCACAGTGACTCAGATAAAAATGGTCTGCGCCTGATGGGAGAAATTTATCCCCTGCGCATTCACGATACCTATGCCCTTGACCTGACCCTACGTTACCGTGAAACCGTAGAGTTAGCCGACCTAAGTCAGCTCAATCCCACTGACAAAATCCAAGCTTCCATCGGACAAACCCTACTGCTATTTGTTAAACCAGTTAATGTGGAAGAATCCGCCTATGAGGACTTTGCTAATCACTGTGTTGCAGCGTTAGTCAAGGAAACAGCAGACTATCCCCAACTATCAGCAACGGGTCAACTCTTCGGTAGTCCTATTTTTGAATACGATAATGATAAACAGACGCCCAGGGAAGGCTGTCACATTCTGGTGTGGTTAGACTCTCATCCTGAAACTTTGGATAAAAGCGTTGAGGGTTACCACTCATTGCTCAATTTGCTCTGTTGTCGCAGTAAAATACTTTACGCTTATTCTCAATCTCGCTACTGTCATGATCAAGCCTTGGAACTCTATAGGGAATTAGAGCAAAAAGTAGAGCAATTAATTCAACCCCCTGAAGAAACCCTAGAGGAACTCAACCAGTGGCTCAAGGAAATACCCCAACGGGCATTTCACTATGCTAAATACCTCCGGGACATGGAAGACCACAGAACTGCGATTACTACCAACATCGAGAACTATACTTCCAAGTTAGAGAACATTAAAGCATTGAGTTTGCCCAAGGATGACCTGGGATTTCTACAAACCTTCCTTGACTCCACCTGTAAGCAATTTCAAACTCAGATTCAAGTAGACCTCAACTACCTTAGAGCTGGTCAAAACTTATGTGATCAGATGACTGCCACGATTTGCGGCATGATCGAGGTTAAGCAAGCAGAAAGCGATCGCAATTTACAGGAAACCTTACAAGCTAACGAAGCGGCTGCCCAAAAACGGCAACAACAATTAGAACTAGTGATTAGTGTAGTCGCTACAGGTGCAACCCTCAGCAGTGTTTCTTCCCAAGTTGCCTCTGAGGCTACCGAGAAAATTTTATCAGTTTCCAAAGAAGCTAAAGACGCTAATCTTCCTAGTTATGTCGGCTACAGTTTCCTAGATATAGTCTTTCATCTCCTAGTAGGAGTTATCTTAGCAACTCCTGTCGGCATTATTCTCTGGTGGTGGCGAAGAAAGTAAGTATATGCCCGTAGCCCATATGCTTAAAGAGCTTCAGCCTCCCCACAGTCCCGACCTCAGACTCCCTTTAAGGTAAATTCAGTTTCCTAAGCAACACCTTATCAAATTCTCAGTTAAGGGTCACTGCCTCCTCAGTTAAGACCTGCATTCTAGTAATTACAGGAAAGCAGTTAAGCGAATCAACCCCAGGAGAAACAAACATGAAAGGTATCGTACTTGGCAGTTTAGGCACTTTATTGATTGCTACCGCTACCACTCCCGTCTTAGCATCAGAAATCGCTGCCAACTCTACCACCAGCCGTAACAATATTGTCGAAGTTAAACCCTTTAACCTGGTCTATCTCGGTTATCAAGGTTACTTTTCTGAGCAAGGTATTCCCAGTAATGCTAGTTTCATCAGCGCTGTAAAAACCAAGAGAATTACCGCCAAAGACCTCGTAGCCAGTGCTATTGAAAGAGGAAGATTATCCCCAGAAACTATCAATGATTCTAGCTATCTAGCTTATGTGAACACTGAACTATCCAACCTGGATCGGGATTAATACTTAGGTAAGCATTTAGCTGATAACTGTTGGCGTAGCCCATTAGCTGAATACTTACATAAGTTAAGACCTACATTCTATTAATTAAATATAAGTAGTTAACCAATTAAGCAAATCAATCTTAGGAGAAACAAACATGAAAGGTATCGTACTTGGCAGTTTAGGCACGTTATTGATTGCTACCGCTACCACTCCCGTCTTAGCATCAGAAATCGCTGCCAACTCTACCACCAGCCGTAACAATATAGTCGAAGTTCAACCCTTTAACCTGGTCTATCTCGGTTATCAAGGTTACTTTTCTGAGCAAGGTATTCCCAGTAATGCTGGTTTCATCAGCGCTGTAAAAACCAAGAGAATTACCGCCAAAGACCTAGTAGCCAGTGCTATTGAAAGAGGAAGATTATCCCCAGAAACCATCAATGATTCTAGCTATCTGGCTCATGTAAACAGTCAACTATCCAACCTGGATCGGGATTAATACTGAGGTAAGCATTTAGCGGTCAGCGGTCAACAGTCAGCGGTCAGCTTATTTTATTCCAAAGCACCATAGCTAATAGCACCTCAAGTAGCGTGCGTGGCACAGGCTTTGGCCTTGGCCTTTAGGCCACGCGGGGCGCGTTTGGCCACGCTGTGCGAACGACGCTGTGAGGTAGCCCATTAGCTGATAGCTGATACGCGACACGCTGATAGCTTACGAAATCTCAAATCCTAGCTGGGGTTTGAATTTCACTATGTTTTTTTTAAGAAGTAACATAAACTATAAGTGGTTTTTCCAAAGTACAAAAAAGGTGTTTTATGAAAACAGAACAGTCACCTAATATCTTTGAGAGTCAGTGGCAACTCTATCAAAAAATACTGACTAACAATTACATGAAACACCGTGAAATTTACGGCATCTTACACGCATTTCTAGTCAGCTACTTTCCAACCCCCTTCTCCATGCTTGACCTAGGCTGCGGTGATGCTAGCTTCACGGCTCAGGCTTTAGCCAATACCACGATTGCTTCCTACAAAGGTATTGACCTCTCTGAGCCAGCACTAGAGATTGCTCGTGATAACCTCAATTCTATCCCCTGCGAACAGACATTGATCCAGGGCGACTTCTTTGAAGTAGTTTCTGAGTTGGCACAAAAGCAGCAGGATAGCTTCGACGGGATTCTAAGTTCTTTTGCGTTCCATCACCTCAGTTTTGAGCAAAAAGATGGTATTATGGCTCAGCTTAGCCATCTCCTAAAAGCTGATGGTGTTTTTATTCTGATCGATATAGTTTCCACAGATGGAGAAACCCGAGACGCCTATCTAAGACGTTACCTAGAGGGTGTCTACCAAGACTGGGCTACACTGACTCCGGAAGAAGTTTCCATGGTCGAGGGTCATATATTGTCTAGTGATTTTCCCGAAACCCAAACAACCCTGCAATCCCTTGCCCACAAACATGATTTTAATCGGGTTGAGTGTCTGTATCGGGATCCCCTCAACACTAGCCAAGTGTTGTGCTTTTACAAGAGTAGCGCTAAAAGCCCACTCCAGCTAGGGGTGGGATGAATGGGTGCCAGGTTGAGGTAGAAGGATCGGAAACTCAGCTCAAGCTCATAAATCCTCAGAAATCAGGTACGGTAGGGAATAGGGAAACGGAAATCCCAAAGGATCTCAAATCCTTGGAGACCTATCTGTAAGTGGGGTGTAGTTGATTATGAAAATTATCAGCCTATTAGCTGCGATCGCAATATTTCTAATCTCGGCTTGTTCAAATCAATCTGCGTCAAAACCACTAAGCGTCACCATGCACTTGACTGATACCAAAGGCATTGGTGAAGAGATTGGCATTGTCAAAGCAACCGAAACCGAGAAGGGTCTGCAGCTAACCTCGAATCTGTCTGGATTAACTCCTGGAGAACATGGCTTCCATGTCCATACAAAGCCCAACTGTGGTCCAGCCCAGAAGGAAGGTAAAGTAGTTCCAGGCTTAGCTGCTGGTGGTCATTATGATCCAGAAAATACCGGCAAACACGAAGGACCATTCGGTAATGGTCATTTAGGTGATTTGCCACGGCTAGTGTTTAATCAACAGGGTGTTGCTAACACTCCAGTCGTAGCCCCACGGTTAAAGGTTGCTGACCTTAAGGGTCACTCTCTGATCATTCACGCCCAAGGTGACAATTATTCAGACACTCCCAAACCCTTGGGAGGGGGTGGTGCTCGAGCGGCTTGTGGTGTGATTTAGCCACAGTGTTGTGCTTTTCAGTTAACGGAGCTAAGGGATGGGGAATTTTATAGCTTTTATCGTACTTATGAGGTACAGTTTCAGTTGAGGCTGCATCGCTTAAAACCATTCATGAATATTGCCTTTTGTATGCAAGCCTTTTGCCTTCAAGGGATAAGCAATGTCGCTCATAGCTATGAGAATTGCTATATATTCCCCATTTCCTATTCAATCCCTAAAGACTTTTGGATCAGCCTACTATTGGTTTTAATCAGTTCTTGTTGTTCTGGCCAGAATAATGTTGGTAATTCATCTATAGGAAACCACCGCAGCTGGTAACTGAGATGTGGATCAGTAGGAGTACCGTCAATTTGGTCAGTAATGAACAGAAAATAGTAAGTCTTTTTCCAACACTGTTTGGCAAAGTCTAATCGTTCCTTAACTCCCAGTTCAGCTATAAATTTTAGATCATTTAAGCCCGCTTCTTCCGAAATTTCTCGCTCTGCCGCCTCTAAAAAGCTTTCTCCTGGTTCTACATGACCTTTGGGTAAAACGTATTCCAGTCTATTGCCTTCTTGAACTAGAGCGATGTATATCTGCTGCTCCCAACGGCGGGCAACAATACCACCAGCCGAGGTAGCCTCAGAAACTCCAGGCGGTCGTTGGTACCAAGTTTCATCAATAATCATTTTTATAGCGTTTTTCCTACTTATGAGGTACTTTAGTCCTGGGTTTTAGGGAGTAGGGAGTAGGGAGTAGGGAGTAGGGGGAATAAAATTGACTGTACGTCATTACTATTAAAAATAGTATAATTAGGTTGTATCCTATCCGGTTTACTACTTATCATTCTTGGTTGTTCGTCAAGTTAAAATTGGAATTAAAATTGTTAATTTACCATTTAAAGTTGTCAATTAACAATTAGCACTTAACAATTAACACTCAACTAATCTCTACTCCCTACTCCCGATTCCCGATTCCCGATTCCCGATTCCCTACTCCCTACTCCCTACTCCCTGTTCCCTATTCCCTATTCCCTATTCCCTAATATCTATGGCATTAAGGCGCGAATCTCGTCTAACTTAGCACGCACTTTCTGGATATCTTGCCACATCAGCCACTTTGGACTACCTGGATCTCGTTTCGGATTCCGCAGTAGGTAAGCAGGATGGAGAATTGGCATACACCACTTATGCCCTTCCCATTCCATCCAGGTGCCGCGAATCTTAGTAATGCCCTGCTTGTTACCAGTTAAGCCTTTTACCGCTGTGGCACCAGTAAACAGAATAATTTGGGGGTCTACTAGGCGAATTTGTTCCAACAAGTAAGGTTTGCACGCTTCAATTTCATTAGGAGTAGGGGTGCGGTTACCAGGAGGTCGGCACTTGACCATATTACAAATATAGACATCTTGTTCACTATCGATGTTCACAGATGCCAAAATTTTCTCCAACAGTTTCCCTGCTCTGCCTACAAAGGGCTTACCAGTCTCATCTTCTTGTTTACCCGGTCCTTCTCCAATAATCATAATTAGGGCTTTAGGGTTGCCACGTCCAATAACAGCCTGAGTGCGGGTAGCTCCTAATTCGCAGCGTTGGCAAGATTGACAGTGTTCTGTCAAGGATTCCATGGTGTCGTAAGTGCCAGCAGGAATAGGGATTTTGGCATCAGTGGGGATTAGCTCCCTTTGGACATTGTTGGGCGGTGATGGGGTTAACTCTGACTCGTCAAAAAGACTAAGTTGTTCTCCGTTGGACATGAGGACTCACAGAAATTTTTGCAGGCATAAGGCACCTTACTACTAATAGTAGATTCAGGAGATTGTGAGCAACTAATTATTACAATTATTTCTTCTGATACAGTAATCTTGACAAAAATCGGTAATTATAATATATATCAGGCAACTTCATGCCGGAGGAAGCCATGTACACTGCCCCGCTGTTTAGCGATCGCGCTGATGCCGGTGAGCAGCTCGCTCAAGCACTTATCCCCTTGGTGAGCAGGCTGCACGCTACAGGTATTGATGCCACGCCTATTGTATACGCACTCCCTCGGGGGGGTATCCCAGTAGCAGCACCAGTAGCTCGGGCACTGGATTGTCCGCTAGATATTGTGGTGGCAAAAAAAATTACCACGGCTCGCAACCCAGAATTAGCAATCGGTGCAGTGACTTCCTCCGGAGTTGTACTTTGGTCTGGGCAAAGGCGATGGCGAAACAAAAATGCTCAATGGCGGGAAGTAGTATTAGCTCAAGCTCAAGAAAAAGCCCAAGCTCAGTTAGCTCAACTGCAACCGGGTTGTCCGAAAACCAATCCTACTGGTGCCCTAGCCTTGCTGGTTGATGATGGCATTGCCACTGGAATGACTATAGCAGCAGCAACGGAAGCAGTAAAAGCCCACAATCCAGCACAGGTCTGGATTTGCACACCAGTTGCACCAGGAGGATTAATAGGCTGGTTATCACAGTGGTGCGATCGCATGGTTATCTTACAAACACCGGAACCCTTTCTGAGTGTCAGCCGCTTCTACCTCAAATTTCCTCAAGTTCAAACCAAAGAAGCTCTGAGCTACTTACAGCAGCATAACTATAAGCATAACTATATTACAATATCAGAGACCTCAGTCAACGCTAGCTTAGAGCATTAACTAGCTGCTTTAATTTATGAGACTTTGGCAGTTTTGGTGGCGAACATTAGTGCTTTCAACCCAGTACAATCCACCAGAGTTCGTTGAATTAATGATGACCTCATTGGCAATGGCTTTACTAGCCACCTGGGGATATACCAGTGACTGGCCCTATCTGGTACTCAGTTCTAGCTTTGCCATGGGAGCAGCCGTATCCATGTGGGTAAGGGGTATAACCATGCCTTCCTCTAATTCCCGTATGGTGCAGGTCATGGCTATCCTGTTGATCATCTACAGCTTTTATGCTTTTTCTCACCTTGTCGATGACATTTTTACCTAAATGTAAACTGCTAAATACTCTGGTGATACCGAATCCACTAGCCAAATGCAATTATCCGAACAATAGAAGCTGTAACCGGCTTTGTGCATAGCTGCGGCATCAATGGCAAAAACCACAGGGCGACCATGCCTTGCTCCCACTTTTCTGGCAGTTGCTATATCCGTCGATAAATGGACATGGTGTCGCGACATTTTACACAAACCTTGCCGCAGAATTGACTCAACTGCCCGGTGACCGGTACCGTGATAAAGCACATCTGGTGGCACCACAACGTCTAGTTGCAAATCGACTTTGACCGTATGACCTTGATTGGCACGAATTCGGGTACCTGTGGAGTCGAAAGAAAACCGCTTTTTGTCATTTTTGGCAACCACTTCATTTAAATCAGCACGGCTGATCCGAAAGGAATGCTTTTTAGACGCCGCCAGTAGTTCATCAACACCAACCCAGCCACCAGGAGCGAGTGTGATTCCAATTCTCTGAGGCTGGTGTCGAAGATGCTTACTTAAATATTTACTAATTTTGACTAATCGAGACGGATTCATATTGATATAGTAGTTTGCTATTTTTTAAGTACATATTTCTGGGTTTTTAGGGAACAGGGAACAGGGAATAGGGAATAGAGCAGTTTTTATGGAAACTAAGTTATTTATTATTGCAAATTAATAAGTCAATTTGATTTTTTTTATTAATTTTAATAATTAAATTATCGGCAAATCGCTATTATTTTATAATAGTGGTGATAAACATTATTAAAGACCGCGCTGAATCGCTTTTCGTCAATTATTATTCCCTGTTCCCGATTCCCGATTCCCGATTCCCGATTCCCGATTCCCTGTTCCCGATTCCCGATTCCCGATTCCCGATTCCCGATTCCCGACTTCTGGAATAACTCTAGTCAATATCATGGTGTAGTTCTTAATTGCAAAAGTAACCTTGAGAATATCCGACCAATATTCCAAGCATCATCTCCTCCCCGGTGGTGAGTACCTTCCAGCGGTAGATTGAGCAAATCCAAAGCTTGTGCCATACCAACTTCATGGGGCAAAGCATAACTAATGGCAAACAAGGTCTTGATGTTGATATGTCTGGTGCCGAAGGGATATCTCAAAAAGCGAGATGTACACTGTTTCTGAAATTGATTTCGATCATAATCCCCATAACTTGCCCACACTCGCCGAGCAGATAAATACTTATCCTGTAGAATTGAACACGCTTCAACAAACGAAATTCCCTGGTCAACTTGCTCCTGGGTTAATGTAGTTAGTTTGGTACAAAATTCACTGACCCTTGAGCGTTCTGGTTTTACCAAAATACTATCTTTTTCCAGGGGCTTCCCAGAAACAACATCCAATACACAAATCCCAATTTCAATGATTTCATTTTCTTGTCCTGGAGGTGGCTTCCCTTGCCAACAGGTTGCTTCAACATCCACAACAAGAATTTGGTCGAGTTTTTTGGACATATTAGCCTCCGGCTAGTTGATGTTTGTTGAAGGTTGTTCGCGTAGCGTGGCCTTTTGGCCAAGGTTGGCAGGTTGTTCGCGTAGCGTGGCCTTTTGGCCAAGGTTGGCAGGTTGTTCGCGTAGCGTGGCCTTTTGGCCAAGGTTGGCAGGTTGTTCGCGTAGCGTGGCCTTTTGGCCAAGGTTGTTCACCCTTGGGGTGCCTTGTAGTCTCTTTACTGCTGGTAAGAGGGAGGTATTTGAAGAGACTGACTAGGGTTTAAGCCTGCACTGATTGCCCAAATGCTTCCCCCCTACAAGGTTTTCAAGACGCTTTTAGGTTAGTAATATATTTGTATTAATTATAATACAAATAGGGCAAGCACGTCTACTCAACACTCTCCAACTCCAGATTCAGTAGGTAAGCATATGCGCTACGCGCACGCTACTTGAGGTGCCGTTGGCCTTAGGCCAATGACTGATAGCTGATAGCTGATAGCTGATAGCTGATAGCTGATAGCTGATAGCTGATAGCTGATAGCTGATAGCTGATAGCTGATAGCTGACCACTGACCACTGACCACTGACCACTGACGCACTCAAGACTCACTACTATCAACCAGTATTCGGATCGGCTTGATTGATCCCACAATAATAATTAATGCTGAAAGGGCAACAATAGGCACAACTGGCAGAAAACCGAAGGTAAGACTTTTGGGAATAATCCCTAACTGAAAGCCAATCACTGCGGCTTCACCCACAAGAATCGATACAATACAGGTTAGAGGATGAATAGTTTTGCTATACAATACTGCAATTACCGTCGGAAACAGTACTGCTAATCCGGTAAAGGCTTGGGTTGCGATCGCAGTAATCGTATCTGGGGGATTTTTGGCGATAATTAAACCAATAATTGCCAATAAAACAATCAGTACTCTACCAACAAAGGTTTGTTCTTTTAGGGAAGCGTTTTTACGGAAATAAGCAAAATAAATATCTCTGGTTAGCATGGAACTGAGAGCCAAAAGCTGGGAGTCTAAGGTTGACATCATGGCAGCTAATGCTCCTACCATGACTAAAGAGGCTAGCCAGATTGGTGTATGTTCTGCTAGCATCATTGGAAACACTTGATCCGATGCTTTTCCTGTCAGGTCAGAAAAGGAAATATGTCCCCACATTCCGATTAGCACGGGACAAATAAACATGATAGCGCTGACCAGGGGATACATCACTACCGAAACTTTTAGGGAATTGCTAGTTTTTGAGGTATAAAATCGCATAAACATCTGGGGAAACATAGGGACACTAAGCATCCAGAGAATCATGAAGCTAAACCACTTACGATGTGTAAAAAAATTATCTATACCCTGTCGAGAAAACAATTCAGGTTTGAGGGTGTAGACAGTACGGTTAGCTTCAGTAATCCCTCCTAAACTAGAAGCAATTGCTGCCACTGCCGCTAACATTAAGGTAAACATTAAAACCCCTTGGATAACATCGGTTAGGGCAACGCTTCTCATCCCCCCCATGAACACATACAGCACGATGACAATTGTTAAAAAAGTAGCCCCTGTAAAATAAGGAATTTGTCCATTGGTTAAGGTTTCAAGAATATAGCCAGCTCCAATCGGTTGTAGGGTTAAGTAGGGAATGGTGAAAATTACCATAACCGCCAGAAAAATTAATTTGAGGGTATTGCTAATCCCAGGAGATACACCTGTGCTACGGAAACGGGCTTCAATCAATTCAGAAGGTGTGATTAAGCCGTGTTTTTTGCCTATAAGCCAGACTCGATAACCGATAAAATAAAAGGTTAGTGCGATTAAGCCAGTTCCAAACCCCATCATTCCGTAATAACTCAGACCAATGCGATACCCTGAGCCTGAAAATCCCAGAAAAGCAAAGGCGCTGAAATTAGTAGCAATTAGCGTAAAAAATAGGAGAATTGCTCCCATGTTACGGTCAGCTAAAAAATAATCATCAGGGGTGTTTTGTTGTTGGCGATAACCAACTAGTCCTACCACCAGGGTTACTAATAAATACCCAGCGATCACAACATAGGGAATAATCGAGTCTAGTGCCATAGTTTTAACGGTCTTCCTTAGACGAAGTGTAAGCTATCAGCTATGAGCTATCACAGCAATTCAAGTAGGGTGGGCAAAGTAATATCATCTAGAATACTCACCCATAAGCAAACTGTTTTTGCCCACCCTACAAGCTGCCAGCACTGACGGCTGACAGCTGACGGCTGAATGCTTACGACGAAGTTTCCCAGAAATTTAGCACAAATAGTAACAACGCGACTGCAAGGATAATTTGTAAAGTAATAAAATAGAATATCCAAGGGGGAAGATGAAGGAAGGAGAAGGAAATGTCTTGCTGCCAAGACCAGAAATCTTGGGATAGCAGGAAAATTACTGTAAAGCAGAAAAACCAGAAAAATGAGGATTTTAAAATTGGCATCAGCACTTTAGGAAAGGGAACAGGGAGTAGGGAGTAGGGAGTAGGGAGTAGGGAGGGTGGGGAGAGGGGGAGAGGGGGAGATGGGGAGATGGGGGAGATTTTTATTAAGGGTAATTGTTACAACATGATATTATAATTCTATTTTTCTGAGTGTTTTTGCCTCCATTCAGAGCCACCCTTAGGGAGTAGGGAATATGGCATCAAAATTATCACAATTCCTACAGGTATTGCTATTACTAGTCGCAACTTTAGTGAGAGCTAGATTAATCTGAATGGTAAAAGAGAGCACTAACTAAGGTATGGTAGAAAATAGTGTTTTCTTACTGATAAACCATTATAGGTAAGCAAGTGTCCATATAATTTGCCTATTGTCTATGCAGCGCGATGTAACAAGCTTTTTCATTACCTGTTCCCTGTTCCCTGTTCCGAAGCGTGCAGCGCAATAAAATTAGATTACCATAAACGGCATGGCAAATTTCTCTCATCGACCGTTAGCCGTTGATTTATTTGCTGGTGCTGGTGGTTTCTCCCTAGGGATTGAGCAGGCGGGGTTTGATGTTGCCGTTGCCGTTGAACAAGACCCAATTCATGGGGCAGTGTATGCCTTCAATTCCCCCCAAACCAAGGTTTTATGTACCGACGTTGCTACCCTGTCTGGTCAGGAAATTCAGAAAGCCCTGAGGGAGTGGGCAACTCAAAGGGGGCAAAACCAAGACTGTAGAGAGGTTTCATCGCAGGTTTCTACCATTGATCTAGTCATTGATCTAGTCATTGGTGGACCCCCTTGTCAGGGATTCTCCTTGATCGGTAAGCGTCAAGTAGATGATGCACGCAATAATTTAGTGTTTGAGTTTTGCCGTTTGGTCAAAGAACTCCAACCACGCTATTTTGTGATGGAGAATGTTCCAGGCTTAGCTCAGAACAAATACCAAGACCTGTTCGAGCAGCTAATCAGCGAGTTTAAAGCAGCTGGATACACCATAACTGAGCCAGTCAAGGTATTGAATGCAGCAGATTTTGGCGTGCCACAAAAACGGCGGCGCTTGTTTTTACTGGGTTCTAGGCTTGGGGAAGCACCAGTGGTTTATCCTGACTCAGAACTAGGCTCTCACCAATGGGTAACTGTTAAGGATGCGATCGCAGACTTGCCTAACTTAGATAATTTTCCTGAACTCCAGAAAAGCGATTGTGTTGAACTAACACCAAAACAGCTAGACCTGATCCAAGCTTTAGCTATGCCTTATGTAGAAAAGTTACGGGATGTAATCACCGATCCTGGTAACTTTGCCTATCCCCGCCAGTGGAATCCTAAACTATTGACCAGTTCCCTGCAAACCCAGCACACGGAAGCGTCGATTGAGCGGTTTAGAAACACACCCATGGGCGAGGTAGAAACTACCAGTCGCTTACGACGCTTACACTGGGATAAACCATGCCATACCCTCAGAGCAGGTACTGGTTATAAAAACGGTCGCTACACCTCTCCTCGCCCCATTCATCCTGATTACCCACGGGTGATCTCCGTGCGAGAGGCCGCTAGACTGCACTCATTTCCAGATTGGTTTCGCTTCCACCACACCAAATGGCATGGATTTCGACAGGTGGGTAATGCTGTACCACCACGATTAGGACGGGTTTTGGGTAAACAAATTATGACAGCCTTGGCCCAGGAACCATCAGTGCCAACCACAACTATAAAGCTCTCAGATACCAAACTGTTAACCTTTAAACAGTTTCAGGCATCCAAATATTGGACTATATTAGTATTTATTCCTTTTCTAATTTGCTGCTTCCTTCCTCCTGTCGTTCTCTTGTCCTAGAATCAACATGCTGTATATCACGACCGTCAACGCTGATCGGCTACTAGTTTGCCATCGTTGTAACTCAGATCACAGCTTAACCGCGATCCCATCACAACACATCGTGAGCTCGAATCACTACTAGCTAGGACTCTCTCTCACAGAAGATCTCTTCAAAATTGCCGATAGTTAAAATTACAGAGATTATGTGGAGCCCATGAAACCTTCTCAAGTGATCTTCCCCAAATTCCCGGTTAAGCAAATAGCTCAGCGTATTATTCATATGCGCCAAATTACCCGCATTGACCAACAGCTCTTTATGTCAGCTTTACGAGGCAAGGCATCACTTTCACTAGAAGAGCAAACCCTAGTCCAAGAGATTCATGACCGTTTGAACCGTGGATTGATTCGAGTAGTGGAATAAACTATATCACTTCTGGTCATGATGGTCAAACCAATCAAATCTAGGGGCGCTTCCCTTGCGCCCGAATCCTGTGCGCTCTTTAACCTGTGGTTGGCAGCAAGTGATATAGCGCTACGCTTAGGGTCAGACGTTATAAGTCAGAAGTCAAAAGTAAGCTAGGACTAAGTTTCGGAGTTTAGGCAGAAACCAGCTATGCTGAAGTAAAGGAGTAAGGTTTAATCCCAGAAGGTTTTTGATCACTAATTATGGGGAGATGATATCAAACAACCCCCAACCTGGGATTATATCATCTCGGCATAATTACTCTTAATACAAATTTTTACGAGCACCCGAGCACCCCATCTTCTGCTACGCTATCACTACCGATATCTAAAATAGATCAGCGTTTATCTGAGTTTTTGTTATTATTAGATTTTGTGAGTTGATAGTTGCATTGAACTCTGGCTGATCGTTTCTTGTCAGCCAGGTGCAACTTTTCTTGTTCCCAAGGTAGGATACTGGCAAGATGCCAGTTCTAACTATTCCCAAGCAGGATACTGGCAAGATGCCAGTTCCACCAAGATGCCCGCAGGTTACTGGCAAGATGCCAGTTCCACCAAGATGCCCGCAGGTTACTGGCAAGATGCCAGTTCCACCGACTCCCAAGCCAGGTTACTGGCAAGATACCAGTTCTACCTATTCCCAAGCCAGGTTACTGGCAAGATGCCAGTTCCACCGATTCCCAAGGTAGGATACTGGCAAGATGCCAGTTCTAACTATTCCCAAGCAGGATACTGGCAAGATGCCAGTTCCACCGATTGCCAAGGCAGGTTACTGGCAAGATGCCCGTTCCACCGATTGCCAAGGCAGGTTACTGGCAAGATGCCAGTTCTACCGATTCCCGATTCCCGATTCCCGATTCCCGATTCCCTATCTCCCTATCTCCCTCCTCCCGAATGGCAATCAAGATGGGGCAATATCTGATCAACAGGAGTACCCCTAAACGGTTGCGCCGTCAGAATAATCGTGCCATCTTTTGCTGTTACCCAGCCTTGGGCTTCGATAATTACTTTTTTTTCCTGGGGAGGTTGAGGCTGTATCACTGAACGCGATTCCTGGCCAAAGGCCTTACGCGATTCCTGGCCAAAGGCCTTACGCGATTCCTGGCCAAAGGCCAATGGTGGCTGCTGTAATGGTTTTCTGCTGCTGGCTAAGCCAGGACGAGTTCGCCACCCCACTGTTCTGTGGGCATTAATCACTGGATTCTCTGGAGTTGGTGGTAAACCCCCTTTACCAGTAATGATAAAGGAACTGCCGCCAGCAATCCGATTATTTTCAAAGCCACAAAGGTCATTGGCCAGGATCGCTTCTGCATCTACGGGGCTTGCTGGTAATTCGGTTAAGCCTGAGGTGGGGTCTAGCTGTGAGATGTTGAGGGTTACTTCACCGCTGAATGATGAGCCAAGGTTGGAGGTGGCGGTGATGTCATTGTCCTTTGTGAGACGGTCTCGAAACTCTAAACCAAAGATGCCTTGGGCATTAATCTCAACACGACCTCCTGAGCCTTCGTCAGCATTGGCGGTGATGTCGCTATTTCCCAGACCGACTAAGGTATCAGTATCAATAAATATATTGCCCCCAGTTGTGGTATTCCTAGCGTCAGTTAGAATCAAGCTTCCGTTGAGGAGTCGGATGTCACGGGCATATAGATTAATATTGCTGTCGTCTCCTCCTGCTGTTTCTGCTGTGATCCTGCCATCGTTGTTAAGGAAGATGGAGTTGGCATTAATCTCTACCGTGCCTGCTGAACTATCCTTTTTAAAGCTTCTAGTACTAACTCGTGCTCCATCTTTGACAATTAAGTCCCCAGTGGTAATAGTCACATCTCCGGCATTTCCTGTTGCTCCCCGATTAGCCTGAGCAAACAAGCCGCTGGCAAACCGACCATCGGCTGACCTACCAATCACTTGAACAGATTCAGAGGCATCCACAATCAAATTTCCCCCGTCCCCTTCACCAAAAGTGCCAGCTGAAACTTGTGCTCCATCTTTGATAATTAACTCCCCAGTAGTAATAGTCAAATGTCCGGCATTTCCTTTGGAGTCTGAATTAGCCTGAGCAGACAAGCTGCTGGGAAACTCACCCGAGGCTGACCTACCAATCACTTGAACCGTCTCCTCAGCATTGATAATCAAATCTCCCCCATCCCCTTCACCATTTGTGCTAGCTGAAACTCGTGCTCCATCTTTGATAATTAACTCCCCAGTGGTAATACTCACATCTCCGGCATTTCCTTTGGAGTTTGAATTAGCCACAGCTGTCAAGCGGCTGCCAGACTCACCCGAGGCTGAGGTACCAATCACTTGAACAGTCTCGGAGGCATTGATAATCAAATTTCCTCCGTTTCCTTGAGCAAAAGTGGTAGCTGAAACTCGTGCTCCATCTTTGACAATTAACTCCCCAGTGGTAATACTCACATCTCCAGCATTTCCTTTTGAGTCTGAATTAGCCCGAGCAGACAAGGTGCTGGGAAACTCACCCGAGGCTGAGGTACCAATCACTTGAACAGTCTCGGAGGCATTGATAATCAAATCTCCCCCGTTTCCTTCACCAAAAGTGCTAGCTGAAACTCGTGCTCCATCTTTGACAATTAACTCCCCAGTGGTAATACTCACATCTCCGGCATTTCCTTTTGAGTCTTCATTAGCCACAGCTGTCAAGCGGCTGCCAAACTCACCCGAGGCTGACCTACCAATCACTTGAACAGTCTCGGAGGCATTGATAATCAAATCTCCCCCGTTTCCTTCACCTGAAGTGCTAGCTGAAACTTGTGCTCCATCTTTGACAATTAACTCCCCAGTAGTAATAGTCAAATTTTTGGCATTTCCTGTCCCTTGAGTTTGAGCAAACAAGCCGCTGCTAAACTCACCCGAGGCTGAGGTACCAATCACTTGAACAGTCTCGGAGGCATCCACAATCAACTCTCCCCCGTTTCCTTCACCAAAAGTGCTAGCTGAAACTCGTGCTCCATCTTTGACAATTAATTCCCCAGTGGTAATACTGACATCTCCGGCATTTACTTTTGAGTCTGAATTAGCCCGAGCAAACAAGCCGCTGACAATCCGACCATTAGCTGAGGTACCAATCACTTGAACCGTCTCCTCAGCATTGATAATCAAATCTCCCCCATCCCCTTCACCAAAAGTGCTAGCTGAAACTCGTGCTCCATCTTTGACAATTAAGTCCCCAGTGGTAATACTCACATCTCCAGCATTTCCTTTTGAGTCTGAATTAGCCCGAGCAAACAAGCCGCTGGGAAAGTCACCCGAGGCTGAGGTACCAATCACTTGAACCGTAGAGTCGGCATTGATAATCAAATTTCCCCCGTTTCCTTCACCAAAAGTGCTAGCTGAAACTTGTGCTCCATCTTTGACAATTAACTCCCCAGTGGTAATAGTCAAATTTTTGGCATTTCCTGTCCCTTCAGTTTGAGTAAACAAGCCGCTGGGAAAGTCAACCGAGGCTGAGGTACCAATCACTTGAACCGTAGAGTCCGCATCCACAATCAACTCTCCCCCTTCCCCAAGACCCCTTGTGCCAGCTGAAACAACTGCTCCATCAGAAACCATTAACTGCCCAGTGGTAATCTTCAAATTTCCCGCTTTTCCTGTGCCTGGAGTTTGAGTAGACAAGGCGCTAGGAAACTTACCATCGGCTGAGGTACCAATCACTTGAACAGTCTCGGAGGCATCCACTGTCAAATTTCCCCCGTCCCCTTCACCAAGAGTGCTAGTAGCTGCAACTTGTGCTCCATCAGAGACCATTAACTCCCCAGTGGTAATACTGACATCTCCCCCATTTCCTGTCTCAGAAGTTTGAGCAAGTAAGCGGCTGGTCAACTGACCCGAGGCTGAGGTACCAATTACTTGAACAGATTCAGAGGCATCCACTGTCAAATTTCCCCCGTCCCCAAGACCCCTTGTGCTAGCTGAAACTTCTGCTCCATCAGAGACCATTAACTGCCCAGTGGTAATACTGACATCTCCCCCATTTCCTGTTACTCCTCGAAAAACTTGGGCTCCCAAGAGGCTGAAAGTACCATCAGGCGATACACCAATTACTCGAACAGATTCAATGGCATCCACTGTCAAATCTCCCCCCTGTCCTGAGCCTAATACATCCGCAGTTATCCTAGAACCACCCTCAAGGCTGAGCTGAGAAGCCTTAACAACTATGCCACCCCCACTTCCACTCCCTTCGGTATCCGCAAACACAAAAGAGCGATCGCGTAAACTCACATTAGCCCCCTGCACCTGGATACTGCCACCACTTTCGCCACTGGTAGTGACAAGAGCACCCTCGGACAAACTAATATCCTGAAACTCTTGAACTGATGAATAATCCAACACAAAACTTGTATCGGTTCGGGTCAGCTTCACCACACCATTAGAACCAACACTCCCCAGCTCAATTCGTCCATCCAATGCACCTAGAATCCCACCAGGAATAGTCACCTCACCACCAATTAGCCCTAAGGTTTGACCATTTGATACCTGAAAAAGACTAGACTGATTAGTAATACTTCCGGGATTTGAACCATATTGCAACCCAGAGGGAATATTAATCGTCAACAACGGTTTTCCATTCGGATTTTTAGCACTGAAAACTGTACCATCGTCAAACAAAACACTATCAGCAGTACTCCCAAAAAATGACCCTCCCAGATCTAGTCGGCTATTGGAACCGAAGACGATACCGTTTGGATTTATCAGAAATAAGTTAGCATTTCCCAACACTCCCAGAGTTCCTAAAATATTGGAAACATTTGTTCCAGTTACCCGACTCAGGATGTTCTGAATTCCCGTTGGATTCGCCAAATAAACTCGCCCAAACTCCGCCACATTAAAATCTGAGAAGCTGTGGAACAGATTGCTCTCTCTAATCGCCCCACCTTCTATCAAATCCGCTAGGTTTCCGTTAACATCGACATTGGGCGTTACTACAGAGCTTTCATTCCCCAAGGTATTATCTGGAGTGATTTGCCCTAATGCCGTAGTTGCAGCCAGTAGAGAATAGAGAACAAAGGGACTTACTTGCACAAGTCTGTTAACCAGAGGTTTCATTTTAATCAATCAACGAGCTACCGAATTGATCTGATTATTTCATAAAATACCTGTTGATTCTGTTAAGTTTCATTAGGTCAATATGGCAGCAAAAAGCCAAAGTAGGGTGGGCAAAGTAATCTAATCGTGACGAATGAAAAGAACCAAACTGTTTTTGCGTAAGCTGTCAGCCGTCAGCTGTCAGCCGTCAGCCTTGGCCGTTGGCCACGCGGGGCGCGTTTGGCTCACGCTGCTTGAGGTGCTTATTTTATTCAAAAGCTGTTCGCACCTTAAGTAGCGTCGTCAAAGGCCAAAGCTGACCTCTTTTCTTGATGCAGTCGCCATCTCTAAGAGGATGGTAAGGGTGGTAAGGGGTGGTAATAGTCAAGAGGGTCAGAAAAACTATTGCACTGTCGCTATCTCAGGCCGGAGGGTAGTAAGGATTGTAAGGGTGGTAATAGTCAAGAGGGTCAGAAAAACTATTGCACTGTCGCTATCTCAGGCCGGAGGGTAGTAAGGATTGTAAGGGTGGTAATAGTCAAGAGGGTCAGAAAAACTATTGCACTGTCGCTATCTCAGGCCGGAGGGTAGTAAGGATTGTAAGGGTGGTAATAGTCAAGAGGGTCAGAAAAACTATTGCACTGACGCACTAATTAGGTGTGGGGTAGCTTTTGCCTCTTGCCTCTTGCCTCTTGCCTCTTGCCTCTTGCCTCTTGCCTCTTGCCTCTTGCCTACTCCCTACTCCCTACTCCCTATTCTTCACAACCAATTTCCCAGCAAAATAAAAGCCGACCAGTAAAAGGGGTGCTTAAATTCCTGGGTCTGCAATAGCTCCTGTTGAGCTTGTCGCAGAGCTTCAGCCTTGGTAACCTTGCCTGTGGCTAACCTCTGATAGAAGCGAGTCATTAACTCTGCAGTGCTTAGATCGTCCACAAACCAAAGACTGGCAAGGGTACTGCGTGCGCCAGATCGCACTGCTACTCCAGCCAATCCCAAAGCGGCTCGGGAGTCTCCTGCGGCTGTCTGACAAGCACTGAGGACGAGTAATTCAATGGGATTTTTTTGCTTTTGATCCGCTGAGATCAGACTATTTAACTCATTGATATTGATTACGTCGTCCCAGGTCAGGAGAAAGGTTTCTTCAGCGACTGAACTAAATTCACCATGAGTTGCTAGATGGAGCACTTCGTACGGAGAGCTATTAACTTCTGTAGTGAAGTTGGATTCAGTAAAGGATTCATTGAGTAGAATCAATGAGGGAACTTGAGCCATGATATTCTCTAATTCTTCCTTCACCCCAGGAAGTGCTCCTAAATTGGGACGATGGGGACGAGTTTCCGTGACTCCAGCAGCCAGAACTGAAACGTTTTCTCTGACATTGGCTTGAGAGTCGATTAATTGTAAACTAGGTGCTACCGCAATATTATATTTCTCGATAGCATAGTTTTCCCCGTCATAAAGCACGGACATAGGAAGATTGCGCAGAGCTCCGTCAGGGATAAAGACTAGGGTGCGGATGTTACTGTTGGCTAGTTCCGCTTCAATGGGGGTGATTAACCAGTCGTGTATTGTTTGCAAGTTTTCCTTTTCAAGACTTTGCCAAGGCCTAGTAATAGTTCTCCTTGCCAAAGCCAGTTGTTGTTCTATTTCTGTTTTGGGTAAGTTAGTGGTGATCTGGCGCAGGGGTTGTCCGGGCAAAGTGACAATTACTTCCAGGCGGTCTGGCAAGATAATGGTATAGAAGATCGCGGCTTTTGGGTCTATTTCATCGATATTAACGGGTTTAGCATCTAGACAGGCATCCCGAAAAAAGTTGTCTAGTTCTGCTAGTTGCAGGGATTCAATCACATCTCGTGCTTGTTTGAGGTTTTCTTGAGATGCATTGGGTTCCAGGAGTAGTCCTACTAATTCTCGGTAGACTGGTTCGACCCTCTCTCGAAACCCAAACTGAATATCGCTACTAATCGCGACTAGGTCGCTACGGATAGATTTGAGGGTTTGCACCGATTGAGCATAGGCCGCGATCGCGTTTTTTTTATCCTGTTTTAGGTTAAGGATTCTTCCTAGTTGCCATTGCCATTGATAGGCTAAATCCGGAGCCTGGATTTCTTGAGCAATGACTAAGGCTTTTTCGGTCAAGTCTTGGGCTTCATCAAGACGTTGATTGTATTTGTATAAGCTTCCCAAGTTACCAATGGCTTCAGCTTCCGCTCTTTTATCTCCTAAATTCCTAGCCAACTTAATAGCATCGGCGAGATAAGTAGCCAGGGCTTTGGGAGTTTTTAGTTGTGTATTTTCAGATTTTAATAGGGTTTTTGCTAGCTTAATTCTAGCCTTTATTGCTCTTTGACTGGGAGATAATGTGGTTAAGGTATAGTCTATAGCTGGTAATAACCCTCTAGCTCGTGACCACTCTTGTGTAGCTATCAATACACTCAGTTGATTTAATTGTCCCTGAATTTTTATATCTGCTAAGGGAGATTCCTTGACAACCCGTTGATAGAAATTCAAAGCCTCTTCTGTTTTTTTTTGTAATCTAGCTGTATCCCCCAAACTGAGTAGAGTGTCAGCAAACAAAGTCTGATTTGGTAAGTTTTCGGCTATGGCTAAACTTTGTTGTAAAATCTCTTGAGAGTCTTGGAATTTTCCCACTCTCCTGAGGACATCACCTAGGTATTGAAGGGCTCTACTTTTGAGAGCGCTATCAGGTTGGTCTTGGATACTTTCCTTGATTTGATTTAACGTTTTAGTGGCTTGATTATACAACCCTAATATTCGTAAGGCTTGGACTTGGTAAATCTGACTTTCCGTTAATTTATTGAGGTCTTCGAGGTCTTGGTAGATAGCACTAGTTTGCTGCCAAGTCGATAAGGCTTTTTCCCCTTGACCTAGTGATAAGTAGACTTGTCCTTGGACTGACAGAATTTGGGCTTGTAATTGTTGACTTTCCTTGGTTAATGGCAGTTGTGATAGTTGGCTAAAACTCTGGGATATTGTCTGTTTAGCTTGTGCCCAGTCTCCCAAACGTTGATAAATTAAAGCTAGATTCGCCAAGGCGTTAATCTCACCAATAAAGTCTCCACTCTCCCTGTAGTTACTAATAATTTGCTCCAACAACGGTATCGCCTTTTGATATTGACCTGTTTCATAGAGTTGTTGGGCTTGTTGTTTTAGGGAATCGGGAATCGGGAATTGGGAATCGGGAATTGGGAATCGGGAATCGGGAATCGGGAATCGGGAATCGGGAATCGGGAATCGGGAATCGGGTGTGATTCTTTGAGAATTTGATAAGGCTTCGCCGGATGGAACAAAGCAGGTTAATGCGTTCACGCAGTGGCTCTGAAAGAGCATCGCAATTAGAAATGATAGTTTTTTCATAATAATTAAGGGAACAGGGAACACAAAAGGGGGAATTGGGAATCAGGAACAGCTTTTTGATGGTGCGTTACGGGGCTACTGGCTACGACCTTGAATATCATGGCAATCCCTCCCCTAACGCACCCTACGCACTACTCTACGCACTACTCTTCCCTGTTCCCTGTTCCCTGTTCCCTGTTCCCTCTTCCCGAATGGCAATCAAGATTGGGCAATATCTGCTCAACAGGAGTACCCCGAAACGGTTGCGCCGTCAGAATAATGGTGCCATCCTTTGCTATTACCCAGCCAAGGGCTTCGATAATCACTTTTTTTTCCTGGGGAGGTTGAGGCTTTGTCAGTGATTGTTGCTGCTGTAATCGTTGTCTACTACTGCTGGGTAAGCCAGGACGAGAGAGCCAGCCCACTGTTCTGTCAGTATTAATCACCGCATCGTCTGCACTAGCTGGTAAACCCCCTTTACCGGTAATGAAAAAGGAACTCCCGCCAGCAATCCGATTATTCTCAAAGCCACAAAGGTCATTGGCCAAGATGGCTTCTGCATCTACCGGGCTTGCTGGTAATTCCGTTAAGCCTGAGGTGGGGTCTACGTCTGGGGTGTTAAGGATTACTTCACCGCTGAAGGATGGGCCAAGTCGGGAGGTGGCGGTGATGTCATTGTCTGGAGTTAGACGGTCTCGAAACTCTAAGCCAAAGATGCCTTGGGCATTAATGCTAACACTACCTCCTGGGCCAAATTCAGCATTGGCGGTGATGTCGCTATTTCCCAGACCGAGTATGATGTCAGTATCAATTTCTATATTGCCCCCAGTGGTATTATCAGCGTTGGTGGTAATTTTGCTTTCGTTGAGGAGTCGGATATCACGAGCTTCTAGGATAATATTGCCTTGCGGTCCTGCTGTTTCTGCTGAGATCCTGCCATCGTTGTTTAGGAAGATGGAGTTGGCATTAATATCTACCGTGCCTGCTGAACTATCCTCTTTCATGCTTGTAGCACTAACTCGTGCTCCATCAGAGACAATTAACTGCTCACTGCTAATCTTCAAATCTCCTGCATTTCCTGTCCCGTCAGTTATAGTAAACAAGCCGCTGCCAAACCGACCATCGGCTGATCTACCAATCAGTTGAACACCAGAGGAAGCATCGACAGTCAAAATTCCCCCGTTCCCTTCACCCCTTGTGACAGCTAAAACTTGTGCTCCATCAGAGACTATTAACTCCCCAGTGGTAATATTCACATCTCCCCCGTCCCCTTCACCTCCTGTGCCAGCTGAAACAACTGCTCCATCAGAGACCATTAACTTCCCAGTGGTAATACTCAACTCTCCTGCATTTCCTTTTGAGCCTGGATTAGCTTGAGCAAACAAGCCGCTGGGAAACCGACCATCGGCTGAGGTACCAATGACTTGAACAGTAGAAGAGGCATCCACTGTCAACTTTCCCCCGTCCCCTTCACCAAAAGTGCCAGCTGAAACAACGGCTCCATCAGAGACCATTAACTGCCCAGTGGTAATACTCAAATTTCCCGCTTTTCCTGTCCCCTGAGTTTGAGTAGTCAAGCGGCTGAGAAGCTGACCATCGGTTGCTGAGGTACCAATTACTTGAACAGATTCGGAGGCATTCACAGTTAAAATTCCCCCGTCCCCTTCACCTCCTGTGCTAGCTGAAACAACTGCTCCATCAGAGACCATTAACTGCCCAGTGGTAATACTCAAATTTCCCGCTTTTCCTGTCCCCTGAGTTTGAGTAAACAAGCCGCTGAGAATCCGACCATCGGCTGAGGTACCAATTACTTGAACAGTAGAAGAGGCATCCACTGTCAACTTTCCCCCGTCCCCAAGACCCAAAGTCCTAGTTGAAACAAATGCTCCATCAGAGACTATTAACTCCCCAGTGGTAATGCTGACATCTCCTCCGTCCCCTTCAGCAAAAGTGCTAGTTGAAATAGCTGCTCCATCTTCGAGAATTAACTTCCCAGTGGTAATATTCACATCTCCCCCGTCCCCAAGACCCCTTGTGCCAGCTGAAACTTGTGCTCGACCAGAGACCATTAACTGCCCAGCGCTAATACTCAAATTTCCGGCATTTCCTTCACCCCTTGTGCTAGCTGAAACAACTGCTCCATCAGAGACCATTAACTGCCCAGTGGTAATACTGACATCTCCTCCATTTCCTGTTACTCCTGGAAAAACTTCGGCTCCCAAACCGCTGGGAGTACCATCAGGCGATACACCAATTACTCGAACTGATTCAGTGGCATCCACTGTCAAATCTCCCCCCTGTCCTGAGCCGGATACATTAGCACCTATAATAGAACCATCCTCAAGATTCAACTGAGAAACCTTAACAACTATGCCACCGCCACTGCCACTGCCGTTGGTAAGTGCCAATACACCAGAGCGATCGCGTAAACTCACATTAGCCCCCTGCACCTGGATACTGCCACCACTTTCGCCATTGGTAATGACTCTAGCACCTTCGGACAAACTAATATCCTGAAACCCTTGAACTGCTGAATAATCCAACACAAAACTAGTATCGGTTGGGGTCAAGTTCACCACACTATTAGAACCAACACTCCCCAGCTCAATCCGTCCATCGAATGCCAATAGAGCGCCATTAGGAATAGTCACCTCACCACCAATCAGCCCTAAGGTTTCACCATTTGGTACCTCAAGCCCAAAAAAAGATTGATTAGTAATACTCCCTGGATTAGATCCGTATTGCAACCCAGAGGGAATATTAATCGTCAACAACGGTTTTTCATTGGGATTTTTTGCACTGAATACTGTCCCATCTTCAAACAACACACTATCAGCAGTACTCCCAAAGAATGAGCCTCCTAGCTCTAGTCGGCTATTTGCACCAAAGACAATACCGTTGGGATTTATCAAAAATAAATTAGCATTGCCCAATACTCCTAGAGTTCCTAAAATATTGGAAACATTACCTCCAGTTACCCGACTCAGGATGTTGGCAATTCCCGCTGGTAAGCCAAAATAAACCCGCCCAAACTCGGCCACATTGAAATCCGAAAAGCTGTGGAATAGATTGCTTTCTCTAATCGCCCCACCTTCAATTAAATCTATCAGGGCACCGTTAACATTGACATTGGGCGTTACAACAGAACTTTCATTACCGAGGGTATTATCTGGAGTAATTTGCCCTAATGCGGTAGTTGCAGCTAGTAGAGAATAGAGAATAAAGGGACTTGCTTGCAGAAGTCCTTCAACCACAGCTTTCATGTTAATCAATCAAAATGCTCCCGATATCTGGGATTATTTCATACAATACCTGTCGATTCTGTTAAGTTTTATTAGGGTAAGTAGAGTAGTTAAGTAGAGTAGGGTGGGCAAAGTAATCATTTCGTGACCAATCACAAGAACCAAACTGTTTTTGCCCACCCTACAAGCTGCTCCCGACTCCCGATTCCCGACTCCCGATTCCCGATTCCCGATTCCCTACTCCCTACTCCCTACTCCCTCTTCCCGAATGGCAATCAAGATTGGGCAATATCTGCTCAACAGGAGTACCCCGAAACGGTTGCGCCGTCAGAATAATGGTGCCATCCTTTGCTGTTACCCAGCCAAGGGCTTCGATAATTACTTTTTTTTCCTGGGGAGGTTGAGGCTTTGTCAGTGATTGTTGCTGCTGTAATCGTTGTCTACTACTGCTGGCTAAGCCAGGACGAGAGAGCCAGCCCACTGTTCTGTCAGTATTAATCACCGCATCGTCTGCACTAGCTGGTAAACCCCCTTTACCGGTAATGGTAAAGGAACTCCCGCCAGCAATCCGATTATTCTCAAAGCCACAAAGGTCATTGGCCAAGATGGCTTCTGCATCTACGGGGGTTGCTGGCAATTCGGTTAACCCTGAGGTGGGGTCTACGTCTGGGGTGTTAAGGATTACTTCACCGCTGAAAGATGGGCCAAGGGTGGAGGTGGCGGTGATGTCATTTCCTGAAGTTGGACGGTCTCGAAACTCTAAGCCAAAGATGCCTTGGGCATTAATGGTAACACTACCTCCTCGGCCTTGTTTAGCATTAGCTGTGATGTCGCTATTTCCCAGACCGAGTAAGATGTCAGTATCAATTTTAATCTTGCCCCCAGTTGTTGTATTCTCAGCGTTAGTTATAATCAAGCTTTCGTTGAGGAGTCGGATGTCATGGGCATATAGATTAATATTGCCTTGCGGTCCCGCTGTTCGTGCTGAGATGATTCCATTGTTGTTAAGGAAGATCGAGTTGGCATTAATCTCTACCGTGCCTGCTGAACTCCCCGGTTGAGTGCTTGTAGCACTAACTTCTGCTCCATCAGAGACAATTAACTGCCCAGTGGTAATTTTCAAGAACTCTCCTGCATTTCCTGTCCCTTGAGCTTGAGTAGTCAAGGCGCTGGGAATCCGATCATCGACTGAGGTACCAATTATGGGAGTACCAATTATGGGAAACAGAGCATCGGCTGAGCTCCCAATTAATTGAATCTTTGAAGAGGCATTGACACTCAAGGTGCCCCCGTCCCCTTCACTGAAAGTGCCAGCTGAAACTTGTGCTCCATCAGAAACAATTAACTCCCCAGTGTTAATACTCACATCTCCCCCATTTCCTCTGGCTAAAGTCAGAGCAAACAAGCCGGTGAGAAAGCGAGTCTCGTCTGCCGTACCCATGAGTTGAATCTTTGAAGAGGCATTGACCGTCAAATTTCCCCCGTCCCCAAGACCAACAGTGCCAGCTGAAACTTCTGCTCCATCAGAAACAATTAACTCCCCAGTGGTAATAATCACATCTCCCCCCTTTCCTGTGGCTAGAGTGCCAGCAAACAAGCCGGTGGGAAAGCGAGTATCGGCTGTCCTACCAATGAGTTCAATCCTAGAGGAGCCATAGACACTCAAGGTGCCCCCGTCCCCTTCACGGAAAGTGGTAGTTGAAACAGATGCTCCATCAGAGACAATTAACTCCCCAGTGTTAATACTTAGATCTCCCGCGTTTCCTGTTGAGCCTGTACTAGCTTCAGAAAACAAGCCGCTGGGAGACTCACCATCGGGTGTCGTACCCATGAGTTCAATCGTCGAGGAGGCATTGACAGTCAAATTTCCCCCGTCCCCTTCACCAAAAGTGTTAGCTGAAACAAATGCTCCATCAGAGACTATTAACTCCCCAGTGTTAATACTTAGATCTCCCGCGTTTCCTGTTGAGCCTTGATTAGCTCCAGAAAACAAGCCGCTGGGAAACTCACCATCGGGTGTCGTACCAATGACTTTAACAGTCTCCTCGGCATTGACAGTCAAGGTTCCCCCGTCCCCAAGACCCCTTGTGCCAGCTGAAACAAATGCTCCATCAGAGACAATTAACTCCCCAGTGTTAATACTTAGATCTCCCGCGTTTCCTGTTGAGCCTGTACTCGCTCCAGAAAACAAGCCACTGCTGAACTCACTATCGGGTTTCGTACCCATGAGTTCAATCGTCGAGGAGCCATTGACACTCAAGGTGCCCCCGTCCCCTTCACCAAAAGTTTCAGCTGAAACAAATGCTCCATCAGAGACAATTAACTCTCCAGTGTTAATACTTACATCTTCCGCATTTCCTGTTGCTCCTCGAAAAACTCGGGCTGCCAAGAAGCTGACAATACCATTAGGGGATACACCACTGACTCGAACTGATTCAGTGGCATTCACTGTCAAATCTCCCCCCTGTCCTGAGCCCAATACATCCGCAGTTATCCTAGAACCACCCTCAAGACTCAACTGTGAAGCCTTAACAACTATGCCACCGCCACTGCCACTCCCTTCGGTATCCGCAAACACAAAAGAGCGATCGCGTAAACTCACATTAGCTCCCTGCACCTGGATACTGCCACCACTTTCCCCACTGGTATCAACCAAAGCACCCTCAGACAAACTAATATCCTGAAACTCTTGAACTGCTGAATAATCCAATACAAAACTCGTATCCGTTGGAGTCAGTTTCACCACACCATTAGCACCAACACCCCCCAGCTCAATCCGTCCATCAGGTGCTGTTAACTGACCACCAGGAATAGTAACCTCACCACCAATTAGCCCTAAGGTTTGACCATTTGGTACCTGAAACAGACTAGACTGATTAGTAATACTTCCGGGATTGGATCCATATTGCAACCCAGATGGAATATTAATGGTCAACAACGGTTTAGCATTGGGATTTAATGCACTGAATACTGTGCCATCTTCAAACAACACACTATCAGCCGTACTCCCAAAAAATGAGCCTCTGATATCTAGTCTGCTATTGGTACCGAAGAAAATACCGTTGGGATTGATCAAAAATAAATTAGCATTACCCAATACTCCTAGAGTTCCTAAAATATTGGAAACATTACCTCCAGTTACCCGACTCAGGATGTTCTCAATTCCTGCAGGTAAGCCAAAATAAACTCGCCCAAACTCGGCCACATTGAAATCAGAAAAGCTGTGGAACAGATTGCTTTCTCTAATTGCTCCACCTTCTATCAAATCTATCAGGGCCCCGTTAACATTGACATTCGGAGTTACTACAGAACTTTCATTCCCGAGGGTATTATCTGGAGTAATTTGCCCTAATGCGGTAGTTGCAGCTAGTAGAGAACACAGAACACAAGGACTTGCTTGCAGAAGTCGGTCAACCACAGCTTTCATGTTTTTCAATCTATCTGCTCCCGATGTCTGGGATTATTTCATAAAATACCTGTTGATTCTGTTAAGTTTTATAGCACTATGGGTAACGCAAGAGGCAAGAGGCAAGAGGCAAAAGTGGAATGGGCATCAGGCGTGGAATGGACATCATCGTGGAATGGGCATCTTGCCCGTTTCATTTTCCGGCGGGCTATCTCAACACTGGCGACCGAGAAGTGGTAACAACCAATGCATCAGCCATGGGTATAGGTGTTGACTATGGGAAATAATATTAAGTTATCTCCTGTAAGCGAAAGAGCCAGCCTTCCAGCCTGACGAAAACTCTAAGGCTGGCTCTCCCCGTGGATTTTATTTTGTCCACAATTTTAGTTTACCACAAAAATCATTATATTATAGCATATTTTGAAAATTTTTGTAACAAATTTTTTTTGAGGGAGTCGGGAGCAGGCGGTGTAGGGTTTGTGATAGTGATTTTGTCTTGGGATTTAGCTGGGGGAAAGCGCGATCGCATAAGCGCGGAAGCTTTGCTTCATCGCCTTTGGCGGAAGCTGAGGCCGTAGGCCACGCTTTGCGTTCGCGTAGCGTCGGCTTTGCCGAAACGCTTCATCGCATAACCACGCGCAGTGAGTGGTGCGTTACGGAACCCGGCGGGCTGTCCCAAGGCGGGCGAAGAGGCGGAAAATGAGGCCAAGCCCGCCCCTAACGCACCCTACTGGACTGTTGCCTGTTGCCCATTCCCGATTCCCGATTCCCGATTCCCGATTCTATTGCATTGTCGCCATCTCTAAAAGGGTGGTAAGGGGTGTCAGAGGGGTTAGAAAAACTATTGCAGCAATGCAGCGCGGTCTTGGGGAGCCAGTGCGGTCTTGGGGGTTCCCCCCATGAGCAACTGGCGTGGTTCCCCCCATGAGCGACTGCATCAAGACACTGTCACAATCTCTAGGTAGAGGGTGCTAAGGGGTGTAAAGATTGCAAGCATTGTAAAGGTTGGAAGGGGGGATAAAAAAACTATTGCAGCGATGGACTAATGGGTTATAACAATTCCAAATTCTCTGTACCTCATAGCTATGATAAACGCTATAAAGTAGTTACTATTAGTAATAAATTCAAAAGCATTTTTTAACGTGATATACTTATAGTAAATATCAAGGATCGGTAGTATAAGCCATGAGTAATAGTGACTTGTATAATCAGGATTTTTTTCTGTGGACTGATCTAACTTGTCAGCAACTTAAAACAAGAAACTTTGATGAGTTGGATATAGAAAATTTAATTGAGGAAATAGCCACCTTGGGACGATCCGATAAACGAGAGATTCAGAGCCGACTTAAGGTTTTGATGGAACACTTGCTTAAAAGGCAGTACGTGAATTCAGAGCCTGATTATCGAGGTTGGGAAAAAACAATCAATGAGCAGAGAGAACAGATTAATCTTTTGTTGTCTGAATCTCCCAGTCTCAAACCTTATCTTGAATCGGTCTTTTTGGATTGCTACAGATATCCACTAAAGGTCGTTAGCAAGGATTATCCATCTACTTGCTTCCCCCAAGATTGTCCTTTTACCCCTGATATCCTAGATCAAGATTAATCTTGTGGCATACGGGTCGCAGCTAAATGTTGTTAGTGGTGCTTTAGGGACGGTTTCGCGCTGATTTTCCGCCTCTTCGCGCCTGGTTGAGACAGCCCGCCGGAAAATATTGATAACGGGCAAGATGCCCGTTCGGCTGATGTTAACTTATATTTCGCGCTTCAGCATCCGGGGCGGGCTGTTCCAAGGCGGGCGTTGAGGCGGAAAATGACGGCAAGGCTTTTGGTGGTGCGTTACGGGCAGCAACCTAAGGCGGGCGTTGAGGCGGAAAATCAGGGCAAGCCCGCCCCTAACGCACCCTACTGGACTGTTCCCGATTGCCTCTTGCCTCTTGCCGATTGCCTCTTGCCGATTGCCTCTTGCCGATTGCCTCTTGCCGATTGCCTCTTGCCTCTTGCCTCTTGCCTCTTGCCTCTTGCCTACTCCCTACTCCCTACTCCCTATTCTTCACAACCAATTTCCCAGCAAAATAAAAGCCGACCAGTAATAGGGGTGATTAAATTGCTCACTCTGCAACAGCTCCTGTTGAGCTTGACGCAGAGCTTCAGCCTTGGTAACCTTGCCCTTAGCTAACTTCTGGTAGAACCGAGTCATTAACTCTGTAGTGGCTAGATCGTCCACATACCAGAGACTGGCAATGGTACTGCGTGCCCCCCCACGGACGGCAACACCAGCCAATCCCAAAGCGGCTCGGGAGTCTCCCACGGCTGTCCGACAAGCACTGAGGACGAGTAATTCAATCGGATTTTTTTGCTTTTGATCCGCTGAGATCAGACTATTTAACTCATTGAGATTGATCACGTCATCCCAGGTCAGGAGAAAGGTTTCTTCCGCTACTGAACTAAATTCACCATGAGTGGCCAGATGAACGACTTCGTAACTAGAGGTATTAACGACTGTATTGAAGTTAGATTCAGTAAAGGATTCATTGAGTAAAATCAATGAGGGAACTTGAGCCATGATATTCTCTAATTCCACCTTCACCCCAGGAAGTGATCCTAAATTTGGACGATGGGGACGAGTTTCCGTGACTCCAGCAGTCAGAACTGAAACGTTTTCTCTGACATTGGCTTGAGAGTCGATTAGTTGTAAACTGGGTGCTAGGGCAATACTATATTTCTCGGTCAAATAGTTTTCTCCGTCATAAAGGACGGACATCGGAATATTGCGCAAAGCCCCATCGGGGATAAATACTAAAGTGCGGATGTTACTGTTGGCTAGTTCGGTTTCAATCGGGCCGATTAACCAGTCGTGTATTGTTTGTAAGTTTTCCTTTCTCAGAGGTTCCCAAAGGCTAGTAATATCTCTGTTTACCGAAGCGATTTGTTCTTCTATTTCTGTTTTGGGTAAGTTAGTGGTGATCTGGCGCAGAGGTTTTCCCGGCAAGGTGACAATTACTTCCAGCCGGTCTGGCAAGATAATGGTATAGAAGATAGCGGCGTTAGGATCTATTTCGTCGATATTAACGGGTTTAGCATCTAGACAGGCATCCCGAAAAAAGTTGTCTAGTTCTGCTAGTTGTAGGGATTCAATCACATCTCGTGCTTGTTTGAGGTTTTCTTGAGATGCATTGGGTTCCAGCAGTAGTCCTACTAATTCTCGGTAGACTGGTTCGACGCTTTCTCGAAACCCAAACTGAATATCGCTACTAATCGCGACTAGGTCACTACGGATAGATTGGAGGGTTTGCACCGATTGAGCATAAGCCGCGATCGCATTTTTTTTATCCTGTTTTAGATTGAGGATTCTTCCTAGTTGCCATTGCCATTGATAGGCTAAATCGGGAGCCTGGATTTCTTGAGCAATGACTAACGCTTTTTCGGTTAAGTCTTGGGCTTCATCTAGACGTGATTGCTGTTCGTATAAGGTTCCCAAGTTACCAATGGCTTCTGCTTCCGCTCGTTTATCTCCTAATTTTCTAGCCAGCTTAATAGCATCGGCGAGATAATTAGCTAGGGAGTTGGGACTTTTTAGTTGTGTGTTTTCAGATTTTAATAGGGTTTTAGCTAGATTAATTCTAGCATTGATAGCGATTTGACTGGGAGGTACTTTAGTTAAGGTGTTGTCGATAGCTGGCAATAACTTTCTGGCTTGTGACCACTCTTGTTTAGTTATCACTATACTCAGTTGATTTAATTGCCCTTGAATTTTACTATCCGGTAAGGGAGATTCCTTGACAACCCGTTGATAGAAATATCTTGCGTCTTCTGTCTTTCTTTGTAATCTAGCTGTATCCCCCAAACTGAGCAGAATATCAGCAATCAAGGTCTGATTTTGGAAGTTTTCCGCTATGGCTAAACTTTGTTGTAAAATTGCTTGAGAGTCTTTGAATTTACCGACTTGGCGCAGCACATCACCTAGGTAGTGGAGGGCAGTACTTTTGAGTTTGCTATCGGGTTTGTTTTGGAGGGTTTCTGTGATTTCAGTTAAGGTTTTACTGGCTTGATTATACAATCCTAATACTCGTAAGGCTTGCACTTGGTAAATCTGACTTTCTGTTAATCTAGTTAAGTCTCCAAGCTCTTGGTAAATAGCACTAGTTTGCTGCCAAGTCGATAAGGCTTTTTCCCCTTGACCTAGAGATAAGTAGACTTGTCCTTGAACTTCTAATAGTTGGGCTTGTAATTGTTGACGCTCTTTGGTATTATCAAGGTCTGATAGTTTGGTGAAACTCTGGGATAGGGTTTGTTTAGCTTGGTCTAGGTCTCCCAACGTTTGATAAGCTAACGTGAGATTGATTAAGGAATTAATTTCACCAATCAGGTCGCCACTCTTCCTGTAGTTACTAATCATTTGCTCCAACAACCCTATCGCCTCTTGATAGTGACCTGTTTCATAGAGGTGTTGGGCTTTTTGCTCTAGGGAATCGGGAATCGGGCGTTGCTGAATCTTCGAGTGAATGCGCGACCGTTTAGTCTTGTTAAAGCCCCCTAAATCCCCCAAATTTGGGGGACTTTGGGAGTTTTGTTCCCCCCAAAATTGGGGGGCTAGGGGGGCAAAATCATACCCAAAATCAGCAGAATTTGATAATGCTTTCCCGGATGGAACAAAGCAGGTTAATGCGATGGCAATTAAAAATGATAGTTTTTTCATAAAAATTAATTAAGGGAATTGGGAATTGGGAATAGAGAATAGAGCGAGCCTTTTGGTGGTGCGTTACGGGGCTACTGGCTACTCTGTTGAATATTATGGCCATCCCTCCCCTAACGCACCCTACGCACTACTCTTCCCTGCTCCCTGCTCCCTGCTCCCTGCTCCCTCTTCCCACATGGCAATCAAGATTGGGCAATATCTGCTCAACAGGAGTCCCGTTAAACGGTTGCGCCGTCAGAATGATGGTGCCATCCTTTGCTATGACCCAGCCTTGGGCTTCGATAATCACTTTTTTGTCTTGACGGGGTCTGACTGTTCGCGTAGCGTGGCCAAAGGCCTTGGCCTGCTGCGGTAATGGTTGTCTGGTGTTGGCTAACCTAGGGCTCCTTCGCCACCCCACTGTTCTGTGGGCATTAATCACTGGATTCTCTGGAGTTGGTGGTAAACCCCCTTTTCCGGTAATGAAAAAGGAACTGCCGCCAGCAATTCGATTGTTCTCAAAGCCACAAAGGTCATTGGCCAGGATCGCTTCTGCATCTACCGGGCTTGCTGGTAATTCGGTTAAGCCTGATGTGGGGTCTAGCTGTGAGATATTGAGGATTACCTCACCATTGAAGGATGAGCCAAGAGTGGAGGTGGAAGTGATGTCATTGTCTGGAGTTGGACGATCCCGAAACTCTAAGCCAAAGATGCCTTGGGCTTTAATCTCAACACGACCTCCTGAACCTTTGTCAGCATTGGCGGTGATGTCGCTATTTCCCAAACCGACTAAAGTTTCAGTATCAATGTTTATATTTCCCCCAGTGGTATTCTGGGCGTTGGTGGTAATTTTGCTTTGGTTAAGCAGTCGGATGTCACGAGCTTGCAGCGTAATATTGCCTTGGTCTCCTGCTGTTTGTGCTGTGATCCTGCCACCGTTGTTTAGGAAGATGGAGTTGGCATTAATCTCTAGATCCCCTGCTGAACTCCCCTTTTCATTGCTTCTAGCACTAACAACTGCTCCATCAGAGACCATTAACTGCCCAGTGGTAATTTTCACATCTCCCGCTTTTCCTGCCCCGTCAGTTCGAGCAAACAAGCCGCTGCGAAACCGACCATTGGCTGAGGTACCAGTACCAATAAGCTGAACAGTCTCCTCGGCATTCACACTCAAGGTTCCCCCGTCCCCAAGACCAAAAGTGCCAGCTGAAACAATTGCTCCATCAGAGACCATTAACTGCCCAGTGGTAATATTCAAATTTCCGGCATTTCCTTTTGAGCCTCGATTAGCTTGAACAAACAAGCCGCTGGGAAACCGACCATTGGCTGAGGTACCAATCAGTTGCACAGTAGAGTCGGCATCCACACTCAAGTTCCCCCCGTCCCCAAGACCAAAAGTGCTAGCGGAAACAAATGCTCCATCTTTGACAATTAACTGCCCAGTGGTAATACGTGTTTCTCCCGCATTTCCTGTCCCAAAAGTTCTAGCAAACAATCCGCTGCCACGCCTACCATTGGCTGACCTACCAATCAGTTGCACAGTAGAGTCGGCATCCACACTCAAGTCCCCCCCGTCCCCTTCATCAAAAGTGCCAGCTGAAACTTGTGCTCCATCTTTGACAATTAACTTCCCAGTGGTAATACTCACATCTCCCCCATTTCCTGTGCCTTCAGTTTGAGTAGACAAGGCGCTGGCAAAGCGACCATCGGCTGAGTTACCAATCAGTTGCACAGTCTCGGAGGCATCCACACTCAAGTTCCCCCCGTCCCCTTCACCGACTGTAATAGCTGAAACTCTTGCTCCATCTTTGACAATTAACTCCCCAGTGGTAATACTCACATCTCCCGCTTTTCCTGTTTTTCCTTCAATGACGTTGGCTGCCAAAGCGCTGATAGTACCATTAGCCGATACACCAATTACTCGAACAGATTCACTGGCATTCACACTCAAATCTCCCCCCTGTCCTGAGCCCAATACATCTGTAGTTATCCTAGAACCACCCTCAAGACTCAACTGAGAAGCCTCAACCACTATGCCACCGCCACTTCCACTCCCCTTGGTATCCGCAAACACAAAAGAGCGATCGCGTAAAGTCACATTAGCCCCCTGCACCTGGATACTCCCACCACTTTCGCCAGTGGTCTCAAGAAAAGCACCTTCGGACAAACTAATATCCTGAAACTCTTGAACTGCTGAATAATCCAACCCAAAACTAGTATCTGTTGGGGTCAAGTTAACCACACCATTACCAACACTCCCCAGCTCAATCCGTCCATCTGTTGCTGTTAAATTACCACCAGGAATAGTAATCTCACCACCAATCAGCCCTAAGGTTTGACCATTTGGTACCTGAAACAGACTAGAGTGATTAGTAATACTTCCGGGATTTGAGCCATATTGCAACCCAGAGGGAATATTAATCGTTAATAACGGTTTCTCATTGGGATTTTTTGCACTGAAAACTGTGCCATCTTCAAACAATACACTATCAGCAGTACTCCCAAAAAATGAGCCTCTGATATCTAGTCTGCTATTTGCACCAAAGACAATACCGTTGGGATTGATCACAAATAAGTTAGCATTACCCAATACTCCTAGAGTTCCTAAAATATTGGAAACCTTAGCTCCAGTTACCCGACTCAGTATGTTGGCAACTCCAGCTGGTAAGCCAAAATAAACTCGCCCCATTTCTGCCACATTGAAATCCGAAAAGCTGTGGAATAGATTGCTTTCTCTAATCGCCCCACCTTCAATTAAATCTGCCAGGGTACCGTTAACATTGACATTCGGAGTTACTACAGAACTTTCATTGCCCAGGGTATTATCTGGAGTAATTTGCCCTAATGCCGTAGTTGCAGCGAGTAGAGAATAGAGAACAAAGGGACTTGCTTGCACAAGTCCGTTAACCCGAGGTTTCATGTTACTAAAAATGAGCTACCGAATTGATATGATTATTTCATAAAATTTAGGTTTATGCTGTTAATTTTTATTAGGCCAATATGGCAGTTTTCAATTGGGTGAGGTGCATTTTTTAGTTAAGTAGGGTGGGCAAAGTCATCATTTAGTGACCAATCAAAACCACCAAACTGTTTTTGCCCACCCTACAAGCTGTTCCCGACTCCCGACTCCCGACTCCCTACTCCCGATTCTCTATTCCCTACTCCCTACTCCCTACTCCCTGCTCCTGAATGACAATCAAGATGGGGCAATATCTGATCAACAGGAGTCCCGTTAAATGGTTGCGCCGTCAGAATAATCGTGCCATCCTTTGCTATTACCCAGCCTTGGGCTTCGATAATTACTTTTTTGTCTTGACGGGGTCTGACTGAAGGCGATTCGTGGCTTTTGGCCTTTGGTTGCTGGTGTAATGGTTGTTTCCTGGTGCTGGCTAAGCCAGGACGAGTTCGCCACCCCACTGTTCTGTGGGCATTAATCACCGGATCTTCTGGAGTCGGTGGTAAACCGCCTTTTCCGGTAATGAAAAAGGAACTCCCGCCAGCAATCCGATTATTCTCAAAGCCACAAAGGTCATTGGCGAGGATAGCTTCTGCATCGACCAGGATTCCTGGCAATTCGTTTAAGCCTGAGGTGGGGTCTAGCTGTGGGACGTTGAGTATGACTTGACCGTTGAAAAGTGGGCCACGGTTGGAGGTGGCGGTGATGTCATTGTCTGGAGTTGGACGGTCTCGAAACTCTAAGCCAAAGATGCCTTGGGCTTTAATCTCAACACGACCTCCTGAACCTTCTTCAGCATTGGCGGTGATGTCGCTATTTCCCAGACCGACTAGGGTATCAGTATCAATGGTGATATTGCCCCCATCAGTATTGTCGGCATTAGTTAGAATCAAGCTTCGGTTGAGGAGTCGGATGTCACGAGCTTCTAGGATAATATTGCCTTTTTCTCCTCCTGCTGTTTCTGCTGTGATCCTGCCATCGTTGTTAAGGAAGATGGAGTTGGCATTAATATCTACCGTGCCTGCTGAACTCCCCGGTTGAATGCTTTGAGCACTAACAACTGCTCCATCAGAGATTATTAACTTGCCAGTGGTAATTTTCAACAAATCTCCGGCATTTCCTGTCCCTTCAGTTGAAGTAAACAAGCCGCTGGGAATTTGACCATCGGCTGAGGTACCGATGACTTGAACCGTAGAGTCGGCATCTACAGTCAAATTGCCTCCATTCCCTTCACCCAAAGTGGCAGCTCCAACTTGTGCTCCATCAGAGACGATTAACTCCCCAGTGGTAATATTCAACTCTCCCCCGTCCCCTTCACCAAAAGTTTCAGCTGAAACAAATGCTCCATCAGAGACGATTAACTCCCCAGTGGTAATACTCAAATTTCCGGCATTTCCTTTTGAGCCTCGATTAGTTTGAGTAAACAAGCCACTGGAAATTTGACCATCGGCTGAGGTACCGATGACTTGAACCGTAGAGTCCGCATCTACAGTCAAATTGCCCCCATTCCCTTCACCAAAAGTGCTAGCTGAAACTTGTGCTCCATCAGAGACGATTAACTCCCCAGTGGTAATACTCAAATTTCCGGCATTACCTTTCCCTTGAGTTTGAGAAGACAAGCCGCTGGGAATTTGACCATCGGCTGAGGTACCTATCAGTTGAACTGTAGAGTCCGCATTCACTGTCAAATTTCCGGCATTTCCTTCACCAACAGAGATAGTATTAACTTCTCCTCCATCTTTGACAATTAACTGGTCAGTGGTAATACTTATATCTCCCCCATTTCCTTTTGAACCTTCATTAGCTTGAGCCAACAAGTCGCTGCTAAGTTCAACAGTAGAGGAAGCATTGACATTAATGTCCCCCCCGTCCCCTTCACCAAAAGTGCTAGCTGAAACTCTTGCTCCATCTTTGACAATTAACTCCCCAGTAGTAATACTGACATCTCCCGCTTTCCCTTTCCCTAGAGTTTGAGTCAAAAAGCTGCTGGCAAACTGACCATCGGCTGAGGTACCTATCAATTGAACCGTAGAGGAGGCATCCACTGTCACATTTCCCGCGTCCCCTTCACCCCGTGTCGTAGTTGAAACAAATGCTCCATCTTTGACAATTAACTGGTCAGTGGTAATACTTATATCTCCCCCATTTCCTTTTGAACCTGCATTAGCTTGAGCCAACAAGTCGCTGCTAAGTTCAACAGTAGAGTCCGCATCCACAGTCAAATTTCCCCCGTCCCCTTCACCCGAAGTGCTAGTTGAAACAAATGCTCCATCTTTGACAATTAACTCCCCAGTGGTAATATTCAACTCTCCCGCATTTCCTTTTGAGCCTGGATTAGTTGAAGAAGACAAGTTGCTGGCAAACCGACCATCAGCTGAGGTACCAATCACTTGAACAGTAGAGTCTGCATCCACAGTCAAATTTCCCCCGTCCCCTTCACCCGCTGTCGTAGTTGAAACAGATGCTCCATCAGAGACGATTAACTCCCCAGTGGTAATACTGATATCTCCCCCTTTTCCTGTTGCTCCTCGAAAAACGTTGGCTCCCAAGATGCTGGGGGCATCAGGCGCACCAACCACTCGCACAGATTCAGTGGCATCCACTGTCAAATCTCCCCCCTGTCCTGAGCCCAATACATTCCCAAATATCCTAGAAGCACCCTCAAGACTCAACTGAGAAGCCTTAACAACTATGCCACCACCACTGGCACCTCCTTCGGTATTCGCAAAAACCAAAGAGCGATCGCGTAAACTCACATTAGCCCCCTGCACCTGGATACTCCCACCACCTGCCCCACTGGTAGTGACAAAAGCAAAGTCGGACAAACTAATATCCTTAAACTCTTGAACTGCTGAATAATCCAACACAAAACTGCTATTCGTTGGGGTCAGGTTCACCACACCATTAGCACCAACACTCCCCAGCTCAATCCGTCCATCCGATGCACCTAGAGCGCCATTAGGAATAGTAACCTCACCACCAATTAATCCTAAGGTTTGACCATTTGGTACCTCAAGCCCAAAAAAAGACTGATTAGTAATACTTCCGGGATTTGAGCCATATTGCAACCCAGAGGGAATATTAATCGTTAATAACGGTTTATCATTGGGATTTTTTGCACTGAAAACTGTCCCATCATCAAACAACACACTATCAGCAGTACTCCCAAAAAATGAGCCTCCCAGCTCGAGTCTGCTATTGGAACCGAAGACAATACCGTTGGGATTGATCAAAAATAAATTAGCATTACCCAATACTCCTAGAGTTCCTAAAATATTGGAAACATTAGTTCCCGTTACCCGACTCAGGATGTTGGCAACTCCAGCAGGATTCGCAAAATAAACTCGCCCAAACTCGGCCACATTGAAATCAGAAAAGCTGTGGAATAGATTACTTTCTCTAATCGCACCACCTTCTATCAAATCTGCCAGGGCACCGTTAATATTGACATTCGGAGTGACTACAGACCTTTCATTTCCCAGGGTATTATCTGGGGTAATTTGTCCTAATGCCGTAGTTGCACCCAGTAGAGAACACAGAACAAAAGGACTTGCTTGCAGAAGTCGGTCAATCCGAGGTGTCATGTTTATCAATAAATCTCCCGATTTCTCGGATTATTTCATAAACTATGAGTTAAGTTTTAATGATTTAATAACTCTTTAAAAAGACTTTACTGAAAATTCATAAAAATATCGCAAAGGGAACAGGGAATAGGGAACAGCGGATCTGGGAATAGGGAGTAGGGAGTAGGGAGTAGGGAGTAGGGAGTAGGGAGTAGGGAGTAGGGAGTAGGGAGTAGCGATGCAGTCAACTATTATTACTGTTCTGGATTACCTGTTCTGGATTACCTATTTCGGATTACTTGTTCCCGATTCCCGATTCCCGATTCCCGATTCCCGATTCCCGATTCCCGATTCCCGATTCCCGATTCCCGATTCCCGATTCCCTCTATTTAGTCCCCTTCAAACTATCCAACTTCTTGGTTAAAAAGCCAGTAAAGATAGTAATCACTCGACGCTTTCTCTCCTTAATATTCACAGTTACCGACATCCCTGATGCTAGGGGAACTGAGTTGCCTTTAATATCGATAAACTGCTGTTTTAGGGCAATTTTGGCAGGAAAACGGTAATAAGGATAAATCTGATCGGGCTCTAAAGCATCGGCTCCAATGGAAATTAATTTACCTTTGATATCACCAAACTCACTAAAATTAAAGGAATCAATTCTGACATCGACTTCCATCCCTTCTTTTACAAAACCCCGGTCTTTATTGGTGATATAAACTTCAGCAATTAGCTCATCATTCGGCACAATTTCCAGAATAGTTTCGCTACTAGTTGTCACAAAGCCTGGGCGAGCCTTTAGCTCAAAAACTTTCCCAGCTACGGGAGCTTTGATTTCGTGATACTTCAAATTTTGCTTGATTTGACTAATTTGACTATCAATTTCCGCTATCCGTTTATCATTTTCTACAATTTGCTTACCGAGCTGACTATCGATATCCGCAATCCGTTGTTGATTCACAGCAATCCGATCCTGTAGCTCAGTTTGAGAAGCCGCAATGGTATTCGCCAATTGTGCCTTAGCTTGAGCGATCGCACTTCTAATCCGTTCTTGTTCCTGAATTAACTGGTTGACCTCCGCTTGCTGTGTACCAACCTCAGCTTGCCGTGTACCAACCTCAGCTTCACCAAAAATTTTGGGTAGTCACGCCCCGTCCTTCTAGGACGGCTTTTTCTGATTATTGATGTATTCTTTGAGTACCTCTATTGAAGCTCCTCCGACAGAAGCGGCAAAATAACTAGGACTCCATAGTGCTTTTTTGCCGTTTGGCAATGGAATTTCCCTTTTGTCCGTATCTACGACTGGAGACCCCTTTCAAACTGTTAACTATCTGCGATATTGATATTTTTGGGGGATATTCAATCAGTGTGTGTACATGATCAGACTCTCCGTTAAACTCTTTTATTTTAAAATTCATTTTCCTTGCGACTTCCTTAAATGATTCTTCGATAGCCTCAAGGCTTTCCGCTGTCAATATTTTTTGGCGATACTTTGTTACACATATTAAGTGCATCTGCTTGCTTTGTAATAGTGTGCCTTTCCTTCCGGAATCTCATTGCCAAATCTTGTAGACTACACTATAATCATAATACAGACCAAAATAGGAGAGGTAAGTGAAAGAGGTAAGTGAAAGCCAGGTACCAGTATCGTTTCTATCCAACTAACCAACAGAAAAGCAACCTAGCCAGGTTATTTGGCTGTGTCCGGGTTGTTTGGAACGATGCTCTGGCTATTTGCAAAAAATCAGAGAAAATTCTTAAATCAGGGGAATTGCAAAAACTAGTAATTACCCAGGCAAAGAAAACAGAGGAAAGAAAATGGCTGTCCGAGGTTTCTGTAGTCCCATTGCAGCAGTCTGTGGCTGATTTGGGAGTTGCTTATAAAAACCTCTTCGACTCTCATAAAGGAAAGCGAAAAGGCCGCAAAGTTAGACCTCCAAGATTTAAAAAGAAGACTAACAAGCAAACAGCCAGATTAACTCGTAGAGGATTTTCCATCCAGGGTAATGGTGTTTATTTAGCAAAGATTGGAGTAGTCAAGCCTATATGGTCTAGAGAGTTGCCGTCAGACCCAAGCTCTGTAACTATAATAAAGGATTGTGCAGGTAATTATTTTCTAAGTTTTGTCGTAGATGTTGAACCTGTTCAAGTCGATGCTAAAAACCAAAGTATCGGGATCGACCTAGGAATCAAAACATTTGCCGTAATGAGCGATGGGAGTGAAGTAAGTAGTCCTGATTATTCAAAGCTTGATCGCAAGTTAAGAAAAGCTCAGAAGAAGTTTGCTAAGCAACCTAAGGGGTCGAACCGTAAAGAGGTGACTCGCCTGCGAATTGCCAAAATAAATAACGAGATAGCTAACAAGAGGAAAGACTTTCTGCATAAATTATCGACTAAGACTGTTATCGAAAACAAAGTAATAGTCTTGGAAGATCTGAACGTATCAGGAATGATCAAGAATCGAAAGTTAGCTAGATCCATAAGTCAGCAAGGATGGGCTGAATTTAGGACTCTTTGTGAGGCTAAATCAGACAAGTATGAAAGAGACTTCAGGGTAATCAGCCGCTGTGAACCTACTAGTCAAATTTGCTCTGATTGTGGATTCAAATGGGGAAAACTCGATTTGTCTGTGCGTTCAGTACTTTGTTTGAGTTGCGGGACTGAACAGGACAGAGATATAAACGCTGCGAGAAACATAGAGAAAGTCGGCATGGGGCATCGGCACGACTATAAACGGGCAAGGAGGGATGGTAAGACTGTTGAGACCGTAGGTCACGCGGGCCACGTTCGGCAGCACAGCCCGATGATATGTCAAGAATCACCGCTCATAAGCGGGCGGTGAGTATGTCAATATAGACTTGCCGTAGTGACATACTCCCACACTGAATCGAAGATTACAGTGTGGGCTTCTTACCAACTCCAGCCATCGCTATCGGCTTTCGCCGACGCTGCGCGAACGGATACTCGGTAAGCTTTATTTACGACACGGTCAGAAGTTACCGCAAGAAGAGTGGAGCCTTTATGGTTAGTCGGCTATGGGTAAAGGGTTAAAACTTTATGATTAAGGCTCCACTCTTCTAAGGTTTCGTCTCCGGGATGCCCCTCCGCGCCGGAACAATACAATAAGTTCTATTTTTTAGGAACGTAGGTGGCTGACAAACCAGCATTTAAGGCCTTTGGCCACGCTTCGCGAACGGCTTTGTTTATCAGTACATATATTATAGCAATTTTATAATACCCTGTGCAAAATTCATCCCACACCTATGCTACGCATTAGGTGTGGGGCTTCTTTTGCCGGACAGCTAAACTCGCCCAGCCTAAAATCGCACCGGGAGAAAGCTTTTGAACCGTTACCTCCTTCTTTGTGCGGGGGTCATAACCCAGTAGGCGAGCTTGTCCTTGATAGAGAATTACCACATGGGAGGGTATTTTCTCCCGCATTAAAATTGTTTCACCAAGGTGATAGTGTACTGGCTGCAATTGTGCAGATAGTTTTTCTAATGCTGTGGTTGGTAATTGATTAAAAGGAGATACACTAGCAATAAATTCTTGGATGGGGGAAGTGGTAAAAGTCATGGCAATAAAATTAAAGAGTAGGGAGTAGGGAGTAGGGAGTAGGGAGTAGGGAGTAGGGAGTAGGGAGTAGCGATGCAGCGCGGTCTTGGGGGTTTCCCCCATGAGCGACTGCATCAAGACGGGAGTAGGAAAAAAATAGGTGTGTGTACTTCATTAATATGAAAACCGCTATAGTTGGTAATCGTAAAATACCAATTACCAATTAAGATTTACATGAATACAAACAAACTGATTAACGGTCGCCGATATAGCATTTATAAATAGATTATGACAACCAATCTTGATTTCTCATAACACCAAAAATTCCTATATAGCACTAAGCATTAAGGTGTTTGACATTGATAAAAGCTAATGCACCTCAACTTTTGCCTCTTGCCTTTTGCCTCTTGCCTTTTGCCAATGCCATTGCGCGTAGCGCTATATCTTGACACTGTTCCCTGCTCCCTACTCCCTACTCCCTACTCCCTACTCCCTGTTCCCTATTCCCTATTCCCAGATCCGCTGTTCCCTTGTTCTATAAATTGTTGTAATTGCTCACCGAGCCATCTATTAAACAATTCCTTCAGCAGTCGCTGACGCATAGCTTGGTCTAACTGGGCTGGAATTAATTTTTCTAGGCGCACAATCACGATCCACTCCCCTATTTGTGTTGGTGTCCACAACTGACCAGGCTGACTCAGTTTCAGGATCCGAGCAATCTGAGGGTGGGGCATAGTCATGGGCATAAGACCAATTAATCCTCCACTTTGAGCTTCTGGTCCTTGGGAATATTGCCGTGCTATTTCAGCAAAGGATTGCTCTCCATCCTCCAGCCGATAATACAGTTCCCGAGCAACACCTTTATCCTTAAGGCGAATCAAGGAATAACTAACCTGATCGAGCTGCTGTTTGCGCTCCAGAAAGTAAGATTCTAGTCGATGACCCCAGGTTTGTTGTTGGAATTTTTCAAGTTTTAGCTCACGGGTTGCCAAGGTTTTTAATTGGTTTAGAGTGATCTGATGATTCTCACACCAAGCCTGACGTGCTTTGTCATCCGTGAGCTTATGTTTGCCATAAAACCGCTCTTCAGCACTAGTTTGCTCTTCTGGGGTGCAGCTGATCTCAGCGATCGCATGGTCAATAATAATTTCCCGGAATAGCTGAGGCAGCAAAAGGTATCGTCTCAGCAGGGGGATAATTTCTGATGCTGTAATAGTTTGGTTAGCAACTTTTATAATTTCGTTCATCAGGCTTTTCTGTGACATACTCCCACACTGAATCAAAGATTACAGTGTGGGCTTCTTACCAACACCAGGTATCCCTTCGGTTACTCGGTAAGCTTTACTTGTGACGGGATGCCCCACCGCCAAATTCAATATATTGATCGCCGCATTTACATCTCTGTCAGCTACATAACCACAATGAGGACAAGAGTGGATGCGGTCTTTTAGTTTCTTCGGTACTCTTTTCCCGCAGTTAGAACAGTTCTGGCTTGTATTTCTGGGATTTACTGCTTTTGTTACCAGTCCAGCATTTTCGGCTTTGACTGACAATATAGACAGAAATTGTCCCCATCCAGCGTCTAACACAGATTTAGCTAGTTTAGTTTTAGCTAGACCTTTAATATTTAGCTTTTCATGGGCAACTAGATCGTGATTGTCTAGTAACTCCTTGGCGGTCTTGAAATGAAAGTCTTTCCTTGTATCCGCTACTTTCTTGTGTGCCTTCCCTAGTCTGTTAACAGCCTTTTTCCTGTTAATACTCCCTTTCTTCGATCTACTGACAGATTGTTGGATTTTCTTTAGACGCTTTTGAGCTTTCCGATAGTACTGAGGGATAGGGACTTCTGAACCATCCGACTTCACCAGGAAAGACTTGAGACCCATGTCTATCCCGACAGGGTTAATTACACCATCTACTGGAATAATGTCGGGTACAGTATCATCTTGGATCGACAGCGTAACATAATACCCATCTGCTTTACGGGTTATAGTAGCTGTCTTGATCTTAAAACCTTCTGGAATGGGTCTGTGATAAATCATTTTGACTTTCCCGAATTTTGGAAGAGTCAAAATATTTCCTTGTATTGGATTTTTGGAAAGCGAAGGGAATGTAAACGATTTATATCTGTTTTTTCCCTTAAATCGAGGTCTCCCACTTTTCTTTCCGTTGCTGTCACCCTTAAGAAATCGTTTAAAGGCAAGATCAACTCTCTTTACGCAATCTTGTAAAACTTGAGATTGAACAACTCCGTACCAAGGTCTATCCTTCTTTAGTTGAGGTAGAGTCTTTTTCTGGGAAAAATAGTCGGGATTATTTCGTAAATCCGGCAAATAACAAACAAGAGGACAAGAGTTAATAGAGCAGCGATTTTGTTCATACCAGTTAAACCTGTCCGCCAGTAAGTAGTTATATTGACATCGGAGCATGTCCAGCCATCTTTCTACTTCCGTTTCTTGCGACTTAGTCAATCTTAGCCGGTATTGATAGGCTGCTCTCATTGTTGCTGTCCTCTGTTTTTCGACCTATCATTAATAGATAACACAACCAGCCAAATGGCAAGTCAAAATGAAAACTATAAAAATGACAATCCGTTTAACCGAATACGAAAAGAAAAAATTAGCACAAGAGGCAGAGAAGAGAGGAATGAACCAATCTGAGGTACTTAGAAGTTTAATAGCTCGCTTTCCCGATCCCAAGGACTCTGTGTAAAATTCATCCCACACCTATGCTACGCATCAGGATGTGGGGCTTCTTTTACCGGCCAGCTAAAATCGTAAGTATTCAGCTATCAGTTATCAGCTATCAGTTATCAGTTATCAGCTATCAGTTATCAGCTATCAGTTATCAGCTATCAGCTATCAGCTATCAGCTATCAGTTATTAGCTTTGTGGCACAGGCTTCGACCCTGGGAGATAACGAGATAACACTACGCAAATGTTTAATCTATTTGAAGAAAACGGGCTGGTTCGGCTTCTCCCAAATGTAAGCATTGAGCTGACGGCTGACAGCTGACAGCTGATAGCTGTTGAAATGAATGACTTGTTTCTCAAATATGAATTCGCTATAGTCTGCTAGGTCATCAATTCCTAGCACGTTTAAAATAATTTCAGTTATAAGCCAAACTATGATTTTCTGCCACATTACCCTGTCCTCTTTACCTGTCTAGTTTTAGAGTAATGAGCAGAGCCAGGAATGCTGTCTCAGTTTTTGCCTCAGTTTTGGGATGAAGTGTTTTAATTCAGCTGATTTTTTTGATTTTTATTAGATTAATTTAAGGCGGGATTCAGATTAATTTTAAATTACTTTAATATTGAGGAATTAATAGAGATAATAAACAAGCTTAGGGGTGGATATAGCATAGTAATTAAGACTATTTATCTCAGTTTTTGTATCAGTTTTGCGATTTTATTCAGACTTATATCATTTTGATCTCATATTATTTCCGATAGCATCGGTATTAGAAAGCTATTGAGCTTAGAAAAAAAATGCGATCGCTAATCTAACTAGCGATCGCTAACAGTCTTGGGTAAACACCTTTCATGTAAGAACTAATCGGAACAGTCTTGGGATTAAACTGTTGTGTTACACAAATGCATTAAATGCCTGCTCAGCAGCATCGAGATTACCGAATACAGTCAGATTATCCTCGCCGCCAAGGATTGCTACTACGGCTTCTTGACCACTAACTGTTTCGCGACCGAAACTAATATTGCCCAAGAACTCATCAGCGAAATCAAAGGCATCACCGGCCTCAAAGTCAGTGATTTGGTCAAAGTCCTGGAGACCGTCTTGGAAGATTTCACTGCCGAAGGCGAAGATGTCTGCACCTGAATTGCCAGTTAACAAGTCATTGCCAACGCCTCCGTTCAACACATCATTAGCGCTACCACCAATGAGAGTATCATTGCCCTCATTACCGAAAACAGTACCGTTAACAGTGCCTGCGATACCATCATAGGTATCATTACCAGCACTGAGTAGAACATCGCCGTTGATAGTACCTTGGTTAACAACAGTGACGTCACCCTCAGCACCCTGAGCATCAATACCGACCTGAGGGCTGCCTGCAACAACACCACCGTTGATAGTGCCCCTGTTAATGATGTCGCCGTTGAGTTCGACTCCGTCCTCAATCAGTACTGCCGCATCAGTTTCTGAGGTCAAGGTGCCTTCATTGACAATATCACCATTGAAGACTGAGAGGTCAGTATTAGTACCCTGTCTGAGGCGAACAGCAGTTGCTCGGTTGTTGCCCACCGGCACACCACGTCCGATCACCGTACCCCGATTAATTACGCTACCTGTGACATCAGCACCGAGTTGTAGAGAAATGGCATCTCCATCATTGCCTTCACCCACATCGATCAGACCACTACTTTCGTTGACAATCGAGTAGGAAAGCGCACTCTGGTCAGTGTAAACGACACCATCCCGGGGACTGGCAGAGGTGAGAATCTCACCGAAGTTTTGAAGGCTAATATCTTGACCACCGATATTTACGGCACGACTAGCACTAGTGATAGTACCGAAATTTTGCAGCGCCCCAGAAGAGGTACCGCCATTGGCAAAGCTAACGCCGTTGAAAGCACCATCAATTGTACCGTTATTAACGATTGTACCGTTGAGTTCGACTCCCGACTCAATCAGGATACCACTGTCAGTTTCTGAGATCAACGTGCCTTCATTGACAATATCACCATTGAAGACTGAGACATCCGCTCCTCCGATGTCAGTACCCTGTCTGAGGCGAATCGCAGTAGCTTGGTTGTTACCCACCGGCACACCACGTCCGATCACCGTACCTTGATTAACCACACTGCCTGTGACATTAGCACCGAGTTGTAGAGAAATGGCATCTCCATCATTCCCCTCACCGACATCGATTAGAGCATCAGGACCGTTGAAAATATCATAGGATGTAGCGGTCTGGTCAGCGTAAACGACACCATCCCTCGGACTTGCAGAGGAGATAATCTGGGCTAAGTTATCAACCTTGATGTTCTGACCACCGATGTTGACGGGACGACTATCACTGGTAATCAAGCCTTGGTTGGTTAATGTGCCAGAAGAGACACCACCATTAACGAAGTTGACACCGTTGAAGCTACCATCAATTGTCCCTGTCTCTGCGTTAAAGATGCTGGCATTAGTGCCCGTGATATCAACAGCACTACCATCAACATCCAATGTACCGAATACGCTTAAAGAATCCCCTACTCCGGGTAGTACTACGGGCTCGGTTAGAGTTTCTCCAGTGGGAATAAAAGTGTTTGACATCAAAGTTCCTCCGAATGCAAGTGAATTAAGTTGAGACTGAAAGTAAACACTGGTCTACCGGCAATAGACCAGTGTAATGTTTTTAACCTCAGGCAAACATTGACCCTTAGGCAAAAACCATCAGTTTTAACAGGGCATTAGCGCTGTTGTCTAGTCGCTAAGGTGTCTATATTTCTACAATGGCATTCGGATCAGAGCCTAATGTCTCAGTTTTTGTCTCAGTTTTTTAGCTCAGTTATTTTAACTAGGCTTAGTTGTATAATTTTTTTCATACTTAGCCCAGGGTGAGCTTAGATTTTTCTCAGACTAATCTCAGGTTGAAGCATAAACCGATGAAATTAATCTTATTCAGAGGCGATATTGTATAGCATAAGTTGGCATAATAGTTGTCTCAGTTTTTGTCTCAGTTGTCTCAGTTTTGCTTTTTTTTCTCAGTTTGGTTTCAGTTTTAATTCATTGATACAGTAAGTCCGGCGTTGCTGAATCAAAAAATGAATCAGAGTAGAGTGGGCATCCTGCCCGCCCCAAAAAATCAGGAACAGGCAAGATGCCTATTCCACAGGTGCGACCCTAGGCCGGGGAACCCAGCCTAGGAGGCGCGCACCTAAAAAACTCTTAGAGGTTGTCTGAGAAGTCTCATTTGCTACATCCAAGCCCCCGTTGGTCCCCCAATTTTGGGGGACTTGTAGAAGCAAATAGACTCTTGTTCCCCCCAAAGTTGGGGGGCTAGGGGGGCAAAATTCAGTATAAAAAAACTTGGGAGATATCCTCTTAAAATCATTCCATTATCTTAAAATCATTCCATTATTAAGCAATGCCGATTTGGCTGCGTGTTATATCATGTCAGGATAATTACTCTGTCTTGATGCAAAGCGCGAGTGGGGGAAACCACGGCAGTCGCTCATGGGGGGAACCCCCAAGACCGCGCTGCCTCCCCAAGACCGCGCTGCATCGCTTAATAAAAATCTCCCCATCACCCCATCACCCCATCACCCCATCTCCCCATCTCCCCATCTCCCCACACTTTTATTATGGGTATTCAACCGAACTTGATATTATTCTCCCATCAGCCCATCAACCTACAGTCTTAATGTCAATCATTTAGCCTATCTACTTTAGTAATAGTGCTTAATTTTCGGCTGTTATCCCGGATCGGGTAATCAGTTAACGAAGGTGTGATCTGGTTTATAGGGTTTATAAATCAGATCTAAACATAGGAGGTCTTTTTTTCTTCTCCAATAAAACTCCGGATATCTTGCCCCTCTTGCCTTTTGCCTCTTAGCTTTTGCTTTTTCCGGCAATAATTTTGTTTACAAACCAGATATAAACGCGCTGATCGGTTGTTAAACAATTTGTAAGCATATGCGCTACGCGCAGGCTACGCCAACAGCCGTCAGCCGTGAGCTAAAAGCTCACGCGTGCGCGAACAGCCGTCAGCTTATTTTATTCAAAAGCTGTTCGGTGTATAGTCATTTCAATTTAGATTGAGACAACTCTTTATTGCTATGAAAGGGTTTCAGCCGAAAAAGTGTTCCATTGTTATTTGAAATTACTATAGCTTGGCCACAGGCCTTGGCCAAAGGCCACGCTACGCGAATGGCTGAGAGCTGAGAGCTGATAGCTGATAGCTGATAGCTAATAACTCAGAGCTGATAGCTCAGAGCTCAGAGCTGATAGCTGATAGCTGATAGCTGAATACTTACGGTTAGTTAGCTAAACACCGCTCCACTCACAGCTAGGGAGAGTTGCTTTGGTGAAGACCAAGCTTTTATTGTACTGCATTGCAACCACAACGTTTTCTGATGGCTGCTTCTACTTAATCGGTGATCAAGGTCAGCAATTGGAATTCAGTGATGAGGATAGCTCAAAGTTATGTCTATTTTTATGATCGGCACCCAACGCTCAGGCTCTAATTTATTGCGCCTGATGTTGAATCAGATTGGTGATCTCGCTGCTCCCCACTCCCCTCACATATTGCAGCGGATGATGCCATTACTACCTACCTATGGGGATTTGAGTCAAACGGACAGCTTTACCCTCTTAGTCAATGATGTGTGTCGTTTAGTGGAACTCAATCCTGTCCCTTGGGAGGGTGTGCATTTAGATACAAAGGAAGTTATTTCCCTTTGCCGAGAGCGGTCTTTGGTGGCTATATTTGCCTCTGTTTACGATATTATGGCACAAACTTGGGGAGCACAGCAATGGTGTTGCAAAAGTTTAGCCAACGTTTACTACCTGCCAGAGATTACCGCCTACTTGGAAAACCCTAAATTTATCTATTTGTACCGGGATGGTCGAGATGTGGCGGTTTCTTTTAAGAAGGCAGTGGTTGGAGAAAAGCACTTCTACCATATTGCTCAAGAATGGGCAAAAGCCCAGCGTTTAGCACTCCAGATGCGCTCTCGCCTAAGTCCCCAGAGGTTTTTTAGCATCAGTTATGAAACCCTAATCAGCTCTCCTGAGACTACCCTGCAGGATCTGTGTAATTTCCTAGGGGTGCAGTATACTCCTGAGATGCTGGATTTCCATCAATCCCAGGAAGCCTCGAATGCTGCAACGTCTAGCTCCCTATGGAGTAATGTCACCCAACCTGTAATTAAACAAAACACTAAGAAGTTTCTCCAGGAAGCTACGGATGAGGAAATCCTGATTTTTGAATTGGTGGCGGGAGATGTACTTGATGCTCTTGGTTACGAACGGGTTGGGATTCTTAAAGGGAAAGAAATCAAATTCAGCAGCACTGCGATCGCTAAATTTAATGGGATTAACCAAAGCTTAAAAGCAGAGGCACGCCAAAAAATGGATCCTGAGGACTTAAAGCGACGAGATCGCCAAGCCACTCTGCTCAAAGAGATTAAAGCACGTCAGACCGTAGTGGCTTAAAGAACTCACTATGTTAAAAAAACTGCATGTAAACTCGGAAAATTCCGAGTCGGTATCCCTTTGGTTTCTCTTCTGGAACTTTTTCAAGATCGGTAGTACAGCCTTTGGCGGTTTCATGGCTCTGATTTCCGTAGTGGAAAATCGGATGGTGCGGCGGCACAAACTCCTCACCCATGAAGATATGCTAGACGGCATTTCTTTAGCCACTGTTTTACCTGGTCCAGTTGCTGCTAATGTAGTAGCCTATGTGGGCTATCGCTTAGGGAGGACTAATGGCGCTGTAGTTAGTGCCATTGGTGTCTTGCTCCCTTCTTTTATCCTGGTAATTGGTTTAACCATTACTTATCTCCAGGCCGGGGAAATTCCAGCACTTCAAAAAGCCTTTGCCGGATTTATTCCTGCGGTGGCGGCGATAATCTTGAGTGCCGCCAGACGCATGAGCAAAAAAGCGATCAAAGGCTGGCGGGAACTAGTGATTGCTTTGATAGCGGCAGTCCTACTCAAGGTAGTAGGAGGATTCTACATTACTGTGCTAGTCGTGGTCGGTTCTGGATTGGTAGGATGGCTTTGGTTAGGTGACACTAAGCACTCGGGACAGGAGAATTCCCAAGCTCAACCGATTCAGGAGTCAATTCAGGGGATTTCCTGGCTGAAGCTGTCAGTCACCTTGCTCATCCTGCTGAGTTTTCTGTTGCTTTCTCTGATTCCCCTACCCTTTTTGGGGGAAACCAGCCTCGGGAAACTATTCGTGACATTTTCCGGCATGAGCCTGATGCTATTTGGTGGAGGCTACGTGTTCATTCCCCTGATTCAAGAAGTGGTGGTGAATAATTACGGTTGGGTGACTCAGACAGAATTTGCTAATGCGATCGCAATCGGACAAATTACCCCTGGACCAATTCTGATCAGCGCTGCCTTCATCGGTTATGTGGTGAAAGGGATTTCCGGAGCAATAGTAGCAACAGTAGGCATTTTCTTACCACCAGGACTGCTGATGGTAACCTGTTCCCACTTATTGAAACATATCAAAGAATCTACAGTGATTCAGGCGGCGCTCAAAGGAATTCGTCCTGCCGTAATTGGCATGATCATTACCGCTGCTATTGTAGTAGCTGGGAGTGCTGAATTTCATGTTGGCAGCCTGGTGATCTTTGCCGCAGCCCTAGTTGCCCTGTGGCGGTTCCGGGTGAAGGTGCTGTTGATTATCCCGATTGCCGGAATTTTAGGCTTAGTACTTTACTCAATCTAGAATGGATTGCTATAGCAAAGGGAACAGCGGATCTGGGAGCAGGGAGTAGGGAACAGGGAACAAACATTCTCTCAATTCCTACACGGATTGCTATAATATATAGTTTTAAAACAAGTTGTAAAGTTAGAGATTTTCGAAAAAGGCAAGAGGAAATAGGCAAAAGGCAATAGGGGAAAGAGATCCAGAGTTTTTTAGCTGGCCGGTAAAAGAAGCCCCACATCCTGATGCGTAGCATAGGTGTGGGATGAATTTTACACAGAGTCCTTGGGATCGGGAAAGCGAGCTATTAAACTTCTAAGTACCTCAGATTGGTTCATTCCTCTCTTCTCTGCCTCTTGTGCTAATTTTTTCTTTTCGTATTCGGTTAAACGGATTGTCATTTTTATAGTTTTCATTTTGACTTGCCATTTGGCTGGTTGTGTTATCTATTAATGATAGGTCGAAAAACAGAGGACAGCAACAATGAGAGCAGCCTATCAATACCGGCTAAGATTGACTAAGTCGCAAGAAACGGAAGTAGAAAGATGGCTGGACATGCTCCGATGTCAATATAACTACTTACTGGCGGACAGGTTTAACTGGTATGAACAAAATCGCTGCTCTATTAACTCTTGTCCTCTTGTTTGTTATTTGCCGGATTTACGAAATAATCCCGACTATTTTTCCCAGAAAAAGACTCTACCTCAACTAAAGAAGGATAGACCTTGGTACGGAGTTGTTCAATCTCAAGTTTTACAAGATTGCGTAAAGAGAGTTGATCTTGCCTTTAAACGATTTCTTAAGGGTGACAGCAACGGAAAGAAAAGTGGGAGACCTCGATTTAAGGGAAAAAACAGATATAAATCGTTTACATTCCCTTCGCTTTCCAAAAATCCAATACAAGGAAATATTTTGACTCTTCCAAAATTCGGGAAAGTCAAAATGATTTATCACAGACCCATTCCAGAAGGTTTTAAGATCAAGACAGCTACTATAACCCGTAAAGCAGATGGGTATTATGTTACGCTGTCGATCCAAGATGATACTGTACCCGACATTATTCCAGTAGATGGTGTAATTAACCCTGTCGGGATAGACATGGGTCTCAAGTCTTTCCTGGTGAAGTCGGATGGTTCAGAAGTCCCTATCCCTCAGTACTATCGGAAAGCTCAAAAGCGTCTAAAGAAAATCCAACAATCTGTCAGTAGATCGAAGAAAGGGAGTATTAACAGGAAAAAGGCTGTTAACAGACTAGGGAAGGCACACAAGAAAGTAGCGGATACAAGGAAAGACTTTCATTTCAAGACCGCCAAGGAGTTACTAGACAATCACGATCTAGTTGCCCATGAAAAGCTAAATATTAAAGGTCTAGCTAAAACTAAACTAGCTAAATCTGTGTTAGACGCTGGATGGGGACAATTTCTGTCTATATTGTCAGTCAAAGCCGAAAATGCTGGACTGGTAACAAAAGCAGTAAATCCCAGAAATACAAGCCAGAACTGTTCTAACTGCGGGAAAAGAGTACCGAAGAAACTAAAAGACCGCATCCACTCTTGTCCTCATTGTGGTTATGTAGCTGACAGAGATGTAAATGCGGCGATCAATATATTGAATTTGGCGGTGGGGCATCCCGTCACAAGTAAAGCTTACCGAGTAACCGAAGGGATACCTGGTGTTGGTAAGAAGCCCACACTGTAATCTTTGATTCAGTGTGGGAGTATGTCACTAAAATAAAAAAAGACCTTCTCGGTTTACATCTCAAATAAAAATGCTATAGCAATCCGTGTAGGAATTGTGAGAATTTTTGTTCCCTACTCCCTACTCCCTACTCCCTACTCCCTACTCCCTGTTGCCTGTTCTCAGAATTCCTAAATGGATCCCTATGAGCATTCCAACTTTTTAGCCTCAACCTTTCAATTAGTTTATCCAGGGAGCCATAATCCTCTGCCGGTAAAAACTTCTCTATCTTAGCTGCTGCCAGGGCTGGATGGTTTGCCGGGATATTCAGAAGCGCGTCGGTCACTACTGCGACTAATTGCGGGTCAGTACCCTTAACCGCAGCAATTGGCCACTCGGGATAGAGCTGGGTGGTATGAGTATAGAAGAATTTGTTTTTAGCTGACTCTAGGATTCTGACCTGTTCCAGGTTTTCCAGCAAGCCTTGGTTGAGCATCTTTTCTAATTGACCTGTACGGATAAACCCAACATCAATTTTGGCGTTGAGTACGTCTTGCACGATCTTGTCTTGCGATTTGTTTTCCACAAAACTGCTGAAGTCCAGGAACGGGTCAATACCATTTTGAAGCAGATGATAGATTTGGAAAGTGCAGCCAGCCGCCGCCGTTTGAAAAGCCACGCAGGCTGCCTTCTTACCCTGCAGATCCTTCAGTTTGTAGATATTGCTATCGCTTCTGACAATGATCAGACCAGCAAATTTTGTACCCACCTGAGGTCGAGAGTGGGTAAGTAGAAATTCCGTATCGTAGAGCCGACGGATTTGCACAGCTGCCAGAGGATTGTTGGTGGTAAAGTGCAAATTACCTTGGGCTACTTCAATGAATTGACTTTCTTGGGTAACAGGTATTAAGGAGAAAGGGCGATTAATCACCTCAGAAAGGTAGTTTAGGAGTGGCTGATACCGTTGTTTGACAGAATCCACGCTATCAATGGTAAGTACACCCACCCGGACAGTATTGTCCGAAACTGGTTGATGGGAAGTATAAACGGGTATCACTGATGGGTTTGCAGACTGTTTCTTCTCGCAGGCGGTAAGCCCTAGGATAAGAGCAATAGATACACCAGTCAACAAATGAACTATTAGATGAATTATTTTTTGTTGATAACTTATTGAGTTTACTAGATTTTTAACCATCAAAACCAATTAAAATCTTCAAAAAGAATAATCATAAAAATAATTGAAACTAGATCTTATTTTTTCTTTGGCAAGAGTTATTTCAATTGATGGATACTTTGATAAAGTTTCGATGAAGTTTTCGATGAAGTTTTAGACATACCCTAGCCAGCCTTAGTGTTTACTGTGAACAGTTACGAGTATACACAAGACTCCCGAAAAACTGTACCTGTAGAGTTAGTCATTACTACCTACATCACTACTACCTCTAGCGTATATTCAGTAAATTGGCGTAACTCTTAAGGCACAAAATTCAGTTAATTGACTGAGATAACTTCCTAGATAAATATGGTTAGATTAAAAACTGGAGTCAATATAAAAATTCTAAATAGGTTGTGAACGATTACGTGGCCAAGATTCTTGTAATTCCAATAATTTTGGGTTTCTGGATTTTCACAAATCGTTTATAAACCCTATAGCTATCGTTCTAGGAAAAATAGTCACGGTCATATGCATTGTTCAAAAGACTTACGTTGGGAATTACCTGTTACACCTCAAGGGATAACCCAATATCGACAACGGCAATCCAGTGAACTCACCAATCCCAGAAATTCCCAAACACAAAGGAAAAGTAATGATCTGCGCACTCAATTACTGAAGACGATTCTACCAGCGGTTTTAACCCCTCTAGGTCTGGCTGGACTCTTCAGCTACAGTGCTATTTCCCGCAGCTCCCAACAGCAAGCTGAGCAACTCTTAGAGGGTGAAACCCTAGTTGCGGGCAGAGTTTTGTATATATTTTTAGAGGAAGCAAAAAGAATACCTGCTACATTGGCCGCTAGCCCTCTAGTAGTTGAAGCAGCTAGCACTGCAGCGAAAGTTTCTCAAGTTAAAAACCTTGCCAAATTACCCTACTACGAGGTTGAAGATTCTTTCTCCGCTACCCGGTTGATACAGCCGAATCAAGCTCTCAATTATTACTTATATAAAACTACAGCAATTCATGAGTTTGTCGAGATATCTTTTACCGAAAAAAATGGGTTTAATGTGGCTTACAACACTCCTACTCCTGACTTTGTACAACGGGATGAAGCCTGGTGGCAAGTGGCAAAAAATAATCCCAGTCAGCAGGTGATTAAAACGAAATTTGATGATACTGACAATAGGTTCGTGATTGAGTTCAGCAAAGCGATCACAGACCCAGCAACTGATGAATTCCTAGGGGTTGTTAGAGGAGTTTTGCCTGCCTCTGTTTTCAGCACCATATTTAAAAACCTGCTGAAGGATTTGGAAATTGGGGATTCTCAATATATGCAGCTACTAGCCCTGAAAAAAGACGACACTGTGGCTGTTGTAGATACCATCTACCAAGGGAAGAGTAAAGAGCAGCCACAGAAACTGCTAGGGGCAAAGGATAAAGCAGTTGTACAGAACCTGAAAATTTTGCTCGAAGCTGTTGAAACTGGGAAAACAGTCCAACAGAAGGGACTGACCATAAAGTCAGCTAATTCACCACTTTTCCCAAACTTAAAGCTGGCCACCTTTGCTCATAATACCAGGCACTATATAATGGTTGCAGTTCCTGATAGCAATTGGACTCTGGCTGTCTCGATCAAACTTAGTGAACTCAGAGCAGCGGGTAGAAAAGCGGCAATAGGCTTTACTAGTTTGTTCGTGGTACTGGGCATTATTATTACCTTGGTAGTCAGAGCTTTATCCGATCAGTTAGCAAAACCCTTGGGTCAGTTGGCTAATACTGCTAAGGCGGTGATTGCAGGCAACCTGAACGTTCAGGCGGAACTGCTTGGTGCTACCGAGACGCAGCTACTGGCTCAAGTTTTTAATAACCTGGTGACACGGATCAAAGGTCGATTACAGGAGCAAGAACAAGAAACTGAACAGGCGCGGACACTAGTGCTAGTCAGCAACCAGCTTCAGCAATCCTTAAACTTCGACAATATCCTACAAACTTCCGTTTATGGGTTACACCTTGCCCTCAAGACAGACGGTGTGTTTATCTATCGCTTTAATCCTGACTTCAAAAGCGGGATAATTGCAGCGGAGGTCGTAGATTCGGGTTTGGTTGAAGCCCTAGGGGAAACTATTTACGAACCAATCACGACCGAGGAAATTAAGCAGTTTAACTTGGAAAAGCTTGTGAGTGTCGAGAACCTTCAACAAGCTACTCTAACTGGTGCTCCTGGCCAGTTCCTTCAACCCCTTGGTGTCGTAGCCAGCCTAGTTGCACCAATTATAGTTGCAGGTGAACTTTTCGGCTTGTTGTACGCGAATCATTGCTCAGAACCCCACCGTTGGCAGGAGTCAGAACGTCACTTAATGAAGGAGTTAACTAGACAAATCGGTGATGCCCTCACCCAAGCCCTGCTCCTGGAACAGCAGCAAGCCACGGTGGACATTTCCCAAACGTTAAATGAGATTACCGCTAGTATGCTTGAATCCCTAGAACGGGAAAAGATTTTCGCGGCTACGGTGCTGGGAATTAAAAGAGCGCTCTCGTGCGATCGCACAATCATTTACCTCCTCGAACAGAATCAGAAAGGCTCAATGGTTGGCCTTTCAGTAACTTTGGATGGGTCTGTTACCCCAGAAACACAGAAAGAAGAGTTGGATTTTCCCCTAGAGGATGTTGATCACTACCAGTCACGTCAGGTTCTAGCCATTGATAATCTTGAGGGTAAGTTGACCTACTACCAGCAGTCCCAAGTCGAGAGGCTTGGCCAAAGCTCTCTATTGCGTGGAGCTAAAGCCAGTTTAGTAGCACCGATTTTGGTGGCAGGTAACTTGATTGGCTTTCTGGCTGCCCATCAATGTTCACAGCCAAGAGCTTGGCAGGAAACGGAGATTAACCTTTTGACTCAGGTGGCGATTCAATTCAGCTTTGCTCTAAAGCAGGCTAATCTGCTCGAAAAGACGGAAAGAATTTCTCAAGAGCAAAGACAGGAAAAAGAAGCACTCCAGAAGCAACTGCTGGTACTGCTTGAAAATTTGCAAGGGGCAGCACAAGGAGATCTGACAGTGCGCTCTGACGTGACTTTGGATGAAATTGGTAAAGTTGCTGATGCTTTTAACACCATTATTGAGAATTTGCAAACTATCGTAACCCAGGTCAACAACTCAGCGGTTGAAGTCAATACCTTACTCGGAAACAAGGAGGTAGTAGTTGGTCAACTAGCAGAAGATGCTCTTAAGCAAGCTTCAGAAACCACTCGCACCCTGGATTCAGTAGAGCAAATCACCGATTCGATTCAAGCAGTGGCTGAGAATGCTGATCAGGCGGCGAGGGTAGTTGATGGAGTTGCAACCACTGTTGAAGCTAGCAGCACTGCTATTAACCTAACTCAGGAGAGTATCCTGGAATTGCGAGACACGATTGGGGAAACGACGTCAAGAGTGAAGCAGCTAGGTAAATTTTCCGAAAAGATTGCTAAGGTGGTTGCCTTGAGCAACATGCTCAAAGTCCAAACCAATGTTTTGACTATTAACACTGAGATTGAGGCTGCGCGGTCTGGTGGGATTCAGGGTTTTGTCGTGATTGCCAAAGAAGTGAATCAGCTTACCAACCAATTGATCAAAGCTACCCAGGAAATTCACAAGATAGTAGATGATATCGAGCTAGAAACGTCTCAATTAGTCAAGGTAATGGAACAGAGCAGTGCTGTGGTGGAGAAGGGGACAAGTCGAGTTGAGGAAGCTAAGCAGAATATGAAACAGCTGAGGTCGGCTTCGTGCCAGATCGAGCAGCTAGTGACAGCCATTGCCCAAGGGAGTCTTTCCCAAACCGAAACCACTCAGAGCGTCGCTATGTTGATCAAAGATATTGCCCAATTCTCGGAACGTACCGTTGATTCCTCTAGGCAAATTTCAAGTTCCTTAACCTCAACTGTAGCCGTAGCTCAGGAATTGCAGGAGTCAGTTAGTGGTTTTAAATATTTTTCATAACACCAGCTGTCAGCCGTCAGCTGTCAGCCGTCAGCTGTCAGCGGTTGGCCGTAGGCCACGCTACTTGAGGTGCCGTGAGCTTCTTTTACTCACAAGCACGATGAGTAGCCTAAGCTATGGGCATAAACTATTCCCTTAGCGTGGCCTCAGACCTTGAGCACTTCAAGTAGCGTGGGCGTAGCTTGTTAGCTGATAGCTGATAACTGATAGCTGACGGCTGAATGCTTACACGCAAACAGCTTTGTGGCACAGGCTTTGACGCTGTGACTTAACTCAAATTAAACTAATACTTACCTCTTTTATTATTAACGGTTTCCTCCTTAACCGTGCCCATAAACTGATAGCTGATAGCTGATAGCTGATAGCTGATAGCTGATAGCTGATAGCTGATAGCTGATAGCTGATAGCTGATAGCTGAACGCGCATGCGTGTGCGTAGCACATAAGCTGATAGCTGATAGCTGATAGCTGAATAGTCAAATTAAATTATATTAACTGTGTTCAAAAAACTTAAAGTTCTTCAAACCCTTGCTATTCAATGATCCGAAGTTACCTGTGCCCTTGTTTAAGCTTATTATCTGAATTGTCTCAGATTGACTTCATGATACTCTCAGAGTTTGGCATAACAATTGGCTTGGATACTGAGCAGAACCAGATTTCGCTATGAAGAATTCAGTGCGAGCTTCTGAATTAGGACTAAAATTGGTTGACCGGGCTAGACGCCTGAAAAGATGGAACAAAACCGCAGAAGCTTGGTGTAGCAGTGCCTTAACCTCTAGGGCAACCTTAAACCGATTTTGGGCAAGACAACCGATTCGCTCTGACACCTTTATCGCCATTTGTGATGCTGTAGGGGTTGATTGGGACAAGGTTGTTGAGCCAGATAAGATTAAGGCAGATCAAATCAATAACGGCAAGAGTCCCACTGTGGCTCAAATTAAACGTGTTGATTGGGGACAAGCACCAAAGCTAAGAGATTTCTACGGTCGTACTGAGGAACTGAACACCCTACAGCAATGGATTCTTAAGGACAAGTGCCGCCTGGTGACACTTCTAGGGATGGGGGGAATTGGTAAAACCTCTGTGGCTGTGACTTTAGCCCATCTTCTGGAAGATAAATTTGAGTTTGTGATTTGGCGCACTCTACGCAATGCCCCTCCCCTAGAAGAACTCCTGGCAGACCTGATTCAATTTCTGTCTCGACAGCAGGAAACCAATTTACCCTCCTCTGTAGATGGCAAAATTCTGCGATTGATTCGCTATTTACAAGGGGGGCGTTGCTTGCTAGTTCTAGATAATGTGGAGTCGATTCTGCAAAGTGGCGATCGCACCGGTAGTTATCGAGAAGGATATGCTGAATACGGTGAGCTGCTCAGAAGTATTGGTGAAACCGCCCACCACAGCTGTCTATTACTGACCTCTCGGGAGCCACCCCAGGAATTGACTATCCTGGAGGGGGAAAACTTACCGATTCGCTGCTTCTCACTCAAAGGGTTATCAGACACCGATGGGCAGGAAATCCTGAAGGAAAAAGGAAATTTTGCTGGGGATGACACCCAGTGGCTGACCGTGATTGAGCACTATGCTGGAAATCCTTTAGCCTTAAAAATGGTGGCTTGTCTGGTCAGAGACTTTTTTTATGGCAATATTGCTCAGTTCCTGAATTTTTTAAAGCAAGGCTCATTCATTTTTGATGATATTCGGGATTTGCTAGACCGGCAGTTTCAGCGCCTGAGTGCTACACAACAAGACCTGATGTACTGGCTAGCTATTAATCGCGAACCGGTTTTTTTTAAAGAGTTGGAACAGGACGTTGTCTGCCACCGATGCGCTCCTGACATTTTACAGTCTCTAGGGTCTCTACAACGGCGCTCATTGATTGAGAAAACCTCGGCTGGGTTTACCCAACAACCTGTAGTGATGGAATACATGGTTAATCGATTAATTGAGCAGATTCCTGAGGAAGTTACTAGTAAAAATTTTGCTCTGTTGCGCAGTCACGCATTAGTCAAAGCCACTGCCCCTGAGTATATTCGGGATAGTCAAGTCTCTCTGATTCTCGAACCGATTATTGAAAGATTACTTGCCAGTTTTGGTTGCACAAAACAGCTCAGCAATCACTTGCTGGAAATTATATCAATGCTGCGCTCCCCAACTCCCACGGTTAAAAAAATAACTCAAGATACGGCATATATCTGTGGTAATATAATTAATATACTGCGCCAACTACAGGTGGATTTAAGCAGCTATGACTTTTCTAATCTAACAGTTTGGCAAGCTAACCTAGAGGGGATTAAATTACACAATGTCAATTTCGCTGATGCTGACTTGACCAGCTCAGTATTTACGGAAACCTTAGGAAATATTTTATCAGCAGCATTCAGCCCAGATGGTAAACTATTAGCAACCTGTGATACAGATTGGAAGGTTCGCCTGTGGGAAGTACCAAGCGGTAAACTAGTTTTGATCTGTGAGGGTCATACCAATTTGGTACGGGACCTTGCTTTTAGCCATGATGGTAAAATCTTAGCCAGTTGCAGTGCGGATCACACCGTTAAGTTTTGGGATGTCAGTGATGGTAAGTGCTTAAGGACTTGTACCGGACATAGTAATGAGGTCTGTTCAGTCGCTTTTAGTCCAGATGGTCAGACCCTAGTTACTAGCAGTGGCGACCACACCTTGAAAGTCTGGGATATCAAAACTGCAGAATGTCTCAAAACTTGCACCGGACATAGCAGTTGGGTTAGATCCGTTGCCTTTAGTCCAGATGGTAAAACTATAGCCAGTAGCAGTGACGACCACACGGTGAGATTCTGGGATAGTGGCACTGGTGAATGCCTGAACACTGGCACTGGACATAGGGATTGCGTGGGGTCAGTGGCATTCAGCTGTGACGGGAAAATCTTAGCCAGTGGCAGTGGCGACCACACGGTGAAGTTTTGGGAGGTAAGCACAGGTCGCTGCTTAAGAACTTACACAGGACATAGTAGTGGTGTCTACTCCGTCGCCTTTAGTCCAGATGGCAAAACCCTGGCTAGTGGCGGTGGCGACCACATCGTTAGGCTCTGGGATACTAGCACCAATGAATGTTTGAAAACCTTGCATGGACACAGCAATCAAGTCTTTTCAGTGGCCTTTAGTCCTTATGGAAACACCCTGGTTTGTGTGAGTTTAGACCAAAAGGTGAAGCTATGGGATTATCAAACCGGTCAATGCTTGAAAACTTGGTATGGACATACGGATTGGGCAATGCCGATCGCGTTTAGTAGTGACGGTCACACCCTGGCTAGTGGCAGTAACGACTACACAGTGAGAGTATGGGATTATGGTACTGGTAGCTGCATCAGAACCTTGCCCGGACATACTGACTTTGTCTATTCAGTGGCATTCAGTAGTGACAGGAAAACCTTAGCCAGTGGCAGTACAGACAATACGATTAGGCTGTGGGATGTCAGCACAGGTCGCTGCATTAGAACACTGCACGGCCATACTGATTGGGTATTTTCAGTGGCATTCAGTAGTGACGGGAAAACCTTAGCCAGTGGCAGTGCCGACCAGACGGTGAAGCTGTGGGATGTCAGCACAGGTCACTGCATCAGAACGTTTCAAGAACATACTGATAGACTGTGTTCAGTGACATTCAGTAATGACGGGAAAACCTTAGCCAGTGGTAGTGCTGACCACACGGTCAGGCTATGGAATTGTGAAACCGGAAGCTGTGTAGGAATTTTGCGCGGACATAGTAATCGAGTCCACTCCGTGGCCTTTAGTCCCAATGGTCAGCTCTTGGCTAGTGGCAGTACAGACCACACGGTGAAGCTGTGGGATATTGGTGAGAGTAAGTGCTGCAAAACCTTGACGGGACATACCAATTGGGTATTGTCAGTTGCTTTCAGTCCCGATGGGAAAACCCTAAGCAGTGGCAGTGCTGACAAAACGGTGAGACTTTGGGATGTTTCCACAGGGGAGTGCCGTGACATTTGCACTGGACATAGCCATCTGGTCTCTTCAGTCGCCTTCAGTGTGGATGGTCAAATTATGGCCAGTGGGTCTCAAGACCAAACCGTAAGGCTAAAGGATGTAGAAACAGGGGAGTGTTTGAAAATCCTGAGAACTCCTAGACTCTATGAAGCTATGAATATTACTGGAGTTAGAGGGTTAACTGAGGCACAGAAAGTAACTCTGAAAACGTTGGGGGCGATAGGATGAATTTAGAATTTAGAATTTAGAATTTAGAATTGGTAATTATATTTTTTTTCATTTTTAATTCTTAATTTTTCATTCTTCATTCTTAATTATTTTTGGTGTTGTCGTAATGGCAGGATAAGAGGAAAAGGGAACGGGATCGCCTAGCGTGACATGCAGGTCAATCGCTTAGGGGCTCTTTCAGAGCATCGCATATCACCGAAACGTGATTACATTTAGCTTAGCTGATAGCTGATAGCTGATAGCTGTTCGCGTAGCGTGCGCGTAGCGCATATGCTTACATTATAAATTATTATCTGAATTGGGTAACATTTATTCCATGAGTGATGACCAATCAACGTGCAGACTACGATAATCCATGGAAAGAGGCAATTTCCTTATATTTCCAACCCTTTATGGCATTTTTATTCCCCGAAATTGAGGAAAATATTGACTGGGATAAAGGCTATGAGTTTCTCGACAAGGAATTCCAACAGATAGCGCGGGATGGGGAAATTAGCACTAGGGAAGCAGACAAATTAGTTAAGGTTTGGCGCACCGATGGCCAGGAAACTTGGGTATTAATTCATGTGGAAGTCCAAAGTCAATACGAATCCGTGTTTGCTGAGAGGATTTATGTGTACAATTACCGCATTTTTGACAAATATCGGCGTCAAGTAGTCAGTCTAGCTGTTCTAGCTGATGAAAGCAAATCCTGGCGACCGAATCAATACAGTTACACGATTTGGGGGTGTGAGGTGTTGTTGCGCTTCCCGATTGTTAAACTGCTGGATTATTCGTCCCAGGTGTTGGAAGAAAGTAACAATCCTTTCGCGGTAATTGTGGCAGCTCATCGAGCTAATCAGCAAACTAAACAAGATGTTCAGCAACGATATCAGATTAAATTACAAGTTGCAAAACGTTTGTATCAACGGGGCTATGGCAGGCAAGATATCCTAGAGTTATTCCGGTTAATTGATTGGCTAATTAGTTTACCGGATAACTGGCAAACCGGCTTTACAGAAGAAATTAGACGTTATGAAGAGGAGAGTAGTATGCGTTACATTACTAGTTTTGAACGCCTTGCTCGTCAAGAGGGGATTGAAATCGGCCTTTTGGAAAAGGGTCGAGAATGGCTCCTGGAAGTACTTCGGATTCGTTTTGAAGATGTGCCTAGGGAGTTGGTGGAAACAATCAACCAAATTAAGGAGGACTCGATGTTGACAATGTTGCACAGACAGGCAATTACCATTGCTTCTGTAGAGGAGTTTATAGTTGTGGTTAATCAGCAGCTAGCTTCTGGTGAGCAAAGTTCTTAGGTGCGCTTAACGGAAAGTGCTACAGGAAAATTTGATAAATTATTGGAATTTAGAATTTAGAATTTAGAATTTAGAATTTAGAATTGGATTTTTTTTCATTCTTCATTCTTCATTCTTCATTCTTCATTCTTCATTCTTCATTGTTTGTAAGCATTCAGTCGTTGGCCGTAGGCCACGCTACGGGAACAGCGGTCAGCGGTCAGTCATTGGCTTACCTGTTTTCTTCAAAAGCTGTGCGCGTAGCGTGCGCGTAGCGCACAACCTGATAGCTGATAGCTGATAGCTGATAGCTGACGGCTAAATGCTTACAATCAGATTAAGAAATTTTCTGTAATACTGATATCATTCCAAACCAACTTAATGGTAAAATATTCTCCTGCTTCGCCGCTCACTTGCAACTTAAGATTTTCTGTCTCTCTGGCTTGGACTTGAATCACCACAATTCCTTCTTCATCTAGCACCATGATTTGTAAACCTTTGGGGAGAAGGTCTTGACCACCAGCAGGATGCAGCTCAATGGATAGATTCATTTTGGGTGATTCTGTCCGATGTAGCTCCACTAATAAAGCTACTTGCTGATCACCCCAGCCGATCTCAGTACCGAGTAGCTTACCTCTTTTAACTCCTGCTGTAGTATGGAATTTGGTACTAGCTTCTTGATGCAGTCGCTCATGGGGGTTTCCCCCAAGACCGCGCTGCATCGCTTGGTGAAAGGAGTCACTTCTAAAACTGAAATCTCGCTCTAGGTTTGGCTGTAAGATAGTGTTCACGTTTTCCCAACCCGGATCAAAACAATCCTCTAACCACCGCTTTAGTTGTACCACCTTTTGACTAGATGTTTTACTGGGTTTTGATCGCTGTGGTGGGCTGGGGTCTAATTTAAAACTGTCTAATCTAAAACTATCCTTAGGAAAGAGGGAAGGAGAAATAGGAAATGGGGAATAGGGCGAAGTATACTCTGCATCCCCTTGCCTTCCGGAACCTCTGCGAAAAACGGGAACTGCTTTCTGGGTTTCTCCTGCTGGAATAATGGTGTGTGACATTAATAAGTTACTCCAATACACTCTGCAATTTTCATAATAATGGCCATAAAATCGCAAAATGTCTCAGTTTTTGTCTCATTTGTCTCAGTTTTTTGCTAAGGGTGATTAATGTAGGGAACAGGGAACAGGGAACAGGGAACAGGGAACAGGGAACAGGGAACAGGGAACAGGGAACAGGGAACAGGGAAAACATTTTGTGTACCTCATATTTGAATTAAGAATGGTGAATTAATTCTTAATTATTAAGAATTTGGAATCAATAATTAAGAATTTGGAATTAATAATTGGGAATTCTGCCTTCACTCTTCACCCTTATAAATTCACCCTTCACCCTTCACCCTTCACCATTCTTCATTCTTCATTCTTCATTCTTCATTCTAAATTCTACATTCACCATTCTTCAACCTTTAACTTTTGAGCAGAGTCGATTCAATAATTCTTTTGGAATTGCCTCGAAATTTTCTAAGAGAAAGTCCATTAAAGCCAGATGATGTAAGGAATCGGGAGAGGGAGATCTATAGCGAGCACCTTGGGCGAGCCAGGTGTTTGCAGCGTGGGTTGAGCGGAAGCAGATTTGACCAATGTCTTCTTGATTAACTTGCCATTTCCCATAAAACTCCTGGGGGGTCATGGACAGTGGGCAGTTGCTGTATAGGTCAATCAGGATTCGCTCTCGCTCAGTGATGGGACGAGGAATTGAATGTTCGCGTGTGGATTGGCTCCTGGCAAGTTGGGCAAGACGGTCTAGGGCTCGCTGACACTTAATGAGATGGTCATTTGAGCGATTTGTTGGCATGATGAAATTACCTCACACATAGCTTGTGACTGGGGACCAGAGCCGCGCTTTAGCGTGCAACTGAGAAGCGCGGCTCTTTGTCCAAAAATGCTAGGGGAATATCGGACATTTTTATTATTACTAATATCTCGAAAAATGTCAAGGGTATTTTTTTATTTTGAAACATTTTTTTACAATAAAAAAAAATGATTAGTTTGGGGTTTTATCTATAAATAATATGTAAACAATTCAGCAGTCAGCAGTCAGCTATCAGCTATCAGCTAATGCGCTACGCGCAGGCTACTTGAGGTGCTATCAGCTATCATAAATAGCTTACAATAATATCAATTGTTTGAGGTAATTTATTCCTGGTTTTTAGGGAACTGATAGCAACGATTAAGGAGTAGTAAATCCCTACTCCCTACTCCCTACTCCCTGCTCCGAAGTCCCTGCTCCCTACTCCCGACTCCCGATTCCCTACTCCCTACTCCCTACTCCCTGTTGCTGGTAATCTCTCTAATTGCTGCTAAATCGGGATAGGATAATACACTATCCATGGCTAGCCAAAGTAAGTACTCGATATTTCCGGCGGGGCCAGTAATGGGAGAGGAGATTAATCCTTTGTACTGCCAACCTAGCTTTTTGGCGGATTCTAGAACGTTTGCGATCGCATCCGCACGGTGATGGGGGTCCCTGACTACTCCTTTTTTCCCGACACGGTCACGACCAACTTCAAACTGAGGCTTAACTAGCAACACTACTTCACGGGGAGGGGATAGCAGTTGCCACAGAGCAGGAAGAATTTTGGTTAAGGAAATAAAGGAAACATCGACTACCCCTAAATCAGCATAGACTTGACCTTGATTCGGGACTGGTGAAACACCGTACAAGTCCGCTGGCTCAAGATAGCGTAAGTTGGTACGTTCTTTCAAGACCACTCGCTGGTCATTGCGCAGACTCCAGGCAACTTGTCCATATCCCACATCAACACCATAAACCTGTTTTGCTCCAGCTTTTAGCAAGCAGTCGGTGAAGCCACCGGTGGAAATGCCACCATCTAGGCAAATGCGTCCCTTTACTGAAATTCCAAATACCTCTAAGGCTTTGGCAAGTTTTTTGCCTCCTCTGGATACAAAAGGGGGTTTCTCTTTGACCTGAATCTGAGCCGTGGTCTTAATTTCAGTTCCTGGCTTATCTAATATTTGTCCATCTACCATGACTTCACCCGCACGAATCAGCACCTGAGCTCGCTGTCGGGATTCACACAGGTTAAGGTCTACTAATAATTTGTCTAGTCGTTGTTTAACCAATGGGATTGGAAGGTTAGAAGGTTGAAGGTTGTTCGCGTAGCGTGGCCAAAGGCCAAGGTTAGTGCGTAGGGTGCGTTAGGGAGGGGCTCGTCCTGATTTTCCACCTCGTAGTCAGTGTTGAGATAGCCCGTCCCGTAACGCACCGCCAGTTTTGGAATAGTCCGCCTCGTAACGCACCACCTAAGGGCTCGCCCTGATTTTCCAGCTCTTTCTCAGTGCGTAGGGTGCGTTAGGGAGGGGCTCGTCCTGATTTTCCACCTCGTAGTCAGTGTTGAGATAGCCCGTCCCGTAACGCACCGCCAGTTTTGGAATAGTCCGCCTCGTAACGCACCACCCAAGGGCTCGCCCTGATTTTCCAGCTCTTTCTCAGTGTTGAGACAGCCCGTCCCGTAACGCACCACCGGGTCAAACAGCACAAATGAGATGCACCCGAAGGTGCTTTGGTTGAAGGTTGTTTGGTTGAAGGTTGAAGGTTTAACTGAGATCTTGCACCAGTACAAAAAAACTTGGCGTTGCTGAATTGAAGTATGAATGCGCAATCGCCTGGTTTTGGTCAAGCCCCCGTTGGTCCCCCAACTTTGATACTGCTGGCGAAAAAAACATTTAGTAATATCAGCCTGAAGACAGCAGTCATTATAGCCCCCCAACCCCCAATTCTGGGGGAGCATGAACTTAACGTTACCCATCTGCTACTCTTGTGTAAAGAAATATTAATTTCGCCAACGGTATCAACTTTGGGGGACTTTCAGACTTTTGTTCCCCCCAGAATTGGGGGGCTAGGGGGGCGGAATCATACCCAGAATCAGCAACGCCTACAAAAAAACTTAATAACGGAAGTGATAAGCTGGTCTTCATTGTAAGGGCGCAAGGGTTGCAGCTTCAGGCTTCTGTTGTGATGATTTTGGGATTAGATGGGCTACGGCTTGCTTGACAAAACCTTGCATGAATGCTGCCCGTTGATTTTGCTGGAATACCTGTTTGAGTTTCTGGGTTAGTTGCTCGGGATTGAACTGTTGCGGGTTAGGACTAGTTTCGCTTTGCTCCTGTTCTTGGAAATACTCAATCAAACTTAGTCCTGCTAATCGGGTTAGATAAGCAGCACTGACGCCCTGTACAGCGCCACCAGCGATATAGGTCAAGGCATGGCTTTTGAGCATATTGCCAATGGCTTGAGTGGAAAGCTCTACTAACCCTAGTTTTACCATTAAACTACCTAGGGTTTTAGCGGCTTCCTGAGCTTGAGACAGAGAGAATTTTTGCTGATAAATGTCCCCGAGTTCTGTGACTAATTGGGCGCTAATGGCCGCTGTTGCCAGTAAATCAAGGGCTGGCACTGGGTTAGCAAAAGCTGCTGCTGCTGCAATCCACTGATACTGTTCAATAATGGGTAAAGCGCGATCGCGTCTGAGGTGATTCAATTCTTGCTTGGCTTGAGCTTGTACCCTGGTCATGGCTCTGATGGTACTTGCCCACACTAGCTGTTGCTGTTCTTGGGTCAGGATTTGAGTTAAGCGGTCATTGAGCAAGGTCAGGTCAGGGGTTTGGGGTTCCAACCACTCTTTGACCGAAGCATCTGGCTGATGTTGACGCACTTTCACCGGAGCTGGGTTAGATGCGATCGCTACCACATCTTCTGGGTCTAATCGTCCTACCACTCGCTGCCGTAAGGTTTGCAAAACCGTAGCCCGTTGTGTAGATAAATACTGGTCTTGCTTATTGAGTACTAGGATGGAGCGCTGGTGGGGAGCACTCAGTTGCTGCAAGGCTTGCAACTCGCTGTCGGTCAAATCACCAGCGGTGACAAATAAGACTAAATCGGAGCCCAGGGCGATGTCCATAGGGGTGGTTTGTGCTTCGATACCCCTATCGTTGACGGTAAACAAGCCTGGTGTTTCTTGGAACTGCACAGACAGGTCAGGCCATGGTTGAGAGTTACTATAGATGGTTTCGAGAGCGTTAATCAAAGCGGTTTTCCCAACACCCTTATCCCCAGTCACTGCTATTGTGATCTCGTTGCGGTCTAGCTCAGTCTTGAGCTGGGCAACTTGCTCTCGCAGTCTAGCACTGGCATCCCGTGCCTCGGGTTCTTGATCGAGCTGAGTAATGATAGTTTCGGTGAATGCGATGGTGTTTTCCACGGCTGCCAGGTCTACTGGGGTTGATCGGGGCAAAGATTCCTGGTTTTGTGACCTCCGCTGCTGCAGAAACCAGAATCCAGTCCCAAATGCGATCGCTCCCCAAAAGGTATACTCACCCAGTTCCATCACTGAGTCGTAGGCACTCTGGGCTAGCCATAAACCAAAAGATAGAACGATTCCCCCAACTAAGATCGGTCGCTGCAACTTAACCACTATTTAATCCTCCACTATCGTAATTTTGCCCATAATTATTGCTATGTATCTACCATATCAAGTTACTTGTGGGTCATTGCTCTGTAATCAATCTCTCTGGTGGGAATTTATAGCGGTTTTCATAGCTATCAGGTACACAGAATTTTTTCCCTGCTCCCTAAAACCCAATAATTTGTACCTCACCCAATTGAAAACACTATATAATAATACCGATTTTAAGGACAATATCAAAAACAAGCCGATGTCAAGAAATCGTCTAATTCATAGAAATCTGTGTTTTCTAAGTCTTTAGGATGGATGACTAAACTTAGTTTCCTGGTGACAAACTCCTTCTTAGAAGCCACTACGAATGAAAGAATTATTAACTTAGCTAATGCCATTCGAGGTAAGTTAGTACGAGCTAAGTCCGCTCCAATAACAGGTATAGCAACGTCGATACCATGACCCTTCCGGCGAACTTCTTCCCAAAGACAGCTCAAAGAATTCCAAATGTAGTCAGCATTTGACTGGACTCTCAGGTCATTGCCCATATAGCCGTAAGCTGTCCAGAAATAGCGTTTGTCAGGGGAACCCAATGCTATAGTTGTGCCTATGGGATAGCGCCAAGACTTTCCCTTCTTTTTGTTAGGTTCTTTTGTACGTTGAGCTTTGTAGTCCTCCAAGACTGCTTCAATCTCTGCGTCTAATTTAGTCAGGTGGGCGACCGATGAAAGGCGCATATTAGAAGTGGAAGGGGTAAGAGCCTTCCCCAGACCCGGGTTCAGGACTGGTTTCCACTCGAAGGGGCGTATTAAACGATGGAGTCAATGGAGAAAATAATCTAAGGATTTCCAGAAGTTATGGGTCTCACAGCTAGAGAGAAAGTAGGGATTACCGAACCATCGGATAAGGTAAATAACCGAAAAGGAAAAGAGTCAAAGAGTTGACCACAGAAACCGTTGGTCAAAGGCACCGTAAAAATTAATATCCCTGCTAAATTCGATGATGGGGATATGAGCTCCGAGGTTAGTCTATCATCTGCTAGACAATCTGAACTCTCACATGGACTCGGTGTAGAGACGGCAACTCAAGACTTGTATCTTCTATATGCGTAACCGGGTAAGCCGAGATTGAGTCCTTAACCCTAAATAGGACATAAGGTAGCCAAATCGCAAGAGGAGGTATAACTCTCAGTCCGGTAGAAGTCTGAACCAAGCAAAAGCCGACAACCTGAAAAGGAATGGGAATAAATAACCAGTCGGATAGAGGGAAAATTCCCTTGCTCGAAAGAGCGCTGAATTTCAGAGCTAACATCCGAGCCAAGGAAATTAATTACTTAGTTAACTTAAATTGTACATGGAAAAGATAGAACCGGCGTCAATAGACGTGGGTATCGTAACTGAACAAACCACCGATTGGCATACCATTAATTGGAAAAATGCCTACAGAGAGGTTAGGAAACTAAGACAAAGAATTTTCAAGGCAACACGTCAAGGAAACTGGAAAAAGGTCAATAAACTCCAAAGGTTAATGCTAAGGAGTAAGGCAAACATCCAGGTATCAGTTCGCAAAGCATCCCAAGATAACAAAGGTAAAAGGACGGCAGGAGTAGATAAAGTCAAAGCATTAAAACCCAAAGAAAAGGGAGAAATGGTTGACACATTATCAAAAAACAGGAAACAATGGAGCCCAAAGCCAACTAAACGCATCTACATACCAAAAAGCAATGGAAAGAAAAGACCATTAGGGATACCAAGTATCGCCGACAGATGCCTTCAAGCCATTGTTAAAAACGCTTTGGAACCAACCTGGGAAGCCCAGTTTGAAGCCACATCATACGGTTTCAGACAGGGAAGAAGCACTCATGATGCCCGACAAAGAATATTCCTCAATATCAATGGAGAAAACAATAAGAAATGGTGGGTAGTAGAAGCGGATATAAAAGGATGCTTCGATAATATTGACCACCAAGCATTAATGGAAACCATTGGTAATTTCCCAGCCAGAGGACTAATCCATAACTGGCTAAAAGCAGGATATGTGGAAAAAAACATATTCCACCCCACGGAAACGGGCACACCACAAGGAGGTATCATCAGCCCACTCCTCGCTAACATAGCATTACACGGATTAGAAAAAGAACTGGGAATAACCTACAGGAAAGAAAAAACAAAAAAGGGAGAGGACACCTGGAGAAATAAATCGAATAGGACATTAGTACGATTTGCGGATGACTTTGTAATCTTAACAGAAAGCAAAGAAGACGCCATGACAGCTAAGTTAATCACTAAAGAATGGCTGGCTAAAAGAGGACTAAGTCTATCCGAAGAAAAAACCAGGATAACTCACTTGACCCAAGGTTTTGATTTTTTGGGATGGAACTTTCGTAAATACAGAACCACCAAAAAGAAATCGGGATACATCACCCTCATTAAACCGTCAAACAAAAGCTTAAAGGGAATCAAGAAAAATCTAAAAGTAGAATTGGCCAAGCTGAAAGGGGTCTCAGTCCAAGAACTAATTGGTAAATTACAACCAATAATAAGGGGTTGGACAAACTATCACAGCGGAACAGTGGCAAAGGACACCTTTTGTAAATTAGAAAATTACATCTCTTGGAAGCTAGTTAGATGGTGCAAAAGAAGGTACCCGAAAAAAGGATGGGAATGGATTAGAAATAAACACTACGGGAGTTTCTGCCCTGGTAGGGAGGATAACCGAGTCTTCGGAAGCAAAGAACTATACCTGGAAAGAGCCTCATGGACAAAAATAATCAGACACACAGTAGTAACCCACGATTATTCGCCAGACAATCCGGAACTCCAAGAATACTGGGATAAAAGGAAAAAAAGGCAGGATAAGAAAGCTGCGGAGGCCAGACTAACAAAGGGCAGAAACAAGATAGCCGTGAGGCAAAACTACATCTGTCCTTACTGTGGCCAAAGACTAGGAAACTACGACAAAGTACACTTACACCACATTGTTCCAATTGAACATGGGGGACAAGATAAGTACAACAATTTGGTATACGTTCATGAGGATTGCCACCGAACTATCCACGCCTTGGGGGCAACCAATCCAGAAATACAGGGAAAACTGTACGATGGAATCAAAAAAACCCCTCCTAAAAATCGGAAACAAAAGCCAAAAGGTACAAAACCGATAATAAAGGAAAAGAGTTGCACAAGATAACGTGTTCTTCGGAAGTTGGTTGCGCCGTGTACTTGGAGACTTGTTCGCACGGTGCTTAGGGGGCGACGAGGGGGTAACCCCTCCGACCTACCCAATCATTGCCATAAATGCCGGTAAGAAACTGTCCTTGTACACTAGAAGGTTTGATGACTTCTCCGAGTTCCGTATCGAAAACATCGTTAGCTCCTATGACTAAATGCCCAGACTGATTAAAAAGATTGCCAATTTTAATTTCTACAACTGAGTCGGGAGAAGACAACGCTTTACACACCGAGCTACGGGGAAAACGCTGAATAAATGCTATCGCCAGGGAGACTACTACTAGTCCCAAGTAGCCAATCCAACCAAAATTCAGACTCTCTGGAAAAAAAAGTGCTGCTGGTTCGATGGACAGCCATAAAAGACCAAATATACTGATAAAAGAGCTTCCTATGCGTTTAAGCCCAACCTGAGTCAAGAGTTTGAGATAGAGCATCAATTCTTCAAGATGTTTATTCCAGTCTGTGTAGAAATTCTACTATACCCACTCTTCAGGTAAATCTTGGGGTATAGAAACTTCCAGGGCAGTTTCAAAAGCCTTATTCGCAAGCTTTACATTCTCGAATCGCTCCCCTGTGATTCGTTCCCGATAAACCATACTTAGACCGTATTGCATGATTTTCCACTCGTTAGGTATAGCAACCGCCAGGGCGGTTAGGACGTAGACTAAAGATGTGATCGTAATTAGCTTAGCGTGTACTCTGCCATGCCCAAACCCTACAGTTACGACTTCCGTCAAAAAGTGCTCCAAGCGCTCGAATTAGATGGACTCAAGAAACACGAAGCCAGTGAACTGTTCAATATCAGCCGCAATACGATCAAGCTGTGGTTGAAGCGCTTTGCTGAAACGGGTGATGTTCGGGCATTGCCCAATCGCCCCCCAGGCAACAACCAGAAAATCACAGACTGGGAGCAGTTTCGAGCGTTTGCCAAGGCTCATGGCGATAAAACTATAGTGGAGATGGCTCAACTGTGGGAAGGGGATATCAGCGTACGCACAATCTCACGAGCATTAAAGAAAATTGGGTTTACGCGAAAAAAAAGACCTACGGCTACCAAGAACGGGACGAGTCGAAACGGCAAAGCTTCATAGAGCAGTTGGCTAAGTGGGCGGATGAAACGATTGTTTATGTGGATGAAGCCGGCATGGACAATCGGGAGGACTACGGTTATGGCTGGAATGAAAGAGGACAACGCTTTCATGCCTTGAAGTCAGGACGACGACAGGGGCGAGTGAATATGATTGCAGCCCTTTGTCAAGGACAACTGATGGCTCCGATTACTGTGGAAGGTTCCTGCAATCGGAGTGTATTTGAGATTTGGTTGGAAACCTGCCTGATTCCTCTGCTTTCGCCGGGGCAGGTAGTGGTTATGGATAATGCCACCTTTCATAAAGGGGGGAAGATTGAGCAACTCATTTCCGAAGCTGGCTGTCAATTGCTCTACTTACCTGCTTATTCACCAGACTTCCAATTTGATTGAGCGATGCTGGTCTTGGATCATATGTCGAATTCGCAAGCAACTCAACCAGTTTGATTGTCTACGTGATGCGATGGAGTATGTCTTGCACTTGGCGTCCTAACCGCCTTGGCGGTTGCTATAACTTTTCGGGATTGATCAAATTCAAAGCTTATTCAAATGCCGCGATCGCTTTTTTATGATTTTATTGTTGCTCTTTGCCAGGGATATTTAGATAGGTTATCCCCAGGTTATTTCAGACCATTAATCTTTCTTGCGTAAACTATCCAGAAGTGAATACAGTAAGAGCGTCTTGGAAAGCCTCAATAGCCAAATGCTTATTATCAGGAGCTTCTTCCTGAAGCCGATGATAATAGGCAAGTCCCAAAAAGTTTTGAGTTTTCACCCAATATTGAGAAAATTTATCCAATTCAAATGCTTTGATTGCTTGCTGCACGGGGATTTTTTAGTAAACAGACACCAAGCCAATGTTGCAGCTCTGCCCAACCATATTGCCTCTTCCAAATTTCCTCTTTCCAAGCTGGATTATCATCCCCAGCTAGTCCCAATTCAGAAAATGTCTGGTGAAAACGATCTAATTTCTGGCTACAAAGTAGTTCTACTTGCGGCATTTTTATTGGTTTAGATATCTAACAAAGATAATAATCGATCGAATGGTGAGTAAAATTACCTAGCAATTTTATATTATTCTTTCAGGGAGCAGTTTCCTTTGACCTCTATAACCTTAGTTTCTTTGTTCGTGGATCTTGACCTTCTCGTGCCACGAAATTTAACAGTCATTAATTGATTTTTGATAGGGCCTAGCCTTAATTCTAATATATGATCAACTATACCGTTCATTTTGAGAGCATAAACTGCGGCAAGTCTTGCGATTCTCAAGAACTTTTCTTTTTGCCTTTTTCGCTTTTTCCATAGCTCGGGGAAATTAATTGGCTCTATACGCTTTCCTCCAGCGGAACAGTTAATAAGAGAATCGACCCTCAAATAATCTTCCTGATTGGATAGCAAACTATTATCATTGAGCAGTAAAATTCTCACGCGTATTTCAGCGATTTCGTCAGCATTATAATAATTACCATTATTTGAACCAACTTTTATGTCTTGAAAAATATTTTCCTGAGACTGTTGGATTGGTAATAGAGTAATAACAAATAGATTATTGCCCCCAGTAGATGTTATCTGTAAATCCTTCACTTGAGTAAGTGAAGCTTCTTCCTGATAGGCATAACTGATTCCTTTGTCGGGTAAAAATTGATCCGGTTTTATATCTTTTAAATTCGCCTGTTCTTCCAGATTTTTTGTTGCAATTTGAACTGAAATAGTACCATCTGATTTTGTTTCTACTGATTTCGCTAAGTAATAGTTATTTTTTAGCAAAACCCAATTCCCTGAAGTTGTTACGCTTTGTACAGGACGTTTTTTAGAGGTAGATTTAGTAGTTGAGGGCTTTTTTGCTGCCGTGGAGGTCGAATTTGATTTTCTCCTTTGATTAGCCGTAGTGGATGACTTTTTTTCTTCCGTTGTAGCTGTTTTTCCTTTAGTCTTGTTCAACCACAGGGACAAATCTTGACGAAATCTGTCGCGAAAATTTGCTGGTTGTTTGTAATCTTTTGTTAATGCCTTGCTCTGAATTTTTTCTTTGAAATTCAGTACCTTCTTTCGCTGTTCCAGTTCATCCTCGCTCTTTAGGTTCGCTCGTGCATCTCGAAAATAAAACCAGATATCCGGTTTCCTATTACTCTCAAAAGCCGCAACTGCTCGTTTGTATTCTTCCACAGTTCCAGACTTGGCACGGGGTGTGGGAGTACCCAAGCGATTCCACATAATGCCCACAAATAGCTCGTACTCTTCCATATTGCCAATCTGAGAGTTAAGAGCAGCTTGCCCACCCTGACCAAAACTCGGATAAGCATTCTTTTCTGAACGTACTACTTCTAACCTAACACCTTTACTCGGAGCAGTAGTACGGTTAATTTCCTTCACTACTTCTTCTACATAGTTCCGCTCCCTACTCACATCGCTAGGGGAAGCGAGGAAGATTTTTAGTAGTTCTACTTGGGGCATTGTTTATTGGTTTAGGGATATAAATACTATGGTAATCGAGCCAGTAGTGAGTAAGATTAGATGGCTAAGGTGGAATGGGCATCTTGCCCGTTATCAATATTTTCGGGCGGGCAGGATGCCCACTCTACTGCTATTGATCCGGCGGGCAAGATGCCCACTCTACTGCTATTGATCCGGCGGGCAAGATGCCCACTCTACTGCTATTCATTCTTTTCCCGATTCCCCACACCCTACACCCTACACCCTACACCCCACTCCCGATTCCCCAAAATCACAAAACCCTGCAAAGACATAACCTTGCAGGGCTTCATGATATTCTATTAAGTGGCGGGAGGCGGATTTGAACCACCGACCTTCGGGTTATGCGTACCAACTACAACTTTCGTTGCCTGGATCTTCCAGTTTGTGGTCTGGACTGTCCCTTCACCCTCGCCTTAAACGTTAGGGTGCCTGCCTAACCAGTCTCTACACCTTCTCCTTTTGGGAGCTTGGCTCGGGATTACCTCGCTACAGGCTTCCCCGAATTTGACAGGTAAACACACGGAGATTTATCTTCGTGCCGCCCATGCTCAAGCTTGCTATTAAGCGTCTAGCTAACTTGATTGTTGAGCCCGACGAGCTACCAGGCTGCTCTATCCCGCGTCGTCTTTTTCACTATAACACCTAATTTCCAAAAGTGGCAAGGGGAAATGGGAAATTTCTGAAATTAATTCTATCAGTGCTTGATGGAGGGAGTAGGGAGTAGGGAGCAGGGAGTAGGGAATCGGGAGTCGGGAGTAGGGAATCGGGAATCGGGAGTAGGGACAATACAACCTCGAATCTCTTTCCCCTCTTGCCTCTTGCCTTTTGCCTCTTGCCTCTTGCCTCTTGCCTTCGAGATACAAACCCTATAAGCTCAACCCTCAAGGCATAGATAACTCCCCAACCACCTCTAAACGCTTGTATTTGCTGAGGTTAATAAACATCGACTCCAAGGTGTCTGCCACGGAAGGGGTAATCCAAGCCATTTGCTTGAGTAGGGCAATGGCTGCAGCATACTTAGGTGATTTGCCTCCATCGAGGACTTTAATGGCTAGACCCATATTCTGGCCAACGCGACCGATACATTGAACCCCTTGTGCTCCGGATTTACTGACCAGTTCCCCTTCGGATAATCGCATCAGTTCTGTATCAAATCCCCCATCCCCCCACACCATCTGGGGATGACTGATCATGGCACGGACAATACGCTCCATGGCCAGATTATTACCAGAAGACAGCTGAGCGTACAATAAGGCCATTTGCCGTAATTGTAAAAAGTAAGTGGGAGCGCCACAGTCATCGTGAGCGAGAATTAACTCTTGCTCCGGCATCTGTAGCAACTCCGCCACTTGGCTTAAGATTAACTTTTGTACGGGATGGTTGTACTCCAAATAGGTCTTGAGTAGCCACTGCCTTTGTTGACAAACAGCCAACATTCCAGCATGTTTACCGGAACAGCCATGCTGCAGTGAACTTTCCTGGCCTGGGGGAATGGGACACTGTAGTGCTGATGGATCAACATCACAGCGCCAAAGAATATTAAAGGCCTGCCTTACCTGCTCCATCGTTCCTTGATGGGAACCACAGATAATTGCCAAGTCTCGGTCCGTGAGATTGTAACGCTCAAGGGTACCTGTGGTGGTGACCGCTAACGCTTGGAAAGGTTTGAGTGAAGAGCGAATGAATGTTGAGGTTTCTGGGTTACCCGCAACATATAACATCCGTCCCCGGTCATCACACACAACTGCTTGAGCTGAATGAACTGATTCGATAATGCCTTCCCGTAGTAAACGGACTTCTAAGGCTCGTGTTTTAGTACGTTTTCCCCTGGTCATGGATTAGACTTAAAGCTACCCTATAGCTTAGTTGGAGCAATCGAGCTAGGTGGCTGATAACACACGCCAAATGATGTTGCCACCAATCACGACTATAATCAAAAATCCGAACGTCCAGTGTAAACGTCGCAAAATTGGTTGGAGTTCATAAGAAACAATTAAGCGATCGCGAGCCAAAATTTCTGGAGTTTTTGTCCAGGTTTGACCGTCATACCAGCCTGACTCCTCGTAGACTATGGTTTCTCTGATCAAGCGATCGCGTACATAGAACCAACCCAGGTATAGCCGCAGCAAACTTAAAATCAAGAAGATACTTGCTCCTGCCCCGCCACAGAGCAGAAACTTGATTATCGCTTTTTGCGGTGGAAAACTGACTGCTGCTATCGGCCCTGAAACCAGCCAGCTCAACCCCCAAACCCAAGTCAGCTTGATCACATAATTTGGTAGTTTCAGCCTTACCCAGTTAAAAAACCAAGATTCTTTTAGTTCTTGGTATTCATTTATGGGTTGCTGCTCTTCTGGAACAGGACATACATAAACGGGAGATTTCATGATTATTCTTTTGTGAGTGCTGCAATTAGGATGCCTGAAACTCAATCTGCTCCGCATGGCCCCAGAATGCTTCGAGATTATAGAATTTCCGTTCTTCAGGCAGCAAGATATGGACAATCACGTCACCGTAATCTTGAAGTATCCAGATTCCCTCTGCTTTTCCTGCTGTTCGCACAGGTAAACGGTTCCATGCCTCTTCTACTTGCTGTTCAATCGACTGAGAGATTGCCCTGACCTGTACCCTAGAAAACCCGGTTACAATTACAAAGTAATCTGTGATGTACGATACCTCTGAGACCGACAAAATCACAATATCTGCACCCTTGCGGTCATCTGCTGCTTGAGCAACGGTTAATGCTAACCCATAGCTAGCATCCTGGTGTTCGGTATCAGGGGTTACTAAGGTGGAGGGCTTATTATTTTGATCTCTCATTAAGCGTTTAATTCCTCGCTTTACAAAACAATCTGTTCTAATAGTAATTAAGTTTTCTTGTGCTTAATCACTTGCTGTACAATTCTTTTCATTTCTTTTCTTTGCTTCTTCATTTGACACTCACACTGCTGTTGACGAAACATTCCTGAAAGCTAGGAACGGGGGACTTTAGGCATTTACACAATCTGTCTTACTCTCTCTTTTAGCTGTTGTCTTCCTGGACATCTGTTGAGCCCAGTTTCGAGTCAATATCATACGTTGGTGAATGGGACGAGGACTCTCTAGCAGGAATTTTAAAGAGTAGTCACAGGCTAACCAAACAGTTTTGTATAGATCTTGCTTAGAGAGATTTCGTAAGGCAAGTAAATCCGGTGTATCACCACGACCTGGCTCAATAGTATCAGCAATAAACACCACACAACTGAGGGGGGTCATACCCTCACGCCCTAACGTATGGAGAGCGATCGCTTCCAATACTGCTTCATCTTTGACTCCAAACTGCTCTTGGGCAACAATAGCACTGACATCTGCATGCAATAAGTGAGGCGCGGCTTCACAGACTGGATCGACTTCTATGCCGTTATCTCTAGCCATTTGCAACAAGCGCTCAGGCTTAAAGCATTTGGCTAGGTCGTGCAACAACCCTGCTTGACCTGCCTGCTGAGCATTGAGATGATGAAGCTCAGCGAGTTCAACAGACATCTGTTCAACCCGCAATATATGCTGTAGCCGAGAAGACGGTACATTATCTGCTAACCAGGTCAACACCTGATCACGCATCACCTTAAAAAGCTCCTAAGACATGTAATTGGTAACAGTCGCTAATTCTTTTTATAATAAAACTTTAACAGTTTTTCTTGATATAGCGGATACTACCTTATATGTCTATTAAAACATTTTCTCAAGACTTTAGCAAGAAAATGTTAAAGGAAAGGGAGTAGGGAGTAGGGAGTAGGGAGTAGGGAACTTTAGAACAAAAATTATCACAATTCCTACAGGTATTGCTATATAGGGGTTTTTAACTTAATGAGGTACACAGGATTTTTTCCCTGTTTCCTGTTATCTGTTCCCTGTTATCTGTTATCTGTTCCCTGTTCCCTATTACCTGTTCCCTAAAACCCAATTTGTAGGTTACTTAATTGAAAATTGCTATAGCAATCATTTAGGATTGCTATAGAAAAAAAACCTTAGCCATCAGCTAAATCGGGAAACACTTCTCGGACTGCTGGATGAACCAACTGGTGATTCTGGACATTAACGCCCTTGGCTAAAGCGGGATTGTTTTCCAGAGCGCTCAACCCCTGATTGGCCAGACTGAGTACGTAGGGGAAAGTACTATTGTTTAGAGCCACAGCTGATGTGCAGGGAACAGCTCCAGGCATATTAGGCACCCCATAGTGAACCACACCCTCCTCGATATAAATGGGATTGGTATGGGATGTGGGTCGTAATGTTTCAATACAGCCGCCCTGATCCACAGCAACATCTACAATCACCGAGCCAGTAACCATTTTTTTGACCAGAGAGCGGGGCACTAAAATGGGAGCGCGACGACCAGGGATTAACACTGCCCCAATCAGGAGGTCAGCATCAGTAACAGCCGCTTCAATTTCTGCTGAATTGCTGTAGAGGAGTTCCACTCTTGAGCCAAAGATAGTTTCTAAATGAATCAAGCGTTGAACATTAATATCAAAAATCTGTACTCTCGCTCCCATCCCCACAGCGATTTTCGCCGCTTCTGTACCGACAACTCCGCCACCAAGAATTACCACCTTACCTGGTCTGACTCCGGGAATACCCCCCAACAGCACCCCTCTTCCCCCCTGCTGACGCTCCAGAAATCTGGCTCCAAATTGTACGGAAAGACGACCAGCAATGATGCTCATTGGGGTTAGCAGCGGTAGGCTGTGGTCTGGGAGTTCTACGGTTTCATATGCGATCGCATTCACCCCCGATTGCAGCAACTGCTCGGTTAAAGCACGGTCAGCAGCTAAGTGTAGATAAGTAAACAACAGCTGTCCTTTTTGAAGCAAGGGATACTCTGGCGCTAGGGGTTCTTTGACTTTGACTACCAGTTCCCGATTCCAAGCCTCAGCCGCGTCTAAGACAATTTTGGCTCCCTGACGCTGATAGTCCTCATCGGTAAAGCCAGCACCAGTGCCAGCATTAGTTTCAACGAAAACTGTATGACCCGCTTCTTGTAAAACCCTGACACTACTGGGGGTTAATCCCACACGAAATTCCTGATCTTTCGTTTCTTTGGGAACACCGATTTCCATGCTTTTACCAAAATTTTTGGGTTTAAAGCCCCGTCCTTTTAAGAAGGATTAAGCTATAATTAATAGTAGCGGTAAAGCCCACACATGAAAAGCTTAGTAGTTCTAGCGGGCTGCTTGTGTTCCGGAACCCTGGTAGCAAAAATCATAAATCTTGTCCAAATTTGGAAGCTGAACAAGGTAATTTAAAAATATCCCCCGGTGCGCTTACAGTCGTCGAATTAAATTTGCCACGGGTTCGACGGCTTCAAACACCGCAGGGCAGACGGTGTAAGCTTTCTGAGGGCAATTTCTTTGGAATCCCTATGAATAAATAATCCTCGTCCTTCTAGGACGGGGATTGTCAACTCTTTGGGGTACTGGTGCTGTATGTGACATACTCCTACACTGAACTCCAAGAGCCAGTTTAGGCTTCTTGCCAACTCCACCCAACGGTATCGGCTTTCGCCGACGCTGCGCGAACGGATACTCGACAAGCTTTACTAACGACACGGTCAGAAGTTACCGCAAGAAGAGTGGAGCCTTTATGGTTAGTCGGCTATGGGTAAAGGGTTAAAACTTTATGATTAAGGCTCCACTCTTCTAAGGTTTCGTCTCCGGGATGCCCCTCCGCACGCCTTACAATACAAAAAAGTCCTATTTTAAGCACGTAGGTGGCGGTTAGCTCTTAATTTTCTTCCCTACTACTTTCATTATAGATTTTGGATCTCAAAACGGCAAAGATCTTGTCCGCGATTCATCTGACACTCATGGCGTAGCATTGAGTGTCAGATGAATCGCGGCGGATGAAGCTAAATGTGATCTAAATGTTAAAATTGATGAAGTTAAGTAACTCCACTATAGCTTGGCAACTTTTATAACCATGACGCAACCCCAACCCTCTAAAGTCCCTCAACTCCAGTCACCTAAGTTTGGGTTTAATGATTACGCAGAACGCTTGAATGGTAGAGCTGCCATGATTGGTTTTATTTTGACTCTGGCAATTGAATACTTTACTGGTCAAGACTTATTAACCTGGTTAGGCTTACAGTAGAACTAGTCCCAGAGTCGGTCAGTGGGAGAGTCGGTCAGTAGGAGAGTCGCTTAAGCTACTGACCTGCTCCTGTAAGCGCTTTTAAGAATAAGGGTTGCCATAGTTCCCAGGATTGGCAAAATTGATCTTGAACTTCCCGGTTGCTCTGGGGATGTCGAAGAATTATATATATCAGATATATCTCAGTAACAGTGAAGTCTCCCAACTAAGTGAGTGCTCTAGTTGGGCACTTTTGACCTATTCTGTTAAAAAAGAAGTAAGTGAAATAGAGTAAGTAGTAAGCCGTGATAAATGCTTTATGGCATCGAGTCTTGAAGTCAGCTTACCGTAAAGAGCCAATCTCAGGCTTCATCGTGATTATCGGAGCGGTGGATGCTGTGATTGGTGGTATCGGCGGACGCTGGTCATTATTCAGTTTTGGACTGATGATGGTAGCAATAGCAGTAGCAGTCCGTTGGTGGCAAAGCCAAAGTCAGCAAACTGAACTGGCTGAGCAACCTGTGGAACGGTATCTTCCCCCCAGTTCTTCCCGTCCACCATTACCGATGTTGAGTGCTGTTAAGCGTCAACAACCTCGACGTCAACCACCTCGATAGGTTCAGGCTGTTTTAATATCAAACTGTTCATCCCTAAGGCAATAGGGGAAACAGAGGGGAGAGCATATTTATCAGTGGTCCGTTACCAATTACCAATTACCAATGATCTTGTCACCAATTCATCAGAGGAATGGCTCAAAATTGGTCAGGTAGCTAGTCATAGCGGGTTGCCCGTTAAGACCATTCGCTATTACGAAGAAATTGGTCTGCTTGTGCCAGTCACAACCCGCTCCCCTTCTGGCTATCGCCTGTTTACCAGGCAGGTGTTGAATCGACTGGCTTTTATCAAACGCGCTCAATCCCTAGGACTTAGTCTTAGTGAGATTCAAGACATCCTCAAAATTCATGACTTTGGTGAGTTGCCTTGTGGAGCGGTTAAGCAGCATCTACTGCTCAAAATTGAGGCAATTACCGAACAAATAGAAGCATTGGAACTACTAAAGTCGGAGTTGTTGGGTATAATTTCCGGTTGGCAAGAACATCCCCCTGACGCGGTGAAAAGTAAGACGATTTGCCCTAACCTTGGCCAAAAGGCCACGCTACGCGAACAAGCAGAATGAGAAAAACACCGTTGGCGATTTTGGGAACTGTGGTCGGGCTCATGGCAGTGGTCACCAGTAGCACCTATGCTAGGGAACCAAGACTGGGGCTAATGGTTGCAGCTATGCCGGAAATGGCTTCATACCAAGCTCAATCTTGGAGAACTCCTCAATTGGTGCGTACCATTGAAGCCCATTCTACCGCTGTGGATGCTCTGTCATTTAGTCCTAGTGGGCGAGTGCTACTCAGTGGGGGAAGCAGGAGTGATGCCCATCTAAAATTATGGTGGCTGAAAAACGGTCGTGAAATTGATAGCCTGCGAGTACACCAAACCTCAGTGACTGACATGGCTTTTAGTGCTGATGGAACAATTCTGGCTAGTGTCGGGGAGGATGGTGGGGTCAACTTGTGGCAATGGAATCAGCAAGACTACACAGGAGACTATACCCGTAGTTTTCTAGGCCATAGAAGCAATTTGCTTTCCCTAGCTATGACCTCAGATAGTAAGGTCTTAGTGACTGGGGGATTGGATGGTATTCGGGTGTGGGACCTCAGAAACCAACGTCCCCTTTACACTCTGGCAAATTTTGATCATCCAACCTATTCCCTAGCGCTTCATCCCAAGGCCGAAACCTTGGTCAGTGGACTCAAGGATGGTAGGATTAAAATCTGGAATCTGAACACAGGACAACCCCTTTACATTATTCGAGCTCATCAAGGTATCACTAGTGCTCTAGCCTTTACCCCTAATGGTAGAACCCTAGTCAGCAGTGGTTATGACGGTAAGATTAGGGTCTGGGATACGCAGACTTGGCAGCTTAAGTATACCTTGACTAAACATACTGGAAAGATTCGTGCGATCGCAATTAATCCAGTTAATGGCACAATTCTCGCTAGTGCTAGTCGTGATGGGGTGCGGTTGTGGAATTTGAACACTGGTAAGCAGATTGCTTGGTTGACTGGACATCAAGATTGGGTACAATCCGTTGCCTTTAGTCGGGATGGGCGTTTTCTGGCTACTGGGGGATTTGATCGTACAATTAAAATTTGGCAGGCGAATACAACACCTAGCTTAAGCCTTGGCAATTCCCGGTAATTCCTGGGTTTGCCGACTAGGTTGCAGACTAAGGATTTATTTTCTACGTTGTTATGGTCATGACACCCAGGGGTGACCTCCAGCTCCTGGCTCTGTCGTTAATCATTAAGGTAAAGGCAAATGTGTGATTAGCTTAACAAGCCATTCCAACATTGTCAAGGAAAACATTACCAATTTTGAGGCATTTAACGATGCAAAATTACGTATTTGTTGTTGACACAAACAAGCAGCCATTAAACCCTGTCACACCAAAGAAAGCTCGCCGGTTATTAGACAAAGGTAAAGCCGCTGTTTTTAGGATGTACCCGTTCACAATCATCTTGAAAACTTCTGTCTTAAATCCAACCATATCGCCATGTCAAATAAAGATCGACCCTGGCAGTAAAGTAACTGGATTTGCCTTAGTCCAAAATAATCAGGTTATCTGGGGAATGGAACTAGAACACAGGGGAGGATTGATCAAGAAAAAATTAGAGTCTAGAAGAGCCGTAAGGCACCGAAGACGTAATCGTCACACCCGTTACAGAAAGCCACGGTTTCTTAATCGCAAACGTTCAGAGGGTTGGCTCCCACCTAGCCTAGAACACAGGATTTTGACTATTGAAACCTGGGTAAAGCGATTAATCAAGTTTTGCCCGGTCAATGAAATTTGGGTTGAAAGAGTTAAGTTTGATACTCAAAAAATGCAAAACCCTGAAATCAACGGCGTTGAGTACCAACAAGGTGAGCTAGCTGGGTACGAAGTCAGGGAGTACTTACTTGAAAAATGGGGAAGAGAATGCACCTATTGCGGTAAGCAGTCCGTCCCGTTGCAGATAGAACACATTCACCCAAAGTCCAAAGGGGGAAGCGAACGGGTAAGTAATCTTTGTTTGGCTTGTGAAAAATGTAATCAGCGCAAAGGGAATAAGCCTATCGAAGAATTCCTAAAACAGAAGCCAAGCCTACTGCAAAAAATCAAATCTAAGGCCAAGCAGCCATTGAGAGATGCGGCAGCAGTAAATGCAACTCGGAACAAATTAGTGAAAGTGCTTCAAAATATCAAGCCCATAATTACTGGAACGGGAGCACAAACCAAGTACAACCGGACTAAGCTGGGTTTTCCTAAAGAACATTGGATCGATGCCGCCTGTGTCGGGGATATTGAGACCTTGATCTTGAGAACATCTCAGCCACTGTTAGTTACTTGCAAGGGACAGGGAGGTAGGCAAAAAGCAGCACTCAATAAGTACGGCTACCCTATCAGACACAACCCATTAAAACCAATCAAAGGTTGGTGTAGTGGAGATATAGCCAAAAACATTATGACTGGAGAGTTCGGGAGAGTCAACCCCAGGAGTAAAAGTAATTCCTTCAATTACACAGTCCCAGGGAAAAAAGCAATAAGCTTACACGTCAAGAACTTGATCAGGGTTCATAAGAAAGATGGATACATTTACGGTTTTTGCTCGTAAATACCAGGAACTGCCTGGGAAAAGTCGTCCTATTATTTGCAGAGGTAGCATTTACTCAATCAAAATAATACCAATTAAAGTAGGGTGGGCAAAGGTAAGCGATCAGCTATCAGCTATCAGCTATCAGCTATCAGCTATCAGCTAAAGGCTGACCACTGACCGCTGACCGCTGACCACTGACCACTGACCGCTGACCGCTGACCGCTGACCGCTGACCGCTGACGGCTAAATGCTTACAACCAAACTCCCTACAAGCTCAAGAATATCATGACAGATAAATCGAATAATCTTGCTATTATTCATTTCGATGGTGTCAGCAAAAAACGCACTAATCAATCCGCATGTGCTGCTATAATTCAGTACCAAGGTGAAGTTTATCCAGTCTCTCAATACTTAGGATTTACTACTCAGAACCAAACTGAATATATGGGACTAATCCTTGGACTACAGAAGACTCTAAAGCTTGGCGCAAAACAAGCCAAAATCTATGGGGATTGCGAAGTAGTAATTAACCAGCTCCATGGGGATTATATGGTTAAAAACAACAATTTAGTTACCTTTCACACCCGAGCCAAAACCCTTCTTGATAAACTGGATTTCTACGAATTAATCTGGATTAACAAAACCCAAAACCTTGAAGCTGACCAGTTAGCAAATGACTGTATTGATTTGGAAAAGTCCCAGAAGTAAAGAATGCGTGGGCTTTGCAGTAATATCAATAGGAAAGGGAATAGGGAATAGGGAATAGGGAATAGGGAGTAGGGACTAGGGACTAGGCAAGAGGCAAAAGGCAATAGGCAAAAGGCAATAGGCAAAAGGCAATAGGCAATAGGCAAAAGGCAAAAGTAAAGAGGGTTTTAAGGGAATCAGATTCCCCCCTTCCGCGCGGGGGGTTAGGGGGTATCCTTAATCAAAAAAGATTGTAAATAATAAGTGCGATAACAGCCCTTAGCCTTTCCAAAGGAATTGGTAAAAATGGTGTTAACTATACCAAATTATTGAAAACTACTTTTTCGGTCTCCCCACACTCTTGCCTCTTGCCTCTTGCCTCTTGCCTTTCCCTAAGGGTAATCATTTACAAATCAAAGGGAAATGGAAGATCAGTTCTCTTTTGATGCCTGCTCCTCTTGCAACAGTTGCTCTTTGGAATCTCCCCAGTAGGCTGCGTAAGTCCAAACTTCGTGCTTATCATTTTCTTTGCTTTCTACTGACCATCGATAAATAGCTGATTTCGGCTCAACCCCAATTTCGATAAGCTTGGCACCCATATAGTACTCCATCTGGTTTTTGGTCATATACTTGACCCCAGTAGGCTCATTCTTTTTTACGCTTCGGGACATGAAAGCCTTAGTATGTTTTGCCATTTTGTTTCTGTTTTGGATTTGAATATATAGAATTGCTGATGTCTTGCATGGGTTCGTGACTAAGTATCTAGAAACACTTAGACACAATTCTTAATATTCTAATGCTTGAAGGGAGAACAGAGTTAGCTAAACTACCCCACTTCCGGTATTTTCGGGCTGAGCAACGGCTGAGCATCTAGTGATGGGTAGCGAATGATCATTGCCAGACTTTGCTGCTGCTGCACCATGCCATCGCATTTGCGATCGCATTAGTATGAAAAAAAGGATGAAGGTCAGCAGTTGCATCTAGACCAGTCTACCAAAGGCACTGCCAACGGCAATTGTGGCTGATCATCCACTGGCCAGATCCCTCAGTGTTGAGGAACTAATCAAGCCCAATTATCATCACGAGTGAGGTGCACAGGATTTTTTTCTACTCCCCCCTCCTCGTGCGGTAAAACCACTATTACTAAAACTCTTCCCCCTACTCCCTACTCCCTACTCCCTACTCCCTAAAACCAATGTATCTGGGAAAATTGAACCTTAAGCCGGTCTACTGGCTCTTAGGGCTAATCTTGGCAGTCATCCTCCTCTGGGCACTACCCAAGCCTTGGCACGCTGCCAGTTTATCCACTGACCCGAAAGTATTGCATGTCCTAAATCGCGTTAGTTTTGGCCCTCGCCCTGGGGACATCGAACGGGTGAAATCCATGGGGGTTGATGCTTATATTCAGTCCCAGCTTTCCCCAGAATCTATTCCTGAACCGCCACAACTAAGGAAACAACTCAAGAATTTGGATACCCTGGAACTGAATCCAGTGGAGCTATGGAAAGGGTATGGACCACCACAAGGTAAAAAGAAACGGCAGCTGAGTCAGCAAGAACGGAAGCAGGCTCAAAAGCGGACGCAAATACCTAGGCAGCAGGGATTAGAAGCCCGTTTAATCAGAGCGATCGCTAGTCCTCAACAGCTCCAGGAAGTAATGGTAGACTTCTGGTTCAACCACTTCAATGTTTTTGATAGCAAGGGGTTGAATCGGATCTGGGTTAGTTCCTTTGAACAAGATGCGATTAGACCCCATGCCCTTGGTCGTTTTCGGGATTTGTTAGGTGCTACAGCTCACCATCCCGCCATGCTCTTCTATTTAGACAACCACCAAAACACTGCACCAGGAAGTCCAGGAGCTCGTGGTCGATACAAAGGGCTGAATGAAAACTATGCTCGGGAACTAATGGAACTCCACACCCTAGGAGTAGATGGTGGCTACACCCAAGAGGATGTAATTACTTTAGCGCGGATCTTGACTGGCTGGACTACTGACCGTGAGGGTAAGCACGGTGACAGTAGGGGATTTTATTTCCACCCTAAGCGCCATGATTACAGTGATAAGGTTTTCCTGGGTAGACCGATTCCAGGTAGCGGCAGCCTAGAGGGAGAGCAAGCCCTAGATCTGCTGGCTCGTCATCCCTCCACCGCCCATTACATTAGCTACAAATTAGCCCAGTACTTTGTAGCTGATCAGCCACCAGCAAAGCTAGTAGACACTCTAGCCCAACGCTTTTTGAAGACCGATGGGGATATTCGTAAGGTTCTAGAAACCCTATTTCAAAGCCCTGAATTTTGGGACACTCAGTATTACAACAGTAAATTTAAATCCCCCTATCACTACATCATCTCAGCAGTGCGAGCTACAGGCAGTAAAAAGCCCAAATGGAAAACCCTATCTGGTATTATCCGTCAGCTAGGAATGCCCATCTACGGCTGCCCAACTCCCAATGGTTACAAAAACACTGAGAAGGCTTGGCTCAGTCCAGATGGGATGATTCGCCGGGTCAGCTTTGCCACCGCATTAGCCAATGGTAATTTCGAGCAGCGTCAACCTAAACAAAAGCGTAAACCTGTGGATGCTGTCCAACTCAGGAAAACCCTAGCCAATCACTTTTCTGACCAAACCAAAGAAGTCATCGACACTAGTCCAGCTAAGCTACAGGCCGCCTTGATTTTAGGCAGTCCAGAAATGATGTATCGATAATACATTAGGGAGTAGGGAGTAGGGAGTAGGGAGTAGGGAGTAGGGAGTAGGGAGTAGGCAAAAGGCAAAAGGCAAAAGGCAAAAGGCAAAAGGCAAAAGGCAAAAGAAACAATATCTCTCTTCTGTCACTCTCGGAGTTGTAAAATGAAGAGGAAACCTATGAAACCCGTCATTCGAGTATGGTAGAGGCGAGACAGGCTGCTTCCACAGTGAGATTTGTAGATACATACTGTGAACTGTACAAAAACTTATTTGTAGAAGTAAGAGCCTATGAGTACTTTAAATACATTCATGTGGGACTGATTAGTGACATAAAAAGAAAAAGTTTACCAGAGATAGCTAAGGTAGTAGGGTTAGAAAATGCACAAGGATTACACCATTGTCTTGATGCAGTCGCTCATGGGGGAAACCCCCAAGACCGCGCTGCATCGCTTCTTAAGCAAGTCCCCCTGGTCAGCTAAAGAATTAGAGTCAAGAAGATTAGGCATCATCTTAACTGTGTTAGAAGGGAGGGAAATAGATGTGATAATAGACGAAACAGGAGATAAGAAGAAAGGAGAAAAAACGGACTATGTCAAGAGACAATATATTGGCAATAAGCGTAAAAGTAGAGAATGGGATTGTCTCAGTAAATGCCTATGGACATTGGGAGGGTATGACTTTCCCATTAAAGTTTAAGATTTTTAAGCCAAAAGGAAGGTTAAAAGAAGGAGATAAATACAAAAGCAAGCCAGTACTTGGAGCAGAACTAATCAAAGAGCTAAAAGAAATGGGTTTTAATATAAAAAGAGTATTAGCTGATAGTCTTTATGGGGAAAGTGGTAGTAATTTTAGGTCGGTAATTGAGGAATTAAAAATAGAGTATGCAGTAGCAATCCGCTCTAATCATGGAGTGTGGCTACCAAAAGAGCAGAAAGTCAGAGCCAATAAATGGCGAGAATTTGAGCATCAAGGCGCTTGATGGTAAGATCCAAAAAAGATACATTAGCGATGCAGCGCGGTCTTGGGGGTTCCCCCCATGAGCGACTGCATCAAGACAGAGAAGTTATTTATGGAAAAAGAGGATTAAGACAATATTGGGAGATAACAACGGATAAAGAGACAATACCAGCCGATTCAACTTGGTTTGTCATGACGAAAATCCCAAAAATAAGCTATAAAAAAGTAGGCCAAATTTAGAAAATAAGAGCTTGGGTGGAATATGGATTTAAACAAAGTAAAAGTGAATTAGGTTGGGCAGATTTTCGTGTCACTAATTATCCTCAAATTGAAAAATGGTGGCAATTAGTTATGTCGGCGTATTTAATGGTGTCTCTACACAGTGACTCTTTTAACCCAATGGTTACACCTGTATCAGAAAAGTTTCAACAACATGATTGGTGGAATGAAATAAAGGGCTGGAAAAATATTCTTAATAATCTTAGATTAATTATTAAACCTTATCTTAGTTTTAATATCATTAGCCGGTGGCTTAAAGTTTTTCCTATTCCTCAGCTTTCTTTGGGTTTCCCTAGGCTTATAAATCTAATGAATGAGTTTGATTGTTTGCGTGACTTTGTTTATTTTTGGGATAATTTTTATTATTCATCTGCCTAGAGTGACAGAAGAGAGATATAGCGGTTTTTAGTCTAATCAGGTACACCAAATTTTTTACCTCTTCCCTATTCTGACTTTACTGTTCACTGTTCACTGTTCACTGCTCACTGCTCACTGCTCACTGCTCACTACTCCCTAAAAATTGTACCTTACTAGCTACAAAAACGCTATACACCTCATAAGTCTGAGAAACGCTATCTTTTTTGAAGGATGACTGATAAATTATGACTGATAAATTATGATTTTTTAGTTGTAAATTGCCATTTAAAAATTTTAATTTTAAATCAATTTTTAATTCAAAATTGGCGATTGTTATAAAATAAATTTATAGCGGTTATCATAGCTATGATAACCACAGTATTTTTATCCTATTACCTGCTCCCTATTCCCTGTTCTCTATTCCCTGCTCCCTGCTCCCTGCTCCCTGTTCCCTGTTCCCTATTCCCTGTTCCCTACTCCCTGCTCCCTGTTCCCTATGCTATAAACACAACAAATGAAAAGACGGAAATTATTACAACAAGCTAGCCTTCTAACTGCTGGGGGACTTATCTCTATGGGCAGTTGGGTAGCCAGAGGATTAGCAAATACAGCAACTACTAATCACCGTAAGCGACTGATTGTTATTTTCCTGCGGGGTGGGATAGATGGACTGAATGTAGTTGTGCCATACCAAGAGGCTGATTACTACCAAGCGCGACCGAGAATTGCGATTCCTCGCACCGGGGAAAAAGGGGGAGTCTTGGATTTAGATGGTTACTTTGGCTTACATCCAGCTCTAGCTGATCTGATGCCTCTTTGGAAACAGAAAAGTTTAGCCTTTGTTCACGCCAGTGGTTCACCAGACTCCACTCGCTCCCATTTCGATGCTCAGGATTACATGGAAAGTGGCACCCCAGGCATTAAGAGTACAGATGATGGCTGGATGAATCGACTATTAGGGACAATTCCCAAAGAAATACCAACTCAAGCCGTGAATATGGGCACAACAACCCCACGGATTCTATCCGGTCAGATGCCAGTGGCTAATTTACCGATGGGGAGAAATTATAATCACAAGCTGCCTGTAGACCGTCCCCAAATTGATGCTGCTTTTGATCAACTCTATCGTGGTAATAATGCGATTAATCGGGCTTATCAGGAAGGAAGTGACGCACGGAAGATACTGCTGGCTGAGCTAAAGGAAGAAATGATGGCAGCTAACCGGGGAGCACCACCTTCCTCTAAATTTGTTGGTGATAGCCGCAAATTAGCCAAGCTGATGGTGGGGGATGCTAAGACCCAACTGGCATTTTTGGCCTTAGGTGGCTGGGATACCCATGTTAACCAGGGCGGTAGTCAAGGACAGCTGGCTCGAAAACTTAAGCCTCTCGGACTTGGGTTGGCTACTCTGGTCAAAGCGTTAGAACCGATTTATGCCAATACTGTGATTGTGGTCATGTCAGAATTTGGTCGTACCCTGGCAGAGAATGGTAACAAGGGTACTGACCATGGACACGGGAATGTGATCTGGCTCTTGGGTGGAGGAATTCGCGGTGGTAAGGTCTATGGAGAGTGGCCCGGTTTGGCGGAATCCCAGTTGTATGAAAAACGGGACTTAGCCGTAACTACGGATTTTCGTGACGTGCTGATGCCTGTGCTAAGGGAACATATGGAGATTGGAGACTCCAATTTAGCCCAAATCTTTCCTGGTTTTAGGTCTAATCAGAATCTGGGGCTTTTGTAGGGAAAGAGAAGTGTTGGGGGAGGGGAGTGCGTTCCCTTTTTAGTTCATGTAGGGTGGGCAGTGCTTTCGACAGATTCATGTGATTGCCAATAGCCTTAGTAGGCACTGCCCACCAACGGATTAATCACTTTTTAGTTGATGTCTTTACAAAGAGTGCGATCGCTTTTAGCGTGGCCTACGGCCAATCGCGTTCGCGCAGCGTCGGCTTTGCCGAAAGCGTGACCAAAGGTCAATCGCTTTTAGCGTGACCTACGGCCAATCGCGATCGCACTCAACAAGCAAATTCTTAAAAGCGATAATTAACAAGGTATTCACTATCTATTCAGAATTGGAAAAGCTAACCGGTATTCCTGAAACAATGCTCTGGACTTTGCACAATCGAGCCAACGAAGCAATGCGGTCAGACGGGGTGATACAGGATCCCAAGGCCGTTGAAATTTACGAGGCGATTGAATACGATTACGAACGATCCTTTGGAAAGGCGGATCCATTGCACGCACTGCGTTCGATCGCGAAGCGTGACCAAAGGTCAATCGCTTTTGACTCAGAAATTAGAGCGTTTATGAAAAAGCACCCAAGTGGCGTGGTGGTAAACCTTGGGGAAGGGCTTGAGACCCAGCGTTTCCGTTTGGCGGATCTTCAAACGACCTGGTACACAATAGATTTACCTGAGTCGATCGCGAAGCGTGACCAAAGGTCAATCCGCGCTCGTGAGCACTTTATATCGCCGGGTGACAGGTGGAAGCACATTACTTGTTCCGCCCTGGATTATGCTTGGATGGACCAAATCCCGACCGACCGACCTGTGTGTATAACAGCTCAGGGTTTGTTCATGTATTTTCAGGAGTCGGAAGTTCGGGATCTTCTCAAAACCCTTGCAGAGCGGCATCCAATTTTGACGATTATATTCGACGTTATTCCGAACTGGCTTGCCCAAAAGACACTATCACCCGACGGGTTGAAAATGACTCGGGATTATGTGACGCCGGTAATGCCTTGGGGAATCAACCGGAAAGAGATTCCATCCTTTATCGAGAAAAGTATGGGACGAGACTTTGATGTGACCGATATAGGTTACCCTCGATACCCACTTGCTATTCGAAGCTTTCTTTTCTGGGTCTGGTTCAATGTGCCTGTATTGAAACAGTGGGCACCGACAATCGTGAAGGTCGAGCGCTAATCAGTAATCTAGATAATAGATAATAGAACTTTGCCCACCCGACTTTAATTAGTTGATGTAGGGTGGGCAGTGCTTTGGACAGATTCATGTGGTTGCCAATCGCCAAAGTAGGCACTGCCTGGGGTGTGGGGTGTGGGGTGTGGGGTGTGGGGTGTGGGGTAGGCCGTAGGCCAAGGTCAATCGCTTTTTCTCGACCATGAGGCTCAGAGGTTCGTTCACGAGGCTCAGAGGTTCGTTCACGAGGCTCAGAGGTTCGTTCACGAGGCTCAGAGGTTCGTTCACGAGGTTCAGAGGCTCGTTCACGAGGTTCAGAGGTTCGTTCACGAGGCTCAGAGGTTCGTCCACGAGGCTCAGAGGTTCGTTCACGAGGTTCAGAGGCTCATTCACGAGGTTCAGAGGTTTATGCGATCGCATTTTAGATGTAGGGTGGGCAGTGCTTTGGAGAGATTCATGTGGTTGCCAATAGCCTTAGTAAGCACTGCCCACCAACGGATTAATCACTTTTTAGTTGATGTCTTCACAAAGAGTGCGATCGCGTTCACTGACATTCGGGTTATACCTTAGATAATCCCCAGCCCAATCACAACCACGTCCCAGTAGCTCATCTAGACTACTTAGAGCTAGATCGATATTCCACAAGATTACAGTTTTATCCTGACTAGCAGTAGCAAGAGTCTTGCCATCAGGGCTGAAGCTAACACTGTTGATGGCAGCACCACTACTCTGGAGGGTTTGGAGTACTTTACCGTCTTTAGACCAGAGTTTGACTGTCCCATCACTACTACCACTGGCAAGTATGGTACCGTAGGGGATAAAACTGAGGCTATTGACTGCACCACTATGTCCCTTGAGAGTTGCCAGTTCTTGACCTTGCAAATTCCAGAGTTTAATAGTTCCATCCAAACTTGCGGTAGCAAGGGTCTGACCGTCAGAGCTAAAGCTGAGGCTAATCACCGCAGCACTATGCCCCTTGAGAGTTTCAAGTTGTTGACCTGTTAAATTCCAGAGTTTAACAGTTCCATCCTTACTAGCAGTAGCGAGGATTTTGCCATTAGGGCTGAACTTGACACTGTAAACATCATCTTCATGCCCCTGGAGAGTGCGCATTTCTTCTGCCGTCTCTAAATGCCAGAGTTTTACGGTTCCATCTTTACTAGCAGCAGCAATAATTTGTCCATCAGAGCTAAAACTAAAACTATTAAACCACTCCTTACCACTTCGCAAGCTTACTATTAGTTGACCCGTTACCAAATCCCAGAGCCGAACATTTCCATCCAAACCAGCACTGGCAAGTGATTTCCCATTAGGGCTGAAACTAAGACTTGTGACTGCACCTTGATGTCCTACCAAGGTCATGAGTAGTCTACCGTCTCGTCTCCAAAGCTTAACAGTTCCATCGAAGCTAGCAGTGGCAATTGTGCGACCATCGGGACTAAAGCTGACGCTATCAACCGCAGCCTTATGCCCAAATAGGGTTCGGGTTTTGAGATCATACTCCTCAACGCTCCAGAGTCTGACGGTCAAGTCTCTGCTGGCGGTGGCTAAAATTTTGCCATCGGGACTAAAGCTCATAATTGCAATCCCTCTCTTATGACCCCGCAAGATTTGGAGTTCCTGACCGTCCCGACTCCATATTTCAACAGTTCCGTCTAAACTGCCAGTGGCAATTGTCTGACCATCAAGACTGAAGCTAACGCTGTTGATTGTGGCACCAGAACTCTGGAAAGTAAGAATTTCCTTTCCTTGAAGATTCCAAAGTCTAACAGCTCCATCCAGACTAGCAGTGGCAAGGGTCTGACCATCAGGGCTAAAACTGATACTTGTAACATCAGCTTTATGCCCCTTAAAGGTTTGCCCAATTCGGTTGCCTTGTTTGTCCCACAATCTTACTATTCCGTTGCTACTACCACTGGCAATCACCTTACCGTCAGGACTGAAACTGAGACTCGTAATACTAGCGTTCTGTATTGCAAAGGGTTGCCCAATTCGGTTGCCTTGTTTGTCCCACAATCTTACTATTCCGCCGCGACTACCACTGACAATCACCTGACCGTCCCGGCTGAAACTGATACTTGTAACCTCAGTTTCATGCCCCTGGAGGGTGTGTCGTAATTGACCGTCTATACTCCAAAGTTTGACGGTGCCATCAGCACTGCCAGTGGCAAGGATTTCACCATCAGGACTAACACTGACGCTATTGACTGTATCTGTATGCCCTGGGAGAACGGTTAGTATTTCATCATCTCCCCTCCAAAGTTTGACCGTACTATCAGCAATGCTAGTGGCAAGGATTTCACCATCAGGACTGAAAGTGATGCTATTAACCCAACTGTCATAACCTTCCAAACGATTGCGCTCTCTGACTCCATAAAGGGCTTGCTGTAATGCAGCTAAAGTCTGAGTGCGGGTATTGGTTCCTACTGCGATTGCTGACTTAAGTTGTCTTCCTGCCTTTAAAGCTAATATGAGTGGATCAAGTGACTCCCTATGTCTGTTAAATAGGGCTTCTGAGGATTGAGCAAGAGCAAGAGTCTTTAGTATTTTAACTTGTCTCGCAAATAGTAGTCCGGTCAATAGTATTAATACTACCAGACTAATCATTTTTTTGACAACTGATGCTCTAAATCGGCTTTTTAAAAACGCCTCTTCTAGTCTTAATTTACTTCGTTCCGCCTCTTTTCTTGCTAGTCTCTCCTGTTCCAATTCAGTGATTATTAAAGCTCCTGTCGATTGACGAATAATAGGAACAAGATAGTCGTGTACTAATTGATAGTGCGCAGTCGAAAATTCTGGCAAAAGTAAAACCAATCCTGAGTTTATGAAGATCTCTAATATTAAATCTAGGTTTTCTGTCTCTCCTACTCCTAGATCCAATAAACCCGATCCTAACTCTGCCCTAGACTTGAGTGGTCGAGTGTTATTTTTATCTGTTAGGAGGTATAAAACTAGTCTGGCGTCACTTTCATTCCAATAACCACAGTCTTTAACAACTCCAGCTAAAAATCGCTCCAATAGCTTCTGTTTAGAACCGATTTTTTCATACTCAACCAGTTTATAAATTTTATCTTCTTGCAATTGTAATCCCACAATCTGTAACTCAATGGGACGAACTTCACCCAGCTCTAACGCTAAATCATTAACAAGTTTATTAATCAAAGCAGTTTCTAAATAAAACTGAGGTTTATTTGTGATTTTTTTTATAAATTTAACACTATCTTTTCTAGAAAAATTTTCTAAATAATAAAGAATATCTTGGCTTAATATGTAATTGATAGTATCTATTTTGTGTGAACGTTGAAATTTTAATAGATAGTGTAGATAGTCTTCCCTTAATGACAGAATAACTTGAGTATAAGGAATAGAGTCAATTGCTGTTTTTAAAAATTCCAATAAAAGATTACGCTCGACTAGATCTGGGACAGCAAAAAATAATTCTTCAAACTGATCAAAAATTAAAACTGTTAGTAAGTTTCGGTCACCATTTTCTTGCAACTGTTGCAAGATGCTAGTTACTGAATCTGCTTCAACAGAAAGACTAAGCCCTCTTGCTTTTAGTGAATTAACCAATAACTCGCCCAACTGCCTAACCCAGTCAGTATAGACTCGTATGGCAATTGGCAGCACATCTCGCTGACCAATGGCTCGTTGCTTGAGAATTGGAACTAATCCTGCATAGATTAAGGAACTTTTACCAACTCCAGATGATCCATGAATAACAGTTAATTTACAACTAGTATTGCCAATTTTTTCCACCAAATTATTGATATTTTGTTGTCTGCCAGAAGCAATGATTTCGTCTGCAACCATTTCAGGCTGCTCAAGGGCTGGAACTTTAGAATTGGCTCTCCTTCGTTTTGGCTGTAATCTCCCTGTACCGATAAAAGCTCGCAAGCCAAACTGTTGCTCAATGGATATTCGTTCTTGTTTAACTCTAAAAGCAGCTAGATAGTCACCTTTTTCAAGGTATAATTCTCGCCAGCTTGCCAAAATCCTAATATAAAGCTCTGGAGCATAATGGGCTTGAGTTTCTGCTTTAGCTCTTTCGAGATACTTGATACTCTCTTGATACTTACCAAGACCTTTTTCTGCTCTTGCCAATAATAATAAATACCAAGCTTTATCAACATATGGCATTCCATCTAATTTTGCGTTGTGCTTGGATGAGGTTGCTGTTGATTCAGCCGACAAACTAGTTTTCAGGATGGAGAGTGCTTGCTCTGCTAATCCCTTAGCTTCAGTCCAAGCTAATTTATCTAAAGCCACCTCCGCCAAAAAACCATAATCTTTCGCTAACTCAATTGAATTACCATGGGTTCTATGGAGTCTTATAGACCTTTGGGCTAAGGTTTCTAAGTCTTCCCATCGTTGTAAGCGTTGCAAAACTCTGGCAAATTGAGTAATAAATCGGTTAGCTAAATCCTGATCAGATATCTGAGCTAAACTATCAACACATTGCTCAAATAAATTTTGTACTTTAGTTTTTCCATAAGGACATAACCCGATATTAAATAAAACCATCCCTTGCCAATACCAGCGGGTTATGCTTTGCCATAGCTCTAAGCTTTTATTAAAGTAAAGTAAGGATTATTCTAATTGTTTTTTAGCATAGTAATTGCGACCTAAAATGAAGTAAAAACTAGCTTCTAACTCTGGTTCAATTTCCTGGTTATGATGGTGTAAATCTTGCCAAGCTGACTCAAATTCTGATAGATCATCTATCCCCCGATTCAGCTCATACAAAAATTTGTCAGGATCAGAGTCTGGAAAGGTAGCCAAGATATCCTTAGCTTTTTGAGAGAGACTATAGATTAACTCATAGGATAAGGAATCAGGAGGGGTTTGAAACTCCCTAGTTGTGCCCCAACTCTCCAAATCAGGAGCAACCCGAACCAATTTGGTTTGAACGTCATCATTAATCCACAGCACTAGGGGGAAATGGAAATTTTTCCGAAACTCTTCCCGCACTTGGTTAGTGGCAGCCAGCAAGCTATCAATATCATCAACAGCCTCTAAACCAAAGACCATCACAGCCCCTGGCTGCTGATCTCCTAAATCCTGCCGAATCTTGCTATAAAGTTTGCTATCAGACTTTTTCAGCACAACCTCACGGATTTGAACAGGACAGGTTTCTCGGAGCCCCTCAGTCATTTGCTGCTGTACATAGGTATAGTTACAGTGTGCAAAAATCAGTGAAAATTGCCCCTGAGAAGCTTCAATTGCCCAAGCCAATCTTTGCAACGCACGCTCGTTGTAGGCAGCAACTTCTTTGGTTTTATCGGAGGCACTCATATATAGCAAAGGGAACAGGGAACAGGGAACAGGGAGCAGGGAGCAGGGAGCAGGGAGCAGGGAGCAGGGAGCAGTAGTAAAGAGATCGAAACAGTTTTTGATGTTATAGCACTACGCATTAAGGTGTTTGACATTGATACAAGCAGCAAAAGCTGTTTTAGTGAACTTTTGCCTTTTGCCTCTTGCCTCTTGCCTTGCACGTAGCGCTATATAAGAAATCAGCAAGATTGTTCATAACCTATTTAGAAATGCTATGGCTGTAGTTCTTTCGCTTCTGACAAAATTGGATTAACATCAAACCAAGGTTCATCTTGATCATAATACTCATAAACAAAGCGACTGCGGATTAAGATTTGATATCCGTCATCTCCAGTCACTTTCTTATCCTTCGCTACTTTACGCAATAAGTCCCACTCATCATCAGTGATCGATAAAACAAGTTTATGATGCTGAGCCTTAATCATACGTTCTAGACCATTACGGGAAAGGGGTAGTTCTCCTTCCTCCATGATCCATTCACGGAGAAACCGGAGTAAATTTCGCACATGACCGCCACTAGCACCACATAAACGGTCTAAGGTTTCAGGACTGTCAAAAATTGCTGTAATTTTAGTTAGACGCTGGTTGGGCTCTAAATCTGGAAAAGCTCTTGCTAGCACCATCTGTCGCAGCAGTGCCATTCCTTCTTCATGTTTGCTACCGTCCCGTAACTGTACAGGAACCATTGGCAGGACTTTGGGGTCGCTCATAAAGCGTTCAGTCACCATCCCAAAGTCATTGGAAAACCGCAGTGACAATGGAATAGTGTAAACCACGTGACAGTGCAGTCCCCGCAACTGTGACCCTCGATCCGCAAACAAATATTCTGGCTGAAGACGACCAAAGGGCTTTTGTATAGAATCTACCCGGTCAAGGTTATCGACAATAACTACTAGTCCCTTTTTCCCGGTCTGTTTCAATTTCTTGATACCAGGCTCCAGCACCTCCTGATTAATGGCCTCAATAATTCCATTGGTTCGAGGCTCCAGATATCCTCTCAACTTATCCCGCTGCTTAGGGCTAGCTTTGGCTTGACTGGTAATGGTGGCAATCCCTACAGAAAATTCTACCTCCGATAGCTCCATCGGTGTGTTTAAGATATCTTTGACTTCACCAAATAACCTCTGGAAGTACCCTGGTTGAAGGCTAATGCCAGCACTTTCCAGACTTTCACTGACTCGACGAGCGATCGCCAGTAAAATATCGCTAATATCAACATCACTCATTTCCAAGTCCTGATCAGACTCGAAGTAAACCACATGAAATCCTGACCGTTCTAAATCCAGCTTTAACCTGAGCAACTCCGTAGACTTGCCGCAGCCAATATGCCCAGTAAACAGTTCACAAGTAGGCTGATTTGGTGAAAAGATAGCAATCTTTTTTCTAAGTTTTTCAATAATCTGACCGCCGCGTACTGAAGAGAAATCAATGTAATACTTGCGATCCTCCTCATTGTCCACAGCTAAGGTTTTACTGGGGTTGGTAGCTCGGTAAAACGTTTGTAAATCGGTCATATTACTTTTATATTGGTAGAGTTTTTTCCCTATTCTGTACCAAGCTGCGGTTGGAACATGTAACGGTTCATCCGAGCTGGCATTCTGCACCCACTCTATTTTATATCATTTTCGGTTGAACACTTATAAATAGTAGGTCATAGGGAACAGGGAGCAGGGAACAGGGAATAGGGAAGAGTAGGAAAGAAATCCGATAAGTTTTTGGGGTGATGCTAAATAAGCCTTGATTTTTATGGTCAGTTTTAAAAAACTGACCACCGTTTTTTTGATTAAACTTTTATTTAAAAATGACTAATTATAGACTATAATAAATAGTTATGATTTACAGCTAATTTTAGCCTACTTCCTACTCCCTACTCCCTACTCCCTACTCCCTACTCCCTATTCCCTATTCCCTACTCCCTACTCCCTATTCCCTCTTTCCTTACCTATAGTCTTTAGAATGTTCCATGACCAGAAACGTCCATGACCAGTTTGCCAAACAATGTCTTAAGGAACTCCTCGACCCCCTGGGGAAAGTGGAAACAAGCTGGAAAGTGCCTGGGGAAGTTCAAGAAATTGATGTTTACTTTTTGCCATCTCAGCCACTAGAAACCAATGGACAAAGTCTGGGATTACTCGGAAAACTGGCCACAACCCCTGCTATTTTTGAACCCTTCCGCAACCCAGTCAGTAAATTTGAGGTGCTCAGTTGTATCGGTAAACTGATCCAGGTTCATGGTCAAGTTTTCCGTCAGGCTAAGCGAACTAATGCCCAAGTTAGGGTGATAGAACTGCCTCATTTATGGATTCTCTCCCCAACCGCTTCCGAAGAGTTTTTAGAAAGCTTTAATTTTCAACCAGATCTAGTTAATTATCCCAAGGGGATGTACTTTCTGGGGAAATCCTTGTATACGGCAATTGTGGCGATTCACCAACTACCAGTGACCCCAGAAACGTTATGGCTGAGAATTCTCGGTAGAGGTAGAGTGCAACAGCAAGCGATCGAGGAATTGAAATCCCTACCGAACGGGAGTCAGCACAAAGACAATATCCTAGAATTAGTATATGACATGCTGGCAATATTAGACGCACGTATCAAACAAAATCAAGACCTTGAAGAAGATGACCGGGAGTTAATCATGCAATTATCTCAGATATATCAACAACGACTGGAATTGGCTACCGAGCTTGGCAAACAAGAGGGAATAGTGCAAGGTAAACAAGAAGGACTAGTCGAGGGCAAACAAGAAGGACTAGTCGAGGGCAAACAAGAAGGACTAGTCCAAGGTAGGCAAAACGAACGTCGTAGTATGGTCACTTACTTATTGCGTAGCCGTTTTGGTGAACTAGACCAGGAACTGCTGGGAATCATTGAGCCATTGATGGCACTCTCTCCAGAAGAATTTATCCCCCTACTATTACAATTGTCTCGACTAGAATTATTGACTCGATTTGGAGAGGTAAATTAGGTAATTAATCCCAATGTCGTGCCGGTTGACTAGCTCGATCATCCGCTGATTACTTAAATAGTAATTAAATACTAATTAAATCAATAGTTATCAGGGTGTTCCATGACCAGAAACGTCCATGACCAATTTGCCAAACAATGTCTGAAAGAACTCCTCGACCCCCTGGGGAAAGTAGAAACAAGCTGGAAAGTGCCTGGGGAAGTTCAAGAAATTGATGTTTATTTTTTGCCATCGCAGGCACTAACCACCAATGGAAAAAACCTGGGATTACTCGGAAAACTGGCCACAACTCCTGCGATATTTGAACCGTTCCGCAACCCAGTCAGTAAATTTGAGGTGCTCAGTTGTATCGGTAAACTGATTCAGGTTCATGGTCAAGTTTTCCGTCAGGCTAAGCGCACTAATGCGCAAGTTAGGGTGACAGAACTGCCTCGTTTATGGATTCTCTCCCCAACCGCTTCCGAAGAGTTTTTAGAAAGCTTCAATGCTAAAGCAGATCTGGTTAATTATCCCAGGGGTATGTACTTTCTGGGGAAATCCTTGTATACGGCGATTGTGGCGATTCACCAACTACCAGTGACACCGGAAACCTTATGGTTGAGAATTCTCGGTAGAGGTAGAGTGCAACAGCAAGCAATTGAGGAATTGAAATCCCTACCGAATGGGAGTCAGCACAAAGACAATATCCTAGAATTAGTATATGACATGCTGGCAATATTAGAGGCACGTATCAAACAAAATCAAGACCTAGAAGAAGATGACAGGGAGTTAATCATGCAATTATCTCAGATATATCAACAACGACTGGAATTAGCTACCGAGCTTGGCAAAGAAGAGGGACTAGTGCAGGGAAAAGAAGAAGGACTAGTCCAAGGTAGGCAAAACGAACGCCGTAGTATGGTCACTTACTTATTGCGTAGCCGTTTTGGTGAACTAGACCAGGAACTGCTGGAAATCATTGAGCCATTGATGGCACTCTCTCCAGAAGAATTTACCCCCCTACTCTTACAATTGTCTCGACTAGAATTATTGACTCGATTTGGAGAGCAAACATAGTCGCGCTTGGGTCTTGGCAAGAGGCAAGAGGCAAGAGGCAAGAGGCAAGAAAATAGATAGGAATTTTGGCTAATGGCAAGAACGGTCACCCTTGTCTTGAGTCAGCGCGGCACTGCATCGCTTTTTCTAATTCATTCGGAAATGCTATTTTAATTTTAAAACGTCATGTCAACAAAGTATCGCAGCGTAGTTTATGCTTGGAAGGGAAGAGGCTGGACTCAAGAAATTAAATGGCTTCGTATAGAAGGTGAAGAACGTCCTGAATGGAAGGACCAACTGTGGGTAAATTTCTTAACCCACATGGCTCAAGAGAAATGGGAACTTGTTTCAACAGCACCCCTAGGAGGTGGTGAAGGTTCAGTTTATGGAATTGTTGCCTACTTTCGGCAGTAAAATTGGGTTGAACAGACTAAAAAATCCCAGTTTAACTAAAAACTATAGCCGTTTAAGTTGAGAGTTAATCTAGAAGCGCTATAGCTTTAATAACTTGTAGTAATTTAATCGATGACTCCGATTCCATCAGGTTTAATACTGGCATCAACTGATAAATCGGAGGATTGCCAGCTTGGATATAAATAAACTGATAAATGTATCCGTTAGTCGATAGTCCCCAAACTGAGTCTTGATGGTCTAAACTCTTATAGGCATAGGTCAGTAATTGAGGTAACCCAACGGATACATCAGCACTACTGTTTTTAGTTTCTATAACTAAGACCCAAAACGATACTTTATCTACTGTCTGTTGAGCTTTGTTAATTGCTAAAATATCTAGTCTGCCAGTAATTTTGGTATCCTGGTCCTGAATATCAATATCAGCAATCCCTTCTTCCAAGGAAATCTTTATTGGAGAGCGATAGAAGCCAGCTAATCGCAGTAAGGGAAAAACAGTTAGGGCTTTTACCAGTCCTTCAGATACTTTACCGGCGATTAAGTAATTATCAAAATCAGTCCGAATTTGTTCCAATTCCCGTTGCTCAAATTCAGTGATAGTGTCTAGGGATAACCGGGAAGTTAATGAACTATTGTATTGCCGTTGAAAGCCAAAGGTATGATGGACATCTTCTAGAGATAGGTGACTAGCTTGTAGAATTATCATAGGTTTATAGGGTTCCGTGTATAAATTGTATAAATTGTGATAATTATTGTTCCGAAGTTCCCTACTCCCTACTCCCTACTCCCTACTCCCTTTCCTATAGTTATATCAGTTACCAATACTAACGGCGTTGCCACCACACCAACCCAGCTGTGGTAAACCCAACTAAGGGCATAAGTAACAGGGCAGTCCAACCCAGTAACTCAGCCTGGATTGCTGTTAGGTTAATCCGTCGATTGTTTTGTTCTTTAGGGCGGATAGATAGGACTTGATCATCTTGCTTGCTTAACCAGCTAATGGTGTTGAGAAAAACATCACCATTTAATTGCTGATCAAACCAACCATTGGTGGCAAAATTAGAGTTACCATAGACTACCAAACGAGCTGACGAGGTCTTTTTGTTACCATCCTCTTGAGGAGTCCCTTGATCAATCCCTTCGGCTTTGCGGCTTAATGCTACACCTAAGATTAACGGACCAGGGCGATCGCGTTCTGGATTCAATTCCAGTGGCTGCTGTTTAGGATTGCTCTCAGCCCAAGTTCTGTCATTGGTAATCAGCAGAGGAGTCTCCTGGATACCATCTACTGGGGTAATTAAGAGCGATCGCGCCCAAGGATAAAAGGAAAATCCGTCGGCAAATTCCCTGGTAATGGGATGATTCCCGTAGCTGGTCACCATGGGAGTTGCTGCACCAAGCACTAAAGAACGTTCTGGAGCAGACGGGTCAATCACTAACCTACTGTCTAGCTTAATTCCCCAGTCTTTGAGAAAGCTATCCAATTTAGGATTAGTATCAGGGTCGAGCATCAATAGTAAGCTACCACCCTTGGATAGATAGTTACGTAAGCCTTTGACTTCTTTTTCTAATAATGGTCGCATCGGACCTGCACTAACTACGATTGATGCATCGGCTGGAACCTCTGAGCGTTCAGCTAGGTTAAGGGGTTGAACCGTAAAATTTTTATCCTCTAGAACACGTACTGCCTCAGATAATCCCCCTTCTACTTCTGCTAAGGATTTTTCTCCGTGACCTTGCAGGAAGTAAACCCTAAGCGAAATTTCCCGAGTCAGGGTTTCGATACCACTAGTAAGACTAGCTTCTGACAGAGGTTGGGTATCATTAACAGCTTGCAATAATTGTTGCTTGTCTTTATATTGTAGATAAACCTCTCCGATAGACTGAACACCAAATTTCTGAGCTAGTGCTGGTTTTAGCTGAGGGTCAACAAACTGAAATTCAAAGTTTGACCCATACCGACGAAAGTTCTCTAACAACTCTCGGTCATCTGGATTAGGTTGTGGGTTAAAGATCCAAACCTTAAGGGGCTGTCGTAAATTTTGCACCACTTGCTGGGACTGGGGTGACAGAGTATATAACTGATTTTCTGTTAAATCGATGCGTTGGGTATAGCGCACCCCTATAAAGTTAATCAGCCCCAAAATCACTAACATAGCTACCGTAGAAATAATAGCATTGGTTCCGACTTGGGTAGAACGGCTTTGCCAAAATTTCGGGGCCAACCGGGCTAAAAATACTAGCCCCACAAGACTAATGACAATACCAGCAATCAGTAATCCTAATGCGTCTGGAGACCATTTTTCAGTCATAATCCTGACAGTGATTCCCGCCATGGTCAGTAGTGGCCCGAGCCAGAAAAGGTAAAGGAGATACTTCTTGGTTTTGCTTGTCTTCATCTCAAACCTCACGGGAGCTGCAACTATCATTACTGATTGTAAGCATTCAGCTTAACCTGCTAGGTATTACCCATTAGTCTTAGGCGTTAGGCTAATGGGGGTTTGACAGGGTAATCCTGGGTTCCGGTAGCGGCTCTTTGAGAGCATCCCTTTGAGAGCATCCCATCGAACTTCACCGGCTAATCCTGGGTTCCCGTAGCGGCTCTTTAAGAGCATCCCATGGAAATTAAGACGGTAGTAATGTGATCGCGTAGCGGCTCTTTGAGAGCATCCGATGGAACTTCAGAGGGTAATCATAGAACATCTATAGAGTGGAAAAATAAAATAACTAATTTTCATCAGTCATAATTATCTAGCTATCAAATAATTATTTAGTTATCAGGTATCAGGTATCAGCACTCAGTACTCAGCACTCAGTATCGGGAGCCCTGTAGGAATTGTGATAATTTTTGATGCCATATTCCCTACTCTCTGTTCCCTATTCCCTATTCCCTTTGCTATAGTCATTCCACACATCCAGCCACACTATTAGTTGGGTGAATAAATTTGTGAATAAATTGGTGGATAAGTTTACACTATTTTTATCCATAAAAAGATTATCCTTCATAGTTTTTTTGTAAACTTTGTATAAAGGATTTGGTTGAATATAAAGTTTGTATAAACTTCCTGGGGGCCACAAGTGCTCCACAATACTTACCAGCTCTAGCTTTCAGGTCACTATCAACCAAAACTCTACATAGACTTGGGGTTTCAATTACTTAAAACTCAATCCGTTATTCTTTTGTTGAAGTTGGAGTAATATAAAGCGTATACATTTTGTAACTGATGCACAAACCTACATTCGATGAGTGAATTTCCTGATTTTTATAACTATGGCTACCAAGTCAAAAAACAATTAGGTCACAACTATCACAGTGGTCGAGTAACTTATCAAGCCATCCATCTTAAAACTAAGCAAAAAGTTGTAATCAAGCTGTTTCAATTTGCTCAATATAACAGTAGCTGGCATGGTTACCAATCCATTGAAAGTGAGATTAAGGTACTAAAACAGTTACACCATCCTAGGATTCCTCGCTATCTTGACTCCTTTGCTCCTGAGGGTGGTGTTTGTTTGGTACAGGAGTACAAAAACGCTCAACCTTTGTCTGCATACCCAAGCTTTACACCAGAGCAAATCCAGCAAATTGCCGTTCAAATGCTCGAAATTTTGGATTATATACAACATTTTTATAATCCGATAATTCACCGAGACATTAAACCAGAAAATGTTTTGTTAGATTACAAAATGCGGGTTTACTTAATTGATTTTGGGTTGGCAAAACTTGCCTATGGTTCAATTAATGGAAGTACTACGATGGCTGGCACAGCTGGATTTATGCCACCAGAACAATTATATAATCACACCCTCAATAAAGCATCAGATATTTATAGTTTAGGAGTGACACTTGTTTGTTTGGTTACCGGAATTAAAACGGCAGAAATTAGTAATTTAATTGATTTAAGCAATCATCGTATAAAATTCAAGCATTTAGCTTCAGGTTATAGCAAAGAATTTCTTAACTACCTAGACAAAATGGTAGAACCGGACCCTAAAAAGCGTCTTGCCAATCTAGAACGTATTTTTAAATCGGTTCCATCACCAGAGCCAATTCAAAGAAAACTACTAGCAGAGTTTAGCAATAAACTCAAAGTAAATAACCTGAATAAACGACTAAAGTATGCTATAGTTACTGTAATCAGTTTAGGATTAGGTGTTACCTATGGATTAAACCAAGTTGAGCAACTATTAGTAAGTAAAATCCAACAGCACTTGAGCGATGGAGACTATGAAAAATGTATTAATTTAGCTCAAGATGTTCCAGTTTTTTTGAGCATCAATGAAAAATCGATATGCCTCTTAAATGACTGTTCTGTCGCACAACTAAATAAAGCAACTAAACTAGTAGACAATCCCCAACTTATCTATAAAGCAATTACTGAAGCTAAAAAAATACCGACTGAGAGTAATAGTTACCAAGAAGCAAAAACGTTAATTACTCAATGGAAAGAATGGCAAAGTGATCAAAATTTAATTCAAAAAGCTCAACAAGACCTAAAGAAACATAAATGGCAACAAGCCAAAGCAATGGCAGCACAGGTTAACGCTGAACGTTTCCAGCAGCAAGCAATCCAAATTATTAATGCTGCTGAAACCAAACTAAAAGCTGCTGAATTAGAAAGACTAGGTGCTGAATTAGAAATACAAGGAGAAAACCTGATCCTCAAGGCAAATCACTATGCTAATCAGCGACAGTATAGTCAAGCAATATCCATCGCCAAACGGATTCATAACGCTACGCCATCTTATCAAGAAGCACAACGATTAATTGCTGAATGGAAAAGCCAAATTCCTCAAGTTTTTAGAAATTATTGGTCATCCCCACAAGTTAATGGCGCTCGCTTCGTCGTCGATAAAATAGAAAAGTGGAAAAATGGCCAATTAAAAATTTATTTTAAAGCTTATAATTACACTAATAAAGATAGCCGATTTTCCGATTTTATCGCCGTTGATAATTTAGGAAATAATTATAGAGGTTATTCAGGCTCTAGTTGGGATGGAACAGTGATGCCTTCTAGGATACCAACTAAAGGTTCTATCACCTTAAAACAACCACTAGATCCTAATGCGTCAGTGATTACACTTAGTTTTCGACGTGTTTATACTTATAATCCACTAATTAGACTAATCACTCTCAAAACAAAAGGAATAAGAGTTAAGTAGTAAGACTCTCCTTCTTAACAGCAGGATTAGCGGGAGAATACTCTCCAAAGCGCCAGCGTATAGGGCTAGCATTAGTTGTTTCTAAGACCTGGTCAATATGAAACTCCACTAACCGTTGCGCTCCTGGAACGGTAGTGAATCGTGACTGATCCCAAATCACCTCGGCTGTTCCGGTCAGTTGTAAGGTATTGCCTCGCTCAAAATCGATGAACAGCAGACCAGCATGGGGATTCACTGTCAGGTTACCTAGGGTTTGAAACATATTATTGCCAGCATAATCAGGAAACACTAGCTGATGATCACTGATCACCTGGATAAATCCTGGATATCCACCCCGATGAGAGGCATCTGCCCCAGTTTCTGGATTGAAACTGGCAATGAAAAAGGTATCAGATTGGGTAATCCAGTCTTGCTCGGTTGTGGTCAAAGCCTCAAAGCTGCGAATTTCAGGCTCGCTTGACTCAGGGGTATCAGTCTCTAGATGACGCAGCTGGATGTATTTGGGACAGTTGAAAAATACCTCAGTGGTCTGCATCACAATCTGCCCTTTGCCTTCTACTCTAGCCAAGCCATTCATCCGCAAGCGTTTACGGGTAGTCAGGTCAATCACCAGAAGTCCCAGTACTCCATTTTGCACCAAGTTTTCGTACAAGGGATCCCCATCGATAGGGATACAGTTAATCTCGACAGTTTGATTATCGAAAACTTGGACAAAACCAGGTTGACCAGTCAGCAATGATGCCCAAACTAAGCCATTGGTATCCACACTACTAGCGATCGCTAATTGTTGAGTTGTCAGGAGCATCTGAGCAGCAGGTTTGATCACGGGAGTAATCATCGAGCTGAGTTTCTCAGCTTCTTCGGTTACCCCAGCCCGAGTTTGAACAGCAATCTCTCCAGTGTGAAAGCTCATAATCTACTCCTTTGGGGATAGTGACACAGAAAACAGCAGTTTTCTTATACACAGAATTTCTGTATATGTCTGTATCTAATCTGTCTGTCTCTAAACTAGAAAACTGTCCAGATTTGGGCTAAAGAAGACTATCACCCAGCACCGGACAGGATACAACCAGTCAGGGGTGTTAGGTCAATAGCTACATATCCCTGAACTTTCTCTAATCTCAGACTACTGGGAAGACAAGAGCAAAATGTCTCAGTTTTTGTCTCAGTTTTGTCTGGTGTTGTTTAACTGACAATCACTCACCTCAGTTCGATGTCAGAAATTGCTTTAAGAAATTGGCAGGTTTTGAGGAAAGCATTCAGCTATCAGTTATCAGCTATCAGCATTCAGCTATCAGCATTCAGCATATGCTTACATACTAAGAACGCTGAAATCTTAACGCATCAATAGACTGAGCAGTTAGAAAAATACCGATAAAGATATAACTCAAAAACAGAATTATACTACTAGTATCCAAAACACCCTGAATCAGATTTTTATAATTTTCCAACAACGATAAATGACCTAAGGCTTCCCCAAGGGGTCCACTAACATTTTTAGCAATCAAATCAATCACCCAAAGTCCCAAAACCACAGCAAAGGTGAGGATTGCTGACAAAATTGAGCTATCAGTTAGGGAAGAAATGAACATCCCCAGAGAAAGCACCGATGCTGCCAGTAAAATTAATCCGGCGTGGGCGAGTAACGGTAGGACAGGTTGAACCGGGGGATCTGTAGCACTAAATGCGATCGCTTCATAGGCAAGTAAGGGTAGCACCATAAAGCTATAAAATGTCACCACTCCCAAGAGTTTACCTACGGCTACAGCCCAATTCGTTAGTGGAGAAGTGGCCAAAAGCTCCAAAGTCCTGCGTTTGCGTTCCTCAGCATAGAGTCCCATGGACAGAATTGGCAACACAAATAACGACAGTGAACCCATCACTTCCAAGAATTGACGCAAAAATACATAGGCAACATCCACTGGTGGTATCGGTAAACCCAATTGTTCTGCCGTTGCTACTTGGTTAATAATACCCTCTTGATCCAAAAGAATTTCTACAAAAAAGGAGCCAGACAGCCACCAAAATACACCGGCGATCACATAAGCGAATGGTGAAGCAAAATATCCCTGTAATTCTTTCCTAAAAATTGCTAATATATTGCCAATAATTATCATTATTTGTTTAATTATAGAGGGTATATTTTGGGATTGAAGGTTGAAAGTTAGTTGTTCGCGTAGCGTGGCCGAAAGGCCAAGGTTGAAAGTTATTTAGTTGAATGGTTAAGGTTAGTTAGGTAATGCTTAGTTAAGCAGGTAAACAAAATTGATTACACATTATTTCACAAACCTCAAAGCATGACAATCGTAAGCATTCAGCATTCAGCATTCAGCATTCAGCATTCAGCATTCAGCTTTTGAATAAGCGATCCAGCGCGGTCTTGGGGAGGCAGCGCCGCCAAAGGGGGTTCCCCCGGAGACGAAACCTTAGATAGGGTCGCCTTTATAGTTAGCAGGTTATGCAGAAAAGGGTTCAATATTTGTTAATAGCGTGATTTGCGCGGTCTTGGGGAGGCAGCGCGGTCTTGGGGGTTCCCCCCATGAGCGACTGCCGTGGTTTCCCCCACTCGCGCTTTGCATCAAGACAAGGCTCCACTATCTTACGGTAACTTCAAACCATGAGCGACTGCCGTTGGTTTCCCCCACTCGCGCTTTGCATCAAGACAACAGGTAACCATTTGTTTAATAGTCACGAAAGTCCCAGCGTCGTTCGCACAGCGTGGCCATTCGCGTAGCGTGGCCAAAGGCCTTGGCCAAAGCCTGTGCCACAAAGCTGACCGCTGACCGCTGACCACTGACCGCTGACGGCTGACGGCTGATGGCTGAATGCTTACTGACAATCTAAGGGTTACCAAACTTGGTAGTAGGTAATTCATTCTGTGTAGGTGATTAAAGGTTTTCAAAATAACTTTCATCCTTGATGCTTAATCCTTAATCGTTAATCCTTCATCAGATTCCTCAGACTCGTCTAAATCAGACTCCTGTAAATCAGGATCGGGTTGAGGCAGTGGTTTTTCGGTGGTAGTCAGTTTCAAAAAGACATCTTCCAGGGTAGCGCGAGTCCGTCGCATTTCGTATATCCCTACACCAGCTCCCACGGTCACAGCTGCAATATCCCGTGCGGGTTCTGCTCCCGGTGCTGATACGATGTGGAATAAAGATCGTCCGCCAGGTAAATTGTGATCATTAACCAGTTCCACCAGGCAAACTCCTGGTATAACTTGTAATAATTTCTGTAACTCCTGTGCATCACCATCTATTTCTAACTCATAACCTGAGCCTCCGGTTAACTCCGCCAGTAACTTGTCTGGACTATCTGTTGCTACAATTTTGCCTTCATTGATAATCGCTACCCGGCTACAGGTCATACTCACTTCTGGTAGAATGTGGGTAGATAGGATAATAGTATGGTCACCAGCAAGGCTCTTAATTAAGTTACGGACATCAATAATTTGCCGAGGATCAAGACCCACTGTCGGTTCATCTAGAATGATGGCCGGTGGGTCATGTACAATCGCCTGAGCGATACCCACCCGTTGACGGAAGCCCTTAGAAAGCTTACGGATCAGTAGCTTGGCCTTGCTCGTTATGTTACAGCGCTCCATGGCAGTTTTGACCTTAGTAGTGCGATCGCCTGCAGCAACACCTTTAATACGGGCAACAAAGTGCAAAAATCCTTCAACGGTCATGTCCGGATACAGTGGCGGAAATTCCGGTAAATAACCAATTCGGCGTCGTACTGCCATAGAATTTTCATGAACATCATAATTAGCAATTCGGGCAGTACCATGGGTTGCTGGTAAATAGCCTGCCAAAATTCGCATGGTAGTGGTTTTCCCTGCACCATTCGGTCCAAGGAAGCCTAGGATTTCTCCTGGTTCAACCCTGAAAGTAACATTCTCTATCGCTGGGGTGGTGCCATAGATTTTGCTTAGATGCTCTACTTCTATCATAGTCTTAAGTATTACGTGTTAAGTATTAGGTATTAAATATTACTTGTTAAGTATCACTTGTTATAGATAAAGTTTTAAGTGTTAATTATTAAATATTAAGTAGTAATTATTAATGACTACGTGTTAAAAATTACCTGTTAATTGCCATTTACTGACTAATATGGTTAAATCTATTATTCACGTTAACCCAGTCACTGGTAAGGATAGCGATACTGGTGATACTGTTCCGTTTAAAACCTTGACTAAGGCACTTTCTATGGCTACTGCTGGAACTACCATTCACTTAGCCGCTGGTACCTATAATGCTGCTAGGGTCGAAGTTTTTCCCCTAGTGATTCCTAAAGTAGTGATGGTTGTCGGCAATGAACCGACCAAGGGTAAGGATATTGTGATTTCGGGCAGTGGGAACTATGTCAGCCCTACGTTTAATCGTCAAAATATTACCATCCGTGACTCGGCAGCACCGTTAATAGCAGATAATAAAATACTCGGTAACCGAGCTGGAATCGTTTTGATGCGTCAGGTGCAACCGGTATTGCGTCGTAATCTGATTGAGAACAATACTCATGGTGGTTTAGTGGTTAATGGTAGGGCTAGACCAGATTTAGGCAATTCTCAAGACCCGGCGGGTAATATCCTGCGCAATAATGGTAAGGCTGATCTCCAAAATAGCAGCTCTGTCAGGTTAGTTTCGGTGGGCAATCAGCTCAATCCATCTAGAATTGAGGGTGCGGTAGAGTTGCGTTAATCTCAAGTTCCAGTCCGGCAGACTGGTCCATTTCAATTCAGTGATTTGACAGGTGATTGGGCAAGCCAGTTTATTGGAGAATTAGTGATCACAGGGCTAGTTAGTGGCTTTGGAGATGGCACATTCAAGCCAGAAGCCAACCTGACTAGAGCACAGTATGCAGCAATTATTGCCAAAACATTTGAAAGCCCACGGCAGGTGGGTAAAGGTAGAGGGGAGTTTGTGGATTCGAGCGCCAAATTTTGGGCATCACAAGCAATTCGGAAAGCAGCAGTTATGGGTTTTATTTCCCGATTCCGCGATCGCACATTTCGCCCCCAGCAAAATCTGACCAGAGTGCAAGGTCTGGTATCCCTAGTCAAGGGTTTGGGGTTAACAGGTGGTTAGTCTAGCGAACTCGGGTTTATCGCGATCGCGTTCAGATTCCCAGCTATGCTACCCAAGCGGTAGCCACAGCAACTCAAAGACAAATGGTAGTAATTATCCCGAACCCCATCAGCTCAATCCCATGAGGCCGATTACCCGTGCTGAGGTGGTAGCATTAATTTACCAGGCATTGGTAGCAAAAGGCTCTGCAGATGCGATTGGCCGTAGGCCACACTACGCGATCGCATCTCCTTATATTGTTAACCCTAACCCTGACATTACCTCATTTACCGATATACCTGGACACTGGGCAGAAGGTTTTATTCGCCGCCTCGGTAGTCTAAACCTGATTAGTGGCTTTGCGGATGGCAGCTTTCAACCAGATGCCCCTCTAACTCGGGCTGAGTGCGCTGCCCTACTGGTAAAAGTGTTTGACCCCAATCCAATCGGTCCAGCTACCCAATTTATTGATGTCCCCCTGAATTTCACCGGCATTACCAGCTATCAACCAATCCTATCGTGGTGGTTTTCTCTCTGGATACCCCGACCAAACCTTCCATCCTCAGCAGACCTTGCGCCGTGTTGATTTGATTGCCTCTCTAGTCAATGGGCTGTCTTTAGCCAAAACTCTAGGGAAGTCAGTTAAAGACTCTTCTGAGATTTCTAAAATCTCAGAAGATTGGAAGGATATTCCTGCTTATGCTACCGAAGCAGTTGCATACGCTACCATCGCGAAAATTGTCGTTAACCACCCCAACCCAACCCTGTTGCATCCCAAGCGGGAAGCAAAGCGAGCTGATGCGATTGCATTTATCTATCAGGCCTTGGTGAAGACAGGACGTTTCACTGAGTTCAACTCACCGTATAGTGTTGTCATGAGTCATGAGTCCTGATTTCAGTGACCAACCAACTCACTACCAAAACTAGTTGCAGGTTGTAGGTTACAGGTTGCAGGTTGCAGGTTGCAGGTTGTAGGTTACAGGTTGCAGGTTGCAGGTTGCAGGTTGCAGGTTGCAGGTTGCAGGTTGCAGGTTGCAGGTTGCAGGATATAGGTTATATTCCCAAGCGACGTTGCCAGAAGCCTCTGTGGGTCCATAATGTGCCACATGTGCGACCTTTCCACCTGGAATCGTACCACCTTCCCACCTTGAATCCTTTTACCCATGACCAATGACTCAGATTTAGCCATTGCCTATGCCCTTGCCTTGCTCAGTCACTATGGGTTTGAGCTCAGGGGTTACACTGTAGAAGAATTAGTCAATCTATGGCTTGAGAACTATCCTGCCAATTGGGTGCGTCTAGCGGTGATTGAGGCTCTTTATCAAGGGCGTTACAAAGCGATATCTGTAGAGCAAATTTTGACAGTCTGGTTACGACGAGGACAACCTATATATCGCTTTAATCATGAGTTTGAGCGGATGGTTTGTCGTAAATTTCCCCAAAATTTAACCGCTCCCGTCGATAGTACATCCACAACCGAGAGCTTAGAACTAAGTTTACAGTGGGTAGAGAATGTTGCTGAAACCTCTGTAGGTACTAGTTCTTATGAAACTACACCAGAGCAAGGCATGGTTGAGTCAAAGACACTCCAAGCAGCACCAACAGGGCAACAGGACACTTCCCCTGAAGCCAAGACCATATCATCCAAAATACCTGAAAAATCAGTCAAGCCCAGAGAAAGCTTCCCAAAGCCTCTGAGCAAAGCCCGTGCTAGTCCTATCTACAATGTAGATTGGTCAAGTTATGAGCTTAACAAGAAGCCAATTAACCAATTTCATCCACCACCAGACTCTTCAGATGTTTACCTTAAGCTCAAGGCAGTTGTCCTGCACCAAGACTCTGCTACAGTCACAGCTATGGTAGTCGATCAGCAAGTCAGTGATTCAGCTTCCAGTGCCTTGGAAGATCAGGAGGTCGAAAGTAGGTCAGAGCCAGAGAGTCCTTCCCAGGCCACTGTTAACCTGGAGCAAAGTTAACCATCCCACGATTAATCCCCGTGGGATGATTGGCCGTAGGCCACGCTACGCGATTGACCGTAGGTCACGCGGGGCGCAATTGACCGTAGGTCACGCGGGGCGCGTTTGGCCGTAGGCCACGCGGGGCGCGTTTGGCCGTAGCCCACGCGGGGCGCGTTCGGAGCTAATCATACCAAATCCTCGCTGATCCCCCTATGGCATACCCCATTGTGATTAAATTATTTTTTATAAACTTTCATCAAACTATCCAGTAATATTCATTAAAATTTTATATATTAGCTATATATCTAGCACTTAATTGATAGACTTAATTCCAGTCTAAATTACTTTAGCAAAGTCTAGCAACAGGATGCATGAAAAAAGTTTTTGTTTTCCCCTATTTTCTGGTTTAATAGCCGGACTAATTTTTGGAATCCAGCTGACATTATTTGTCCAAATAATTATTGAAAATTACTCGGCACGAGCCTGTGCTAAGATTCCTGATGGCAAATTTGCTGTTTTTGTACCAACAAGTTATTTTTTGAATAAAATAAATCTTAAACGAGTCGTTATATCTAACAAATGGGCTTACAATTACAATTGTAAGCTGTTTAAATCCAAACATGATTATATTAAAAATTCTAAGGTCATTAAGTCGGATTCATTTATAAAAGATAACTATGCCCCAGCCGGTTATATACAGGTGCCATCAGAGAGATATATGCTCAAGAAAGTGTGGCGAGGTACCCTGATTGGATATTTTTCTGAATATGAGGCAAATTTAGTCAGGAACAAAGTCCTAGAAAGTGCTTACAGTAAAGAACCAAAACCTATCGATAAGCCTTTTGTAGTAAATAACATAAATACTAATAATTGAGACTTTAAGCATTCAGCGGTCAGCCCTCAGCGGTCAGTGTTCAGTGGTTAGTGGTCAGCTGACGTAAAAGAGATTAAACCAATGGTTACCTGTTGTCTTGATCCCAAGCGCGAGTGGTGCATGGGTCTGTGTGCGTCACCTGCGTCCGCACCGCTGTTTGCCCCGTGGGAACCCCCCCAGGTCGGCACTGCCTAGGCTGTTCACTTTGTGCGATGGCCATAGCTTAAACTTCATGCACTTTTTGTCTGATAGTATGAGACAGTGTATCTCTTGCTAGATATCCATTCTGGGCGTTATCGCCCTACGCGTACCCGGTGTGAACGATCTCCCCCGAAAAAGGCCCATAATAAACAGCCTACCCCACACCCCACACCCCACACCCCACACCCCACACCCTAGGCACTGCCTCCCCTGTTCCCTTGCTGCATCACTTATTCAAAAGCTGATAGCACCTCAAGTAGCGTGGTCAAACGCGCCCCGCGTGGCCCAAAAGCCAAGGCCAAGGCTGATACGCGACACGCGCTATAGCTGATAACTGATAACTGATACGCGACACGCGCTATAGCTTACTGAATGCTTAACTTTCACGTAACACCAAGACGAATTTCTGTGGCCAGAGAAGCCATGGTTAATTGCCCCCTCTGCTGGAGAACGTTAGTGCGTAACCGAAAGTTAGGGCTAGCAAACCAAAAACGTTCTTCAGCATATAGAGTTTTCCCCTCTGTAATCATTGTTAAAACATCATCCTGGCCGATACTGTAACGACATTTTAAGGAAGTTTCTTCAACATCACCATTAGTTCGCAATAGCTTGCCAATGTCAGGATTTTCTGGGTTGGGAACAGCTACAACAACAGTGGAACCAGTTTGCTTTTTCTGCTCTCCTACTACTGTACTGTCCCAAATCACTTTTAAGCCAAATATAGCTATACCAGGCTCTATTTGGTATTGCTTACAGAGTTTGATCACCTCTGGGGCATCACCAGATAGCATTTCCATTGTGATGTTGGACTTACCATTTTTAATGGGTTGAGAGGTAATATGATTACTAGTACGTTGAGAAAACCATCTGCCAGCGCTCTGTTCAAAAAACTCTTTAATATCCATTGGCTAAGATTGTAAAAATTTGTGGTAGATCGTGGTAGATCACTGATGTTGGTAATTTCAATCAAGTGGTTCACTCTTGATTCTATCGCGCTATGATTAGCCCAATTACCAGGATGCTACACTAGCTTGAGGCTTGAGACAAACGCAATAGAGCCATTTGAGCGGCTTCAGATACTTGAGGATGGCTGTCTTTTGCCAAATAGTTTAATGCCGAGATACTTTTGTCCTGACCAAGTTGACCGAGAGCTTCTGCTAAACGTTGACGCACTATCCAATCCTCTGACTGGGCAAAGCGTAGAATATCGTCTATAGCTTCTGTAGCTTTGATTTCCCCCAAAGCAGCAATAGCAGCTTGTTGGACTAGTACTTCCTGACTATCTAACGCCTTAGTCAGCACATCACGAGCACGGGGATCTTGGAGGTTACCTAGGGACACAGCAGCACTAAAACGTACCAACCATTCAGTATCTTCGTAGAACGCCCTAACTAGAGCTTCAAAGGCTTTGGGGTCACCTAGATATCCCAAAGCCCCAGCAGCAGCAGCACGAATGCCGTAATCTGGGTCAGTTGCCATAAATTTGACCAAAATTGGGTAGCATTCTTCCGTAGGCTTGACTCCCAGAGCGAATATAGCCATAGAGCGAACTGGTAAATTGGGATCATCAAGTACCTTTTTAATTAGCGGCACCGCATCACTGGCTTGAACATCTCGTAGTGATGCCAGAGCCATCAAGCGATCGCGCATGTTGGGGCTTTCCAGCTGAGCCGAAAGTTGTTCTAAATTAGAGGGCATCGTAGTTTCTTGGGGTTTGGTTGACAATTAACCTCAGGGGAGTATGAGCATCAGTTGTGATCGCTTAAGAATCTACCCAGCGGTCTGGTAAAGTAATCCCTCTGACCTGCTTGCTAGATCAATCTTTATACACAATTGTCGCTCTGAGTCATAGTTTTGGGAATGCTATGGCTGTATCTATGGAAGTTTTTTAGTCAACTAGCTATGGCAAATCAATTCAACTTTCGGCATCTGAGTACAGGTAAGAATAGACAACAGGCTGATGTGATAAATACAACAACCCAAGTCACTTCTGCCACAGTTGCTGATGGGAACTGTTGAATTGAGAGCTGATCGTTCGATTTTGAGACATCAATGATGAGATTAGAGCAGTTCCAGATTCTACGTGAGCTTACAGTCGATGAGGCAGCCTTTGAGCAGCTTCAAGAAATTTTATTAGCTCAGGAAACCAAATACCAAAAGGCACAAGAGCAAAATCACTTTCAGGCTTCTTTGTTAGATCACTTACCTAGTGGGGTTATTGCCATAGATATGGACGGAAAAATTATTCATTGGAATAGTTATGCCTGTCAGCTATATCAATGGCAATCCCAAGATGTTATTGGCTCGCAGCTATCGGAGATCGTGTTTCCCCCTAGAAGTCATGCTCCCATCAAAGAAATTTTTGCTCAATTGTCCCAGTTAGAGGTTTGGCAGGGTGAGTTGCTCATTCAACGCCAAGACGGTAGCCAATTGGCTAGCGATTTTAGGATTAGTGTCCTGCAAGATCAGGTAGGGAAACAGATTGGTTTTGTAGCAACTGTCGTTGATGCTAAAGAGGGCAAACAGGCACAGATTGACCGTAGGTCACGCTACGCGAACGCACTGTCTAACCAAGTGGCTCAAGATAAGCTGAGGCAGGCAATGGGTGATTCCCTTCGGGAAAACTTTGCAGCCCGCATTCGTAAGTCTTTAGATGTGGAGACAATTCTAAATACCACAGTTAATGAAGTTCGCCGATTGTTACAAGCAGATCGGGTAGCGGTTTATCGCTTCGAGTCGGATTGGAGAGGTAGATTCACAGTAGAGTCTGTAGAATCACCCTGGCAGCCGATTACAGGTAGGGAAATGTATAATCCCCAGTTCTGGGAAACCCATGCTAATCAGTACCGGTATGGTCCGATCCAAGCGATTGAAGATATCTATTCTGATTCTGGGGGCTTGTCCTCCTATGAAGTTAATTGCCTAGCTCAGTTTCAAGTCGTTGCTAACTTGGTAGTTCCGATCATCTGTCACCCTCAACTAGACCAAAACCAACCATTAGACTCACCTTTGTGGGGACTACTGGTTGCCCATCAGTGTAGTAGACCACGACAGTGGCAGTTTTGGGAAAGAAATTTGTGGAAATCAGTAGCAGACCATGTAGGAATTGCGATTCAGCAGGCTCAAATTTATCAGGAAAACCAACTCAAAGCTCAACGGGAAGCAACGCTCAATCAGTTTACTCAAAAGATTCGTAGCTCTCTTGATTTAGAGCAGATTTTTACCACAGCCACTCAAGGAATTAGTCAGCTGTTGGAGGTTGACCTAGTAGAAATTCAAGAATATCTGCCACAGCAGCAGGTTTGGTTAACCGTATCTCAATGCAGTAAACAAGCTAACTTGAGTAGCCCAATGGGAGCTGAAACTCCCGATGTGGACAATCAGATTAGTCGCAAGATCAAAAATCTCGAAGTGGTGCGTATTAACAATAGCTGCAACTTAAAGCTTCAGGATACTTGCCATGGGTTACTTGTACCACTAAGGTTTCAAAACCGCCTCTGGGGAAAATTGTGCCTGATCAAGATTGATCGTGATTACCAATGGTCTGATGGCGCAGTGACTTTGGTGCAGTCGATGGCTGAGCAACTTGCGATCGCAATTCAGCAAGGCCAGCTTTATCAGCGTTTGGCTAACCTCAACACCGACTTAGAACGGCAAGTACTTGAGCGCACCCAACAACTACGAGAGAGAATCCAGGAACTACAGAAACTAAACATGCTCAAAGATGATTTCTTAAGTACCGTTTCTCATGAACTGCGCACACCTCTATCCAATATGAAAATGGCAATACAGATGCTCAAAATTTCTCCGGAGAGTCAACGACGACAGCGCTATACAGAGATTTTAGAATCTGAGTGTTACAGAGAAATTGAACTAATCAACGATTTACTTGACTTGCAGCGTTTAGAAACCGCCTCTTATCAGGTTTCGAGAACAGTAGTAGACTTGAAAATCTGGTTACACCGAATCGTTGATTCCTTTTGCTCCCGTATCCAGGCACAACAGCAAATCCTGAAGTTGACTTTGTCAGATAATTTGCCATCGGTTTTGATTGACAAGACCAGCTTCGGGCGAATTGTGACAGAACTGTTCAACAATGCTTGTAAATATACTCCAGCCAACAGGCAGATTATTCTTGAGTTTTTTTACCAAAACAATCCGGATCTGATCGCATCAGATACCGTACCCAAGGTAATATTTAAAATCAGCAATCAAGCTGAGATTGCTGATACGGAATTACCCCACATCTTCGATAAGTTCTATCGCATTCCTAATGCTGATCCTTGGAAGCGAGGTGGTACAGGATTAGGTCTAGCTTTGGTCAAGGAGCTAGTCAAACAGCTCGATGGCATCATTCAGGTAGAAAGCTCTCAGAGATGGACTACATTTACCGTTCAAATTCCGGCTCCTCAAGGCTCCGAACTCAATGAACACGACAACAGTTTAACGATCAAGTTTTAATCTACCTTCAATGCTTAAGGGATTGCTTGGTCTGTTGGCCAAGGCTATGTTTTGGCCAGGGTTAGCGGTTAACTGATAGTTGAGTTGTTAGTTGAGTTGTGCTACCCTAATCACTTTTGACTTTCCCCGTTTGAATGGAACACTATTATATTAGTCTTCATGTTCTTCAAACTGATCGACTAATTCCGCTGAAGGGGGTCCAAAAGCGGTATAAATCGATATACCAGTGATACCGATTACAAAAACAAGGATAACAATGCTAAGGACTATTGCGGGTTCCATGGCTCAAATCAAATATAAGTGTGTCTGTTGATGCAGTGGCTTGTGGGGGAAACCCCAGTGAGGCTACTGCATCGTTATATGAGTCTGTTTTCTTTTTGACATTCTGCTGTCTAAAATCCAGACGAACCTATACATTTAGATCACTCTGGATCGAGAGCATGGCAAGGTATCACCCGAGCTGTGCTTGAACGATCACGGCCAAGGCGAGCTAAACGATATCTATTGTCAGGAGTAGAACCAGAGTCAATTCTAGCTTTTTTTGATGTTGTGTTAACAAATTTTAGTTTTATTGCTTTTGTTTAAGAATACCACAGAATTTTAACACTGTTAAGATACATTTCCAAAACTATAACTACTATACAAACTTAGACAGTAGTTGACAAAATGTAGTTGTTTGTCAACTACTGTCTAAGTTTGTAAACAAAAAATCGTCAAAAAGATTAGTTGTTGTGAACAGCAGGCTTGACAAATATCAGGTACTGTGTTAACAGTGTGTTAATTGTCTTGGGAAAAGGTGAGTTGCTGTGCCATCACGGGGTATGTAGCCCAACATCCGGAAAATTTGCACGACCTTTACCTTCCTCCGCTCTTATGCCCCACAACGAACATGGGCAGCATGAGTGTTTAAAGTTACCGTAAGGTACTGGTCGCCTTTATGGTTAGTCGGTTATGGGTAAAACGGTTAAAACTTTACCGATTTTGGCGACCCTATCTATCGGTTTCGTCTCCAGGGATGAATCGCGGAGCTGGAACTCTGATAAACAGGCCGAAAAACGTTATACTAAAAATAGTAGGGAAAATAAATTAAGAGCTAACCGCCACCTACGTGCTTAAAAATAGAACTTATTGTATTGTTCCGGCGGGTCGGGGCATCCCGGAGACGAAACCTTAGAAGAGCGATGCAGTCGGCCAAAGGGGGTTTCCCCCGGAGACCAAACCTGATTACGTTGAGCCTTTATGGTTGGTCGGCTATGCAGAAAAGGGGTAAAACTTATTGATTAGCGTGATTTGCGCGGTCTTGGGGAGGCAGCGCGGTCTTGGGGGTTCCCCCCGGAGACGAAACCTTAGACAGTTGAGCCTTTATGGTTGGTAGGCTATGCAGAAAAGGGGTAAAACTTATTGATTAAGGCTCAACTGTCTTACGGTAACTTCTAACCATGAGCGACTGCCGTGGTTTCCCCCACTCGCGCTTTGCATGGCTGACAAGGCTCAACTGTCTTACGGTAAATTCAAACCACTCGCGCTTTGCATGGCTGACAGGGTCGCCTTAATCATAAAGTTTTAACCAAAGGTGCGCTTTCCGCATCTAATTATTAAATTCGCCACGGGTCTTGAAGTTACCGTAAGTGTAGTGGAGCCTTAATACAATAGTTTTAACCATGCATCCTCATAGCCAGTCACCTATAAAGGCTCCACTACACGCTTGGCGCGCGTCTCTACACCTCTTTTATGCATAGCCGACTAACCATTTTGGCTCCACTCTTTAAGCGGTAACTTCTGACCGTGTCGTTAATAAAGCAAGCCTACGTATCCGTTCGCGCAGCGTCGGCGAAAGCCGATACCGTTGGGTGGAGTTGGCTTGAAGCCTACACGCTCACTCGTTCGCGAAGCGGCTCTGTAAGAGCAGAGTCAGTGTAGGAGTATGTCACGCAATGATCTAACCAAGGTGGGTAGGGGAGCTTTGACACTCCCGCAGTGGTATGATCTGTTTAAATCTCTAAGTAGATCCTATCGGACTTGAAGGGAAGTGGCACGGTTTCAACTTGGTACTTCGCCACCTTGTAGAATCCCCCGTGCGAGCAATCCCTCGCACGGGGGCTAGCCACTGTTGACGATTTTCTCCAAATATCTTGCAGTATCTACAAAAATATGTTATACTTTGATGAGGAATCTAGTGTCATTGAAAACATTCTGTAACTTGAATTGAAGCCGAAAACCAAAGCTTTAATGATAGTGGTTGCGTTTTCTATTAAACACAGATAATTGCGCCAAGAGCGGAACAAAACCGATCTTGGCCTTGGGAGATACCCCCTGGCTGCTTAAGCAGCTTGCATTAGTGGGCTAAAATCTGCAAAGTAGATTTTGGTAGCTAAAAAGTATCGGAGATGTCAATAACATAAATCTCAATTAACATAAATCTCAATTTACCCATGGCACAAAGAACTCGGCTAGGAGATATTCTCAAACCCCTTAACTCGGAATATGGTAAAGTTGCCCCAGGTTGGGGCACTACCCCTGTAATGGGAGTCTTTATGGGGCTATTTTTCGTCTTTTTGCTGATTATTTTGCAGATTTACAACAAATCAATCATCATTCAAGGTTTCAACGTTGATTGGACAAGCCTAGGGCAGTAGTCTACTCCCTGCTTCAACTGCTAATCACTAAAATTTCAGCTCCCTCCCGGCTTGTCCGGGTTTTTTAATGCTCTTGACAGCAATGGATAGGCTCGGCAGTCAGTGGGATGATTCCCTGGCGCGCCTTAAACTTGCTTAGTTCAAAGCAACAAAGAAATAGCGGTCAATTTGGGTCAAATGTGGAATACTAATAACAGCAAACTAGTAACAGCAAACCAGCAGTTGACAAATCCCAGGAGGTTACATAATGAACGTTTTTGGTATGGGTTTACCGGAAATGGTGTTGATTATGGTCATTGCCCTATTAGTATTTGGCCCTAAGAAGTTACCAGAAATTGGTCGTAGTCTGGGTAAAGCAATTAGAGGCTTCCAAGATGCCTCCAAGGAGTTTGAAAGTCAGTTTAAGCTAGAGGCACAACAGATAGAGCAAGGGCTGAACACCCCTACCCCAAGTGAATCTGAGAAAACTGCCACCAAAGAAGTTGCTACAGCAGAAGTTGCTACAGCTCAATCAAACAATCATGCTACGACATCTTCTCAACAAAGCTAATTCCAGAGAGGTCGAGCAACTTCAGCAAGAGGCTAGACCCAAGCAGGCATGATCACTAGTACTGCTCCGGGGAATTAAAAATTATGGTATTAACAATTCTTGCATGCTTATTACATAAGCGTTTTGCTATTTTTGAATCGTATATTTATTTCCGCCGTGCTGTACTAGATGACTCTTGAACTGTAAGCCAGTAGCTCATTGGTCGATTGCCTTGGCAACCATTGACGCTCCACGAGCAAGGGGTTTGAGTAGTCGTGGAGTGTCAACAATGAGTTAGCTACTGGATTTACCATTTTTCTCATTGTTCTTAGTAGAAGGTGCCTCAAACTTGTAGCCAACACCTCGAACTGTCTGAATTAAGGAAGGGTCACTGGAATTCACCTCAATTTTCCGGCGAATTTGACCGATATGGACATCAACTACTCGCTGATCTCCCACATAATCGTACTCCCAGACTTCCTGGATTAACTCAGAACGGCGCAAGACTCGACCTGGATGACAGGCCAGAAAATGGAGTAGATCAAATTCCAGAGCAGTTAGAGGGATAAGTATTTCGTTGATAGTTACCTCCCTACGCCCTGGATCGATGACTAAATGGTCGAAGACGAGGCGTTCTGCTTCAGTAGCAGTAACAGCCCGCTTCCGTTTCAAAATTGCTCTAACTCGATTTTCCAGCTCTTGTAAATCAAAGGGCTTGGTGATGTAGTCATCAGCACCTTGTTGAAATCCTTGATTTTTGTCAGCAGCATCCGACCGACTGGTGAGCAAGAGGACAAAGACATCAGTGCGGCTCTGCATTTGCTGACACAGGTTGTAGCCAAGGGCGTCAGGCAAATTGACATCCAGAATGACTAAATCTGGATTAAATTGCTCAAATGTGGCAAGAGCCGTCTTGCCATCTTGAGCAGCCTGCATTTGAAAATTCTTTTGACTTAAGAAGCGTAGAATTAAATTTCGGATTGCCGGATCGTCATCTACGACAAGAATCTTGGCGGCGGTCATAACTTTCCACGGAAAACGGGATCACAAATTTAAGACGCAGAGTGTTTTGACACCAACGGTGCTGTTGGGCATTGTAGACAATTATCGTCAGATTATTACGTAATGCCAATAGTTGGTAAATTGCATAGGCAAATCAGTTATTTTCAAAATTCCCCCACAGTAGGACTTCCAGAACCACGGCAAAAAGTCTTTTTTTCTTCTTCTAAAGAGCAAAAAACCCATAGCCTTGATGGGTCTATATGGATTTACTAACGGTTCTAACATTATTCAGGAATTCTCCGGTGATTTGGCAATAAAACTGAGATGCACCGGCATGGTGTTGACTTCACTGCGGCACTGCTGTTTGAAGATCAAGCTACACTAGCACCCAGGGGCATTGACACCACCCTCAACCAAGACGACTCTGTGACCAGTGGTTACCCAGAGCAAGGTTGAGAGTTTCTCGTGCCTAACCTTAACATATACATAACTAGTTTAAAGTTGCTGTCATACTAATGAAAAGAAGGGATGTGAAAACAAGGGATGTCTCGGAGGTCTTGAATGAGTGATAACAATCCCTATGATCAGCTTGGGGTTACGGAAGAAGCGTCCTTTGATGAAATTCAGGATGCCAAAGGTCGCCTGATGCAAAAGCATCGTGGTAACCAAAAGCTTTTAGATACCGTAGAGGCGGCCTACGATGCCATTATCATGGATCGACTTAGGATGCGCCAGGAAGGAAAGATTAAAGTTCCTGATCGTATTCGTTTCCCAGAGAAGGCTTCTCAAGCTCCACCGAGTTTTCCCCAAACACCAGTTAATAACTCTCCTGAGTGGCTGAAACGGTTGTGGGATACTCCGACAAGAGAAGACATGATCTGGCCGAGTGCCGTGTTCTTAATCTTAAGCAGTGCTACGCTGCTTTACACCTCATCGGCAGACTCGATTTTGCCCTTGGTGATGGCTATAGGCTTCGGATTCACGATCTATTTCCTCAATCGGAAAGAACAACAATTTGGTCGTGCAGTATTGCTAACCCTGGCAGGTCTGTTTTTGGGTGTGGGATTAGGGAGTTTGCTGGGGAATTCTCTGGGAAGCCAATTCACCACCCTAGACTTGACAACAGAAAAACTGGCTACATTGGTGACATTTGTATTGCTGTGGCTGATTAGTTGCTTCTTACGTTGAACATGGGGATTGGGGATTGGGGATCAGGATGTGCCTCCAATAGCACCTTCCTTGTCTAGTAGTGGTGCTTTTCCCCTTGATGGGATATATCCCAAACGTCTCTACCCTTGCTTGGGTTTGCCCGGTGGAAACCACGCCAGTCGCTCATGGGGAGCGACTGCATTATGGCCATGAAAAGCAATTTTCATGAAAATTGCTTTTTTAAATAACCACAAGCCTTGTCAGCCAAGACTTTAGCGCGATTTTTTTATAAAAATTATTATTTTATAAAAATTTATCATAGCCACAGGCTCGAGACCCAATTTTTTTGACTTTGTTAAGAAAATTAAAGTTGCTCAAACCCTTTTTGTTCTATAATCCGAAGTTCCCTTGTCTGCACAGCTAGTTAGTGATATAATTACTTCAATTTCGATACAATCTCACCACCATAGCCATAGCTTTTTTGGCACAAAAAATCACTTGAACTTTCACAGTTCGTTTAATCCCACCCTGACCGAGGGTCAGGCGTAGGGCTCGCTCTAGCCGGATCAGCTAAAATCGAAAATTATACGGCTTGTAGCACTGCTGTGTCTAGAACTAAATCTACCGCTTCAGCGAGATTATTGACGGTAAAATCTGGTTCGTAGAGATTGAGCTGAGTGCGATCGCGTATTCCAGATAAAACTCCAATTGCTTTAATACCGTGGGTTTTGGCAGCCACTATATCCGCTTCTGTATCGCCAATCATCCAGACATCAGACGCAGCTGGGAGTTTTTTTAGGGCTTTTGCCATTAGCAAAGGTTTATCCTTAGTGTCACCGGTCTTAACATAGTCGTTACTCAGGCAATACCTTCGGTTAGGGGGAAAAAATTTCTCCAGGTCTAAGCGACTGAAGGCTTCATCAAGCTCTCGCACCCGACGCATGGTCATGACGGCTAAATCTACACCTGCTTCTTGTAATTTTTCCAGGGCATCGATAGCTCCGGGAACCGGTTGATCATGGACTAAGTAGGGCAGAGTGTGTACAGTTTGACGGCGTAGCTGAGCAAATGCTTCAGCTTGGCTGGGATCGAGACCAGAACGAATACCAATAATTATCTCCGGAACACGCCCCCTCTTGCACTGCCAAAACTCCCCCTTGGACATGGGCAGGATTGGCTGGTTAGGGCGTTGGATTTCTTTGAGACAAAACTGGTAAACCCGATAGTAACGTTCTGAGACATTCATTATCGGACCGTCAAAGTCTGTAAATACTCTAATCATTATCTAACAAAATGTAATATTTATTTACATTATTATCTCATCCCGTGAGTATTTATCACTAAAATTACGAATTTGTAACATTGCCAATCTCTCAGGACTTACCCATTACTCCTGACAGGGGTAGGTTTTTGAGATTTGGGTCAGGAGTCGGGAGTCGGGAGATGGGGAGATGGGGAGATGGGGAGATGGGGAGATGGGGAGATGGGGAGATGGTGAAATGGGGAGATGGTGAGAATTCTCTGTCTGTTGCACCTTATGCCGTCACGAATCGGGGAAACGCCCTCAGCTGGGCGCACCCGTCCAATAAATTCTTGTAGATTTGGAGATTTATTTATTGGACAGGACTTACGCGGTTAAGTTGATTTCGCCCCCCTAGCCCCCCAATTCTGGGGGGTAAAGATGTCAAAGTCCCCCGAGCGAGGGATTGCTCGCTCGGGGGATTTAGGGGGCAAATGCGTAAGTCCTGTTGGAGTTTTTAGGCAATGAAAGTACGTACTCCCACCAAAGTTAAAAACAGAGAAAGTAACAAGCGAGAGTTAGCCACCTAATTTATTGGGTGGGCAGCGAGCGTACCGGGATTTATCCCGGAGATCGTGCTACAATGGAACAACGAGTAAGAACAAGGTTGGTTACGTTGATTTTTTGCTAGTATGGTGAGATTCCAGCCAGTAAGAGACGGGGTTGATCCTACGACTATGGAACAGGCAAGTAATGCAGCAAAAAGTAGTGATTTATTGCCCTGATTTGTTTGGTACAACCACTCCGAAAGTTATTTAAATTAAAAGTAAATCCACAGGTTAACTTCTCTGTTAATCCGAGGGAGGTAGGGCAGTTTTGAATCTGCCGCAACGGTATACTAGATTCACTTCTAGATCAGACCGTGAGCGGATGTCGTTGCGCGGTTTTAACCCGCGCAACGACATCCGCTCAGAATCCCCGTCTTTTCAAAGCGGGGAGAGTTCAACTACCCGGGCATCAGCCGTGGAACGGGCATCAGGTGTGGAACCGGCATCTTGCTGTGGAACGGGCATCTTGCCCGTTATCAATATTTTCACCGCAGGCAGGATGCCCACCCCACTTATTCATATTGATCCGAAGATACTGATCTTGTGGGGCAGGCAGGATGCCCACCCCACTCATTCATATTGATCCAAAGATTCAGCAATGCCAGATTTTTTACCGATTCCCGACTCCCGATTCCCGATTCCCGACTCCCGATTCCCGACTCCCGATTCCCGACTCCCGATTCCCGATTCCCGATTCCCTGACAACTGCCGCGAAGTCTACTGCTCAATCACGACTGCATTCAACCCGTCTAAGCGTAAAGCAACTTGATAAGCTTTACCAACTTTCTTCAGTTTAAACGCTCCCAAGGATTGCAAAAATTTGGGGAATGTACCCTTTAAATTTAAGTCTCTCATCAACTGAGTAATTGGTCGAGAGTATTGTTTTTTAAATTCAGTAGCTATATGAGCGATCGGAACATAAGGATCTTTATAGTTTGTCTTCAAATCCTTGAGGAGTTTAACGAGTATCTCTTCCAAATCTGATTTAGATTCAATTTTAGATACAGGCTTAACAGTAGGTTTTAACTGAATAGTCTTCAAAGAAGAAGTCTTTTTAATGAAAGAAATTGGCTTTTCAAATAGAGTTATATAAAAATTTGAAGTACCCGGTATGTGATGAGTCACAAACTCTTTGGGGTAATCAGTAAAAATATCGGTTGTTAGTTTTCCAGGCAAGCGCAGGGAGACAACTTGATTGAGGCTAAGCTGATACTTTGATTCAAATAGATATGATAGTCTAGACAGGTTTACCCAAGCATTCGAAGTGCGTTTTTGTTCAGCTTTGAGGATGTCTTTGAGCTGATTAATAAATTCTTCGAGGGTGGGGATTTCTGGTACAGAAACCAGAGAATGGGCTTGAGTTTCACGAGTCTTGTTATTTAAAACAATTATCTTATCATTTTGCTTACGCACTAAATAGACTGTTAGTCCATGGGTTTGTAGGGTGGTGCAAAGATGAGTCATCACCCCATCAGAGGAACAGACTAAGACTTCCTTGGCGGTTGGATAATGGATAAAGATAGAAGACCCAACGGTAGCCATCTTAAAATCAGCGCTGTCCTTTCCTGGTGGTACGTGAATTAGCTCATAGCCACGAGTATGCAGTTCAGTGTCATACTTACCCATAGCACGCCAATTGGCAACAGCAATTTTGATTTGGATCGGGTAGGAACAAATTTGAGCTAGGAACTTTTCGGTTTCAGTATTGAGCCGTAAATTTTCGGCATCTAGCAGTAAGATGGCAATTCCTGTGCCTAGCTTTGGCGAAGGGGAAACCGATGTTGGGGTTTTATTATTAGTAGAGACAGCTAAGTTATGGGAATTATTCCCTGGCTTGGGTCGGATAGAGTGACGAAGTTTTTGGGTCAGTTCTCTAAAGCTGGGGGAGTTGAAATAACTAGGAATGAACAGAACTTGCAGTAATTTCCTGACTTTGATAATTCGTCGGGGCCAATCTTGCTCTTGGCTGAGTTCTGATTTCAAATTGGCCAGGAAAGCAGATTGATGACGGGGCTTATCCCAAGCGATTTTTCGGTATTTTTCCTTGAGTAATTCGGACTGCTGCTGCTGAAGCTCAAGGATGGCTTGGTAGAGGTAAAGGCTAATTTCGTTGATCGCGGCAGAGTCATTCACGAATGGTTTCTGGTAGATTTGGTGAGTAATGTTGGGCAGAATACAAGTCAAAAGGCAAAAGGCAAGAGGCAAAAGGCAAGAGGGGAAAGAGATCCGGAGTTTTATTTGACAATAAAAAAAGACCTCCTAGGTTTACATCTCAAATACAAACGCTATATGAACCCACTATATCTGAAGGATCAGCAGTGGGTAGTCGAAAAATGCGAGTTCCAGAGAACTCAGGTGCTGGTAGATTGAAGGAGCTTCGAGCCAGAAGCCAGGAGTCAGAATCCTTGATAACGGAAATGTTTTCCGATAACTCGGTTTTTTGACGGGGTTAAATTTGCCATTATAGCGCTTATCAGAGTAATGAGGTATAGATAATGTTTACCCTACTCCCTCCCTACTCCCTATTCCCTGTTCCCTGTTCCCTGTTCCCTGTTCCCTGTTCCCTGCCTGTTCCCCTTAACCCAAAACGAAAGTCCCTCCGCCAATTGAGAACTGGTATAGTAAGAGGGACTCAGCTTAACAAATTGTAATCATGGCCAGAGACCTAAGGGGATTTATCCAAGAGCTAGAACAGAAGGGGCAATTGCGGCGGATTAAGGCTTTAGTTGACCCAGATTTGGAAATTGCTGAGATATCAAACCGGATGCTACAAGCGGGTGGACCTGGCTTGCTGTTTGAGAATGTAAAAGGGTCATCCTTTCCGGTTGCGATTAATTTAATGGGAACAGAAGAACGGGTTTGTTGGGCGATGAACCGGTCAACCCCGGAAGATTTGGAAACTCTGGGCAAGAAGCTAGGGATGCTGCAACAACCAAAGCCACCTAAGAAGATTTCCCAGGCGGTGGAATTTGGCAAAATTTTGTTTGATGTGGTCAAAGCTAAACCAGGGCGAGACTTTTTACCTCCTTGTCACCAGGTGGTGGTGCAGGAAAATGATTTGGATTTGAATACATTACCCCTGATTCGCCCTTATCCCGGTGATGCTGGCAAGATTATTACCTTAGGATTGGTGATTACGAAAGATTGTGAGACTGGTATTCCTAATGTGGGGGTTTATCGGCTACAACTGCAGTCTAAGACTACGATGACCGTGCATTGGCTCTCGGTCAGGGGTGGAGCACGACATTTGCGCAAGGCGGTGGAGAGAGGACAGAAATTAGAAATTGCGATCGCACTCGGTGTTGACCCCCTGATTATTCTGGCCGCTGCTACTCCCATACCGGTTGACCTGTCGGAATGGCTCTTTGCTGGACTCTATGGTGGGTCTGGGGTTAACCTAGCTAAATGTAAAACCTTAGATTTAGAGGTACCAGCGGATTCTGAGTTTGTCCTGGAAGGCACGATTACTCCAGGGGAAATGTTGCCAGATGGTCCCTTTGGTGACCACATGGGGTATTACGGTGGAGTAGAGGATTCCCCCTTGATTCGCTTCCACTGTATGACTCACCGCAAGGATCCGATTTATTTAACCACCTTTAGTGGGCGTCCACCAAAAGAAGAAGCGATGATGGCGATCGCACTCAATCGGATTTATACCCCGATCCTGCGGCAACAAGTCTCAGAAATTGTGGATTTCTTCTTGCCCATGGAAGCTCTGAGTTATAAAGCGGCCATTATTTCGATTAAGAAAGCCTATCCAGGACAAGCGCGACGGGCTGCTTTGGCGTTTTGGAGTGCTTTGCCTCAATTTACTTACACCAAGTTTGTGATTGTGGTGGATGAGACTATTAATATTCGCGACCCCCGTCAAGTGGTGTGGGCAATTAGTTCTAAGGTTGACCCGGTGCGGGATGTCTTTATTTTGCCTAATACTCCCTTTGATAGTTTGGATTTTGCTAGTGAAAAGATTGGCTTAGGGGGACGGATGGGTATTGATGCTACTACTAAGATTCCACCAGAAACCGAACATGAATGGGGGGCAACGTTGGAGTCAGATGGGGATGTAGCAGCGATGGTAGATAGGCGTTGGGCTGAATATGGCTTAGGGGATTTGGATCTCAAGGATGTTGATCCAAATTTGTTTGGGTATGATATGTGATTTATACATCAGTGGTCAGCGGTCAGTGGTCAGCGGTCAGCGGTCAGCGGTCAGTGGTCAGCCGTCAGCCGTCAGCCGTCAGCTTAAAACCAAAGGCCAAATTTAGTCCAGTCAACTACTAGATTACTAGAAAGCGATTGGCCGTAGGCCACGCTAAGCGATCGCATAAATCCCCTCAGGGGTTCTATCCCAACTCATTCCCTGCTATCGGTTCTGTATCTGGGACTGATGCTAATATTGCATCAAAACGGTTGTAATCGGCTTTTTCAGCATAACTATGCAAGAGTCGTACAACTTTCTGAGCTTCAATTTTTTCGGTAACAGCATTCAGTAACCACTGCTCGATAGAAACTTGATTTTCTTCAGCAAGACGTTGAATTTCTTTCAACAATGTCTCAGGTAATTTTAAAGGATAATAACTCATTCGCTAAAACTCCACCTACAATTAATCCTTGACGAATGGCTTTCAAGATTAAAAAGCTAGGACCTCGTGGAACGGGCATCTTGCCCGTATGTCGATAACGTAATGCAGCGACAAAAACATTAGTATCAAAGACATACATATTTGTTTGTTGACCACTGAATCAACTGTAGATCTGTATTATACACTTTCCCAACTTCTATATTTAATCCAAGTAAGCATTCAGCTGTTGGCCTTTGGCTGATAGCAGTTCGTAAGCATATGCTTACGAACTGCTATCTTGTTAGTTCAATAGAGTTGCCCTCACCTTGGCAAGCCTATTTCTTGTTTGATAGCCAAACTCTGCTGTTGGAAATCAGTGGCTTTTGAGTCGTCCCCCAGGTTTTTGTAAGCCTTGGCGAGATTTCCCAGAGAATTAGCTTCACCTTCACGATCGCCTATGTCTCGTGCAATAGCCAAACTCTGCTGGAGGTTTTCAATGGCCTTTGGATAGTCCCCTAGGTTTGTGTAAATAATACCGATAATATTCAGAGATATAGCCTCACTTTGCTGGTCGCCTATTGCTCGATAAATAGTAACTAACGTCTGCCAATACTGCAATGCTTCCCGATCTTGACTTACTTGAAACGGCTTCAGAGGTTGATTAGAAAATCGGTAAGTTTGAGGTTTAGGGCTTTGTGAAGATTGAGCTAATGCTGGAGAAGCTGGTAATAGGGGTGAAACATTACCTAGCAACGGTGGTGAAAAATTACCTAACAAAGCCAGAAGGATAATTAATCGAAATCTTGGAAATTTCATGACGATCACACCAAAAACAATAGAATAAGGAATCGGGTTTTTTTATATTCACAAGTTCCCCGTTACTTCGTTGATTTTTACCAGTACAACGCTGATAACTGATAACTGATAGCTGATAGCTGATAGCTTACCCTTTTAGGGATATCACCAAGAGTGAGATCCCTCAGGTTTCCCTAAGCAAGACCGAGATTGACCAGAGACTTAGCCTCACTTTGAAAAGCCTATTTCTCGTATGATCGCTAAACTCTGTTGCTGGAAATCACTCGCTTTTGAGTAGTCGCCCAAGGCACGGTAAGTAATGGCGAGATTGTTCAGAGACTTAGCCTGACCTATGTGATCGCCTATTTCTTGATAAATAGCCAAACTCTGCTGGAAGTTTTCAATGGCCTTGCGGTAGTCTTTCAGGTTTCGGTAAACAACACCGAGATTGTGCACAGACCCAGCCTCACGGCTGCGATCGCGTATTTGTCGTGCAATAGCTAAACCCTGCTGCAAGAAATCAATGGCCTTTGAGTAGTCTCCTAGGGAATTGTAAACAATCCCTAGACCATTGAGAGAGTTCATCTCGTGGCTGCGATCGCGTATTTGTCGTGCAATAGCTAAACCCTGCTGGTAGTTTTCAATCGCCTTTTGGTACTCCCCCAGGGAATTGTAAGCATAGCCAATATTGTTCAGAGAATTAGCCTCACCGACGCGATCGCCTATTTCTCGATAAATAGTCAAACTCTGCTGGAGGTTTTCAATCGCTTTTGGGTAATTTCCTAGGTTTCTGTAAGCAATGCCGAGATTGTAAACAGAGTTAGCCTCGCGGGTGCGATCGCCTATTTCTCGATAAATAGTCAAACTCTGCTGGTATTTTTCAATCGCCTTTTGGTAGTCTCCCAGGGAATTGTAAACATTGCCGAGATTGTAAACAGAGTTAGCTTCACCTTCGCGATCGCGTATTTGTTGTGCAATAGTCAAACTTTGCTGGAGGTTTTCAATGGCCTTTGGGTAATCCCCTAGGTAACGGTAAGCAATACCTAAACCATTGAGAGACTGACGTTCAGCAACCCGATCGCCTATTTCTCGTGCAATGGTTAAACTCTGCTGGAGGTTTTCCATCGCCTTTCGGTAGTCTGCCAGGAAATAGTAAGCAAAGCCGAGATTGTTCACAGACTTAGCTTCACCGGCGCGATCGCCTATTTCTCGGTCAATAGCCAAACTTTGCTGGTGAAAATCAATGGCTTTTCGGTAGTCTGCCAGGTTTTCGTAAGCAAGACCGAGATTTTTCAGAGACTTAGCTTCACCGGCGCGATCGCCTATTTCTCGGTTGATAGCCAAACTTTGCTCGTAGAAATCAATGGCTTTTCGGTAGTCCCCCAGATTTTCGTAAGCAATACCAAGATTAGCCAGAGCGTTAACCTCACCTTGGCGGTATTCTATTTCTCGTGCAATAGCTAAACTCTGCTGGAAGTTTTCAATTGCTTTTGGGTACTTTCTTAGGTTTCTGTAAACAATACCGAGATTGTTCACAGAGTTAGCTTCACCTTGCCTATCGCCTATTTCTCGTTTGATAGCCAAACTCTGCTGGTGGTTTTCAATGGCCTTTGGATAGTCATCTAGGTTTTCGTAAATAATACCGATACTATTCAGAGATGCAGCCTCAAGTTGCCGGTCGCCTATTGCTCGATAAATACTGAGTGCCTTCTGCCAAGACTGCAATGCTTCCTGAAATTGCCTTACTTGAAACTGCTTAAGAGCTGATTTATAAAGTAAACCTTAAGCTAGCCAGTCGCTTAACCATAAGGTGAATTAGAGAGCCATAAATCATGGCTTCACTCACATCTGAATACACCTCATAATCCTTGCTTAAGCGTCGAAATCTATTCAACCATCCAAAAGTGCGCTCAACAATCCATCGTTTAGGTAACCGCTCAAAAGTTTTGGAAGTTCTCTTGATTACTTCCACCCTCACGCGATCGCCACAAACTTCCTTAACTGCACGCGCAAAATTATTGCCAGAATAACCCTGATCTACCCAAAGCACATCTAATTTCGACAGTTTATCCCTGGCTTCATTAAGTACTACGACTGCTCCTAATCGTTCTGAGGCATTCGCTTCAGTTACCAAAACACCAATTAATAATCCAAGGGAATCTACTACAATGTGACGCTTACGCCCCTTAACTTTCTTGCCACCGTCGAAACCGTAGACAGAGCCCTTTTTTCTGTTGTTTTCACTGACTGGGAATCAGCAATGGCAACAGTTGAGTCTTCATCCCTGTCTAATTCTGTTCTTAATTTTTGGCGTATTTTATCGTGTATCTGTTGCCAAAAACCGCCTTTTTGCCATTTTTTGAAGTATCTGTATACCGTGCTATAAGGTGGTAGATCATGAGGCATCATTTCCCACTGACATCCAGTCCGTTGCACATAGAATATGGCGTTGAAAATTTCTCGGAAATCCACCTCTATCGGATGACCAAACCCCTTGGGTAATGGTACTAGAGGCTTGAGTATTTCCCATTCTGAGTCGCTCAGGTCACTTGGGTATGGTTGACGTTGAGGATTTGCGATCGCAGGTAGACGGCTCATCAGTCACAACATAGCTTAACTATAACTAAGAAATAACGATTACACCATATTCACTTAATCCCCTACTTTCTTTAGATTCTCTTTATAAATCAGCTCTAAGACCTTGAGCAAAAAGTTGGTTAGCTTGAGCTTTACGGCTTTGTGACGATTGAGCTAATGCTGCAGAAGCTGGTAATATGGGTGAAACATTAAATAGTAACGGTGGTGAAAAACTACCTAACAAAGCCAGCAGGATAATTAATCGAAATTTTGGAAATTTCATGACGATCACACAAAAAAAAATAGAATAAGGAATCGGGGGATTTTTCTGTTAACAAGTTCCCCGTTACTTGGTTAATTTTTCCCAGTACAAGAATCAACCAAGGGCTGTGAATTAATTTTTTATCAACCAAGCTCCTGCCATAAATCTGCCCAATCCTGAGGGAGGATTTTATCCTAGGAATTAGGCCAACCTAGTTGAGGGAGGTTGGTGAAGGCATCAAACCACAACCCTTTGGGCATACTGTAAGTTTTAAGCTTGAAAAAAATCATCTATTTATATAACAGTGTTAGATCGGAAAATTATGAAAAGCAGTGGTATTAATTTTTTAATTTATCCAAAATCAAGCAACTAATCAGTAACCCTTTTTTGCAATTTAATTGCAATCAAACAAGACGTCTTTCAGAAGTCGTTAACAGCGGATTTGGGAACACGGAACAGTGGACAATAATTCACGAAAATGCCTGAAATTAAGCAAAAATTCTAAGATAATTCCCAAACTCCCCACACCCGGGCCCCGCGCCCACTCCCCTTTTTTTTTACAAATATCAGATGTACCCTTTCAATTCTCCCTTTCCCGTAGCGTGGCCATAGGCCTGCATAGGTTTATTTTTAAGCTGACTGCTGACTGCTGAGAGCTGTTTGCGTAGCGTGGGCGTAGCGCATATGCTTACGTAATTAGTAGATACACAGGATTTTTCCCCAATCCCGAAATTCCCTCTTTTTTCTTCCCTATGGCCTACTCCCTACTCCTGATTCCCGATTCCCGATTCCCGATTCCCTATTCCTCAGGAGGAGAGAACTCATTCAAGAATTCATCAACAACAAGATAGCTTTTTGTCCAGTTGGGGCGAGGTGGAAGCTTGCCAGTTTGGATATCTTTTTTCCACTCAGAATCTGATTTACGGGATACCCCTGGCATCTCAAATTCATAATGGCTCAACACTGGTCCAGCAAAAACCATTTTGTCTTCACCGTTGTCCACTGCAATCATCAACAAATCAATATTACCCACGCCCTGGTGAAGTACACTGCCTGGATCTTTAACTTGTGGGTTAGGTACATTTGTGTGTACATCGGCAACAATGGCATCCCACTTATCAGAATCCTCAGGTTTCTTATAGAAAAGGCTGGGATACCAACCGGTATAAGTCGGACCCCCTGAAGCAAACCGTTGAATCTCAACAACCTTTTCTAGGAAGTTGGTTTGGGCTTCGGTAAGTTCCTGTTGTGCTAATTCCTTGAGTGCTATTTCCTTGAGGATAGTTAACTGCTGGCTGAAATTTTTGAAGAATTTAGTTTGTTTTTGCTGAATCTTTCGGAAGCGCTCTGGAAAGGGAGTGTTTTCAATTAGCTGCCCTGCCAGCACTGCCATTTTTTCAAAGCGTTCCCAGAATTCCGGTCTCGGCTCCACAAACCCGGCTGGATAGTAGCATAAGGTTCCACCGGTGTAAGATTGTTTGGCATAAAGGATGGTGTCGTGGCGCAATTGTGTCCATGACGCTAGTTGTGTATTGAGTGTCTTCATCCCCCAGGCACCGGTACGCATGGCTTCCGGGTATTTGGAGTCCGTAGTGGGTTTGGAAAGTTCCCGCAAGGTTGCCAGCCAATTCATGTAAAGGTTTTCTTCCCAAGCAGAAGGATTTAGCTTTTCAACTACATTAAAGGCTGCGGCTAGGTTGTGTTGATAGTTGAGACCATCTCGGAACTTACGCCCATTCTGGTTTGTGATCCGATCAACCAGTTCTGGTACTACTTGAGTGTTTCCTAGGGTGGCAAATGCGACATCTAATCCACTTGGTACACGACGCTGAACTTTCTCACCATTCCAAATAACATCATCGTAAACTACTTTGCTCAACATCCAGCTATCCAAGATAAACTTTTGACCGATAACTGTAAAGGAGTGGGGTATTATATCTTTAATCTGATCCTCGTTTTCCAGGGGACTAAAGTAAACATGACTCCTGATGTTTTGAAAACCTAGGTTGTTAGCTGAAATTTTAGTTTGCAGCTGCTCTAAGGTGGATAAATCTTTAATATCTGTCGGAGATTTAATCTTAGCTTGTTTTAATAGGTCAGCTAGTTGAGCAAAGGTCATGGAATCAGTTGGACCGACAAAGGTCTGAAGCATTTGGTCAAAATCTTGCCATTGCTCGAACTTACCAGATTTTGTTAACAGATCATTGAGGATTATGGCTGCACCCAATTCCCGTGGAGAAGCTTCTTCTGGTTTACCTGCAATCCGTAGATCGACTCTACCGCACCACATTACTGCCTGGAAATATTTCTTAAGAGTCTCGGAATTCTCATAATGCCCACGTACCTTGAATTGAGAAAAATCCATCTCGCGCTTACGCCCGAACAGCTCAAATTCCTGGATTTGCTCTGCTGCGATGGCTTGGAAGGTTGCTGCCACACGGGCATCCTGATTTAATTTGGTCTTAACTGCTTCTCCTGCTAATAACGAACGAGCGACTGCTAGAAAGTAGTCGGCATCAATTAAACTTAGGTCAAGGACCTGGGGGGGCGACATGAGAGCTAAAAAGTAGACTGTATAAGCTTCATAGCTCTCATACCTCGTAAATAATTATCGAGCTTATGACGACTTAAACGCATCAAAGCATAAACTAATTCCCAACATTTATCCATAAAATGAATCCATTTTTGAGCATACATTCCAATATAAAAACTGCTATGTCTTTTAGTTAATCGCCCATATTCTTTGACTCTCGCTACATAGTCCTGAACTCCTTTTTTATTAATTATTTCTCCTTTAATTGTGGCAATAAAGTAAGCAAAAGAGATTATAATAAGTAAAGATATAAAGCGTTTACCGACAACATTACTGCCTTCCATATTATATCCACCGCTTTTATAATCTCGGAACATTTCCTCAATATCAAAACGTTTTTTATAAGCTGATATTGCCTCAGACAATTCGCTCATATTTGTTAGGATAAACCAACCTTCTTGGCTTACTGACTTTCGATAACTTTTCTTCCATTTACAGGCAATACTAAATCCTGATACTTGTTTAGTTTTTGTGACTTTAACCTTTTCAAAAAATAACGAAATTCCTGGTTTTAATCCCGAGTTTTTCAGGGAAATCCACCCCTGATTTTTTAATTCAATTTGCTCATTTTTTTTAAGTCTTAAACAAAACTTAAACCCTTGTTTGTCTAGCCATTCAGCCAATTTAACTGAACAAAACTCTCGGTCTCCCAAAATAACAACATGATAGCTATCAAATAGCCCTATAATAGTTGATAGTATTTGTTTTTGCTCTAAAAAATTACTTGAACCAAGTTTTGAAAGAAGTTCAAAATAAATTGGGATTGCTCGGTTTTTATAAATTATACTAACCACCAATAAATTTTTGTTATTCCAATTAGTCCTATCGATGGCTAAATAGATTTTTTTGTGTTTATCAAATTTTTGAGTGAGCCATTCTCTAACAAGTGGAAACCACATTTTTTTTATTTGAAATATTGGTAATGAAAAAAATCTCTGTAACTTTTTACGCCTTGAGTTACATTTAATAGGCAAAGGTAAAGATTCAGCAATTTTTTCGAGTTTAACATCCTTGATATCTTGTACAATGATTACTACAAGGTAAAAAAACAATAATTGAGATTCGGAAAGGAGATTTTTTAAATGTTTTTGATATAATTCTGGTAGCATTTTGAATTGATAGGTCGTCTTGACAATTTCTGACCTATCTTTTTTTACCATAATTCGCTCAATTTAATATATATCAAGGGTTACGGGGCGCTTGTCGCCCCCCCAGGTCAAGGACACCATCGCCATATTGATTACTGGCTTCTGGGATTTTATCTGCCATTCCTGTGAGAATTTCATCTAGTGATGTGGCAAGATAACTTTCTTCTAGTTCTTCTAACATGGCGTCATAAGAACGATGCCAAGCATGAAGCAAGGCATCAGCGGAAACGAAAACTGGTAAATCGTTGTTATAGATTTGGTAGAATGATTGAGCGAAACTCTTTGTCCCCATGCGCTCACTGACAACAAAGCCTTGTTTATTGAATACTTCCAGTTCCTCTGAATTGAGGCGGAAAAAGCTGTCATTGAACAAATCCCAAAATTGAGCCTGGGTGGGATCCCAACTAATTTGTGTTAGATAGTCAATCTTGGCATCGTAGCGTTTAGCAAATTCTTGGGGTGAAATCTGTCCAATCTTATCCAATTCCTGAGCGAAGGTAGGGTTGTAACCAAAGACATCAGGTGACACTTCTGCTGAAGCTGGGTTGACCAAAAGTTTGGAACTGTCAATGCCATCTTCGAGGAAAGTATGGTTGATCATCAGAATTAAAAATACAGTGATCGGAGCAATAATTAGCTTGCTTAATTTATTAAGCTTCATCATTAATCAGGGAACAGCGAAGATAAAACAGAGAATAGACAACAGGGTTGGGAGCATGTCAACTTTGTAATTAGGTAAATAGATCCCCCCTAACCCCCCTTAAAAAAGGGGGGAATTAGATGGAAAAGTCCCCCTTATTAAGGGGGATAATGGGGGATCTGAATCAGAGATTAACAAAATTGGCGTTGCTGATTCTAGGTATGGTTTTGCCCCCCTAACCCCCCAATTTTGGGGGGAATAAGACGTTCAAGCGATGCAGCGCGGTCTTGGGGGTTTCCCCCATGAGCGACTGCATCAAGACAAGTCCCCCAAAGTTGGGGGACCAACGGGGGCTTTAACATGCACCAGATGATTGCGCATTCATTCCTTAATTCAGCAACGCCACAAAATTGACATGCACCTACAGCGTTAAGCATATGCGCTACGCGAACAGCTCTCAGCTTTGGCCTTAACGGCTGACCGCTTACTGGTAAATGCTTAGAAGCTATATAGCTGTTTACACCAAAGATTACAAATTAATAAAGACCTAGGTTGGTTTACGTCTTTCCAAAAATAGTTCTGTTGCCTGTCTATAATACTTATCAGTCTTGTTTTGACTATTTATGCAAAACGTTAAAGAAAGTAATCTATAGCAGTTCTCCCCTACTCCCGATTCCCGATTCCCGATTCCCGATTCCCTATTCCCTCAAAGCGCCTCCCCAATCAACGTAAATGCTGCCCAATCTTTCGGATTACCTGACTTCGGAATCATGGTCAACATCGCTTGGCGCAACGCTTGAGCTTTATCCCCTGTGCTGTTCAGATTCCGATAAAACTCGGTCATCAACTCTGTGGTTTTATCATCAGGGATTGACCACAAGGAAACCATCACACTGGGAACACCCGCTGCAACTAAGGACCGAGATAAACCAATCACGCCCTCACTGTTGATGTGACCGACTCCGGTATCGCAGGCACTAACTACTACTAGTTCGGCACTGAGTTCCATAGTAAAGATTTCTTCAGCAGTTAGTAGTCCGTCCTCTCCTACAGAAGGAGCCAAGGCAATCGCACTCCCAATACCTGGGATACGCTTGGGGTCAAATAACCCGTGGGTAGCAAAATGAATATACCTGGCCTTGGGCATCTGGCGTTTAACTTTGGTTTCGGTAGCGTCTTGTCCCAATAGGGGTTGAGCGTTTAACTGGGAGGCAACGTTTTGAGCTTCTTTTTCCGCACCCTTGAGAGCAGATAATTGCTGAGGTGTTTTTCCAGGAGCTGGTCGTACCTCGGGCATGGTAGGATTACCAACTACCAGGGCAATTTGGGATGATTTAGGAAGGTTTTTCCGTTGCTGATGGGTTAAGCCCAAGACTTCGATGGAGGGAGCAGTGAGGATGGTGTGTTTCTCAATTAAGTAGTTTCCCTCCTGGTCTTGCAGGGCTGGGAAGGGAACAGAAAACAGTTCTCTGTTAGGGATGAAGACTACACGGGCATTTTCATCAAAGGGCAGTAAGTCTGCAATCGGCTCAATCAATAGTTGATGAAGCTTTTGTAAGTGTGGTTTGTCAATATTAGGGGAATCCACAATCTTATCAACATCAGTGATTGGGCGTTCGACTGTTACCCCTTCTTCCCACCCTGGTAACTTGAGTCGTAAAGTACCTTGTTGACCATTAACTTCAACCACTTGCCACCGTTCCTCAAACTGGTCATCCTTCAATTTGACCCAATCACCCTGGGACAGTTGGCCGGAAGAGTCACTACTGCGACATTGACCATGATTTCCAAGGCAAGCATATCCTTTGTCAATCAGCTGTTGGTGCGATTCGTTAGCTAGAAACCTTATCCTGATGAACAGGATTTGGGGGATTAGCTGCTTGGGTTAAGAACCCAAGACAACTTGATAATCATGATGGTGAAATACCATCCCCCGAAGAATCCGGGTGACAACCTTACCCTGATGAACAGGAATAACAAACCTGCCAATCGATGCAAGGGTCGAACGTCAAAATATCCTTAACCTGAAAGATAGATTGATAGGTAAAAGAACTCAAGGGTACGAGAGGAAGATACGTCAGAATCATCGTAAGCTTGGAATGGCGAAATTAAGGATTGATACGCCATAGACAAAAGTCAAAGGAAAATACGGAGTAATGGGTTCAACAGTCCATTATTGATTCTCCAATAAATTTCCCGGTGAATAGTATCGCCCTAAAAGTTCATAGAATGGTTATCAGGAACGAAGTAATTCCATAGGTTCTCTCAATAAAGGTCGATTTATTGAGTAGGTAGTTAGCCGCATGGCCTATGTGAAAAGGATAGAGTCAAAAGCCAAAGTCCATATGTAATGTATGGGATATGCTGACAGACTCACGTTATAGGAAGAGATATGGTTGCGAGTAGCAATGAATAAGTCCAAAACTCGGGGGTTCACCCCACAGTCGGAATGGAAGAACGTCAACTGGCGAAAGCTGGAAATGACCGTATTCAAGTTGCAAAAACGAATATATCGAGCCTCTCATCGTGGTGATGTCCGCGTGGTAAGAAAGCTGCAAAAGACTCTGATGAATTCCTGGTCAGCCAAGATGATAGCGGTTAGACGGGTAACCCAGGAGAACAAAGGTAAAAAGACTGCCGGAATAGACGGGAAAAAAGCTTTAAATAATAAGCAAAGACTCGCCTTAGTAGCCAACCTGAATACTCAAAAGAAGGCAAAACCTACCAGAAGGGTATGGATTCCCAAATCTGGAAGTAGGGAAAAACGCCCATTAGGTATCCCGACTATACACGACCGTGCTCTACAAGCTTTAACCAAACAGGCATTAGAACCCGAATGGGAAGCCAAGTTTGAGCCTAACTCATATGGTTTCAGACCAGGACGCTCATGTCACGATGCCGTCGAAGCAATATTCAGCAATATATGCCATAAACCCAAATGGGTATTAGACGCAGATATTGCCAAATGTTTTGACAAAATAAATCATGAAGCGCTTCTAACTAAAGTGAACACTTTTCCATCATTAAGAAGGTTAATAAAATCCTGGCTTAAAGCTGGAGTAATGGAAAAGGATACACTCACTCCCACCAACGAAGGGACACCGCAAGGAGGAGTGATATCACCCCTGCTCGCTAACATTGCCCTCCATGGCATGGAAGAACGAATCAAACAATATGCCGAAACATTAAAGATAAAAAGGAGAAGTAAAAAACAGAAACGGCAAGGAATAAGTTTGATTAGATACGCAGACGACTTCGTCATCATCCATGAAAATCAGGGAGTAATAGAAGAATGCAGAACGATTCTAGAAAATTGGCTGAATGATATAGGGTTGGAATTAAAACCAAGTAAAACAAGAATTTCCTATACTATGAACGGGTTTGACTTCCTAGGATTCAACATCCGTCAATATAAAGTAGGAAAAAATCAGTCTAAACAAGGATTTAAAACCATCATCAAACCATCAAAGAAAAAAGTTTTAGAACATTATGAGCAGCTCTCAAACGTCATAGACCGTCACAGAGCTGCTCCCCAGGAGGCTTTGATAAACCACCTAAAACCTATTATAAGGGGATGGTGTAACTACTACAGAAGTGTATGTAGTAAAGAAACCTTTAATAAACTTGGGCACATGTTATGGAACAAACTACAACGATGGGGATACAGGAGACACCCAAATAAATCAAAATCCTGGGTAATCAACAAATACTGGGGAACCATAGAGGAAGACAACTGGATGTTCATGACCGACAGGAATCACCTTCCTAAACATGTCAAAACTGAAATAGTCAGACATAAAAAGGTACAAGAAGCCAGAAGCACCTACGATGGGGACTTAATATATTGGAATACCAGAATGCAGAAACACCCTGAAATGACCAGTCAAAAGGGAAGGCTTTTGAAAAGGCAAAAAGGGGTATGTACTCATTGTGGTCTTACCTTCAGAGATGGAGATGTAATGGAAAAGCATCACATAATACCGCGCTCTCTCGGTGGAAACGACACGGATAAAAATCTTGAATTACTCCACCTACATTGTCACGATGCAAAACACAGAAAGAAAATCGAACTCAATGAGTTGGATAGAAATCCGTTCTAAGAGGAGCCTCTGTCATGGACTTAAAGTACTATAATGAGGAGCCGTATGATGCGAAAGTGTCACGTACGGTTTTGAAGACAAGTCAGGGGAGGCGACTCCTCGGCTTAGTTCAACAACAGAGGTATCTGGAGGTACTTGAGCCAAGCGCCATTCAATTTTGCCCGTAGGCTGGATCACCCAAATATAGATTCTTTTACTGGAAATAATAGAGTATTCTACTAGTGTGGTATCCTGCTGCTGGGCAACCTTTTTGATTTTTTTGAGGCTAAAGTCAGTTGGTGGAGTATCTAGTTCTGGAAATAGCCCCTTTCTTAGTAATTTTGCCAAAGCATAAGCACGTCCCCTCTCCGCAACTTCCAATGCAGCATCTGTTTTATTTCGAGCAATTAGAACTTCCTGCAAAAGGCTATAGGTATTAGAGTGCTTCTCAGAGAGAGGAATTGTCTGAATATCTTGCAAGCCTGTTGCTAGATATTCTATAACCTCTATTCCTTTGGTGAGGGTGGTTTCAGCTTGTTCAAGATTACCTAATTGAAATAGAGAATATCCTAAGTTATAGAGGGAGTTTACTTCCTGGTTCTGGTCTTTTATTTGCCTTGCAATCTTTAAACTCTGCTGGTAGTTTCCAATCGCTTTTTGGTAGTCCCCCTGGGAACGGTAAGCAATTCCGAGACCAATCACAGAGTTAGCCTCACCTTGCTGGTCTCCTATTGCTTGTGCCATCTTTAAACTCTGCTCGAAGTTTTTAATGGCCTTTGGGTAGTCCCCTTGGGCTTGGTAAGCATGGCCGAGACCACTCAAAGAGTTAGCCTGACCTCTGGGATCCCTTATTGCTCGTGCAATATCCAAACTCTGGTGGTAGTGTTTAATGGCTTCTCGGTAATTCCCCTGGGCATGGTAAGCATGGCCGAGACCACTCAAAGAGTTAGCCTCACCTGTGCGATCGTTTATGTCTGGTGGAATATTTAAACTCTGCTTGAACTTTGTAATTGCTTCTGAGTAGTCCCCCAGGGAATTGTAAGCATGGCCGAGATTGTTCAGAGATGCAGCCTCACCTATGCGATCGCCTATTTGTTGGTAAATATCCAAACTCTGGTGGTAGTGTTTAATGGCTTCTCGGTAATTCCCCTGGGCATGGTAAGCATGGCCGAGACCACTCAAAGAGTTACCCTGACCTCTGAGATCCTCTATTGCTCGTGCCATCTTTAAACTTTGCTCGAAGTTTTCAATGGCCTTTTGGTAGTTCCCCTGGTTTTGGTAACTATAGCCGAGATTGACCAAAGATGCCACCTTGCCTTGGCGATCGCCTATTGCTTCTGTAATGGTTAAACTTTGCTCGTGGTTTTCAATAGCTTTTGGAGAGTCCCCCAACGAATGGTAAGCATTGCCGAGACCAATCCGAGAGCTAGCCTCACCTGTGGGATCGCCTATTGCTCGTGCAATATTTAAACTTTGCTCGAAGTTTTCAATGGCCTTTTGGTATTCCCCCTGGGCATTGTAAGAATGGCCAAGACCAATCAGAGAGTTAGCCTGACCTCTGAGATCCTTTATTGCTTGTGCCATCTTTAAACTTTGCTCGTGCTTGTCAATAGCCTTTGGGTAGTCCCCCTGGGCATGGTAAGCATTGCCGAGATTGACCAAAGATGCCACCTTGCCTTGGGGATCTTTTATTTCTCGGTAAATTGCCAAACTATCCTGGTGTTTGTCAATGGCCTTTCGGTACTTCCCCTGGGAATTGTAAGCATTGCCGAGACCACTCAAAGAGTTAGCCTCACCTTGCCGGTCTCGTATTGCTCGTGCCATCTTTAAACTTTGCTGGAAGTTTTTAATGGCCTTTGGGTATTCCCCCTGGGCATGGTAAGCATAACCGAGACCAATCAAAGAGTTAGCCTCACCTTGCTGGTCTCGTATTGCTCGTGCCATCTTTAAACTTTGCTGGAAGTTTTTAATGGCCTTTGGGTATTCCCCCTGGGCATGGTAAGCATTGCCGAGACCAATCAAAGAGTTAGCCTCACCTTGCTGGTCTTCTATTGTTTGATAAATAGTGAGTGCCTTCCGCCAAGACTCCAATGCTTTCCGAAATTGACTCACTTTATACTGCTTACTACCTTGTTCAAAAAGTCGGTAAGCTTCCGCTTTACCGCGTTCTGAAGTTTGAGCTAGTGCTGGAGAAGCTGGTAATAGGCTTGAAACATTACCTAGCAACGGTGGTGAGAAACTACCTAGTATACCGAGGAGTGCAATAATGGCTGTTCTAGAAGATTTCATGGTTATTACCCCTATATCAACTTGCAATAAACTCAAAGAACAGAATTCTTTTTATTTAACGGTGGTAGAATAACCAAATCATGCAAGTGCGATCGCAAAACTCAGAATTTCCACTAATCTCAATCCAGGAAAGTGCGATCGCCTCACCAAAAGTTGTTTCCTCAATTAGCTTCCCCAATCAACGTAAATGCCGCCCAATCTTTCGGATTACCTGACTTCGGTATCATGGTCAACATCGCTTGGCGCAACGCTTGAGCTTTATCCCCTGTGCTGTTAAGATTCCGATAAAACTCCGTCATCAATTCTGTGGTTTTATCATCAGGGATTGACCACAAGGAAACCATCACACTGGGAACACCGGCTGCAACTAAGGAACGAGATAAACCAATAACCCCCTCACTGTTGATGTGACCGACTCCGGTCTCGCAGGCACTGACTACTACCAGTTCGGCAGTGAGTTTCATAGTAAAGATTTCTTCAGCAGTTAGTAGTCCGTCCTCTCCTACAGAAGGAGCCAAGGCGATCGCACTCCCAATACCTCCAATACGCTTGGGATCAAATAACCCGTGGGTAGCAAAATGAATATACCTGGCCTTGGGCATCTGGCGTTTAACTTTGGTTTCCGTAGCGTCTTGTCCCAATAGGGGTTGAGCGTTTAACTGGGAGGCAACGTTTTTAGCTTCCTGTTCAGCACCGTCGAGAGAACCTAATTGCTGAGGTGTTTCTCCAGCAGCTGGTGGTACATTGGGCATGGTAGGATTACCAACTACCAGGGCAGTTTGGGATGATTTAGGAAGGTTTTGCCGTTTCTGATGGGTTAAGCCCAAGACTTCGATGGAGGGAGCAGTGAGGATGGTGTGTTTCTCAATTAAGTACTTTCCCTCCTGGTCTTGCAGGGCTGGGAAGGGTACAGAAAACAGTTCTCTGTGAGGAATGAAGACTACACGAGCATTCTCATCCTTGGGCAGTAAGTCTGCAATCGGCTCAATCAACAGTTGATGAAGCTGATGTAACCGTGGTTTCTCAATATTAGGGGAGTCTACAATTTTGGCAACATCAGTAATTGGGCGCTCGATTGTTACTCCTTCTTCCCAGCCTGGTAACTTGAGTCGTAAAGTACCTTGTTGAGGATTAACTTCAACTACTTGCCACCGTTCCTGGAACTGGTCATCCTTCAATTTGACCCAATCACCCTGGGACGGTTGCCGGGAAGATTCACTACTGCGACATTGACCATGATCTCCAAGGCAATCATATCCTTGGTTAATCAGCTCTTGGAGAGAGGTATCTGGAGGTACTTGAGCCAAGCGCCATTCAATTTTGCCTGTAGGCTGGATCACCCAAATAGAGATTATTTTACTGGAAATAATAGAGTATGCTACTAATGTGGCCTTCTGCTGCTGGGCAAGCTGTTTGATGTTCTTGAGGCTAGGCTTAGTTATTGGAGTATCTAGTTCTGGAGATAACCCCTTTGCCAGTAATTCCGCCAAGGCACGAGCACGTCCCCTCTCGGCAATTTCCAATGCAGCATCAGTTTTATTTCGAGCAATTAGTAATAGCTGCAAAAGGCTATAGGTATTAGATTGCTTCTCGGATAGAGTAATTTTATGGTTATCTAGCAAGCCTGGTCGTAGAGATTCCATAACCTCCATGGCTTTGGTGAGGGTGATTTCAGCTTGTTCAAGATCACCTGATTTAAACAGAGCTAATCCTAATTGATTGAGGGCGATCCCTTCCCCCTGCCGGTATTCTATTGCTCGTGTAATCGTTAAAGTTTGCTGGAAGTTTTTAATGGCCTTTGGGTAGTCTCCCTGGGAATTGTAAACAACACCAAGATTGCCCAGAGAGTTAGCCTGACCTTGGCGATCGCCTATTTCTCGTGCAATCTTTAAACTCTGCTGGTGAAACTCAATGGCCTTTGGGTAGTCCCCCAGATTTTCGTAAGCAAGACCAAGATTGTTCAGAGATAGAGCCTCACCTGAGCGATCGCCTATTTCTCTTTTGATAGCCAAACTTTTCTGCTGGAAATCAATGGCTTCTGGGTAGTCCTTCTGGACATGGTAACCAAGGCCGAGACTGCCCAGAGATGTAGCTTCAACTGTGCGATCGCCTATGGCTCGTGCAATATATAAACTTTGCTCGTGGAAATCAATGGCCTTTCGGTACTCCCCTAGGACATGGTAAACATTACCGAGATTGTTCAGAGATGCAGCCTCACCTGAGCGATCGCCTATTTTTCTTGTGATAGCCAAACTTTGCTGCTGGTGTTCAATGGCCTTTGGGTAGTTCCCCAGGGAAAGGTAAGCATTGCCGAGATTGCCCAAAGATGCACTCTCATCTTTGCGATTGCCTATTTTTTGTGCAATGGTTAAACTCTGCTCGTGGTGTTCAATGGCCTTTCGGTAGTCCCCCAGATTTTCGTAAACATTACCAAGATTGCCCAGAGATGCAGCCTCACCTCCGCGATTTCCTATTTCTCGTGCAATCTTTAAACTTTTCTGGTGGTGTTCAATGGCCTTTTGGTAGTCCCCCTGGTTGTTGTAAACATTGCCGAAATTGTTCAGAGATTTAGCCTCACCTTTGCGATCGCCTATTTCTCGTGCAATGGTTAAACTCTGCTCGTGGTGTTCAATGGCCTTTTGGTAGTCCCCCTGGTTGTTGTAAACATTGCCAAGATTGCCCAGAGATTGAGCCTCACCTTTGCGATCGCCTATTTCTCGTGCAATATCCAAACTCTGCTGGTAGTTTTCAATGGCCTTTGGGTAGTCCCCCTGGTCAAGGTAAACAATGCCGAGATTGTTCAGAGAGGACGCCTCACCTGAGCGATTGCCTATTTTTTGTGCCATGGTTAAACTCTGCTGGAATTTTTCAATGGCCTTTGGGTAGTCCCCCTGGGAAAGGTAAACACTACCAAGATTGCCCAAAGATGCAGCCTCACCTCTGCGATCGCCTATTTCTCGGTCAATAGCCAAACTCTGCTGAAATTTTTCAATGGCCTTTGGGTAGTCCCCTTGGGCATAGTAAACATTGCCAAGATTGTTCAGAGATTTAGCCTCACCTGAGGAATCGCCTATTTCTCTTGTGATAGCCAAACTTTGCTGGTAGTTTTCAATAGCGTTTGGGTAGTTCCCCAGCAAATAATCAACATTGCCGAGATTGTTCAGAGATGCAGCCTCACCTCTTTGATTTCCTATTTCTTTTTGAATGGTTAAACTTTGCTGATGGAAATCAATAGCTTTTCGATAGTAACTTAGGGTATCGTAAACACTGCCGAGATTGCCCAGAGAGGACGCCTCACCTGAGCGATCGCCTATTTTTTGTGCAATCTTTAAACTCTGCTGGTAGTTTTCAATAGCGTTTGGGTAGTTCCCCAGCAAATAATAAACATTGCCGAGATTGTTCAGAGATGCAGCCTCACCTCTTTGATTTCCTATTTCTTTTTCAATGGTTAAACTTTGCTGATGGAAATCAATAGCTTTTCGATAGTCACTTAGGGTTTCGTAAACACTGCCGAGATTGCCCAGAGAGGACGCCTCACGTGAGCGATCGCCTATGGCTCGTGAAATGGTTAAACTCTGCTGGTAGTTTTCAATGGCCTTTGGGTAGTTCCCCAGGAAATAATAAACATTGCCGAGATTGTTCAGAGATCCAGCCTCACCTGAGCGATCGCCTATGGCTCGTGCCATGGTTAAACTCTGCTGATGGAAATTAATAGCCTTTGGGTAGTCCCCCAACGAATCGTAAGCAACACCGAGATTACTCAAAGATGCAGCCTCACCTCGCCGGTATCCTATGGCTCGGTAAATACTTAAACTCTGCTGGTAGTTTTCAATGGCCTTTTGGTAGTCCCCCAGGAAATAATCAACATTGCCTAGATTACTCAAAGATGCAGCCTCACCTCGCCGATCGCCTATTTGTCGTGCAATGGTTAAACTCTGCTGATAGAAATCAATCGCTTTTGGGTAGTCCCCCATGGAATCGTAAACATTGCCGAGACCATTAAGAGACTTAGCTTCAACTTGGCGATCTCCTATCGCTCGTGCAATCTTTAAACTTTGCTGTTGGAAATCAATGGCCTTTGTGTACTCTCCCAGGTTTCTATAAGCATTACCGAGACGATGGAGAGACTTAGCCTCACCTTGTCGGTCTCCTATGTCTCGATAAATAGTGAGTGCCTTCTGCCAAGACTGCAATGCTTTCCGAAATTGACTCACTTTATACTGCTCACGACCTTTATTAAAAAGTCGGTCAGCTTCAGTTTGACGGCTTTCTACAGTTTGAGCTAGTGCTGGAGAAGCTGGGAATAGCGTTAAAACATTACCTAGTAAAGGTGGGGATAAACTACCTAGTATACCAAGGAGTGCAATAGTGGCTATTCTAGAAGATTTCATGCTTATTACCTCTATATCAACTTCCAATCAATTCAAAGAACAGAATTCTATTTATTTAACGGTGGTAAAATAGCCAAATCATGCAAGTGCGATCGCAAAACTCAGAATTTCCACTAATCTCAATCCAGGAAAGTGCGATCGCCTCACCAAAAGTTGTTTTCTCAATTAGCTTCACCAATCAAGGTAAATGCTGCCCAATCTTTCGGATTACCTGACTTCGGAATCATGGTCAACATCGCTTGGCGCAACGCTTGCGCTTTATCCCCTGTGCTGTCAAGATTCCGATAAAACTCTGTCATCAACTCTGTGGTTTTATCATCAGGGATTGACCACAAGGAAACCATCACACTGGGAACACCCGCTGCAACTAAGGAACGAGATAAACCAATCACCCCCTCACTGTTGATGTGACCGACTCCGGTCTCGCAGGCACTGACTACTACTAGTTCGGCACTGAGTTTCATTTCAAAGATTTCTTCAGCAGTTAGTAGTCCGTCCTCTCCTACAGAAGGAGCCAAGGCGATCGCACTCCCAATACCTGGAATACGCTTGGGATCAAATAAGCCGTGGGTAGCAAAATGAATATACCTGGCCTTGGGCATCTGGCGTTTAACTTTGGTTTCGGTAGCGTCTTGTCCCAATAAGAGTTGAGCGTTTACAGCAATTTTCGCCCCCCTAGCCCCCCAACTTTGGGGGGAACTTGAGTTAAAGTCCCCCAGAATTGGGGGATTTAGGGGGCTTGTAGCTAAAGGTCGTGAGGTCGATTCATCTGAAAACAGCTGTAACTGGGAGGCAATGTTTTTAGCTTCCTGTTCAGCACCTTTGAGAGCAGATAATTGCTGAGGTTCTTCTCCAGCAGCTGGTGGTACCTTGGGCATGGTAGGATTACCAACTACCAGGGCAGTTTGGCCTGATTTAGGAAGGTTTTTCCGTTTCTGATGGGTTAAGCCCAAGACTTCGATGGAGGGAGCAGTGAGGATGGTGTGTTTCTCAATTAAGTACTTTCCCTCCTGGTCTTGCAGGGCTGGGAAGGGCACAGAAAACAGTTCTCTGTGAGGGATGAAGACTACACGAGCATTCTCATCAAAGGGGAGTAAGTCTGCAATCGGCTCAATCAGTAGTTGATGAAGCTGTTGTAAGCGTGGTTTCTCAATATTAGGGGAATCGACAATTGTGGCAAAATCAGTAATTGGACGCTCGATTGTTACCCCTTCTTCCCACCCTGGTAACTTGAGTCGTAAAGTACCTTGTTGAGGATTAACTTCTACTACTTGCCAGGGGTCTGGGAAATCGTCATCCTTGAGTTTGATCCAATCACCCTGGGACGGTTGCCGGGAAGACTGACTACTGCGACATTGACCGTGGTCTGCAAGGCAATCATATCCATTTTTAAGCAGTTGCTGGACAGAGGTATCTGGAGGCAGTTGAACCGAGCGCCATTCAATTTCGCCCGTAGGCTGGATCACCCAAATATAGATTTCTCCATCAAAAATAATAGAGTATTCTACTAGTGTGGCCTTCTGCTGCTGGGCAATCTGTTTGATTGTCTTGACGTTAGGGTAATTTAGTGGAGTATCTAGTTGTGGGTATAACCCCTTTGTCAGTAATTCCGCCAAGGCACGACCACGTCCCCTCTCGGCAATTTCCAATGCAGCATCAGTTTTATTTTGAGCAATTAGAACTTGCTGCAAGTTGCGATAGGTATTAGATTGCTCCTCAGATAGGGTAATTTTATGGTTATCTGGCAAGCCTGGTCGTAGAGATTCCTTAACCTCGATTGCTTCGGTGAGTATGGTTTCAGCTTGTTTAAGATTACCTGATTTAAACAGAGCATATCCTAAGTTATTGAGCAAGTTTCCTTCCCCCTGCCGGTATCCTATTGCTCGTGCAATCGTTAAAGTTTGCTCGAAGAAATCAATAGCTTTTGGGTAGTCCCCCAGGGAAAGGTAAACAAGACCGAGATTGCCCAGAGAGTTAGCCTCACCTGAGCGATCGCCTATTTCTCCTGCAATAGCCAAATGCTGGTGGTGAAAATCAATAGCTTTTGGGTAGTCCCCCAGGGAAAGGTAAGCATTACCGAGATTGCCCATAGAGGTAGCCTCACCTTGGCGATCGCCTATTTCTCCTGCAATCTTTAAACTCTGCTGGTGGTATTCAATGGCCTTTGGGTAGTCCCCCAGGTTGTGGTAAGCAAGACCGATATTGCCCAGAGAAGAAGCCTCACCTTGCCTGTGTCCTATTTCTCGTGCAATCTTTAAACTCTGCTGGAGGTTTTCAATGGCCTTTGGGTAGTCCCCCAGGTTGTGGTAAGCAAGACCGATATTGCCCAGAGAAGAAGCCTCACCTTGCCTGTGTCCTATTTCTCGTGCAATCTTTAAACTCTGCTGGAGGTATTCAATGGCCTTTGGGTAGTCCCCCAGGGAAAGGTAAGCATTACCGAGATTGCCCAGAGAGTTAGCCACACCTTGCCGGTCTCCTATTTCTCGTGCAATCTTTAAACTCTGCTGGAGGTATTCAATGGCCTTTGGGTAGTCCCCCAGGGAAAGGTAAGCATTACCGAGATTGCCCAGAGAGTTAGCCACACCTTGCCGGTCTCCTATTTCTCGTGCAATGGTTAAACTCTGCTGGAGGTTTTCAATGGCCTTTGGGTAGTCCCCCAGGTTGTGGTAAGCAAGACCGAGATTGTTCAGTGAGTTAGCCACACCTTGCCTGTGTCCTATTTCTCGTTTGATAACTAAACTCTGCTGCTGGTATTCAATGGCTTTTGGGTAGTCCCCCAGGGAAAGGTAAGCATTACCGAGATTGCCCAGAGAGTTAGCCACACCTTGCCGGTCTCCTATTTCTCGTACAATAGCCAAACTCTGCTGGTGGTATTCAATGGCCTTTGGGTAGTCCCCCAGGGAAAGGTAAACAAGACCGAGATTGCCCAGAGAGTTACCCTGACCTTGTCGATTTCCTATTTCTCGTGCAATGATTAAACTCTGCTGGTGAAACTCAATGGCCTTTGGGTAGTCCCCCAGGTTGTTGTAACCAAGACCAAGATTGTTCAGAGAAAAAGCCTCACCTTGCCGGTCTCCTATTTCTTGATAAATAGTGAGTGCCCTCTGCCAAGACTGCAATGCTTTCCGAAATTGACTCACTTTAGCCTGTTCAAGACCTTGTTCAAAAAGTCGGTCAGCTTCAGTTTTACGGCTTTCTACAGTTTGAGCTAGTGCTGAAGAAGCTGGGAATAGGGTTGAAACATTACCTAGCAACGGTGGTGAAAAACTAGCTAACAAAGCCAAAAGGATAATTAATCTAAGTCTTAGATCTTTCATGGCCATCACACAAACAAGAAGGGAACAGGTAATAGGGGGATTTTTCTGTTCAAAATTCCCCCATAACCTCGTTAATTTTCAGCAGTACAACAATCAACTAAAGGCTTTGAGTCAATCTCTTCCAAACCCACCTGCTGCAACAACTCCATCCAGTCCTGATCGAGTGATTTATCCTCCGGATTAGCTAAACGCAGTTCAGCTAGACTAGTTAGGGCATCAAACCACAACCCTTGTTGGGCATAAACAGCAATACGCTTCCGGGGATTCTTGCCTTCTAACTGCTTTTCTAAATCAGAAGTAATAGAGATTCTTTCAACTCCACCATAAACGAAATCATCCTTTAATCGGCCAGTGCCATTGCAAATCACAGAGAAATGCCAACGATATAAATCTTCAACAACAAGTGGTGAAACCGTTTCCGGTAGAGTTATTTTGACTATTCCTGGTGTATTTTGGAGCCTGAATGTTTCTTGGTAGACTTGATTACCTTCCTTATCTTGCAGCCAAAACTGTGCTTGCCATCTTCTACTTTGTGAAGAGGATACATAAAACCAAAAAGTAGGACGTTCACTAGTCGTTAAGCCGAAATTAGTACCAGGTACTAAAGCAATAAATTCCTCAAAGGGACAGTCGTTCCGACTTCCTGCACCTTTACGTTTACCAGGTGCTCCTTTAGGAGGTAGAGTAAGCTCTAATTTAACTGGAACTGGCAATTCAGCTATAGGGGTTAAGGTGTTTTCCCCTTGCTTGAGCAAGTTAGTTAGGGGTTCAATTGCCTCTATAGCTTTAACTATGTGAGATTCGAAACTAAATAACCAACTCAGAGTCAGAGCAATAATTACCTTTTGTAGACGAAATTTATTACGATTCATGATACAAAACATCCCTAATTTACTTAAGAGATTACCTATCTAATCAAGCTCTTAATCAAGATGCCCTGAAACTAAGGAACCAGCCATCTAAACCACCTGCCATTTTGAGGCTGGAAAAAATTAACCTATTTATATAACAGTGTTAGTTTTGAAAATTATGCAAAACACTGGAATTATTTTTTTCAGCGTTGCTGTGACAACTGTAAGCGCACCGGGGATACTTTTAGAGTTTTGTCTCCCCCAAAATAGGGAGCTATGGAGGAAAATTATACCCAAAATCAGCAAATACATTTTGTCAATTACCCAAAACCGAGCAACTCATAGATAGAGTCCTGTTGTAACCAACAATCATCCCTGTAGCTACAAAAGCCAAACCCGAAGGGACTAAAGGTATCCACCAACCTTGAATAAAGACAACAAAGCAAGCACCAGATAAAACTACTAGATTGGCCATACCCACTCCCACCCAATGAAAGAGTCGTTTACAGACCAAAACCAAGAAACCCCCTAGACTCCCCCAACCCCAAATCCACAAAAACTCTCCCCACTCGGACCATATCCACAAGGGTTGTTGTCCATCCTTCACCGCACTCAGAATCTGACTAACCATCTGAGCATGAATAAAGACACCACGCATCTCTATAGTCTGGTTTGAATTGCGAGTAAAAGGAGTGGAAAAATCATCTTGAACGCTAGGGGCCGTAACACCAATCAAAACTACCCGGTCTTTAACCCAACTCGGTTCAAATTGATCCGTTAGAATCTGTTTTAGGGTAACCCTTTGGGCGATATCACCAGGAGTGCGATAATCCAGTAGCATCTGATAGCCAGCATTACTGGTTCCGGAGTAATTACCAGCATAACCAGGCAACGACCTTAACGTGGTTTCCCCTAATTGCACCTCATCCTCTAGTGTGGGCTTCGGGTCAATCCCCTCTGCAGCTAAGTAATGTAGTGCTAACTGCAAACTTAGAGACATCTCAGTCTGACAAGGGGAATCACGGTTAAAGGTAGCATACCAAAGATAACGGCGCAGTACCCCATCGGAGTCAATCACCACATCGGTAAAGCCCAAACGTTCCGGTGGCACTTCTGGGGGTGGGGCAATACCACCATAGTTACGAGTGGGGTTACTAGCTTGACAGACAGCAAAAAAGTTATCCATCCTTGGCAAGCGATCCGCCAAATCCTGATATTCGTCACTGACCGGAAAATCCCGATAGATATCCAAGCCAATGGCACGAGGGTGATGAGCCTGTAATTTATCCAACAGTTGAGCCAAAGCCGCATCAGACAGGGACCACTTACGCTTCATACCCTGGTCATCCTGATACTGAAAATCCTCTTCAGTTATTTCAACCACTAACAGCCTCGGGTCAACCCCTTGGTCGGGTCGCCAGCGCATAAATTGGTCATAAGCCTGTAACTCCCAGGGTTGGATTACCCCCAATGGCCGCACCACCATCAGGGCAAGGGTAACCAGAAAACTGGCAATCACAGCCGTGCGGGGTAACTGCCAAGGAGACTGGTTGATCGGACCATAGCGTAATTCTTTCCAAGTGGGGGGTTGAACGGTAGGGTTTTGGCAAACCACCGGTAACCAACTGGCACAGGGATACTGTTGTTCCCAGCCATGTAATTTTTCCCGTGCTTCTGCCACCGAGCTATACAGAGACTCACCCCGGATGTAAGCTTCTAGAAAATACCGCAAAAACTTGGGTGATACTGGGTCTGGCACTTTCTCTGCCATCACAATCACCTGGGGCAAATACAAATCCTGCTGTGCTGCCAACTGGTAGGCTAAGCCGAGACCATCACAGGAATTAAAAATAGCTAACTGCAACCCTCGTGCGATCGCTTTTTTCAAAGCAAACCGCAGATCATCGATAGTCAACCGTTCCGTCTGATTGAGTTGTATTTCCCCCCGCTGGCCCTCTTGGGAAGTGCCACTGTGACCAGCAAAAAACAGAATATCCCACCCCTGCTCCCATAACTGCTGATTCAACTCAGATGCCTGGGGTTCCTGCCGCCAGGTAATTTTTGCCCCCGCCTTTCCCGCCAACTCCTCCAACGCCTGCTGATCAGCTTCCTGGTTAAGATTGGCACCCTGACCCAAAATTGCCAGAATTTTCACCTTGCCCTTAGGGGTAGTCTGCCGATTAAGGGGGTTGGGACAATCGTATTCAATCGCACTCAGGGCAACGTCCGCCTGGGCTTCCGCCAGTAAATCCCAGCGGTGCCAGGGAAACCGACGCAGCCAGGGATTATTGGTCTGTAACAGCAGTTGAAATTTTTTCCCCGAGCGCAATAACTTATCCCGAATCGAGCGAAACTCTAGGTCAGTATTGAGCCAGTGATTAAGACTCCCTTCCAAAACCTCAGCCCCTTGCCGACAAGCCGCAAAGGCTTCCCCCCGCTGGGATGAATTGGTCACCTGTTCGGGATTGGCACTCAGAGCACGAAATAGCATTTCCAAACTCAGATACCGTTGCTGCCAATGGCGATAACAGTTGAGTAAGTCTCGATTCCCCGACAACCGCCCTTTAATCCGAGTTTGGGACGGAGAATGGATATCCCCTTGCCGAATTTCCAGGGTGGCATCAAACCCCTGCTCAATTTCTCCGTCTAATATTAACGTTAACAGCCTCTTCATTGATCTATTTTTGACAATTTTTAGTGTTTCCAAGAATAGCAGGAGTCCGGAAAGTCCCCCTTATTAAGGGGGACCAACGGGGGATCAAAAGCCTGAACAAAATTCCCAATGGTCGATCCCCCCCAGCCCCCCTTAATAAGGGGGGAGTCGGAAAAGTCCCCCTTATTAAGGGGGACCAACGGGGGATCAAAAGCCTGAACAAAATTCCCAATGGTCGATCCCCCCCAGCCCCCCTTAACAAAGGGGAGAGTCGGAAAAGTCCCCCTTATTAAGGGGGACCAACGGGGGATCAAAAGCCTGAACAAAATTCCCAATGGTCGATCCCCCCCAGCCCCCCTTAATAAGGGGGGAGTCGGAAAAGTGCCCCTTATTAAGGGCAAGGCTGATTCCCTGAAAAACCTCTTGCCTCTTGCCTTTTGCCTCTTGCCTTTTGCCTTAAAAAGCTCTTCACCCAAATAATAATTGGTATATCTCTCTCCTTCAAACCTGAAACCTTTCCGTTACACTAGCTTCACCTAAAGATACCTGAATTCCAAAGTCATCTCCCTGTTGGGCATTAAACTGATATTGGATGAATTCATCATTACTTCTGGCGGTTACTTCGGTAAAAACTTCTCCGGTTGCAGTCAGTATCGATAGTTTCAAATTCGGAGGCAAGGTTAGTGCTTCACCCTTGGGGTAAATTTGGGCTCGAACGCTGGCAGTTTCCGTGTCAATTTTCCGGACAGTAATAATTAAAACGACAGGATTACCCGCTAGTTCTAGCCCTAAATCAAATAAATCAATTGGTTTAGCTCGTTGTTGCTGGTCTTCGGTATTTCTAAATGCTGGTCTAAGTTGTGGAGACAGCAAATCGCTAACCGACTGCCAACCTACTTGAAAATTACCTTTCAACCATTCCCGTAAGTTCACCACATTTGACTCCGGCTCTGGTAATTGGTTAATTAACTGCTCAAGAGAATCGATTGTACTAATCTCCAAGCTTCCTCCCAGTGCAGTTTTGGCAAATCCTAGCAGTTTAGCTTGATTACTTGCTTGATTAATTTCTACTACCACATAACCGACTCGGTCTTGGCGACTTTCTGGTGGTATGTCACAAACTTGGTCACCAGGTAAAACAGGACGACATTCCAATTTACCCCAATCTTTAACCATTAAGTCGGATACATTCATCAGCGATCGCAGGGCTGGATTGCTGCTATCACTTGCTGGTAAATCAGTTTCTACTTCCAGACACTGTAAGTAGAAGTTTACTGCATAAACCGCTAATGTATTTAGGTAAACGTCTTGAGCTTTATCTGGTTCGTGCTGTTCCTGACTAAAGGTTTCTGCTAGTTGATACCAATCTCTGGTAATAGGCACAGAAAATGCTAATTTTTCCGTTAAGTTATTCATGGTTACTCTTTCGATAAATTGAATCTTATATTTCAGATGTAGACATTGCCAACTTGACATTTATAGAAAAAGGGAACAGGGAATAGGGAACAGGGAAGAGTGATTCAGCGCGGTCTTGAGGGTTTCCCCCACTCGCGCTTTGTATCAAGACAATGATTACCTTTTGTTTCATTACCCAAAATGATTAACTCTTGCCTCTTGCCTCTTGCCTTTTTTTAAGGAAGGATGTTCACAATTTCAATACAAATGCTATGATTGCAAGTATTCCTTAAACGTGTCAGCAAAAGACTTGCAACAGCGCCAGTAGAAACCTTGCACCGTTGACGCTTGCTTTGGCTTTAACCCAACTTCTACAGCAGTCTGTTGCCAACTCTTCCGGTCGAGGTATAAAAGAGCTATAGTTCTGAAATTGGCTTTAGGATGTCCTTTAACGTGTTTGCTGGCAAACAGCCCATCAGAGTCTTCTTCAATACACTGACGTATAAGCTGTGAAGGTAACGGAGTGTCTTCTGGTTGGGCAACGGTATCTAAATAGGTCATACCTTTACCCCCATCGGAAGAGTTTATTGGTGCATCTAGTGAGCACTCCTTTCCCCCTTTGGTATGTCGTTTCTTGGCATCAATCAACCGCCACTTGAGGACACTATTAATCCAGTTAATCACCGGACCTCTCGGTTGATAATTGTCAATGTTTCTACACAGATACCACCAAGTCTCTTGAAGTGCTTCATCGTAAACCTCCTGGGGGGTGTCATATCTCCTGCGAGATAATCTGCCGGATGCTTGAATAATTTGAATCAGCCGAGTCAGGGCTAGACGACGACCACGGCTTTTTGGGGAATGCTGTTGAGCTTCTATAGCTAGCTTTTGAGCTTCTAACGCTAACTGTTGCTGTCGTTCCTCCAGTTCGTCCATGGGTTAACTCCATCTCAATCCATCTCCTGGATGCACCTTTCTAAATAACTAACGGTGGCTAACCCTGGATTCTATGCAAAGTCGGAAAAAATTTTTTAAACAGGACTTACCTATTGCCCCCGTTGGTCCCCCAAACTTGATACTGCTGGCGAAAAAAACATTTAGTAATATCAGCCTGAAGACAGCAGTATTTATAGCCCCCCAACCCCCAATTCTGGGGGAGCATGAACTTAAAGTTACCCATCTGCTACTCTTGTGTAAACAAATATTAATTTCGCCAACGGTATCAAACTTGGGGGACTTTCGTGACTTTTTCCCCCCAAGCGAGCAATCCCTCGCTTGGGGGGTTAGGGGGGCAAAACCAATGATTTGGCATGGAATCGGTCTTTGAGAAAGTTAACACAAACAGATGAGGCTGTTGTTTTTTATCTCTGCCCATGTATAATCCTAAAACCATCAAGCGTTGGCTCGTCGGACTGATTGCTATTCCTGTAATCTGGTCAGCCTACTGGGAGTATCAAGGTAAACCCTTTACCCAAGCCAGTGATGTGATCAATTCCCTGGTGCAAGTCACAGTATTAGTCGATGCCCTTGTCAAGCAAGAAGATTCAGACAATAACTAATTGTAGGCTTTGGGCTGGTTTTGAATGCGATCGCTAAACTGGCATCTTAGTAGAACTGGCATCTTGCCAGTTTCATTTCTTTGCTTCTACAGAGTTAATTTAATAACTAGCTTTTATCATAGCTATGAGGTACACATTTTTTTCCTATTGCTAGCATGTGTATTGCCTATTATTTGCTACATGATAACCGCTCCCTGCTCCCTGCTCCCTGCTCCCTAAAACCCAGAAATTTGCACCTCATGAGTATGATAGTTACTAGAAATGACCAGTTGTGTAATCGGAATAGATGGCGGTGCCAGTAAAACCCTTTGTGTAGTCCTCAACCACCAAGGTCAAGTCCTAGGTCGAGCAGAAGCCGACGCCTCCAACTATCACACAGTTGGTATCAACACCGCTTTCGCCTCTATAGAATCAGCTATTCGCCAAGCCACCCAACAAGCTTCCGCTAAACTATCCATAGAATCGGTCACAGTAGAAGCCATTTGTTTGGGATTAGCCGGTGTTGGTCGTCCACGAGATAGAGAAGTGGTGCGAGGCTTCGTCCAAAAGTTGTTGTCAAGTCAGACAATTCCCGTCACTTGGGCATTACTCCCCTCTACTGTTGTGATTTGTGATGATGCTTTGATTGCCTTAGTGGGGGGAGTAGGTAAGCCTGTGGGAGTTGTTGCGATCGCAGGCACCGGCTCAATCATTTTTGGACGCAATGCCCAGGGAAACACCAAGCGAGTTGGTGGTTGGGGACATATCCTAGGAGATGTTGGCAGTGCCTATGACATTGCCATCTCTGGATTACGAGCGGCTATCAACGCCTATGATGGTTGCGCAGTAACTAGTCTAACAGCAACTAGTCTTCAGGAGCGCTTCACTACCCATTTTAACTTATCAAACTTTAATTATATCACAGATATTATTTATCAGCCAGGGTGGGGAGTCAAAGAAATTGCATCCTTAGCACCAATTGTGGATCAAGCAGCCGCTGAAGGAGATCAGGTAGCCATTAGCATTATCGAAGATACGGTTAATCAACTAGCAAAAGCTACCCAAGTCGTAATTGAAAGCGTATTTACCCCTGATTCAGAATGTGAGGTAGTAACAACCGGAAGTGTCTGGCATGGTCTTTCCTCAATCCGTCAGCAATTTGAATCATCCCTAGGAATGCTTTGCCCTAATGCTAAGGTGATTTGGCCTCGCCATGAGCCTGCTTATGGAGCCGGTTTGTTAGGGTTGCTGAGTCTAGGCAATAGGCAAGAGTAACCCACCCCTAACCCCAGGGTAGAGGTGGGGTGTGGCACTATTTAATTAATTAATTGGGCAAATGTTGAGTAAACTCATCTAGGGAGTTAACCGTTAATGCTGTAGCCATCAACTCTTCTAGTTGTTCGAGAGTTAAGGCTTGAATTCTGACAGATATCTCTGAAGGAATCTCTGAAAATCGCAGTTTAAGGATGCGCTCTAAACTCCCTCGACGTTCTTGTTGGATGCCTTGTTCAATTCCTTGTTCAATTCCTTGTTCAATGCCTTGTTCAATTCCTTGAGCAACCCCTTGTTGGATGCCTTGTTCAATCCCTTGTTCAATACCTTGAGCAAGACCCTCTTGTAAAATCTCTTGATACCAGGGTGATTCTCGTAATACTGTCATATCCCACCTCATGATTTGTTGAATTAATGGTATCTCTAGGACAAAGCTAGCAAAAAAAGCTAACAACGGTTCTAGTTGATTTAAGGTTTGATCCGCTCGTAGCGCCTGCACCGCTGACCGCAATTTTGATTCACTACCACCTCCAAATAAAATCGGGACAAATGGAAATAAGGGAGGCAAAGGTTGTCCTAATACTAATTCAGCCTCTACTTCCCACAGATTAATTACCCGATAATCTTGACGAGCCTTTAATCCCATGAATTCCTTTCGCTTCGCTCCAATTCAAAATTCAAAATTATTAATTCAAAATGACAATCAGTGGGGGCTTCCGGAATTAATTAATTCAAAATTTGTTCAATGTCTTGATGCAAAGCGCGAGTGGGGGAAACCACGGCAGTCGCTCATGGGGGGAACCCCCAAGACCGCGCTGCCTCCTCAAGACCGCGCTGCATCGCTTCTAGATTTTTAATTTTTAATTTTTAATTTTTAATTTTTAATTCCCCAAAGGGGTCAACAATTGTTACTGTGGTTGGAGGTGGCAAGATGTTAATTAATACCGGATAAGCGGATAGGTTGTATTTCTCCTCAGCTAAAGCGACATAATTGCGCATTCGCTGAGGCATCTTCTGGTCATAGCGTAGTTGTAATTCATTGAGAATCAGAAATTCGGAGTGTTCAGGACTAGACGCTTTAACAATGACATCGCTTTCGCGACTAATCCATTGAAACTCAGCATCCAGTAACTGAGATGCCCGCACTTGGGGATTACCGGTTACCCATTGCACCCAAGCATTGGGTGCTAAACTGATTAAGCGTTTGCTACCAATGTCTTGATGCAGCGCGGTCATGGGGGAAACCCCCAAGACCGCGCTGCATCGCTATCTACAGGTTTTGCCATACAATACAATTGACCGAATCAAGATGAATGATTGACTTACACAAACCCCACTTTGCAGAGCTATTTATGGGGTTCAAAGAAAATTTGATTAGTGAAGAGTTGGGCTTTTCAGACTTCCCAAACTTCCTGCTTCTTAAGATTCTTCGTCTGTAGACTCGCCCTCTATAGAATCGCCGTCTATAGGGTCTCCTAAATCGAAGATAATAATAAATTTTTCATCGGGCATCAGTCGTTTAAGGGTCTGCAAGTGACCCTCCGCATCAGAGCGGTTCCGAAAACGACGAACAACCACCCGCTGCATCTTCGGCAATAGCCGAATGAGCGCCCATGGATATAGGCGTTGAGAGTAGGACATAAAATATTAGGTATCTCCTTAACTGGGGCTCCAGAGCCAGCCTGTAGCCGGGAGAAACTGTCGGCTGGCTCTTACCGTGGAACGTTTTAGCGCCCACGGTAATTTCATTATAGCACAAAAAATATTATATTATAACATTTTTTGAAAACTTTTGTAACAAATTTGGGAGGAGGGAACAGGGAATAGGGAATAGGGAGCAGGGAATAGGGAGCAGGGAGCAGGGAGCAGGGAGCAGGGAGCAGGGAGTAGTGGAGTGGAGAAAAATCCTGTGTACCCAAAAATAAATTAACTAATTAATTGTTATACATAACTATCTGGCATGGGAGCTTGGAGCCGCTAAAAGCGATTGGCCATAGGCCACGCTACGGGATTTACCTTTGGTCACGCTACGCGATCGCATTCCCGATTCCCGATTCCCGATTCCCGATTCCCGACTCCCGACTCCCAATTCCCAATTCCCGAAAATAAATGCTCCGTGTAAGATTGTGTATCAGCCGGATCATCCACTCGATTGTGGCGCTCGTTTGTGGATTGAAACCTTCAGTGATATTCACTTTATTTCTTGATGCAATAGCGAGTGAGCCACTGCATCAAGACAACAGGTAAGCATTGGTTTAATCTGAGTTAGGTCCGATGCGTCGTTCGCACAGCGTGGCCATTCGTGTAGCGTGGCCTTTTGGCCAAGGCCAAAGTCTGTGCCAGGTCGGCTGACGGCTGACTGCTGATAGCTGAATGCTTACGTCGGTCAAGGGTTTTTATCGAATTCTTTTTGACAAGATTCTATATGATGATGCTTATTGTTATAAGCATATTGTAGAGGATACTTGCTAGAGGTAGAGATTTTATCCCAACTTATTCGATACCACTTCGATAAATTTATTGGGTCAACACTTTCGACCTGTGCTATAAAATCAAGGCCATAAGAAATTCCAGTTACATCTTCCAGTATATTACGCCGTATAATTCCTTTAAAACAAAGGATATCATCACTTTGAAACGTATATCTTGTCCCTAAGATACTATTTCCTTGCTTTTGAAAAATAATATATCTACTATAGTCTTTGTTGTGTTGATAAAAATAGATGCCATCAGTAAAGCCTTCTACTCCAACTAATTGTCTCCACTTTTTTTCCCACTTAAGGATCCCATCTTGAGCTTTATTATGGACAGACGTTGATGAAGGAATTTGTTTGGCCAAGTTAATTGCTAATTTATAATTTTCATCAACGGGTTTCAACTCCTGAGTTTTTACCACTTTCTCTGCTTGAGCCAACTGTCCTTGAGCACACTGATTTAGAAAAGCTCGTGCATTATACGATTGGTGAGAAGTTTCAGGAATTTCTAGAGCTTTGTTCATACACTCGACAAAGTCTTGATTGATGATCAGGTCTTCCATAGTTTCCACAAATAGTCGCTCTTGACGAGATAGCCATTGCTGATAGCCAAAAATGACTCCCTCACCAGTAATGAAAAGTGTTGCAATACCGATTCCCATCCATAAAAAATTCTTAACTAAAGATCTAGGTGGATTCTGCGGGTTTACTAGCTTCTGATCTTGTTTGTAATTTTGCATCTGATGACCGTAGTACTTATATGTCTAAAGATTCTAACCACTCCTCAAGTGATTGAAAAGGATCTGATCCCTTAAAGGCAATTCCTTACAACTTCAGATTTCCCTGCTCTTAGTACGGAAGAGCCATAATGTGGATGCCATCAGGTTGGTTTTCAGGACTTATGCAAAATTAGGGCTTATACGCTATAAATAGTGTAAGGTGCGTTGCAACGCACCCTACAGGTAGATTTTATACTGAAATTAATAAAGATATTGTTTCCAATGAGACTTAAAGCTTATCGAAGCTGATTAAAATCAGATTCTTTATCAGGGGTTATAGGGTTACTTGACAGCAGAATAATACGGTGGTATCTATGATTGGGTAGTGATGTAGGGCGGTGCATAAGCTGGGGTTTTGAGGGATTAACACCTGGGCTCAGGGACGCAAGGAAAGCAACTCTTACTTTTATTGGTTGGCGCTGATAAGCCCTAAGCAAGTATTCAAAGAAGATGTATCCCCAATCTTATTTCCATCAGAAATCCTGGTAATTTGATAACTGTTATAAGAGGAAGTAGGAGCACATATCAGATCAGAACTTACACTATTCAATAGTTTTTTACAAGTTTCCAAAGAAGATGTACCCCCAATCTTCTGCCCATCAGAAAGCCTGGTAATTTGATAACTGTTATAAGAGGAAGTAGGAGCACATATCAGATCAGAACTTACACTATTCAATAGTTTTTTACAAGTTTCCAAAGAAGATGTACCCCCAATCTTCTGCCCATCAGAAAGCCTGGTAATTTGATAACTGTTATAAGAGGAAGTAGGAGCACAAATAAAATTATTCTTAATTGAAGGTGTACCTGGATTACTCGTATGCTTACAAATTGAGTTATTGAGAATAGCCTGAGTATTAACTTTTTCTAAGCTACCATCCAAGCAGATTACATTGAAGCTATTATTGGCATTTTGGTGCATATACCTAACGTTTTGAATACCCGCAAAAACAGGTGTGGGCATCAGCAAAGTATAAACAAATGAACACAAAAGAGTGAATTTTTTCATATTTTATCTGCTCGATTAGGTGCATTGTCATTATTCTTGACTACTGTTCCCGTTCTTTGTTCCTGACAACTGCTGCGAATTTTAATTTTGTAGGTTTTAGTGTGTAAAGCACTAAAGAGGTTAGGGTTAAAATAATCGTTGCAATATATGCTCTGTATACTTTTCAGCTGATGAACAAGTGCGTTGAACTGAAGCCGCATCTCTATTAGGAATTTCTTCTGGAAGATTGCGCCAACTCCTAGAGAAGGGTCGGGTGCGGGGTGCCTATAAAAGCGGAAAATTATGGATTATTCCTCTGTTCAACTATTTGCTAAGTCTGTTAAGGGATTTGCTTGACGAATTCTTTTCGACAATATTCTAGAGTCATATGCCTATTATTATAGGCATATTGTAGAGCCTCATTGCTAGACTTAGACGCTTTATCCCAACTTATTCGATACCACTTAGATAAATCTATTGGATCAACACTTTCGATCTGTGGTATGACATCAATGCCACCAGAAATTTGACTTACTTCTTCAACTATATTACGCCGTATAACTCCTCTAAAACAAGCGACCGCATCACTTTGAAATAAATATTGTTCACCTAAGATAGTATTACCTTGCTTTTGCAAAATAATATATCTATTATATTCTTTTTCATGATGGTAAAAATAGTTACCGTCAGGAAAGCCTTCTACTCCAAGTAATTGTTTGAACTTTTCATTCCACTTAAGGATCGCATCTTGAGCTTGATTATATACAGAGGTTGATGAAGGAATTTGTTTGGCCAAGTTAATGGCTAATTTATAATTCTCATCAACTGGGTTCAACTCCTGTGTTTTTACCACTTTATTGGCTTGGTCTAACTGTCCTTGAGCACACTGATTCAAAAAAAATTGCGCATTATAATGGTTGTGAGAACTTTCAGGGATTTCTAGAGCTTTGTTCATACACTCGACAAAGTCTTTATTTATAATCAGGTCTTCCATAGTTTCCAGAAATACTCGTTCTTCATGATGAGATAGCCATTGCTGATAGCCAAAAATGGCTGCCTTACCAGTAATGAAAAGTGTTGCAATACCGATTCCCACCCATAAAAAATTCTTAACTAAAGATCTAGGTTGCTTTGGTTGCTTCTGATCTTGCTTTTGATCTTGTTTGTAATTTTGCATCTGATCACCGTAGTACTTATATGTCTAAATAATCTAGCTATTCTTAAAGTGATTGAGAAGGATCTGAACCCTTAAAGGCAATTCCTTTCCTCCTTTATGTCTTATTTAACATAGACTTTGCAGTACCCCTAAGGGTACCTTTTGTACTAATAAAGTATTCTTTTCAGATATTGTGTAAAAGTTAGACTACCAAGCTTATTAGCCAAGATCGGTTACTTTGCCTAACCAATCTGATTCAACCGTTCCTACCAACGTGGTTTAGCTCCTCTATTTTTCCCATACCCCCAGACCCCACACCCAGTAAAGCAACAATTTGGACTACTGCGATCGCGAAGCGTGGCCAAAGGCCAATCGCATCGACCGTCCGTAACTATATGCCATAGTCCTTGCTGCTATAGGATTGACCTTGGCCAAAAGGCCAAGCTACGCGATTGGCCGTAGGTCACGCTACGCTTGGAGCCGCTACGCGATCGCATTTTCCTACCACACCTAAACTCTTCCGTTTCTTCCCGATTCCCGATTCCCGATTCCCGATTCCCGAAAATTGCCAATTATCATTTTATCCATTAAACTAGTATTATCGGAATAGTTAAAGGAGAGTCCACTGATGAACAAGTGCGTTGGAACTACTGAAGCAGCATCTCTATTAGGAATTTCTTCTCGACGATTGCGCCAACTCCTAGAGAACGGTCGGGTGCGGGGTGCCTATAAAAGCGGTAAATTCTGGATTATTCCTCTGTTCAACGATTTGCCACAAATTACTAAAGGTAATCGTGGACCAAAGGGCAAATGGCGCACTAGTCGTCCCCCGGCATTAGCGAAGATTAATGTCAATCGCAATCACATTGGCTCGAATATGAAGAAAAGCCCTCAAGACCGGAAGCCAGTGATTTCAGTAAAACGAAAGGGCACTAATCTCTACGGTAATGAGGTGGAAATCCTTGGTCCGTGTAAGATTGTGTATCAGCCGGATCATCCACTCGATTGTGGCGCTCGTTTGTGGATTGAAACCTTCAGTGATATCCACTTTGTTGGTGGGAGTTTTCCGGCTAGTAGTTGAGGGGGTCAGGGGCTTTTGGTTGAGCAGCTGGTCTTAAGCAGACTGAGCTAGTATAAATGTATGTTTAGGTTTCAACCAACAACATATGAGGTGTGTAATGAAGGGATTATCTCTTGGGCTAGTCTTGGGCGTTGCGTTATTCGCTAACCCGGTTTTCAGTTATCAACTTGGTGAGGATGATGGCGCAGGTGTCGAGACTGCGAAGACTTGCTCCAGCTGCGGATACGATGATCCCGCAGGTGATCAGGGACAAGACTGCCCCAACTGTAAAGTAAACAGAAAAACTAGGACTAAGTAGGTAGGTCTAATTAGACGTTAAAAGAATTGTAGGGACGGGCTTAGCCGAAAGTATGGCATTGCTGAATTAAGGAATGAATGCGCGATCATTTGGTTTTATTAAAGCCCCCTAAATCCCCCAATTCTGGGGGACTTGTCTTGATGCAGTCGCTCATGGGGGAAACCCCCAAGACCGCGCTGCATCGCTTGATAGTTTTGTTCCCCCCAGAATTGGGGGGCTAGGGGGGCAAAAACATACTCAGAATCAGCAACGCCAATACTTATAGAGGTAGTCATTTACGATTTGCGTCTAACCCCCAAGGCAAGTCGTTCTCGATAGCATTTCGAACATGCCGCTGGAAAGGACGATCAATCTCTTCGCTGAAAATCTCCAGTCCTTGTTTTTCATTCGTCTCAGGAAAATCGCCTCGTCCCTCTCCAATTGTAGAAACCCAAACCGCACCATCTTTTTCAATCACCTGTCTAACAACTCGACCTGGAAAAAGATTATGAGTTGGTAACGTGTAGTTAATAGCCATAAAATCTTCTGGTTTGACCATTACTACGACCTTATCTTCAGTACGAAATAAAAACCTCCCCAAGTCATCCTTCAAACCTTCAACATCTAAGTCAACCACCATACAGTTTGAAACTCGATTGGACGCCTGTTTTGGTCTAGCGGGTGCAGTAAATCTAGCCTGTGAAATCATCTCTGCAAAGACATTTTCTGGTGTGCATCTCTTTTCTCCAATCTCACAGATTTTATTGTATTGAATTATGTCATCCTTGTATTTACTTGGATAAATATTAGGAAATGTAGCGGAATAATGATATCTGTCTTCTAAAATATTCTCATTATCTGATTTTGAGGTAAAAAAGGAATCATCCTTTAATATATCATTTCTAGCAATTCGCTCTTTGTTATCCTTATTAGGCAAAACAAATGGATCATCAAAATTGTCTAGATATAAGTGATCATTGAGCTTAAAACTGGGCTCATCGCAAGGAATGTTTTCCTTATACAAAGATCTTTCTCGATATCCTTGCGCAAAATACATTTGCTTATCTTCAGGAAACCTTAACTCATGATCGGAAACTAAATTCAGTGAGATATCTTCTAGGTCACATTCTGGAGTACCTTCTTTTTTGGTCAGCACAATTGAGGAATCTGTTACAGTTTTCACTGTAAATTCACTCTTACATTCACTAGAAGTAAGCTTAAAGACTCCCGTTGCTTCACCAGCTTGTGAGTTATTAGCCAATGTCATAGTAACATACATTTTAGCTTTATCTTTCTGCCGAGTGAGATATCCTGACCATTCACCAAGAAACTTGTTGGGTAAAAGTGTATCCTCAGATACTACAACACCTGTATTAGAACAGTGGATAGTATACCACCATCGAGTGCCCTCATCACGATTACCAATTACCTTAACTCCCACATACTTCGCGTTATCGGGAAGGTTACCAATACGTTTAGTATCACGCCCTGACTTTGGTCCTACTCCGAAAATACGAGACCCTTCATAGAAAATTTCTAGTCTATCCGGAATACTATAAAACTCATACTCTAAGGCAACTTTTGGGTTTGTGCCTGGTGGGATCTTAAATAGGTCAGTCCGAACTTCGCTCTTTCCTTTGTAAGTATGCTTAACATTACATTGGACTGGAGCTTGACAACTAATTGCTTGTATGGTTTGATTTCTGCTATCGGGTAGTAGAGAGTCTGCTAATCCTTCTCTACCGAAAGTTCCAGCCCAGGCCAGCAGTCTGGCTTCATCAGAAGTACCTAATTGTGCTAGGTTTAAGTTCTTTAAATTAGCATTATCTAGTGTTGCTTGTAAGAGCTGCTTGACATTGGATTCACATTTTTGTTTTCCTGTGTTCTTTAATGCTATATGATTTTCTGAGGGGTTAGCATTGGCTTGAGACAAGGTTATGGTTTCTATGGGTTTACCAGATGCACCATAAATAATAGCCTGACTATTGCTAAATGCAGCTTTAGTGCCATCAGCTAGAATAATCGCCTGAACTTTATTTTGGGTATCGTATTTAATTGTGAATTCAGATAACCGGTCTTTAATCTCTGATTCCTGTAGTGGGCTTTGTCCACCTACAACGGCTTTGGGTTTTGGCACTGAAACACCTTTAAAGGCAATCTCATAGATCCGAAATTCTTCCTCTGGTAAATTTACCTGCATGCGTTGTTCTGCTCCTGTGGATGGAGAAACGATCAGCACTTCGTTATATCCGGCAGAATAGGGTGTCTGTTGAATAACACCATAATCTTTAGCCAGGGCTCCAAACAGTAAATCTACTAACTCTTCAAGTGAACGGGGAATGCCATAGGGAATAATTTCATCTACTGCGTTATCAATCGTGTCATTTATCACGTCTTCGATTTGTTCATTAATTCCCCCAGGAAGTTTGGGAACTTTAACCTTTGGAATAAGATCGTCTAAACCAAAGGCCCAGGTGTAATTGGCTGAAAACACTATGGATAATGTGACTAAGGATGACCGAAAGATTAGCTTTGGGATTGAGAACTTGGTTCGGGATACTTGTGCCATGATCAGTGTGTAGGAATGGAACAATTATCTGAAGAGATATCTGATAGAGACGTTGAGCGTTATGATAAATCTTCTAGATATAGAGCACCTGGAAACTGAATCTGTAAATCACTGGAAGCGTTATTTGGCTGTTTAATAATTTAGTTGGACTGTAAAAAAGTCCAGTAGGGTGCGTGATAAGACGGGCTCCCTCTAATTTTCTAGGTAGCCAGTATTGGGACAGTCCGTCCCGTAACGCACCACTGGATCAAACAGCATAAATTGAGATGCATCCCTTTTAGAGTGACCTGTAGACGATTACAGGATCTTGCACATTACGATTAGTAAGTGGCTCCCATCAACTTACTAATCGTGACAATTTGTAAACTGAATCAAGCATTGGATAATAAGGGTTGGATTGATTACAATCTCAAACCAAATTACCAATCAGATAGTTAATATAATATTTTCTACCTCGACTATATTAACTAGACATTCGAGCAATGTAGGCGAAGCTTTGATGAAGTATCACTCAAGTTTTATTAACCTTAAGTTAAGCAGGGCTTTCACATTTCATCCTAAAAGGGTTACAAGCATACTGTAACTCTTGTAAAATCTAGTAAGTAGATAGGTTAAATTATCCGTTAAATAGTGTTGGTTTCACATTTGTGAAAACCTTTTGAATACAGGCTTCCAGCTTCATTATCGAATTATGAATTTTAAGCTTTATCTATGCCTACCTAGTCTATAATTTGGATCATCTACATTAAATGGATAATGGGCGGAGCATGCAAGGAAAATCTTTCTTAGGATTGCTTAGGATTGGCAGCTTAGCAGCTTTCATAGTTGGTAGCCAGGAGATACTTAATGCTCAAGTGCCGCCACACTTAGTATCATCTACTTGGAGCGGTGACTATTCACTATCGATTAATGGACAGACCTATGAAAACATCCCGATTTCCGTCCAGTTAGATTTTTCACTTACTGACGTTACGGGAAACTGGTCAACTGGTACTGGTATATCTGGATCTGTAGCCGCCACCTTTGGGGATGACTGGGAATGGAAGGTAGACTCTGGATTGGGCAAGGATGGTATCTCTACCGTTGACAGACCTGAAATAACAGCTCCTTTCAATGTGCCTGCGACTGTCCCCACTTGCTTGAGTAACTACAAAGGAACTGGGACATTAGCCCCTAATACCCGAGAAATAACTTTTAATTATATTGGCTACCACTGCGATGGCAGCAAAACAACCGGAGAGGGAACCTTGACGCTGATAGAAGACGTGCAATCTTGGTATAACCAAAGTATAATTAATGAATTGGGCTTATTTCTAAAGTCACTATGAAAACTGAAATTTCACTTCCAGACTCAGTTTTTGAAGAAGCAGAAGCCCTTGCTCAACAGATGGGCTTGTCACGTAGTGAACTCTACCTAAAGGCATTAAAAGCTTATCTTAAAAGGTACAATCGCAATCAAATTTTACAGAAGCTGAATGAAGTCTACTCTAAAGAGTCTTCTGAGCTAGATCCATTGATGGCAAAGATACAATTCATGTCTCTGCCTCATGAAAAATGGTAATGTATCGTCCTAACGCTTACCACTAAGCTGATGAGTGCGATCGCACTATTGCCTATTGCCTATTGCCTATTGCCTTTTGCCTATTGCCTATTGCCTTTTGCCTCATTTCGCCTCCATCCAATTTTCCCCAGCATGTATTTCCACAACCAAAGGAACACTCAACTCAACTGCTGATTCCATAGTTTCCCGAATTTTTACCTGCAATTCTTCCCATTCATCAGGGGGAATTTCAAAGATTAGTTCATCATGGACTTGTAATAGCAACCGCGCCTGATATTTCTGTAATTCTTGATACAGTTTAATCATGGCAATTTTGATTATATCAGCGCTAGAGCCTTGAATCGGGGAATTAGCTGCTGCTCTTAATGACCCAGCATCATAAGGATTGATACCCTTAAGTTGATCGAGATCAATCTGATCGAGAGGCTTACCTTGCAGCTTTCTAAGACTGTTACCACCAAAGGTAAAGTAGCGACGGCGTCCGAGTATAGTTTCTACATAGCCTTGTGCGATCGCTTTTTTCTTAGTTTCCTCTAAATAAGCAAACACTAGAGGATAGCGCTGATTCAATCGATCAATAAATTCTTTTCCTTCAGCTGCGGATACCTTAGCTTCCCGAGCAAACCGTTGTGCTCCCATGCCGTAAATTACGCCAAAGTTAATTATCTTACCCAAGCGCCGCTCTTCAGCAGTGATGTCTTCTTTATCAAATAACATTTGTGCTGTCAGGGTATGGACATCCGCTTGAGTTTGATAAGCGTCCACTAGCACTGGCTCTTGACTCAAGTGGGCTAGGATTCGTAACTCAATTTGGGAATAGTCAGCCGATACCAACAGCCAACCGGATTCTGGAATAAAACCCTTCCGAATCTGGCGACTAAAATCAGTACGAATAGGAATATTTTGTAAATTAGGACTAGAGGAGGATAGTCTACCAGTTGTGGTCACGGTCTGATTAAAATCCGTATGTACTCGTTTAGTATCAGAACGCATCAGTGCTGGTAAAGCATCCACATAAGTAGATTTCAATTTAGATAAACTACGGTATTCCAGAACAGCATCTATTACTGGATGGTCTCCTTGTAATTTAGCTAAGATAGTAGCATCGGTAGAGTAACCAGTTTTGGTTTTACGAGACTTCCTACGATCTAACCCTAGTTTCTCAAACAGTAACTCACTCAGCTGTTTAGGGGAACCTAAATTGAATTCTTGTCCAGCATCTTGATAGGCTTGCTGTTTAATTGCCACTAAATCCTTTTCCAGCTGTTGAGAGAACTGTTCGAGATAATCCTTATCAATACTAATCCCCTGGTATTCCATATCAGCTAATACCGGTTCCAGGGGTTGCTCTACATCTAGCAACAATTGCTCCAAAGCTGGAATTTTCGCCAATTCCTCTTGTAATTTAGAAACTATTCCGAAGGTGGTATAAGCATCCATCCCACAGTAATCGGCTACGGTGGGAATGTCTAAATCTCCGATAGTTTTCCCTTTTGGAACCAAGTCATCATAACTTTTTGCTTCTATTCCTAAATAGTGCAGCCCTAGGTCACTAAGTTTATGGCTAGTTTCAGGATTGAGTACATAACTCGCTAGCATGGTATCTAATACCACTCCTGCTAGCTGAATCCCGTTACAACGGAACACTAGTCGGTCAAATTTACTATTTTGTAATACTTTGGGATAATCTGAGCTTTCTAAAATTGGACGTAGGGATTCTAAGACAATATCCTTATCTAAATTAGTCCCATCGTTATGACCGATAGGAATATAAGCAACATCTGTAAATTCTTTTCCCCAACAACAGCCAATCCCTACCAACTGAGCATCCCGTGGTTCCAAATCACTAGTTTCTGTATCCCAAGCCACAGGATTTCCAGCATCGGTATAGTATTTTAGCTGTTCAACTAATTGATTGAGCTTGTCTACGTTATCGATAATTTGTGGTTGAATCGAACCAGTATTAGACCCTTGCTCTTGAAACTCTTCCGTTTCCGCTACACTGAAAAAGGAAATATCATCATCTTCCTGAGTATCAGTATCACTATCAGTATCGCTATCAGTATCACTATCAGTATCATTTGGGGCATTAGTTTGGATATCCTCTAGCACTACGCCACCAAAACGTTGCTGAAGTTTATCTATTTGACTGATAAATGACTTTAACTCTAATTTCTCCAATAGCGGTTTGAGCACTTGAGGATCGAATCCTTGGAGCTGAGACTGGTCTAAATCAATATCGACAGGAGTATCAAATCGCAATTGAACCAAATAGCGAGCATGCTCAGCATCTAACTTACCGACTTCCAGCTTTTTCTTAACCGCACCCTTAATACTATCAAGGGAAGCATAAATATTATCGAGGTTTTGGTATTCTTTGAGTAACTTAACTGCAGTCTTTGCTCCGATGCCCTTAACTCCAGGAATATTATCGGATGGATCCCCACAGAGGGCTTTATAATCCACGACTTGAGAAGGTAAGACTCCCAATTTTGCTTCTACTTCTTCTACGCTATATTCCGTTGGGCCAACTGTAGCACTCCCTCTCGCAAAGGCACCACTGAGATATAAAACAGTAATTCCTTTATCTGGAGCAACGAGTTGAAATAAATCGCGATCGCCAGATACAACTTTGACCCGATAGCCTTGATCAGTAGCTTGGTGAGCTAAGGTTGCCAATATATCATCAGCTTCATAACCAGGAGAGGTTATTACTGGGATTCTTAACCCTTGCAGTAACTGCTGGAGATTCTTTACATCTGGGATGAAATCTTCTGGTGTTTCGGTGCGATTGGCTTTATAACTAGCATCGGCTTGTTGGCGAAAGGTGGCTTCTTTGGTATCGAAAGCAATTGCGATCGCATTCGGGTTTTCTGACTCCATTACCTCTAGCAAAGATTTAATGAAGCCAAAACAGACACTAGTCGGAATTCCAGTTTTAGTCCGTAATCCACCCTGACGACTTTTGGCAAAAGCAAAATAGGAGCGAAAAGCCAGAGAATGACCATCAATTAGGATCAGTAGCGGGGATGCTGCCATTGCGTCATCATCAGGGAGCGGGGGATAGTTGTCAGAAGAAGTAGATTTGGGCATATCCCTATTTTAGCTATATTGTAGCGATGGCTTGTTTGTTGACAGCCAGGGAATTCCGGATTAACTAGCATTGACCAGGTAAGTAACTAAGGATGAATCGTTAACCGTCTAGGGTCTAGGTCAACAACTGGCTAATATTTAGTTAACTATATTTAATTCAATACTATTCCGTTAGGGTGCTGGTTGTATCCCGCGCCATGGGATTGGTCTTTGGGGCACGCTACGCGAACACATGGAATAGCAATATTTTGATCACAGGTTACTAAATAACTCTACCGGTAAAGTGCGTTATTAACGAAGCCTAGTAATTCAGGGCGTTTGTGGCGTGTCTATAGTTTTGCGATCGCGTAGCGTGACCTGCATGTCAATCGCACAAGCGCAGAAGCTTTGGCCAAAGGCCAAGGGTGACCTGCATGTCAATCGCACAAGCGCGGAAGCTTCCCGTGACTCGCGCAGGGTGACCTGCATGTCAATCGCCTTTGGGGCAGCAAAGCCGAACGCGCCCCGCGTGGGCCAAAGGCTAATCCCATGAAATAGCAGTGTGTTGCTCACAGCTTACTGAATAACTCTACAGGTTTGATGCATTATTAACAAACCGTAGGAATTCAGCACCTTTGTGGTGTTCTATTTTTACCTAAGTCCTGTTGATTATCAAATCATCAACTTGTGTTGTATGGAGTATTAGGAAAAATTATACCGAATTCCACAGCATCAATCCTAGCCAGGGAACTTGGTAGAAATAGTCTAGGTCATATATAATCTCAGAATGGATCCAACCCTGGTCATTTTGTCAAATAATTGTTACGATTCTTCATGAAAGGTCAGATAGGTTAACGGTTGATACATTTACCGATACCTAGCCTGATCAAAACTAGGGCTGCTCTAGCCAGCCAAAACCCATGATTAGTTTTTAAGGAGCTCAACTATGTCTAAACCAGTAGAACTTTCCCTGGAGCAAAAATTTAACCTGCGGTCCTTTGAATCTCAGGTCCAGAAAATGAGCCGTGAGCAAGCTCAGGAATTCCTAATCAAACTCTATGAGCAAATGATGATGCGTGAAACAATGTACAAAGAAGTCCTAAAACACGAGTGGGGATTATAGCTAAAGCCCTAGTGTGATTGTTATTCGCCTTAATTGAGTCGCGACCTCCTTCTCTTGCTCAATTCCGTAGGTAGGAAAGGAGCTGGGGATGCTGGGGCGTAAACTCGAATTATATTAAGATTTAATGAAAATTAGAATTAATTGATTCAACTTATTGTTAGCTAAAGATAATCTTATTTAATATCACCGCAAGCTTGCTTAAAGGAAATAAGATTGGGAATAACCCAATTCACTCTAGGCAAGTCAGGAACAATAGTTGATAAATTTGTATAAATTAATGCAAAACTATCCACAGTAATTGTAAATTGTTCTAGTCTGAAAGAAACTATAAGAAAAAGCGATCCTCCCTGCATATGTTTCAGCATTGCCTAATCTGCACCGATTTCTCTGACGGTTTATATCGGCTAGTAGACTTTGTCCCCAGTTTAGCGGCTGGTGGGCTTAAGAAAATCATCTTCTGCCACTTTGTTGCGCTTTGGGAAGAGGGAGAAATACCTCGCATTGATGAAGAAGGAATAGAACAAGCTCGCCAGCGCTTTGAAAAATGTTTGACCAACATACCTGAAGGGGTAGAGGTTCAAATCGAAGTGAGTTCAGGTCGTCCTAGTGACAGTATTCCTAAAATCGCCAAACGTTACCATGCTGATGTCATACTGATTGGCACCCCAGTGCGCAGCTTATTACAAGAAAAGCTTTTCGGTAGCACTACAGCAACCTTGAGCAAGGAATGTAGTACACCATTGCTAATGCTGCGACCACAACTGATTTCAGCTTACACCTGCGAAGAACTCGATCTACGCTGCAAACATCTATTCCGGTATTTGCTAATTCCCTATGACGGCACTACAGCGTCTCAATCTGTCGTGGAAAGGGTCAAAGAGTATGCTAAACAAGCACCCGATGACTCACTAAAGCAGTGTATGCTGTTGTGGGTAGTTAGCGAAGGGGGGCGCAGAGAATTATCTAAAGAGCCTCAGCTACAAAAAGCTCAAGACAAGCTAGAACCAGTAAAAGCAGAGTTAGAAGAGCTTGGCTTACAGGTCAATACAGACGTGCGAGTGGGCAATCCCCGTGAAGAGATTTTAGACACAGCCTTAGAATATGATATTACTGCGATCGCAATCTCTTCCGATCAAAAAGGGAAATTCTTAGATTGGTCAGTGCGTAGCTTAGCCGGTGATTTAATGCGCAGCAGCTGGCACCCTGTTCTATTCTTGCCACCACGAAGCTAAGGATAGAGAGTCTGGGGTTTGATCGGAAGTTCTAATAAAATAAAGCAATTCCACTTTGGTAGTGAATAATAAATCCAACATATGATCAGAAAGATTAGTGGTTGGCGAAAATTACTAGTGGTGTGCATCTCTGTGGCGCTAGCGTTTACAGCTTTTCCTGCGCCATCTTATGCTACTAGTCCTGCGATCGCTCAATTTACCCCATCCTCTCGTTTAGAAAACATCTCATTTGAGAACCAAGCAAAATTTCAACTAGCTGCGGCTACAGACAAATGCCGCAAAGTGGTGACTAGAGGCAGTGATCTCAATGTCCGTAGTGGACCCGGTAGCAATTACCGGATTATCGGTTTCGTCAAAAACGGGTCTGAGGTTACCCTTGAGCAAATAGTAAACCAAGACTGGGCAAAAATTTCTTCTCCCTTGTCAGGTTATATTTCTCAGCAGTATCTCCAATCCTGTCCACCACCACCTAAGCAGGAATGTCGCATAGTTTCGACCAATACTGGCAAGGGTCTGAATGTACGTCAGAGTCCTGGTGGTAGGATTATTGGTGACTTGGACAATGGCACTAAAGTCACTATCATCAATAGCATTACTAATGGTTGGGTACAGCTTGTCTCTCCCCAAAAGGGTTATGTTTCCGACCGATATCTCAAACCTTGTCCACCACCTCCTCCGAAAGAAGAATGTCGTCTAGTATCGACTAAGGGTAACCCGCTCAATGTGCGTGCGACCCCTGGTGGTAAGATTGTCGGTGTTGTAGAAAATGGTACTACAATCACTATCAAGGGTACTAGTAGTGATGGTTGGGTACCGATTGTTTCTCCCCAGAAAGGTTATGTGTCTGAGGCGTATCTTCAACCCTGCCCCACCGTCAAAAAAGAGTGTGGTACAGTTACCACTAGTGGTAGTGAGCTGATGGTGCGTTCAACTCCTGGTGGTCCGAGTATCAGTACATTAAAAAATGGTACTGAGGTCAAGATTGAGAGTATACGTGCAGATGGCTGGGTGAAGATTTCAGAACCCATAATCGGTTATGTGTCTGGCAAGTTTATTAAAATAAAACCTTGTCCAACACCACCACCATCGGAAGAGAATTGTCGGGAAGTTTCAGCACCACAGGGTTTAAATGTCCGCAAATCACCGTCAAATGATGGCGAGATTATTGGCATTATCGCTGATGGTTCTAAGGTAACGATTGTTAATCGTGGTAGTAATGGCTGGGTTCCTATTTCTGCGCCCTTACAAGGTTATGTTACTGGCAAGTATCTGATCTATTGTCCTGAGTTTAAGGCACAAGAGCCATCAGGACCAGTAGGTTAACGTTCAGATCTCGCTGATATAGCCCTAAGCGCAAGGCAAAAGGCAAGAGGCAAAAGGCAAAAGATAGTAGGGTGCGTTAATGACGCACCCTACTGTTAATAATTGCTGATATGTAAGTATCGAGGGTACAGTTTCCTATATTTCTAAGTCCACCGCCGGAAAAATGTATTGTCTTGCCAAGCAGAAGCTGTCCGTGCTTCAATAGCAGTCATTTGTTGTGAACTTAAGGATTGGAATGCTTGGGCGACTTTAAAATTGGATTCTAATTGCTTGACGGATTCGGCAGCAATAATACAAGAATGTACTCCCTCCAGAGAGAGCACATAACCCATGGCTTGCTCCATGCCATCTAACACACCATTTTTGAATAACCTGCCATAAGCCGGAACTTTCATAGCAACGACTCCTACATTTTTCTCTCGCGCCACTGGTAAAACAGTTTTGGCAAAAGGTCGAGGATGGTGAACATCTGCCGCATTCAGAGAAATTAAGGTAGTATCAAAGGGATAGCGCCGCAACCCCTCTGCAATCACATCCGGTTCATGATGTCCGGTAATGCCTAAATATTTCACAATTCCTTGTTCTTTTGCTTCTTCAAAGGCTTTGATAGCGCCATTGGGACTAAAAATCTGATCTAACGTTTCGTGAAAAGAAACGTGATGTAATTGCCATAAATCGATAGAATCAGTTTGAAGGCGTTTAAGCGATCGCTCTAACTCTCGCCAAGCCCCATCTCGATCTCGTTGTGCTGTTTTTGTTGCTAAAAATAGATTAGATCTATAAGCAGGTAATACCTTACCCATATAGTATTCGCTGGGGCCATAACTAGCTGCGGTATCAAAATAACGAATTCCAAACTGTAATGCTGCTTCAATTTGGGCGACGGCATCAGCTTCTCGATTCATCTTCGACAAAGGGGTTTGTCCTGCACCTCCCAACCCAAAGATTGGAAGTTTCACCCCCGTTTTGCCTAACACTCGTTCTGGCATTGTAGCTGCTGTTGGCAGTTGAATAGCTGCTGTTGCTGACAGTTGAGACTGCTGTTGATGCCATGCTGCACTTCCCACAATACCACCCGCAGCAGCAACACTGGTCACGATAAACTTACGTCGAGTTGTTTTACGTGTCATGGCTCGCCTATTTTACAGTAGCTTTGCTCATATTTTAGCTTGGTTTTTGCAAGGTAAGCATTTAACTGACAGCTTAGGTATTAAGCTTACGAAAATTATCTGGATGTTGAGTCTAGACGAATCAGATATTATCTTCTATAATATCTCTCTATCTGTATGTTTATTCGAGAAGTTAAGATGACTTCACCGACTGCAACAATACTGCTGTCTTGTCCGGATCAACAAGGACTTGTGGCTAAGATTGCTAACTTTATCTATTCCAATGGTGGAAATATTATCCACGCCGATCAACATACAGATTTTGCCACTGGAATCTTTTTAACCCGAATTGAATGGCAATTAGACGGGTTTAATTTACCTAAAGATGTAATTGCTCCTGCTTTTAGTGCGATTGCAAAACCGCTGAATGCCAATTGGCAACTCCATTTTTCTGATAAAGTTCCTCGAATTGCGATTTGGGTAACGAAGCAAGATCATTGTCTGTTAGATTTATTATGGCGATGGCAAGCTAACGAAATGCCAGCTGAAATTGCTTTAATTATTAGCAATCATCCCAACTTAAAGGTTGTTGCTGATCAATTTGGAATTGAGTTCTATTATCTTCCGATTACCAAAGACACGAAATCACAGCAAGAAGAGAAACAGTTGGAGATTCTAAATAAATCGAATATAGATTTAGTGGTTTTAGCGAAGTATATGCAAATTCTGAGTTCAGAGTTTGTTAAAAGCTTTTATAAAATTATTAACATTCATCATTCATTTTTGCCAGCATTTCCGGGAGCAAAGCCCTATCAAAGAGCCTATACAAGAGGTGTTAAAATTATTGGGGCTACTGCCCATTATGTCACAGAAGACTTAGAGCTTGTCTGAGAAGTCTAATTTGCTACATCCAAGCCCCCTAAATCCCCCAATTTTGCGGTGCGACCCAAGGGCGATTTACTCGCCCATTGGAAAGCGCACCGGAAGGGACTTTTAGAAGCCAATTGACTCTTGTTCCCCCCAAAGTTGGGGGGCTAGGGGGGCAAAATTCAGTATCAAAAAACTTTTCAGATATCCTCTTAGATGAAGGGCCGATAATTGAACAGGATGTGGTCCGAGTGAGTCATCGAGATACGGTTGCGGATTTAATTCGCAAAGGAAAAGATTTAGAACGCCTAGTGTTAGCCAGAGCTGTCCGTTTACACTTGCAAAATCGTGTATTAGTTTATAATAACCGAACTGTTGTATTTGAATAGATTAATTTTTGAATAGTTACCAAGAGATTGACCTATGTTCTGTCTCTGAAAATCTCTAATCAAAAAGTACCTAATAACTTGAACTAATCAACTGCCTATAAACTCCCCCTTGCTGCCACAATTCCTCATGGGTACCCCGTTGCACCACCTTACCCCGCTCCAGAACAATAATCTCATCACAATCTCGAATCGTACTCAAGCGGTGGGCTACAATAATACAAGAAATACCCCGACGCCTGAGATTCTGGTCAATAATCGTTTCCGTTGACCCATCCAAGGCACTAGTTGCCTCATCCATCACCAAAATCGCTGGGTCATTAACCAACGCTCTAGCAATTTCCAGACGTTGACGCTGACCCCCACTTAAATTTCCAGCTCCTTCCATCAGTTGGGCTTCATATCCCCCAGGTAGTGCCTGAATCACCTCGTGAATTGCCGCATCCTGACAAGAGCGCACTATCTCAGACAGGGGTACCGTCTTATCCCACAAGGTCAGATTATCCCGCACTGTCCCCCCAAAAAGAAATATTTCCTGTTCTACCATTGCTAAGGAATTCGTCAACACCAACCTGGGAATCTGCTCTTTTGGAATGCCATCAAATAAAATCTGCCCTGACCAAGGTTGGTATAGACCAGTTACTATCTTTGCTATGGTAGACTTTCCCGAACCACTACCCCCTACTAGTGCTACCCTTTGACCAGGTTTCAGGGTCAGATTAAAGTTCTCAATTAACGGTCGATCTATCCGGGAATAGCCAAAGGTAATATTGCGTAATTCTACATGACCTTGAAGGCAGACCTGGAGAGTGGGAAATGAATCAGATTCTGCTTGATCTCCCCTTTGACCTGCCACTGGATCTTGGGGGCGGTTAGGGGAATGAGCGGTTTGAGCTAACCCTTCCCTCAACTGGGGGTCAATCGGGTTGCCCAATACATCATCCAAGCGATTGAGGTCACCATCGAGTTCCTGGAGAGTACTGCCAAACCTGACTAACTGGTTGACAGGCTTCTGAAAACTGTTCATCAAGCTTTGAAAAGCCACTAACATCCCAATACTCAGAGATCCTTCCATTACCCTTAGACCCCCAACCGCCAAAATTAGCATAGAGGTTAAGGAGGTTAGCAGAGGCGGTAAAACCCCTAAAACTTGGTTTGCTACTTCCAGTTTCTGCTGACCATTAACCGCTTTAGCATAGTAACCGGACCACCTCGCAAAGAAATCCGACTCCGTTGCCGATGCCTTGACACTTTCTATGCCCTGTAGTCCAGCGATCGCTACCCCAGCTGCCTTACCCCGGTCTAGGGCTAATTGCATATAGCTGTCCACCCGCTTACGAGCCAGCCATTGTAAAGTCAAGACATTTACCAAGGCAAAAACTATAGCAATTACAGTCAGTACAGAATCATAGGCAAACATCACCAGGGCATAAAAGATTACCATGACCGAATTAATCACTGTTGTTGCCAACTGACCCGAAAGCACGTCAGCGACTTTGTCATTTAGCTTAACCCGATTACTAATTTCTCCAGCAAACCGCTGGGCATAAAATCTTGCTGGTAATCGCAGGATGTGCCAGAGAAATTGGCTGGACATTCCTACGGATAACTTAATTTTTAGTTGTCTCAAATACCGCAATTGTAACAGGGTCAACACCCCCTGCAGGAGCACCGTAATTGCCATGGCTAAAATCAAGGGACGTAGCCAATCAGTGCGACTTTCGACCAACACATTATCTACAAAAATTTGATTAAAGACCGGAATAACTAAGCCAGGAAAAACTAATAAAAATCCTACTATTATACAGTATGTAATTGCAGGAATAGACCCTTTTAGTCGTAACCATAGCGCTAATGTTACACTGGGTTTTTGACCCCCCTTTTTGAACTCTGGTCCTGGTTCAATTACCAGCACTACCCCCGTGTAACCCTGATCAAATTCCTCGCTGGTTACCCGTCTTGGACCAGCAGCTGGATCATTGAGAAAGACGATTTTTTTACTAAATCCTTCTACTACTAGGAAATGATTAAAATTCCAAAACACAATAAATGGAGGATGCAATTTTTTAAGGTTAGCCAGGGATTTTTTATAACCCTTGGCTTGCATTCCATAACGCCTAGCAGCTTTAACCAAATTAGATGCTTTAGAACCATCGCGGGACACACCACAACTAACCCTAAGTTCCTCTAAGGGCACAATCCGACCATAGTAACTCAGAATAATTCCTAGAGCAGCGGCACCACATTCTACTGCTTCCATTTGCAATAGAGTGGGGGTTTTGATTCGTTTTTGTTTCATTCAAACTTTCAAATTTCAACTTTTAACCTTCAACCTTCAACTTTCAACCTTCAACTTTCAACCTTTAAACCTTCAATAAATTCCACTCCATTCCCGCAAAATCGGCAAGACAAAGGTAATCGGCACACGCTCTTTTACTCTCACCCTAGCGGTGGTAGTAGTTCCGGCAGAAATTTTCAAGTCTGGACCATCAGAAGATGACCATTGGTAGCCACTAAACGTGGTATAATCGGCTTCTAATTGAGCGTAGACTTCTATCATTGCTCCCCCCTGACCGATCAGATTATCTACTACTTCTGGATTCCCAACTACACTAGCTGCTCCCTCGCGAGTTACAGGATAGGGTGAAACTGAAGTAATTTTGCCCACAATGCCACCAAATCGTTGCCGCTTGACTGTATCCGGTGTAATTTGAATCAGCATTCCTGGTTGAATCTTTTTCCCGTCCTTGACCGAGAAATAGGTAATGCCCTCGATGCCATCACTTTGTCCCTTAACTGTCATGGTGCCGAGCTGGGTTCCGGGTTGAACCACTTGTCCCCTAGCAGCAGCAATTTCGACAACGCACCCAGCGTAAGGACTCAGAATTTTACTCTTGTCTGCCAGTTGCTTTTCCAGTCGAGCAATTTCTAGCTTCACGTCCTGAATCTGATTGCTTCGTTGATTAGAACTTTCCAAATTCTGTTGGTCTAAACGTTTTTCCTTGGTATCCAACTCTTGTAACTGTGCTCTGATTTGGGATATAGTATTAAGATTATCCAAATATTTTTGTTGCGCCTCAGTTTCTCGAACACTGAGTTCCTCTAACTTGACTTGAATATCGCTAATCGTACTGAGATTCTGTACGTATGTGCCTTCTGTTTCAGTTTCACTAACATCCAGTTGCTTCAACTGTGCTTCCAGCTCCGAGATACTCTGCACGGCTTGGCGATACTCTTGTTCCGCTTGTAAAACCGCATCTTCGGCAATTCCCCCTACCGCCGACAGTTCCTGACGCTTTTGCCATCTCCGTTTGAAAACTGGGACTTGAGCTATAAGATCCCTAAGCCGTTGTTCTAAGCTTTGGCGCTGCTGTGCGATCGCTTTCAATCCCTTATCCTGTAATACTGGAGTCAGAGCCATGGCATCCCGCAGCTGTTGGTTTAGACTTTGACGCTGTCGAGCGATCGCAGTTAAGTTTTTCTCTTTGAGTACAGGAGTCAGAGCCATGGCATCTTGCAACCGTTGCTCTAAGCTAGCTCGCTGGTTTGCGATCGCATCCGTTTCCAGTTCGGTGAGCTGAGTTGAAATTAAATTGCTATCCCGATCCTGTACCTGCAATTGACTTAGTTTCCTCCGTTGCAGCTGTAACTGCTTTTTGAGTTCAGATGGGTCAATGGTTGCCAGGACATAATTTTTCTCAAAGCATTGCCCCTCCCCGACATTTAGAGAGTCCAACTGTCCAGATATAGTGGACTGAAACTGTACTAGCCGCCGGGGACGGATTAGTACTCCTTGACCGGTGACAGTGATGGGAATCCGTCCAAAAATACTCCAAATCACAGCCAAAAACACCAAACCCCCCAAAGCCGCTAACGGTAGCCAATCCCTAGGATTAACCACTTGCATCAACTGATCCAGCCGTTCTGGGGAAGATAGCCGTTCGAGTGATTCTTGGCGAAACAGACTTTTCTTGTTCTTTAACATGTTTATAACAATTAATTTGAGGTACTTTCGTCCTGGGTTTTAGGGACTTCGGAGCAGGGACTTCGGAGCAGGGAAGTCGGAAGTCGGAAAAAATCCTGTGTACCTCATAGCTATGAGAAACGCTATAGATCAACTTTTGTAGTTATATAGCAATCCTATTTAAATTAGGAACAGTGATAGTTCGATGAAATAGAAAAAATAATACTATAGATGAATTGTGATCAAAGGAAACAAAGAACTTTGGAGCTTTATCATAACACTAAAAAATCCTCGCCTATCTTGACACTGTTCCCTATTCCCTGTTCCCTATTCCCTGTTCCCTATTCCCTGTTCCCTTTTTCTATCAATCTTATGTTTACCTATCAAATAAAAATACTATATAATCAAAGTAGCTGACGGAATTTTAGATGGATTTTACTTTAGGGCGTCAAGGGTTTTACACAGAAATAAATCAGCCAGATGACCAAATTCATTTGGCAAAAGCAGCGCTTTACATAGCTCACGAAGAATACCCGGATCTGGCTATTGATGATTATCTAAATGCCTTAGATACCATGGCATCCGAAGTAGAGGAGCGTTTGCCTGAGCAACGCTATCCTCTGCGAGTGATTAAGACTCTGAATCAGTATTTCTATGATGACCTAGGATATGCGGGCAATAGGAGTGATTACTACGATCCCCGGAATAGTTTCCTCAATCAGGTCATTGATCGGCGCACAGGTATCCCGATTACCCTTTCCGTGGTGTACCTGGAAGTCGCTCGACGCCTTGATTTTCCCATGGTTGGTATTGGGATGCCAGGGCATTTCCTAATTCGCCCAGAGTTTGAGCAGGTGGGAATCTTTGTGGATGCTTTCGATGGTGGTGAGATTTTATTTGAACAAGACTGCGAGGAACGACTAACCCAAATTTATGGGCATCCGGTAACCCTAGAACCACGTTTCCTAGCACCAGTGAGTAATCGGCAGCTGTTGGCACGGATGCTCATGAATCTTAAATTAATATATCTCAATCGCCAAGACTTACCTAGAGCGCTAGCCGCAGTTGAGCGCATGTTGTTGCTGTTTCCTAATGCACCCGGAGAACTGCGGGATCGGGGGCTGATTTACTCGCAGTTGGGGTATTTACCACAAGCATGCCAGGATTTGGAACGTTATTTAGAAATCCTGCCCCAAGCTGAGGATGCTGATATTATTCGTAAGTTACTTCAACAGATCGGACATGGGTAAAGGCTTCTATGGATGGGCATGACTAATCACCAATACCTAATCCCTAATCCCTAATGACTACACGAACCTGATTCGAGAGACTGGTAGCCCCGTGAATTCATTCCGGGGCGGAAAGTCGAACGGCGGATTTATCCGCCAGTTACCAATGATGCCGATCTTCAATGTACTGCTTGATTTTGTTGGTACTCACTTTACCCGTAGTCTCGTAGAAATAGGATCTAGGCCATAGTGAAGGTAATTTCAGCAATTCAGGAAACTCTTTCCTTAGTAATCTTGAGCTTCGCCCTTTAAACGCCTTGACAACTTCAGCTATGGAATGCTTAGGGTCATACTCAACCAGTAAGTGAACATGATCGGGAGCTATCTCAACCGACCGGATAAACCATCCTTTCTCCTGAGCAACTGATTGAAAGATCTCATTTAGGCGGGTTCTAATCTCCCCAACTAAAACTGACTTGCGCCGCTTGGGGATGAAGCATAAATGAACAGTTGCCAATCCTACGCTGTGAGGATCATGACGATAGCTTTTTGCTGAATTTCTCATGTTGATATTTTATCATCCATCAACAAGTTGTGTTATGATTCAAACATGACTCAAACATTTGCAGCACAAGTAAATCGACTACCTGAAGATAGGCAGTTAGGCGCAGGGTTAGAGTACCTTTGTAGAGAATCTAATAACCTCTACAATTGCACTCTGTATCTTGCTCGTCAGCTTTACTTCAAGGAGAAAAAATTCTCTAATGGGCGTTGGTTGTCTACTCAAATGAAGCGTAACTCTCACATGAAAGCGCTTTATACTTCTGCCGCTCAACAAGTCTGCATTTCTGTAGGTGAAGCGTTCAAGGGCTTCAAGGAACTGCTGAAGCTCCATAAACGGGGTGATTTGCATTTAAAACCATTACCGCCTAACTACCGGAAGTCTGGTGGAATGTATCAAATCTCCTATCCAAAACGCTGGTTAAAGTTGGTGGATGGTCAGGTTAGGGTTCCAATGGGCACGGCTTGTAAGGTGTGGTTTAATCTGCCAGAAATCTGGCTGCCATTTCCAACCAATCTGAATTGGGACTGGGTTAAAGAGTTACAGATTGTTCCAAGAGCGGGTTATTTTGATGCGGTCTGGATTAGTTCAGACGAGTATCAAGTGGTTGGTAATCTAGACCCTGATTTGTTTCTATCGATTGACCCAGGCTTAGATAACTGGTTGACCTGTGTTTCCAATGCTGGGACTAGCTTCATCATTGACGGCAAGCATTTGAAAGCTTTGAATCAATGGTATAACAAGCGAGTTTCCACTATTAAAGGAAACAAGCCCCAAAGCTTCTGGTGCAACTTGTTAGACCGGACAACAGAGAAGCGTAACCGTCAAATGAGAGATGCCGTTAACAAGGTAGCTAAGACTGTTGTAGAGCACTGCATTGCTAACGGTATTGGGTCAGTCATCTTTGGCTGGAATAAAAGTCAGAAGCAAGAATGCAACATGGGCAGAAGGAACAATCAGAAGTTTGTCCAGGTTCCAACAGCCAGACTAAAGGAAAGAATCAGGCAACTATCTGAAATCTATGGCATGAGGTTTGTTGAAACTGAAGAAAGCTATACCTCCAAAGCTGATGCGCTAGCACTTGATGCAATTCCCGTCTACGGTGAAAAACCCGATTGTTGGAAGCCGTCAGGTACTAGAGTTAATCGAGGTTTGTATAGGTCTGCTACAGGACTAGAGTTCAATGCGGATATTAATGGTGCATTGAACATTGCAAGAAAAGTAACCAGATCATTGGGCATTGACTTCAATCCTAGTGATTTGGCTAGGGGCGTTTTGACTTCGCCTAAGCGGTTGAAGATCTGGGATAGCATTGGCTCTCTACCTAATGCTACCGGATCTTTTGCAGTGCTGAAAGATTCCCCCGCGCTATGCCTGACGGCAGGCTACGCCAACAGCCGGGGGAGTAGTCAATCACGTCGGTAAATCTCCTCTGCTACTAACTTAAGGCGTCTGAGTTGGGCTTTCATATCATTCTGAGTCCATTGGGCAGCAAAGCTGTTGAACCCCCAGCTAACGATGGGGTTGGGAATTTCAAATTCAAAACGGTTGACCAAACGGGTGCCTTGTTCAGCTGGCTGACACTCCCAGCGGTCTCGTCCTTTGAAAAAACCCTGGAACTGCCAAACCACTAACCCTGGCTTGCGGTCGATAACCACACTCTTGAGAGTGGGCTGCAACCAGGGAATGTTAATAATAAACCGCGAGCGACTCCCGACATCAGTACTCCACTGCCCCACTGATTCACAACGCAAAATCGGGTTGAGCCAGCGATGCATTAAGCTCTGGTCAGTGATACAGCGCTCGACAATGGTGGCGCTCGCATTAATTTTAATGGATTGTTCAAAAATTTGGGCGTTTTGCATGTAAAATTTCGACATTATTGGACTATCTTGATTACGGTGGCAGCTAGCCACACTACCAGACCACTAGAGTTGTGAGGAGGAAAAATTAATCAAGACTTGATTTTTGTACATCAATTGGCTCTAAATATAAGGGTTACGTCTTGAGTGACTGACAAACCTACCAAAAAATCTTTCAGCTCCCGAGTGTCCGACGTCACATCGGGGCAAATGCCGATTCAACACTCCATCAAGTTACCCAGCCTAATTTAGGGAGTAAGACCCCCTAAGCTAACTAGTTGACTGCGTCGGCAACTATGGGTAAATTCTATCAGCACTCCTGGGTCAAGATTTGTCAGTTAGGCAAGATTAAGCCACATCTGTGGAAAATTTGAGGAGTAAAACGTTCTCCATGAACATCTCAACCTTTACTTTTAAATATTATCGTCGTACCTTCTGCTCAAGGTTATTTTCAGTCAGCACTCTCCTCTGAAGAGACCAGGCTGAGATAGCCTCCCTTCAGGTAGCTGACCAGCCTAAGACCTTGACCGAAGGGGTTGCCCTTCTGGTATTGGGTCTACGTTGTTGGCAAGTGTTAAAGTTCCTACCTTGGGGTAGAATGCCCGCTCCAAGCTCTAGAACCGAGTCGTTAAACACTTAGACCAGGGGTAAAACAGTGCGGTTCGGAAAGTACCGACCAACAACGTTGGCCAGGCAAACCTTACCTTGTGCAGAATCGGCGATTCCGGCTTGAACTGGAAAGCACAACAACTGCACCTCTTGTTGTCCAGCTCTTTTTGGGACAGCAGCCTATAGCGCCGCGTCGCGGTTCCTCATCGGGTCACCAGACGCGCAGCTTTACCGCTGCCAAACTTATCTAGTTGAGACGATAATACCGTGCTCCTCACCAGACCACAGTAGTCACAAGGCACTTAAGGAAGTTAAAAAACTTAGGGTTGCCTGTGACATTGGACAATTTAAGTAAGAACAAAGACTATGAATGGAACTTGGGAAGGTATCTTCCAAATTGTAGGAGTGGGTGTGCAGCCATCGGCACACCTGGTTTTAGCCCAGACAGGAGTTCCCGCATTAGACCAAGTTTTGGCAGATGGGGGAACCACCTTACTGAATGTGGTTAAAGCGATCGCAATCTTAGTCATTGGTCTGATCCTTGCTAAGATTGCTGCTGGTATTACCAAAGCAGTACTGAATCGCACCAATATTGACAACAACATTGCTCAGTGGGCTACTGGCGGCCAGGCAGGAAGCCCACCTGCTCCAGTTGAGGAATGGTTATCCGGGGCGGTTTTCTGGATTATCATCGTTTTCACCGTAGTGGCGGTTCTAGAAACCCTCAAGCTAGATACGGTTTCCGGACCGCTGAATAGTTTTCTAGACACCATCCTTGGCTTCCTCCCCAGTGTCTTTGGTGCGGCGATTCTCTTGGGCCTTGCCTGGTTACTGGGAACTATCGTCAAGATGATAGTAGTCAGGATGCTCAATGCATTGAATCTCGATCAGCGCTTGGGTGAGCAAGTCGGGGATGGTCGCAGTAGTCAGTTCTCTCTGGCTCAAACCATTGGCAATTCCCTGTACTACTTAATCTTCCTACTGTTTCTGCCATCGGTCTTAGAGACCCTAGGCTTACAGGGAACTCTCGATCCAGTACTAAGTATGCTGGGTGAGATTTGGGGGATTGTACCGAATATTGGCGCAGCCATAGCAATTGGTGCTATTGGTTGGTTTATTGCTCAACTTGTGCAACGTCTTGTCACTAGTTTTTTGACAGCAGCAGGTGCGAATCAGATCGGGGAGCGGTTTGGACTGAGTACCTCTGGTAGCCGCTCCCTAGCCGGGATTATCGGTACGATTGTCTATGTACTGATTTTGATTCCCGTTGCTACCGCTGCCCTGAATGCCTTGCAGATCCAGGCCATCTCTGGCCCTTCGATCGCAATGTTAAGCCAGGTGACTAATACCATCCCCAAACTCTTTGCTGCGGCTGGTATTCTGGCAGTTTTCTACGTTATTGGACAGTTTGTTAGTGATCTGGCCACCAACGTCCTGACAGACCTTGGCTTCAACAATCTATTCAGCTGGCTAGGTTTTTCTGTCAGCGCTCCTAGCACCACTGATCAAACAGCAGAATCAGAGACACCACAGAACCCACTTACCAGTCGCACCCCTTCTGAGCTAGCGGGACTGCTTGTACTGATCGGTATCATGATCGCTGGTATTGTGGCAGCAACGGATGTGTTACAGATTCCCGCCTTAACTGACATTGTTGGTGGGGTCGGTTTCATTGGTGCTCGGGTGCTGTCCGGGTTAGTAGTCCTTGCTATCGGTCTGTTCCTAGCTAATTTTGCCTTCAACTTGATTACTGGCTCTGGCGCTCGCCAATCCAATATCCTGGCACAAGTAGCTAGGATTGCGATTATTGCCTTTTCTTTAGCTCTAGGTCTACAACAAATGGGCATTGCCCCTGATATTGTGAACTTAGCCTTTGGTTTGCTCTTAGGCGCAATCGCGGTTGCGATCGCATTAGCCTTCGGTCTCGGAGGTCGCGATGTCGCTGGTGAGCAAGTCAGAGAATGGCTAGATTCTTTCAAAAAGTAAGTCGAATGGTTAAAAGGTTGGCATGTTGAACGCGCACGCGTTCACCCAAACAACTTTCAACCTTCACCCTTCACCATTCACCCAAACAACCTTCACCAAAGGCCACGCGTGCGCGTTCAACCTTGGCCAAAAGGCCACGCGTGCGCGTTCAACCAAACAACCTTCAACCTTAACAACCTTCAACCTTCAACTTTTGTTAATCTTGCCCTCAATTCTCCTTTAATGCGATGGAGAATTGAGGTTTCGTCTAAAGAGGAGAGAATTCGTCTAACAACGGCTTTTGGTCCATCTTCTCCCCAGGATGCGCCATTGGCTAAATAGGTTTTGGTAATTTGTCCAATACCATAACCAGAAACTCCAGCAACACTAGCTTGGGTGATGGCAACCGACATATATGGCGCTAGGGAAACCCCACCGGTGACAGGGGCAGAAATTCCTAAAATACTTTTTAAGCTACTCAATCCCAAGTTAGCCAAGAGTTCACTAGCACCAATACCTCCCATACTCATAGCAATTTTTTGTAATAATTGAATAGCTCCCTGCTCAGTCATAGCAATACCATAGAGACGGGATAACGTAAGAATCATTACCACATCAACTACAGTAGCGGTGAGGATATCCACAACAGTAACTGGATTGAGAGCAATCACAAATGCTTTAGTTATCACTGCTTTCCAGATAATTTGATTAGCACTGTCATCCCGAATCTTCATTTTTCGGTTGACCAAGTTTTCATTCAACTCATCGGCGTAAAGCATGGTGTTAAGAGCAACAAGGGATTTCCCTTCCCGATGTAAAATCTCCAGAATTTTTAGTTTCAAATCTTCAATTTGGGGTTTCCCTCGGCGGCGCTTGACCTGAATGCTGCCATTAGGCGATCGCACTGCTACAGATACCAAAGGTGAAGCAGCAACCATCACAATTTCTGCTGGTGAAAGCAACTGCTTGACCCGTTCATCCCGAATTTTTCTGTAAATTGCCATGCGATCAGCATCGGGATATTGGTCAATCTTATTGAACACCAGTAACATCGGTTTACCACTAGCTCTTAACGTAGATAGAGCTTGGTACTCTACCTTAGTCATATCACCAGCAATAATAAACAGCAGTAAATCTGCCTGTTTAGCTACCTCTAGGGCTAAGGCTTCCCGAGTTTCCCCATCTACTTCATCAATCCCTGGGGTATCGATTAGCTGAATTTGGGAATTACCAATACTGGGTAGGGCAACCTGTAGAATATCGTGTTGGCTATGGGTTGGAGTATGGGTTTCTTGACTAGGGGTTTGACTATGGGTTTGACTATGGGGCTGCCAATGGGCAGTTTGAGCATTCTGGGTCACCCCATGTAGGGCACCAGTTTCAAATACAGGTTGACCAACTAAGGCATTGAGTACAGAGGATTTACCTCGTCCCACCATGCCAAAGGCAGCAATTTGGATACAGGTATTTTCTAGCTTCTGAAGCAGATTGCCCAAGTCTTGAATTTGAGCATCTAAACCCGCTTTTTCTCTACGGGATAGGTCAAGATTAGCTACCAGATCCTTGAGGGAGTCTTGTGCGTGTTTGTAGTTCAGTTCTGCCTGGATTTGCTCAAAACCTGAAATTGCGCTATCTAAATCCTGATCAAGATCTAGAGAGTTAACAGAGTCAGACTCAGGCCAGAATTCGGTCAAAACAGCACCTCCTGGTTAGGACACTTCTGCTTTCGATCCTAGAGCATCAGTTCAGCAATCACTTTTGGGAAATCACTCATTATAGAAATAGATGCTTCACAGCTGACATCGGTTAGCTCCATTATTCATCCCTTGCGACTTCCTGATTCCAACCCACAGCTGTAGAAGAGTTAATTATTGCTTTACACCATTGGTTCGATGGAAACCATAGGAGAGATATGAGATGATCAGCCAATTCTTAAGTGTTAGTTTAACCTTGCCGATGCTTGTCAACTTAGGTCAGAGTCTCACGGATACCCAAATCCTAAATTATGGTAAAGTTAATCACTATACACCAACATGGACAAATTTTCAGGGTAAACTCAATAGTCAAAACCCACCATCGTTATCCTTGGCCAGCCGGGATGAAACAAAAGACGAAGAGCAAAAGTGTGAGTGGCTAGACATATGTACAGAATTTAAGGGTGCATCTTTATTGGTTAGCAAAACCCTTTTTTAAAAGGTAAGTTAGGTGCTACAAAAACGTGGTAATTAGCATTGTCCTGCGACTAAATCAGGAAGGAAAATTACGCTATAATGGTACTAGATCTGCCAAGATTCTACAAAGCTTGTAATCCCAGCAAGCCCCTGAGCATGGGAGATGTCAATGATAGAAAATACTATATTGATTTTTCACCAGTCAGAGGAAATAAAATTATTGAGTCCCTCAAGCGAACCATCACCCTAATTTCCCCAGATGAGCCGACTTGTCAGCTGTTTACAGGGCATATTGGCTGTGGTAAATCTACAGAATTACTTAGACTAAAAGCTGAGTTAGAGCAACAGAAATTTCATGTGGTTTATTTTGAGTCGTCTCAAGATTTAGACATGGCTGATGTTGATCTAAGCGATATTTTGCTGAGTATAGCTGGTCAAGTCAGTGAAAGTCTGGAGAAAATTAAAATTAATATAAAACCAGGCTATTTTGTCAATCTTTTTACAGAAATTACCGATTTTTTGCGCACACCAATTGAATTGGGTGCTGAAGCAGAATTGTCGGTAGGCATTGGCAAAATAACGGCTAAAACTAAAGAAAGTCCTAAACTGCGGCGTCGATTGCGGGAATACCTCGAACCTCGCACTAGTGGAATCTTAGACTCGATTAATGAAGAACTACTAAAACCTGCTACCACTACCCTGAAGAAAAAGGGCAAAGCGGGACTAGTGGTGATTGTGGATAATCTGGATCGGGTGGATATTCGCCCCTTACCCTCTGGGCGATCGCAACCAGAATATTTATTCATTGACCGGGGTGAACAGTTACGCCGACTCAATTGCCATATTGTTTACACAATTCCCTTGGCGTTAACTTTCTCCAATGAGTGCGAAACCCTGAAGAATCGCTTAGGTGGTGGACTTACTCCTAAAATCTTACCGATGGTGCCAGTTAAACTGCGCACAGGTCAGGAGTTTCCCGATGGCATGGCACTGCTACGAGAAATGGTACTGGTTAGAGCTTTCCCTAATCAAACTACTGAGGAACAATTTGCTTTGCTCCCGGAGGTATTTGATAATATAGATACTTTAAACCGCCTGTGCCGAATTAGTGGTGGTCATGTGCGCAACTTGCTAGGATTGTTGTTTGATTGTCTCAGGCAAGAAAACCCACCGATTCCGAGCGAGTGTTTAGAAAATGTGATTCTCGAACGTCGGGATTATCTGATCTCATCAATTACTGATGAGGAGTGGGAATTACTTTTCCAGGTGGTGCAACAGCAAAAAGTCAGGGGTGATACGGAATACCAAACCCTATTGCGCAGTATGTTTGTCTTTGAATACCGCGATCGCGATGGAAATTGGTTTGGTATAAATCCAGCATTAGAAGAGGCACCGCAGTTTAAGTCATGGTTGAAACAAAATCACCAGCAGACGCTGCCCAATACAACGATAGTACATTAAAGGCTCTGTCTAGAGCGATCGCATTTTCACAAGGGGAATTTTCCCTTGTGATCGTGCGATGTAACTACCAGGGTTTGCAACAACAGATGCTGCAACGCCTCAAAGCACTGTGTCAGCCCCAATACCCGATTACAGAGTTTATCATACCGCCATCGGCTACCACCCTTTACACCACCATCCAAAACTACGAACACAGGGAATTGGGGCGTGGACAGGACAGGGGGATAGACAGATGCGGGGACAGGCAGAGTTCTAGCCCCATTGACCCTTCATCCCCTGACCCTCTTACCTCCTCACCCCCTCATTCCGCATTACTGATTGTTGGTTTAGAGTCAGTGGTTGCCCTTGAGGAATTACTTACCTCTACTAATCAAGTCCGGGATGAGTTTCGTAAACGCCTAACCTTTCCTCTAATATTGTGGGTTAATGACCAGGTACTGCAAAAACTGATGCGGTTGGCACCAGATTTTGCCAGTTGGGCAGCCACTCCCCTCAAGTTTGAACTGACCACCACAGAGTTAGTCAATTTTCTCGGACAAAAGGCTCAAATAGTATTTGCCTGTCTATTGAACTCTGGAGAGCCTTCCCCCCCAACCACGCCACAAATCCCCAATCCCAACCTATCCTTTAGGAACGCCCAAGGCTCTCAACCAACCAACCAACCAACAACCAACATTCAACCAACCAACATTCAACCTCCCAACCTTCAACCTCCCAACCTTCAACATTCCAACCTTCAACATTCCAACCTTCAACCTCCCAACCTTCAACCTCCCAACCTCCAACATTCCAACCTCCAACCAACCAACCCCGATATTTGTATTACCTATTCGAGGAACTCAGCACTCCAAAACCAACGTCGATTTGAGCTGGATTTTGCCCTAAAAGATTTACATAGTCGTGGCATTACCTTAGATAGGGAATTAGACGCTAGTCTAGACTTTGTTTTGGGTCTAGATGACTATAGAAGCGATCGCATAAATCTAGCCAAGAAGCGATTTCGTAAAAGCTTAAGAGTTTGGCAGCAAACCGATAACTTAGAACGGCAGGGGTTATTATTGTTTTATCTCGGTTTGTGTTACTGTCGCCAGGCTGACCAAAATCAAGCTCATAAACAGCGCTATTGGGAAGAAGCTTGGCCGTATCTGCATCGATGTATGGGAATTTTCACCCAAGCGGGGCGTCACGATCTGGTGGCTATTTTTATTAGTAAGCTAGCTGAACTGCTGCAGCATCTACAAGCGTGGTCATTCTTACAAACCACCTCTCAACAGGCTCTGTCCCTTCATGAAACCTATGGGACTCAGGTGCAACTAGCCCAAGATTACGGTTTTTTGGCAGAAGTAGCCCTTGAGCAATCCCGATGGCAGGATGCTGGTCAATTAGCCGAGAAAGCTCTATTAATTTTGGTTGTTGCTGCTGATGATCAGCCCCATGACCAAGGCTTGCATCCATTGCTATTAGCCCAGCTCTATCGATTATTTTTGGTAAAATCCCAAGGAAACCAGGGAAATTTAGCAGAAGCGGTCAAGCAGCTGGAAAAAGCGAGTCATAAACTGGCAGATGCCATAGAATCCAGCAATTATCGCTATGAGCCTCAGCGTTACCTGCACCTGTTGGAACGATTACGTAGCCTTTACTTTGAACAAGGGCAATACCTAGAAGCATTTCGGATTAAACAAGAACAACGGGCAGTGGAGCAGCTGTATGGCTTCCGTGCCTTCATTGGTGCTAGTCGTCTACAGCCACCACGAGGAGCCAACAATCCCAGCTGGCATGGCGTACAGCCACAAGACCTTATTCCCCAGGAAATGGCAGCTTCCGGACGTCAGCGAGATGTAAACCGCTTAATGGAACGGATTACCCGTGCTGATCACAAACTGACAGTGATTCATGGTCAGTCAGGGGTTGGAAAAAGTTCCATTGTCCATGCCGGATTAGTGCCAGCACTCAAAAACAGACCCCTTGGCGATCGCATTGGGTTACCGATTGTGGTGCAAGTATACACCGATTGGGTGGGGGAACTAGATAAACACTTGGCCGATCAACTATCAGGAAATGGAAATGAAGACCCCTTGATCAGGGAAAAATTTCTAAATTCTAATGGTAATGCCCTAATTGATTCTGTCCTGGAGCAATTACAACACAACGCCGACAATAACTTTTTAACGGTTTTAATTTTTGATCAATTTGAAGATTTTTTCTCGGTTTATTCCCATCAATCCCAACGAAAACTATTTTATAATTTTTTATTAAATTGTCTTAAATTACCTTATTTAAAACTAATATTTTCTATCCGAGATAACGCCTTACATAAATTACTTGAGCTAGAACACTACACGTGGGAAGTCATAGAAAGTAATATCTTAGATAAAAAGATTCGTTATCCATTACTAAATTTTCCTTTAAAAGATGCTTATTCAGTCATTCAAAGCTTAACCCATCGGGCTAATTTTTATTTAGAACCGGCTTTAATTGATGAATTAGTCAGAGAATTAGGGGCTGAAATTGGAGAAGTTCGTCCCATTGAGTTGCAAGTAGTAGGCGCTCAACTCCAAGCTGAAAATATTACTACTTTAGCTCAGTATCAGCACCATGGTCCCAAAGCCAAACTGGTGGAGCGGTTTTTAGAAAAAGTTATTAAAGATTGCGGTCCTGAGAATGAAACAGCGGCTTGGCTAGTGTTGTCGTTACTCATTGATGACAATAAAAATCGACCCCTTAAGAATCGCTCCGAGCTAGCCATAGAATCATCCTTAGAAGACCATAAATTAGATTTAATATTAGAAATTTTTGAGAAATCAGGATTAGTATTTCTATTACCAGAAGTTACGATCAACCGCTATCAACTGGTTCACGATTACCTAGNAGCCGTTATCCGCCATNAAAAAGCAATCGGAAACTGCAAGCAGAATTAGAAAAATCTGCGCCANAAAGACAAACAGAGGCAAAGGATAAAATTGAGGNAACTGGTTAAAGAACAAAAACTCCAAAACCAANTTGCCAAAAAAAACTAAAAAACAAAGGAAAACCGAAGAAAACTGAATCGAATTCTCAGAACAACGATTGCGAGAAGCACGTTGGGCAGGAATTGGCACTGTTTAGTNTTTAATGGTGATTACCGGTATANNTGGGGTTCCCCNACGCTATCAGTAAAACCCAAAAACCCNTTTGAGTGACCTGAGCTACACCCCTAAAAAGCTNTGGTTGATGCCAACAGAACCTTAGATGCCCCTCATCCTCAGTTTAGAGGCACCCCACAATTGCAGAAAATCCCTTGGGGTGAGTGCAGATACCCNGACACGGGTAGTCACTGCTCTACCAACAGGCAGTTTATGGGGTNAGAGAACGCAACCGTTTAAAAGGGACATCGAGATTGGGTTCAGTGTGTTTNNTTTTAGCCCAGATGGTCAGCTGATTGGCTTTNGGGGCGAAGACAAGACTTATCAAACTTTGGCGNAAAAANATGTAACCTTGCTCAAAACGTTGGCGAGGTCCATCGGGCTGGAATCCACANGTNTCAGTTTTAGTCAAGATGGTCAAATTTTNGGGCTNGTGGTAGTGAAAAAAAAAACTGTCAAGCTNGTGGGGTAAGGATGGATCCCTGATAATAACTTTAAAGGGCNGAATGGGCATACCGAAACAGTCCATTTGTGTTGGGTTANGCCGCGAACNANAAGAATCNATNGGTTAGNGAGAAAAAACCCTCAAAATATGGAGTAAAAATTGGTNTTTTACTCCAGACTCAACCGGNCCACAGTGATTCGGTGTTGGGAGTTAGTATTTTTCCCAATGGTCNAGTTAATTGCTTCTGCCAGTAANAAAAAAAACTATCAAACTTTTGGCGCAGTGACGGAACACTGCTGAANAACCTGGCAAGCTCATACACAACCAGTGGTGAGTTGTCAGTTTTAGTCCTGATGGCAACAANTATTGCCCTNCNNAGAACAAACAACACTTNNAAACTCTGGGACATGATGGGAAATTAATCGATANCCCCCGAANGGTCTTNCGTAATTGGGTTCTCGATGTCAGTTTTTGNCCCCGATGGTAAGAGGCTAGCTACGGCTAGTGCTTGATNCACACCCATCAAACTCTGGAACAGTGATGGGGAAATTAATCGAAACCTTGGCTGGACANAGTGNAATGTGGTGATGTAAGTTTTAGTCCGGACAANAAAACAATTGNTATNTCTGCTAGTGCAGACAAAACCATTTGAACTCTGGGCCAGTGGACGGGGGNAACTGGCACCGATCCGCCATAATCAAAACTGTCAGAAGTGTAAATTTTCAGCCCCCGATGGTGAAATGATTGCTACTGCTAGTGCGGGAAAAAACCATTCAACTGTTGAGGCTTCAAGATCGTTAGCAAAAAAGCCTTCTTGGCTCATGGGTAAAGGTTTGCTGCAAAAATTTTTTTCNGCCCTGATAGCACGATCATGGCNNGNGCTAAAGNAAAAATAAAACGGTTAAACTCTGGAGTTTAGNTGGCTCCTTGCTTCATACTCTAGAAANAAGAAAACCAGGATAAGGTTTGGGGNGTTGTTTTTNGTCCCNTAGTAAAATNATTTTTCCCTGCTTNNTGGTGTGAAAAACCGTTAAACTCTGGGGTTTTAGATGGCACCTTTTTTGAAGACCTTAGAGGGGCACCNAGGATAAAGTTTGGGGGGTCAGTTTTAGCCCAGACAGCAAACAGATTGCCCTCTNCNTGTTAGTNGTGGGGAAGGGNTAAAACTCCTGGAATCGTGAGGGGAAAGTTNCTCAATACGTTGAAAAAAAATNGATGATGTGAATTTGGGTTTTTTTTTTTNTTTCAGACGGGGAGATGATTGCTTCTGCTAGTAGTGATGTGGAACGGTAAAACTCTGGAATCGTGAAAGGCAAGTTGCTCAAAACCTTAAAAAGGGNTAATGGTGCCGTTAATTGGGTTAGTTTTAGTCCTGTGGAACCTTAATCGCATCTGCGAGTAGTGATANAAACGGTTAATCTTTTGGAGTNGGGATGGACATTTAATAAATACCCTTTAAGGGCACAAAACGATTCGGTGTTTGGAGTCTGTTTCAGTCCCGATGGAAAGTGGCTAGCTTCTGCTAGTAAAGACAAAAACCGTGATTTTGTGGAAATTTGGATGTGGATTATTTGCCTACAGCGCGGTTGTAGTTGTTGTACGATNTTTGGCACTATAACCGTGAAGGGTAAGAGGGATCAGCTTTGTGGATTTTAAATAATAAGGGAGTAGGGAGTAGGGNGGGTAGGGAGTAGGGAGTAGGGNNGGGGGAGGGGGNCGCCCCTATAGTTTATGAACTCTTGACTTTTGCCTTTTTNCTTTTTGCCTCTTGCCTTTTTTGCCTTTTTNTTTTCCGGATTCCCGATTCCCTTNCCCCTCTGGGGGGGGTTAGGGGTGGGTTCCTNTTCCCTGCCCTGCTCCCTGCTCCCTGCTCCCCTGCTCCCTGCTCCCTGCCCCCCTGCTCCCTGCTTCCCTNTTCCCTGCTCCCTGCTCCCTGCTCCCCCAAAAAACCAGAAATTTGTACCTCACAAAGTCGTAGAATTGCTATAAAATAATGTGCTAGTAAATACCCCACTCATCAATAATTTTTTCTCTTTCAGAAACCGCCAATTGAGATAGATTTTTACCAAGAGCAGATTCCATTTCAGGGGAGAGAATTATGTGCTGATTTTGGTCAATAGTTATGTGCTTATCTACTTGCTCTTGGGTAAGAATACCCTGGCATACATAAGTTGAGAGTATTTCGAGAACAACCTGAAATGCATTGTAAGGAATAGAAGTTAATTTAAACCCAGGAATATGAATATATTTACCCCCATTTTTATGGTGATATAGATAACGAATAGGATTATCATCCCGTTTGGCAGCATCTACTTCATCGGTAGTTTTTCTACCAGGATAAACTTGAACCGCTTTTTTGAGCTTAATATTTTCCAATCCCTTAGCCCAAGGAATCCACCGAGAAATATCCTGCTTAATTGTGCTCAACATTTCTGCTTCCGTTCTACCAGTTATTTTTTCCAAATTATCCAACCATTGCTTAGGAATAGTTTTCGGAGTTTCAGCCAAGGGAAAATCTAATTCTGCCTGGTTATATTCTCGACCCGAAAAAATTGCCAGATGATCGTATCCGACTTTAATTATTCCACCATATTGACCTCGAATGAGCATAGTACTAGAAAAACGTTTGTCGATTTCTGGAAACTGTTTTTTCAAGTCTGAGGGAATCTTGTATATTCCATAAACTTTTAGCTTTACTAGATTTCCTTCGATATATTGCTCAAATTTTAGTTCTGGAATCGCAATGCCCAAACCCTTGGCATAACCAGCATTAACTATCGTATCGAAATAAAGTTGATTATTGTGGTTTATCTTTAACTCGAAGTTTTGACTATTGATGGCAATATTACGTACTTCATTATTGTAGTGAATGTCAACAAAATTTTCTTTAACAAGAGAATTAAACAGATTGATCATGTGACTAACATATTCGGCAATATTTAAGACAAATTGCCTAACTTTGACTGCACCAGCGATGTCCTGTTTGGCCGGATCGAAATTTCCAAGTAAGGGTTTGATGGCTTCTTGATCTAGTATCTTTACTAAGTATTCTGGCTTCCCAAAAATCGTTTCATTGTGATATTTTTTTAAATGTTGCTGATAAATTTCAACCAAAGAAGCAGCAACATCTTTATAAGTTATCCCTTCTTGATTAATAGCAGTGTTTCCTATTTCATTGGGTACTAAATAATTAACATAGCTATCTCCAAAAACATACTCAGGCATTAATTTTTTAAATAAAAGACTTTGTTTGAATAAATGTTCCAGTGTCTTTTTATGGGCACCATAAACAAAATGATGCAAAATACCTGTATTATTGATAGAAGCTCCATTTTTATTAAAAACTTTTGATTCAGCTTCAAAAACCGATACTTTAGCGATACCTAATCTAGCTAAAATACATGCTGTTGATACTCCCATAGCACCGGCTCCAATAATGGCTATATTTTGTCTTTGCTGAAGTGGTAGATTAAATACAGTTTCTAGCATTTTTATCCAGGGTAATTCCATCTAAATCAGGTTAAAATAGAAGCAAAAGTGATTGGAATTATTTTCCAGAATACTTCTTAGTTTTGGTTGCTTTAAGGAGCATAGCAACGGAGTCGGAACGTTGATTTTATTTAAAGGGGCTACTTTGATTATTTATGCTTAGTTCAATTGTTCTCTATGGCTGGTATCACAGTTTACAGTCTGGCATGTGGCTTAAAAGTCACTAACTCCGATTGTTATAAATTGGTTTACTGACTGCTGTTACTTTAGCTCATAAGTCTTATAATTGCTATATACTTTGTAACTATTGCCTCTATTCCTCTCCTGGCAGGGGTTAGGGTGTGTTTTTAAAGTTTTCCGCAAGATTATGATCCCCCCCAGCCCCCCTTAAAAAAGGGGGGAGCCATACTCAAAGTCCCCCTTTTTTAAGGGGGATAATGGGGGATCTCCGAGGCAAGAAAACACGACCTAGGGGTGGGTTCCTCTTGCCTATTGCTAGCATGCCTCTTGCCTCTTCTCCCGATTCCCGATTCCCGATTCCCGATTCCCGTTCCCCTCCTGGGAGGGGTTAGGGGTGGGTTCCGATTCCCGATTCCCGATTCCCGATTCCCTATTCCCTAAAATCAAAAAATTCTGTACCTCACCCCATTAACAATTGCTATCTATGGAAACTCAATCTGATTCAAACCTAACTGATTCAAACTTAAGTAAAATCCCTTCTGGAGAAACCTGGAACTATGAAGCGACGGTGGCTAAAGTTGAAACTATCATTAAGCAAATAGAAACGGGAGAACTAGAATTAGCAGACGTCTTTGATCAGTTCTCTGCTGCTGTCGAATATCTCCATCAATGTGAATATTTCCTCGATCAGCGACAGCAACAGATGGATTTGTTGATTGAGACGTTGACTAATGATTCTGATTTTTAATACTAATTAGCCCGTCACTGTTCAGCCTTTAGCTAATGCGCGTAGCGCATTAGCTGATAGGGGAATCATTTTTGGGTAGCCCTCTGAGAATATATTTGATAATATTATGAAATAAATTGATAATCATTATTAATTCAATAGCTTTTAATTATTATGTCAACAAATAACCTATTTTGGGCTGTTTTTATCTGTTTGGTTTTTTGAACATTCAACACTTATGCTTCAATCACTTCAATCAGTGGTAATATTATATAGCAATTCTCATAGTCATGAGGACAAAGCTTATCCCTTTAAGGCAATAGGCATGCTAGCAATAGGCAACAGGGTTTGAAGCGATGCAGCGCGGTCATGGGGGTTCCCCCCATGACCGCGCTGCATCAAGACAGGGAATCGGTGTCAAATAATACTGTACCTCATAACTGCGATAAACGCTATATATTTACGCCTAGTGGCAATAGTGGAACAGATGGAGGCGGAGAAAGTACCAGTTATGGAAATTATGGTAGTGTTAGGGATAAATGGTTAAATCAGAATGTTGTTTAATTAAAGTTAGCAAAGATTATTAGGGTGAAATTATGAATCAGCAAAAGGGTGAAGTAACAATTCTCTCCGATGGGCAAGCTACGCCAGCAGGAATAACTAAACCACCAAGACAAGGGAGGTGGTACGACACATTTAGTTACATCGCTAATCCTGAAGGATTTTGTCACCACAACTTAGAAAAGTACGGACCGATTTTCAACACAGGTGTTTTTGGCGGTACAACCATCTTCGTTGGTTCGTCTAGGGCAATTCAAATGGTCTTTAACGGAGACTCTAAATATACCGAAATTGCCTTACCCAAAACTACGATGGATATGTTTGGGGAGTACAGTCTGTTTCAACGTCCCGAACTACACAGAGAACGTAAAAGTGCCTTAAAGCCTGGACTTACTGGTCGGATTTTGGAAGGATATATACCTCGGATTAATGAAGTCATTACAGATGGTCTGAGCAATTGGAGTGATACCGTCCAAGTATCACTCTACCCAGCAGTCGAAAAAATTTGTTTTCAGGTACTCGTTCCTCTGTTGTTAGGAGTTAACTTAGATGATATTAACCCCAAAAGTTTTGAGGGATTGCCTTTATCAAACTGTCATGAACTGAAATCACTTTACAAGACTTACTTTGATGGTTTCTATGGTTTGTGGAAATGGAAATCTCCTTTGACTGCCTACGGCAGAGGACTGAAGGCAAGGGCAAAATTGCTGGAGTTTATGGGAGCGGTTATTGGGCTACGGCGAGCATCCAAGGAAGAAATCAATCCTAAAGCCGATTTCCTCTCAATGATGCTGGCTAGTCAGCAGCAAAACCCTGACGGGATTTTCAGTGATTCTCTAATCGAAAACCAATGTCTGTTGCAGTTATGGGCATCCCACTATGAAATTTCTGGACTTGTATCTTCCCTAATCTATCAGCTAGGACGATTTCCACAGGTATTGGATCAACTACGCTCTGAGCAGGCAACGATAGTGGGTGAGCCAACTAACTTGAATACCTTTTTATCGGAGCAGTTGAAGCAAATGGTCTTTTTAGAAGCAGTAATCAAAGAGACTCTGCGAACCTTGCCTCCTAGCTCTACAGCTAATCGTCGTCTTACCAAATCCGTAGTTTTAGATGGAATGCTTTATGCCAAAGGTTGTACTATTATTGCCGAACCGCGATTAGCACATATCATGCCAGAACACTTTCACCAACCAGAGCTGTTTGAGCCAGAGCGTTTTCTACCTCCTCAGAATGAGGGAAGGATGTATGAGTTTATTCCTTTTGGTGGTGGCGTACACGCCTGCTTAGGAGCGCAGATGGCTATGACAATTACGAAGATCTTTGCTTCTCATTTAATCTATTTGTTTGACTGGCAACTGACGGGTGAAGCTTCTTTTGTGCAGTTTCCTCTGAAGAAAATCAAGAATAATTACCAAATTATTCTTCAAAAGCGTTGGTAATGGTTTTTGATAACTAATTATCCGGACATAATATAATCAGTTCTCCGCTGCTGTCGAATATCTCCATCAATGTGAATATTTTATGGCTCAGCGACAGCAACAGATGGATTTGTTGATTGAGACGCTGACCAATGATTCTGATTTTTAATAGTAATTACCCCGTCAGGGTTTAGCTATCAGTAATCAGCCGTCAGGTTTTGAATAAAACCAGTAAACATTCCTTAGGTCACAGGCTAGAAGCCTGTGCCACAAACTAGAAGCCTGTGCCACAAATTAGAAGCCTGTTCCACAAACTAGAAGCCTGTGCCACAAAGCTGACCGCTGACATCAGCCCATCCCTTGAATACCAACATGTCCAGCAAAGGCATACCAATCTTCACTAAAGCCCTTGAATTCCAGATCTTTGAGGCTAAATTTTACGTGATTCTCCTCCACTGTAAACTTAACCGTATTATCAGCATTAGCTTGATCTGTCACAATCACCAATTCAGTGCCTGCTGGAATTTCTTGCTTTGATGCTTCATTCAACATACTAGATTGAACAGGAGCTCGCTTAATTACCGTATCTTGATTAAAGAAAAGGTTAAGTAAAACGGGTTGATTGAGTAACGTATTCTGATAAATAGGAATGTTGAAAGCAGTCTTATCCTCTTGTTTAGAGACTACATTACTAACCGTTTCTACCGGTTGCAAACTCTCCATCATAATTGCTACATGGTCTTCAAAGGCATACCAATCACCACTGAACCCCTTAAACGCAATATCTTTTAAACCCAGTTTAAGGTGATTGCCAGATTCCTGACCATAATAGCGAAGTACTAATATAGTACCTGCTGGGATCATCTGACGTTTATTATCAGGCAATTGCGACGATTGAATCGGCTCTTGCTTGAGATAGCTATCTTGCTTAAACAGAAGTCTTAATACATTTGCCATGACACTATACCGGTTTTTAATTGGGTGATGTACTTTCGTTCTGGGTTAATGGGAGCAGGGAGCAGGGAATAGGGAATAGGGAACAGCGGATCTGGGAGCAGGCAAGAGGCAAGAGGCAAGAGGCAAGAGGCAAGAGGGAAAAAATTCTGTTTACATCATAGGTATGAGAAGCGCTATATAAATAAATTATCAATGATTAAGACCGACTAACCTCCAACCAACTAACCTTGGCCTTTGGCCACGCGCTTCGCAGCAAAGCGGGACGAAGTCCATCGCGTTCAACCTCCAACCTTGGCCTTTGGCCACGCGCTTCGCAGCAAAGCGGGACGAAGTCCATCGCGTTCAACCTCCAACCTCCAACCTTCAACCTTCAACCGACTAACCTTCAACCGACTAACCTTCAACCGACTAACCTTCAACCCTTAAGTCAACTAATACTGCCCCGTTTACGAGCTTCCTTATAGGATATTCCCACATTCTTGACACCTGCCCGAATCATTTGTTGTTCAAGCAAGGCAAAGAAGCGATTCCGGTCACCGGCCTTAATCACGGCCTGATTATGAGCTTCAGACACAGCAATGGGATAACCATATCCTTTATAGACCTGCCCCAGCATTAAACTCAACGCTTGATTCAGCAATGCTGAATTCTGGGCTACCCATTCTGGCATCTCGATCCGAGCAATTTCTGTACCCACATGGACATAACAGAAATAGATCCGGTGATGGTCGTATAATTCCAGAATCCGTGCGGAACTCTGAAATAGAGGGCTACGCTGTCCTGGTTGCAATAAACTTGCCCAGAGAGTGGTATCCCGCAAGGGGTCTATCACCTGACAAGGCAACTTGTCCGTGAGATTACCACATTGGGTGATACATTTGGGTGTTTCATAGGGACAAGCTGGTAATCTCAGGAAATTAACCATTTCCACACTACGAGAAGCACTCAGGTAGCCGATCAGGGGTACATTAACAGCACGCAATTGCTCCCAAGCTGTTAGAATCGGAGGCAATATGCGATCGCGTGCATCCCCTGGCATCCCATCAAGAAACCAGTAAATCAGAGAACCATCTACTATCGCTAAATTGGGAGTATCCCTGTGGGGAGCTGGTGGATTTACCCAACGGCAAGCCATTTCTGCTAACATCGATACCTCGGAAATGGTGCGTCGATGTCCCATCCACTCCTCCGTGCGAATCCCCCACTGACGAGAAATATATAAGTCTTCCGGTCGGTAGAACACTTCGGGCATACTATCCAACAGAGGATACAGACTTTGTCCATAGTGCAACATTACCCGACCCACATTAATCACATAACAGTAGAGGATTTCGTGGTGAGAGGGGGAAATTTGAGACCCATCCGTAGCGAAAACACTATGGCTTTCCGGGGGACTACTGATATCAACACAAGTATCCAGAGATTCTACCGGTGTTGCCGCCGTGAAAATCATGCGATCGCGCCATTCTTGATGAGACTTGACTAAACTCTCTTGTTGTGTTTTCGCCTTTGCCAGTAATTGTTCAGCCCGTTCTAGGCGTTGGCGAGACGCCACCGCTTCTAGTCTCAGGTGCTTACTAATACCAGGGATTTGTCCTGCCAGTTTTGCCAGATCAAGCATGGAGAGCTCATCAGTAGATTTACTGTAGATTTACGAAGTTCAAACTAGTGATCTGTAACACAGGTTTCTTGTGATCCTAAACGACTCATTCAGTGATCCTAAACGACTCATTAAGTGATCCTAAACCAACACAGATAAATAAACACAATTGTATACATCAGGCTCCAATAACAAACGCGATCCTATACACCAGGCTTAGATAACAAACATGATTGCATACATTACCTTTGCATACTGACAGTATCCATGTCAGTAATTTCTACGAGGTAAGATTTTATGAAGAATCGCCAGTTAATCAAGTCCTTGTCCCTGGCATCTGCAGCAGTAATTGGTGGTAACGCCCCAGCTCAAGCCATAGACTTCGACTTCAGCTATCAACCAGGGACTACCCTCGAACAAATGCTCGGGTTTCAAATGGCTGGTGAGATTTGGTCTTACTATTTAACTGATAATGTCACTGTCAAAATTCACGTTGAGATGACCGACGCCTTGCCCTCAAACATCCTGGGCGGGGCACTCCCTGGTCTGCAAAAGAATAAAAACTACAAAACATTTGTGAAGAAGCTGAAGTCCGATAGAACATCGGTAGATGATTATACTGCTTATGATAATTTGCAGGAACATAACTATAGTGATGGCAATACTCGCTATCATGCCGTGTTTGAAAGCGGACAAGGGTGGTATAACAAAAACATTTCTCTGACCAATGCCAATGCCAAAGCCATAAATTACCACAGCAATAACTCCCTGATCGATGGCTATATCGTCATGAATGATACCTTCAATTGGAGCCATGATTACCTGCGTAGCGCCCCAACTCCATCAAACGCCATAGACTTCCTGAGTGTGGGCGTCCATGAAATTGGTCATATCTTGGGCTTTGTCAGTGGGGTCGATTCGACGATACTCGCGGATTATGACGCTAGTTATGAGATGAACCTTGAGCGTTTGTTCCGTACTACTGCCTTCGATATGTTTCGCTATAGTGACTGGATCCAGAATGCAGTTGACTTAGGCTTTGGTGTCAACGCCTTCTTTTCCCTGGATGGGGTTGATCCAATAGCATACCTTTCTGAAGGTAAGGATCTCAATTTAGGATTAGGAGGTGATGGCTATCAAGCCAGCCACTGGGACGGTTACGGCAATGATTTGGGCATTATGAAGCCAGCCCTAGGTTGGGGAGAGAGATCCGATATCTCAGGACTAGATTTACGAGCCTTTGATGTGATTGGCTTTAACCTTAACTCTGTTGTGTTCGGCTTAGATGGACGCCCCAGTCAATCCAATATGACCCTAAATCTCAATAACTTGCTCAACAACGCCAAGAATACCTTAGCCGACAAAATCGGTGACTACATGAATGATTCTAGCGTGAATGCCTCATCCATCGACTGGTATATCGCCAATCATAACCAAACAGCAGGCTCCTGGCTAGCTGAAGACCGCATCCACGATGTAATCGACATGTACGAATGGGGCTATGGTGGCGGTAGCGGCGGTGGCAGTGGCGGTGGTGGCGGTGGTGGCGGTGGCAGTGGGCAAGTATTAGGCCACGTGCTAGAACAGGGTTTTTTTTCGGATTTCAATTGGTCAACCTTTAATCCTGACCAGGGAGTGGCTCAGGTGCCAGATCCAGGGGCGACCAGTGGCTTAATTGGGTTAGGTCTGTTCGGCATTGGTGGTCTGTTAAAGGGTCGTCGCAGCTAATGCAGCCATCTGGCCTGATCAAAAAAGGGAACAGCGGATCACCGGAACAGGGAACAGAAGCAAAGAGATCCGAAGGGTGCATCAAAGTATTTCTAAAAACAATGGCGTTGCTGAATAGCAAAATGGTTTAACCATAAAGGGAATTTTTTTTTAATTTCAAATAATAAATAATAAGCCGAATTGATAACTACAATAGCTCTTCAGATTTAGAGTAGCAGAGAGTTCGTTGATATAGTCTGGATAAATAATGTCAGCTCTCCTAGTCTGGTCATCCTAAATTAGTATCAAAGTAATTACTATTTTACTTAATAAAAATATTTTTGGATTTTTGGATTTTTTTGAATCGCTTGTTATTTATTTTATAGATCAGGATCCAATAAAAAAAACGATTCTATACACCAGCTTCAGATCACCAACATGATTGCCTATAGCGTTTATCATAGCTATGAGGTACACATTATTTTTTACCTCTTCCCTCTTCCCTTTTTCCTCTTACCTGCTCCGTTCGCGTAGCGTGGCCTACGGCCTCAGTCCCTGCTCCCTGCTCCCTAAAAACCAGAAATTTGTACCTCATAGGTATAAGACTTGCTATATATCACCTTTTCATACTGACAGTATCCATGTCAGTAATTTCTACAAGGTAAAATCTTATGAAAAATCGCCAGTTAATCATGTCCTTGTCCCTGGCATCCGCAGCAGTAATTGGTGGTAACGCCCCAGCTCAAGCCATAGACTTCGACTTCAGCTATCAACCAGGAACGTCCCTCGAACAAATGCTCGGGTTTGAAATGGCTGGTGAGATTTGGTCTTACTATTTAACCGATGATATCACCGTCAAAATTCACGTTGAGATGACAGACAGCTTGCCCTCAAACATCCTCGGTGGCGCACTTCCTGGCCTGCAACAGTCTACAAACTACAAAACATTTCGGAAGAAGATGAGGTACGATAAAACATCAAAAGATGATGATACTGCTTATAATAAGCTGCAAAGACATGACCGTGATGGCGAGTATCTGTATAGGGTCTTGTTTGAAAGCGGAAGTGACTGGTACAACAACAATATTGCTCTGACCAATGCCAATGCCAAAGCCATAAATTACCAGACCAATAACTCCTTGCTCGATGGCTATATCGTCATGAATAACGCCTTTAATTGGAGCTATGATTACCAGCGTAACGCCCCAACCCCATCAAACGCCGTAGATTTTCTGAGTGTTGGTATCCATGAAATTGGTCATATCTTGGGCTTCGTCAGTGGAGTCGATTCGACGATCATGCCTGATAATGACGCTAGTGAGGAGATCAACCTTAACCGTCTGATGCGTACTACCGCCCTGGATATGTACCGCCGTACTCACTCGACCCCATATTATAATAACAAGATTAACTTAACCTATGGTGCCAACGCCTACTTTTCCATTGATGGGGGTTATACAGCTCTGGCATACTTTTCCGAAGGCAAGGATCCCAATTTAGGAGACGGAGGTGATGGCTATCAAGCCAGCCACTGGAAAGGTCACGGCAATGATTTGGGCATTATGAAGCCAGCCCTAGGTTGGGGAGAGAGGTCTGATATCTCACCACTAGATTTACGAGCCTTTGATGTGATTGGCTGGGACCTAAACTCCACTGTGTTTGGCTCAGATGGACTGCCCAGTGCATCAAATATGACCCTAAATCTCAATAACTTGCTCAACAACGCCAAGAATACCTTAGCAGACAAAATCGGTGACTATTTGAATGATTCTAGTGTGAATGCCTCATCCATCGACTGGTATATCGCCAATGATAACGAAACAGCAGGCTCCTGGCTAGCTGAAGACCGCATCCAGGATGTGATCGACATGTACGAATGGGGCTATGGTGGCGGTAGCGGCGGTGGCAGTGGCGGTGGTGGCGGTGGTGGCGGTGGCAGTGGGCAAGTATTAGGTCAGTTGGTGGAACAAGAGGGGTTTTTTAACGATTTCAATTGGTCAACCTTCAATCCTGACCAGGGTTGGGCTCAGGTGCCAGACCCAGGGGCGACCAGTGGCTTAATTGGGTTCGGTCTGTTCGGCATTGGTGGTGTGTTCAAGGGTCGTCGCAGGTAGTTCAGGCATCTGGCCTGATCAAACAAGGGAACAGGGAACAGGGAACAGGGAACAGGGGAAAAATATTGTGTACCTTATTTGCTGGTAACCGCTATATAATCCGTGTGAGGTACTCACGCTATAGTGGTTGGTTTGGTGTGGGTACCTCACACGGATTGACGTGGATCCTCTAGGGGAGGATGTAACCCCCCTTTGACCCAAAGTTGTCGAGATTTCACGATGAATTTTTCAGTGCGACGCTCGTCGTTGAGATCAAGTCGAGCGCAGGTTGCTCGTCCTGTTGGGCTGGTGCCTATAATGCGCAGACCATCGGCTGTCCAGATGAAATGATCAGACCATGACTGTAAACGAGGGTTGAACAAGGGGACTTCGTTTCCGGTATCGGGATCAATTCCGGTTGTGAAATTGTAGCGCCTTTCGTTGCACCGACGACAGGCTAAGGCAAGATTATCTAGACGATCACTTCCCCCCAATGATTTTGGCCAAAGATGATCGACCGAAAGGGGTGCGTTGCTGAGGATTTCGGGATAGTGACAATATTCACATTGAAATACTGCCCGTTTTCTAAGCTGCTGGTAGAGCTGTTTAGGAATGGGCATTGGCAGCTTCAGCCATGATAACCGCATTGATATAGCTGAAAATATCATCCAGTTCGCCAATGGCTTCCAGCTCCAGTGTTTCGTCTGGAGTGAGTTGATCGTCTTTTTTCTTATCGAGCAGGGTTTGCATCCGCTCCCCAAGCTCATTGGTGAATTTGAAAAGGGTTAAGTTATTGGTTCGCTCAAGGCGAAGTCCTTGAGGCAAAAAGGTGGATGGTTTGATCCCGATAGCAGTCATAGTTGTTTTTATTAGGAATCTTATTGATTTTAGCAATTCCGATCACTAGCGTTACTTGGTCTAGAGGTTTGGGAATTCTAGAGGATAGTTCTTGCCCACGACATGGTTCAGTCTCTAGGAAAGCCTCATGGTCATCACAGATTTTTTTAAATTGCCACCTAGGTCCGATCACAATAAACCCTTAAACAAACCCTTCAAGCAACTCCTGACCTTGCCCATTGCCTGTTACCTAGTGGCTCAGATGCCCTTACTCTGCTCGGCTCAAATTGTTCCAGATAATACTCTACCGAACAATTCCATTGTTACTCCTAATGGCAACATCATTGAGATTACCGGTGGTACCACTGCAGGGGGTAATCTCTTCCATAGCTTCGAGCAGTTTTCGGTTCTGACTGGGAATACAGCCTTTTTCAACAATTCCGTCACCATTGAGAATATTATTAGCCGGGTCACTGGTGGGTCGATTTCTACTATTGATGGCTTAATTCGGGCTAACGGTAGCGCTAACCTGTTTTTAATCAATCCCAATGGCATCGTGTTTGGTCCGGAGGCTTCCCTAGATATTGGTGGCTCGTTTATCGGCTCTACCGCCAACAGCATTAAATTTGCCGATGGCAGTGAATTTAGTGCGACCAATCCCCAGGAGCCTCCCCTGTTAACCATTAATATTCCCACTGGTTTACAGTATGGCTCCCAAGGCAATCCCGGCGGAATTGTGATCAACGGGCCTGGGAACAATCTGAGTATTAATAGTGCTACATTTGCCGTGGTCAGAGACAATCGACCGGTGGGGCTGGAAGTACAGCCAGGTAAAACCTTAGCCTTGGTGGGGGGTGATGTGGCTGTTGCAGGAGGAAATCTCACCACAGCCGGAGGACGGATTGAACTGGGTAGCGTCCAGGGAGAAGGGATGGTAACCCTGACCCCAACTAACTCAGGTTGGATATTAAGCTATGAGGATGTAGGACAATTTCAGGATATTACCTTGTCCCAAGCGGCCTCGGTGAGTACTAGTGGTAATGACGGGGGTGAAATCCAGGTGCAGGGTCGGCGGGTGACGATTAGTGAAGGGTCAGCTCTGTTAGGCGATACCTTGGGCAGTGGGGCTGGGGGAAGTTTGACGGTAAAGGCGACAGAGGCATTGGAAGTGATCGGTACCGCTGCCAATAATGACTTTTCCACCCGTTTATCTACTGATGTAGCACCAGAGGCTATAGGGAATGGGGGTAATTTAGTCATTGACACGGAACAGTTGCGGGTTGCTGATGGCGCTCAGATCTCCAGCGGCACCTTTAGCTCAGGGAATGCTGGCACCTTGACGGTTACCGCTGCTGAGGTAGAGGTGATTGCTGGCTCGAACTTCGGTCCCAGTGGTTTGTTTGTGCCAGTAGCACCAGGGGCTACCGGGAATGGGGGTAATTTATTCATTAACACGGAACGCTTGCGAGTTACTGATGGGGCTCAGATCGCAGCTAGTACCTTTGGCTCTGGGGATGGGGGAGATTTGGTAGTTCAGGCCAAGGAGGTAGAACTGATTGGTACGGCTTTTGGCATCTTCCCCAGCGGCTTGTTGGCAAATGTGGAAGCAGGAGCGACCGGGAATGGGGGCAATTTGACCATTAACACCGAAGGCTTGCGACTGATTGATGGAGCTCAAATTGCAGCTACTACCTTTGGCACAGGAAATGCAGGTTCCTTGACTGTTAAGGCTCAAGATGTGCAATTGACTGGCACGTCAACCGCAGAATTACCCAGTGGCTTATTTGCAGAAGTTAGACTAGGAGCGATTGGGAATGGGGGCGACTTGAGCATTGAGACGGAGAGCTTACGGCTGACTGATGGGGCTCAGATTGCAGCGACTACCTTTGGCACAGGCAATGCAGGTTCATTGAGCGTGCAAGCCACTGAGATGGAACTAATTGGTAGCTCATCAGAGGGATTACTTAGTGGCTTGTTAGCCAATGTGGAACCAAACGCGATCGGGAATGGGGGCAACTTGACCATTAACACCGAACGCTTGCGACTGACTGATGGAGCCCAGATCAGAGCAATTACCCTTGGTGAAGGGGATGCCGGTTCGTTAATAGTACAGGCCATCGATTTGCAATTGAGTGGTACCTCACCACAGGGATTACCCAGTGGCTTATTTACAGAAGTCCGACCAGAAGCGATCGGGGATGGGGGCAACTTGACCATTAACACCGAGGGCTTGCGGCTGAGTGATGGGGCTCAGATTGCAGCTAATACCTTTGGTACAGGGGATGCCGGTTCTATAGAGGTCAACGCAACAGATATTGAATTAATTGGTACCTCACCAGAGGAATTAGCCAGTGGCTTATTTACAGAAGTCCGACCAGAAGCGATCGGAGATGGGGGCCAATTGACCATTAACACCGAACAGTTGCGAATTACTGATGGGGCTCAGATTGCAGCCACTACCTTTGGTCAAGGAAATGCCGGTTCTATAGAGGTAAACGCAACAGATATCGAATTAATTGGTACCGCAAGCAATTTCGCTAGCGCTATATTTGCCAATGTGGAATTAGAGGCCATAGGCAATGGGGGTGACCTGATCCTTGAAACGGAACGCTTGCGACTGGTTGATGGCGCTCAAGTAGCAACCATTACCGCAGGCTCTGGAAATGGAGGAACCTTGAAAGTTCAGGCACAGGAAATAGAACTAATTGGGACATCAGACCTAGGTGCCAGCGGATTATTGGCGAGTGCGATCGCAGATACTGGTAATGGCGGTACATTAGACATCTCTACTGATCAGTTAATTATCCGAGATGGAGCAACTATCAGTGTCAGTAATTTCCCAAGCAATGACCGCCTAGATCCAGGACAAGGCCAAGCTGGGAATATTGAGATTGTGGCAAACTCCATCGAGCTTTCCAACAGCGGAGCGGACACTGCCAATGGTGGTGGTATTACCGCATCCAATTTCTCGGCGGGAGGAGGCAATATTGTAATTCGGGCTAATCAAATCAAAACTGATCGAGGGGAAATCACTGCCACTTCGGAGCTTAGCGGTGGTGGTGATATTGACATTACTAGTGACTTACTCTTCCTTTCAAACCAGAGCGGGATTAGTACCAGCGTTAATGACAGTACTGGTGGTGGCGGTGATATTAAGATTAATAGTGATTTTGTAGTGGTTGTAGAAAATAGTAATATCGCAGCCAACGCCATATTTGGTCCTGGCGGTAATATTGAGATCACTACTAAAAGTCTGTTTCTGTCTCCAGATAGCCAGATTACTGCCAGTTCTCAATTTGGTGTGGATGGTCAAATCAACATTAGCAATCCCGAGTTAACTCAAAACCTAGGATTAATCCCATTACCAGCAAGTATCATTGATACTGGTCTACTCATTGCCACAGGCTGTAGCACCGATGATGAGCAAAATTCATTTGCTCTGCTTGGACGAGGGGGCTTACCCACTGACCCCACTGACCCCCTCAAAGGTGAAACCATTTGGATAGATTGGCGAGATTTCTCCGCCACCAGGCGTCAATTGTATCGGGCTGCTCGCAATCGGGGCAAAAAACCGAATCAGCAAGCCCAAACGACAGCCAAAAAGCCACCAATTATAGAAGCTCAAGGATGGATTATAAATCAGGATGGAATTGTGGAGTTGGTGCCTTATCCCACTGGTCCTAATCTCAAACCAGTATTGAATACTGCCATCAACTGTCATAATCTTAGGTAACTAAGATATAGCAATTCTATGACTTGTGAGGTACAAATTTCTGGTTTTTAGGGACTTCGGAGCAGGGAGCAGGGAACAGCGGATCTGGGAACAGCGGATCTGGGAACAGCGGATCTGGGAACAGGGAACAGAGGGTTACAGATATTTTATATATCTGAGTGCGTAATTCCTGCATAACCTGATTATCAAAAAACGCGATCGCATACGTCAGAGTCATACGCGATCGCATACCCGATATTCTTAACACCTACGCGATTGACATGCAGTCACGCTACGCGAACGCATACGTCAGAGTCATAAAACGAATGCGATTGACATACAATCACGCTACGCGATCGCATACATTAGCCTTGGATACTGAAAGCATAGATTTAAAACCATAAAGTTAAAATTATGCTTAATCTTCTTCGGTTAATAACACCATTGTCCCTAGCCACGGTAGTAATTGGTAGCCAAATCCCGGCTCAGGCATTGACATTAAATTCTAGCAATGCTCCAGATTTTGATCTGCTCACCCTGGAGTTAGGGACTAGCAACAACACAATGCTCGATGATGGTCCCCTCGAATCTCAGCAATTTGGCGGCGGTTGCGGTAACGGTTGCGCTGGTGGTAACGATGGCGGTGGTACTGGTGGTGGAAACGACGGATGAAACAAGTCGATTTACTGGCCCAATAAGGGTTTTTTCGGCGTTGCTGAATTAAGGAATGATGGTTTTGTTAAAGCCCCCGTGGGTCCCCCAAATTTGGGGGACGCAAGAAAATTTTGTTCCCCCCAGAATTGGGGGGCTAGGGGGGCGAAACCATACCCATAATCAGCAACGCCGTTTTTTCTAGTCACTGCTGTTACTGGCTTTGGTTTTTCGGGAATTCTACGAGTAAGTTCTCTCTGGCCAAGTCAGTCAGCCTAGAAAAGGGTAATGCAAAATACCACCGGTCTTCTCAATGCACAGCTAAGGGAAGGTAACAGTAGGGGCAAGTCTTGCCCCTATTTTGGCATCAAAAAACCATTGCTAATGGTGCCTGTTATCTGTTGCTTGTTTAGTCAGATTCCTTTAATTGCCTCAGCTCAAATTATCCCAGACAACACCCTACCCAACAATTCCATTGTCACCCCCAATGGCAACAGGATTGAGATTACCGGTGGCACCACCGCAGGGGGCAACCTATTCCATAGTTTTGAGCAGTTTTCTATCCTCACCAATAATACTGCCTTTTTCAACAATAATCTAACCATTAATAATATTATTAGCCGGGTCACCGGTGGGTCGATCTCTACTATTGATGGCTTAATTCGCGCTAACGGTTCAGCTAATCTGTTTTTGATCAATCCCAATGGGATCGTATTTGGTCCGAACGCTTCCCTAGATATTGGTGGGTCTTTTATTGGCTCTAGCGCCAACAGCATCACGTTTGCCGACGGCAGCGAGTTTAGTGCCACAAATCCCCAAGACCCACCCCTACTGACGATCAATATTCCCACGGGTTTACAGTATGGTTCCAATCCCGGAGCAATTACTGTCCAAGGTTCGGGGAATAATCTTAGTCTTGAAATCAACAGCAGTTTTGCGGTGGTCAGAGATAATCGACCGGTGGGAATTCAGGTAAAGCCAGGTCAAACCCTAGCCTTAGTGGGGGGTAATGTTGCCTTAGAGGGAGGAAATCTCAGCGCAGCAGGAGGACGAATTGAACTCGGGAGTGTCCAGGGAGAGGGTCTGGTGAAGCTAATCCCAAGGGATAAGGGCTGGAGCTTGAGCTATGGAGATGTGGGGCAATTCCAGGATATTGATTTGTCCCAAGCCGCTTCCCTAGAAGTCAGTGGCAATGGCGGGGGCGAAATCCAGGTGCAGGGTCGGCGTGTCACGGTTACTGAGGGTTCAGCAATCTTAGCAGATACCCTTAATAGTGGTGCTGGGGGAACCCTCACTGTCAGGGCGACCGAGGCGTTAGAAGTAATTGGTACTGATGCGAATAATCGTTTTTTAAGCCGCGTGTCTACTGATGTGGCACCAGAAGCCACGGGCAATGGAGGCAATTTGACCATTGATACCGAGCGCTTGCTGGTAAAAGATGGGGGTCGCATATCCAGTAGTACCTTTGGCAAAGGGGATGCTGGAATCTTAAGGGTTACTGCTTCTAATCTGGAAGTGATCGGCAGCTCAAGCTTTAGTCCAAGTGGCTTGTTTACCCTAGTGCAATCCTCAGGCACAGGCAATGGAGGCAACTTGACTATTGATACCGGCACCTTGCACATAGCTGATGGAGCTCAAATATCTGTGAGTACCTTTGGGGAAGGGAATGCAGGTGCTTTGAGAGTTCAGGCGACAGAGGCAGAATTGATCGGTACTGTCTTTGGACAGTTTCCCAGTAGCTTGTTGGCAAATGTAGAACTAGGAGCTATCGGCAATGGGGGCAATTTAATCATTGACACCGACACGTTGCGACTGATAGATGGCGCTCAACTGCAAGCCAATACCTTTGGCCAAGGGGATGGGGGAACCTTGACCGTGCAGGCTACTGAGGTGGAACTCATTGGTGGCTCAGGTAGTATTCTCAGTGGCTTATTGACGGAAGTCAGAGCAGACGGAATTGGGAATGGGGGCAACTTGACCATTGAAACTGAGAGCTTGCGGCTGATTGATGGAGGCCAAATTACAGTGACTACCTTCGGAAAAGGGGATGGAGGAAGCTTGAAGGTGCAAGCCACTGAGATTGAACTAATTGGTACCTCATCAGAGGGATTACCTAGTGGCTTATTTGCGAATGTGCAACCAACAGGTACGGGCAAAGGTGGTAACTTGACCATTGACACCACGAGCTTGCGCGTCCTGGATGGGGCTCATATCGCTGCTGTTACCTTTAGCGAAACAGATGCGGGCACCTTGACAGTTCAGGCCAAAGATATAGAACTAATTGGCACAAGCAATAATTTTTCTAGCGCTTTGTTAACTAGTGTACAAGAACAGGCGAGGGGCAATGGGGGTAACCTAACCATTGAAACTGAGACCTTACGGCTGCTAGATGGGGCTCAGTTGCAATCCAATACTTTCGGCGAAGGCAATGGGGGAACCTTGAAAGTTCAGGCACAGAAGATAGAACTGATTGGGAGATCAGACCTAGGTGCCAGCGGATTATTGGCGAATGCGATCGCAGGTACTGGTGATGGCGGTAAATTAGAAGTTTTCACTGATCAGTTAAGTATCCGAGATGGAGCAACTATCAGTGTCAGTAACTTCCAAAGCAATGACCTCCTAGAACCAGGGCAAGGCACAGCTGGGGATATTGAGATTGTGGCAAACTCCATTGAGCTTTTCAACAGTGGATCACAAAATGCCAATGGTGGTGGTATTACCGCATCCAATTTCTCGGCAGGAGGAGGCAATATTACTATTTCCGCTAATCAAATCACCAGTAATCGAGGGCAAATCACTGCCACTTCTGAGCAAAGCGGCGGCGGTGATATTGACATTACCAGTGACTTACTATTCCTTTCAAACCAGAGCGGGATTACTACCAGCGTTAGGGACAGTAATGGTGGTGGGGGTGATATTAAGATTAATAGTGATTTTGTAGTGATTGTCGAAAACAGTAACATCACCGCCAACGCCATATTTGGTCCTGGAGGTAATATTGAGATTACTACTCAAGGTCTGTTTCTGTCTCCAGATAGCCAGATTACTGCTAGTTCTGAATTTGGTGTCGATGGTCAAATCAACATTAGCAACCCAGACCCAACTCAAAACCTAGGATTAGTCCCATTACCAGCAACTATCATCGATACTGGTCTACTGATTGCCACAGGCTGTAGCACCGATGATGAGCAGAATTCATTTGCTCTGCTTGGACGAGGGGGCTTACCCACTGACCCCACTGACCCCCTCAAAGGTGAAACCATTTGGATCGATTGGCGAGATTTCTCGGCCACCAGGCGTCAATTGCATCGGGCTGCTCGCAATCGCGGCAAAAAACCGAATCAGCAAGCCCAAACGACAGCCAAAAAGCCACCAATTATAGAAGCTCAAGGATGGATCATCAATCAGGATGGAATTGTGGAGTTAGTGCCTTATCCCACTGGTCCTGAGCTCAAACCAGTATTGAATACTGCTATTAATTGTCATAATCTCAGGTAACCATAACCTGATCATCAACAAACGTCATCAACAAACCCTTACGTATACCTCAGATTCATAAAACAAACCCCTACCCATACATTAGCCTTGGATACTGAAAGCATAGATTTAAAACAATAAAGTCAAAATTATGCTTAATCTTCGGTTAATAACATCATTGTCCCTAGCAACGGTAGTAATTGGTAGCCAAATCCCGGCTCAGGCATTGACATTCAATGGCATCAATGCTTTAGATTTTGATCGTCTCAACCTTGAGCTAGAAACTAGGAAGACCAAAATGCTCGGTGATGGTCCCCTCGAATCTCAGCAATGGGGCGGTAGCGGTCGCTCTGGTGGTGGCGGTAGCTCTGGCGGTGGTAGTGGCTCTAACGATCAAAATGGAGGAAACTCGTAGATTTATCCTATTGCCAGTCCCACTGCTTCTAATCTAAAACCAGTAAGGAAGTGAAAATTATCCTTAAGTGTCAGTTACCAATGTCATTTTATCCAGCCACCGTAGTCTAGAGAATTTACAAATAGATCATGAAAACCAGCCCTCTATAATTTTCTATGATTTTTTAAAATTTTGATGACATAACTAGTTTAGTTATAGAGCAAATGGAACAGGGAACAGGGAGTAGGGAGTAGGCAGTAGGCAGTAGGGAGTAGGCAGTAGGGACTTCGGAGCATCGATGCAGAGAGGTCTTGGGGGTTTCCAGACCACTTCCTTATCTCACTGTTCACATTTCCTGCCCTACACTTCCCATACTTCCCACACTTCCCACACTTACCCTGAATAATTTAGGGACATAAAAGTTTTAGTTGCGTCTGTTTTTAAGCATAAACACTTGGCAGAATAAATTTCCTCTTATCTATACTAATCAATATAGTATTTTTCCTATTAATGAATTTGTAAACACCTATTTTTACCCGATTACCGATTACCGATTACCGATTACCGATTACCGATTACCGATTATCTATAGCAATCCGTGTAGGAATTGTGATAATTTTGTTCCCTGTTCCCTACTCCCTGTTCCCTGTTCCCTGTTCCCTATTCCCTGTTCCCTGTTCCCAATGCCCTAATTATGACATTCATATTAAATTCTCATAATGTTTTTGACTATCTAGCTGATCGTGGTTTATGCAATCCCTCCGAGCAAGCTCTCAGTAAAATTGAGCCACTGGAAGCCAAGAACTTTAACTTATTGCTGACCTTTCCAGATGGTAATAAGCTGCTCGTCAAGCAGGAGCGACATAACCAGGAAGGGAAAGCCGCTGGTGAATTTTTGAATGAATGGCGAATTCAAGAATTCTTACAGCAATTTCCAGAACTTGCTAACCTCCGCTCTTTGATACCAGAGGTGTTGCATTTTGATGGTGAGAATTCCATTATGGTTTTCCGCTATCTCGATGACTATCGGGATTTAATGGATTTCTACGCCAAAGAAAATATCTTTCCTACAGAGGTTGCTGCCACCATCGGCACCCTCTTAGGAAAAATCCATCATCATACATTTAATCGTAAAGACTATCAAGATTTCTTCTGTACCGAAACCGATAATCAAACCACTGAGCAAGTGCCTAGATTAGTTAACAGTTTAGAACGAATTGGTCCGGAAATCTTTGGTTCGGTACCTGCTGACGGGCTGAAATTCTTTGCCCTTTATCAACGATACGATAGTTTAGGGCAAGCGATCGCACAACTAGGCAATACTTTTGCCCCCTGCTGTCTGACCCACAATGACCTAAAGCTAAATAATATCCTTCTGCACCAAGATTGGGAGCATGAAAGTACCAGCATGGTCAGGCTAATTGATTGGGAGCGCTGTAGTTGGGGAGACCCGGCGTTTGATTTAGGAACACTGATCAGCAGCTATGTCCAAATCTGGCTGAGTAGCCTGGTGATCAGTAAATCTTTAAGTATTGAAGAATCCCTAGGTTTAGCCATGACCCCCTTGGAACAGCTCCAGCCTTCCATTGCTGCCCTAACCAAAGGGTATTTTGAAACCTTTCCAGAAATTTTAGAACACCGACCTGATTTCTTGCGGACAGTAGTGCAATTTACCGGTTTTGGTTTGATTCAACGAATTCGGGCGATGATTGAGTACCAAAAATCCTTTGGTAATGCCGGGATTGCCATGCTTCAGGTGGCCAAGACCTTGTTGTGTCGTCCAGAAAAATCCATGCCCACGATTTTTGGCCCTGCTATTGCTGAATTAATTCAACTCAGTCCTTCCGCTGTTTAACTAAGACCTTACACCAAGTTTAAAATTTACCTGTCAAGGTAGGGAACAGGGAACGGGGAACAGGGAACAGTGATAAGATTTGACTATTTGATTACTGAAATTGATTGTTATCACTGTCTTGATGCAGTCGCTCATGGGGGAAACCACGGCAATAGCGAGTGGGGGAGACCCCCAAGACCGCGCTGCCTCCCCAAGACCGCGCTACATCGCTTCCGTTATTAAGTTTTTTTGTACTTGTGGAAGATCCCAGTTTAAGACATAGCATTCCAATAACATCAAAAACTCTTCAAAGGTCTTTCCTACTGTTCCCTGTTCCCTATTCCCTGTTCCCTGTTCCCTACTCCCTACTCCCTACTCCCTACTCCCTACTCCCTACCAAACCATGATCCAACTACTTGATTCTAGAGCAATTCAACCATCCCCCATCACCAATCAGCAATTACTAGACGTTCTAGACGATATTGTTAACAAAGTAAAAATCCAATCAGACTTCTCTATTCACCATTCAGATTACAAACCGTTGGAAATTCCAGCCGAAGCTGTGGAACGTTTTCAACGAATGCCCGAGGATATGCAGCAAAAATATATCAGTCTGCAACTGCGGAGTTTTCTATATGGTATTTATTACAATGGCTCAATGCGAGATACTCTCGCACCGGAAGCAGATACTGAAGCTGCGCCAGTAGACCTGGAGAACAATACCATCCTGGGAGTAGATGTGGGATTTTATCAGCGACTGCACGACAGCAATAGTGGCAAAGGCTACTTTGACCCTGGTTGGTCTGTTCTCAGAGAAGAAAGTGATGGCACTTTGGCTGTCACTAAGGGAGGATTGAGGCTGCATATTGAACGGGAGCAGCATCTGCCAGCATCCCAGCAATCTGCCACGGTCGGGGATTTAGTAGCAATCCGTATGCCTAAGAATTTGGTGCAAAATGGCTTTTATATGGCCGTTGGCAATCTAGAAGCACATCGTCCGCAAACAGACCAGTCAGTCACTGTGCGAATTTACTTCAACTTGACTCCTGACGGTGCAGTTGCCGTAATGGGTAGCTTAACCCAACAGCTAAACGAAATCGAAATTCCGTTCCACTTTAAAGTTTTGTACAATCCCAAAGACTACGAACGGCACGATTCTGGGGTACTCTACTTTGATAAGTGTCACTATGACGCTGTTGAAGGAGTTTTAAAGACTGTTTATACAGAGCACCAATCCCATTTTCAGCCAGACGTTCCCCTATTTACCATGGAGCTAGCACCAGGATTGGGGTTAGCAGAAGAACCAGACCAAAAATTTGCCGAACAGGAAAGCTTTGGCATGAATCGCTGTCAGATTGTGGCCAATGGGTTGTTAGACGCTTGGCATCAAGGGGATGATTCCACTGAAGCAAGGATGAAGGCTATCCTTGGGCAATTTTCTAGGCTGGGGATTGACTTGGAGCGTGTTTATCTCAATGCCAATTCTGAAGATATTTACACATCCTTAAATTTCTCTTAGTCCAAGTAATAAAAAATTATAGCGCTACGCTTAGCGTCAGAAGTCAGAAGTTAGAAGTCAGAAGTAAGCTATGACTAAGTTTCAGAGTTTATAAATCTTCTAATCTTAATGCGTAGTGCTATAAACCTTTTTTAAAAAAATTTATAACTAAATTACCACTTTGAGAGATTTTTTACATGCCAGTAATAGGGTCAGAAATATCACCAATCGCGACTATAGCGATTAACGCCACGTTTTTATCAGAGCGGGTCAATAACCCTTGTTACCAGAATGTTATTCCCCAAAAAGATCATGATCTGATTGAAGAACGCCTCAACACCTGGTCTCAACTGCTGGGAGGAGAACAACAACTTAAAAAGCGCCTTCAGTGGGATGGATTAGACTTAACTACAGTCCTTAACTTACTAGGAACAGCAGAGTTTAGAGAAGATTACCCCTTACCAAGCTGGGCAGAAACTCTCAAAGAATTAATTGAAACTAGCGCTGCTTCATGGCTAACTCTAGAGGGGGAATATAACTCTCCACTTGACTCCCAAAATCCCTTACCGTTTGAAGACTTTTATTTACCCTTTATCCGAGTAGGGCGCAGTAAATTATCTACTGGATTATCGGCAAATAGTCCTCTAACTTTGTTGAGCCAAGAAGCCTACGCAGCCCTAGAAAGGAGCTTGCTGCAACAACTGGTTAATTTAGGCACAGAAACCTTACTATTTGAATTTAACACATTCCGGGAAGCTCACCCCCCTGCTAACCAAACGACTGCCCAAGACAGTCGAATTAGTTATAATACTTTTTTTAAAAATCTTCTCAAAGATGGGGGGCTGGCATTTTTCAATCGCTACCCAGTCTTAGGTCGTCTGATAGCTACAACCCTTGATTTATGGGTAGAATATACTACTGAATTCATCCAACGTCTGCAACAAGATTTTTCGGCAATTGAACGTATATTTTCTGAGCAGGCAAGTCTAGGAAACGTCCAAACAATTGAGACTTCCCTCTCCAATCCCCACCATGGCGGACGCTCGGTTTTAGCTCTTACCTTCTCTTCCGGAATTAAAGTGCTGTATAAGCCCAAAGACTTGGGCTTAGATGTTGCTTTCAATCAGTTACTAGACTGGTGCAACCACCAGGAAACATCCTTAACCTTCAAATTAACTAAGATTCTCAATCGCCAGGGATATGGATGGGTTGAATTTATTGAGCACCAACCTTGTGACAATCAAGCCGCAGTTCAACGGTTCTATCACAGAGCAGGGATGTTATTATCACTGCTCCATTTATTAGGAGCAAGTAGTTGTGATAATCAAAATGTGATTGCTAGTGGTGAATATCCTAGTCTTATCGATGCTGACCTCTTGATGCATCCTGTACAGCAGAGCTTGAATGAATCGGAAGACTGGTTTAAGTATTCAGTGCTTCATACAGGCTTGTTACCTGGTTGGGAAGGTGATACCTACTCCGCAAATCCTCAAGATTCCAGCGTCCTAGGTAATATTTGGCCCAAGCAAATACATTCCTCTCGGGAGTGGAAATTTATTAATACAGATGGGATGCATTTAGCTCCCAACAAGGTGATTATTCCTGCCGGGACTAATGTGGTCATTCTAGACGGGAAAACTGTCTCACCTAATAACTATGTTGAGCAAATCGTCACTGGCTTTGAGGAAATCTATCACCTCTTAAGTAAAAATCGGGAAATGCTCCTAGGGCAAGAAAGTCCCCTCTGTGCCTTACAATTTTTAAAGTCTCGATTTAGTCTGCGCCCAACCCTCACCTATGGTATGGTCTCCAAACGCAGCCTCAGTCCTCAATATTTGCGTAATGGCGCGGACTATAGCATTCTGATCGATTTTCTCAGCCGTCACTACTTAATGGGTGAAGAAAACTTAGACTTTAAAGAACTATTAGGAGCAGAAACGACGTCTTTACAACAGCTAGATATTCCCTATTTCACGGTATTTTGTAATAGTACTGCCCTAGAGTTGGCATCAGCTAAACCAATCAAGCACTTCTTTAAAACATCCAGTTACCAACAGTTAATTGCTAAAATCCAAAGTCTTGATGAAGAGGATTTAGCCAAGCAAATTAAATTGATTCGGGCGAGTTTTTATGCCAAGTATGCCCATTTGACTAATAACAGTGCTGCTTTACAGGGGAATTTCTCCCAATTCTCCTCATTGAATTCTGACGAATTATTGGAAGAAGCTATAGCAATTGGCAATAGTCTTGTCGCCAATGCAATTGAGACTGGTGACGGCTGCAACTGGATTGATTTAGATTATATGTTCAAGGCGAAGCGCTATCAACTCCAGGTATTGGATGATTCTTTATTTACGGGGCGAGCTGGAGTTAGCCTATTTCTAGCAGCCCTAGGAAAAATTACTGGTGAGCCAGAATTTAAAGAGGTAGCAAAAGCTGCTTTATGCCCTTTACGTCAGTCTCTTAAGAAAGCACAAGCCGACCGAAACTTGTTGCAGTTAAGACTTGATGGAATCAAATTAGGTGGTGTCCTCGGTTTAATGGGGCTAGGTGGGATCATTTACAGTTTGGTTAAAATTAGTCAGTTTCTCCAAGAGCCAGCCCTTCTCGGAGATGCCCAGCAAGCTGCAAAACTAATTACAGCAGATGTAATCGCCGCCGATCAAACCCTGGATATTATTTTTGGAGTAGCGGGGGCAATCATGGGCTTATTAACTCTGTATCAACAGACAGGAGAGAAAGTGCTATTAGACATAGCAGTAGCCTGTGGCAATCATCTCCTATCACAGCGAACTGATACCGCCCCTAGAGCCTGGAAGACAATCAGTAAAACCCCATTAACCGGATTTTCTCACGGTGCAGCAGGTAATTCCTTCTCTTTACTACACCTATATGCTGCGACAGCAGACAAAGTTTATTTGGAAGCGGCACAAGAAGGAATTGAATATGAAACCAGTGTCTTTGACACCTCAGTCCGAAACTGGCCATATTTCCTTTCATTGGAACAAACAAATCAAATTAATTTCTGGCATGCCTGGTGTCACGGCAGCGTGGGGATTGGATTAGCCCGTTTAGGCAGTTCATCGATTCTAAAGACAGAGGAAATTTACTCTGACATTGAGGTAGCTTTGGACACCACCAAGAAGTATGCAATATCTAATATAGATGTAGACCATCTCTGCTGCGGGAGTTTGGGCAGAAATGAACTGTTTGTCGTCGCATTCCAAAAACTTGGCAACCAGGAATGGCTAAACACAGCTAGGGAACAGGCTGCATCGGTAGTTAACAGGGCAAAACAAAATGGAGCCTATGCTTTGTTACCTCATTTGCCTAACTCCGTTTTTAGTCCTAATTTTTTCAAGGGAAGCGCGGGTGTAGGTTATCAATTGTTGCGTTTAGCCTCTCCAGGATCCTTACCTTCTGTTCTGATTTGGGAGTAGAATCAACGTTGTCGCTAGGGTTGAGGTCACTGTTCCCTGTTCCCTGTTCCCGTCTTGATGCAGTCGCTCATGGGGGAAACCACGGCAATAGCGAGTGGTTAGAAGTTACCGTAAGACAGTTGAGCCTTGTCTTGATGCAGTCGCTCATGGGGGAAACCCCCAAGACCGCGCAAATCACGCTAATCAATAAGTTTTACCCCTTTTGTGCATAGCCGACCAACCATAAAGGCGAGCCTGTCTAAGGTTTCGTCTCCGGGGGAGACCCCCAAGACCGCGCTGCCTCCCCAAGACCGCGCTGCATCGCTGTTCCCTGTTCCCTAAAGCCCAATAATTTGTACTTCACCCAATTGCAAACCGTTGTAATCTTCCCTACCTAAGCCAAAATTACAATTTCATCAACTGAACGATATTAATACATAAGTTTGCTTTGGAAATCAGCGCCAGTATCTTCTGGCGCTGATTTTTATTTATTTGCCTAAGCTCGACGCCAGTCAACTACTGTAAATCAAAGGATTCTGGAAAATTTCCAGTGCTGAGTAATAGTTTGGTTGATTGAAGTGACATAATTATTTGATTTATGGCTGAATTCAATAGTAATTTAAATGCTAGTTAATCCTTTTCTATAGCAATACGCGCTCAGGTATTGAAAAATAAAAGTAATGAAGGGACACAGCCCGGTCATGATGTTTACCGATAACCATGCTGTATTAATAGGAATGGCTAAAAAATGTAATCAGTTAAATTATTCCCTATTCCCTATTCCCTATTATCGTGGCACATCCTTATACTTTTAAAAAGCACCTAACTGTAGGTATTATGTCATTTTTAATAGTTTGTAAATAGAGACTTTTTAAAAAAAAATAGCTACTATAAAAATATGACTAAAGCATCAATACCTGGATTTTCAATCAACCACATTAACAGAATTTTATTGGAGTTAAATTAAAATGGCTAATATTAAAATCAAGGATATTTCAGCTCTTAATATGACTGGCACTGAGTTGTTTAAGGATCCAGAAAGCTTTATGACAGAGCTGAGCGATCAAAGTGAGCAAATGGGTATCAAAGGGGGCTCTGGTAGTTGCACAGTCAGTTGTTTGATAACTATAATTAACAACCAAGATATGTAAAAAATATAAGGCTCTCTAGGGTTTTACTACGATAATTTATTATCAAATAATCCCTACAATATTTGTTAAGCCAAGCTTGTAGGGATCGTGAAAATAAATTTTTATAAAAATTTATTTTCATTTTTTTTATTGGCTGCTATTTAAGGGGTAATCGCTGATTTAAACTATTCATGTACTATAATCCGTCTAGAAGAGCGATATCTCTAAGTGTTTGGATTTTTGGATGTTAGTCGTTGAGCGTCACCCTAGGGAATAGTAAACATAAAATAATTCAAGAATTCTAGTATTTTAGTCCAAGACTACTCTTGGACTATTTTTTATAGTTTTTATCAGCTCCACTAGTTTTTTAGACATAACTAGTTTAGTTGATTATATAAAGTTTATAGCAATTTCACTATAAGATCATACGGGCTTTAAAATTACGTATTTTTAGGTAAATCATGAGTAACATAGGTTACTGTTACTGCAGTTTTTGATAAAGTTTTCAGCCAAAATAATTTTAGTATTGTAACAATTAATTGGCGAAAATACAAAACTATTTATTTAATGTCTATATGATAAAAATAAGAGTTAAAAAATATCAATTAATTTCAACTCAACAACACACAATCATTGGGGTAAAATCAAATGGCTAACATCACTATTCTTGACATTAAACCTGCTGGTGTTGAATTGTTTGCTGATTCTGAAAGCTACCTGATCGATTTGTCGGAAAATGAACTCGAAGTTTATGGTGGAATGGTTTGGAGCTATTGGATAAATCAAGGATCAGGGTTTGGGGTGCCAAGGAAGTTGACAAGCTTGTCTGGGAGTAGCTACTGCTATCACCAGACAAATTATAGAGGATAAGTAAGCAAGGGTCAGTTGTCAGCTATCAGCTTATGGGTGTAGTGTGAGCCTTGGCCAAAGGCCACGCTACGCGAATGACTCACGGCTGACCGCACCTCAAGTAGCGTGGCCATAGGCCAAAGATGTTTCTGTTCAGGTGACAGCTGACAACTGACGGCACCTCAAGTAGCACCATCTGTAGCGCATATGCTTACCATAAAATTATTGCAGTCTTTTAGTCCAAGAGTAGTCTTGGACTCTTTTTTAGAGTTTTTATCAGTTCCAATAGTTTTGTGGACATAACTGTTTTAGTTGATTCCCTAATTAGAGATACAGGGTTTTTGATGGGAGCAGGTCAAGGTGGCAGAACCTATGAACTATGTACTATCAGAACCAGCTAACACACATACCAAAGGGAACAGGGAACAGGGAGTAGGGAACAGGGAACAAAATTATCACAATTCCTACACGGATTGCTACATGAGGTAGCCATAGATTTAGTACAAATGATCTGCATAAGTAACATGCTCCCCTTACACAGTCTCCTATGGTAGAACTTATTGAGTTGTTGATAGTGACAAAATTGTTTCAGTTTTAGCATAAATAAACTTGATTGAAAAGAGCCAAGAGCAACTGATATAAGTAGGATAAAAAGCAGAAATCAAACATGGCTAATTGATTTATAATCAACCACAACCGTTTATTGGAGTAAAGTTAAAATGGCAAAGATCAAAGTTAAGGACATCAAACCCACTGGCGCTGACTTGTTCAACGATTCTGAAAGTTTTATGAACGAACTGAGTAATGATGAGCTTGAGCAAGCGATGGGAGGACGTATTTTATATCCAGTACTTTCAGTACAAAAGAGCTGTAATTGCTTAACCACTACTCGATTTACTACTAGAAATACCATTTGCACCCTTCCATATACCGCTGCAATCCTGTAAACTCTTTTGACAAAATACCTTCACTGCTGAATAGTAACTTTAGTAGTGAAGGTTTGAGCAATCAAATGAGTATAACTATTACCTAACGTTCTGATCAGGGAGTCAGTCGATGTCTAAGTATACCCTTCCCCCTCTCCAGGAAGATTCTACAGTCACCTCAGTTTTAGAACCAGAGTTATCCGAGGGGAAATTTCAGGATAAAAAACCACAACAGCCTTCAGTGCTTCGTCCCAAATTAGCCTGTAAGGTTAACTACTATCAAGATCAGCTGATTTTTTCTCAGGATGGTCGAGATTTCGCGTTTCAGGTTAACAGTCAATCAGGAAAAATCTTAAAGAAGTTCATCTCTCTGATGGACGGAACTAAGAGTATGACTGAACTGCAACAAATGTTCTCGGCTAATAACTCTGAGTTGTTCAATACTATTGTGCGTCACCTGGACGAACATAACTTGCTGGATGACGTTGCTCAGGTTAGGGTTAATTCAGGCATCGACACGTTGCTGGAATTGGAAGATTTGACCACTGAATTGCTCAATCAGCAGGTTGATGAAAATCTCTTCCTGAAATCCATCAAGTCAGAGACATCCCAACTGCCAATCAACGTTATATATGGTTTTCTAATAGAGCATTACCACTTTATTACTCAACAGTGCTGTTTTGATTCTCCTGGACTTAGCTTCCAAAGCTCTACAAAAGTTAGACAATTGCTCAACGAACGCTACACTCAAGAATACCGCCAAGACCAGGAACTGGTAATGGCAGCACTTAATGCTATTGGCATTAGCCGTGAGCAACTCGCGGATACCATGCCACTCCCAGAAACCATGGGGATGTGCAATGCGTTGACCTATTGGGCAAACTTTGAGCCACTGTTTTTCTTGAGTACTCTGGGATTTTTGGCAGGTCAGACCCGTAAGAATTTTGAATTTTATAGTAAAGCCTGTGAGCGTGTTGAACTAGATTCTGGCTTTATCAACCCGATTAGACAATTGGCAAACAGCAAGCTAAAACTCGAACCAGAAAACTTAAGCCGTCGCATCTTTCAAGAAATACCTCACATTGATCGCCAAACAAAGCAGCGATTTAGAGGACAAACTTACCTGTTTGTTGAAATCTACAACAATTTCTACACAGCTATCTGGAATCATTACTCGTCTGCCAGTCATTTACTGCGGCGAGTTTCAGCAATTTAAGTCCTTGGGTGGTGCGTTACGGGACGGTCTGTCTATGGGGCGAAGAGGCCGAAAATCAGAGGCTTTCCGTGGGTGGTGCGTTACGGGACGGTCTGTCTATGGGGCGAAGAGGCCGAAAATCAGAGGCTTTCCGTGGGTGGTGCGTTACGGGACGGTCTGTCTATGGGGCGAAGAGGCCGAAAATCAGAGGCTTTCCGTGGGTGGTGCGTTACGGGACGGTCTGTCTATGGGGCGAAGAGGCCGAAAATCAGAGGCTTTCCGTGGGTGGTGCGTTACGGGACGGTCTGTCTATGGGGCGAAGAGGCCGAAAATCAGAGGCTTTCCGTCCCTAACGCACCCTACGCACCCTACGCACTCTACTCCCTGTTCCCTGTTCCCTGTTCCCTGTTCCCTATTTTTTCCCTACTCCCTATTCCCTTTACTATATGTCATTAACAAAGGTTTTATTCCAACAACCACTGTTCAAAAATCGGGTATTTTTTGAATTCAAGGACACAGAAGTTGAAATTCATTATGGCGATCAAGGATGCGCGATCGCGGTTGAGCCGGAATACGAGAAGGAAACTGTCCAACTGCTAAGACTTTTGCAAGCGGGAGGTATGTCCCCAGAGCAATTGGGTCTGGCCTGTCCAGGAATTCAAGAGGATATTCCCGAACTCCTCGCTGAGCTGGATCGCCGGGGTCTACTGATAGAAACCTATCAAGAAGTGGAATTTCGTGGGGTGAGTGGACAGCAGTTCTATCGAGAGTTGTGCCGATTTCTTAACCGCATGAAGGGGCAATTTCCCCTTTCTCCTTTCTCAGAAAAGATGGCTGATGAGACCATTACCAGAAACCAGTTGATTGGTTATGCTTTGGAATCCTATCACGTTACCCATCTGTGTCCTAGACTGTTAGCGCCATCCTTAGCTAATTATGAATCCCCTGGGACACAAAAACTTCTCCAGGAATTTTTTGTGTCTGAGTTGCACCATGACCGTTTGATTGAGAATTCCTTGAAGAGTGTGGGCATCGAAGCTGAGCAACTGCAACGGATGCAGCCCCTACCCATGACTTTCGCAGTCTGTTCGACCCTGGCCGTTTTTGCCAAGCAACATCCTCTAAGCTTTAAGGCTGCACTGTTGTTGTTTGAGGAAGATGACAAGCTATTCCACCAGTTGTTTAAGCAGCAGTGCCAAGCCTTGGAGTTACCACCGGAATTTTATAAACCCATCCTGCTCCATGCCGGTATCAATGAAGAAGGGGCACATGATCAAATCACTTCGATTCTGCTGGCAGAAGTGGCTTATGTGTCACCACAAGAACAAGTAGTGGTTAAGAAGAATCTGGCAATTCTGCTGGAGTCAATGGTTCGACGGACTCACGAAATTCTGGATTACTATGGTAACTCTAATAATATCATTCCTCGTTGTTTTACCTGAAGGGGCGAGATGAAAGCTATCCCTAAGCATTCAGCTATCAGCTAAAGGCTAATGCGCTACGCGAACGGCTAAAGGTCTGTGGTCACGCTACGAGAACAGTTTATGCCCATAAACGCTATTTGAAAAATAAGCTGACGGCTGACGGCTGACGGCTGTTGGCGTAGCCTGCGCGTAGCGCATATGCTTACGTCTTTTAGTCCAAGAGTAGTCTTGGGCTATTTTTTATGGTTTTTATCAGTGCCAATAGTTATTTAGACATAACTAGTTTAGTTTATTTCCTAAATTAGAGATAAGTTAACTATAAGAATAGTTTTAAAGGTAAGTTATCGTAAATTTATGAGCTATTGATAGGTTAATTAGCAGGTAAGTTAGATTATTTTTTTGAAAAAATAGAAGTTTTTTTGTCAACAAAATAATCTAATAAATATAGACATTATAGAATAAATCAAATAGGATTAAAATAGGAATAAAACATTACTCAATTATTCCTAGTCAAGGACACACTGCAAACATAAGGAGATTTACCTATGGCCAAGATCACAATTTCTGAACTTCATCCGGCTGGATTTGAACTATTTTGTGATACTGAAAACTTTATGATTGACCTCAGCGAAGATGAACTGAATGGTGTTAATGGTGGAATTCTTGGTGTAGTTGCTTTCTCTAGCATTCAATGTGGTGCTGCTATTGGCGGCGCAGTAGGCTTTATTGGTTCTGTTATTTACAGTTATCTTAAGTAGAAATTACCATCGCTAACATCCTTTCTTAGCAAAGGAAATGTCAAATAAACTAAATTCATGGAGACTAAAATCATGGCTTCAATTGCTATTTATGACTTGAAAGTTGCTGGTTTATCCCTGTTTGAAGACCAAGAGAGCTATCTAGCTGATATCAATGACTTTGAACTTGGTACTTTAAATGGCGGTATTGGTCCAACAATCATAACTGCTTCCTCCCCTGAATGTGTAACTTTTGCTGCTGGCTTCATTGTTGGTGTTGGTGGTGGTATTTACGCAGCCCTGAAACTGTTCTAAAGTTGCCTCTGGCATCAGCATCAGGATTGACTAGCTTTGGAATCATCTGACCCGGATTTCTCACCACATTTCTCAAAGCCTTATAAAATCTAGATTTATGCGTTTGACACTGTACCCAAATTTTTACCCATCAAAAATAGCCCAAATATAGTCTGGGTAAAGATTACAGTAAATGTGAACGCTAAGCTTGTGAGAAATGCGGGTTGGGTTTCCAGCACTGGCTTGGTCTTGATGAGATGGTTTATTCATAGAACTTGTTTGATTAGCTGTCACAAAAGTTTTTAAATAAAATAGCTAATCCAGGGTAAGCGGCGCTTACCCTGGTGCAAGATCTAAGCTATCCGGGCAGGAGTTACCCGTCAAATTGGCATCAAATCATCACAGATTCTCTAGAAACATCAAGGTTTGTCATGACTTGAACGGATTCAACTTGCTGTTTGAGCCACTCAGAAAATAAACCTGCAAGAATTTGAGCGTACAGTCTCTCGTTCAATTGAGGCTGAATAATTTCCTCAACCAAAATCAGATGCACTCCCTGAGAACTCACAATCGGCTTAAGCAACTGTGGCGGCTCAGCAGCAAAGACAGCAGCAGAAATTTCGGGATTAAACTCCTGACGCTTAATTATTCCCCGATATCCTCCAGAGCGCCCTAACTCAGTATCCTTGATGTATTCGTGCTCCATCTCATGGAAGTTTCCCCTTCGTCGAACTGGTATAAAATAATTTGAGTCTTTTAGTCCAAGAGTAGTCTTGGACTATTTTTTATGGTTTTTATCACTGCCACTAGTTTTGTGGAAATAACTAGTTTAGTTGATTCCATAAATTAGACATACAGCGTTTTTCATAGCTATCAGGTACACAGTATTTTTTCCCTGTTCCCTGTTCCCAATTCCCGATTCCCGATTCCCGATTCCCGATTCCCGATTCCCGATTCCCGATTCCCGATTCCATTTTTATATAAGTTAAAAAAAAATAGCCGTAGAAATACTATCCACGGCTATTCCAATTTTTTATGTCACAAAATTAGCAAACCTAACCTGCTCTGATCTGATTGGCCAAAGGCCACGCTACAAAACCAGACCAAAACCAAGGCCGGGGGGGAAACCCCCCCATAAATTTAAGGTGTTATGGCAACAACCAATACTTGGTTATTGTAGTGATAACTTCCCCTGGAATTTCAGTCGGTTCCAGAGGGGTCCATTCCGCAATCTCCGCATAGCCTAGGGAGTAAAGCATCTGCATACTATAGATGACTGATTCACGAGAACCTTTGAGAGCGATGCAGCGCGGTCTTGGGAAGGCAGCGCGGTCTTGGGGGTCCCCCCCGGAGACGAAACCTTAGACAGTTGAGCCTTTATGGTTGGTCGGCTATGCAGAAAAAGGGTAAAACTTATTGATTAAGGCTCAACTGTCTTACGGTAACTTCTAACCATGAGCGACTGCCGTGGTTTCCCCCATGAGCGACTGCATCAAGACAGTGTGATGAGCAGGTTGTTTCTTGAAGTTTTGACTGAATTTTGTTGACATAAATAAGAATTGAATTTCGGTTTACAATGATTATTGTAATGATTATAATTTTAATTGTCAAGGGTTTTTAAAAAGTTTTTTTTGGGGAGTTTTAGGGGTAATAAAAAACTAGAGCAAGTCTTATACCCATGAGGTACAAATTTCTGGTTTTTAGGGAGCAGGGAGCAGGGAGCAGGGAGCAGGTAGCAGGAACCCACTCCTAGGGCGTGTTTTCAAAGTTTTCCGCAAGATTATGATCCCCCCCAGCCCCCCTTAATAAGGGGGGAGCCATACTCAAAGTCCCCCTTTTTTAAGCGGGATAATGGGGGATCTCCGAGTTTGAAGACACGCCCTAACCCCTCCCAGGAGGGGAAGGGAAGAGGGAAGAGGTAAAAAATAATCTGTACCTCATGAGTCCTAGAAACGCTATAAGCGATCGCTTGCAGCTAATTGAAACCTGAAAATTGTAATTATGTCTGGATTTGAAGAGGGGTCATAGTTAGTAGGGTGCGTTAGGGAGGGGATCGCCCTGATTTTATTGTAAGTTTGAGGACAATCCCTCCCGTAACGCACCAGCCAGTAGGGTGCGTTAGGGACGGGATCCCCCTTATTTTATTGTAAGTTTGAGGACAATCCGTCCCGTAACGCACCAGCCAGTAGGGTGCGTTAGGGAGGGGATCCCCCTGATTTTATTGTAAGTTTGAGGACAATCCGTCCCGTAACGCACCAGCCAGTAGGGTGCGTTAGGGAGGGGATCGCCCTTATTTTATTGTAAGTTTGAGGACAATCCGTCCCGTAACGCACCAGCCAGTAGGGTGCGTTAGGGAGGGGATCGCCCTTATTTTATTGTAAGTTTGAGGACAATCCGTCCCGTAACGCACCAGCCAGTAGGGTGCGTTAGGGAGGGGATCGCCCTTATTTTATTGTAAGTTTGAGGACAATCCGTCCCGTAACGCACCAGCCAGTAGGGTGCGTTAGGGAGGGGATCGCCCTTATTTTATTGTAAGTTTGAGGACAATCCGTCCCGTAACGCACCAGCCAAAGGGCAAAAATGAAATGCAATGAGCGTGTATCTTTCAGAGAATACCTTTTATAAAATTAGCGATTCTCTGAAAGATACGCTACGGTAACGCTTTTTTTTAACTAGTAGTTTTAACCATAGGGCTGGGCGCACTCGCCCCTAAAATAGTATTCATTTATCCGTCAGCTTTTTATCGTTTTTATCAGCTCCACTAGTTTTGTTGACATAACTGTTTTAGTTTATTTCCTAAATTAGAGATATAGCAATTCTCTCTCCCATCAGGTACAATATGATCCCCCTAAATCCCCCTTAAAAAGGGGGACTTTGAACTTGATAAGCCTACCTCATAAATGCAATAAACGCTATAAATCTTTTTCCTAGTGATCAGTTACACAAGATTTTTTCCCTGCTCCCTGCTCCCTGCTCCCTACTCCCTACTCCCTACTCCCTACTCCCTACTCCCTACTCCCTAAAACCTACGACTTTTCACCTAAGCTAATTTGCTATAACTACCTATAACTTTATGACAAAAAAGGTTTACTTATGACATCAATAAATTTAAAAAAAACTAAACACACTCAAGTAATCCACGTATAATTAAACAGAAATATAACGTTTATCTCAGTTATGAGGTACAGTATTTTTTGAGGTTGATTCCCTGTCTTGATGCAGCGCATCCCTATTCCTTCTTTTCTCTTCCCTGTTCCCTACTCCCTACTCCCTACTCCCTGCTCCAATGCCTTGGAAGCGATCGCAAACTACTCTCGAATTCTGGATGCTGGGTTTGAGGTAATCCCCGTCGAACCTCGTGAACTGGATACGGTCGGAGCCGAGGCAGTTCCTTTGTTAATTTAGTTAGAATAGGGAAAATGTTGACTGTATCAACTAAGGACGAAAATGCCTTAGCTAATTACTGGTAGAAACTAATCTTAGTCTCTTAGTCCAAGAGTAATCTTGGGCTTTTTTTTATGGTTTTTCTCAGCTCCACTAGTTTTGTGGACATAACTGTTTTAGTTGATTCGGTAAATTAGAGAGAGGTTAACTATCAGAATAATGGTTAAGGTTATTTAGGCTCTTCCGTACTTGTTATGCTAAATCAACACTTTGGCAAAGGGAGCAGGGACTTCGGAGCAGGGAGCAGGGGAAAGAGGCCGTATTCAGAAAATTTTGCTAGTTAAATAGCCTAATAACCCTTGTACCGTAAGCTTTATCAGTTTTTTTAACTGTCGGTTTAGCATAAAAGGTACTGAAGAACCGTTATTTATAGGTTAATTATGAGCTATGACTAGGTTTAACAGCAGGTAAATACATGTAACTTGGTGACAAAAATGTTATTAATTTAGCATCAATACTTTTTAATAAATCTAGAGAAAATAAGTTATTTTCAATAGGATACAAACAGGAATAAAAATTTAAATAGATTCCTAGTCAAGAACACAAAATCATTATTGGATAAAAACTCAAATGGCTAATATCAAAATTAATGACATTAAACCTGCTGGCGCTGAACTATTTTTTGATTCTGAGAGCTATCTAGATCAAATCCAAGAAGACGAGCTAAGAAGTGTTGTGGGGGGAGTTACGCCTTCTACCGCTGCTATTACCGGGGCGACTAGTGCTGCTTCAGCATTAACGGGGCCAATTGGGGCAGTGGTGCTTCTTGGAGCTGTTATTATTCGCCACACAGTTCAGAACTAGTGATCTGTCAAGATTAAAATTGTGGGTAGCCGGGTACATCTCAGTTTTGCAATTAGGCAAAAATTCGGGATAAAATTCTCAGTAGTTCGTAGGGTGCGTTAGGGACGGGCTCCCCCTTATTTTCCTGGTAGCCAGTGTTAGGACAATCCGTCCCGTAACGCACCAGCCAAACGGCAAAAATGAGATGCACCGAGCGTTTCTCTTTCAGATAATTGCTTTTATAAGATTAGCGATTATCCCTAGGATACGCTACGCGAACACTTTTTTTTAACTAGTAATTTTAACGATAGGGCTGGGAGCAGTTTGACCCGGTGGTGCGTTACGGGACGGACTGTCCTAATAGTGGCTACTCATAAAATCAGGGGGAGCCCGTCCCTAACGCACCCTACGGAACTACATATAACGTTATCACAAAAAAAGTTGACTGATGACATCAATAAATTAGCAAAAAACTCAACAAACTCAACTAATCCAAGTATGATTCAAACAGAGATCAAAAATTATCACAATTAATTTTTGTTCCCTACTCCCTACTCCCTGCTCCAATGCCTTGGAAGCGATCGCAAACTACTCTGGAATTCTGGATGCTGGGTTTGAGTTAATCCCCGTCGAACCTGGCGAACTGGATACGGTCGGAGCCGAGGCAGTTACTTTGTTAATTTAGTTACAATAGGGGAAAAGTTGACTGTATCAACCTAGGACGAAAATGCCTTAGCTAATTACTGGTAGAAACTAATCTTAGTCTCTTAGTCCAAGAGTAGTCTTGGGCTTTTTTTTATGGTTTTTCTCAGCTCCAATAGTTTTGTGGACATAACTGTTTTAGTTGATTCGGTAAATTAGAGAGAGGTTAACTATAAGAGTACTGGTATAGGTTACTTGTGAGCTATCACTAGGTTGATCAGCATAGAAATACATATAACTTTATGACAAAAAAGTTTTTCTTTGGACATCAATAAATCATCAAACAACTAAACAAACTCAATTAATCAAAGTATGATTACAACAGAGTCAACAACAGACATTCATTAGGGTCGGTTCAAGAAGACGCTAACAAGATTTCAGGATCTTTATTCAAGTAATCAAAAATTAAACCTTTTTTAAAAAAACTTTATAACTAACTTACCACGTCGAGAGATTAGTAGCATGCCAGTAATAGGGTCACAAATATCACCAATCGCGACTATAGCGATTAATGCTACGTTTTTATCAGAGCGGATCAATAACCCTTGTTACCAAAATGTTATTCCCCAAAAAGATAATGATCTGATTGAAGAACGCCTCAACACCTGGTCTAAACTCCTGGGAGGAGAACAACAACTTAAACAGCGCCTTCAGTGGGATGGATTAGACTTAACTACAGTCCGTAACTTACTAGAAACAGCAGAGTTTAGAGAAGATTACACCTTACCAAGCTGGGCAGAAACTCTCAAAGAATTAATTGAAACTACCAGCGCTTCATGGCTAACTCTAGAGGGGGAAGAAAACTCTCCACTTGACTCCCAAAATCCCTTACCATTTGAAGACTTTTATTTACCCTTTATCCGAGTAGGGCGCAGTAAATTATCTACTGGATTATCGGCAAATAGTCCTCTAACTTTGTTGAGCCAAGAAGCCTACGCAGCCCTAGAAAGGAGCTTGCTGCAACAACTGGTTAATTTAGGAACAGAAACCTTACTATTTGAATTTAACACATTCCGGAAAGCTCACCCCCCTGCTAACCAAAGTACTCCCCAAGAAAGCCGGATTAGTTATAAGACCTTTTTAAAAAATCTTCTCAAAGATGGGGGGCTGGCATTTTTTAATCGCTACCCAGTCTTAGGTCGCCTGATAGCAACAACCCTTGATTTATGGGTAGAATCTACTACTGAATTTATCCAACGTCTACAACAGGATTTATCAGCAATTGAACGTACCTTTTATTCTGATCAAGCCAGCTTAGGAAAGGTTCAAGCAATTGAGACTTCCCTCTCCAATCCCCACCATGGTAGACGCTCGGTTTTAGCTCTTACCTTCTCTTCCGGAATTAAAGTAGTATATAAGCCCAAAGACGTGGGTTTAGATGTTGCTTTCAATCAGTTACTAGACTGGTGCAACCACCAGGAAATATCCTTAGCCTTCAAATTAACTAAGATTCTCAATCGCCAGAGATATGGATGGGTTGAATTTATTGAGCACCAACCTTGTGAAAATCAAGCTGCAGTTCAACGCTTCTATCACAGAGCAGGGATGTTGTTATCACTGCTCCATCTATTAGGAGCAAGTAGTTGTGATCATCAAAATGTGGTTGCTAGTGGTGAATATCCTATTCTGATCGATGGTGACCTGTTGATGCATCCTGTACAGCACAGCGTGACGGAATCGGAAGACTGGTTTAACTATTCAGTCCTGAATACAGGATTTTTACCTGGTTGGGAAGGAGATATCTACTCCGCAAATGCTCAAGATTCCAGCGTCCTAGGTAATATTTGGCCCAAGCAAATAAATTCCTCTCGGGAGTGGAAATTTATTAACACCGATGGGATGCACTTAGCTCCCAACAAGGTGATTATTCCTGCTGGGACTAATGTGGTAATTCTAGACGGTAAAACTGTCTCAGCTAAGAACTATGTTGAGGAAATCGTCACTGGTTTTGAAGAAATCTATCACCTGTTAACTAAAAATCGGGAAATGCTCCTAGGCGCAGAAAGTCCCCTCTCTGGCTTACAATGTTTAAAGTCTCGATTTATGCTGCGCCCAACTCTAACCTATGGTATGGTCTCGAAACGCAGCCTTAGTCCTCAATATTTGCGTAATGGCGCGGACTATAGCATTCTGATCGATTTTCTCAGCCGTCACTACTTAATGGGTGAAGAAAACTTAGGCTTTAAAGAACTATTAGCAGCAGAAACCAGGTCTTTACAACAGCTAGATATTCCCTATTTCACGGTATCGTGTCATAGTAATGCCCTAGAGTTAGGATCAGCTCAACCAATCAAACACTTCTTTAAAACATCCAGTTACCAACGGTTAATTGCTAAAATCCCAAGTCTTGATGAAGAGGATTTAGCCCGGCAAATTAAATTGATTCGGGCGAGTTTTTATGCAAAGTATGCCCATTTGAACAAGAACAGTGGTGCTTTACAGGGAAGTTTATCCCAATTATCTTCATTGAATCCTGAAGAATTACTAGAAGAAGCTATAGCAATTGGCAAGAGTCTTGTCGCCAATAGGATTCAGACTGGTGACGGCTGCAACTGGATTGATTTAGATTATATGTCCAAGGCGCACCGCTATCAACTCCAGGTATTGGATGATTCCTTATTTACGGGGCGAGCTGGAGTTAGCCTATTCCTAGCAGCTCTAGGAAAAATTACTGGTGAGCCAGAATTTAAAGAGGTAGCTTTAGCTGCTTTATCCCCTTTACGTCAGTCTCTTAAGAAAGCACAAGCCGACCGAAACTTGTTGCAGTTAAGACTTGATGGAATCAAATTAGGTGGTGTCCTCGGTTTAATGGGGCTAGGTGGGATTATTTACAGTTTGGTTAAAATTAGTCAGTTTCTCCAAGAGCCAGCCCTTCTCCAAGATGCCCAGCAAGCTGCAAAACTAATTACAGCAGATGTAATCGCCGCCGATCAAACCCTGGATATTATTTTTGGAGTAGCGGGGGCAATCATGGGCTTATTAACTCTGTATCAACAGACAGGAGAGAAAGTGCTATTAGACATAGCAGTAGCCTGTGGCAATCATCTCCTATCACAGCGAACTGATACCGCCCCTAGAGCCTGGAAGACAATCAGTAAAACCCCATTAACCGGATTTTCTCACGGTGCAGCAGGTAATTCCTTCTCTTTACTACACCTATATGCTGCGACAGCAGACAAAGTTTATTTGGAAGCGGCACAAGAAGGAATTGAATATGAAACCAGTGTCTTTGACACATCAGTCCGAAACTGGCCATATTTCCTTTCATTGGAACAAACAAATCAAATTAATTTCTGGCATGCCTGGTGTCACGGCAGCGTGGGGATTGGATTAGCCCGTTTAGGCAGTTCAACGATTCTACAGACAGAGGAAATTTACTCTGACATTGAGGTAGCTTTGGACACCACCAAGAAGTATGCAATATCTAATATAGATGTAGACCATCTCTGCTGCGGGAGTTTGGGCAGAAATGAACTATTTGTTGTTGCATCCCAAAAACTTGGCAACCAGGAATGGCTAAACACAGCTAGGGCACAGGCTGCATCGGTAATAGCAAGGGCAAAACAACATGGAGCATATGCTTTTTTACCTCATTTGCCTAACTCCGTTTTCAGTCCTAGTTTTTTCAAGGGAAGTGCGGGTGTAGGTTATCAATTGTTGCGTTTAGCCTCTCCAGAATCCTTACCTTCTGTGCTGATTTGGGAGTAAAATGAACTTTGTCGGTGGGGTTGATGTCACCAAGACCCAACTTCTCCAGACTGTGTTGGCTTTCGCGATTACTCTACCCTACCTAAGCCAAAATTATAATTTCATCAACTGAACGAGATTGATACATAAGTTTACTTTGGAAATCAGCGTCAGCATCTTCTGGCGCTGATTGTTCTTTATTTGCCTAAGCTCGACTTTGTCTAGTCAACTACTGTCAATCAAATGATTAGGCAAAATTTCCAGTATTAAGTAGGTAAATGTTACTAGACTGGTTGGTTTAAGTGACATAATTGTTTTAGTTATGGCGGAATTAAATAGTGATTTCAATGCTATTTAATCCTGAATTATTATTTTGATCAATATCGACTGCATCCAAGAAAAAACAAACGAGAAAAAAGTGTATTTTTTATGTCATATTTATATATTAGTTTTTTCAAAAAAACGCCAAAAATGGGATAGTATTCAACGTATCAATTAAGCATCAATAGCTTAATTGATAATCAACACCAATCACACAAATTTATTGGAGTTAAACTCAAATGGCTAATATTAACATCAACGATCTTTCAGCTCTTAATCTAACTGGCGCTGAATTATTTGATGATTCAGAAAGCTTTATGACAGAACTGAGCGATGAAAGCGAGCAAATGGAAGAAATTTATGGTGGTGCTTCTTGGTGGCCTTGGCCTATTTGCATACCTACTAGTTGTCGTGAGGTTTCATGCTTAAGGAAAACCTTTATTAACGCCGTAAAGTAGTGATCAGTGAGCTGTAAATTAGAGATAATAATGGTTTAAGCTAACCCTAAGCAAAAAAAATCGGGAGGTCTCTCTAGCCTCCCCCAAAGCAAATATCTTGCCTCAGGTGTGATTGCACTTGCAGAATGTGGGTTTAATACCTGAAGGGTAAGGAGATTAGAACTCAAGCAGATTATTTTAATCCAGATTATTAACAACTTCAACTTCTCCAATCTCTCCCTTCAACCACCCACTAAACAAATCAGACATAATCTCAGACCGCAACTTATCATCCAATTCCGATTTAAGAATCTCCTCAACCAAAATCAGATACACTCCCTGAGAACTCACAATCGGCTTAAGTAACTGTGGGGTCTCAGCAGCAAAAACAGCAGCAGAAATTTCTGGCTTAAACTCCTGACGCTTAACAATTCCCCGATATCCTCCAGAGCGGCGTAACTCAGTATCATTGATGTATTCGTGAGCAATCTTATAGAAACTAGTTTCGGGTGCATCTCAATGCATGCAATTAGACAAAAATTCTAAGAAAATTCCTACACTACCTACACTAACCACCCTCCATAAAATCCCCACGCTTCCCACACTTCCGGCACTTCCCTTGTTTTTTACAAAGATGAGATCCACCCCAGTTTTGGAAATCAGCGTCAGAATCTTCTGGCGCTGATTGTTCTTTATTTGTATAAGCTCGACTTTGTCCAGTCAACTACTGTAAATCGAATTATTAGGCAAAATTTCCATGATTAAGTAGGTAAATGTTACTATATTGGTTGATTTAAGTGACATAATTGTTTTAGTTATGGCGAAATTAAATAGTGATTTGAATGCTATTTAATCCTGAATTATTATTTTCGTCAATATCGACTGCATTTAAAAAAAAATAAAAGAGAAAAAAGTGTATTTTTTATGTCATATTTTTATACTCTTTTTTTGATAAAAAAAAGACCAAAAATGGGATAGTATTCAACGTATCAATTAAGCATCAATAGCTTAATTGATAATCAACACCAATCACACAAATTTATTGGAGTTAAACTCAAATGGCTAATATTAAGGTGCATGAACTCTCTTCTCTTAACCTATCTGGTGCTGAGTTGTTTAACGATTCAGAAAGCTTTATGACGGAGCTGAGCGATGAAAGTGAGCAAATGGCTATCCTAGGAGGTCGTTCGTTTTGTATTTTAGGATCTTGCGGTGTCTGCACCCTAGGAAATACTATTAATATATGCCAGCAAGGGACTGTTAATATATGCACCCAAGGATATACTATTATACAGTGTGGCCACACCATTCAACCTTAAGCATTCAACAACAATTTCATGATGTAAAATATTGCCACCTTGGTTTCTGAATGCTATTAGTTAGTATCTCTCTTCCTAAGGTATAAAAGTCATATTTTACACCACCTACTGCAGGTGTGATTACACTTGCAGTAGGTAGGTTTAATACCTGAAGGGTTCAGACATAATCTCAGAACGCAACTTATCATCCAGTTCCGATTTAACAATCTCCTCAACCAAAATCAGATGCACTCCCTTAGAACTGACAATCGGCTTAAGCAAGGCGGCTCAGCAGCAAAAACAACAGCAGAAATTTCTGGCTTAAACTCCTGACGCTTCACGATTCACCGATATCCTCCAGAGCAACCTAACTCAGTATACTGGATGTATTCGTGAGCAATCTCATAGAAACTCGTCTCCCCTTCATCAAACTGGTAGAAACCAGGGTAAACGCATCTAATTTTGTTATTCCTACATATAGTGTTTATTTAATTTAATGAACACTATATGTATAAAATTTATTGTCAATAAGCACAATAATACTGGGTTTATTGAGAACTAGCCCCGGTTTATTGACAAGATGCGCTTACCCTGTGGTAGAAACTAATCTTATTCTTTTAGTCCAAGAGTAGTCTTGGGCTATTTTTTATGGTTTTTCTCAGCTTCACTAGTTTTGTGGACATAAATGTTTTAGTTGATTCGGTAAATTAGCGAGAGGTTAAGTATAAGAGTACTGGTATAGGTTAATTATGAGCTATGAATAGGTTAAGCAGCAGGTAACTAGATTTAATTTTGTGACAAAAGTGTTTTTGGTTTAGCATCAATAATATCTAAAAATCCTAGACATACTAAATTAATTTGAATAGGATTCAAACAGGAATCAAAAGTTACTAATTGATTTCTGGTAAAGAACACAGATTGATTAGTGGATAAAAACTAAAATGGCTAAGATTAATATCAATGATCTTTCAGATCTTAATATGACTGGTACTGAGTTGTTTAACGATTCAGAAAGCTTTATGACGGAACTGAATGAAGAGGGTGAGGAAATGGGAGCAATCCACGGTGGTGATTTGTGGTGCGCACTTCCCACTTGTACCAGGACTATAGCTGTATGTCAAGGGTGTTCGTGTGATATAGTCATTGCATTTGCTTAGGACTTACGCACTAACTCCATAGATAGGGCAGGGCTATTTCAAAGTCGGACTCAAATTTCACGGGTAGGGAGGTTGGGAGATAGGGAGATAGGGAGATAGGAAAATTTAAGCTAATAAAAAGGTTTTTTTTAGCTTAAAAAAACCTCTCCCCAGCACCCCAGCTCGCTTTTACCAGATTGTATCTGACAATTTATTGCAAGGAATGAAACAGCCCTGCATAGGTAGGGTGGACAGATTGGCTACCCACCCTACCGATAGAGTGTTATCTAGTCATCTTTGTAAGTTCCGACGTTTTAAGTCAAAACAATTAGAGCAATAAATTTATAATAATAACCTAAGGAACTTCACCACTTAATTGAAAGTGCTTAACAACTTCAACTTCCCCAATCTGTCCCTTCAACCACCCACTAAACAAATCAGACATAATCTGAGAACGCAACTTCCCATCCAATTCCGATTTAAGAATCTCCTCAACCAAAATCAGATGCACTCCCTGAGAAGTCACAATCGGCTTAAGCAACTGTGGCAGCTCAGCCGCAAAGACAGCAGCAGAAATTTCCGGCTTAAACTCCTGACGCTTAACGATTCCCCGATATCCTCCAGAGCGCCGTAACTCAGTATCCTGGATGTATTCGTGAGCAATCTCATAGAAACTAGTTTCGGGTGCATCTCAATGCATGCAATTAGACAAAAATTCTAAGAAAATTCCCACACTACCTACACTAACCACCCTCCATAAAATCCCCACGCTTCCCACACTTCCGGCACTTCCCTTGTTTTTTACAAAGATGAGATGCACCCCAGTTTTGGAAATCAGCGTCAGAATCTTCTGGCGCTGATTGTTCTTTATTTGTATAAGCTCGACTTTGTCCAGTCAACTACTGTAAATCGAATTATTAGGCAAAAGTTACAATACTGAGCAGATTTTTATAATTTCGGTTGGTTTCAGTGACATAACTGTTTTAGTTAGGGCGGAATTAAGGAGTGAGTTAACTCCTATTTAATTAGGAATTACTATTTTCGTTGAGATCGGCTAAGTTTAATAAAAAATAAACTAGAAAATACTGTTTCAATAATGTCATCTTGACATACTGCTTTATTATAGACACTTTAAAAAAAAATGAATAGTATTAAACTATAAGTCAAGCATCAATAGCTTGATTTTGAATCCAGAAAAATCACGCAAATTTCTTGGAGTTAAATTCAAATGGCTAATATCAATGTCAATGACCTTTCAGCTCTTAATATGACTGGCGCTGAGTTGTTTAAGGATTCAGAAAGCTTCATGACTGAGCTGAGCGATGAAAGCGAACAGGTAATTGGTGGTGCCAGATCCTGCGGGTTATCTAAAATTTATTGTCTGCGACCTACTTGTGTAAACACTGGTGGAGTAGGTTCAACCACAATCGTTGTAATTTTCAACCACTAATTATGAAGATATCAATTTTGTGATTTCTCCCATTAATTTAAATAGGTATTAGTTATGTTTTAGCCGGTTTTTAAAAGACTAAATTTATAACTGTCAATCACACCTATTATTGGCAATTAATCGAGATGAATCACTAGGCTTTAGGGTAATCTTTACCCCACAGGGTGCATCTCCCTTTTGCAATTAGGCAAAAATTCTCATACTTCCCGCACCCACTACCCACACTCTCCACACTTCCCTTATTTTTACCAATATGAGATGCTCCCGATAGGTATCTGTAACTTTAATTTTAGGGTAATGCTTTTAGAGATTAAGCTTACACGCATCTAAGTGACATTTTTTTATGACGAGAGTAATTAAAAAGCGTTAACTTCAACTTCCACAATCTGTCCCTTCAACCACCCACTAAACAAATCAGACATAATCTCAGACCGCAACTTCCCATCCAATTCTGATTTAACCATCTCCTCCACCAAAATCAGATGCACTCCCTTAGAACTAACAATAGGCTTAAGCAAGGCAGCTCAGCAGCAAAGACAGCAGCAGAAATCTCCGGCTTAAACTCCTGACGCTTAAAAATTCCCCGATATCCTCCAGAGCGCCGTAACTCAGTATCCTGGATGTATTCGTGAGCAATCTTATAGAAACTTGTCTCCCCTTTGTCGAACTTGTAGAAAATAATTTTAGTCTTTTAGTCCAAGAGTAGCCTTGGGCTATTTTTTATGGTTTTTATCAGCTCCACTAGTTTTGTGGACATAACTAGTTTAGTTGATTACCTAAATTATAGAGACGTTAACTATCAGAATACTGGTAAAGGTGATTTATAGGTTAATTGTGAGCTACTACTAGGTTTAGCAGCAGGTAAATACATTGATTTTGATGACAAAACTGTTTTTGCTTTAGCCTCAATAAGCTCTAAAAATCCTAGACATACGAAATTAATTTGAATAGGATAAAAACAGGAATCACAAGTTACTAATTGATTTCTGTTCAACCACAGACATTCATTATTGGAGAAAAACCCAAATGGCGAGTATTGCAATTTCTGATCTGCATCCTGTTGGTGTCAACCTCTTCGATGATTCTGAAAGCTTTATGATGGATTTATCTGATGATCAACTAGATGTGACAGGTGGCGGGACTCCAGCAGTGGCTATATTAGTGGTTACACTACTGACACCTCGAGATGCTCATTAATCAAGGTATTAACTTTTGTAAGCCACATTCCGCATCTTAAAATTGCTCCCTAGCGGAAATTTTAGTCTTTTAGTCCAAGAGTAATCTTGGACTATTTTTTATGGTTTTTATCAGTTTCAATAGTTTTGTGGACATAAGTAGTTTAGTTGATTCACTAAATTAGAGAGAGGTTAACTATCACAAGACTGGTCAAGGTAAGTTATAGGTTAATTATGAGCTATTACTAGGTTTATCAGCAGATAACTAGATCTAGTTTAGTGACAAAACTGTTTTTATTTTAGCATCAATAAGCTTAAAAAACTCTAGACAGAGTAAATTAATTTTAATAGGATAAAAACAGGAATCAAAAATTACTAATTGATTCCTGGTCAACAACACACATTGATTATTGGAGCAAAACTCAAATGGCTAACATCAAAGTTAATAACATCAAACCTGCTGGTGCTGAGTTGTTCGGTGATTCTGAAAGTTTTATCAAGGATCTCCAAGACAACGAACTTGAACTAGCAGGGGGTTCGGAGTGCCCTTCTCCATTCCCCACTTCACATCCTGGTAACTGCCCTACAGGCACTGAAGTTTTCTGATCCATGTGCAGCCGATAGCTTAAGCTTAGAGGATATCTGAAAAGTTTTTTTATACTAAATTTTGCCCCCCTAGCCCCCCAACTTTGGGGGGAACAAGAGTCCATTTGCTTCTAAAAGTCCCCCCCGGTGCGCTTTCCTTGTCTTGATGCAGTCGCTCATGGGGGGAACCCCCAAGACCGCGCTGCATCGCTAGGCGAATTAAATTCGCCACGGGTCGCACCGCAAAATTGGGGGACCAACGGGGGCTTGGATGTAGCAAATGAGACTTCTCAGACAACCTCTTAGCACAGGGAGTAGTAATACCAAATTCGGTTACGATAGAGTGATTACAAAAATATTCAAATACTCTCTAGGCAAGGACTTTGATTGTTTTGAATAGAGTCTCAGTAAAGCGGATTTGGGATCACACACAATAAGGACTTCAGCCCTAAAGGGCTGAAGTCCTGTGTCAAGTTTCCTGCAGCAGGGGTGCCAGGTTCAAGGGATTATTCACTTATTTATTTGAGCGAACAGGACAAAATCTCCGATAAATGAACTGAGTATGGAAATAACAGCAGTAGAATTATCACAAATAGCCACTATAGCTACCAAAGCAGCCTTTCTTTCAGAGTGCTTCAATTGTCCTTTTGAACGGGATTTTAATCCCCAAAAACTTGACCAAAATCTCATTGAAGAACGCCTCACAACCTGGTGTCAACTCCTGGGAGGAGAAGACAGACTTAAGAAGCGCCTTCAGTGGGATGGATGGGACTTAAACACAGTCCGTATTTTACTGGGAACAGCGGATGTGATTGATAATCTTACGTTGCCACCTTGGGCGGAAACCCTGAAAGAATTAATTGAAAGTGGCGCAATTACCTTACTCGGTATAGAGGGAGAAGATAAATCACCAATTGACTCCCAAAATCCCTTACCTTTTGAAGATTTTTATCTTCCCTTTATCCTAGTAGCACAGCGTAAACTATACACTGGTTTATCGGCAACTCGCCCTCTGGAATTGCTGAGTCCAGAAGCCTGGGAAGCCCTAGAAAGGAGCCTCCTACAAAAACTGGTTGATTTAGGGGCAAAAACCTTACTATTTGAATTTTACAAATTTCGGGAAAGTCAGCCCTCTTATGAAAAGAGCGATTCCCAAGAAAGCCAAAGTAAAGCTTTGTATTGCGCCTTTATCCAAAACCTTCTCCAAGATGGGGGACTGGCATTTTTTCAGCAATACCCAGTCCTGGCTCGCTTGATAGCCACAACTATTAACTTATGGGTAGAATCTACTACTGAATTTATCCAACGTCTACAAGAAGATTTCTCGGCAATTGAACTTACCTTTTCTGACCGCAAAAGCTTAGGAAAAGTTAAAAATGTTGAGACTGCTTTCTCAGAACCTCACAATGGGGGACGCTCTGTATCAGTTCTTACCTTGTCCTCGGGTGTAAAAGTGGTATATAAACCCAAAGATTTGGGTCTAGATGTTGCTTTCAACCAGTTGCTAGACTGGTGCAACCAAAAGGATACCTCTTTACCCTTCCAACTAACCAAGATTCTCAATCGTCAGGGATATGGCTGGGTTAAATTTGTTGAGCAGCAACCTTGTGAAGATAAAGCTGCAGTCCAACGCTTCTACAAAAGAGCAGGGATGCTATTATCTCTCCTCTATGTCTTAGGCTCAAGGAAATGTCACAAGACCAATGTCATCGCCAGCAGTGAATATCCAATTATCATCGATGTTGATACCTTAATGTCTCCTGTGGAAAAAAGTTTCGGTGAATCAGAAAACTGGTTCAAAGATTCAGTTCTAAAGACGGGCTTTTTACCTTCTTGGGAAGGGAATATAGCCTCAGCAAATACTCGAGACTCTAGTGATATTGGCGGTATTTACCCCCAGCAACTGAATTCCTCAAGAGAGTGGAAATTTATTAACACAGATGGGATTCAATTAACTCCCAAAACTACTATTATTCCGCCTCGGAATAATGTCGTCGTGCTAGAAGGGGAAACCGTCTGCCCCAATCACTACCTTGAAGAGGTAGTGACGGGTTTTGAGGAGATGTATCGCCTCCTAATCAAACATAGGGAAACTCTCCTAACCGAGAATGGTCTTCTATCAGGCTTAAAATCATTAAATTCTCGATTTATTCTGCGCCCAGCTAGCGCCTATGGTGTTATCTGTAAGCATAGCCTCAACCCACAATATTTGCGTAGCGGAGTTGACTATAGTATTGGGATAGACACTCTCAGTCGAACCTACTTAACTGCTGAAGAAAAACCGGAGGCTTGGGCAACTTTGCCAGCGGAAATCAAATCTTTACAACAGCAAGACATTCCCTATTTTACCGTATCCTGTAATAAGGATACCTTAGATGTTGGACTAGACCAACCCATCAAGCACTTTTTTAAAACTTCTAGTTACCAACAACTAATTTCTAGGCTACAGAGTCTGGATAAACAAGATTTAGCCCTGCAAATTAAATTAATTCGGGGAAGTTTTTTGGCCAGGTTTGCTCATCTGACAAAAAAGAATGTTGCACCCCAGGCGGATTCTTCTCAATTTCTCCCACTTACCCCTGAACAACTACAACAAGAGGCACTCTCAATTGGCAATCGTCTTATCGCCAATGGGATTATAAATAATGGCGGCTGCAACTGGATTGCCATAGAGTATATGTTTAATGCCAAGCGCTATCAACTCCAGGCGTTGGATGATTCTTTATATCAGGGGCGCGCTGGAGTTAGCCTATTTCTAGCAGCCTTAGCAAAACTTACTGGCAAAAGCGAATTTCAAAAAGTAGCTCTAGCAGCTCTCTCTCCTTTACGCCAGTCTCTTCAGAACACGAAAACTACCGGAAGATTAATTCAGTCTGGACTCGGTATGGCAGGATTGGGTGGGATAATTTACAGTCTGGTTAAAATTAGTCAGTTTCTCCAAGAGCCAGCCCTCCTCAAAGATGCCCAGCAGGCAGCAAAACTGATCTCTCCACAGGCGATCGCTGGTGACCAAACGTTGGATATTTTGGGTGGAGTAGCTGGGGCAATTCTGGGTTTATTATCCCTCTACCAAGAGACAGGCGAGCCAGCTATATTGGATACAGCGATCGCCTGTGGCAATCGTCTCTTATCAAAACGAAGTAATACTGTCCCGAGGGCGTGGAAGACAATTTGTAAAATCCCTTTAACGGGATTTTCTCACGGTGCAGCGGGTAATGCTTTGGCCTTATTGCGGTTATATGCTGCTACAGCAGACACTGCTTATTTGGAAGCAGCACAAGAGGGAATTGAATATGAGCGGAGTGTCTTTGACCAATCTGCCCGAAATTGGCCAGATTTCCGTTTCTTGGAGAAAACTAATCAAATTAGCTTCATGCACACCTGGTGTCACGGAAGTGTTGGCATTGGATTAGCACGTTTGGCAAGTTTATCCATTCTAAAAATAGAAGAAAATTCTGCTGACATTGAGATAGCTTTGGAAACCACGCAGAACTACAGCAGACCGAGTAGAGATATAGACCATCTTTGTTGCGGAATATTAGGCAGAACCGAACTGTTTGTCGTCGCCTCCCAAAAACTTGGCAACCAAAATTGGCTTAAAACTGCTAGGAAGCAGGCAGCATGGGTAGTAGAAAGGTCAAAAAAACATGGGGGATATACTTTTTTCTTTGATTTCCCTAACTCGCTGTTTAACCCTAGTTTTTTCCGAGGTACAGCAGGGGTAGGGTATCAGTTGTTACGCTTAGCATCTCCAGAATTGTTGCCTTCAGTGCTGATTTGGGAGTAGAGTACCGTTGAATGGTTCTGTTGCGAAAACCCTCCCGCTCTTGTAGTAAGTAACTCCACCCCACTATTTAGTATCTACTCTATTTGTTTAATAACTTCAACTTCCCCAATCTGTTCCTTCAACCACCCAGTAAACAAATCAGACATAATCTCAGACCGCAACTTCCCATCCAATTCCGATTTAAGAATCTCCTCAACCAAAATCAGATGCACTCCCTTAGAACTAACAATCGGCTTAAGCAACTGTGGCGGCTCAGCCGCAAAAACAGCAGCAGAAATTTCCGGCTTAAACTCCTGACGCTTAACAATTCCCCGATATCCTCCAGAGCGCCGTAACTCAGTATCCTGGATGTATTCGTGAGCAATTTCATAGAAACTTGTTTCCCCTTCATCCAGGGCATAAAAGAGTTCCATCGCTAGCTCTTGATCATCTAAAACCACTTCGTAAATAACTGCACTAGCATAATCGAGCTGATGTTCAAAGAAATAGGGTTCAACCTTATCCGCAAACAGATGTTGAACTACCTTATTAGCTATCAAATTAGTATACACTATTTCTTCAAAATCATCCAAAGACATACTGTGTTGTTGCAGCCATCCCCAAGTGTCCTCGGAATTCTCAAGTTTGTTCATTAATCGGAATTGGTCTGCTGCCTTTTGAAGGTCTTCAATCTCTACACGGATGCCAGCACTTTCCGCAGTAGCGGCAATAATCTTGCGGGTCACAATCCCTTCAATAATTTCAGGGATTTGGCAGGTTAGCTGGACTTGGTGAAAAATATCTTCAGTGGTAATCGTAATAGCTGGTAACATGATTATTTATTGGTAATTGGTAGGGAATAGGGAACAGGGAACAGGGAATAGGGAGTAGGGAGTAGGGAGTAGGGAGTAGGGAGTAGGCAAGAGGCAAGAGGGAGTAGGCAAGAGGCAAGAGGCAAGAGGCAAGAGGCAAGAGGCAATAGGCAATAGGCAAGAGGCAATAGGCAATAGGCAAGAGGCAAGAGGCAAGAGGCAATAGGCAAGAGGCAAGAGGCAATAGGCAAAAGTTTACTAAAACAGCGTTTGCTGCTTGTATCAATGTCAAACACCTTAATGCGTAGTGCTATATCAGCGCGTTTATCGCATTTATGAGGTACGGTTCATTGCCTCAAAGTCCCCCTTATTAAGGGGGATTTAGGGGGATCCCTTCCTCATGGAAAAGATAATTGCTATATCCCATTTATGAGGTACGGTTCATTGCCTCAAAGTCCCCCTTATTAAGGGGGATTTAGGGGGATCCCTTCCTCATGGAAAAGATAATTGCTATATCCCATTTATGAGGTACGGTTCATTGCCTCAAAGTCCCCCTTATTAAGGGGGATTTAGGGGGATCCCTTCCTCATGGAAAAGATAATTGCTATATCCCATTTATGAGGTACGGTTCATTGCCTCAAAGTCCCCCTTATTAAGGGGGATTTAGGGGGATCCCTTCCTCATGGGATAAAAAACTGTTACATATAGCATTTTTACTCATTGCTTTGATGCAGTCGCTGATTATAGCACTACCGATTAAGGTGAGGACATTGATACAAGTAGAAAAGCTGTTATAGTACACTTTTGCCTTTTGCCTTGCCCGTAGCGCTATATGTCCAACTCCTCATACCTCCCTACTCCCTGCTCCCTACTCCCTAATAAAACCTAAGACTTTGTATCTCACCCAATTGATAATTGCTACAATTCCAAACCCCCCTGCTGCAACTTCTTAAATGGATCCAGAATTAAATCCATAATCCGACGCTGCCGCACAATTACTTCTGCTGTTGCGGTGTCCCCTGGGCGGAGAGCAATACATTCTTTTGGTGTGGGCATACAGGTTTTATTGAGTTTAATTTCTAGGTCATAAGTAGGCACTTTACCCTGCTCCGTTTCCGTCACCTTGGAGGTTGGAGAAATCTTGATTACCGTTCCCTCTACTACTCCATAGTCTTGAAAAGGATAAGCATCAAACTTCATTTTTACTGCCATTCCTTCCCGTAAGGAGCCACTTTCTGAAATAGCAATCTGCGCCCGCAGGGAAAGGAACGACCCCTTTGGGGCAATCTCGACTATAGTGTCTCCAGGTTGCACTACAGCTCCGGCACTTTTGATCGGGGACTGAAACACTATTCCCTCGATCGGAGCAGCTAACACCCTTTGATTTAACTGAAATTCTAAGGATTTAATCTGACTTTTACTCTGGGATAGTTCAGCTTGGAGGGTAGTAATTTGGGTTTCTATATTTTTGAGTTGTTCCTCACTTTTTAGTAAAGCCAGCTTACCAGAATGAACCAAGGTTTTATAACTCCGTTCTTGCTCTTGTAAGCGCAGGCGAGCTTGTTTAATATCAGCGGAGGCTTGATGAATGGTCTTTTCATAACTACCTTGTTGCTCTTTCAGGCGAGACTGAGCTTGTTTTATGTCTAATTCAGTTCTGATGATATTTTTCTGGGCTTCTTTGGCTGACTGTTGCACATCTAAAAAGCGTTCTTTTGACAAAACCCCTTCTTCATAAGCGTTTTTGTAACGGGGAATTTTTTCCTCAGCACTTTCTAAACGAATGGTTTCTAATTCATAGGCAACCTTCCTAGACTCTATCGCCTGCCGTGCCTGCTCTATTTGTGCCAATAGTTCTTCTTTTTGTAAACTGTAGGCGAATTTAAAGGCTTCCAGATTCTGCCGTGCTTGCTCGACTTGCGCCTGTTTTTCTAACTGTTGAGCTTGGTTTTGTTGCTCCTGGGTACGCAGAGCTAGTATCAATTGGTTTTTCAGCACCTCTAATTGATTCAGCCGATTCTGTTGCCCTTCTAATTTTTTTTGTTCCTGCTGAAGTTCAGTGCTAACTAACTCGGATTCCAGTTCTAGTAAGGTTTGACCAGCCGTTACCAATTCCCCTTCTTTGACCTTAATTGCTGCTACCGTTCCTGCCACTGGAGCATCAAGTTTGATAGTTTCCCCCGTAGGTTCCAATCTTCCTCTGGCTTTTCCCGTCTCATCCACCTGAGCTAAGATCGCCCAAGGTAACGCAATACCGATAAATACTATCAAAAAATACAGTAATCCCCTTGTCCAAACCTGGGGTAATGTATCCAGCAGTTCCTTAGTAGCATAAGACCAGTCATGACCCTGGAGTGCTTGATGATTGCTAGGTTGAGAAGTCTGTTGGGTGAGTAACTCCTGATACCGACGCTGGTCTGGAATAGTTTGAGTAGGACTATGTCCATTCAATGTATGATTTTCAGGCATAGCAGTATTTCCATTTGAGTTGTGAACAGAATCTTTTAAGGAAAGGCAAGAGGCAAAAGGCAAGAGGCAAGAGGCAATAGGCAATAGGCAAGAGGCAAGAGGCAAGAGGCAAGAGGCAAGAGGCAAAAGGCAAGAGGCAAGAGGCAAAAGGCAAAAGGCAAGAGGCAAGAGGCAATAGGCAAGAGGCAAGAGGCAAGAGTAATCAACGGATTTTTTCCCACACCCCACACCCCACACCCCACACCCTATTCCCTGTTCCCTGTTCCCTATTCCCTATTCCCTACTCCCTACTCCCTACTCCCTACTCCCTATTCCCTGCCCTATAACTGCTGCTGATTGAGATAGAAATAATGTCCTCGCTTTGCCATTAAGTCTTCGTGAGTACCGCTTTCTATCAAGACCCCTCTATCGAGGACTAAAATCAGGTCAGCTTTCCGTACGGTAGAAAGACGGTGAGCAATCACTAGGGTGGTGCGGTTTTTGAGAATAGTATTGAGATTGGTCTGAATAATCCGCTCGGATTCTGCATCCAGGTGGGAGGTGGCTTCATCGAAAATTAATAGGTGGGGATTTCCCAAGAGGGCGCGAGCAATGGCTAAACGCTGTCGCTGTCCCCCAGACAACATCCCTCCTCCCTCCCCAATCTCGGTTTCATAGCCCATGGGCAATTTTTGGATAAATTCATCAGCACCGGCCAGTTTCGCTGCTGCCATAATTTCTTCTAAGGTGGCTGAGGGATAAGCCAGACTGATGTTTTCTCGAATTGTCCCTCCAAACAGAAAGGTATCTTGATCCACCACACCAATTTGCTGGCGCAAGGAGCCTAAGGAAAGACTGGTGATATCCTGCCCATCAATCAACACCTTCCCATCTGAGGGAAGATACAGCCCCAACATCAGCTTGGAAATCGTGCTTTTCCCGGAACCACTGCGCCCCACTAGGGCGACCATTTGCCCTGGTTTTACCTCAAAACTAAGATTTTCCAAGACATTGGTATCACTTTCTGGGTGATAGCGGAAGGTGACCTTATCAAAACGAATGTGACCGCGCAATTGAGGTAATGATTGCCGTGCTTGATGGTGCAAATCTTCTTCTGGTTGGTAATCCAGCACATCATTGATGCGCTCCATAGCAATCACCACTTCCTGAAATTCATTCCACAGTACCGTGATCCGCTGGAAAGGGGTGATCACATTACCCAGCAACATATTAAAAGCCACCAATTGCCCAATGGTGAGCTGATTTTGAATTACCAACCATGCCCCAAACCAGAGCAGTGCGGTAGTGGCTAACCCCTCGATGGTATTGCTGAAAATCTGGAGTCGATTGCTAATCACTTGCCCAGAAAAGTTAGTTTTAACCTCTTTATTTAATAACTCTTCCCAATGCCAGCGTACCGTTTGCTCAACTGCTGTAGACTTGACAGTGCGGACACCAGAAAGCACTTCAATCAGATAACTGCTTTCTTTTGCGATCGCATTAAATACTTCCCGAGAAATTCGTTTTAAAAAGGGTGTAGAAATCAACGCCAACAGGAAAAAGGGTGGTACAATTACTAAAATTAGCAGCGCCATCTTCCAACTGTACCAAAACATCAATCCCACATAGATAAAAACTGTTACTAAATCTAGCAGGATAGATAACGCTTCACCGGTAAGAAACCGCTCAATTTTACGATTTTCCTGAATCCGGGAGGTAATATCACCCACAAAACGAGACTCAAAGAAACCTAAAGGTAATCGCAATGTATGGCTGATAAACCCCACAATTAGTGCTAGGTCTACTTTATTTGCGGTGTGGTCAAGCAAATATTGCCGCAACCCGGTAATCGCAACCCGAAACATAGTAAACATCAGCAATCCTAACCCCACAGCGGTTAGGGTGAGGGTGCTCCGTTGCACCACCACTCGGTCTAAAATTATCTGGGTAAATATCGGTGTAATCAGACCAAATATCTGGATCATCAGGGAAGCAAAAAACACCTCCAGCAACACGACACTGTGAGGCTTTACCAATTCAAAAAATTGCCAGAAAGAGGTCTTACTTTCTTTGGTATCCTTCAGGATTGCTGTGGGTTCCAGTAGCAGTACATAACCAGTCCAATCCGCTTTGAATTCCTGGTGGCTCAGACTTTTCTGACCAAGAGCAGGGTCAGCAATTACCACATGCTTGTTGGTGATTTCATAAACAACAATAAAGTGTTTTCCTTCCCAGTGGACAATCGCAGGTAGCTGTTGTTTTGCCAGTCGATCCAGACTAGCTTTCACTGGTCGAGTGGAAAAGCCAATACTTTCGGCAGCCGCTGATAGTCCCCGCAATGAAGCGCCATTACGGTCAGCATTGGAGATATCTCGCAAGCGATTAACACTGAATCGTTTCCCCCAATAGCGACCGATCATCACCAGACAGGCAGCACCGCAGTCAGAACCACTCTGTTGGGCAAAAAACGGATAGCGCCGGATCACTCGCTGCCACAAATGACCAACTTTTTGAGTAGGGCTAGGAAAGTAAGCTTTGCTGATGGTTTGCTTGGGTTTTTCGTCTCCGGAGGTGGGGATATCTTTCTTTTCCCCCACTCTTTTTACTTCCCCCACTCTCTCTTTCTGCGACTCTCCCAAAGGAGTTTCCGAAGGCATCAGCAGGGAATTTTGCCCTTGGGCCTGACGATAAAAATGTTCGCGGATTTGGGGATGTTTGCTAATCAGGGGAAATAACAGTTCCGGAGTTAGATAACAGAGCTTAGTTTTGAGGGAAGCTCTAGCTGAGTAACACTCAAAAGACTCTTCTGGAAAGAAAGTACACTCCCCAAAGGAAGCTCCAGCTTCTAGATTGGTAATTAACTCCCCGGCACTATTAATCAGTCTGACCTTTCCGGAAATCACAATATAAATGCCAGCCTCGGCGTCTGTTGACTGCCAAAATTGACCGACCGTTGGCTCGCGATATTTTATTTGTTTGAGACAGCGTGATACTTCTAATTCTGAAAGAGAATGGCCTAGAGTATTAGCGAGCTGCTCAGGAGAAATCAGTGGATTAGATCTAGGATTAGATGTAGATGTATGTCGAACCATAATCTCATGCCATGTTGCTGGGATTAAATAGCCAAAAACTATTGGACTCGGAGCCATTAGCGGATTTCAGGTCAGAAATTAAGATGCTGTGACCATCGTTTTCCGGTTCGTTAGGGGAGTTAACCTTTCTCCGTGTTGGTATAGTCGATAATCCCATGTCTTTGAGCAATCGTTGCAGGTGGCGATTGCTGACTTCAATCCCCAATTCTTTGGCCAGATGTTTGTTTAACCAATTCACTGTCCAACGGCGAAAGGAATACCCATAATCCCGGGGACTCTGATTAATCAGTTCTTTCAAACGGTCTAAATACTCCTCATTGACTGCCTTGGGGCGACCAATGGGACAATCCTGCCATTGGTGAGCCATCCCACTACGAGCGATATGCATCCAATGTCTTACTGTTGCGGCACAACACCCCAAGGTTTGACAAATTTCCGTTTGAGATTTGCCCTCATCTGCTAATAACATAATTTGAATCCGCTGACGGTAGGATTCATGTAAATTCTCTTCTAGGCTTTTTTGGAGCAGTTTGCGTTGGAAGGCTGTTAAATAATGACTTTGAGTAATTTTGGCTTCTGTATCTTGAGCGTTATTCATATCAATCTGTTTTCTATTTACCACAGTCCTAAATTGGGCATTTTTAACATTCATTGAATCTAAGCTATCAGCGGTCAGCGGTCAGCGGTCAGCCCTCAGCCCTCAGCGGTCAGCCCTCAGTCCTCAGCCCTCAGCCCTCAGCCCTCAGCCTTTAGCCCTCAGCCTTTAGCCCTCAGCCTTTAGCCCTCAGCCTTTAGCTGATAGCTGATAGCACCTCAAGTAGCGTGCGCGTAGCGCTAATCGCTGTTCGCACCTCAAGTAGCGCATTAGCTGATAGCTGATAGCTGACTGCTGATAGCTGATAGCTGATAGCTGATAGCTGATAGCTGATAGCTGACTGCTGACTGCTGACTGCTTACTAATGAGCTATTTAGAAACCCTATATAGACCCCAAGAGTTAAGCGATTGGCCTACGGCCACGCTACGCGATCGCAATCAACTTACAGTTCTAAAACAGATAGTTTTTACTTCGATGTAAGTAATTGTTAGTTCAAGAATAGTTGAATTAACTCTTGGTAGTAATGGCTGAATTATCTCCCATGAAAGATTATATAAGTAGTCGGCTCAAAATCAACGGTTTAGCATTAAGCAATCCTTAAAAAATGCCCATCATTGCTCCAACCCGATGGACTAAAAATTCACAAGAATTAAGAGAATCTTAAAAACGTTGCTCCGAGTACTTATCACTAAACTATTGGTTATCTAAAGGGTATCGCTTTCACGAAAACTAAACTAAACCTTTCACTCTGTAAAGCTTTGATAAAGCTTGCATAAAGCTTTGATCAAAAAACAATGACCAAAAAACAATGATCAGATCAAATTCCATAGTTTATCCCTTTCTCCACAATGGATGTAATCTGTAATTATCGGGGGATGGGAATTAGGCACTAGCCAGGACCTTAGCACCGATGAAGTGAGCACCACTGAAGGCTGACAAGGCTGCTTGTCACACCTGAACGCTATAGCTAGTTTTTTGATTGGGGTGGAAGCCTGAGTTAATGCATTTCCCTGGGTCAAACTTTAAAGGTGAATGTTCTAGTTCACCATTTGCAACATGAGCGGGTTGTTGTGGTACGCAAACTATTACGATGGCGGCAAACTGCTACATGTATAAGCAATTTTGAGTTGGTAGTAACGGCTTCTTTACCTATTATTCCTTTATAATAGGTAATGCTGACAGTACCCTTTTGGGTACTGTTTCACTGCAGTTTCTGTGTTAAGGCAATATGCAGAATATGCATTTAAATTTCAGTCCGAGCCAGTAAGTATTCAGCGGTCAGTGGTCAGTGGTCAGCCGTCAGCCGTCAGCCGTCAGCCGTCAGCCGTCAGCTTCTTTTATTAAAAAGCTGTTTCCGTAGCTTGGCCAATAGCACCTCAAGTAGCGTGCGCGTAGCGCTAATCGCGCTATAGCTGATAGCTGATAGCTGATAGCTGATAGCTGAATGCTTACCCGAGCCACTATTGATGTGTAGCCGTAATCGGCCAGAATTGGAATGAAAACCTCTCTGGGTAAGGGAAAAAGGTCAATTGCCTGAAAGTGAATACTTAATGATATACGCCTCCAAGGTGAATCGCCCTCCCCATCTAGGTTGATCGGTGATTGGATTGCAAGATTTTGTCAAAGTCCCGTTATCTGGTATGTCATTCATGACTACAACTCATCCTTACTGGTTTAGGACAACCAAGAGCATCAAGCTTTATTGGTCCTCCTCACTATAATTAATCACTCCAAAAATTGAATTTTTATACAATTTTATGTAAAGTTTTGTAACGAATATCATGGTCATCACCCAGGCAATTCAACCTATGAATGCTAAACTAAACCACGATTAGGATTAAATTCAACATCTGGAGTGGGCTTGGGGAGAACTGGTTGAGGAAATTTTGCTTTTGCGATCGCAAAGGCGCGGAAGCGAAGCTTCATCGCCTTTGGCGGGCTCTTCGAGCCATCGCATAACCTTTGTCGCCTAGGGGAGTCTCAATCTGCTAGATTAATTTGCCACAGACCATACCAATTCCTAACTGCCAACCATACTGTAGAGAGCAATCCCGCCAGGCTCAAGGTCAGACCACTGTAAGGAACCAATAACCCAAACACAGGTAGTATCGCTCCAGCAATCGTACACACCACTGCTGCCCAAGAAGTATCACGGGTTTTCCCTAACCCCCAAACAAGTACCAGCAACACCAAAGAAATACCAGTCCAAGCCAACTGAGCATTCATCACTCGGCTCATATAAGTCAGAGTGAGCAGACAAGCAAAGAAAATTCCCCCAGCAATCATCACATTCCGTAAGTGCAGTGGTAGAGATAAATACAGCAGAAGCAACCACCACAGAAACAACCCAGGCGCTAACAACAGCAGACGAGGAATCACCCCTGTATTCCTTACTGGATCAGTAGCTGTGAATACTCCAAAGGGGTTTAGCACTGAAACATTATCGTCAAATCTCCAAGTAAACACTGTAGTTTTCCCCTCGACACTAGTCTCAGTCGGAGCAATCCCACTAGCGAAGTCAGCTTTAGGAAAATTTGTCTGTACTGTGAGGCGGAAGTTAGACACCAATTCTCTACCAGCTGTGTAAATCCACCGTGGTCCCCCTTGAGCTTGGTAGGTAACACGGAAACTGGTGGATTGACCCGGTTCTAGACGCAATGGAAAACTGTAGTTACCCGGATTGGTGGGGTTTAATCGCTCACCCTCCCGTTCTACTCGGAAATCTTGCAACAGCGAGTAGCTGTAAGGCTTTCTCACCTCAAAAAATAGCTCCTCTGTTTCTGCAAGGGAGTTGGTGACTTTGTAGTCAGCAGCAAAGTCAATGCGGTAATTATTACGACGGTCTTGGAGATTAGGAATTTGGTCAATCTTGACCTCAATATCAGAGCTACTCAGGGCTAGCCAGCGGTTGACTTGGCGAGTATCCTCAATCTGGACAGGTTTCCCTTTGACCGTAGTAGTGTAAGTATAAGGTTCCTCGATCACATAGCGAACCTGGGGTGCCGCTTGTTCTAGTCGTAACCCAGCTACGGTGTGTGCAACTTGAACTACCCGATCCTGTTCCCAATGATGGTAGCGATTGGCCAAGGTTGAACACAGAAAGAAACCTGATACTAAGATTGCCAAAATCACCACCCCGTGTTGGCATCCCCGCAGTAGGGCAGAATAGCGCACCACCCACTCTCCCACAAAAATTGCTTGCTCTGGCTCGGCACGGCGCAAGGCAATGCTCAGCAGCGCAATCACAATTCCTAAAGCAAGTATAAATAGCGCCAGCACTGCCAATACAGTGAGTAATTTGCTACCAAACTCGATTAACTCATGAGGATGGGTGAGATCAGGTAAGTTTGGGATACCTCGGGGACTGTAAAACATAACCAGTCGTGTGTAACAATCATTTTAATCTTCTCGTACAAAGACGGTTAACTCTGATCAGGAGTTTCTGGCAAAAACCCTACTAACTATAGGGTTTCCTAGTATGGGTGAGGTATATCTAAATTTTCTTCCCTAGACCTCTTGCAAAAGTATTTTTTTGATACTGTTTTCGTCAATTATTGTTACTGTTTTCTGTCTCCTGTCTCCTGTCTCCTGACAACTGCCGCGAAGTCTCCTGTCTTGATGCAGTTCTTGACCTTGTCAGCCATGCAAAGCGCGAGTGGGGGAAACCACGGCAGTTGCTCATGGGGGAAACCACGGCAAAGCGCGAGTGGGGGGAACCCCCTTTGGCCGACTGCCTCCCCAAGACCGCACTGCCTCCCCAAGACGGCGCTGCATCGCTACCAAAAATCCCTATATACTTTCTTGCCTCTTGCCTCTTGCCTCTTGCCTCTTGCCTTTCCCTAGCTGACGGCTAACTGTTGATACCTGACGCCTTATATTCACCGAGAAAAGGGGGCTCGGGGGATTATCCCTCGCAGCCAGCCGTTCGCGCAGCGTGACCAAAGGTCAACGCGCCCCGCGTGACACTAGGTCAAGGGTTCAATACCCTTGTTCGCGTAGCGTCGGCAATGCCTCGGTTGGCGCTTCATTCTTCCGGAATATCCCGCAATCTTGATGTAGACTAAATCTAGATACTCACATGTGAAATATTGGAGATGGAAAACACAGTATTAACAATAGTTTGCAAGATTCAGCCAACCCCTGATCAAGCCAAGAAGATCGAGGCGACACTCAAAGGGTTTGCGGAAGCTTGCACCTACACAAATGCTGTGGTGAAATCATCCATAACCAGCAAGAACACCATACAAGCTCAGGTTTATCAATACATCAGAGATACCTACAGCTTGAGTTCTAACTTAGCGGTAAGAGTTTGTGGGCGTGTGGCTGCGAACAGGAAAACTGCTAAGCACAAAAACAAGCCTGTATCAGAGTTTAAGCCAACTAGTGCTGATTACGATGCCAGAATTTTTAGTTATAGGGAAAAAGACCAAACCGTTAGTTTGACTTTAGTTGGTGGCAGGGAAAGGTTTCTTTTGCACATTGGAAACTACCAAGTCGGAAAACTCAAAGGCAAAAAACCTACCTCAGCCCAATTATGCAAGCATCGTGATGGTCAGTATTACATTCATATTCAGGTAAAAGACAAGCCTCCTAAACCCCAAGAACCAAAGAAAGTCATCGGGGTTGATCTCGGACGTACAGATATTGCTGTGACCAGTGAAAATCAAAGCTTTTCTGGGAGGCAGATAACGCAAATCAGGGATAAATTTGCCAGAGTCAGATCGCAAATCCAGAACAAAGCCTCGAAGGGCACAAGAAGCAGTAGACGCAGATGTCGCCAGGTTCAGAAACGGCTATCAGGCAAGGAAAGGCGATTCCAGACTTGGGTTAACCACAACGTGAGTAAAGCCATAGTAGAGTTAGCAAAATCTCAAGGAGCGGTAATTGCTTTAGAGGATTTGACAGGGATCAGGGAAAGGACAAACCTTCAGCCAAGATCTAAGACCGAAAGAAGAAGATCTAATAGTTGGGCTTTTTATCAACTTCGGGAATTCATCCGGTACAAGGCTTTAGAGGCTGGGGTAAAAGTTATCTTTGTCGATCCTCGTTATACTTCTCAAACATGCCACAAGTGCCTACATATTCATCCAGTTAAAGGTAAATCTTATCGGTCTGGAAAACGCTACAAATGTGGTGCCTGTGGATGGAATGGGGATGCCGACTTTAATGGCTCCATGATGATCAAACAATTGGGGCAGAGTGTAACCCTGCCCGGAGGTTCGTACTTATCCTGTTTTCTAACAGATATTGTATAGGGCTACTGAAAGCCCCCGGCTTCTAGCCGTGGGGATTGGTTACTTCTATCATTTATCGACTTGTAGAGAGCATCAAGCCTTTTCTTTACCTCTGGAGGTTGGGATGTAAAACGGATATAAAACCCTAGTTTTTCTGTCTCAATTGACGTCACTTTAGCATAGATGTCATCACTATATTCGGCTTGGGATTGATTTAATATATTTAGGCTTATATTACTGAGCTCTACTGGTAAATCCTCTCTTCGTCTCTCGTAGGAACGCACTTTTCCTCCCTTAGCTGAAAGCTGAATTAAACTTCCAAGAAAAAGATTTTTGCCGATATGCTTTCCTTCCAAAATTTTGTAGGTGAGTGGGATAGTTTTAGTAAGGGAAAAAAACGTCTCGTCTTCTTTAGGTATAAATAGATTGTAGTCATCACCAATACCCACAACTTGATAGATAGTAATTGGCTGTTTAACCCCTTTTGGTTGTACCTGTTTGTACCCGTGAATCATCACGATTGACTTAACCTGTTCAAAGGTAGATTCTGAAATCAGAATTTGACCACCTATGGTATAGGATTCAATGCGATAGGTTAAGTTTACTTGGCTACCTACTACACTGTAATCGGTGCGTTTTTCCGAGCCAATATTGCCCACCACAACATCACCTGTGTTGATACCAATACCCATTTCTAGAGGTGGATAGCCCCACGCATTCATCGTTTCATTGACAGGAACCATTGCCAATTGCATCGCCACAGCACAAGCAACTGCCCGTTTTGTATCGTCTTCTTTCGCCGTAGGAGCACCAAACAAAACCAAAATTCCATCACCCATGAACTTATCAATGGTTCCTTGGTATTTAGTAATTACCTCTGACATATATTTCAGATAGAGGTTGAGTATTTGAACCACTTCTTCGGGAAGCAATCGTTCTGATAGGGCTGTAAATCCTCTTAAATCAGAGGTTAGTATGGTTAGAGTTTTGCGCTGGCCTCCCAGTTTCAATTCTTCGGGTTTTTCCAGTAACTTATCTACTACTTCCTTACTCAGGTAACGCCCAAAAATCTGACTAATGATTTGATTCCTTTTTTCTAAATCTTGGTTAGCTTCAGCCAAAGCAGCCGTGCGTTCCCTAACCCGCCTTTTTAATTCCTTTGCTGTTTGACGCAATCTACCGATAACCAAAATTAGCCCTGACAGTGCCAACACAGATAGTCCTCCTAAGGTGATAAATGTACTCCTCAAACTCATTTGTGTATGTACCACAAATTTATCTAGAGGCTGAATGATTTCCAAAACACCTCTGACCTCTCCTACTTTCCAGTCCATCCTGGGACTATCCGGATGGCTGTTATGACAAGCAATGCAGCTAGGCTCCATAATGATGGCTTCTGCATATCGAAATGAGGAACGACCTTGGATCTGCTCTTGGCGAAAAAATGACTGAGTGGGATATTGTCTCAAGAACTTGAGTGCATCCCATTCAAAATCATCTTTCGGACCCCCTTCGGCTCGTCGATTGGGAAAGGGATAATCACTGTACAGCCTGATTAAAGCTCCCCTATCATTGGCACTGATGCGCGAACCCAGTTCTATCACATAGGTAGCTGGATTAGGAATTGCCCCTTTTTTGGTGGTGTAGTCATGGGTAACGGTAATCCCATGAACAGTTTTAGCACGACTAACCACCTCAGTACTGTAGAGGTTACGTGCCTCATTAATAACTTGAGTGGATAAGGCGGAATACTCTAGTGCGTGGGATTCAATTAGATCCATAGAGAGACGAGACATGCTTGAGAGGGCAATTCCCACTCCCAGGCAAAACATGATCGTTAGAACCAGGATTATTCTCTGAAAAATTAGGTTGAGTAACCAGTTCCAGAATTTAAAAATTAGGTGTCGCATCCCATAGAAACCCTAACCGAAAAGCGTTTTATTCAAAATCCCTTTCACCCCTGGTTGAGAACACCATCTCAGAGGTGATAGTTATAGAGTTCCCTGAAATGCTGACAAAACCTAAATTTCGCTTACCATTAGGACTAATACTTAATGCTTAATCTAGCCAATTTGAAAAATCCTGGGAAAATTGCTCAAGAGACAACAACTGAATTCTCGGGTCATTACAAGCAGATTCTTGCTCAGCTTTGGTGTTGTAGCCCCAATCAGCTAGATAGAGTTTCACCGGTTTTAGGTCTGGCTGCTGTTGCACAGATTTAAGGCTCTTGAACCGATCTTCCACAAACCATAGTGTTACGGCTTCCCCTGGGAAAGCTTCCATTAATTGTCGTAGGGTTTGATGTTTAGGTCGTTTGGACTCCTTGCCAATAATTCTGTCTTGTGGTAATTTAATACCTTGTTGCAGCAATAGCTGGTTGATGAAGCGTCCTTCTTTAGTAGAAACAATATATACCTGTGTAGTATTTGTGGAAAGTATTTGCTCCAATCGCTCAATCACACCGGGATAAAATTGGTGTAGACTCAACCAACCATCTAAATCGGTAGTAATCCATTTATCCCGAATAGTGTCTAACTGCTTAGCTATATCGGTTCTGTCTAAGGTCTCGGAATTAACGATAGACTGGGCAACCGTTGACCAATTCTGCAAAATCTCGTCTTCTGAAATACCGAGAATCAGCGCGTGAATCAATATTGGCATTTCCCAGCCGATTTGGATCACAGGTCGTAAGGGGTAGAAGCTAGCTGCTAAATTTTCGGGTGGTGTTTCACTGGCGGGTTTCCAAATTTGACAGTATGTACGCCACGCCGTCTGAAAATATTCTAATAGTCCGTCACACAGAACACCGTCAAAGTCAAGAGCCAGAATTGTGGGTACCATTTCACTTAATTAATACTTATGAATACTACAAATTACTATACTCAAAATTGAGAAAAAAAAGTCAAATAGTTTAGCTTTACTTTTTGCCATTATTTTTGTACCTTATGCAATAATAGATAGCAAGGTTTTAGTGAATTGGTATAATTTTATAGCACCCTATCAAGTTATAGTTTTTATGGCACTCCAGCAAATTTAAGAAGATTGAGCTTTGCTCACGCTACGCTCCGGAAGCTAAGCTTCCGCGCTTATGGGATTGGCCGTAGGCCACGCTACGGGATCGACAATACCAAATTTTCCTGAATGTGAACCCAGTGTTGGTGTCTGACTTGCCTGTGACCAAAGGGGTAAGCAGCAACTGAAAACTCCACTGGATTGAACTACCCTCCTTGAGCACGGTCTCAACTACTTCACAGGCCCACGATCAGGGGCAGAAACTTGTGTAGTACAATCCATTGGTAATGCCAACGAACGAGAGACTGGGGATACTCTTAAACCGTTGAGTGCGATCGCTTTTGGCGATCGCATTGCTCACTTTATGACTCCCTAAATCTAGCGCTATATATAAATTAGGAGCTCTCAACGTATATAGCGTTTTCATTTCACCTGAAAATGCTATACTTATTAAGCCAAACCACTATTCCTCCTCAAGGAACCATAAAAACTAATAGAAGTTACCACCTAACCCAGGGTTTTTGAGATCAAGTTTTTCGATGAGCCCTTGTCCTTTGCTTATCAGGTGCATCTCATATTTGTAAATAAAGAAGGGAAGTGTGGGAAGTGTGGGGCCCGGGCGCGGGAAATGTGCCAATTTTCGCGCGAATTTTTTCGTAATTGTAAAAGCGATGCAGAGGTGTGACCCGTGGCGAATTTAATTACGGGTCAAACGCACCATTACGGTCTTGGGGAGGCAGCGCGGTGTTGGGAAGGCAGCGCCGACCTGGGGGGGTTTCCCCTATGAGGGACTGCCGTGGTTACCCCCATGAGCGCTTTGCATCAAGAAAGGATGAAGTTTTACCAAAGGATAAAGGTAAAGGGAAATTTTTATCGTTCATCCCAGGTTACTGTCACTCTAAATCTTGACTATTGGTCAGATCAATAACTTAAAAAACACGCTTCCTAGTAAGTTATTCCAGCCTCACCGGTGTGGGAATATAAATCAATAGAAATTGGCCATAAATTCAATTATTCGTTAAGTACAGTATAAGTTATATATAACGAAAAAAACAATTGCAAACTATGGATTTTTTTTAAATTAATTTAAGCATTATAAAATGGCATAAATGAGTAAATACTACCAATCCATGTTTTTTTTTAACGAATCAACCATTGGATAAATTCTCAAAAGGAAACCCTAAGAGCATTTGTTCGTTGTAGACTACAAATAATTTGAGCGAATCCATTTTTCATCAATTACCATAAAGAAAATAAGAGCTATAATCAACTTAGAGGTACAAAATGAATACTTGGGTAAAGTCAGAAGCTGCGTACCTAGAAAATCATCGCCCTTGGTACGAGGGACCTCATGGCACTTGCAATCTCCTCAAACCGACTCTAATCCACATGGGAGACGATAAGCCACTTCATTTGATGTTCCCTGTCCATTGGACTGAAGCTATAGATGCCTTACCTCAAGCTAAAACAATGGCACGGCAACTCGATGGGTTCTTAGTACTACTGCTTTATGGACAGGCATCTGACCAAGAAATTCAATCCTTGGTACTAGAATTAGCAGAAGCCCAAGTTCTCCCCTTGTGGCTAGGTTGGCAAAATAGGAAAAGATTCGACCGCATTGTAGCGATGCTTTCGACGAATTCTGAACTGAATTGATGTCAGTGCATATGATGTAAGTGCATAGTAAGGGTGCATTCAAGGCATTTAGCACTGATCTTGACAGTGCTTGCATGGTTTGTGACGAGGATTCTTTAGGAGTTAGACCTTGAATTATTGAAGCAATAGAATTATTGAAGCAATCCACATGAACATTATGAACAGACTAGACATAATCCAGCTGAGGTGATTAGGGTTTTTATTAAAACATTACGTGGTAAGATTCCGGTTTGACTGGTAAGAAAAGATAATGACTAACCCTTGATATGACTTAACTATCAATATCTAGGAATTAGCCATTACCAAGTTTTTTTGGTAGCTATCTGATCACGACTACTCGAGTGAGGTTTTCGGTGACCGTCTTTCCATAGCCTTTTTTACAGTGACCATCTGAGACATAAGATGCTGAACTTTAGTGTAGAGTTGGTCAAACTCATCACCATTAAGGGGAGTTGGTTTCATCTGTGGCTCCTGAGCAGCATTGGGTGGAGCATAGGCTAGAAATGATTGCACCGATGGAAACCTAGCCGTAGCTGCTCGCACGTCCAAGTCGCGTTTAGTGGGGGATTGAGTGGATGGTTCATGATCCACTGTTTGATTGGTAATTATTACAGGTTCAGTTACTGACCCAGTTTCGGCAATCGGATGGTAGGTTTTGGGCAAGGGTTCGGAAGTGACTTGCTCAACATTGCTAATGGGCTGGTAGTTGTCGTTCAAAGATAGTGAAGTGTCTTTCTCTGAGGTAAACTCCTTCAGTCCAGAAGCGTCTAACCTAGAGTCTGAGAGCTGAAGTGTCTCTAACAATTCCTCCTTTTTCTTGAGATTTTCCTCAAGACCCGATAACTGTGCCTCTATATCAGACCGGTTGCGGTCAGCGGAGCGCCATCCGGTCATGGCCACTGTAGCAGTTCCTACAGTCAGACTTAGTAGCGCTGCTAAACCCAAGTAAGGTGGAGCTACGTCCATTAACTTACCGTCAAACACTGGCTCCTCTTGCACTTCAATATTTAAAGGTCTAGAGCCAAACCAAGCGAGTGGTATGGTTAGGACGGCAAACAGTGCAGCTGAAAATACGATCGGTTTCAGGACAAATTGTTTAATCGGAGATGTCATAATCAGTAGTTTCCTTCTATAGTTGCCGCATCAGCCATTTAACCTGAGCCACGTAAGACTTTGCCAAGTTTTGATCAAGTTGTGATGTGTTTAGTCTTTCGCTCACTCCTTATCGGTGGTCAGCGGCAGAAATAGTTTTTTGTAGCTGCACCCTTTAATACTTTGGCTTTTCTTTAAGTTAATCCGTACTCATCCCATGTTTTATAAAAGTTTTATGAAACCCTTCACTAAGTTTATGAATTTTACATGAATAAGTAGTGAAGGTATATTTATAGGAATAAGTAGTGAAGGTATATTTGTAGGAATAAGTAGTGCAGGTATATCAACCCCTTCTAGATTGAAACTTGCAGTTCCTAGTGATCACCTGAGAACTTTACAATTGATCAGAAATTTACAATTCAAAGGTTATTTAGGTCAGAATACTCCCGGAAAAATCGAGGGTTTTGAAGGTGGATGTGGGTAAAACTAAAAAGGGTTATGGAGCTAAAACCCCTGTTCAGTAAGGGTTTGACTGTATGCCCCCAAAAGTTGTTGAGTTTTTTAATGACCTACCCCGGCTTAGTGTTGGGAATCTCTTAGGTGCGCGCCTCCTCTGACGGGGTGACAAACAGCCTTAAAAGCTTTACGGGGTGTGGGGTGTGGGGTGATGGGTGTAGGGGAAGATCAGGAGCTGGCGGAGTGGCGACGGGACGGTTAAATCAGCTTTCGGAGCGATTGTTATCGCACCGGCTCACTCCAAATTTGCTGTCTTGATGCAGTCGCTCATGGGGGAAACCCCCTCATGAAGGCGCTGCATCGCTGTCAGCCATGCAAAGCGCGAGTGGGGGAAACCCCCTCATGAAGGCGCTGCATCGCTTCTATTTTCCCCACCCCCCACACCCCACACCCCATACCCTGTCTAGTTTTTAGCCTTGTTGTCACCCCCTCAGGCCGCGAGCAATCCCTCGCGGCCTTGGGTCGCACCTCAAGATACTTTGTGAAGTTTGTGTGATCTCCCCCCAGAAATTCCTATAGGTGCGCGCGACTCTAGGCTTTACCCATCAAGCATTACAGGATTTTTAACCAGGGGAATTGTATGGTTTCGGTTTTCAGGAGATACACTGACATTAGCGCTAGTTTTGGGTATTGATATTAAGGGATTGTCTATGGTCACCTACCCATTGCCCTATATATATATAGTTGCTTAATTTAGTTTTTCGAGTTAGTCAAGGTGCGCCCCTCCAAGGCCGCGAGCAATCCCTCGCGGCCTTGGGTCGCACCTCAGGGTGAAGGAAGCTCAATCTCAAGTTCTTAGATGCGCTTGACCTATTAAGAATTAAATTCCCGTGGCGGTGCGCGCCTCTAGTTGTAACCAACTCTACCTCTTCTCTTGTAGAAACCAATGTCTAGATTTTTCCGGCACATATCCCGAGTTGCCCGCATCCTATCAACTATCCTGCTGACAATCATCAGCCATTTCGGGCAGTTTCGACGGCGCAAGCCTGGGCATAGTAGGCTTCCTAAGTACCGGCGAACCAAATTTAGACTCCCTTGGCGAATCATTGGTCTTGGCTTAGGGTTAGTCTTTTTATCCCTGATGGAATTAACCTTGCCTTCTCACCATCCTGTTGATGCAGCCAATACCGCAAGAACCATGCAGCTACCTCTTTATACTCAAGGATCACAACTACTTGATTCCTTAGGTCGCCCGATATTACTCAGAGGGGTGAACTGGTTTGGGATTGAGACAAACTTGCATGCTCCTCATGGGTTGTGGAAACGAGACTACAAGGATATGTTGGCGCAGATCAAAAGCTTGGGCTACAACATGATTCGGCTGCCGTTTTCTATCCAATCTCTAAGAGCCTCAGAGGTCAGTGGGATTGATTTCAACATCGGTAACAATCGGGAGCTTTACGGTAAATCGCCCTTGGAGGTGATGGATGCCATTATCAAGGAAGCCCAGAAGCAAGGCATATTAATTTTGTTGGACTGTCACCAACTCAATGACCAACGTATTCCTCCATTATGGTACGGGGATGGGTTTACGGAAACTGATTGGATAGAAACCTGGAAAATGCTGGCAAATCGTTACCGTAATCAACCTAATGTGATTGGCGCAGACCTGAAAAATGAACCCCATGGCTCAGCCAGCTGGGGGACAAACGATCTGGCTACTGACTGGCGACTGGCAGCACAGAGGGCTGGTAATGCCATTCTTGCGGTCAACCCCAAATGGCTGATAGTTGTTGAAGGTGTAGAAAAGAATGTTCCAGGTCAACGACTAGCGACCCATTGGCATGGGGGTAATCTGGAAGGAGTTAGGGAATATCCAGTACGTTTGTCTAATCCGAATAAGCTGGTCTATTCCCCCCATGAATATGGCCCTGGAGTTTTCAATCACTCTTGGTTTTCAGAACCGAGTTTCCCTAACAATTTGGAATACCGCTGGGAAATTGCTTGGAACTATATCGCTAGACAAGGCATTGCGCCGATTTTGATCGGAGAATTCGGTGGAAAGGAGGTAGACCCTAACTCAACAGAGGGAGTGTGGAAGCGGCGGCTGGTAGATTACATTAATCGAAACAACCTCAGTTTTGCCTACTGGAGTTGGAATCCCAATAGTGGGGATACTGGCGGGATCCTGCAAGATGATTGGCAGAGTGTGGAGGGTCCTAAGCAACAACTGCTTCAGGGATTGCTAATTGCCAACAATTTCGCCCCGAATGTGGGAGTTGCTCCGATTATCCCCTCAATTTCCATACCGCGACCAAGTTTCCCACCAGGCAGAACCAAACCAATGCCCACGCCATTACCGAATTCCCAACCCAGGTCAATCGGGCAAATGCCTACACCAACACCAACAAGTAGGCAGCCATCCAGAAGCGTTGCACCACTACCTCCACCCCTCTCCAATCCCACATCCAGGAGGGTTGCACCACTACCCCTACCTAACCTGCGTACCAACCCAGGTGTAATCGCACCGTTACCTGCACCGTTACCTGCACCATCACCAACTGTCACACCAAGGCAAGTTACACCCCTACCCCTACCGTCACCCCTTGCCAATCCAGGTTTCAAGGAGCCACTACCTTTACCATCCCCCAGTGCCACACCCAACACCATGGCACCCTTACCTTCACCGCCACCCGATACCAACCAAGGTGTAAGGGAGCGAAGACCAACACCCGAACCTAGCCCTAATCTCTCTAACCCTAATCTCTCTACAAGGTCACAGACTAGAAACCGTGTCCCTTTAAAAGTTGTACCTAACCTGCATTCAGATTGGCAAGAAGGATTTTGCATCGGTATACAGGTTATCAATGAGGGCAGTACTAAGGTTGAAGACTGGGAATTAACATTCCAAATGAATCAAGCTGCGATTAACAATAGTTGGAATGGTAATTTCCAACCCCCTAACAGGGAAAACTCTCAATCCTCTAAAGACTATGTGGTCACCCCGCTGGATTGGGGAGGATTGATCGAACCTGGTCAAAGCCGTCATTTAGGATTCTGTGCCAACAAGCTAGGGTCTGACTACAAACCCCAGCAAATGTTGGCATCAGGGCAATGAAGGATTAAGTGTGAAGGATCAAGTGTGAAGGATCAAGTGTGAAGGATCAAGTGTGAAGGATCAAGTGTGAACAACCTTGGCCTTTGGCCACGCAATCGCGTTCAACCTTGGCCTTTGGCCACGCAATCGCGTTCAACCTTTCAACCTTGGCCTTTGGCCACGCGATCGCGTTCAACTTTCAACTATAGTACCTTCTAGAGTACCTTCAAAAGCTGTTTAATTTTGGTCTCCTGTTTCTGCTTTAATTGGTCTGGGAACTTCAACTCAATGGCAACTTGATCGGATAAATCTTCGACATCTACAATTTGAGCTAACAATCGCTGTGGTAACTGGTTAGTGGATTCCTGACTCAATAGCAAGCCAACGAAAGGTTGGTCTTGCTCCATTCTCCGCAAATCTTCTGGTGTGAGCAATGGACTAGTTTGCTCGGTGGTGTCAGAAAATTCAGTGCTGCGCTCTAATTCCACCCGTAAACTCATGACTCCCATTTCAGTTGCCCTGCCACTGTAAAACTTACCTTCCCAATAAAGCTGAGCAGTAGCCCTAATCTGTTTACGCACCTTAGTACTGGTTTGGGTGTTCAACTCTCGGAAGGAACGGAACATACCAGTGGCGAGGAAACCTAAGGAGCCCATGGGTCGGTCTGTGATCCCACGCTTCTGGGAATACCACTCCCTGACATCGGAATAAATTACTAAGACTAAATCATCTAGCTGAGCTTGAGTGGGGTTGATAAAATTAATCGCAAGGTGAACTTGATGGTCACTAATGGGTGTCTTGCGGATAATTTGTCCAGCAACAAAGGCTCGTCTGCCGTAATCTCCCACAATTTCAAGGTCTACTTGATCAGGTAGGTTGGGCCAGCTATCTAAGGCAATTAAAACTCCGCTTTCTGAGATATTAACCGTTTCCCCTGGCCAACTCTGGTCAGGGGTGTGAATTGTCACCGGAAGGCGTCGTAGCAGGCGGTGTTTGGGGCGTTGTTGGGGTTGTTCAAAGGCAACCAGCAAACCTGCTATCAGCAGAACCGAGTTAAAGACGCACCACATGGCGTTAACCAAGACCGCCTCTGTATCTTCTGGGCGGAGCAGCAGCCAAAACGGAACAGCTAGTAAGGCAGCAATCACTATAGCTGTTACTACCAAAAGACCCTGTACTGACTGCCAATCAAAACTCCGCTGACTAACCGATACCCCCTTGTCAGTTACATTAAATGAACCGAGCTTGGGGTTAATCACCGCCATCAGAGTGACATACCCCGTCTGGAATGACATCACAAATTCAAACACCTCGTTCCAGAAGGAAAAGCGAACTTCTTTGTAGGTGATATAGTTAGCATTGAGGCTAATCAGTAGATGGGGCAGGGCATAAAATAAGGTTTCTAGCCCCAAACCCTGAATGGGATTGATGCCAAACAATAGGAATAGAGTGGGAGTGACAGCGTAAATCAGCCGGGGAAAGCCATAGAAGAAGTGGGAGGTGGCTGAAAAATAGCAAATCCGCTGGCCTAAGGTGAGATGTTTTGCCTTCCAGTTCAACAAGGGGAATTCTAGCCGTAGAATCTGAGCCATTCCCCTTGCCCAACGCACTTGCTGACCCACATAAGACGCAAAGGTTTCAGGGGCTAAGCCAGCAACCATAATCTGGTCATAGTACACTGACTCATAACCTAAGGAATGGAGTCGGAAGGCCGTGTGACAATCTTCTGTAACGGTTTCAACAGCAATTCCCCCAATCTCCAGCGCATGGGTTTTGCGAATTACCGCTGCTGAGCCACAGAAAAAGGAAGCATTCCAGAAGTCATTGCCCTTTTGTAGTACTTTATAAAAGAGTTCATTCATCACTGGAATCTCACCCTTAGTCTGCAGATTTCGCTCAAAGGGGTCGGGGTTAAAGAACCAGTGGGGGGTTTGCACAAAGGATACGTTTGGGTTGTAGAAAAACCCGACTGTGCGCATCAGAAATTTTCGCGCTGGGATGTGATCGCAGTCCAGAATCAATACCAGATCGCCCTTGGTAGTCTTAAAAGCTGTGTTGATATTACCTGCCTTGGCATGATCATTGTTAGGTCTAGTCAGCATTTTACAGCCGATTTCTTCGCACATCTGCTTCAACTTTTTGCGACGCTCTGGATACTTTCTGCCATCATCTAAGACATAGACTTGTTTTTTATCCTCCGGATAGTCCATAGCCAGAGCGGCTACTGCTGTATTGCGGACAATTTCCACAGGCTCGTTGTAGGTTGGAATGTAGATATCAACCTTGAACCATTGGTCTTGAGGATAGTTAGCCAGATCAACGATTTCTCGGTCTTTGATTTTGAGAGTTTGAAAATAAGCTAGCACTAGGGTTAGAATTGCATACAATTCCGCCCCCAACAACAGCACACAGAAAAACCCGTTGATCCAAGTATCAAAATTTAGGGTATAGGCAAAGCGATAGTATAGGTAGCGCATGGTGGTCACCAGGCTCAGCCATACTAAAAACAGATGAAAATACTCACTGACTGTTTTATCAGATTGTTTGGCTTCAGTGCGCACTACCACTTGACCAACCAATATTAGTGCGATCGCTACAATCCCCTGCTGCCTGACTGTTAGGGGTGTAGTAATCAGGGGTATGGATAGCAACACCAGCAGCAAAATCAGCCACCACAAGTGATTCGACCCTAGCCGTGCTAGGACTCGGTCAAAAAACCGAGGTAGGCGATCAACGAGTAATGTAATTAAAGGGGATCGACGAGGGCGATTTTGCCTATTTCTCGATTGTTTGAATAAGGAAAAAGACATAGCAATTTATAGCATTTTGATTTGAGATGTGAAACTAATATTGATTAACAAAGGGAACAGGGAACAGGGAACAGGGAACAGGGAACAGGGAACATTACTAAAGATATCGCCGTATTTTTTTGTGTTATTTATAAATCATAATTTGGTTTTATGATCTATTTTTAAATGCTATATAGGTTATGTAATAATTAGTGATTAGTAATTAGTGATTACTCATTTTTAAGTCAGTGAAATTTTAATCTAATAGCATTCAGTATTCAGCATTCAGCTATCAACTTATGGGCTAAGTCCACGCTCAGCGAACAGCCGTTGGCCAACGGCCAACGGCTGACCACTGACCACTGACCACTGACCACTGACTACTGACCACTGACGGCTGAGGGCTGAACGCGCACGCACCTCAAGTAGCGCATATGCTTACTCATAGCATCTAATAGACAAAAAATAGTAAAGACTAATCAAGACTAAAGACTAATCACTAATCACTAATTACTAATGACTTTTTTGATCTGTCACACGCTTGAGGTACAACTGGCTAATGCCATAAAGCAGGAAGGTTACGCCCAGAATACCTAAAGCTAGGAACCACCAGTTTTGTTGGAGGAAGAAGGATGCTTTACTGAGGGCAGAGGTTTTTTCAATGCGTTTTTTAGAACGGGCTAGTTCAAAAAACTCTAGCTTATAGGCATCGGGGTCATAACCAGCAGGGTCTTGTTGATAACTACTAACTAAAACCGTATCCTTCTGCAACTGGTAGAACCAAGAATCTTTAGTGAGAATCTGCCGCACCCGGTCTAAGCCATTTTCCGTTTGACCACTCAAAGCCAAAAGTACCCGCTGATTGTTATAGGGAGACATGATTTCTTTAATTACCCCTTCACTATCCGGTAGAGTCTGGACACTAGCTTCACCCCACTGACGTCCTAGAGCATTACTCAAACGCAAACCACTTGACTCAAATACCTCTGGAAAGGGAAATTCCTCTCTGGTGCCAATTCCGACCAGATTCCGCTTCCTCCTGATCTGATCAGGCAATTGTTCAATGGTGTAAACATCCAGCTGTACTGAATCTGCCTTACTTAGACGTCCTAAACGTTCACTGACAGCTAGGAGGGTGAGCAGATCGGTATCAGATGGTGTCTCTGACAACACGATCGCTGTATTGGACAAATCTTGAGGAGCTGCAAATGGGTAACCTACTTGCAACAGTTCTAGATTAGGTAGTTGAACTGACGGCTCCCGATTAACTTTGAAGTTGGTCTCACCATGAACCGTACCGGTTAGTTGTTGATCCGTAATTTTACCACACTCCTCTGGTTCCCTGGGGTTCAGCCGGAAAGCGACTTTGATTTTAGAGGTGGGTTTAATCAGATTGGCAGGAAGATCAACTTTGAGAGTTTCTCGCTGTGAGCCATCCCTCTTAGTCAAGCGTTTACCACCAATTAGTACATCATCTAGTAAGACTTCTACAGCAGAGGTGCGAGGATTGACCTGGGGACCATAGCTGTATACTAAATTCATGGAACTGCCCCGTTTAAACCGATCATCCGGTAAGGCACGAAAATCAAACTCTACCGGTGGTGCTGCAGTGCCTCGCACTGTGACGTCCTTAAAGGGTTTACCATTGGGCTGAGTAGCAATGTCTTCTAGAGTAAAGGAATTTTCTTCTGGCAAATAACCAGGCCAATTGCGGGAGGATGGTATTGGTACATCCCGAACCTGATCTACGAAAATTAATTGACCTGTGCCAAGTTTACTGGTGTCTGGCTGTACTAAAAACTGGGCAGCCTTTTTCACGCCATCTGGGCCATTGCCAGTCACCACCAAGACCGGGTTACTGCCATCATTGACTGTGGTAAGTGCTAGCACACCGACATCATCGGGTAAGGGAATCTGATTCCCATCTAAAATCTGATTCCCGGAGAAGGTAAAGGGCAGTGCTAAAGACTTCAAAACTGCTTGATCCCCAGGAGTCCCCATCACAACTAAACTATCGCCCCACTCTAATTCGTCTATAGTCTCTACCAAACGGGTGGTAATGGGACGGAAGTCAGCCAACCTGCCTAAGGAAGCCTGTAAGCGAGGCGCAGCAGTCAACCAAGATTCTAAGGACTCCACGGATCGGGTCTGGACATTCCCCTGCGGCAGCATATAAGCAATGCGATTGGCATCTAAGCTGAGTTGATCAAAGAAAGGATAAGGATAGCGACTGAAGTTTAGGGGAATAGGTTCAACTTGGTATTGAAAGATTAATTTTGAATCCGGCAAAACCTCAGTCCACAACGTGGCATCCCCTCCATCCGTACAGCCAGTGGTGTTGTGTTGCTGGGCTACTAGGGAAAGTTCATTGTAGTCCTGGATCAGGGTCGTTGGGATAGCAAACATGACGTTAGCCACCTGAGACTGCTTGCGGTTGAGAGGGACACTGGCCACACTGGTGCCATTAATCCGCAAGGTCAGGTTAGAGCGATTTGCCATCAGGGCTGGTGAATGCTGGAAACGGATTAAGGCTTTGGCGGTTTTTACATTCCAACCCCGAGGACGAGTAAAGCCCAGTCTTGCTTCGGAATAAACCCCCCGCATCCGGAGGCGATTGCCTACAATCGGAGAGCGGTTAAATTGCAAGATGTACTCACTTAATGGGATATTCGGCGTAGAAGCAATTGGATTTGGAGTAGATTGGGGCTGTGAACGAGGTCGGGCCTGGGAGCGGGGTTGGGTCCGTGGCTGAGTTCGGGCAGCTGGCCGAGGTCGGGCGGGAGCAACCCTGGCTGGGGCTGGATTAGAGCGTCTTTGTCGTGGCGCTGCCGGAGCAGCTTTTGGTCTAGGTCGGGCAGCTGGCCGAGGACGAGGACGAGGTTTAGGTTTGTAGACTGGAGCCTTAGTGGGGGTTTTGGGTAAGGTGTATTTCTGGATGAACTGGTCTTCCTGTCTTCTGAGGTTACCCTCCCCTTGAGCTCTGGTCAGGGTAGTACCGATGCCCAGGGTTAACACCATGCTTGCACATAACAGCAACAAGGATAATCTAGGACCATAGAGAGCACGTCGTTGATGATTATTCCTAGGATCTTGGGCTTGGGAGCGGCGAAACAAGAATTTCATAATTGTAATAATAAAGAATACTAGGAGAATACTAAGAGAACCATGTATTTATAAAGTTAAGTTGTATTGTTTAGGCTTAACTTTAACCATTGAGACCATTTTTGTCACCTGTATCACCTGATTGATGGCTATAGATTGATCGGTATAGTTATCGGTATAGATTGATCGGTATAGTTATCGGTATAGTTACTGGTATGTTTCAACTATTCCCGTCCCTAACTGGGATTTAACAGGTTGCCGTCGATGGCTGTGGTAGGTAATAACCCTAACCAAGCTAAGTTTTGGGTATAATAGGCCGATTGATCATCCCAAATCCCTTCCTGATATTGTGGTATTAGTTTCTGCTCTATCAATTCTCTAGCCATGGCTGGCTCAATTAAACGTAGGGCAGAATAAAGCATGGCGTATTGGGAAGTGGCTTCGTAAGTCACAGTTGGTTTTCCCTGGATGTCAATCCTGGCGGGCAGCTTTGAGGAAGAACGCCACAGGGATTGCAAATGCTGGGTGGCAGTACCGAGATAGGCAAATGCTTCTGGGGTATTGAACCAAGCTGCATCCCAAGCAACCCTCCACCAGACTCGGTAGGCATCAAAGCTATAAGAACTTTTGAGTGGACTGTCTGGTGGCAATGGCTGGAATTGACCAGTTTGGGTGTCAAGGGCTATCCAATCGCTGGGTAAGCCTACAGCAGAAACCTGGGAAGACTCTTTTAACACCTGGTAACTACTATCCACCAAACTTAACCAGTCATGGTTGGGGTCAACTTGGGCAAAGAGACGAAAGGAGAAAGGAGCAAGATATGAGGGGTTGAGATATAGAGTTGATGGAGAAGGGACAAAGGCTGCTACAGGTCCTGGCAAAAGATAGCGCTTTCCCCTTACCTCTTTGGTGGAAAAGTTCCACAAATCTTCCAGCTTAGTCAACGCTAAATCCAGGTATTCCGGACGATTCCAGCGACGGGAAGCTAGGATTAATGCTGTTGCTGCATCAATATCGGCATCGCTGGCAAAATTTCTGTCAATCGCACCCCAGTTACCGCTCTGATCACGACCCCACTTCCACACCCAGAGTTTATCTTCAAGAGTACCATTGGTTCCTGAGCGCTTGAGATTGTTTTGAGACCATTGTAAGGTCAGGGCAAAGGTAGTCGGGTCATCGGCAATGACTGCTCGCAGCATACCATAGGCTTGCCCTTCAGAGGTTGAGCGATCGCTAGCTTCGTAGTCGATGACTCGCCCATCTTTTTGAATAAATTTCTCTTTGTATACAGTCCAACTTTCTGCTATAATAGTACTTTGGTCTATTAGTAAAGGAGTTTGGGGAGCCTCTGGTTCAGGATACTCACGGTAGACTGAAGAGGTTTTGCTTGGTGATGACTTGGGTGGTGAAGGGGTTGGAGATCGTCTTGACAATTGATGGGGAGCACAACCCAATAGGCTCAACATAATGGTTAAAGTAACTATAGAAACGCTCTTGGTGCGACCCATAAATATGCGACCCATAAATAAAGGTTGACGGGTGTTGTATGACATGGGAAGTTTATTGTTCAAACTTAGTTGGATAAAAGTCTATGGATTACTCCAACATTGTCTTTTAAGACAATAAGTCTGAACCTAAGCCTAGCGTAAAAACATCAGAGTTCAGGATTATTCAATACTGAAACGGCAATAGAAGTTTGGATTATTCATTTGTGATTAGAAAACTGCCAATTTTCAAGTGTTAATTGCCATTTGGGATTTTCCCTTGCGATACCTTAATCCTTTATACTTCATCCTTGACACTTCATTCTTCATCCTTGACACTTCACCCTTTATACTTCATCTAGACTTCATCCTTCAGACTTCACACTTCATCTAGACTTAATTTTTTATCCTTAATCAAAACGTTCCCAAGGCGGTTGGAAACCCCTGCGGAACAGAAATCCTTCTTGGATTTGCTGTCTCTGACGGGACAGGGTAGCAGTACTAGATCCTCGACTGAATTCCTCCAGTCTTAGCTGTTCCAACTGTTCTAGGGCTTTGACTTTGAAGTCTTCAGTCTGATTTAGTCCAACTAAGGCACGACGTACCCCAAAATCCAGGGGTTGGATCGCAAGACCTCGATAATAGAGTTGCTTGGCCGAGTCAAAGCGTCGTTGTTGGAACCGAACACCACCTAAAGCCGCAATAATCTCAGTGTTACTGGGTTCTGCCGTCAAAATCACCTGATAGGCGCGTTCTGCTATGTCTAACTGATCGATCGCTTCTGCCAATCGTCCTTGCAACAAGTATGTCTGAACGGAGTAGGGAGCCCGATTGACTAATTCAATCACCTGAGCTCTAGCTAATTCTGGACTACGCTGAGCAATAACCTGAATTAAACGACGGTTTACTGGTATGTTGTCTGGTTCAGATTGCAGCAGCGAAATGTATAGGGGTTCCCGTGTGGGATTGGCAGGTAGAGCACCAACTAGAGCAAAGAGTTCTGGGGGCGGAAGCACATTTGGTTGTGTCTGCAACCAATAGTATACAAATGCCTCAGCTTGGGATTCTGGAATCAGATTCGCTTGGTAGGCAATTGTAGCTCGTGCTAACTGTAGGTTAACATCACTAGGATTGAGGGCTACTAGTTGGTCATAAAGTGCCACAGCTTCCCCTGGTCTATCTTGTAGCAGAAGTATAGATGACAATCCTTGCAATGCACCATTGAGAATATCTCGTTGTGGGTTGCTGGCAATCAAGGCTTGGTAACGCTGACGGCTAGCAATCCAATTACCTTCACGACGTTCAATATCTGCCGCTAGCAACTGTACTGCCAGATCGTTAGCTCCCTGGGGTGTCGCGGTATAAGTAGCCAAAGCATTTCTAGCTGAGATCAAGTCATTGGCTTCAATATATAGTTGAGCCATCCGAAAATACAAAAACGGGGCGTTAACCCCAGATGCCAGGATATTTTGGTATATAGATAGAAATTGTGGCCCCGGCGGCTCGATCGGGATCAAGGCGTCTGCCACCGCTTGCAATTCGCTGGGTTCAGTAGGTAGGGGAATCAGTATGGTCGCTAGACGGTTGCCCAATTCCGCTTGAGAAATTAATCCGGTCTGACGTTCTAGACCCACGATCTTAATCATGAGACTACGGTTATCAGGCTCGAACGCAAGCTGTTGTTGGTAAAGCTGCAATGCGGTTGCCCGTTCGCTGGGTATGCCTGTGAAGACATCAGCTATTTCCCGAATTAAGTTAGGGTCATTAGGATTCTCTGCCAATGCTTGACGGTAGAGCATCGAGACTTGGGCTTCGAGGGCTGGATCTTGATTTTTATTGCGAATTTCATTTAGCGATCGCGCTAAGGGCAATGTGGCTTGGGGGAGACCTTGTAAAGGCTCTAATACTGCCAATGCTTCAGAGAGTTGTCCATTTTCCGCATAGGCTTGGGCGAGGGCGGCTCGGGTTTGGATGCCTAGGTCGTCGAGCTGATCGATGATGGCGAACCCGACTAACTCGTTTTCCAGAACCTGCACCGCCTGAGCCGCATTGCCAGTTTGCCTTAAGGATTGGGCATAAGCCAGGACAGCATAGCCACTAATCACATTCCCGGTGGCGAGGTATTGGTTAAAGAGTTCCAGACCCCTTTGAGGGTTACCGTTGTAGGTGTAAACTTCTGCTGCCCCTACTAGCACATCTGGACTAGGATCCGTTTGCAGCACAATTTCATAGTCTGCGATCGCCTCACCAAATCGCTGCTGATAACCTAACAGCAGAGCTCGCCTACCACGAGCTTCTGTATCATTGGGATTAATATCGAGCAAGACTGTAAGGGCTTCAATTCCCTGAGCCTGCCATTCTTGTTTATATGTCCCCAACAGACCTACTGCACTTAGGGCTAACTCATTGGTAGGGTCTTGAGCCAGCACCTGTTGATAGGCATCCCAGGCTTGGTCAATCAATCCCTGTCGGCGGTAGGCGATGGCTAGGCCAATCTTGGCATCAATGGATTGGGGATAACGCTGGACAGCTTGCTCAAACCCTTTAATTGCCTCCTCCACTCGTCCTTCCCTGAGCAGATTAAAGGCTCTGATAATCGGCACCGGAATAGTTTGAGCTTGAGCTGCCTCAAGGCAAAAGGCAAGAGGCAAAAGGGAAACAGTCAAGGGTAAGAGGTAAACGGTCAAGGGTAAGAGGTAAATGGGTAAGGACTTTACCACACGGCGGCACGGATGGCAAGGTGAATCCAGTCCCTTTGCCTTTTGCCTCTGACCCGAGGATTCTCCGCTCTTTATGGGGGGTAAGCCTTTTCCCTTGTTCCTTTTGCCTTCCTCTAGAATCATTGACTCAACCTACCTCTAGGAGTTACATCAAAATCGGTTTTCAATCGAAATCCGGCAAAGGTTTCCTTTAAACTATTGCGTTGCTGAAGGCTAAAACCAAGCCGCACATTCGGTAAAAATTGGAAATCGTAGTATAGCTCTAACACATCTGGTACATCATCCCCATTTTCCTGGCGCAATTCCTCATTGGAGAGGTCCCGACCATAGGCTAATCCTACCCGGTCATTCTTAGAAAACAAATCCAAGAAGGTGATTCCGAAACTGAAGGTGTTTCCCTCTTCATCCAAATCCCGGTTGCGGTAAACCCCATAGCGACCAAATATGCCCATCTTCAGTTCAGGAATAAACACTTCGCCATTGACACCAAATGCTTCTTCATCATCATTCTTGTTGATGCCAAAGTCATCCCTTCCCCGTTCGATGGAGAAAATTTCCCGGAAGCCACTATTGGCACCACCATCTCTGCCTGAGGCATAGGTTCCTCGCACGATCACATTATCGTAGCGTAAACCAATTTCTCCAGCCAACCCATTGAGGTCAAATCGCTCCAGACTTTCAGCTGATGAAAACAGAGCAACTTTGCCTTCTATATTGTCTGTCACTGCCCAGTTAACCAATAAACCTGGACGAGATGCGATCGCAGTAGCACTCAAGGCTGGATTAGTTTGAAAAACTGGATTAAAGAAATGGCTTACCCCATCCTTGGCAAAACTATTCCGATCAAAGTAGGAGGTTAAATCCAACTGACCGACAGAAAAGCGCAGAGTGGGTAAGGTGCTAGCAGGAGCAGCGGTAAAGAACAACTGATTGATAGTTGCCCCTTCGTTAGGTGAGTCTACCAATTGGTCATTTTCGCTAGTCAGATCTAGGGTAGCTCCAAACAGGAATTGGGGCGTTAGCACATAGTTTCCGTCCAAGCGAGCTCTGGCTACTGAATTTTCCCCTTGATTCACGAAGCTGCCTTGGAAACGCAAGGATCCTGGGGTGAGAGCGGTGCTAGGTAGCAACGGGCGACCGGGGGATTGGGCTGTTGGGGGAGAGGTTGGTCGATTCAGGTTTGAGTTAGGAGCCGGTGGCCAGGGTTGTAGTGCTGGTTGGAAGAAGGGTACTTGACCAAAGCCAGGGGTATTGGGATTTGGCACCACTGGGATGGGAGTGACTTGCCCTGGTAGCGGTGGTTGGGGGGTGGCTGGGAAAGGAGACTGGCCGAAGCCAGGCATGTTGGGATTTGGCACCACTGGGATGGGCATGAATTGGCCTGGCATCTGCCCTGGGGGGGTGGCCGGGAAAGGAGACTGGCTCAAGCGAGGCATGTTGGGATTGGGCACCACTGGTATCGCCATGAATTGCCCTGGTACCTGACCTGGAATATTGTTCAAATACGGTACCTGACCTAAGCCCAAGCCATAACTACTGCCCCCTATCGGAATGGGATTGATCGGCACTACTGGCCGGGGGGCTGGGGAACTTCTCAGATAGGGCAACTGACCTAAACCTGAATTGTAAGGACTACCCCTCATGGGCATGGGATTCACTGGGGCTGGCAGAGGAGCGGGCATGGGTCTCGGGTAGGGCAACTGACCGAAGCCAGGGTTATAGGTAGTACCCCCCATCGGAATGGGATTGACTGGAGCTGGCAGGGGAGCGGGTGTAGTTCTCAAATAAGGTAGCTGACCCAAGCCAGGGTTATACCTAGGGTTATAGCTAGGGCTATAACTATTTATCCCCTGGGGGGTAGACATGCCGAACCCTGCCGTTGGCATCAATAGTACAGTTTGTGGTACGTAGGGCACTTGACCAGATAACCCATTATTCCTACCCATACTCGTACCCAAGGGCATCGTCCCACTTACTCCTGGCATCATCGGCATCAAGAGTACCGTTTGTGGCACGTAAGGCAAATAGCCCCAATTTGGGTTAGGAGTATTGCTTCCCAACGGCATCGAGTTAGGAAGTGCTGGCAATGACGCTGGTGTTTTGGTTTGTGGGAAGACAGGCAGTTGTCCTACCGCTTGGTTTTGGTAGTTATTCAGAAATAAGGGTGTGGCCGTTCCTTGCCCTAGCTGCTCCGGCAGGCTTGGTGGGGAAGGAGGCAGTTGCTTGAACTTGTTGGGAAGTTTACCAGCATTGGACGGAATTGGGTCTGTTGGTACTGCCAAAGGTTGGGTTTTTGCTTGGGAAGTTGTCTGCTGGTTCGAGCTAGAGTTGGGACTATTCGGAACTAACTTCGGAATTAGGGATGGCAGCAGCTGATTACAGGCTGTGTTTGTTTGACAGTTGCTCCAGTTAGCTGGGAGTACTCCTTCCAAATCTACACTCGAACTGCTGCCATAGGGCAACAGTTGGCTTAGCTTGAACTCCGTGAACGTTAAGTCTATTTGCTCTAGGTTTAGCGTCGATGATGACACTAGAGGCTTTTGAGGTGATGGCGTTAACGCTAACTGGTCTATTTTCCTGTCAGCTTTAGTGTCAGCAGATTGCTTCTGGGTAGCTAGCTTAGAGTTAGCTGCTTTGCGGGCGTTTAGTTCCGACGACTCTGGGACTGGTGAGCCTAGTTTCGAGGTAGCTTCAGGGTTAGGTCGATGAGAGACTTTAGTTTTATTGGGGAGGGATGACTTTGGTAACCCATGCCTGTGTCCTGGTTTTAGCTCCAGTTTCCCTGGTTTTTGAGGCTGTTGAGATAACTCAGGGATTCTCGAACCAACCTTTTTGCTAGTGGTGATGTTAGGTTTGCTAGTGCTGATATTTGAGGAAGCCAACGTTTGGGCTTTTCCAAAGGGTGGGATTGACCTAGCTCTAGACCTGGCATAGGGTGACCTGAACTTGGGTTTAGTCCGTTGTCCTTCCTGGCGGTTACCTCTAGGCTGGGCTAGGGTAGTTCTGTTTTCTCTACCGTTACTGCTTAGTAAAGCAGACTTTTTGCCTTTGGGCCGTGCTGGAATAACTTTGGCTATCTCCTCTGGCTGGGCCTTAGCCGTCGGCTGGATTGGAGCAGCTACGGTTTTTTTGACGTTTTTTTGGGAAGCAGTTCTTGGGGTAGCTGAGCTTTGGGTTTTCAGCGGTGCAGAAACAGCTTTAGTTGTAGAGTCCCGTTTGGCTAATTTTTGCTGCTGCAACCGAGATAATGGTAACTTCCTCCTGGTAACAGAAGAACTGGGCTGAGCAGATTCCTTGGTTTTCAGCAAGGTCGGGAGAGCCTCAGGGGTAGCCCTTGACTGGCGTGAGCCTAACTTACGCTTAGCTGCTGGTTTAGCTGATTGTTCAGTCTGGGGTAAGACGTGGGGGGGCACCGCTGAAGTCAGTTTCCTGGTGGAGTTGCTCCTTCGGGCAGAAGACCTTTGGGTCTTAATTGGCTCAGGGATTGTCTCCTGTTGACTTTCAAGCTTTCCTAGTGCTAAGATTTTGGTTTGGGTTACTTGTTCACTTTCTTCACTAATGGATTGCTCTGAATCCTTGCTCTGATTTGTCCGGAGCTGCTCTAAAAACTTAGTATGTTTAGATAGCCTAGTTGCCTGGGCTGGTTCAATGGCACTGAAGGACAGCATCCAGACTACTACGAATGACCCAGTACTAAGCAGTTGCATCCATAGAAGGACATTCTTGACTATCCATCTCAGACATTGACTAGTTGTTTGATGGATTGTCGGGGTTTTTTGCCTAATCAATCCTTTCTGTAAACCCTGTCGCCGCTCTAGGAAAGGGCTTGGTTTTTGGCGACTCATACTACCTCCACTCTCATTGATCTTGCCTGACGACCAGTTATGGTCACAATTTTAGGGCACACCCAGTTCTAGATTATTTTGGCTCAGATTTGTTGAAAACTGAACCAAAATTAGCTCATATCCCTAGGATTTACTTGGACTGTTAGTGATCTAAGCCAAAACTATCACCAAAATTACCATTACTAGAGTTTAGTGCTTAGCTCGATTTGTCGCCAACTAGATCACGCTTAGGTTACTGATCAGGTTTGCTGATAGTCAATGGTTGTTGGCATCCATGAAGCCATTAAACCATCAACACAGATATTTAATCCCCCCATAGTTGACCAGCAAATCAGTTACCTGACCTACCCTGTTGGGGTAGTGCCGATTTCTTGGTAGGACTTTAACACTTGCCGATCACCTAGCCAATGTTAATGGCAATTACTGGTCAGTTAACTCAATTTAGATGCTTGATGCCCCCGTACCAACCTTGCTGGGTGCTGATTGGGGTTTTGTTCTTGTTCAACACCAACAATAGTCTTAACACAAAGTTGTTTGCAAATCCCAACAACTACGATTTTTACCTTTGGGGATGGGGTTTGGGTATTTAGCTAGTATTGACAAAAAAACTGAGGGGTCATACCCCTCAGTTATTCTAGTACAGGATTTCACTTATGGCAATTTACATGTAAGTAGTATGCTTTACCGACTACCACAAAAATTCTAAAGGTGCCCTTGACCCATTAAAAATTAAATTCGCTTCAGGCGCGCACCTCTTTGGTGCGCGCCTCCTAGGGCTAGTAAATTGCCCTAGGGTCGCACCTATCGGCTTTCGCCGACGCGGGGCGCAAACGGGCGCACACCTAAAAGATGCCGGTAATTTCTTGATCAAAGGGCTCCAGGAAAGTGCTGATCCCTGGAGGAGGAAGTAACAACACAACTTGATTGTCAATCCTCGCTCCATGAGGAGGAGATAGAGTTCAACGACCAATTCCCAAATACGAGAAACCAGCACGTTCTAGCTGGTTCCGATCTAGGAAGTTGCGGCCATCAATGATCACCGGATGGTTCATCAGCTGGGCCATTTTACCATAGTCCAGCTTCTGGAACTGATCCCAATCTGTAACTAACACTAAAGCATCACAGCTATCAGCCAACCGTTCTGGATCGGTTTCGACAATCACGTTAGATAGACCATGACGCATGCCAGTTTGGGAAATAATTGGGTCATAGGCTTTGACCTTGGCTCCGAGTCGGTTTAGTTCTTCCACCAGATTTAGAGCAGGAGCATCCCGCATATCATCAGTATTGGGCTTAAAGGTCAAACCCAACAGGCCCACTGTTTTACCTTTGAGGATTTTAAGCTCTTTCTGGAGTTTTTCAACCGCAAGTAAACGTTGGCGTTTGTTGACACTGACAGTGGCTTTAAGCAAATCTGCTTCATAACCGTAATCTTCAGCGGTATGGAGTAGTGCTAAGACATCTTTGGGGAAGCAAGAACCACCCCAGCCAATTCCTGCTTGTAAAAACTTGTTGCCAATGCGGGAATCTAAACCAATTCCTTGAGCAACTTGGGTAACATCAGCACCGACGCGATCGCAAATATTGGCAATTTCATTAATAAAGCTAATTTTAGTAGCCAAAAAGGCATTAGCCGCATATTTAATCATTTCAGCTGAGCTGAGGTCTGTAGCTAGTACAGAAACTGGGGGAAGGGATTTGTCTTCGGCAAACTGGCGTTCGACAATTGGTTGATACAGTTCCTTCATCATTGCGATCGCTTGTTCGCTATTGCCTCCTAGGACAATACGGTCTGGATTAAAGGTATCGTAAACTGCTGACCCTTCTCGGAGAAACTCTGGATTACTGACCACATCAAAATCCGCCGTAATGTCTTCTGCTGCTTCAGTTTCAGCTTGCCCTCCTGCAGTTACCAAAGATTTCTGGCGTTCAGCTACCCCATCTAGGACAATCATGCGTACCCAATCTCCCGAACCAATGGGTACCGTTGATTTGTTAACAATTACTTTGTAACCATCCTTGAGATGGGAGCCAATCCCTCTGGCAACCGCTTCCACATAACGAGTGTCACTTTCTCCGGTAGGTAGGGGGGGAGTTCCCACTGCAATGAATAAAATTTCCCCATGCTCTACCCCAGCCGCCAAATCTGTGGTAAACTCAAGTCTACCTGCATTAGCTGACTCCTGCATTATTTCCGACAGTCCTGGTTCATAGATGGGGGACTGTCCAGACTTCATCAACTTAACTTTTTCTTCGTTGTTGTCTACACAGATTACATGATGACCGATATGGGCTAAGCAAGCGCCAGTTACTAAGCCCACATATCCTGTACCAATCACACAAACGCGCATGGACCTATGCCTCAATTAATATAAACTTCAATGGTTAGTAAAGGTTAGGGAAGTCTCACGGTTGGAGCCAAAGATAGTATTGGCACCCTGACCCGAGGTTGATTGATTTAATTAAATCTGATTGTTTTACTCTTGAGGAGTTAAACGCTTACGGAAATCGGATACTGTCAAATCTAACCCTTCTGACAAAGGAATAGTAGGTTCCCAACCTAGTAAAGTTTTAGCTTTACTAATGTCTGGTTGACGACGTCGGGGGTCATCCTGAGGTAGAGGCTTAAAGATAATTTCTGTATCAGGATTCACCATTTTCTGAATTGCCTGAGCGAGTTCTAATATAGTGTATTCTCCAGGATTTCCGAGATTAATCGGTCCGGTATGGTCATTATTCATAAGTCGAATTAGTCCTTCCACTAAGTCGGAGACATAGCAGAAACTTCGGGTCTGTGAACCATCCCCATAAACCGTTAAGGGTTCCCCCTTCAGAGCTTGCACCACAAAATTGCTAACGACTCGCCCATCATTTTCCAGCATTCGAGGACCGTAGGTGTTAAAAATGCGAGCTACACGAATGTCTACACCATTTTGTCGATGGTAGTCAAATGCGAGGGTTTCTGCCACTCGCTTCCCTTCATCGTAACAACTGCGGATCCCAATGGGATTGACATTACCCCGATAATCTTCTGACTGGGGATGGACGTCAGGATCCCCATATACCTCAGACGTGGACGCTAATAAGAATCTCGCCTTCACCCGTTTGGCTAACCCTAGCATGTATAGGGTACCCATGACATTGGTTTTGATAGTCTTGACAGGATTGTACTGGTAGTGAACTGGGGATGCTGGACAAGCAAGGTGGTATATTTGATCAACTTCTAACCGAATCGGTTCAGTGATGTCGTGACGGACCAACTCAAAGTAGGGGTGTGACAGCCATTTGAGGATATTCCGTTTGTGGCCAGTATAGAAGTTATCCAGACAAATAACTTCATGACCTTCTGCCATCAAACGATCAATTAGATGGGAGCCGATAAAACCAGCCCCACCAGTAACTAGGATTCTCATGCCACTGAACTTTTATCATGTGAAATCAATCCTAAACTAACCTCTGAGTTTAACTGTGTCCAGTTAGACAATTTTTTTTTTAATTGATGGCAAAAATTCCGGATATATATCTCCCCATATAGTTGTTCACCTACCTTGAAAACCGATTCAGTAATTACCGAAGGTTATCATCAAATTTTATTGGCTGACTGGTTGAAAATTACGCTAGTTGGTATGACTAGGTTGGTACTAAGCATTACGAGATTAGTACTCGGCTTTCAGCTCTGGACGTTTAATGACTCAATCACCCCTCTAACCTTGGTCAAGACGTAATACTGCCATAAACGCTTCCTGGGGAACATCAACAGTGCCTACAGCCTTCATCCGCTTTTTCCCTTTTGCCTGCTTTTGGAGAAGTTTTTTCTTCCGGGAAATGTCACCACCGTAGCATTTAGCCAATACATCTTTTCTCAAAGCCGGAATATGTTCACTAGCAATGACTCGACTACCAATAGCGGCTTGAAGAGGAATTTTAAATTGGTGGCGGGGAATAAGTTCCTTAAGTTTCTCCACCAAGGTACGACCCACATAGTAAGCTTTGTCTCGGTGAACAATTACGGCCAGGGAGTCCACAGGTTCCGCATTAATCAGTAGATCCAGCTTGACTAAGGGATTATCTCGGTAACCAATGAGCTGGTACTCCATACTGGCATAACCCCGAGAGCGAGACTTCATTTGATCAAAAAAGTCAGTAACCACTTCTGCTAGGGGTAATTCATAAATTAAAGTAGTCCGTCCTTGGGCAAGATAAGTCATATCCTTAAAATCCCCACGGCGGCTTTGACACAGTTCCATCAGAGTCCCAACATAGGTTTCTGGAGTAATCATTTCTACCCGGACATAGGGTTCGGCAATTTTTTCCCGTTCTTGGGGGGATGGCAGGGTACTCGGATTATCAATTTCAAGGACTTCTCCCTGATTGGTGGTCACTTGATACACCACTGAAGGGGCAGTGGTGATTAGCTCCAAATCATATTCCCTTTCCAGGCGCTCTTGAACAATTTCCATGTGCAGCAAGCCTAAGAAACCACAGCGGAAGCCAAATCCCATGGCAGAGGAAGTTTCTGGTTCGTAGTTCAGGGCAGCATCATTGAGCTTGAGCTTATCTAATGCTTCCTTTAAATCCTTATACTGGTCAGCATCCGTGGGAAACAAGCCACAAAAAACCATGGGTTTGGCTTCCGTGTATCCTGGTAAAGGGTCAATAGCTGCTGCTTTTGCTAAAGTAATGGTGTCACCAACACGGGCATCGGCTACCGCCTTAATGGCAGCAGCTAGGTAACCAACTTCACCCGCGTGGAGTTCATCCACTTGGACTTGGTTAGGGGAAAGCACCCCTAGCTCATCAATTTCGTACTCCTTGCGAGATGCCATCAAGCGAATGCGATCGCCTTTTTTTAGAGTGCCATCGACCACTCTAAAATAAACGATTACGCCACGATAAGCATCATAGTAACTGTCAAAAATCAACGCCCTTAGGGGTTGCTCTACGGTATCGATTGGAGGTGGAATTAGATGTACAATGGATTCCAGGATTTCGTCGATACCGATACCTTCCTTGGCTGATGCTCGAATTGCTTGGCTACAATCAAGACCAATGATATCTTCGATTTCGGTACTCACCCTTTCCGGTTCAGCTCCAGGCAAGTCTATTTTATTTAGAACGGGAATAATTTCTAGATCGTGTTCAAGGGCTAGGTAAACATTTGCTAGAGTTTGAGCCTCTACACCCTGGGATGCATCGACTACCAACAGTGCTCCTTCACAAGCCACTAGTGAGCGCGACACTTCATAGGAGAAATCCACATGACCGGGAGTGTCAATTAAATTGAGAACGTACTCGTGACCATCGCTAGCAGTATAGTTCATCCGAGCCGCTTGCAGCTTAATCGTAATTCCCCGCTCCCGTTCCAAATCCATATTGTCCAGGAACTGTTCTTTCATCTGGCGGTCGCTTACGGTACCAGTAGCTTGCAGTAGGCGATCAGCTAAGGTCGATTTCCCATGATCAATGTGGGCGATAATCGAAAAATTACGAATATGAGAGACAGGGGCATCAGTCATAAGCTATTGGTATAAACCCAGTCAATAACTGGTCTATTGAGTTCATGATCAACTTAATGTATTTTAATGTTTTCCGTCAGAGGTAAGGGTACTATCCCTGGAATGGTTATAAGTGAGCCAGGCTAATTGTCAGTTATCGTAAAGTTATATTAGTAGTGTTATTAGCCCATTGATTATGAATGATCATGCCTTGCATCAAGAGGGTTTGCTTGAAAACCACCTTGAGTCTACCAAAGCTACTAACGTAGATCTATCACGTTCAGCTGACAAAGAAGAAATTTCTATTCATTTGGATACCGAACTCTTGGATCAAATCAAACACTTGACTAATGATCCGAGTAAAGTAATAGAAACGGCAATTCGTCAATGGCTCAGGGGTGAAAGGGGAGCAGATCAGGAATTAGCCCGTACCTTTGACCGAAATCCACCCCTACCGCCCCGAGGTGAGTGGAACGATTGATAGACAAGAGGTAAAGGCATCTACTTTGAGAGGTTGCCATTGGCTCCTGCTAAGGGCTTGGTTGGTTGCATTTACGTGTTGAAACGGGAACTGAGGCTCCCGGTGTTGCTTGTAGTTTCCAGGTTTCTTTTAATGGCTGCACCTGTGAATTTTAAATGTTTTCAAACTGGATATATAAATAGGCAATCCGCTAGTGCACAAGGTGATTCTAACTTTTTGCAGGGTTTAGGGTGTGAGCTGGTTTATACTCAAGAGGCATCGGGTAAATGCCTTTCTTTTCACTGGCAAGCTGCTGAGCAATATGGTCTGAGTTTGACACAAGTGGTGGGACTTCCCCTAGAAGATGGATTCTGCCCGACTGAAGCCGAAGCCTACCAAGATAGGCTTCAGAGAATTTTGAGCCAGCGAACCCCTGAACGTTGTGTTCAATCGTTTTGTTACCAGGACAAATCCTTTGCCTTTGAGTTGGTCATTAGCCCCATTTTGCCAGCGGATGGCGAAGCAACAACCGTTCTAGTTATGGGTCGCTTTTTGCCGGAATCATCAATATTGGAATGGCGGGAATCTCCTACAAGTCTAAGTGTAGACCCCCATCAAAAATTACTCACCAAAATTGCTCGGCAAATTCGTCGTACCCTCGATCTAGATACCATTTGGCAACAAACTGCCCAAAGTCTAGGGGAGGCACTCCAGGTCAGCCGTTGCCTCGTGTGCTATTACAAACCAGACGCACGGGTAACCAAGGTTCAGGCAGAATATTGTCAACAGCCGTTGCGGTCAATGGCCAAACAACTGCTACCCTTAGATTCTGAGCCTTACCTCGAACAAGCCCTCAATAGTCAGGAGCCACTGCTGGTAGAACACATTGTTCCTGGTGAATGGGAACAGTTGTCTGTGTTGGTGGTTTCAACCTCCTATAAAGATGAACCTAATGGTTTGATTTGCCTACAGCAGTGTGATCATCGCCGTCAATGGAGTGCCGCAGAAATCAAGTTAGTGGGAGAATTGGCTGAACAAGTCGGCACAGCGATCGCTCATGGCACCCTTTACAAGGAGCTAGAAATAGCTAGTGAAAGGGCTGAAGAGGCCTCTCGCCACAAAAGTGATTTTCTGGCTAATACTTCCCATGAGTTACGCACCCCTCTCAATGGCATGATTGGGTTTCTGAAGTTGGTTCTTGATGGCATGGCAGACGATCCACAGGAGCAACGGGATTTTATCCAAGAAGCCTACAATTCTGCATTGCATCTGCTCAATATTATTAATGATATCCTGGATATTGCCAAGATTGAAGCGGGTAAAATGGAGCTAGAACTCGCTCCAGTAGAATTAGAGTCTCTGTTTAGAAAAGTTGAAGACTTTACGATCAATCAAGCCGAGCTAAAAAACCTCAGCCTCAGAATTGAAATGCCTGATGTCTATGATGGCATTGTTATGTATGGTAACTATCAAAGGCTGCTACAGGTCATGTTAAACCTAGTGGGCAATGCCATTAAGTTTACTGATGAAGGTGGGGTGACTGTTAGTGCTGAGGTGATCCGAAAGAAGATAACTTTCAAAGGTACAGAATTCCCAGGATTGGTTAAAGTTCGAGTTGCTGATACTGGCATCGGTGTTTCCCTCGACCAGCAAGACCGGCTGTTTCAAACATTTACCCAAGTCGATGGTTCCCGAACTCGCCAATATGGCGGCACGGGTTTAGGCCTAGTCATATCCCAAAAGCTGATTGAAACCATGGGGGGTGTGGTCAATTTTTTCAGTATGGGGGAAAATTTAGGGTCAACAGTTACCTTCACAGTACCTCTTTATCAAGTTCCTGTGATGGTTTCCAATCAAGCAACTGATATGGATTAACCATCCACTTTTTAGCTTACTATTACCATAGGATGGAATTCAAATAAAGTCAGCTGACCTGTTAATAGTTAACCGTTCATTTTTTATAAAATATAACGGTATAATTGGTAAGCTTTTTGTGGAAAATTTAAAATCAACTTACCTATACTTATTCCAAATCATGATAAATTTGGGAGTAATGGTTAAAATTTAGTTTTAGCTTAAAGTTAGCTGAAACTACCTCACCCCATTTAAAGATTCTATATCAAGCAGTAATGCTATAATAACCAGCGTCAGAGATTAGTTAATGAGTAGTCTTTGGATAAACTATCGGTTGACTTAGCAAGACTATGATCGAAAACGCAACAGCTCGTGAAGTATTCCAGGCGGCTTACGACAACCGCTACACCTGGGACGATGATTTTCCTGGTTACAAAGCTGACTTGGAAATTAAGCAAGGTGATGAAGTATACACTGGTCAAGTTCGCATTAATGGTGATCACAGTGTTGACGTCAGTGGGTTTGATGATGAAAAGGTCAAAGAAAGTGTCTATAACCAGATGCGGGATATTGTGACCCACCGTAAGCGGTCATCGTTTGAAAAAGCCCATGGTAAAAACCAATTTAGCTTTGGTGACAATGATTCTACTGGTGCCGTAGAAATTTTTGTCAAGGGTGATGCTATGGGCTCTAACTATAAAGTCCGAGGGCAGGAAATTTGTCATGTCAGTCGGGTGATGGGTCCGATGGCTTTTACAATTAATACCAACGATAGCCTAGATACAGGAGAAGGGTATATTTCTTCAGGGTATAATGCCATTTTTCGCAATGCCAAAACTGGTGATTTGATGGCTAAACGAGAGTTTGAAGACAGCTTCGATAAAGTTGGTGATTATTATATTATGACTCGTCAAGTGGTTTATGCCATCGAGGAAAAAGGGCGCACAGCTACTGAATTCAACTTTTCTAATATCAAGTTACTCGAACCAGCTATGGTTTGAGCTTTGATTGTCAGCTATCAGCTATCAGCTATCAGCTATCAGCCATCAGCCATCAGCCATCAGCCATCAGCCATCAGCCTATGCGCTACGCCGTAGCGCATAGGCCAAGGGCAAATCCCCAGACTTTCAATTCTGATTAATCTCGAACTATTAAATTCTACCGTTTGCGTAGCGTGGCCATAGACCTGCATAGGTTTTTTTAAGCTGAACGCGCACGTGTGAGCTTTGAGCTCACGGCTGACAACTGACGGCTGACAGCTGACGGGTAAATGCTTACCTGTTATTTAAAGGGAAGGAGATTTCAAACATAACGATGGCAAAACTCTAATGCCACAGATACATGGCTAGTTTGCTGGGGATAATCAACAACTGGGCGAGTAATGATAACTAGGGAGATGCCTAACTCAGTAGCTAGGGCTCGTTTGATATCTTCTCCCCCAGCAACCCCAGACGCCTTGGTGACAACAACAGAGATGTCCCAGTGATGCCAGAGTGCCTTTTCCAAATCAGCTGGTACCGGAGGACGCAGGGCAATAATTCGATTTGGGCTAAATCCAGACGCGATCGCTACATCGATGGCAGTAACACTCGGCAGAATCCTGGCGTATAGGGTTGACTGGTCTTGCCAGCTACGGAATAAGGGTAAATGTTTGTAACCGATGGTCAGTAATACCCGCTGGTGATGGAGATAGTTACCAGCAATCAGGTCTTGGAAACTATTGAGATAAATTATTGGTGAATTGTCTAGTTCAGAACTTACCTGAGAATTTAGCTGTTGTCGTTCAAAACGTAGGTAAGGTATATGCCGAGCACAAGCGGCTGAAATCGCTATTTGGGAAATTTCTACCGCATAGGGGTGAGAGGCATCTAGGATCGCTACAATACCATGCTTCTCCAAAAACTGCTCTAGCTCATTTGTATCTAAACGTCCGACTCGAACCCTTAAATTTGGGGTTTGGGGATAGAGGGATTTAGCCGCCGTTGTGGTAACGGTTACTGTACAGGGCATACCCCTGGATGCGATCGCATTTGCCAGAGTCACACTTTCCGTGGTTCCACCAATCAGCCAAATACGGCCACTGCTATCGAGCACTCCTATCTGCCCTTCAGGGCTTTAGTAAAGTTTTTGCGATAGGACTTATTGGCAACGATTAAAGCTGGCCACAACAGTGACAATGCTATCCGATTGGTTAAGCTGCGGCTGAAGTCAGTTCGCTCAAACCCCCTCCAGAATTTCCACACGCCATACCCATAGACTACCAGTAACCCGAAGACAATTAAGTTAGCCATTCATCAAAAATCTTGCCATATTTGGAAACCCCGTCTCAAGTCAGATAGGCGTCTCGCCTGACAGGGATTAAAAGCGAGCCCTTGGGGCGGTTTTAACTACCCTTGATGAATCTGGGTAGAAGACATTTGGTTATTGTTACATGCTTTTTCACCTCCGGTGCTTTTTATAAGATAATTTTTATATTAATGATAATTTTACCTTATCAAGCCAGTGTTAGACCATGACCTCAATACCATAAGTGTGTAGGTTAATCAACAGGTGCGACCCATGGCGAATTTAATTCGCCATGGGTCGCACCTAAGAATTGATTCGGATTACAGCTCCTAGTAGCATTGATCCAGATCCAGTTTCTCTAGTCTTCATTTGTGGTGTCACCCTTAGGAGTTACAGACTAGCCAAACTCAGTAGTGATCATTACCTGAATGAAGAAGCAGCGGGTTAACGCGCGATCTTTCTTCTGAGGTCGGAGGAAACTTGGCGACACCAGTGTCGTTAGTTATAGTTCCGCCAGTCTTTGTCGAAAGCACTCTTTTATGAATCACTATCGACGCTAGCATGCCAAAATCACGGTTTTGAGATCAAGTCACTGTTTGTGGAGGTGAGTAAACAGCTAGAAAAAATGTCCCAGAGTCTACCAAAAACTCTTATTATTTGTGAGAGTTAAATTAGGGTAACACCGACACGGATGATTATGTAACTTAAATTAAAGCCGAAAACCAAGGTAAAAATAGTTGCGCTTAAATCCCGGTGGAACGAACTTTTTTGACATTTTTATGGCGCTCGCGGGATATTCCTGAGAGCTTTGGGAGATACCCCCTGGATGCTATTGCATCTTGCATTGGCGGGCTAAAGTCTACGAGGGTAGATTTTGGTAGCTAAAAAGTATCGGAAAGTACTTCACTAAAAAAAGCCCATAACAAGACAAATGAACGTAGACAAGATGATCAAACCCCTTAACGGGTTAAAAGAGGAGGAATTATGCGAGCAGTGCTGATGGCTGGTGGTTCAGGAACACGGCTGAGACCGTTGACCTGTGATCTGCCCAAGCCCATGGTGCCAATCCTGAATCGACCCATTGCTGAACATATCGTTAATCTACTCAAACGGCACAATATCAATGAGGTCATTGCCACTCTGTACTATCTCCCAGATGTCATGCGGGACTACTTCCAAGACGGCAGTGACTTTGGGGTAAAGATGACCTATGCGGTAGAAGAAGAACAGCCTCTGGGGACTGCAGGTTGTGTTAAAAATATTTCCGAATTACTCAATGAAACCTTTTTAGTCATTAGTGGCGATAGCATCACCGACTTTGATTTGACTGCTGCGATTGAATTTCATAAAGCTAAGAAATCAAAGGCGACATTAATCCTAACTCGCGTTCCTAATCCCGTTGAGTTCGGGGTGGTGATCACCGATAAGGAAATGCGCATCCGCCGATTTTTGGAAAAACCTTCGACCTCAGAAATTTTTTCCGATACTGTTAACACTGGCACTTACATTCTCGAACCATCGGTTCTAGAGTACCTGCCATCAAATGAGGAATGTGACTTTTCTAAAGACTTGTTTCCGAAACTCCTCGAGAAAGATGAGCCAATGTATGGCTATGTAGCTGAGGGATATTGGTGTGATGTCGGTCACCTGGAGGCTTACCGAGAAGCCCAGTATGACGGCTTAATGGATAAGGTCACACTAGACTTTGCTTACCCGCAACAATCCTCAGGAATGTGGGTGGGACAAAATACCTATATCGACCCTACTGCCAAGATTGAAACCCCAGTACTAATTGGTAGCAACTGCCGGATTGGTCCAAACGCCCACATCGAAGCAGGAACAGTAATTGGCGATAATGTTACCATCTCTGCTCACGCTCACCTGAAACGACCGATTATTTGGAATGGAGCGTTGATTGGTGAAGAGGTTAATCTGAGTGCCTGCACCATTTCCAGGGGAACCCGGGTAGACCGTCGTGCTCAAGTTTTCGAAGGTGCCGTTGTCGGTTCCCTGTCTAAAGTCGGAGAAGAAGCTCAAATTAGTCCCACTGTAAGGGTTTGGCCAAATAAAACTATAGAATCAGGTGCAACATTGAATATCAATTTAATTTGGGGCAACACTGCCCAACGGAATCTTTTTGGTCAGCGGGGTGTCCAAGGCTTAGCCAACATCGATATTACTCCCGAATTTGCCGTTAAGTTGGGAGCCGCTTATGGGTCTACCTTAAAACTAGGCTCCCAAGTATCACTCTCCCGTGACCAGCGTAGTATCTGTCGCATGGTGACCCGGTCTTTGATTGGGGGATTGATGTCTGTAGGTATTGATGTCCAGAACCTAGATGCAACTGCAATTCCTGTAGCTCGCACCGTGGTACCAACCCTAGGGGTTGAGGGGGGTATCCATGTGCGCGTGCATCCTGACCGACCAGATCATATCCTGATCGAAGTTATTGATGCCAAGGGAATTAATATCAGCAAGGGTAAAGAGAAAAAAATTGAGGGGGCTTACTTCAAAGAAGACCTAAGACGAGTCCAGATCAATGATATCGGTAATGTTAACTACCCGATCCAGTTAATCGATATCTACGGTACTGCTTTTGAGAAGCATCTCAATGTAGAGGCAATTCGCAACAGTAGTGCTAAGGTAGTTATTGACTATGCTTATGCCGTGTCTGGTGCGGTTTTACCCCAACTGTTAGCGAAATTTGGGGCTGATGCAGTAGTCCTCAATGCCAGTTTGAAACAAACAGCTATCTCCACAGAAGAACGAGAGAGTTTGCTCAATCAGCTGGGTCAGGTGGTCGAGGCTCTAAAAGCCAATTTTGGTGTCCAGGTCTCTGCTAATGGGGAACAGCTGATTTTGGTGGATGAATCGGGAATCTCGATTCGAGGTGAGATATTGACTGCACTGATGGTCAATATTATGTTAACCTCTAATCCCAGGGGAACTGTGGTGGTTCCAGTCCAGACATCAAGTGCGGTGGAACAAATTGCCAGACGCCATGATGGCAAGGTGATCCGCACCAAAGCTAACCCCACAGCACTGATGGAAGCTTCTCAAAGCAACCCCAATGTGGTATTGGGAGGTAGTTGGGACATGGGCTTTATTTTCCCCCAACTACATCCAGGCTTTGATGCTATGTTTGGAATCGCCAAGTTGATCGAGATGCTGACAGTCCAAGAGCGATCGCTTGCTGATATTCGTGCCGAACTTCCTCGGGTATGGTACAAAACCGTTACCCTGCGTTGTCCTTGGACAGTTAAGGGTAGCCTGATGCGTCATCTGGTCGAAACCCATCCCAGTGAGCAGCTCGAACTTGTTGATGGCGTTAAAATTATCAACGCGCAAAATGATAACTGGGTGTTGATTTTACCCGATGCTGGCGAACCCTTAGTTCATATTTTTGCCAACAGCGATGACCGGGATTGGGCCGAGGAAAACCTCAAGCATTATCGCAACCATGTTCAGGAATTCGTTGAAAAAGAACAAGGTGTAGAAGCGCAACCTTCAGCCGTGTCATAAATCCGTGTCATAAATCCGATTGATCGGCTGTTAACAGGTAAGCTATCAGCTTAAGCTGATAGCTTACACCAAAAGTATTGGTACGCTTGTTCTATAATGAAGAGTCAACACTGAAAGGACAAGGGAGATAGGAGATGAACAGCTGCATTTTAATGGCACAAATTATTCAGGATCCAGAACTCCGTTACACTTCAGATAATCAGACACCCCTGACTCAGATGCTAGTACAATTCGCTGGTGTCAAGGCTGAGGAATCCCCATCCACTTTAAAAGTGGTAGGTTGGGGGGAATATTTGGCTAATGAAATTAAAACAAACTATTCCACAGGCGATCGCGTGGTGATTGAAGGTAGCTTAAGGATGAATGTGATTGAGCGACCAGAAGGATTCAAGGAAAAACGGGCAGAATTGACTGTTTCCCGGATTCACAAATTGGGAACAGATGATCACTTCGAGCCACAAGTCATGGCCTCGGATAGAACTTTCCAGCGTACCCCAGAACCATCCTCTCCCCAAACCTATGATAAGGTTGTATCGATGGATCAACATCGGATGTCGTCATCAGTTTCTTATCCCAACAATACCGAACAAGATTTTGCTTATACCAGCACTGAACAAAATACTGAGCAAAGTTTTGAGTCTTCTTTTGGGTCTTCATCTCCTCAAAACCCAACCTCTGGTAGCCCTAGTCATCAACAAGATTTAGATGATATTCCCTTTTAGTTATTCGGAGAAAAGATTATAGGCTCTTCCGTACTTGTTATGCTAAATTAACACTTTGAGGAAGGGAGCAGGGAGTAGGGAGCAGGGAGCAGTGGAAAGAGGCAGTATTTAGAAATTCTTGTTAATTAAATAGCCTCAGAACCCTGTCTTGATGCAGTCGCTCATGGGGGGAACCTATAAGACCGCGCTGCCTTCCCAAGACCGTAATGGTGCGTTTGACCCATTAAGAATTAAATTCGCCACGGGTCGTACCTCTGCATCGCTGCTCCCTGCTCCCTGCTCCCTGCTCCCTGTTCCCTGCTCCCTGCTCCCTGTTCCCTGCTCCCTGTTCCCTGTTCCCTGTTCTCGACTTCTGCAAGAAGTCTATTAAATTGTGTTTCAACTTCTTTACGTACTGATCTATGCCCTCCAGCCTTATCTAGACCTGATTTGTTTTTGTTTGGCTTGGGGGCTAATGATGATTCTAGCTTGGACGGTTTTGTCAGCAGTCCGAGAAAGTTTTGCTGTTGCCAAACGACTGCATCAAATTCCCTGTTCTAACTGTCAGTTTTTTACTGGTGATTATCGTCTTAAATGTACCGTGCATCCCTCTGTTGCTAATTCTGAGGCAGCAATTAATTGTATGGACTTTTGTTCAAAAAATAATTACATGACAAGAGTTTAAAAGACTCGACAGTAAGGGCATTGGCTTCATCCTTGCTGCTCGGGAGGGAGCCTAATATAGCAATCCTAAATTATTTGTAAAATTCCTGGAATTGTAAAAAATTGGTGCCTTCTCCCTTCCCTTCTACTTCCTACTTTAAATAGCAATTCGTGTAGGAATTGATAGAATGTTTTTTCCCTGTTCCCGTCTTGATGCAGTCGCTCATGGGGGAAACCACGGCAGTCGCTCATGGTTAGAAGTTACCGTAAGACAGTTGAGCCTTAATCAATAAGTTTTACCCCTTTTCTGCATAGCCTACCAACCATAAAGGCTCAACTGTCTAAGGTTTCGTCTCCGGGGGGAACCCCCAAGACCGCGCTGCCTCCCCAAGACCGCGCTGCATCGCTGTTCCCTTTTCCCTGTTCCCTTTGCTAAAACAGACCATTTCTTTCGCAAATCAGATAGGATTGCTATCTATAGCCATCCTAATGAAAGCATGCGTGATGGATAACACAATTACTTACCTCACAACTGCTGACCTTGATCACACCAGGGCGATCGTTTTAGCGCAAGCAAGCGGTCTAACTTATGATGCTTTTGATAAGCAAAACCCTGCTGAGTGTATTGAGGTGTCTCCACCGGATGGTTATGATTTTGTAGACTACTGGACTGGTGTTGATGCGATTTTTAATAAATACAAAACTGTTGAGTGTTATGGTCTAGTGTTTCGATCTCAGCAGTCTCCTTACACTTATATATTTGCCTTTAGAGGTACTTCTTCGACAGAGGATATAATAGATAATTTTGGTGTTAATCATACAACATTTTTACCTTATAAGGAAGATGTTGTAGTGCCATCTGAGCTCAGGGTTGAATCAGGTTTCTACCATATCTATTCCAATAGTGATGGGAACACACCCTCGATGCAGAATCAGGTGTTTGCCCTAGTTGATCAATATCAAGCATCTGAAAAACCGATCGATACTCTGTATATTACTGGCCATAGTTTAGGAGCTACACTGAGCACTTTCTTCACACTTGATATGGCGTTGTCTAGACCAGATATCAAGTCTGCAAGCTACAACTATGCTTCCCCTCGTGTAGGCAACCAAGCATTTGTAGAATTTTATCAACAACAGGCACCTCAACAAAACCCGGAGACACGAACTATTCGTATCCAAAATGTTTATGATAAAGTTCCTTGTGTCCCATTTAAAGATGAAGGATACCAGCATTTGCCCTATGCTTATCTAGTTTCATTTTCTCGAGACAACTTAATGGGTAAATTTGAGATTATCGACAATCATCATCGCAAAAATTATAAAACCGTTTTGAATTGTGCGTTGGAAAATGAAAGTGGCTTTTGTGATAAAACCTTTGACTACGGTCAGGGCAAAACGATGAAGTCGGTGAAACCAGATCCTAGTACAGTCTGTACATATTGGTAGCTTTTGGTCTGGGGATGTATAGCGTTTTTCAATTTGGTGAGGTAACAAAGTTTCTGGTTTTAGGACAGGAACAGGCAAGAGGCAAGAGGCAAGAGCAAGAGGCAAGAGGCAAGAGGCAAGAGGCAAGAGCAAGAGGCAAGAGGCAAGAGGCAAGAGGCAAGAGGCAAGAGGCAAGAGGCAAGAGGAAGAGGCAAGAGGCAAGAGGCAAGAGGAGAAAACAGCATGTGTACCTCATTAGACTAAAAACAGCTAGATAAGAAAAGGGAAGGGAGCATCTCAATCATGTCTGGAATGTCTGGGGAAAGTAACGCTGCTATTATCCCTAGGGATAATAGCAGCTGAGGGTTTGACTGCAAATATTGATATGCTCCCGATAAATTGCTTATCTGGCTAAATAAGCAATCCGATTCAAGAAACGACTCTTCCGTGTCTTGGTTAACTTCACTTTTGCTTCTGCTTCACCAAGCAGGAATCCAATTTGCTGCCCTTGTAGGATATTTAATGAGGGGAAACGATCTTTTTCAAACAAAAGAATGTTTAAGGATCCACCATACTGAAAATACCCTATTTTTTCGCCTTTTGTAATCGCAACGGGGTTTGCAGAAGTGACATTCTTGAATCGATCTTCAAATATCACTGAGGCGATGGTGTTCAATCCTACTGGTATCATCGCCACATGACCATAGTTGGGGGTTTCGATCACTAAATAGCCGCGACGAAAATGTTCAAATACACTGTAAGAATATCCATAACCAACGTTGTCATCGTTTAACAAGCCCGGAAAGTTATCGATACCAAAATATTCTCCTGCGACATCTTCGTTAGACTCTACAACCGTGCCAGATACAGGTGCATGGTAGTGATGATAGGTATCGGGCATGAGGATACAAGAAACAGCAGTACCTCCATCAAAGTTTTGGGCAAAATTTGAGTTATTCAAAAGCTCCAAAACATTCAAATATACTGTTTTTACAGATATTTTTGTTTCTAGGGTTAAGTCGTTAACAATCATATTGATAACGCTATCTGCTGGAGCGACGACAACAGAGTCGTCATCGGGTGAAGTAATCGGTCTAGGATTTGCCTCTGGGTTTAGATTCCGGGCAAAAAATTGATTAAAATTCTCAAATCCTAGATCAGGTTCAGTCGGGTTTGGGCAATAAAACTCAGAACAGACTGCAGTTGCACCACCAAGATCATTAACCCATGTTTGAATAAGTTCTTGGGAGTCAGTAGAATCAAAGTATTTGCCGCGCACTTCTACAAAATCTGCGGTCATCTGATAACCAGCACCTTTGGTAACAAAGGCCAAGCCGTATTCATTTTGATAGTATAGCCAACTAAACTTTTGGATGTAATCTAATCCAGTGGGAACTAGGGGTTCCCACACATACCAATCTGTAAAGAATTGGCACAGGTCTTCTATTGTTTTGTTTCGCCAATCATAGGTGTAAGTTCCGTCTGGATCATCTTCTAAAATTTCCTCGGGAATTGGTTTGACATTTTCCACCGCTGCATCAAAATAGGTTTTAAAACCTTTCGTGTCTTCAGTGTACCACTGATTTATATTTGCGAGAAACTGTTGAAATTCTGGATTTTCAGGATTTGGTGTTTTTGGCTGTATAGTCATATCTCTGCTCGTTCAGTTGATTTTCTAGCACTTAGCTGTGCTAAGTATCTAAATATATCAGACGTTTGTCGCTGACAACCTTCAGATACTAACTTGCTTTTTCCTCAATAACAATGCACCTTAATCAACCTTAATTTTAATCAACTTTAATTAATATGCTTGAATATGCTTAAATATGCTAACGCCTAGCTTCACAAGTAAAGGGATTTGTCAATTCTCCTAAATCAAGGTAATTTTGTCTAAACTTAAAACTACAAATCATTGATTTTGTCAATCCCCTAAAATCAATAGTTTTGGGCGCGTTCGCTTTTAGCGGAAGCTGAGGCCTTGGCCTTTCGGCCACGCTACGCGAATGGCCACGCTTTGCGTTCGCGTAGCGGAGGCCAAAGGCCACGCTAAAAGCGAACGGCTTTGCCGAAACGCTTCCGGAGCGTAGCTTCTCTTTCATAAAATCGCTTTTATAAATTAGCGTTCGCGTAGCGTCTCTTTCAGAGAATCGCATTTTCCCTCTATTTCTGCTGTTGCTTAATAATGGAATGATTTGAATAGTGTAAGCATATGCGCTACTTGAGGTGCGTGCGCGTTCAGCTATCAGCTATCAGCTACAGCCCCACCAATGTCTTCAAAAACTTATGGTTGGGATTTTCCTTCATCTATTGTCCAATCTTCAATTGTTAAGCCTGGTACTCGTTCAAAATCGCGGCGATTGCGCGTAACCAAAATACCCTCAACAGAAATAACAATTGAAGCAATACGTAGGTCTTGACTACCAATACGTATTCTTTGTTGGATTAATTCTTGGTAACAGTTGTAAGCAGCTTGATCAAAATCAAGTATTTTGGTATTTTTGAAATACTTAATAGCATCTGATAATCCCTGGTAAGCCAACATTAGTGTGTCAGATCCAGATGCTCTCCTGATGACGTTAAGCCAACCACGCATTTGTTCTTCTACTGTGACAATTGTTGTGGCAATTTCTTCTGATTTAGTTTGATTGAGACGCTTTTTGACCAGTGGATGCCCCCGTTGAAAAAGCGAGATATGGTCTGTATCGAGAACCCACAAACTCACTTTACTATCTCCTTAGCATCAACTTGGCGATAATATTCTTCCATTTCTGCATCAATTTCATCACGATAGGCTGCTATATCTGTTAAAACCTCATCAAACAGAGGATTATTTGCATACATACCAGCAAATTCCATCCAAGGATGTTCATTATTGGGAGATTCAACTTCTAAAGAAATGATATCTGCTTTAGCTAAACGCTCAGTCAAAAGTTGGCGAATATTAGCGATCGCTTCTTCTTTGTTAGCTCCCTCAACTTGGCAGTCAGGCAGACCCAATACTATAGCACGAAATAGGTCTTGGTCTTGATTTTCCACCAAGATATTGAAATTTAGTTTAGTTGTCAGCTGTTTAGCTGAAGCTGGAGAATTTGTAGACATAATCTTTATTGTATAGTTTTAGCAAAGGGAACAGGGAATAGGGAACAGGGAACAGGCAAGAGGCAAGAGGCAAGAGGCAAGAGGCAAGAGGCAAGAGGCAAGAGGCAAGAGTGAAAAAATCCTGTGTACCTCAGGTGCGACCCGTGGCGAATTTAATTCTTAATGGGTCAAGGGCACCTAATAGTTATGAAATACGCTGATAGCTGATAGCTGAACGCGCACGCGTGCGCGTAGCGCTTAAGCTGATAGCTGATAGCTGATAGCTGATAGCTTACGTTATTATAGCAAATCAGTAATTTGTATTTTATCGTTACAATCTCCGCGCTGATTAAACCTTGTCTATTTTAGAAGCTACTGCTACCAGCGCTATTGTTAAAATTACTAGTTATAGCTATTCTCTCTGCCATTAGGTAGAAACTGATCCCCCTAAATCCCCCTTAAAAAGGGGGACTTTGAGGCAATAAACGCTATAAAAATAATAGTTAAAAACTAAGTAATTCTCTGAAAGAGACGCTACGCGATTGACCGTAGGTCACGCTACGCGAACGCTAATTTTATAAAATCGATTATTTGAAATATACACTACGCAATTGCTGATTTTTTATTAAGCCTAAAACTTTCAAAAAAAACTTTTTCAAAGCCTTTGACATTAATACTATAATCATTACTATAATCAAGTTAAATAGAAATTTAATTTTTTATGAGGTCACAACAATTCAGGCAAAACTTCAAGAAAAAACCTGCTCATCACACTCTCAAAGGTTCTCGTCAAGCAGTACTTTCTTGCCTCCTGCCTCCCGCCTTCTAATCTGAAAATAGGAGACAGGAGTCAGGAGAGATTGATTTTCATGCATGGTGGTGAAAAAAATTGTTTATCGGGACTGCCTTGGAGCCTTCTTGGATTAGTAAGCTGCCCAACGGGGGTCAGATTGGTAGCGTACAATCACAGGATGAGCAAGGCGGTTGACCTCGACATTACCCAACTTAATATCTCCTGGCAGCTCAAACAAGGAGTGTAAAATGCCTGGGGTGAGAAAGCGAGTTGATACCGATAAATTGAGGGTGTCCGGCTGAATCGATCGCCTTGATGCTAGCACAAAACCCCAAGGCCCAAAGCTGGGCACATCAATAACATAGGGATTAACTAATAGTCCCACATTTTCCAAGGTTGCGGCAATACAACTCAGAACATTGGGAGCAAAAAAGGGACTAGATGCCTGAGTCACAAACATGCCTTTGTCTGCTAATCGCGGTAAGAGACGGCGGTAGAATCCTTCTGCATAAAGCTTGGCAATAATCTCTTGATCGGGGTCGGGAAAGTCGGCAATAATCACATCAAAGGTTTCGTTGAGTGCGGGTGCCCTAATGAAAGCATCAGCATACAACACTTCGACACGGGGGTCGGAAAATGAGTTATCGTTAACTTGGACTAATTGAGGGTGATGACTAGCTAACTTGACAACCTCGGTGTCTAAATCGATGAGTAGGACTCGTTCGACTTCTGGCCATTTGAGCACTTCCCGCAAGGCCATACCATCACCTCCACCCAATACCAGAACCCGACGCCTACCAACACTAGCACTCATCGCGGGATGGACTAAAGCTTCATGGTAGCGGTATTCGTCGAGGGTGGAAAATTGCAAATCGCCATTGAGGAAGAGACGAACATCCTGTCCTTGTCGTGTTAGGACAATGCGTTGGTAGGGAGACTGGATGCGGGTGATCACTGGCCCACTATACAGAGTATTTTCCAGCTTGTCGCTAATCGGAATGGCTAAGGGAGCCAAGGTACACAGGAGAATACCTAGGGTTAAACCCAAATATCCCCAGCGCCGCAGTCTGGGAAAGCGTCTCCCAATGGCAAACACCATCAAGGCGGGTAATGACCCTAAGACAAAAGCCGTAGGAAATAAACCGATAATGGGTAATAAGAGGATGGGAAAAGCGAGGGAACCCAGTAGTGCTCCCAAATAGTCTAAGGCTAAAACACCTGCTAATGCTTCCCGCACCCCTTTGTCCAATTCCAGAATTCGGGTCAGTAGCGGCACTTCCAGTCCTGCTAGTACTCCCAGGACAATAGTGACGAAGAATAAACCCAGCCAGATGGAACCATTCCTAACAAATACTGCAAATAGTCCTAAAGGCAATACGGCAGTTAGGGGAGCAATGAGTAGTTCAACTTTGACAAAGACTAAGAGTAGTTGGTGTTGTAGAGATGGGGAATTGGTCTGATTGACAGCAATAAACTGACTCAGGTAAGACCCTAGACCCATTGCTGCGAGAAATACTCCAACGGAAATACCATAGGATAGAGCTTGATTCCCTACCAAGTAACTTGCTAGAGTTCCCAGCAACAGTTCTACCGCTAGTCCACAAATTGAGGAAACCGCAGCAGCAATCATCAGCAACCAACGCTGGTCCGGTTTGAGGGATGGGATGCTAGAGTTAGGTATCGGTTTCCCATCTGATATCGCATCTTCCATAGTCTATTTCCCGGTAGCCGGACCGCCTCCGCGAAAGCTACCATAGTCTGAGCGATTGGGCGACGATTCCCAAATACCTAGATAATAGTAACCGGATAAATAGGTCCGATGTCGGGGCCAGTAGTTCTCTTGTTTTTCTTCCCGCAGGACAAGGGCTGAACGCTGAGTGTAACCTGCGACTATGGTAAATAGTGCGATCGCAACTGTCGTCGCTGTCAAAATTTTGGTCAACATGGGATCAATTCCTGGATGGAAAATACAAGTAGTGCGAGCATCTTGCTCGCGTAGTGGGAGCATCTTGCTCGAAGCCCGTGACACAGCTGAAACTGTGTAATAGATTTTTTTCTCGATATCCCACACTGCCCTACCTGTTTCTAAGGCATTAATGGCGTATCAAAAGTTGGGCTAATTTTTACGACCTCAACGCTTTGTAAGGTACGGTTGCCATCAATAACTCTCAACGTTGTGCGATCGACAGATGCATCTGGCCATACTTCCACGGAAAAACCATAGGAACTGCGAGATTCCAACAGGAAGAATGTTTGTACTTTACCTGTTGCTCTCTTGATCTTGCCGTTGTTTTTGAGATAGTTCATAGGCAAGGGAAACGAACGGTTATAGATTTCCTCACCATAGGAGTCCTTGACAAAAAGGCGAACTTCTAGTTTCGATGGGGAAGTTTCATCTGCCTTAACATCAACTCTAACCCGCACAAGGCGATTTGCACCACCGACTATAGCGCGATCGCTGGGGTCGCTATCGTTAATCGTTTTGAAGATGGCTTTTTTCCCGGTTAATGGCGCTGCATATAAAGTTATCAAGGTAAGACATAATGTCCCCACTAAACCTGGCCAAAGATAGCGCGTATCTATCACTCCATTTTGGACAGTTACCTGAAACGGCACAGGTTGATCGAGTACTTGTCCTGATGTATCTCCATACTCCAAAACTGCAATGGCAATGGTCACCATCTCATCCTGCTTGGCGCGAACATCAAGTCCTCCTAACAGGTCATCGTCTTGCCAACTACCAGACTCCCCATCATCATACCAAGTTCCTGATTCATTCCAGGCTTGCTTGATGGCGGAGGCGAATGGTTGACCTTGGCCATCGAGTAACTGGATTTCATAAGTAACCCATCGGTTAAGGGGAATTTTTGCTTTAGCTTCAATGCGAAGAGCACCAATCAGCTGGCGCTTGAGGGACAGTGTTTGAAGTTGCAGCGGTTCCTCTTGCCTGGCACTGACGGTAGTAGATAGCAGTGTTTTCTGGAACAGAGAAGCACCCAATAAGGCTAAAAATACCAGTAGTGTAGACCCGATAGCAATATAAGGCCAGGGGTCGATAAAACGACTAGTACGTTGAGTTTGAATAGTCACTGCTTTTTGTTGTGTCTCTATAAACTATTATCTACACCGACCCAGAGGTGATGTCCACAAACTCCAGTTTTTAGCACCAGTGGTAATTGTCCGACCAAAGTAGAAAATAGTTTTTGTACCAACACGACGGCGTTGCTGAATTAAGGAATGAATGCGCGATCATCTGGTTTTATTAAAGCCCCCTAAATCCCCCAATTCTGGGGGACTTTGATAGTTTTGTTGCCCCCAGAATTGGGGGGCTAGGGGGGCGAAACTATACCCATAATCAGCAACGCCAACACGACAGGCATATTCCAATTCTAAATTCTCAATTCCCAATTCTCAATTCTCAACAATTCAACAAATCAGAAGGTTTTTTTCTTTTCCTCTTCTGTGTTGGAGACATCGGTGATTCTGGAAAAGTTGGCTCTTCCGTACTTGTTAAGCTGTTGTGCATTTAAATTGCACAACAGCAAGGCAGAAGGCAGAAGGCAGAAGGCAGAAGGCAGAAGGCAGAAGGTAAAAGAGTTTCAGGTTTTTTTCCTGATTTAATAAAGCGATGCAGCGCGGTCTTGGGGGTTTCCACGGGGCTTACAAGGTGCGGACGCAGGTTCCGCACACAGCCCCTCCCCATGAGCGACTGCATCAAGACAAGGTGGTTTAAATGCGCGACAGCTTATGCTAAATAAACACTTTAGCTAAGGGAGCAGGGAGCAGGGAGCGGCGCTGCATCGCTTGTAAAATCACTGGACTTATTAAAAACTAGCTCCAACTCCTATCTCATCTGCCTTCTGCCTTCTGCCTTCTGCCTTAAAGCAGACCATTTATTTCACGAATCAGATAGGATTGCTATAGTCCCCAATCAGCTGAGAAATTACCAACTATAATGACAATTCCTCCCCCAATCAAGATTTTAATTTGTTGTCCTTGAACAGAGGGAAGAGCCGCAAAGCTCACGCTACGCGATCGCTTATTTTTTATTAATCCTAAAACTTCCCAAAAAAAACTTTTTAAAACCCTTGAGAAGTATAATTATAATCATTACTATAATCAGTATAAACCGAAATGAGATTTTTTATGATGTCACAACAATTCAGCCAAAACTTCAAGAAACAACCTGCTCAACACACTCTCAAAGGTTCTCGTGAATCAGTCATCTATAGTATCCGGATGCTTTACGCCCTAGGCTATGCAGAGATAGCGGAATGGACGCCTCTGGAGAAAACTGATGTTCCAGGGGAAGTGATCACTACAATAACCAAGTATTGGTTGTTGCCATAACACTTTAAATTTCTGGGGGGGTTTCCCCCCTGGCCAAGGTTTTGGTCGAATCAGATAGGATCTGATCAGGTTAGGTTTGCTAATTTTGTGACATGAAAAATTGGAATAGCCGTGGATAGTATTTCTGCGGCTATTTTTTTTTAGACTGATATAAAAAAGGAATCGGGAATCGGGAATCGGGAATCGGGAATCGGGAAAAAATTATGGTAAGCTGTTGCGTATTTAAATTGAATATTATTCAGGTAGATGCTTTGGGGCGAGTTTTGGTTGTGGTCTATACCTGGCGAGGTAATCAAATTCGTTTGATTTCAGCTCGCAAAGCCACTCGTACTGAACGTTTTCAATATCTGGAGGGATGAATATGGAAGCTGAGTATGATTTTAGTCAAGGTAAGCGTGGCGCGATTGACCCGATGCCATCTGGTAAGACTCGGATCACCATTTGTTTAGATAATGATGTTATCGAGTGGTTTCGTGAGCAGGTACATCTATCTGGTGGAGGCAATTATCAAACCTTGATTAATCAGGTGTTGCGTCAGCACATTCAGCATCAGCGTGAGCCAATAGAAGAGACGTTTCGACGAGTTTTGCGAGAAGAGTTGGGACTTGTTGAAGGGAAATCAAAATCCCGCTAATATCAAGTGCGGTTGAATATCCATATCGTAGAGATGTTTATAAGTAAATGCGATTCGGGCAAAGCCCGACGCTGCGCGATCGCATAAGCGCGGAAGCTGAGGCCGTAGGCCACGCTTTGCGAACGCGTGACTCGCGTAGCGTGACATGCACGGGCAAAGCCCGACGCTGCGCGAACGGTCAATCCCGTAGCGTGGCCTTTGGCCAAGGCAATTAACATTTTCAGTTGAGATTGTCAACTATAGCAATCCCTGTAGGAATTGTGATAATTCTTATTCCCGACTCCCGACTCCCGACTCCCGACTCCCGACTCCCGACTCCCTTTGCTATAAATCCCAATAGCTATAATTTCAGTGGAAGAATAATAGTGAGTGGCACACTACTGTATCACCCCCACTTCCTGTCGTGAGGTTTGTTGCGTATCTCAAACGGTGTTCAGAAAATGAATCAAAACCTATCTGTTAAGGGAGCAGCTATTTTAGCCACCGTTGTCGGTGTGATGGCAATGGGAGTGGCTTTCCCTAGGTCTAGCTGGGGGCAAAGTATCATTGCTCAACAACCCAGTTCACCAGGGAGTGAAAGGGCTGAAGACTTATCCCTAGCAGAAGCCTCTCAACTGCATCAGCAAGTCATTGAGCTTTATCAACAAGGAAAGTACTCAGAAGCGATTCCCCTAGCTGAGAGAGCATTAGAGATTCGGCAGGAAATCTTGGGAGAGGAACACCCTGATGTGGCAGAAAGCCTCAATAATCTGGCATTACTCTACAAAAGCCAGGGCAGATATGTTGACATACTCACCGTCCTAGAAGAACGGTGATTCTTGACAGATCATCGGGGTGTGCTGCCGTTCGCGTAGCGTGACCTACGGTCTCAACAGTCTTATCGCCCCTCCTTGCCCATTTAGAGTCATGCCGATGCCCCATGCCGACTTTTTCTATGTTTCTAGCAGCGTTGATGTCTCTGTCCTGCTCGGTTCCACAATTAACACAGAGTATTGAGCGTACGGACAAATCGAGTTTCCCCCACTTGAACCCACAATCTGAGCAGATTTGACTAGTGGGTTCCCAACGGCTTATAACCCGAAAATCCCTGCCATATTTATCTGATTTTGCTTGAGCTAGACTCCTAAATTCTGACCAACCTTGCTGGCTAATAGCTCGCGCTAGTTTGCGATTTTTGACCATTCCTGACACGTTAAGGTCTTCTAGGACAATTACTTGGTTCTCGCTGACTATCCTAGTTGAGAACTTATGCAGGAAGTCTTTCCTTTTGTTGGCGATTTTATTATTTAGTCTTGCGATCTTAATGCGAGTTTGCTCCCTCCGGTTAGACCCCTTGGCTTGTCTAGCAAACTTTCGTGTTTGTTTGCGTAATTTTCGATCTAGTTTTGAATAGTCAGGACTATTGACATGACCCCCATCACTCATTACCGCGAAAGTCTTGATACCTAGATCAATCCCAATGCTTTGGTTCTTGGCATCAACTTGAACAGGCTCAATATCTACTACAAAGCTCAAGAAATAATTGTTAGCACAATCTAAGATAATGGTCACAGAGCTTGGCTCAGATGGCAATTCCCTAGACCAGATCGGTTTGACTACCCCAATCTTGGCTAAGTAAACTCCATCACCTTGAATAGAGAAACCTCTGCGAGTTAATCTTGCTGATTGATTATTGGATCGCTTTTTGAATCGTGGAGACCTAACTTTTCGTCCTTTTCGTTTTCCATTGTGCGACTCAAAGAAGTTCTTAAAAGCAACTCCCAAATCAGCTACGGACTGCTGCAAAGGAACGACTGACACTTCAGACAACCATTTTCTTTCTTCGGTCTTTTTAGCCTGAGTTATGACCAGTTTCTGTAAGTCTCCAGATTTTAGAACCTTCTTAGATTTCTTGCAAATAGCCAGAGCATCGTTCCACACGACTCTGACACAGCCAAACAGCCTAGCTAAGTCCTGTTTCTGTTGGTCAGTTGGATAAAAACGATATTTGTATCTTGCTTTCAATTGGCGTTTTGTTAGTTTGTCTGTACTCCTATTATAGTGTAATCTACAAGATTTGACAATGGGTTTCCGGAATATTGGCACAGTATTACGCTCCTTGCAAATGCACCTAGTATGCGTAACTAAGTACCGCCAAAAAATATTGACCACTGAGAGTCTCGCGGCCATTGAAAATTCGTTCAAAGAAGTGGCTAATAAAATGATTTTTTAAATTAGAGAACTTAATGGTTTGTTCGCGCAGCGGAGGCCGTAGGCCACAGTTACCGTAAGAATAAAGGAGCCAAAATTTGCCAAGTTTTAACCAAAGGTGCGCTTTCCGTATTAAGAATTAAATTCGCCACGGGTCCCACCTCTTTTAGGTATAGCTGAACAACCATAAAGGCTCCTTTATTCTAAGGTTTCTATCCAGCGAAGGACGGGGCTTGAGACCCATTTTTTTGGTCAATATCGAGCTGCCCTCCAGTCCCTAGCCACAGATTCTCCCTTGACTGATCAACAAGCTCTAGAGATTCTGTGTGCCAGAGATGCACTCCACAATGCACTGACTCAGGAACCCTTCATACCTGCAGAGCTTCTAGAGTGCATCCATGAGCTAGATGGCCAACTCCAACAACACAAACAACGGATTGACCAAGCTCTGGAACTTTCTAGCTATCGTCACAGTCTACCAACAAAGCCTAAGGGCTGGTGGTGGTATCTGGATCAACAGCGTCCTCCTCATCCGCTAGATCGTTACGACTGGGTGTTTAAGGGTCTGACCTTTGGAGGTTGGAGTGTGAGTCTGGCTCTGCTGGTCAATATTGCCAGTCGTTTCTTAACTGGTGGTCCCGATGTGGTTGGCACTTTCGCCATCATTGTACCGAGTCTGATAACTCTGCTGAAAGCCAAAAGTGACCTTACCGAAGAAGAGCAAAAAGATAACGATTTCTCAGAAGCATTGAAAAAAGGTTTTGAGGAATTGCTGATTACTTGGAAAGTTCCCAAGTTTCTTCATGCTGAAACCAAGTTTCTGTCCACCATGGCTCTACTGTTGGGATTGCTAGGGTTTTGGTATAGCCTACCTAGAATTTCAGATAGTTACGGTCAACGTGGCTTCGAACACTATAAAGCAGGTGAGCTTAGTAGTGCTGAAGCCGACTACCAAAGAGCGATTGCCCTGGAGCCTGATAATGCTAAGGCTCATTACAACTTGGCCGTAGTCTATGAAGACTGGTTACAGCTCAAGAAATCAAAGCAAGAGTACCAGTTGGCGGTAAGTGCCAACATTCCTAGGGCATACAACAACTTGGCCAGACTCTACATTCGAGAGGGGGACTATCCTGAAGCGGCAAACCTTTTAGTTGAAGGTCTAAAACTGACCACAGAGCAATCAGTTTATCCAGAGGATAAATACAATTTATATAAAAATTTAGGGTGGGTAAGATTCAAACAAAACCGGGATGATGAAGCTAAAATTGCCCTGGAAAAAGCTATCAAGATTGCTAAGAATCCAGATGTGGCAAAATATCTGCCCAATCGTGCCTCTGCCTCTTGTATTTTAGCTCAGGTACTTGAACGCCAGAAAAAACCTGAAGCTTCCAAGGAATATCTCAAGCAATGGGAACATTGTCGCAATTTAATCATCGGAAATCCCATAATTTCAAAACCAAACAAATGGCTAGATATAGCTAATGATTTAGGAATAGGAAATCGTTTAATTCCAGAAGAAGACACCTGGTTACATCTAGCTAATCAACGTATTCAGAAAGCTCAACAACAGAAACAAAGGCCATGATTTGGAAACGTCTATTCTCCATCTCCCTACTTTCCAGCGTTTTAATCGCGATCGCGGCTCCAGCAACTACTGCGGCTGAAGGTATTTACGAGATCGCAGCTCTCACAGGAGATGTTCAAGTGAAACGTCGCCTGTGGTTTGGTTATCGTCGGGCTCACCAAGGAGATCGTCTCAAGCTCACAGACCAGATCTGGGTCAGAAACTCTCAATCTTCTGCTACAGTTTCCTGCAGTGATCTCAGTAATTGGGAAGTTCCTGTAGGAACAGCTTTTAAGGTGTCTGAAGGTTGCTCAAATTCAGGAATATTGTTCCGACCGGGAGATCCGCTAGCACCTGGACGTGGCATCGGGAACGAAAACCTTCCCTACCTGATCAGTCCTAGGAATACAGCACTACGTCCTAATCAACCCCTGACCCTGCGCTGGCATGGGGTGAAAGAAGCCACCCACTATGATGTTACTATCAATGATTTGGCAAAACCAGTGTGGGAAAAACGGGTATCTGAACCCATAGTTGATTATCCTGATAGCTCCCAACTCCGACGGGATCGGGATTATTTTATTGTGGTAACTGCTAGTACCGGTGTGTCTTCACCGAAAAATCCCGATCAAGAGCCAGCTCCCACCATTACCCTGCTGACGGATGAGCTGGAGCAGGAGCTAAAGAAGAACCTAGCTCAGATTGACACACAAAATCTGGATGCAGATGCCAAAGCTCAAAAAAAAGCTCATCTGTATCACAGCACTTGCCAAGATCCAAATTTCCCTAACACTTGTCTCAATCAGAATGCCATTGACCTTTTAGAAAAAAGAATCAAAGCTGGTACAGAAAATCCTGCCATTTATCAGCTTCAAGCTGACATGTATAAGCGCATTGGACTAAAGCGACAGGCTCAGCAGCGTTACCGCACAGCCCTGGCACTGGCCAAAAAAGCTAACAATTTGCCATTGCAGGCGGAAATTCAAGAACAGCTTGGTGAGATTGCCCACAACCTAGAAGAGTTTGCTGAAGCGGTTGAATCGTTAAAGGCTGCTGAGGGAATTTACAAAAAGCTTTTAAATTTGGAAGATTCAGAGGCAAAAAGCAAGTTAGAGGAGCTAAGGAATGATATTGAGGATTCTCGACAGAGGATTTGAGGGGGGAAGTATAGCGCAAGGCAAAAGGCAAAAGGCAAAAGGCAAAAGTTTACTACAAAAGCTTTTCAGGTTGTATCAATGTCCTAACCTTAATGGGTAGTGCTATAAGTAGTCAGCGGTCAGCTATCAGCTATCAGCCAAAGGCTGACCGCTGACCGCTGACTGCTTTATGTTTGTTATGATCACCTTTTGGACAAATGTTGTTGAAACGGAAACCAGATGAGTGACTTGGATTCAGGGAAGTATCGGCAACTACTAGTAGAAGTCAAGCAGCGCATTCGCCAGGCTCAGTACCAATCCCTCAAAGCAGTCAACAAGGAATTAATTACTCTTTATTGGGATATTGGACGGTTAATTGTTACCCGTCAACAGGGAGAAACCTGGGGTAAATCAGTCGTAGAACAATTAGCAAAAGACTTACAAGCGGAGTTTCCAGGTATCAGTGGCTTTTCGGTTCGGAATATCTGGAGAATGCGAGAATTCTACCTTTCTTACTATGCCAAGGAAAAACTGTCACCATTGGTGGCAGAAATTGGCTGGAGTCATAATTTGCTTATTATGCAAAAGTGTAAAGATGACTTAGAGCGAGAGTTTTATATCCGGATGACGCGGAAATTTGGCTGGACAAAAAATGTTTTGATTCACCAAATTGAGAATCAAACTTACGAGAAAACGTTGCTGAATCAAACGAATTTTGAACAGACAGTTTCCGAGGAGATTCGTAAGCAAGCTAAGTTAGCTGTTAAAGATGAGTACATCTTTGATTTTTTGGAGCTAGCCGATCAGTACAGTGAGCGTCAGTTAGAGCAAGCAATTCTAGCCAAGGTCGAACCATTTTTACGGGAAATGGGAGGAATGTTTGCTTTCATTGGCAGTCAGTATCGCTTAGAAATTAGCAACAAAGAGTATTTTATTGATTTGCTGTTATTTCATCGCCATCTCAAATGTTTGGTAGCCATCGATTTAAAAATAGGGGAGTTTTTGCCAGAATATATAGGCAAGATGCAGTTTTATTTGGCAGCGTTAGATGACAAAGTGAGGCTAGAAGAGGAAAATTCTGCCATAGGAATTATTCTGTGCAAGTCTAAGGATAAGACCATTGTGGAATATGCCTTGAAGGAGTCAAACAAACCGATTGGTGTTGCTACTTATCGAATAGTTTCAACGTTACCACAACAATTGCAGAATCAACTTCCTGCACCTGAACAAGTGGCTCTGTTATTGGAGGGGGTGGAGTAAGCTCATAAGGGTAGGTTTTTTACTTTGACCTCAGGTGTGGGGTGTAGGGGGTGGGGTGTGGGGTGTGGGGCATAAGAAAGCGATGCAGCGCGCTGCATCGCTTTGCGTCAATTCTTGTCCACTGTTCCCTGTTCCCTGTTCCCTGTTCCCGACAACTGCCGCGAAGTCTAGTAAAAAGGTTCAATCCTCCAAAAATCCACTTTCTCTAAAGTAGCAGAGGTAAGTTTTAAATAAATCCTGATTAACCTCCGGTAACTGGATACCACTTCCCCTTAAACCATCAACCACATTGCGACAATCGTACTCAATTAAGTTTGTTATGTTCGACGGTGATTCCGGGAAGTTAGGTAAGTAAGGGTAGAGAGGATTTTCCATATCCTCTATCAACTTATAACGCCAATCAGTATAGTCAATTTCTTGTAAGCTATAGCCCAGGGAGCGCACCCAGTCAAAAATCTCCCTCAGATGCACCGATTTGGGATTAATTAAATGGAATGCCTTCCCAAATAAACGGTTTTGTTGAGACAGACAAACAATCGCTCGGCTGACATAATCTACTGGGACAAGGTTTTCTGCTAAACCACTCCAGCTGGGAAAACATTTGAGTCGAATACATCCTTTCACCCGTCGCGAGAGTAAGTCATCGAAACTAGAGACACCGGTTTGACTGTGACCACTAATCCTCGAAGGTCGATAGATAGTTATGGGCAAACCGCGCTTGGCAGCTTCCCAAACTAACTGCTCTGCTACCCACTTGGTCTGAACATAGCCTACTTTTGGTAAATCATAATAATTGGCAGTGGCTGACTCGAGCATGGGTTGATCAGTTTGGGATGTTGATAACACGCTGATGGTAGAAACGTAATGAACAGGTTTGAGCTTCCCTAGACTAGCCAGTCTCAACACGTCTTGGGTTCCCAAAACATTCGCATCTTTTAAAATAGGGTAAGACCACACATGATTAACATAGGCTCCAGGGTGATAAACAACATCAATTGCTTGGCATAAATTATTATACTCAGTTGCTGAGAGTCCAAAACGACTGGTTCCTAAATCTCCGATGATGGGAATAATTCGAGATGTAAAATTCTCACTCCATAATCCAGTTGCTTCTAACTTGTTCAATAGTCTTTCTTTGCCAGCATCACGATTATCAGCCCGAACCAAACAATAGACAGTAGCATCCGTTGTGGTCAAGAGTTCAGAAAGTAAATGAATTCCCAAGAAACCTGTGGCACCGGTTAGGAAAATTCGTTCCATTGGACTGACGATTGGCGCGATCGCAGTTGATGGCTGAATATCTGGAGCTAAAGCAGCTTCTGCTTCTAAATCCCAAGTCTGGTATTGATAGTCTCCAGTTACTAAAGCGTGGTCGATTGCACTAGCCAAATCAGAAACAGAGGGATAATCAAACAATGCCCTTAGGGATAAATTAATCTCGAAGGCTTCACGAATCCGAAACATCAGTTGAGTGGCCAATAGGGAATGACCACCTAACTCAAAGAAACTATCCTCAAGGCTAATGCTCTGAGGGTGCAGGGAGAGAATTTCGGCAAAAAGACTAGCGATCCGAATTTGACTCTGTGTCTTCGGTGCAACGAAGTCACTACTTTGGCTGAAGGCAGCAGAGGGGGCAGGTAATGCTTTGCGGTTTATTTTACCACTGGGAGACAGGGGTAATGACGTCAGGGGCACCACTACACTGGGAACCATGTAGTCTGGTAATTTCTGTTTGAAATACTCTTTCAGGGCGCTGATGTCAAGATCATCATCCCCAACTACATAGGCTACCAGGCGCTTGTTTCCTGGGGTATCTTCCCGGCAGATAACGACGCATTCCTGCACCTGCTGGTAGTCACTGAGCACCGATTCAATTTCCCCCAGTTCGATACGGAAGCCTCGGATTTTGACTTGATGGTCAATGCGACCGAGGAATTCAATAGTGCCATCTGGTAAATACCGAGCTAAGTCCCCAGTTTTGTAGAGTCGAGCCCATGGATTATCACTAAATGGATGCTGAATAAATCGCTCTGCCGTTAGCTCAGGGCGATTAAAATAACCCCGAGCAAGCCCCACCCCGCCAATGTATAGCTCACCGGCAACCCCAATCGGAACTGGCTGGAAAGCTTGGTTTAGCAAATAGATTTGACAATTAGAGATGGGTTTTCCAATCGGGGGCAGGGCTGGCCATTGAGCAAGGTCTTCTGGCAGGGTAAAGGCTGTCACCACATGACTCTCAGAAGGCCCATAGTGGTTATGGAGAGTACATCCTGGCAAACGCTCCATCAAATTGCGAATGGCATTAGAGATTTGTAACTGTTCTCCTGCAGTAATGATGTCTTGCAAGTGGGTGGGCAATGATGGTGCTGTTTTCGCTACAGTTGCTAACTGTTGTAACCCAACAAAGGGTAAGAATAAACGAGCAATGTTTTCCTGGTTGAGTTTGGACAACAGTGCCATGGGGTCTTGGCGTATGTCCTCTGAGATTAAAACTAAAGTTCCTCCAGCACACAAGGTCGAGAAGATTTCCTGGAAGGAAACATCAAAGCTAATCGGGGCAAATTGGAGGGTGCGACCAGTGTTAGATGCTAAGGTCTGCTCAAGTTGCCAACCAATCAGATTCACTAAAGCTTGGTGGGGCATGGCCACCCCTTTCGGTTGACCAGTTGAGCCAGAAGTATAGATAATATAAGCCAGGTGATCTGGTGTAGTCTGGCCATTGAGGTTGGTGGGTAGATGTTGGGCAATGGTTGGCCAATCCTTATCTAAACAAAGGGTATGCTCTGCCATTAGCTGCACCTGGGATATTAAACACTCTTGGGTGAGTAGAATGGAAACTTGAGCAGTTTTCATCATGTAGGCCAGCCGTTTCTGGGGATAGCCAGGGTCTAGGGGCACATAAGCTCCCCCGGCTTTGAGAATTGCTAGCAGCGCGATCACCATCGAGAACGAGCGCTCCAGACAAATTCCCACCGGAACATCTCGGCCAACACCCAAAGTTTGCAAATAATGGGCGAGTTGGTTAGCCTTTTGATTCAACTCCTGATAGGTCAGAGCTTGTTCGGCAAAACGTAATGCTACTGCATCTGGTGTCTTTTGGACTTGAGCTTCAAATAACTGGTGAACGCAGGCATTACGAGGATAATCGGTTTGGGTCTGATTCCACTCCACTAATAATTGCTGTTGTTCAGCAGCACTCAAAATCGGCAATTGAGCAATGGTTTGTTCTGGGTCACCAGTTATCCCCTCTACAAAAATTTGGAAATTTCTTGTCATCCGCTCAATCGTTGCGGGATCAAACAGGTTGGCATTGTATTCAAAAGCGCCAATCAGTTCTGTATCGCTTTGAGTCAGGGATAAGCTTAAATCAAAGGTAGCCCCAGCAGTGGGTTTGTCTAAAGACTTCGCACTGACAGTCAGCCCGGATAAATCAAGGGTTTCTTTCGGGACATTTTGCAAGATAAACACCACCTGAAATAGGGGACTAACCCCTGGCAGCCGTTCCGGTTTCAGTTGCTCTACCAGCAGGCCGAAGGGGACATCGGCATGGGCATAAGCGTCTAAGGCCACTTGACGAACCTGGGACAGCAACTCTAGGAAGCTATGCTGTTGGTTCGGTCGAGTGCGCAAGACTAAGATATTAGCGAAAAAGCCAATCAACGCCTCTGTTATGGCTGGCTTTCGGTTGGCGATGGCAGTCCCCACCACAATATCGTCTTGATCGCAATAGCGAGACAGAAAAGCGGAAAAGGCCGCAAACAGGGTAATGAATAAGGTTGTTCCCTTACCCTGGCTTAAGACATTGAGTTTTTGAGTTAAATCCCCATGGAGGAGAAATGGCACCCGGCCAGATTTGAAGGGTTGAGTTTTGCGGGGACGATCCAGGGGGAGGTTAAGCACTGGGGGAGCATCTGCTAATTGCTCTTGCCAGTATTTAATTTGGCTATCTCTAAACTCTCCGGTAAATCGGTGCCGTTGCCACTGAGCATAATCAACATATTGAATGGGCAGAGCTGGTAAGGATGGCGGTGTCTCGGTTAAACCAGCTGTGTAAAGGGATGAGAGTTCACAGAGCAAAACTTGTATTGACCAGTCATCACTAATGATGTGGTGCATGGTCAGTAGTAAAATTTGCTTTTCCTGTGAATTGCAAATTAGCGTAAATCGGACCAGAGGGCCAACAGTTACATCTAAGGGGCGATTTTGCTCTTGGAGAATCACTTCCTCAATCACATCGAACCCCTCAGTGGCCAAGTCTACCATAGACAAGGGTAAAGAAATGTGGGATGAAATCCTTTGGTTTGGTATGCCCTCGCCAGCTGAAAAGGTGGTTCGTAGGATTTCGTGGCGGTCTATGAGGGTTGCGATTCGGCAAAGCCGACGCTTCGCGAACGCATTTTCTAAATTCGTTGTGTCTAATCGCCCGGTAATCACAAACGCTCTGACCAAGTTATAGGCAGCAGGATTCTCTTCCAGTGGAGCCAGAAACCAGAGACTTTGTTGGGTTAAGGATAGAGGAATCTCTGCCTCTGTTGCCGTGGGGGTGGGAACTAATGGATAGTCACCAGTGCTAGAAGTGCTAGTATTTGCAGATTCTAGGTAATTTGAGAGCAGGCTAATTGTTGGTGCTTCAAAAATCTGCAACAATGGCACTTCAATGCCTAGTCTATTAGAAATACGAGCCACAACTTGGCTGGCATGAAGGGAGTGTCCCCCTAATTCAAAGAAATTATGCTCAATGCCAATCGGCTCAATTTTTAGGACTTCAGACCAAATTGTGACTAAGGTTTCTTCTAAGCACCTAGACATAATTAATTACCATTACCCAATCTCTTTAACCCTGACATTGTAAGGCTTTTAGGTTTGGAAAATGTGTAATTAATTTTGTGCACCTGCTTATCAGCTATCAGCTATCAGCTAAAGGCCTACGGTCACGCTACTGTTCGCGCAGCGTGCGGGTAGCGCAATCGGTGTTTTTGAATAAACGATGCCTCAGGTGCGACCCGTGGCGAATTTAATTACGGGTCAAACGCACCATTACGGTCTTGGGGAGGCAGCGCCGCCAAAGGGGGTTTCCACGGTGCAAACAGCGGTGCGGACGCAGGTTCCCCACACAGACCCATGCGCCATGAGCGACTGCCGTGGTTTCCCCCACTCGCGCTTTGCATCAAGACAACAGGTAAGCATTGGAATAATGCTGAGTTACGGAAAACCGTCAGCTGACGGCTGACGGCTGATAGCTGAATGCTTACATTCCCCCTTACCGATTCTTAATCCCCAATCGCATCAGGTAATTCATCCTCCAAATATCGTAAACGAGGCAAAAAGTAAGCGATGGAAGTCATCAAAATAGTCAAGACTCCCATGGAAATAAACATTAGGCCAATACCACGACCAGGACCTGTACCAATCACTCTGCCAATGGTTTTTGCAACAATACTATCTTGAGTCATTAAGGGTTCAAAGAAGCGATCGGCTAATGGACCTGCAATAACATAAGACAGAGGCAGCGTTGCTAAAGCCACTGATTTCCGAAATGCAAACACCCTTCCCTGGACTTCTGGAGCTACCTTGCGCTGGTAAATAGCTTGAATAGCACTATTGACTATCGGAATAGTTAGTAGCATGGAAAAATTTGCACAAGCCAGAAGAATAGCGGAGGGGCGAAGACCTACCAAAAGTACGCACAGGCCAATAGCAAACATACTGATAAAAACAGTAGTCATTTGATTCTGCCAGCCGCCCCAAATCGTCATGATTAAGCCCCCAATAACCATGCCAGCATTGGCGAAGGAGACCACAATTCCCAGGGTTGTTACCGATGCAAAAGAAAGAACTAATGGGATATCGAGAACCTGAGTGGCTCCAATTAGGAAATTACACAGAGCAACCAACAGTACCAATCCCAAAAGACCTGGTCGCTGCACGAAATAGTTCCAGCCATAGGTTAAATTGTGTAAAAATGATTCCTGTTCCGTTTGCTCGTCAGTCCCAGTTGAAAGCTCCGGAAATTTGACTATCAATAGAGCTACCAAGGCAAATAGTAGGGTAATAAAGTCAATGGCGATAATCCCTGGTAACTGAATAATGGCAAGTAGAGTTACCGCAAAGGTAGGGGCTGCTAAATCTGAGATGGCTTGCCCCGTGAAGACCATACCACTAGCACGGCCAAGATTAGCTTTGGGAACCAGCAGAGTGGTTGCGGCAGAATAGGCTAAACCTTGAAATGTACTGAAGCTAGACCTAAGCACATTTGTTAGACAGATATGCCAAATTTCCAGACTACCATTAAGGTATAACCAAGCCACCAGCAAGGTACACAAACCGGCAGAGAAGTCACTAATAATCATCGTCCAACGACGACTCCAGCGATCGACATAGACTCCCGCAATTGGACCAATTAAAATCGGAGGAATCGCCGCCGATAGTACGGGTAAGGAAAATTGGGTGACAGAATCAGTTTGCTGGTAAACCCAAATGCTGAGGGCAAAACTGGTCAGACTGGTACCGATCAGTGAAATAACTTGGCCAAACCAGATGAAAGTAAATGTTTCCATTCCTTGCAGTGATGGAAACCGTTTAGTGATGGCGCTGATGATGCTGGGCTTGCCATCATAAGCCGTCTGTTGTTGGGTATCAGTGGTCTGGTTCATTAGTTAACTCCTGTTGCGTTCGCGAAGCGGTTCCAAAGGAACATCGCGTTTTCCATACAAGCGTAGGGTGCGTGATAAGACGGGCTCGCCCTGATTTTCCACCTCTAGACCAGTGTTAGGTTGCTGCCCGGAAATGAAACGGGCAAGATGCCCGTTCCACGCCTGATTCCCGTTCCACGCCTGATTCCCGTTCCACGCCTGATTCCCGTTACACCCACCGGGTCAAACAGTAAAAAGCTTCAATCCTCCACAAATCCACTTTCTCTAAAGAAGGAGAGGTAAGTTTTAAATAAATCCTGATTAACCTCGGGTAACTGGATACCACTTCCCTTTAAACCATCAACCACATTGCGACAATCGTACTCAATCAAGTTTGTTGTGTTTGTTGTGTTTGAGGGTGATTCCGGGAAGTTGGGTAAGTAAGGGTAGAGAGGATTTTCCATATCCTCTATCAACTTGGAACGCCAATCAGTATAGTCAATTTCTTCCAAGCTATAGCCCAGGGAGCGCACCCAGTCAAAAATTTCCCTGAAAGGCACCGATTTCGGATTAATTAAATGGAACGCCTTTCCAAATAAACGGTTTTGTTGAGACAGGCAAACAATCGCTCGGCTGACATAATCTACTGGAACGAGGTTTTCTGAAAAACCATTCCAGTTAGGAAAACTTTGGAGTCGAATACATCCTTTCACCAGTCGCGAGAGTAAGTCATCGAAACTAGATACACCGGTTTGACTGTGACCACTAATCCTCGACGGTCGATAGATAGTTATGGGCAAACCGCGCTCTTTCGCTTCCCAAACTAACTGTTCTCCTACCCACTTAGTCTGAACATAGCCTACGTTTGGTAAATCAGAATGATTGGTAGTTGCTGACTCGAGAATGGGTTGGTCAGTTTGGGATGTTGAGAATAGAGTAGAAACGTAATGAAGCGGTTTTATCTTTCCTAAACTAGCCAGTCTTAACACGTCTTGGGTTCCCAAAACATTCGCATCTTTTAAAAGAGCATAAGACCACAGATGATGAACCTTAGCTCCAACGTGATAAACCACATCAATGTCTTGGCATAAATTATTATACTCAGTTGCTGAGAGTCCAAAACGACTGGTTCCTAAATCTCCGATGATCGGAATAATTCGAGATGTAAAATTCTCACGCCATAATCCAGTTGCTTCTAACTTGTTCTTCAGTCTTTCTTTGCCAGCATCACGATTATCAGCCCGAACCAAACAATAGACAGTAGCATCCGTTGTGGTCAAGAGTTCAGAAAGTAAATGAATTCCCAAGAAACCCGTTGCACCGGTTAGGAAAATTCGTTCAATTGGACTGACGATTGGCGCGATCGCAGTTGATGGTTGAATATCTGGATCTAAAGCAGCTTCTGCTTCTAAATCCCAAGTCTGGGATTGATAGTTTCCAGTTACTAAAGCTTGGTCGATTGCACTAGCAAAATCAGAAACAGAGGGATAATCAAACAATGCCCTTAGAGATAAATTAATCTCGAAGGCTTCACGAATGCGAAACATCAGTTGAGTAGCCAATAGGGAATGACCACCTAACTCAAAGAAACTATCATCAAGGCTAATCGTTTCAGGGTGCAGGGAGAGAATTTCGGCAAAAAGACTAGCGATGCGAATTTGACTCTCTGTTTTAGGTGCAACGAACTCACTGCTGTGGCTGAAGGCAGGATCAGGGGCAGGTAAAGCTTTGCGGTCTATCTTACCACTGAGAGACAGGGGTAATGACGTCAGGGGCACCACTACACTGGGAACCATGTAGTCTGGTAACTGCTGTCTGGCATACTCTTTGAGAGCCTTAATGTCAAGATCATCATCCCCAACTACATAGGCTACCAGCCGCTTGTTCCCTGGGGTATCTTCCCGGGGGATGACCACGCATTCCTGCACCTGCTGGTGGCCACTGAGCACGGATTCAATTTCCCCGAGTTCGATACGGAAGCCTCTGATTTTGACTTGATGGTCAATGCGACCGAGGAATTCAATGTTGCCATCCCGGCGGTAGCGAGCCAAGTCTCCTGTCTTGTAGAGACGACCTTCGCCGAAGGGATTGGGAATGAATTTTTCTACGGTTAGCTCCGGGCGATTCAAATATCCTCGGGCTAGACCGATACCACCAATATGGAGTTCTCCAGGAATGCCAATCGGGGTAGGATTACCATTACTATCCAAGATATAGATAGTTCGATTCGGCAAAGGACGACCAATAGGCACTCGTGGCATAGAGCTATCGGTGTTTAAGGCTCCAGCAATATCAAATGTAGTTGTGGTAATGGTTGCTTCTGTTGGACCGTAAGCATTGAGCAAGCCGACTGAATCTAACCAGGGATTTTGTTGGCACAGTTGTTGCCAAAGTTTGATGGTTTCTGGTTGAAGCACATCGCTACCAGAAACCACTAGTCGCAGATCAGGTAGAGGGGGAGCATCTTCAGGATTTTGCTGTTGCCAGTGTAACCATTGGTGCCAGTAGCTGGGGGGGAGATTAACAAATGTCAGTTCCAGCTCCATCAATTTCTGGTGAAACTCAGGCACAGTCCACAGGTCAGGGTCTGTGAGCACCAAGGTGGCTCCACTGATTAAAGGGGGGAAGATTTCTTCTAGGGCAGCGTCAAAACTCAAAGAGGTAAATTGAAGAAACCGATCCTGACTGGTTACTTGATAATGTTCTGTAATGCCATAACAATGGCTAGCAATGGCCTGATGTTCGATTAAAACTCCCTTAGGTTGACCAGTAGACCCAGATGTATAAATGACATAGGCAAGGTGTTGGGGTTGGACATTGACAGAAGGTGCAACGGTATCTTGCTGGGCGATCGCTGACCAATCTGCATCCAAATAAACGACTTTTACCTCAGATTCGGGCAATCTTGCCCGTAACCCTTTGTGAGTGAGCAAAACAGAAATTCCTGAATCTTCCAGCATATAAGTCAGTCGAGCTGTAGGATAATCAGGATCGAGGGTGACATAAGCCCCTCCTGCTTTAAGAATCCCCAACAAGCCCACCACCATCTCTATAGAACGCTCCACACAAATGCCCACCAAGGTCTCAGGCTTCACCCCCAAGCCTTGGAGATAGTGAGCTAACTGATTAGCACGGGCATTCAACTCTTGATAAGTCAACTGCTCACCAGCAAAGACTACTGCCACAGCCTCTGGTGTCTGCTCTGCCTGTGTTTCAAATAGCTTATGAATGCAATGGTCTTGGGGATAGTCTACCCTGGTGTTATTCCACCCCACCAACAACTGCTGGCGCTCGTTGGTACTCAGTAACGGTAACTGCTCAACCCGTTCCTCTGGATTAGCCACAATCCCAGCTAGTAAGGTTTTAAAGTTGCTAGCCATCCGAACAATGGTTTCCCGGTCAAACAGATCACTGTTGTATTCCCAGTATCCAATTAACTCGGACGTGCTATCTATTATTGATAACGTCAGATCGAACTTGGCGATTTGCAGATCCTGTTTAATGGGGGTGAGGGTTAAGTTGGAAAACTGCTCATAAGTGGGTCTTTGCTGTAACTCAAACATGACCTGAAACAAGGGACTATGACTCAGGGAACGTTCTGGTTGCAGAATTTCCACCACTTTTTCAAAAGGAATATCCTGATGACTATAGGCAGACAGAGCAACCTGACGCACCTGCCCAAGCAGTTCTCTAAAACTGGGATTACCTTCAGTTCGAGTACGTAGCACTAAAGTATTAACAAAGAAGCCAATCAGGGATTCGGTTTGACCATGATGGCGATTGGCAACAGGAGTACCAATGAGCATATCCTCCTGGCCGCTGTAGCGTGAGAGGAGGACGGCAAAGGCAGCCAGCAAGGTCATAAACAACGTGCTATTAGTCCCTCGCGCTAAGGTTCGCAACTTTTGGGACAGAGCAGTGTCGAGCTGAAACTTGAAGTGCCCTCCCCGAAAACGTTGTACAGATGGTCGGGGGCGGTCTGTGGGCAAATTGATCGGGGAGCATACATCAGCTAACTGCTGTTTCCAGTACTCGACCTGTTGCTCAATCACAGGTCCTGCCAGCCACTGACGTTGCCAAACAGCATAGTCAACGTACTGAATTGGCAACGCTGGGAGGGGAGACGGTTGCCCAGCCACAAAAGCGCTATAGAGGGTTGAGAGTTCCTGTAGAAGCAGGTCTATTGACCAGCCATCCGAGACAATGTGGTGCAGGGTCAGGAATAGGGCATGGTCTTCTGGGGATAACTGCAACAGAGTAGCCCTGATTGGCCAATCCTGCTTCAGATCAAAGGGTTTCTCAGCTTCTGCGGTCGCCAATTTCTGGAGGTTCTGTTGGTGATTACCTTCCTGTATTAGCTCCACTACAGCTAACTTAAGCTCAGCAGAGGGATCGATTGTTTGCAGTGGGATACCGTTAACAACCTGAATGCGGGTGCGCAGAATACTATGGCGTTGAACAATTTCCTGAAGTCCTCGCTCCAAGGCCCCCACATCTAGTAAACCTTTAATTTCCAAGGCAAACGGCATGTTATAGGTGGCGTTAGGCTGTCCTTCTAGCTGATTGAGAAACCAAAGGCGGGCTTGGGCAAAAGAGAGGGGGAGGGGTTGGCCTTCGGACTCCCTTGGGACAATTTCTGGTACGGTGAATCCAGGAGTGATTTGTTGGCTGTGGGTAACGAGGGAGGCCAAACCCGCAACTGTAGGCGATTCAAATATAGCCCTCACCGGTAATTCAACCTCGAACGCTTCCCGCAGTCGAGAAATGACCTTGGTTGCCAGCAATGAATGTCCCCCCAGGGCAAAGAAATTATCGTGGATACCCACCTGTTCTTGACCTAATACCTTAGCTAGGATAGTGGCGATGACTGTTTCAGCTGGAGTGCTTGGAGCCACAAAATCTGTTGAGCGCCCTTGTTCAAAATCAGGAGCAGGTAACCCACGGCGATTAACCTTACCACTAGGGGTTAAGGGAAAGCTATCAAGGCCGACAATGGCACTAGGCACCATATAATCCGGAAGCTTTTGTTGAAGAAAATGCCTTAGTTCAGGACTACTAGCCTGCTGTTCACTTCTGATCACATAAGCAACCAAGGATTTATCCCCTGGGCGATCTTGTCTTACCATAACCAGGGCTTGGCTTACCATAGGATGTTGAGATAAGACCGCTTGAATTTCCCCCAGCTCAATCCGAAAGCCTCGGATCTTAACTTGATAATCGATTCGTCCGATAAACTCAATATTGCCATCCCGGCGGTAGCGAGCCAAATCTCCTGTCTTGTAGAGACGACCCTCGCCGAAGGGATTGGGAATGAATTTTTCTACGGTTAGCTCCGGGCGATTCAAATAACCTCGGGCTAGACCGATACCACCAATATGGAGTTCTCCAGGAATGCCAATCGGGGTAGGATTACCATTACTATCCAAGATATAGATAGTTCGATTCGGCAAAGGACGACCAATAGGCACTCGTGGCATAGAGCTATGGGTGCTTAAGGCTCCAGCAATATCAAATGTGGTGGTGGTAATGGTTGCTTCTGTTGGACCGTAAGCATTGAGCAAGCCCACTGAATCTAACCAGGGATTTTGTTGGCACAGTTGTTGCCAAAGTTTGATGGTTTCCGGTTGAAGCACATCGCTACCAGAAACCACTAGTCGCAGATCAGGTAGAGGGGGAGCATCTTCAGGATTTTGCTGTTGCCAGTGTAACCATTGATGCCAGTAGCTGGGGGGAATATTGACAAATGTCAGTTCCAGCTCAATCAATTTCTGGTGAAACTCAGGCACAGTCCACAGGTCAGGGTCTGTGAGCACCAAGGTGGCTCCACTGATTAAAGGGGGGAAGATTTCTTCTAGGGCAGCGTCAAAACTCAAAGAGGTAAATTGAAGAAACCGATCCTGACTGGTTACTTGATAATGTTCTGTAATGCCATAACAATGGCTAGCAATGGCCTGATGTTCGATTAAAACTCCCTTAGGTTGACCAGTAGACCCAGATGTATAAATCACATAGGCAAGGTGTTGGGGTTGGACATTCACAGAAGGTGCAACGGTATTTTGCTGCGCGATCGCTGACCACTCTGCATCCAAATAAACGACTTTTACCTCAGATTCGGGCAATCTTGCCTGTAACGCTTTTTGAGTGAGCAAAACAGCAATTCCTGAATCTTCGACCATATAAGTCAGTCGATCGCTCGGATAGTCTGGATCCATGGGGACATAAGCCCCCCCTGCCTTCAGAATGCCCAGTACCCCAAGGAGCATGTCTGGCGATCGATCGACGCACAAACCGACCAATATCTCAGGCCCAACCCCCTGGTTCTGCAAATAGTGGGCCAATTGATTGGCTCGATCGTTCAAGGCGCGATAAGTAAGTTGCCGATCCCCAAATTGTAAAGCGATTGCTTCTGGGTTAGCCTGGGCACATGCTTCAAATAAAGTGGTGACTAAAGTTGGTTTGGCCTGGAACGGTAGAATTGTTCCCAATCCCCACGAGAGCAACTGCTGCCGTTCTGCTGTTGTGAGTAGGGGAAGTTGTCCAATAGCCCGGTCGGGATGCGCTAGAATAGCCTCCAGTAAAGTTTGGAAGTGTCCCGTCATTCGCGCAATATCAATGGCATCAAAGCGATGGCTATCATACTCCCAGATACACTGTAACCTTTGCTCCGCCTCCGTTACAAACAAGGTCAGATCGAAGGTTTCAGTTGCCTGGGTTGTGGGCAAAGATTTCAGGGTCAGCTCCCCAATTTGCCGTTTACCGACGACTTCTCGCTGCAGAACAAACATGACCCGAAATAGAGGGCTATGGCTGAGGTCGCGCTCAGGCTGTAAAACTTCGACCAGTTTTTCAAAGGGTAAATCCTGGTGTTCCTGGGCATCCAAAACCTGCTGGCGTACCTGCCTCAGCAGAGTCCGAAAGCTCGGGTTTCCCTCCAGATTGAAGCGCAGGGCTAAAGTATTGACAAAGAAACCAATTAGCTGTTCAATCTGCTTGTGATTTCGACCAGCTAGAGGCACACCGATGGTTAAGTCTTCTTGGTCACTATAGCGGTAGAGGAGGATTGTATAAACCGCTAAAACAGTCATAAATAAAGTTGCCCCCACCGAGCGGCTCAGTTGCCGTAACTTCTCAGTTGATTCTGGGGCAATTTCAAAGGTTTCTCGACCACCCTGCACTGATTTTCCTGGCTGGTAACACTTAGTACTGGGCAGTTCTAGGGGCGGAGGCAGTGGAGCAAATTGCTGCTGCCAGTACTGCAATTGACGCTCTAGTTCTGCTCCTTGGAGCCATTGCCGCTGCCAAATCGCATAATCGGCGTATTGAATGGGCAAGGGTGGTAAAAGCGGGGTTTTTCCTGCACAGAAAGCTTGATAAAGTTCAGCGAACTCTTGTAGAAACACCCCTGCCGACCAGCCATCAAAAACGATGTGGTGAAAACTCAGCAGTAAAATGTGATGTTGGCCACTAAGACGAACAAGGGTCACTCGCATTAAGGGATCGCTGACCAAGTTAAACGGTGTTTGTTCCTCCTTACTCAAAAGTTTTTGCACTTCAGCTGTTTGTGCTGGCTCATTCAAGCTTTGCAAGTCCACCAGAGGCAACTGTAACTGCATATCAGCATGGATTGTCTGCTGAACTTCTTCTTCAATTACTTGGAAGTTAGTCCTGAGAATCTCATGGCGATGGACAATTTCTTGCAAAGTCTGTTTGAGGGCCTTCACATTGAGAGGCCCCTTTAATTCAAAAGGACTAGGAAGATTGTAATCTTTGCTGAGACCTGATTCTAGTCGATCTAGAAACCAAAGTCGCTGTTGAGCAAAAGAGAGGGGAATCGAGCCAGTGTGAGGTACTGGCAATAGAGTGGGTTGAGTACCTTCAGTGGCTGATAATAACTGTGGTTTTGTCTGGGAGTGCTGTTGTAGATAAGCAATGATTTCCGCTTTGCGAGCGGATAACTGTTCTTTAAGAACAGGGGTTAAAACACCTTTGGGAGCATTACACCGCAGGCGAACCTGTCCTAGATCTGTCTGTGGGTTACCATTGTTGGGATCTACCCAAACTTTAATATCTAGAGCATTGAGTTCAGCTAGAAAGTCTTGGATAGCTCTCACAGTTCAATTTCCTCCCTTTCGTTGGACTGGGAATCAGGGGTCGGTGATTTGGGTTGGCGAGACTCTTTCACAGAAGCCACTAACATGGCAATCGTGGGTGTCTCAAATAAACTAGCAACAGAAAGGTGACTTGCCATAACTTCCCGCAGTCGGGTCACAATTTGAGTGGCAATTAGGGAATCTCCCCCTAGTTCCAGGAAGCTATCGTTAATACCAATCGGTTCAATCCCTAAGATGTTTTGCCAAATTTCGACTACAGTTTGCTCATCTGTGTTTCGAGGGGCAATATAAGGGACAGATAAGTTGGGACGGGAATGGATAGTAGTCGTTGGTGTAGAAGCAGCTGTTGTTAGTGACGCTTTGGTCAGAGTTGCACTAGGCTCAGGAAGATGATTATCGAACTCTGATCTGGTCTCCTGCAGCTTCACCTGGAGATCTGTAGTTGAAACCAGAACTTGAGGAAAAGGTTGATGTAAAATTCGTGCAAATGCCTCAACACCTTCTGCTGGCCAAAGGAAGTCATCAAAATTGCGGTAATTGTTAGCTAAACGCGGATTGCGGGCTGCCGCTGCAGCTAGCCCAACCTCCTGCCAGCCATCCCAATTAATCGAAATAGTAAAGGAACTTCCTGTGGTGTTTTGCGCCCAAGCAAAGGCATCTAGAAAGGCGTTGGCAGCACAGTAATCGACTTGGCCAACAGCTGGCTGCACTGCATTCAAGGTAGAGAATAAAACCAAAAAATCAAGTTCGCAATCCTGCAACAGAGCATCTAGAATCAGAGTGCCTTGCAACTTACAGGCCATATGCTCGGTTGCGATCGCGCGAGTTTTCAATTGAATTAACCCACCACCGGCCACTCCAGCCCCATGAATGACACCGTGAATCCCACCGAACTGGGTGTGCGCCTGGGCGATCGCCCGTTCCATCCCCTGGTAATCAGTCACATCGGCGCAACAGATTAAAACCTCTGCCCCAAGGTCTTCCAATTGCTTGACCTTGCGAATTTTCTGACTGGTCGGGTTGTCTGAATCGTTTTCAGCCAGCCATTGAGGCCATGTTGCACGGGGTGGAATCGGGGATCTGCTGATCAGAACTAACTTTGCTTCCACGGTTTTGGCTAGGTAGGTTGCGATCTCCAGACCAATTCCCCCTAAACCACCGGTAATTAAATAGACCCCCTGGGGTTTGAGCCGTAATTGATCAGGGGTTACGGCAGGTAGGGGCACTTGCTCGAAGGTGCGAACCCAGCGATACCCTCCTCGGTAAGCGATCGCTGATTCGGTAATAGGAGTCCGTAACTCGGCCAACACCTTTGTGGCACTGGGCATTGTCACAGGATGATCGACATCGAAATCCAAGTCAATACTCCGACAAGTGATGTGGGGATATTCCGTAGGGATGATTTGAACCGGTCCCAACACTATTGCTTTTTCAGGGGCATTTAGCTCTCCACCCATAACTTCCTGCATGCCATTGGAAATTACTGTTAATTGGCAGGGTTGTGATGTGGTGTCGTGCTTGCCCAAAGCTTGTGCCAGGAACACCAGGCTATAAAAGCCCACATCCTGTATAGTTTCCAGAGTACGTAGTCTATCCTTCAGGGTTTGTGATTCTGAAAGTCTGGGAGTGGCAGTCACCGTCCAAAGGTGAACAATCCTCCTTGGCCAGTACCCTGTTGCCTTCAGATCTTGGATCAAAGTGTGGTAGTCTTCTGCTCGACCAGGATTCACACGATAGGATGGTGGATTAGTTTCCGTCCCGCTAGGATTGACAGATGGTTTCTCAAAGTTATCACCCATCTCAACAACACAAACCATTTCTCCCTCTGCCTGCAAAGCTTCCACAAGGGAAACTCCTACACCATAGGGATCGAGAAATACCAGCCAGGATGTGCCTGAATTAGTTGAAGCCAGAGGGTAGGGCAAGGAAACGCGCTTCCAGGAAGGCTGGTAAAACCAATCTGCTGGGTCGGCACTGCGGGTTGACCTATTATTACTGGGTACTAGTCTAACTGGCTCACTGGTGTTCGAACTAAACTTGGCTGTGGAGATTCCACCAGTTGCTGAATTCAAACCATTGTAAGACTCTGTCTGTTCAATCCAGTATCGCTGCCGCTCGAAGGGATAGGTAGGTAAGGGAATACGATAACAGGTCTGCTGACTGTAAACCTTCGACCAGTCTACTGAACTTCCACTTAACCAAAGTTGCCCCAAGGTTTGTAGGGCAAAAGCCATATCTGAGAGGTTTTCCTGGGGGTGACGCATGGAGTTAAGGACAACCTGCTCACTCCGCCGCTGTGAATGTCGCTTAGCGAAGGTGCTTAAGGTGCGACCAGGCCCAACTTCCAGCAAAATTTGTGTTGGCTTAGCTAGCAGTTGCTCCAGTCCCTGAGCAAATTGAACCGTACTGCGCAAATGCTTACTCCAGTAATACGGGTCAGTTGCTTGTTCTGCCGTAATCCAAGTGCCCGTAACGCTAGAAATAAAGGGCATCTGGGGTGGGTTTAAGGTCTCCTCTGCCACTGCCCGCCCATATACCTTTAGAATGGGCTCCATCATCGGGGAGTGGAAAGCATGGGAGGTATGCAAGGGACGGGATTCAATCCCCTGACTAGTTAGTTGAGATTCCAGGTCTGCGATCGCATCCACCGGTCCTGACACCACACACCGGGCTTCTTCATTGATGGCTGCGATCGCCCTTGGCGCGGCAATGCCCATCGCACAATCACCTCTGAGCATCGGTTGAAGTTGAGCTGCTGTCATGGGCACAGATAACATTCTTCCAGGGGGTAATTCCTGAATTAATCGTCCCCTGGTAGCAACTAGCCGCAAGACTGCTTCCAGCTCAAATACCCCTGCCAAACACGCTGCCACATACTCCCCGATGCTGTGGCCGATCGCACCGATTGGATCAATACCCCAGGATTGCCACAACTGGGCTAGGGCGTACTCAACAGTAAACAGTGCCGGTTGTGCGATCGCAGTTTGATTGAGCTGCTGAGTTGCCATAGCCTTTTGCTCTGGCTCGGGGTAAAGCAATACTCGTAAATCCAAACCCAATGTGGGTTCCAGAATCGCCGCACAGCGATCGATGTACTCTCTAAAGACCGGTTCACCCTCGTACAAATCCCGCCCCATGTTAACATACTGGGAACCCTGACCAGGAAACAAAAATATTACCGGTGCATTACCTGTTACGGCCTGTGCCCTCAGGCCAGGGGTAGCCCGCAATGCTGTCACAGCATCCTCAGCAGTGGTGGCAACCAACATCTGACGCTGGGGAAATGCCCGCCGCCCCACACTGAGGGTATAGGCTACATCCACTAACGGTATGTCTGGCTGCTGCTGTAAATGGTTGGCCAAGTTGGTGGCCATTTGAGCCAGGGCAGACTCGGTTTTTGCTGAAAGAACCAGGAGCTGGGGTCGAGCCGATGGGGTTGGCCGTGGGGATCGGATCGGAGCTTCTTCTAACACAACATGGGCATTGGTACCCCCAATCCCAAAGGAACTGACCCCTGCTCGCCGGGGATTCTCCTGACTTAGCCAGTCTCGCAAGGCAGTATTCACAAAGAAGGGACTGTTGGCAAAGTCAATCTTGGGATTGGGAGTTTGGAAATTCAGGCTTGGGGGAATCTGTCGGTGTTGCAACGCCAGCACGGTTTTGATCAGACCTGCCACACCTGCTGCTGTATCCAGGTGACCCACATTGGTTTTCACAGAGCCGATCGCACAGTAGCCAGTTTCTGCCGTTGTTTGCCGAAAAGCCCGAGTAAGGGACTCAATTTCAATGGGATCCCCTAACTCCGTGCCTGTCCCATGAGCTTCAACATAGTTAATCGTGTCAGCACTCACTTCAGCAACTGCCAGAGCTTCAGCGATCGCTATGGCTTGTCCGTCAACACTGGGAGCAGTAAAGCCTACTTTTAGGGCACCATCATTGTTGATGGCAGATCCTTTAATCAGGGCATAAATCGTATCCCGATCGGTTATTGCATCCTCAAGGCGTTTTAGCAACACGAGTCCTACGCCACTCCCCCCAACAGTCCCCTGTGCTTGAGCATCAAAAGCACGGCAATGTCCATCGGGGGACATAACCATGCCTGGTTGATAGGTATACCCTGCAATCTGTGGTAGCTTAATTGAAACTCCACCCGCAAGAGCCAGATCGCATTCCCCGTTCAGCAAACTCTGACAAGCGAAATGAACTGCCACCAGGGATGTGGAACAGGCAGTTTGTACAGCTACAGCCGGTCCGTTCAACCCAAGTTTGTATGCGACCCGTGTTGTGACAAAATCCTTATCCGTTGCTATCTTCAGTTGAAACGGGCTAACGGTTCCTTGAAGGGTTGGGTTGCCATAAAGGTGCTGTAGCAAATAATTATTAGTTCCAGCGCCGCCATAGATTCCAATTCTCCTTTTGTAGGTTGATGGATCGTACCCGCCTCCTTCCAAGCACTCCCAGGCACATTCAAGAAATAGACGCTGCTGTGGGTCGATTAACTCTGCTTCCCTGGCACTGAAGCCGAAGAAATGAGCGTCAAAATCTTCAATGCCATCGAGGATGGCATTGGCAGGGACGTAAGACGGCTGTGAGAACTGTGTGGCCCGAATCCCAGCCGCACCTAGCTCGGCATCTGAGAAGCGGGAGATGCACTCCACTCCCTGTTGCAAATTTTGCCAGAAGTCTTCCACGGTATTTGCCCCAGGAAAGCGACCAGACATAGCCACGATCGCAATATCGACATCCCGCAAGTCGTTACCAGCATCATTAGAATCAATAACCTGCTCCCATTCCATGTCTACGTGTCTCCTCGAAACTGATAACGTCCTCTGATCTGTTGTTGCCGTTTTCGTAGCTTACTCACCCGTTGTCGTTCCTGTTGCTTAGACTCTGTTTCGGTTGGTTGGCCTGTGGACAGCACAGCAGGAGAGCTGAAAAACTCTGCCAGGGTTCCCACAGTAGGTCGTGCGAACAACTCGACTATCGGTATATCGGTTCCGAAACAATCTTGCAACTGTTGCTGTAATTGGGCTAACAATAACGAATGTCCCCCTAACTCGAAAAAATTGTCATCCAAGCCAACAACTTCCACGGTCAGAATCTGCTGCCAGATGGCGGCAATTTTATGTTCTACCTCGGTTTTGGGAAGCTTCTGACTCCTGGCTTTACCAAGGAGTGGGGGTGGCAGGGCATGGCGATCGAGCTTTCCATTGGGTGTCAGGGGAAATTCTGATAACAAAACAACAGCCGTTGGCACCATGTAGTTTGGCAGTTGTCCCCGTAAAAATTCTCGCAGCTCCGTGGGTGAAATTTCACAATAATCGTCTTGCCCAATTACATAGGCTACTAAATGCTTATCCCCAGGGCGATCTTCCCGTACTAGGGCGATCGCTGCTTGCACTGCCGGATGTTTTTCTAGGGTTGCACTCACCTCTCCCAATTCAATCCGGAACCCTCGTAGCTTGACCTGGTGGTCAATCCGTCCCAAAAACTCAATGGAGCCATCACAATGGTACCGTACCCGATCACCGGTTTTGTATAGACGTTTTCCAGTCAGAGCCTCGCAGCCCTTAATTTCGACAAATTTTTCCTGAGTTAGGTCACGACGATTGAGATAGCCCTTAGCCAGTCCAATTCCCCCAATGTGCAGTTCTCCAGGAACGCCAATGGGTACAGGCTGACCATAAGTATCCAGAATGTAAATTTCGGTATTGGCAAGAGGAGAACCAATAGTAATAGTCTCATCCTCTGGCTGGCAAGGGGCAATTGTGGTACAAATAGTTGCTTCTGTCGGTCCATAGGCATTGAAGAAGTGCCGTCCTTTAGCCCACTGCTTCATCAAGGACACTGGACAAGCTTCACCGCCGACAATTAAGACTTCTAAATTTGGTAATGTTTCTGGCTTTAATACTGCTAGGGCTGAAGGTGCTAATAAGGCATGGGAAATAGCTTCTTCGTTTAAAAAACCGATTAAATTAGAGCCTGTAAGCAAAGATTCAGAAGTACCAGAACACAGACAGGCATCGGCTCCCAGCGCCATCAGCATCTCCATGATAGAGGCATCGAAGCTGGGTGAGGCAAACTGCAGCACGCGGCTGGTGGCAGTTATGGCAAATGTTTTAATCAAGTTTGCGGCCAAATTCCCCAAACCCTTATGGGTAATCATCACTCCTTTCGGTCGTCCTGTGGAACCGGAAGTATAGATAACATAAGCCAGGTTGTCTGAGGTGATGACCGTTGTGGGTGGGGTTTTCGGCTGAGCTGCGATGGGCATTGCCGCGCCAAAGGCGATCGCATCAGCCTCCCCCTCTAAAGTTACCACCTGAGCCTGATGGGGAGGAAGATTGGCCACTAGGTGAGGCTGAGTCAGAAGTACAGAAACTTGGGCATCGGCGAGCATATACCCCAGCCGGTCTTGGGGATAAGCTGGGTCAAGGGGTAGATACGCTCCACCTGCTTTGAGAATGCCAAGAAAAATTACAACTAGCTCTGGGGAGCGTTCGGCACAAACCCCAACAATAACTTCTGGTCCGACCCCAATGGTTTGGAGGTAATGAGCTAGTTGATTAGCACGTTCGTGTAATACCTGATAGCTTAGTTGCCAGTCTTGGAACTTAACGGCGATACGATCGGCATTGTGCTGTGCCCGTTTCTCAAGCAAAGGTAGAATAAGAGGAATTTCAGCCATCTCAGATGGGGTCAGATCCCACTCTGTGAATAATTGCTTTTGCTGTTGAGTCTGATTCCAGTCCACCAAAATTTTCTGTTGTTCGGCAGGACTGAGCAGGGGAAGCTCTCCAATCTTTTGACTACTATCTTCCACAATGGCTTCCAATAAGGTCTGCAAATGCCCCAACATCCGTTGAATCGTTTCTGTGTTGAATAAATCGCTGCTGTAGACACAGAATCCCGATAAACTTTTCTGATTCTCATACAGATGAAGCTCTAGATCGAATTCACGGATTTTTTCCGTTTCCAATTTCAAGGGTTCTGCCTTTAAGCTAGGCAACTCTAAATTGGTAGTTGGTAAATTTTGGAGGGCAAACACTACCTGAACTAAAGGATGATGATTGAGGCTACGTTCCGGCTGTAATTCCTCTACTAACTTCTCAAAGGGTAAGTCTTGATGGGTATATGCCTCCAGCGTAGTTTTCCTGACTTGAGTCAGTAAATCCTCGAAGCTCGGGTTGTCCCCTAGGTCTGTCCGCAACACTAAGGTGTTGACAAAAAAGCCAATCAAAGGCTCAATTTCTGCCTGATTACGGTTAGCAATAGGAGAGCCTATCACAATATCTGTTTGTCCAGAGTAGCGACAGAGCAATACATCGAAAGCTGCCAACAAGGTCATGAACATTGTCACACCCGCTTTTTGGCTCAATTCTTTGAGCTTTCGAGTCAAGCTGGCATCAAACTGAAAATGTTGCCGATTGCCTCGGAAGGTTTGTCTTGCTGGTCGAGGATAATCCGTGGGCAATTCTAATAAGGGTGGGATTCCAGCTAGTTGCTGCTTCCAGTAGTCTAGTTGAGTTTTCAGAACTTGGTCAGCTAACCATTGGCGCTGCCAATAGGCAAAGTCTCCATACTGAATCTTCAAAGGGGTCAATGGGGAACCCTGACCTGCACAGAAGGCATGGTACAGTTGGCATAATTCCCGCCGAAATACTCCGATGGACCAACCATCTGAGATGATGTGGTGCATGGTTACCAGCAACACATGGTCATTAGAGGATAGTTGCAGCAGTTTGAAGCGTATCAGTCTGTCTTTGGCTAGGTCAAATGACTCTTGAGCCTCTGCTTGAATTAAGTCTTTAACCTCAGCCTTCTGTTCTCCACTGTTTACCTCAATGACTGGCAAGGTGACTGTAACTGTATCAGTAATGTATTGATAAGGAACACCATGACTATCGACCTTAAAAATAGTGCGTAAGTTTTCATGGCGTTGGACGATTGCTTGTAAACTCCTCTCCAAGGCTACTTGGTCTAGGTTTCCTTCTAACTTCCAAGCACTGAACATGTTATAGCTAGAGCTAGCACCTTCGAGTTGATGGAGAAACCAAAGCCGTTGTTGGGCGAAGGACAAGGGCAGAGGTTCTGTGCGTGGAATCGGTTCAATGGCAGGTAAGGGGACTAGGTTATCCTTTTGAGCTACCTCCACTGCAAGAGCTAGTCCTACCAAGGTTGGCTGCTCAAACATGACCTTGAGGGGTAGTTCAACCCCAAAGCTGTGACGGATACGAGAGATAACTTGGGTCCCTAGTAGGGAATGGCCGCCCAGCTCAAAGAAGTTGTCCTCAAGACCAATGTGCTCGATCTTTAAAACATCAGTCCAAATCGTGGCTAATAGTTCTTGGGTGGGGGTAGTGGGTGCAACAAAGCTTGTGTTTCTTGGCAAATCTACTGTTTCTGGCCTGGGCAATGCTTGACGATCTACCTTGCCATTGGGGGTTAAGGGTATATGCTCCAGAACAATAAATTGCTGAGGCACCATATACTCTGGCAATTTCCCTTGCAAAAACTGACGGACTTGAGGCAGTAGTTTGTCAGTTACCTTACCTCGCAAAGGGATATTGCCATAGTCATGCCACCGAACCACACCATGGGACCATTGCCAAAAGGCGATTCTTGGTGCAACCGTGGCAAGATCGTGACGAATAAAGGCCACATCATAGCATCCAGTAGAACTAGCTTCCCACCAACTCAATCGGACTTCGTATCCTAGTTCCTCACCCAATTGCCAGAATAGATCAGGTTCAATTCCCGTAGGCTTCTGCTCAGACAGGTATTGCCGCAGATGTTCAACAGTTTTTAGTTCAGGTGTAGGATCATCCAAGCACTGTTGAATCTTTAAAGCTTCTTCAACTCGTGCATTCGGGATACGAACAATGCCCAAATAGTCTGGATGTTGTTGAGCTAAGGTGCGACGAACTTTAGCTAAAGTGACTGAATCCTTCTGCCAATCTTGCCAAGGAATGTCCATGTGCCCAGTTTTTGCCCTGGCAGACTGTGACACTACCCTGTTACTCTCCTGTCCCTGTGCTTCAATAGGTTCGATGTAGAGGGTGACATCATAGCGAAACTGTGTCAATTCATTCTGGAATTTGCCTCGTTTAGGTTGAATCTCTACATGATTAATTTGAGGGAAATATTGCGGTAAAGCAACGAAGAAACTGGGAGCAATCACCAGCTCCTCTTCTGCACAAAGGCTACGCTGCCGATGACCTTTTAACTCTTCTAAGGTCATCCCCTGTTCAGCTTGTATAAATTGGACTAAAGTGTGGAAAGCATCCAACAAAGAGCCATTGCGCACATCTCCGACAAAAATTCGACTGTTAGTCTTAGGGTCAAGAGCCTCAATCGCACCTTCTAAAACTTGTAACAGATAATCAATACTGGGAAAGTACTGCACGATCGAGTTGAGAATAACTGTATCAAATTCTCCTTGAGGAATTCCCTCAAAATCATGGGCTAACTTATGGTGTAAAATTACATTGTCTAAAGACGGTTTTGCTTGTTGCAGGCGTTTAGTATGGTCTAAAACTGCACTAGAATAATCCGTCCCATGATAGCGCTTACAGTTGGGTGCTATCTGATTAATAAGCAACCCAGTTCCACAGCCAATTTCTAGCACCGACTGAGGATGCTCGGTATTAATTCTCGCCACAGTAGTTTCAAGCCACTCCTGCATTTCAATGGATGGTATAGGTTGCCCGGAATAACTACTATTCCATCCCAAAATATTGAAATCCAACTCTAGATCATCAGACTTTGGCTCATAGACTTGTTCGTAGAGATTTTGCCAGTCTGACAAAAGTTCAGTCTCTGCTTGCACAATTAACTCGGAAATTTCTTTTCCTGTCCAGTCAAGCGCTAAATAAGCCATCAGACTTTTATCGCCAGATTTATTCCCCTGAAGAGAAACAACATTTTGAGCAATGGCAGGGTGTTGTCCTAAAGTAGCCTCAATTTCTGCCAATTCAATCCGGAAGCCACGAATTTTAACTTGACTATCGCTCCTTCCTAGGAATTCAATATTGCCATCGGGTAAATAGCGTGCCTTATCGCCAGTTTTGTATAGCTGCTCCCCTTCTACAAAAGGATTTGAGATAAATCGTTCTGCGGTCAGGGCAGGACGATTCCAATAACCCCTGGCCAATCCATCGCCCCCCACATAAAGCTCCCCAGTTAGGCCGATGGGAACGGGTTGTTGCTGGTGATCGAGAATGTAGACCTGGGTATTGGCAATTGGCCGACCAATAGGAACCGATTGCCCCAGGACTGTTCCAACTGGAACTGGGTAGCAACAGGTAAAGGTGGTATTTTCCGTCGGACCATAACCATTGATCAACTGACAGTGGGGTAGAGCTTGGCAGCATTTCTGTACATGGGACACAGACAGCACATCTCCACCAGCCATCAGCAGACGTAGAGATTGTAAATCTTCCAACCGCTCATCCACCATCAAGTGAAACAATCCAGCGGTCAGCCATAGGGCTGTGACCTGATATTGCTGAATCACTTGTCCCAAGGCTTCTAAGGACGGTTTCGGTTCTGGGAATAGAACCAAACGGGAGCCATTGAGCAAACTGCCCCAGATTTCCCATGTGGCAGCATCAAAAGAGACCGATGCCAACTGCAGAAACACATCATTGGTGGTAAATTGGGCATAGTTGGTATTCCTCACCAGCCGCACAATATTCTGGTGGGTGACCTTGACCCCTTTCGGTTGTCCTGTGGACCCGGAGGTATACATGACGTAGGCCAAAGATGTGGCCGTAGCCAGGGTGTTCAAATTCTGTTTGGGATGGGCTGCAATCGTCTTTGCCTGGGTATTTAGATTGACATAATCGGCCACCTGTGGCAGATTATCACTCACACCCGTTTCAGTTAGGATGACCTTCAGACCAGCATTCTCTACCATGAAAGCCAGTCGCTCAGGAGGATAAGTGGGATCCAGGGGAAGGTAGGCTGCACCTGATTTGAGAATTGCTAACAGGGCAATGATTAGGTTGGGCGATCGCTCCAAACAAACCCCCACCAAACTCTGTTGACCAACCCCCAAAGAAAGCAAATAATGGGCGAGTTGGTTAGCCTGTTGATTCAACTCCCAATAGGTTAAGGTTTGTTCGTTGAACACCACCGCTATTGCATCTGGAGTTTTTTGGACTTGGGTTTCAAATAACTGGTGAACGCAGGTATTACGAGGATAATCGGTTTGGGTCTGATTCCACTCCACTAACAATTGTTGTCGTTCGGCGGGGGTGAGCAGAGGAAGTTGACCAATGGCTTGACTGCTTTCAGCTATAACACCTTGCAATAGGGTCTGGAAATGCCCCAACATCCGTTGAATTGTTTCTGTCTTGAATAAATCACTGCTGTACAAGCAAAGTCCTGATAAACCCTCCGGATGATCCCAAAGGTGAAGCTCTAGATCGAACTCACGGGTTGCTCCGGTATCCAATTTGATCGCTTCTGCCTTCAAGCCAGGCAAATCTAAATCGGTTCTCGGTGCATTTTGGAGGGCAAACACGACCTGAACCACAGGATGACTATCTAGGCGACGTTCGGGCTGTAACTCCTCTACCAATTTCTCAAAGGGTAAGTCTTGATGAGTATATGCTTCTAATGTGGTTTTTCGGACTTGAGTGAGTAAATCAAAGAAGCTCGGATTGCCTGATAGGTCTGAACGCAAGACTAAGGTGTTGACAAAAAAGCCAATCAGGGGTTCTATTTCAGCCTGATTACGGTTAGCAATGGGAGAGCCCACCACAATATCTGTTTGCCCAGAGTAGCGACAGAGCAATACATCGAACGCTGCTAACAAAGTCATGAACAGCGTCACCCCTGCTTTTTGACTCAATTGTTTCAGCTTTTGGGTCAGGCTAGAATCTAACTTAAAACGCTCCCGACAGCCTCGGAAAGTTTGCCTTGCCGGTCTCGGATAATCTGTGGGCAGTTCTAATAAGGGTGGAATCCCAGCCAGTTGCTGTTTCCAGTAGTCTAGTTGAGTGTTGAGAACTTGCTGGGCTAACCATTGACGTTGCCAATAGGCAAAGTCTCCATACTGAATTTTCAATGGTGGTAAGGATGCCTCCTTACCTTCACAAAATGCCTGGTAAAGTTGGCATAACTCGCGCCAAAATACTCCCATTGACCAACCATCTGAGATGATGTGATGCATCGTTACTAGTAACACATGCTCAGTAGGAGATAGTTGTAGCAGTTTGAAGCGTATCAGTCTGTCTTTGGCAATATCAAAGGATTGTTGAGCTTCTGCTTTAATTAAGTCTTGAACCTGGCTCTCTTGTTCTCCACTTGTCAGCTCAATGACTGGCAAAGTTATTGTAACTGTATCGCTAATGTACTGAAAAGGAACTCCATGACTACCGACTTTGAAGATAGTGCGCAAGTTTTCATGGCGCTGGACAATTGTTTGTAAACTCTCCTCCAAAGCTACTCGATTCAAGTTACCTTCTAACTTGTAAGCGCTCGGAATATTATAGCTAGGACTAGCACCTTCGAGTCGATCTAGAAACCAAAGCCGTTGTTGGGCAAAGGACAGGGGTAGAGGTTCTGTTCGTGGAATCGGTTCAATGGCAGGTAAAGGTACTAGGTTATCCTTCACAGCTAAGTCCACTGCTTGAGCTAGTCCTACCAAGGTTGGCTGCTCAAAAATTACCTTGAGGGGTAGCTCAACCCCAAAACTGTGACGGATACGAGATATCACTTGGGTCGCTAGCAATGAATGACCCCCGAGGGCAAAGAAGTTATCGTGGATACCCACCCGTTCTTGACCCAATACCGTAGCTATGATATTACCGATCACCGTTTCAACTGGGGTGCTCGGAGCCACAAAATCTGTTGAGCGCTCTTGTTCAAAATCAGGAGCAGGTAACTTACGGCGATCGACCTTACCATTAGGAGTTAACGGAAAGCTGTCGAGGCCAACAATGGCATTGGGCACCATATAATCCGGCAGCTTTTGTTGAAGAAAATGCCGTAGTTCAGCACGAAATGCCCGTTCTTCAATTCCTTTTACATAGGCCACCAAATATTTATCACCTGGACGATCATCTCGCACCATTACCATAGCTTGCTGAACTTGGGGATATTGACTGATGACAGTTTCAATTTCTGAAAGCTCAATGCGAAAGCCTCGAATTTTAACTTGACTATCGATCCGTCCTAAAAACTCAATATTGCCATCCGGTAAATAGCGTGCCTGATCCCCCGTCTTGTAAAGAATTTCATCCTCTAGAAAAGGACTGGAAATAAATCGTTCTGCGTTCAGTTCTTGACGATTGAGATAGCCCCTGGCCACTCCATCACCCCCGGTGTAGAGTTCCCCCACCACCCCAATCGGTACTGGTTGTTGCTGCCCATCTAAAATGTAGACTCGGGTATTGGCAATTGGGCGACCGATGGGCATTGATTCTCCGAAGGAAGCTCGTGTAGGAATTGAGTACCAAGAGGTAATAGTTGTATTCTCTGTTGGCCCATAAGCATTGATGAGCTCACAATGAGGTAGAGCTTGACGACATTTATGTGCGTGGGATACAGACAATACATCTCCACCAGTCACCAGCAAACGCAAGGAGCGTAAATCCTCCAACCCCTCGTCCACCACCAAATGAAATAGCCCAGTGGTCAGCAGCACAATTGTGACCTGATGTTGTCTCATGACTTGCCCCAAGACTTCCAAGGAAATTTGCTGTTCTGGGAATAGAACTAGACAAGCCCCATTCAGCAAACTTCCCCATATTTCCCAGGGAGCTGCATCAAAAGAAATCGATGCTAATTGGAGAACAACATCATTGGCAGTAAATTGGGCATAGTTGGTATTCTTCACCAGCCGCACAATATTGCGGTGGGTAATGCTGACTCCTTTGGGTTGTCCTGTGGACCCGGAGGTATACATGACGTAGGCCAAAGATGTGGCCGTAGCGGGGGCGTTTAAATTTTCTGTGGGATGGGCTGCAATCGTCTTACCGTCGATATCCAGATTGACAGAATAGTCCACCTGTGGTAGATTATCATTCACACCCGTTTCGGTCACGATTACCTTCAAAGCAGCATTATCTACCATGAAAGCTAGCCGCTCAGAGGGATAAGTGGGATCCAGGGGCAGGTAAGCTCCACCAGCTTTGAGAATTGCTAACAGGGCGATGATTAGATGAGGCGATCGCTCCAAACAAACCCCGACCAAACTCTGTTGACCAACCCCCAAAGAAAGCAAATAATGGGCGAGTTGGTTGGCCTGCTGATTCAATTGCCGATAGGTCAAGGTTTGTTCGTTCAACACCACTGCTACTGCATCTGGGGTGTTTTGGACAATAGCTTCAAATAACTGGTGAACGCAGGAAGTGCGAGGATAATCGGTTTGGGTCTGATTCCACTCCACTAACAATTGCTGTCGTTCAGCAGCACTCAAAATCGGCAATTGAGCAATGGGTTGTTCTGGATTGAGAGTGATCCCCTCTACAAAAATTTGGAAATTTCTGGCCATCCGCTCAATCGTTGCCCGGTCAAACAGGTTGGCATTGTATTCAAAAGCGCCAATCAGTTCTCTATTGCTTTGGGTGAGGGATAAAGTTAGGTCAAAAGTAGCCCCAGCAGTAGGTTTGTCTAAAGACTTCGCACTGACAGTCAGCCCTGGCAAATCAAGTGTTTCCTTCGGGACATTTTGCAAGGTAAACATCACCTGAAATAGGGGACTAACCCCTGGCAGCCGTTCCGGTTTCAGTTGCTCTACCAGCAGGTCGAAGGGGACATCAGCATGGGCATAAGCGTCTAAGGCCACTTGACGAACCTGGGAGAGCAACTCAATGAAGGTCTGCTGTTGGTTCGGTCGAGTGCGCAAGACTAAGGTATTAACGAAAAAGCCAATCAATGCCTCTGTTATGGCTGGGGTGCGGTTGGCGATGGGAGTCCCGACCACAATATCGTCTTGATGGCAATAGCGAGACAGAAAAGCGGAAAAGGCCGCAAACAGGGTAATGAATAGGGTTGTGCCCTTACCCTGGCTTAAGACATTGAGTTTTTGAGTTAAATCCCCATTGAGGTGAAATGGCACCCGGCCAGATTTGAAGGGTTGAGTTGTGCGGGGGCGATCCAGGGGAAGGTTAAGCACTGGGGTAGCATCTGCTAATTGCTCTTGCCAGTATTTAATTTGGCTATCTCTAAACTCCCCGGTGAATCGGTGCCGTTGCCAAGCCGCATAATCAACATACTGAATGGGCAGAGCCGGTAAGGATGGCGGTGTCTGGGTTAAGCCAGCTTTGTAAAGGGATGAGAGTTCTGATAGCAAAACTTGTATTGACCAGTCATCACTAATGATGTGGTGCATGGTCAGTAGTAAAATTTGCTTTTCCTTTCCTAAGCAAATTAGCGTAAATCGCAGCAGGGGAGCAACAGTTACATCAAAGGGATGATTTTGTTCTTGGAGAATCACTTCCTCAATCCCATCGAACCCCTCAGTAGCCAAGTCTACAATAGACAGGGGTAACCGAATGTGGGATGAAATCCTTTGGAAAGGCATGCCCTCGCGAGCTTCAAATGTCGTTCGTAGGATTTCGTGGCGGTCGATCAGGGTTGCGATTCGGCAAAGCCGACGCTTCGCGAACGCATTTTCTAAACTCGTTCTGTCTAAGGACCCGGTAATCACAAAGGCTCTGGCCAAGTTATAGGCAGCACGATTATCTTCCAGTTGAGCCAGAAACCACATACCCTGTTGGGTTAAGGATAGAGGCATGTCTGCAACTCTATACGTGGGGGTGGGGACTAAGGGATAGTCACCAGTGCTACAAGTGCTAGTATTTACAGTTTCTAGGTAATTTGAAAGCAGGCTAATTGTTGGTGCTTCAAAAATCTGCTTCAATGGCACTTCAATGCCTAGTCTATTAGAAATACGAGCCACAACTTGGCTGGCATGAAGGGAGTGTCCCCCTAATTCCAAGAAATTATTCTCAATACCAATCGGCTCAATTTTTAGGACTTCCGACCAAATTTTGACTAAGGTTTCTTCTGTTTCCGTGCGGGGGGCAATAACGTTTAATTCTAATTGAGATGTTGATAGAATTGATTCCGGTTTTGGTAAAGCCCGTCGGTCAATTTTACCAGTTACAGTTAAAGGTAATGACTCTAGCCAAATAAAACAAGCTGGAACCATGTAACTGGGTAATTTGTCTCCCAAAGCAGCTTTTAATTCGTTGGCTGTCAGTCTATTTTGGGAATTTACCGGAGTCAGATAAGCCACTAGCTGTTGATCGCCCACTGCTCCTCCTGCTTCTGCCTGGGCGACTACAACCGCCTCTTGAACAGGGTCTAAGTTCAACAAACTGGCTTCGACTTCAGTGGTTTCAACCCGATAACCTCGGATCTTGACCTGAAAATCTAATCGACCTAGGTGCAGCAAACAACCATCGGGTAATAACTTACCATTATCACCGGTTTTGAAATATCGATGCTCGCCATCGGTAATAAACACTTGCTCGGTTCGCTCAGGCTGTTGCCAGTATCCCAGAGCAACTTGGCGAGAACGAACCACAATTTCCCCAACCTCTCCCGGGGGAACCTCTTGCCCCGATTCATCCCAAAGGAAAACCTCGGTGCCCTCAACGCCATAGCCCGCAGGCACCGTGGCACCGGTGAGCATGGTTTCTTTGGTAATGGGAAATTGTCGCACTGGACTAATCTCTGTACCTCCAAGATTAACCATTAAGGTGCATTGGTCGGAAAAGTTTTCAACGAAAAGTTCGGCATCCTGTCGGTAAACCGTTTCGCTGCCAATTTGGATCAGTCGTAACTTAGGAAAATTTCCCAGCCCATCCAATGTTGAAACAAAGTGACGAAACAATGTTGCCACCGCAAACATAACGGTGATCTCGTGATCTCGCAACCATGGAGCTAACTGATGTAACCCAATTTGCTTTACATCCAACGGGAATAGGGCTGCCCCATTCAACAGTGCACAATAAATATCTCGCACTGCACCACCAAAAGCAGCTGAGTACAACAGTGAAAAGCGATCGCTAAAGGTCATCTTACCACTGTTGCTATAGTTCCGGCATAGATTCAGGACATACCGATGGTTTTGGAGCACACCCTTGGGGCGTCCTGTAGAACCGGAAGTGTAAAGAATATAGGCCAGGTCGTCAGGATGATACTGAATGTCTAAGTTTTCCTCTGAAATCCCTGGTTCTAGGCTGTCAATCCTCAAAACATCTTGGCTCAAAACATCTTGGCTCAAAATCCTCTGCTCAAACCCTGAAGCATCAAGATGGTAGCGATCGCTTAAAATTAACAAGGCCTTTGAGTCGTTAAGAATCAGGCTCAGGCGAGACTCTGGCAACGATATATCTAAAGGAACATAAAATTTCCCAGCTTTGAGTACCCCCAACATCGCCGCCATCATGCTTGGTCCGGTCTCAAATAACAGAGCAACTGGTTGGGACCCAGCCCCAAGCTTGGTTAAAACCGCTCGTGCAATCCGGTTAGCCCATTGGTTTAAGGCGTTGTAGGTTAGGTCTTGTCCTGGAAAACCGATGGCAAGACGATTCCCATGACGTGAAACCTGTTGTTCAAATTGCTCTACAATTGACCGTTCCACATGTTCTAAGGGGAAAGGCTCAAAGATCTGGTTTAGACTATCGTTGTCGAGAGGGGTCAGGGGTTTTACAGAGGGATTCATCGTTTGAGTAATGGTGTTTGAGCTAAGTGTTTGAGCTTAAGTATTTGAGCTAATGTGGTTTGGACTGATCTGTTAAAAGATAGAACCTGTCTCGTTAGATGCTCAGTTCCATGGCTGCCATCGGCTGAAGGGTTTCAGCGGCATGGTTCAAAGCCAGTTGAACCGGATTAATCACCTCAATCGCCGACAAAAACTGCTGCACTGCCCCTTTACTTGTTCCTTGTAGCCACTCCAGCAAACAGGGAATTTCGCTACAGCCTGCGATGATACAGTCCGGGTCAGGTTGGGTTTTGAGCAGCTCCACAAAGAAGCGTTCCCCTAATTCACAGGTCAAATCACGATTAGATGCTTTTACCCCCTGATAAATGCAGTCCATCAGCGTTGACTGCAAAGCATCACTTGGTTCGATCAGGTCAATGCCATTGGCCTGAAGGGAATCGGCGTAGACCTGTCCCCATCGGGTCGCACTGGTGCATAGGAGTAACGGTCGCCGCCAATGGTGATTTCTCAGATAATCTACCACAGATTCAATTAACGAAATCCACTGGAGTTTAATCGCCATTTGGGGATGATTGTTCAGCAGCCGCTGCCACGCAAAAGGAAGGAAGTAATGGGCAGCATTACAGAGAACAATGACTTGGATGGAAGTATGGCCCGTGGAAATTTGTGCAACCCCCACTCGAATTGCCATCTCTAGCATCGCCACTAACTCCTCTTCGGCCAAGGTTTTGGCCAAGGTTTTGCTGCCAGCTTGCCTTTTTTCGGCCATGACTGCTGTTCGATTAGGCAGGGCACATGCCTGTAATAACACAATTTCTCTCGTATCGTGAAATATTTCACAGGCTTGCTCAAATCCAGCCACCCCTGCCCAAGGACCCATCCCTCCAATTAAGAGTAAGGGGGGAACTTTTGTGTGCTGAGGCCGGAGTACCATCACCTCTGTGGGATAGTCTTGATCGGCAATCACTTCTCCCAAGTCCAAGTGAACCTTAGCAATGTCAGCTAATCTTCGTCGATAGGCTGGGATCGCGGTCAGGGCTTGTTGAGCTGTTTCAAAATCGTACTGATGCTGGGGGTTAAGAGGCGCAGATGAGGGGTTCGTTTGCATGATTTTCTTGACTCATCATGTTAGTTAAGTCTACCATTACACCACCTAAACGAGTCAGATATTCCACAAACAAGTTCTGAGCCTGTTGGTAATCAATGGATGTGTTTGTCCCTTGACAATAAGCATTCAAGGCTTTGACCACTACCAAAAAGTGATCCACTTCCGTCTCATCAGCCACATGGGCGTGGATATAGGTCAGGGCTTGCTCTTTTTCGGCAGCCGAGAAGGAGTAATGACGATCTATCAGATCACTAAAAGCCGAAAGAGCGATGCTATACTCACCGTGATTATAGATCTCAGAAAACATATTGGTGAAGAGTCCCTTGGGAATATCATTCACCACCATATTCTGATAAATCCATTGTTTAAACTCTCTGGCTTTCGGTAAGCAATACTGCTCTAATTGCCAGGAATCGTCATCCAAAAACCCCCCCGCAAAGCGGTGATACAGCTGAGCATGGGTTTGACCGCCATAGTCTAAACCGAGGTCTTCATAACTGGTCTCAGCGTTGAAGGCTCCCGCCATGAATAACTGTTCGCGATCTGAAGAGGAATTTGCGAAAGCCAGCCGTTGTAAGCGACAAGATAGACCATAGATCGCCAACATCTTAAGGTGAGTCGCCTTCCAGGAGTTAAAGAAATGAGCCAGAAATGACTTAGACCAACGATGGGTAGGAACCAGTGCAAAGAAATTATCAATCTTGCTTACTGCCTCCGTTGCTTCACAGAAAGCTTGAGTCAATGACTGCCTCAACTGGGCGTCATCCACCATAGCGATTAGAGGATTTACCGTCTCATACAAGGAAATAGTCATACCAAAAATAGCCACCCACAATTGCCTGTTAAATATAATACCTCATCGTGCTCGGGTTTCAACATTTAGTTTTCTTTTTAAACTGATTTTAAGGTGAATTTAATAAAGCACGTTTGATACTTTAAAATGTAATATATATATAAATTCATGTCAGATTTTGTAGTATGTTGCTATAAATTATTTTGGCAGGATGAGGGCTGGTGGGATGGTTAGGCATTCCTTGTGATGCTTTAGTCTGGAAGAACCCGGATTCTGTATTAATCGCGCACATTGAGCCCAACCCATAAGGCTTATAATTCCCTCACTCAAATGTTAGACACTGCACCCTTACGCTTTGGTTCCCTTGACTCTCCTAATCCTAGAGGAGAGGTTACATCAACATTTCAGATTGCCAGTCGTTCTCTAAGCCCGTGTTTTCCTTCGTCGGTGTTCTCTAGATTTCCTAATCTTCCTAGTTAACTTTCTTCACTATTAAAACACAGCTTATTTATAGCACAGCTTATTGACATAAAACTTGACATAGTTCAATGATTTCCACCGCTAATATCATAAAATAAATGCCAATTTTTTTTGACTTGTCATCCAACTTTATATAATAAATACTTAATTAATGTATAAGGGGTTATTCTACTTATAGGTGTTATAGGTATAGCGGTTTTAATAGTAATGAGTTATACAGAATTTTTTTCCATTGTTCCTCTAAGAACTAGGTAAGCAGTCAGCAGTCAGCAGTCAGCAGTCAGCAGTCAGCTTAAAATAAACCTATGCAGGGCTATGGCCACGCTACGGGAACGGGAGAATTTAATCTTGATAGATTTAGGCAAGATGCAGTAGGTCAAAGTGATGAGGTGCAATTGTGAATCAGTTTTTGCTAGCAGCATTTAAAGAAGCTCAGATAGGTTTACAGGAGGGAGGAATACCTATCGGTTCAGTTGTGGTTAAGGGCGGTAAAATTGTAGGGTGTGGACACAACAGAAGAGTCCAAAAAGGTAGTGCAATCCTTCATGGCGAGATGGATGCTCTTGAGCATGTTGGCTCTCAACCTGCTTCTTTTTATCAAGATGTCGTTTTGTACACTACATTGTCACCATGTAGTATGTGTACTGGCGCGATTTTGTTGTACAAGATCCCTCATGTTGTGATTTGGGAAAACAAAACTTTCTTAGGTGAAGAAGAATTACTCCGTTCTAGAGGTGTGATTGTTGAGGTTTTAAACGACGATAGTTGCTATCAATTAATGCAAGACTTTATTATGAATAACTCTAAACTTTGGAATGAGGATATTGGTGTTGTTGATCATAATGATTGATAGCGGTTTTCAATTGGGTGAGGTACAGAATTGTGTTGGTGGTATGCTGCTCGTCTACCCAATCAGCGGGTAATTGTTAGCTTAATGAGCGATCGCAAACTGCTGCAGCAATACGGACTCCTGCAATTGCCCAATTGGACAGCATATCTCCAGAAAACTCAGTACGTGCAGGAGTTAAGTGCTAACGCTTCTTCTCAATCCAGGCTTTTGATTAAGCCAGCCTATTCTCAGTATTTAGATCAGATCACTGGTGATGGCTGGCTAGCTGTTGGGGATGCAGCTTGTACCCTAGATCCCCTATCGTCGGCTGGTATTCACAAGGCGTTGGAGTCGGGAATTAAAGCAGCTGATGCGATCGCAAATTATTTCAAAGGTAATTCTCAAGCTTTGAGCACCTACGAATCTCAAGCCCTTCACCAGTTTGAATTGTATTTAGAAGACCGGCGCAAATACTATGCTATGGAAACTCGTTGGTCTAATTCCCCTTTCTGGAAAAGTAGAAGAGGTGGTATTACTCTTGCGCCCTCACAACCCCTTCTTTTTCAAGAATCACCTCAAATTACCAAAACCTTAAAGGGATTGACCATGTACCTACCGGCTAAGGATTTACGCTTGCTCTGTAATTTCTGTACCTCTGGCAACATCGCAAGTGATGTAGTTTCCAAATTCCTCAGCGAAACACATCACCAAGTTTCTGCCTACCGAGTTATTGAAGCACTTCAATATCTATTAGAAAAAGAGATAATATCAGCTTTGCCGTTGAATTACTGCCGAAATTAGGCAGTAGTAATAGGGATGAGCAAACTACTCATCTTTCCAAGATAATACCGATTTTTAAGAATTACAAAAATCCGATGCACCTATGACGTTATTCGTTAGGGTCAAGGCATAAGAGGAACTTCGTGAAGATTTTAGCTAATCTTATTCAAGGACAGATTGGGTTTGAACTACTTGTGTCAGGCAGTCAGGACTGTATCTTAGAGCTGGCTAGGTGGTCAGCAATCACCTTGTGATAGATCTTTATCATGTGATCTACCTTAACTTCCCAATCAAAATGTTGCATAACTTTCTTTTGGCCCATTCTTCCCATATCTTGGCGTTTTTGGGGTGAGTGGGCTAGCGTCAGCATTGCATTGGCAAGACTATCAATAAACTCCTCACGAGAGGAGGGTTCTACAAGAATTCCACAAGAAGTATCGAGATAATCTGCTGGGCCTCCCCAATTACTGGCAATCACTGGAAGTCCCTTTGCCATTGCCTCAAGCACCACTGCACCACCACACTCTAAAAGACTCGGTAAAACAAATACATCAGACTGCTGTAATTGCTCTGAACACTTTTCCTGAGAAAGCCAACCAGCAAAAAATACTTTACCAGTATTGTGGATAGTTGTGGATAAAATATTGAGTTCTTGTGCTTGTTTCTCTAATTGATACCGCTCTGTACCATCACCAATAATAGTTAAGCTAATCGGAAAGTTTAGGGATGCTTTTTTAAATGAAAGCAGCAATAAATCAACGCCTTTCCAGTCCACAAGCCTACCGATAAAAACATAAAATGTTTTTATCGGTAGGCTTGTGGACGCAGATTTCAGAGGTTTAAATATAGATAAATCTACACCGTTTTCTACTATTTAAATTACTTGTTTACAGGCGACTTGAGGTAGTGCTTCTCGGGTTCGATCATTTGCCACTATGAGTAATGCTGCCTGTTTCTTTCCAGGTATCAATTGGTTTATAATATTCGAAAACTTCCGTACCAAAAATATGGTAAAGTTTACAGTTTTCTTTTGGAGTTTATGAAAACCTGGAGGATAGTCCATACCACCATTCATAGGACCAATAATTATCGGTACACCCATTCCAAACAGCATAGATGGTTCTTTGGGGGATACTGGAATCGGTTGATGAATTATATTGATCTGCTCCTGCTTAACAATACGGCGAATGATTTGTCGCTGGGTCAGCTGGGTCAAAAGACGCATAACCAGCCCTAGCGTAAAGTAGGATAAACGGGTAGGCAGCAGATGACCTAACTGCCACAACATACGATGCCAAATGGTGTCAGGAACATAAGCAATATGTTGATCTTGGGGAAATAATGCCTCTAATTCTGCACGAGTGCGTTCGTGTACGACTAACCAGGTAGGAATCCCTCGTTGGCGCAAAATTCGATAGTAATGTAATGGAAGAGCTGCTTCACCACCAAACTTTGCAGATGCATGTTCCGCTGCAATCAATACTCGAAGGTTCATATTATATACCCTATGTTCTGTGAGCTGTTTATGCACTAGCACCCGGGATTGACCTTTGGTCACGCTACGCGATGCGACCTAGGAGCCGCTAAAAGCGATCGACTACGCTTACTTTGTCACTCTAATTACCTAATACAGGGTAAATGTATATTGTCAATAAAATACTAATAGTTCTTAATAAACCCGGCCTGATTGTGCTTGTTGACAATGGATTTTCCACATATAGCAGTCCTATATGATTCGTGAAATATATTGGTTCAAGCGTTCGCGATAGCGTCGGCTGTCGCCGTAGGCCACGCTGCGCGAACGCCAAATCGCTATAACCCTTGCCTAGCAACGATTACAGATTTTGCTGATTTTACAAATGATTTAGGATTGCTATAGGGGTAATTTTGATTAATAAAACCTCTCCCTATTACCTCACCTCCCTTTCACGGGATTGAATTGACAATTTATTGATGAGAATGAAACAGCCCTGCCTAATCGCTACTCCCTATTCTATATTCCCTGTTCCCTATTCCCTATTCCCTATTCCCTATTCCCTATTCCCTATTCCCTATTCCCTACTCCCTATTCCCTACTCCCTACTCCCTACTCCCTGTTCCCTTTTTACTTTTATAAAACCACCTTTAATACCAAGGTTTGGATCGCGAAGTTGGATATTATCTTCTAGTTCAAATGCACAAGGTAGTTTAGCAGACCAGCATAGCTCATGCTCTTCTGGAGAGATATCTGGTGGAGAAAAATAATTAATACCATTGACTTGTTTTTTTACTAAATCTGACCTCATCATTTGGGGAGGAAGAATCAGTCGATAGTAAATTTTTTGATTTAGAATAATAGCTAAGGTGATAACCGCTAATGCTAAATAACTAATTATCCTAAAAACTGGAGTAACTATCCATAACTTTGATGCCTGTATTTTTTTTGTAAGCAGTAAAATTAAATTTCCAAATTTTTGATTACAAAACATAGTAATATATAAACCAGGGATAAGAATTATATATCCTATTCCAAATCTGATTACGGGAGCATAGAGCATCAGAAATACCGTTCCCGAAATAGCTAATCCTAATACCCACATCAAACTCCAGAGGCGATGATTGATTGATGTTCTGAGAATAGAGATAGTTAAGAAAATTGAAATTAAAATTATTACAGTAGCGATTTGATTTAGAGTACTATTAATCAACCAAATCCCAAATAACCAAAGCCAGGGAGGAATATTTGGTGGAGCTGAGTCAAACCAAATTCCCCAAACTTGAGTGTTCTCAGCAACTGCTTTAGCTTCTTCTGCTGTCCAAGACCAAGGTAAATCCAGACATAAGAATGATGATGGAAAAAGTGGGCAACCAGAGGTGACGATATTGACAGCGAACATGGGTGATAAGAGTAAACTAGTGATGACAGCACCTATCACTAGTCGTTTTATACAAAACCTACTGAAAACACTATAAAAAATAACTGATATTAATAATATAGGTAGACAAGTAAGCTTTATAGTTACAGCTCCAGCTGCTAAAATTAGTGGGATAAATTGATCGTAAAATTTATTATTAAATTTATTTTTAAAACTATAATTTTCATCCTGAGTTACGGATGATGAGCGATGGTGAGCAATGATTAACATTGCCCAAGCGATGATTACGGTCAGCAAAATTACTGGGATATCTGGTGATGGAGATACCAGAATATCTGACATTAAACTGGATAGAGCTAGGAGAGGGAGTAGAATTAATGAGCAGATGACGATAAACCAGTCACTGAGCTGTGCTTGATTGGTAAATAGTTGAGCGAGAGCAATCAGAAAGTGTACTATTGCGAGAAGAAAGGCAAAGCCATTGGTGATGGCACTAACTTGAGCATCGAAAATTGGAGGGTTAAACGGAGCAGCGAGAGCAAACCACGATGAGGTAAAACCAAGCTGCTGAAGAAGCAGGGCGATACCTGGCACTGCTCCATACTCAGACAACCATCGGATCGCTCCATAGTGATAGAGACCTGTGTCAAGCCAAGTGACTTGTCGGCTGGTGAATGCTGCGACACCAAATTCTAAGGTCAACAATCCCAAAGCTAAGTTGGGAAACACCATGAAAAATAGATTAGTAATTTCATCCCGGGTAGGTTGTGATGTCAGAGACAATAAACTCAGACTAGCAGCGGTACACCAGCCTACCCAGGAATTGAGGGGAAATACTAAGGAGGTTGCTAGCAGTGCAATGGACAGCACAACGATGCCCAACCACACTGCTGCAATAATGCGATCGCTAACTCGTTTAAAGGAATCCGCTTGGAGTACATTCAGTACAGCAGTTCCGATCAAGTAGCAAGGAATAAGTAGAAAATTCCAAGTCGTGATGAAGTAGAACATGCCTATATAGCATTTGTATCTGGGTTGTAAACACACGAATTGCCGAAAAAGGCAAGAGGCAAGAGCGATGCAGCGCGGTCTTGGGGAGCCAGTGCGGTCTTGGGGGTCTCCCCCATGAGCAACTGGCGTGGTTTCCCCCACTCGCGCTTTGCATCAAGACGGCAAGAGGCAAAAGGGGAAAGAGATCCTCAGTTTTATTGGACAGTAAAAAAAAGACCATACAGGTTTACATCTCAAATACAAACGCTATAGCGTTTCTAGGACTCATGAGGTACACATAACTGTTTGACTATTGACTCTTGCCTTCCCCTCCTGGGAGGGGTTAGGGCGTGTTTTCAAAGTTTTCCGCAAGATTATGATCCCCCCCAGCCCCCCTTAAAAAAGGGGGGAGCCATACTCAAAGTCCCCCTTTTTTAAGGGGGATTTAGGGGGATCTCCGAGTTTGAAAACAGGCCCTAGGGGTGGGTTTCTCTTACCTGCTCCCTGCTCCCTGCTCCCTGCTCCCTAAAACCCAGATATTTGTACCTCACAAGTCGTATAATTGCTATATAGCCTATACAGGCTGAAAAACTGAGTCTTCTACTGAATCCTGTTTTTGCTTTAACTCTTCTGTGGTAAATTCTTCATAGTAAGACCGTTCAGTATTTACCTGCCACAGATCATGGTTTTCCCCCAGTAAATTCTTAACTGCTAGCATTCCTGTTAACATCGAATGGTCTTGATTGTTGTAGCGATGCATCCCATTACGTCCAATGGTTTGTAGGTTATCAAAGTCTGCTAAAAAATCTTGAATCACTTGTAAATGCTGACGATAATCACGGTCGTAAACTGGGTAAGCTTTAGGTTGGCGCAACACAGTACCATCTTCTACAGCCTTGGCATCAGCCAGACCTAAACTCGCCAATTCACGGGTAGCTAAATCCAGCAATTTGGTCTCAGATAGATTCCATATTTCATCTCCCTCATTACAGAAGTATTCTAAACCCAGACAGGTCTTGCTAGGATCCGATACCATTTTTGGACTCCAATTCTTAAAGTTTTGGATGCGACCCACTTTCACCTCTGGACTATGGATATAAATCCACTGATCAGGAAATAAATCTTTAGCATCAATAATCAGTGCGACAATAATAAAAGCTCGATAAGATAGGGATTTTGCTGCTTCGATTACCGCTGGTGGGGGAGGTGGATCGAGTTTTTTAACCAGTGCTGTCACTGGCATACTAGAGATAAAATTGTCTCCAGAGATACTGATAGTTTTTTCATCCTGCAAAGCAGTAATGCTTTTGATATGATTACCATCTCGTTGAATACTAGTGACTACAGTATTCAGTCTTACCTGACCACCTTGATTATCTACTGCTTGCTGAAATTTTTCCCACATCATCCCTGGTCCAAGTATGGGGTAATCAAATTCCTTAATCAAGCTTTTGCTATTTTGACTTCCGAACAAAGCATTGATAATTGCTCGTTTTAGAGATAATTTTTGAATACGCTGTGCTGCCCATTCTGCTTGAATTTTATCGCAGGGTATGCCCCAAACTTTCTCCGTATACGTTTTAAAAAAGATTCTGTATAAACGACGACCAAAGCGATCGCTTACCCACTCTTCAAAGGTTTCAGGTTCATGCCAAGGTCGCAATTTTGCCTTGATTTTTGCCTTGAAGTAGCTGAGCAAAATAATCAGACTGTTAATGATGCCTAGATTCGATAGGGTGTTAAAGATTGAGAGGGGATAGTCGTAGAATTTACCCTGGTAATAAATGCGTGACATGCGGGGAACTTTGATAAAATCTTCCCCTAAAACCTCTTGCCAACGTTGATGCGCTGCTTCTACTTTGGTATAGAAGCGATGACCACCAATATCGAAGCGATAGCCTTTGTAGACTTCGGTGCGAGCAATACCACCGACTTTATTGGATTTTTCTAAAACGATAGGTTTAATGCCTTGTTTAACCAGGTCATAGGCAGCAGTAAGACCAGCCGGTCCTGCCCCTGTAATCACTACGGGATAATGTTCCATTGATTAAAAATAGTGCGTCAGTGGTGAGTGAGTTAAGTAGTCGGACAAAAGTAAAATTAACTGTTGAAATAGGGAGCAGGGAGCAGGGAGCAGGGAGCAGGGAGCAGACGGACTTTTGGCAACTTTACACAAGTTAATAAAGCGATGCAGCGCGGTCTTGGGGAGCCAGTGCGGTCTTGGGGAGGCAGCGCGGTCTTGGGGAGGCAGCGCGGTCTTGGGGGTCCCCCCCATGAGCGACTGCCGTGGTTTCCCCCATGAGCGACTGCCGTGGTTCCCCCCATGAGCAACTGGCGTGGTTTCCCCCACTCGCGCTTTGCATCAAGAAGTGAGGTTTATTTTTGTCCAGGTACTTAGTGGTGAGTGCTTAGTAGGAGAATATCGATTTTTATTCCATAGCGATGGCAATTCTAGGTTAACCCTAAAATTAAAACAGTTATGATAAACTGTTATGGTTCAAATTTTTAAATTAAATTCAGTAATATAGCGTTTATAGGACTCATGAGGTACACATAATTGACTATTTGCTATTGCCTCTGGGAGCATGTCAATTTTGTTAATCCCTGATTTAGATCCCCCTAAATCCCCCTTAATAAGGGGGACTTTTGAATCTAATTCCCCCCTTTTTTAAGGGGGGCTAGGGGGGATCTATTTACCTAATTACAAAGGTGACATGCTCCCCTTGCCTCTTCTCTCTTACCTGCTCCTTGCTCCCTGCTCCCTAAAACCTAAATATTTGTACCTCAAAAGTATTAAATTGCTATTATAATTAGGCTTCAATAATGATTAAAACCTGATATATTAGGCAAGTCTATCAGAGGTTTTAGGTACTTTTTAAACCAATGACGAACTATACCAATGGCAAACGCAAGTCCGCTGTAAAAGTAATACAGCCAGTGCCATGGAACGGTTCGTATAGTGAATAGTAGACCACGCTTTTGATAAAAGAATTGGTAGACAGGTCTGTTGAGTACTAGCAGGGCGAGACTAAACACACAGGTAGCAATAGCAATCAGAGCACTAGACCACCAATAAGCTGTAACTAAAGCACCTAGTAGAGCATAGACCAACACCACACTAATACGACTAGACAGTTTTAGGTTCAAGTCACTGATAAACTCACGACAGTTTTCTGGACTTGCGTCGCGAACCTTGAGAATTATGGCAGTCCAGGGCAAGGCGCGGTAGAAAAAGTCAGCTCTAAGCAGAGAAATTATCCCCCAGCGCTTGAGATGTTTCACCCGTAGAGTCTTACACAGCTTAATCCTGTAACCTTTTTCCTTGAGTCGATAGCCTAACTCAATGTCTTCAATACAGGGTTGACGATAATTTTCCTCAAAGCCACCCATGGCAAGAAAGATGTCACGACGGATTGCGCCACAGGCACCCCAAAAGGTAGATGCTTGTTCAGATGCAGTTTGGTGAGTGTAGTGGTGGAGTAAATTTTTGTACTGGGAAAGGAAATTAGCAGCACCGGGAGCATCGTCATAAGAACCAATTAAAGCGGTTAAATTAGGTTCATTGTTAAAGATTTTCACCACTTGACCAATAGTATCCGGATAGATTGCTACATCAGCATCTATAAAGAACAGGATATCGCTCTGTGCTGCTTTCGCTCCCAGGTTTCGGGCTTTAGCCGGACCCCCTGCTGTGGGCAATCGAATTACCGTGGCTCCAAAATCTTGGGCTATACGCCATGAGCCATCAGTATCGCCATCAGCTACTACAATCACTTGATCGGGAGGGGGTTGAGCTTGAGATAGTCTGGCAAGACATTGGTGAAAGTCTTCGCCTCCGTTGTATACGGGGATGATGACGGAGATAGTGAGTCTAGCAGAGTCAATCATTCTTTAGAGAATTTACCTTCAATTACTGATTGAGATTTTGAGATTAAATCGTTACTCTGCATCTCAATAATACCCTCAAATAGTATAACATTAGCTTAGAAAAAAAAATCAGTTTATAATAAATTTAACTAACTCGTTGATTGGCTTTAACAAAACTACCGAATAATCACCAATAGAGATTTTATTTTCAAAAAGTCCTGAATTGACTGAGTAACTCTGTACTTGTAATAGAGGTTGTGTCTACAGGTTGAGCAGTCAGGCATCCGCTATCAGCAGTCAGCGGAAGTCAGCCCATTTGATATATAGCAATTCTCTATGCCATGAGGTACAAATGGATCCCCCTAAATCCCCCTTATCAAGGGGGACTTTGAGGTGGAAAAGCGTACCTCATAAATCCTAGAAACGCTATAGCTAAATGCTGATAGCTAAATTAAAAACTCAGTTTATCCCTGTGAAAAGTATAGATATAAAATTTAAATCATCAAATGTCGGTTGTTAAAACAGTTGATAGCTTACCACTAGTTTCAGTGATTATCCCTGCCTATAATACAGAGCAGTTTATTGAAATCACATTACAGTCTGTTCTTTCTCAGACCTATAAAAATCTGGAAGTGATAGTGGTAGATGACGGTTCTCAAGACCGCACAGCTGAGATTGTTCAATCTATTGCTGAGGACGATCAGCGTGTTATTTTACTACAACAACCAAATTTAGGGGTGGCTGCTGCTCGTAATTTAGGGATTAAAAACGCGAAGGGAGATTATATTGCTCCCCTGGATGCTGATGATATTTGGTATCCGCAAAATTTAGAAAAGCAAGTTAAACGCTTCTTGGCAACAGATCCAGCGGTAGGGTTGGTTTATGCTTGGTCGGTGGATATTGATGCCGAAAATTCACTGACTGGAGATTTCCGTGCTTCAACTATAGAAGGAAAGGTTTATAAAACTCTGGTATGTCATAACTTTTTAGGCAATGCTAGTGCATCTGTGATTCGCGCCTGTTGTTTTGAAACCGTCGGTGGCTACAACTGTCAATTGAAAGCACAACAGGCTCAGGGGTGTGAGGATTGGGAGCTCTATCTGCGAATTGCAGAACATTATGAATTTGCTGTTGTCCCGGAATTTATGATTGGCTATCGCAAGATTGTTAGTAGTATGTCTCGCGACTACAGCCAAATGGCTAAGTCTCATAGTTTGATGCTACGTGACGTTCAACAAAGGCATCCAGAGATTCCAGCAGCACTTTATCGATTGTCTAAGAGTAGTTTTTATATGTATTTGGCACGACAAAGTAGTCAGTGTAGTAGCGATCGCAGTACATTATTTTGGCTATCTCAAGCTTTGAAAGCGGATTTTATTACGCCTATTTTTCGCTATGGGTTGTATATCTTGTTCATTAAAAGCGTATTTAGAATGATCACTAAGCTTAAATCTGATAATTATGTTAATAAACCGGGTTTATCAGTCAGTTATGCGGATTTAAATAAACGCCGAGGTAGTCTATATTTCAAGCTCTTGCTTGGAAATTTATTACACCGTTCACTGCTGATGATATAAAAGATTTTCGATTATGCTTTATCCAATCAAAGTAGTAGACATTGAGTTGAGCCGCCCCCTGACTACTCTTGATGGTTTGGATGGTTATATGGCAGTGCAAGGACTGCTTCGCTTCCATGGTGCGCCAATTGGATATGTTAAAGCACCGATTACTAATGGTCACTGCACAGCACAAACCTTAAGTAAACGTATTCTGGAAGACCATAGCGAGACGATTATCAATCGTCTTTTGTACAATGGATTATCCTTACCTCTCGGACGGGAAAGCTTGTGTCTTGAGGATTTGTTTGATGTGCCACCACCGGAGTATAAGGGCAAGTTGCCGTTAGTAACAGTTGCGGTTTGTACTCGCGATCGCACTGGTAATCTTGCTTTATGTTTAGATGCTATCAAGCAACTGGATTATCCTTACTTAGATATTGTAGTTGTTGATAATGCTCCCACCAATGATAGCACCAAAAAACTGCTAGAAACTTATGGTAATATTCGTTATATCTGTGAACCTCGTCCAGGTTTAGATTGGGCGAGGAACAGAGCTGTTCTTGAAGCTAAAGGAGACATTATTGCCTATACTGATGATGATGTAGTAGTTGATTCAGGATGGGTGAAAGCCTTAGCCCTAGTGTTTATTAAACATCCTGACGTTATGGCAGTGACTGGGTTAGTTGTGCCTTATGAATTGGAAACCGAAACACAAGTGCTGTTTGAAATGTATGGTGGCTTCGGGCGAGGCATGAGGCGTAAATGGTATCAGGTTAATCGAGGCAACAAAATCCATTGGAGACTCTTAGGTACTGGAGAATTCGGTACAGGGGCAAACATGGCTTATCGCCGCTCAGTCTTTGATGATATTGGTTTCTTTGACCCTGCCTTGGATGTGGGTACTGTCACTAATGGTGGTGGTGATTTAGAAATGTTTTTCCGGGTGCTTAAGGAAGGACATACTCTGGTCTATGAGCCTAGCGCCATAGTGCGCCATCGACATCGACGGAATTATGCTCAGTTGCGTACGCAAATTACTAATAACAGTATTGGTCTGTTTTCTTACGCTATCCGTAGCGTCTTTGCCTATCCAGATGAGTGTCTTTCTTTCTTCTTGCTTTTGCTATGGTGGATAGTTTATTGGAATTTAAGACGTCTGTGTCTTGATTTCAAAAATCCCACTCGCTTCCCACGGGATTTAATTCTGGCTGAATTCAAAGGCTGCTTCACTGGTTTAACTCGCTATCACAAAGCTCGCCACACTGCTGCTGAGATTACTCAATCTTTCGGTAACCAAGAACGAGAAACAGAAGTTGATATAGATAGTGATCCATACCCGATTTTTTCTGACCCTATCTTTCCTGCTCTGACTAAGGAAGAAATACCAAAGATTAAAACCAATCCAGGTATGGCAGTGCGCACTGTCGATCTACGGGAACCTTTACAGGCATTAACTGATGTAAAAGAGTATTCATCAGTACGAGTCTTTGTGAAATGGCATGATCACCTTTTAGGTAGCGTTGATATTGCTAACCCTGATCGAGGGATTAGCAAGAATCGCTTAATTGAAGTTATTGTCAATCAGTTTGGTCATAAGCTGCTGCAAGTAGACGTTAACTTCAGTAGCGATTACTATCATAATCAAGCACTATCTATCTTAAGTAATCACTATAAATCCAAGGATAAAGAGACTGATTTACTAACCTCTTTACCAAATACTATACCAGTTTCTATTATCATCGCTACCTATGACCGACCCCAAGATTTGCGGAAGTGTTTGTCGAGCCTAGTTGCCCAAGAGTCTACTCGACAATTGGAAATTATTGTAGTTGATAATCATCCCGCTTCTGGTTGGACTCCACCAGTGGTTGCTGAGTTTCCTGATGTTATTTTAGTTAGTGAATCCCGTCAGGGATCAGCTTATGCTCGCAATGCTGGGTTTGTTGCTAGTACCGGGGATATCGTGGTTACGATAGATGATGATGTTACTGTACTACCAGATTGGTTAGAAAAGCTAATCGCTCCCTTTGCTAGACCGGATGTGATGGTTGTCACAGGTAATGTTTTGCCCCTACAGTTGGAAACTAAAGCCGAGCAGTGTTTTGAAAATTATGGCGGCTTGGGACGGGGCTTTGAACGGTTGGAGGTTAACGGAGATTGGTTTGAATCCTTTTTCTACCAGCCTGTACCAACTTGGACCTTAGGAGCAACGGCTAATGTTGCTTTTCGTAGCAGTATCTTTCGCCATCCCAAGATTGGCCTCATGAACGAAGTCCTCGGTGCTGGTATGCCTTCAGGAGTTGGTGAAGATACTTACTTATTTTATAAGGTACTTAAAGCTGGCTACACCCTGGTCTATGAGCCAAACGCTTATGTGTGGCATAAGCATCGTACTGAAATGGCAGAGCTACGTCGTCAGCTTTACAACTACAGTAAAGGTCATGTTGCTTACAATCTCACCACATTACTAGAAGATGGAGATTGGCGAGGATTGGTACAAATATTGCTGGGATTGCCACTTGCTCATTTATGGCGCATCTTTGAACGGCTAAAAGGTTCAAGCAATTATCCGATCTCCCTAATCTGGTTGGAAATTACAGGTAATCTGGCTGGAGTTTGGTCTTTGTGGCAATCTCATCTACGGGTTAAACGTGAAGGTCGTATAGCAATGGGAACAGGGAGTAGGGAGTAGGGAGTAGGGAGTAGGGAGTAGGGAGTAGGCAAAAGGCAAGAGGCAAGAGGCAAAAGGCAAGAGGCAAGAGGCAAGAGGCAAGAGTGAAAAAATCCTGTGGACCTCATAGTTATGAAAAACAGTGTAATCTCAGCCAAAGACTGAAACTTTTATTTCATCAATGTTTTATAGCAATTCTATATCCCATAAGGTACAAATTGATCCCCCTAAATCCCCCTTAATAAGGGGGACTTTGAGGTTAATAAGCGTACTTCATAACTGCGATAAACGCTATAATATTTTTTTTTATAACTAAAACTTGAAGGCACAATCGGTTAAATAAAGCCCTGTAAAGCTTTCATTGACTTTTGTATTACAGTCTAAATAAATAATAATATAGCATTTTAAAATAGATTATCAAATAATGATATCTATTTCCTACTATTCTCTATTCCCTGCTCCCTGCTCCCTGCTCCCTGCTCCCTGCTCCCTGCTCCCTAAAACCCAGGACTAAAGTAAATAACCCAATTGAAAACTGCTTTAAAATGCTATATTACTCCAATGTCTTCAAAAAAAAATCGAAAATTCCAAATTAAACCGTTGTTTAAGTGGCGGTTTTATTATCTTTATGATTTGCTACGAGAGCTAGTTAATCGGGAGATGAAGCTACTCTACAAAAGGTCAGCTTTAGGAGTAGCTTGGATGCTGCTTAATCCACTACTTCAGTTAGCTGTTTTTACCTTTGTTTTCAGTTTTGTATTGTCGGTTGATATTCCTCAATATACTTCATTTGCATTTTCTGGTTTGTTGGTATGGACATGGTTTAACAGCTCTCTTTTTCAAGCAACTGGCGTGATTATTCATAATCGCCCCCTGATCCGACAACCGGGTTTTCCAAACGCTATCTTACCGGTGGTGACGGTAACAACAGGTCTGATTCACTTTATTTTAGCCCTGCCAGTATTAGTTATCTTTCTGTTAATCGATGGTGTTCAGTTACAGCCAGTAGTTATACTGTTACCCATCCTACAAGCTCTCCAGTTTGCCGTTACCATTAGTTTAGCCTATCTACTAGCTGGACTTAATGTAACGTTTCGCGACACCCAGCATACTATCGGTGTACTTTTACAGCTGCTTTTTTATGTGACACCGATTTTTTATGATATTACTAATGTACCGAAAAATTATCAGTTTTTGTATTACCTTAACCCGATGGTGCATCTGGTTAACGCCTATCGCACTGTACTAATTAAAGGCACAGCACCGGATTGGCTAGCTCTACTAGTTATGGCTTTGGTCACGTCAGTATGTTTACCTATCGGTCTTCAAATTTTCCGGTGGCAGAGCGATCGCTTTGTGGAGGAATTATAGATGGTTGATGCAATTATTGTTAAAGGACTCGGTAAACGCTTTAACTACTATCATCCTGACCGACCGTTTACCATTATGGAGGCGGCGCTGTCGGGTTTTCGGCATATTATGGCAGCGGAAAGGTTTTGGGCGTTGCAGAATATTACCTTCACCGTTTCCCCAGGCCAGATGCTGGGCATTCTCGGTCACAATGGGGCTGGTAAATCAACCCTGTTGCGCTTGATTGGTGGGGTTGGAAAACCGGATAAAGGGAAGGTTACGGTTAATGGCTCCATTGGAGCGCTGCTGGATTTGGGAGCTGGTTTCCATCCAGATTTGACTGGGCGAGAAAACGCTTTTGTTAGTGGTGTGGTAGCAGGTCTTACTCGTGAAGAGATGGGGCGACGTTTTGATGAAATCGTGACGTTTGCTGAACTTGAGCCGTTTATCGATAATCCAGTGCGCACTTATAGTACAGGGATGCAGATGCGGCTGGCGTTTTCGGTGGCTGTACACACAGACCCAGATGTGATGCTAGTTGATGAGTTTCTGTCCGTTGGGGATTTGAGATTTCAGGCTAAGTGCTTGGAACGAATTGCGCAGTTGAAAGAGTCTGGCTGTGCTATTGTCCTAATTTCTCACAGTAGCGAACAAATTGAGCAACTTTGCGATCGCGCTTTGTGGCTACAACAAGGACAAATCATGGCTTACGGTGAGCCAAAAGTGGTAGTAGCACAGTATGTCAATCAAATGCGATCGCAAACTCAGCAACGCACTCCCAACGGATCCTCCCAAGTGACTAGGTCTGGTGTACAACTGCGAATGAATCAAAACCGCTTTGGCTCTCTAGAAGTAGAAATTACCGATGTGTTGCTGTTACCTAGCTTAGAGATTAATAGTGGTGATTCCTTAGCCATTGACATTGAGTACTTTTCACCTCAAGCAATTGATGGACTAATTTTTAGTGTCCTGATTAGTACTGAAGATAGTCAAATCTGTCTTGAGACTAACACAACTACCATGGGAGTATCAGTACCAGGTATTAAAGGTAAAGGAAAAATCCAACTCCATCTATCCCGCTTAGATTTAAACAGTGGTAAGTATTTTGTTGATGTTGGGGTTTATGAACCAAATCGGGCTTATACCTATGACTACCATTTGCGTGTTTATAACTTTTTAGTGCGTTCAAAATATAGTGAAAAAGGTATGATTAGCCCACCGCTTTGTTGGGATGTTGTTGAAGGTTGAATGTTGGTTGAAGGTTTAAGGTTGGTTGAAGGTTTAAGGTTGGTTGAAGGTTTAAGGTTGGTTGAAGGTTGAATGTTGGTTGAAGGTTGAATGTTGGTTGAAGGTTGAATGTTGGTTGAAGGTTTAAGGTTGGTTGAAGGTTTAAGGTTGGTTGAAGGTTTAAGGTTGGTTGAAGGTTTAATGTTGGTTGACTGTTGAATTAGGGACAGCTAATAGGCAAGAGGTAACAGATTTAGCTTTACTATTCCCGATTCCCGATTCCCGATTCCCGATTCCCGATTCCCGATTCCCGATTCCCGATTCCCGATTCCCGATTCCCGATTCCCGATTCCCCATTACCGATTACCGATTACCGATTCCCGATTCCCGATTCCCGATTACCGATTCCCTGTTCCCTTTGATCAAAAATTTACCAAATCTAAAACTAGTGAAAAAAACAGTAAATAAATTATTAAAACTGATTCAATCACTAAGTTTAGCTCTATTAATTCTTAGTGTTTCTGTACTTCCTGTATTTGCTGATGAATCTTTGAGTGTATCTAACCGGTATTTGCCGATGGTATCTACAACCGATGATTCTCATATCAAACTAACTAAATTCAAGGATATAGAAGAATTTAGTGACAATTTTTTTGTCAATCAAATGACAGAAAATAATATTCCTGGAGCGGTATTTACCTTAGTAAAAGATGACAAGATTATTTTCTCGAAAGGCTACGGCTATGCCAACCTTGAGGAGAAGATACCGGTTATTCCTAACAAAACTCTGTTTCGTGTAGGGTCTGTATCTAAACTAGTTACCTCTACGGCAATAATGCAACTAGTCGAGCAAGGTAAGCTTAAGCTAGATGAAGATATTAACCAGTATCTTAAGGAATTTCAAATCAAGACTAATAAATTTAAGCCAATCACAGTTGATCATCTCTTAACTCATACTCATGGATTTGATGTAGCTTGGGCGATTGGCGGAGCCACTCTTTGCCAGTCTCAGCTGCCATCCTTAGAAAAATTTCTCACAGAAAATTTACCAGAGCGAGTGCGACCACCAGGTGAATTATATGTTTATAGTGATGTGGGATTAGCATTGGCAGGTTACTTAGTCGAAGTAGTTGGTGGAATTCCTTTCAGTGACTATATTGACCAAGCTATCCTACAACCTTTAAATATGAATCAAAGTAGTTTTCAGCAACCATTACCGTCTGAGCTGGCTGCTGATTTAGCTGTGGGATATCAGTACAAAAATGGCAATTATATAAAGCAACCCTTTACCTGTAATAAAAGTGTTCCTACTACAGCGTTAAGTACTACTGCCGAAGACATGGCTCACTTTATGATTGCTCATTTACAGGGAGGTCGTTATGGTACAGAGCGTATCCTGAATGACACTACAGTAAAGGAGATGCACCGCCAACACTATACTAATTTTCCCAACATTCCTCAAGTGGCAGGATCTACTTATGGTTTTTTTGAGCGCTTTGTGAATAATCAACGGATAATTGAGCATGGCGGTAGCATGTCAGGGTATACTAATCTGCTATTTTTAATCCCAGAACAAAAGTTAGGTTTCTATATTGCTTACAATCGTAACACTCTTAATGAAAATTTGCGAGACGACTTGGTTGAACAGTTTTTAGATCGTTATTATCCTGTACAGAAAACCATTTCGTCACCTACTGAAACGATTACTAAAGCTATCACTGAAGCTGATAGTACCCAGCAGTATGACCAGCAATATGAACAGCAATATAAACAAATAAAGGGCGGTTATCGCTTCATTCGATATCCTCGAAACTCCCTGGTTAAACTAGCCATGGTTTTGCTAGAATGGGGTAAATTGTTGATTATTCAAACTAATAAAGACCACACGTTAACTATATTTCCAGGTAGAAGTACATGGGAGGAAGTCGAGCCACTTCTATTTCGCGCTACTGACAGTAGTATGTATATAAATTTTCGGCCAGATAGTCAGGGTAAAATTACTGGTATGTCTATGAGTAGTCATGTCCATTTAAGCTATGAAAAATTACCTTGGTATGAAGCTCCTGTTTTACAGCTTGGACTGGCAGGATTTTCTGTGATCATCTTCCTATGGGGATGTTTAGTTTGGCTAATTAGACCATTAATTACCCGCAAAAATAAAACCTTATCTCTAGTTTCACGACATACTCGTCTGGTGGAGTTGAGTATTGGTCTTATTAGTCTGTTGAATTTATGCTTTTTGATGGGAATGGGGATAGCTATTAGTACAATAGATTTCTGGGAATTTTTCTTCGGAATGCCCCCTGTGATAATTGCGTTACTTTATCTACCCATTGTGACCACAGGCTTGACTACTCTAGTATCAATTATTGCTTTACTGGCTTGGAGAGACAAAAACTGGTCTTGGATTAGACGAGGGTATTATTTTTTGAGTATGCTAGCGGCATGGCTATTTATCTGGCTCCTAAATTCTTGGAATTTATTAGGATTTAAATTTTAGGTAAACTGTAAGGTTTTACTTACCACTGTAACTGCTGCTTGTCAACTAAAGATTCCTAACCATCACCTTCAGCAGCCAAAGCCTGATCAATGCAAGTCTTTAACCTGTTTGCTAACACCCGCACATGAGGTTCGGTTCGCATACTATGGTGGTCGCCGGGAACTCTGATTAGATCGACAACGTGTTCCTCCCAACCCATTAACGGAAACAGCCAACGCTGAATTTTAATGTGGTGACGGTGATCACGAGCAACCCGAGTAACGAAGAGTGTAATTTTACCCGAGTAGCCTTGCATAAGATACTCTCCTTTATGCCCTTCCAAAGACGACATAGACTTTTGTGCTGTTAAATGGTCTTTTAATTCCCAGAGAAACGAGCCTAACTTTCGAGCAAAACGCAGCCACAAACCACGTAATAACTGAAGTTCCATTCTGATCATATCCGGCTGTATTTTTTGCAGATAGTAGCGATACATCTGTCCTGAACCCGAAGTATCTAATATAGCTAGAAAAGCCACTTTCTTTCCGCGCTCTTGTAGTTGCTTTGCGACTTCATAAGCTACTAACTTTCCCAAAGAATATCCTGTTAACAGTATCGGTCCAGTTGGATATACCTCCAGGATATCGCGAACATGACTAGCAGCGATCGCTTTAATATTAGCCTCTGTTTGTTTGTGTTTTTGTATCAAAACTACATAACCTGATTCTAGCAAATAAACTGGTTGCTCCTCACCTAGATAGCGGGCAAGGGGAGATATTTCCCCGACACTATTAGCGCAGTAAAACAGCGGTGGCTTCACCCCTGTGGGACGGATAGCAACCATGAGAGAATCCGGTCGAGGTCGCGCTCCTTCTCGACCAGCTACAATAGTTAACAAGGGGCGAAGGTCATCTGTATCCAGTGGTAACAACTCGGGAGATAGATTAGGGTTAGGGTTATCTGCTACAACTCCAAGTTTGAGAAGACTGGCAATTTCCTCAATGGTTGTAAATTGAAACAAGGCGGCCAACGGCAGTTTTGTCTGAGTGACTTTTTCTATTTCTGCAACTAAGCGCACTGCCAGCAAGGAGTGACCGCCCAACTCAAAGAAGTTATCTGTTACTCCTATGGGTTGGATACCGAGAACTTGTGACCAGATTTGGGCTAGTTGGAGTTCTAAAGAATCTCTGGGTGCCACAAAGGTTTCGGCTCCCGACTGCCTGGAAGTATCCGGTGCCGGTAGGCCACGCCGATCTACTTTGCCGTTGGGTGTTAGAGGCAAAGCATCTAATACTACAAAGGCATTGGGTATCATGTATTGGGGTAATTTCTGTTTGAGAAAGCCCCGCAGGTTGGTGGTGAGAATGTCGATGTTTTCCACTGGAGAAACAACGTAGGCTACTAGGCGTTTGTCACCAGGTAAAACCTCCCTTACTATGACTACAGCTTCTTGGATTTCAGGGTGTTGAATTAGAGTTGCTTCAATTTCTGAGAGTTCGATGCGGAAGCCACGAATTTTGACTTGGTTGTCGATGCGACCGAGAAATTCGATGTTGCCATCGGGGAGATAACGGGCTAAGTCACCTGTTTTGTAGAGGCGAGAACCCGCTTGATTACTAAAAGGGTTGGGGATGAATTTCTCTTGGGTTAGTTTCGGACGGTTGAGGTAACCACGGGCTAAACCTGCACCCCCGATATGCAATTCACCGGGAATACCAATGGGGACAGGTTGGAGATGTTGGTCTAGGATATAGGTTTGGGTGTTGGCAATGGGAGTACCAATTGGCGGCAGTGCGGACCAATTTTTAGTAGAACCCGTTAAAGTAAATGCTGTTACTACATGAGTTTCTGATGGTCCATAATGATTATGGAAAGTACAATCTTTTAGCTGGGAGAAAAAACTAGCAATGGCTGGTGTAATTTTCAACTGTTCCCCCGCTGTAATTACTTCCCGCAGATAATGATAAATTGATCCTTGACTCTGAGCGGTTTCTGCTAGCTGCTGTAAAGCCACAAAAGGCAAAAACAGTCTTTCCACTTGTTTTTTTGCGAGCAAATTTAGCAGAGCCACTGGCTCTCGTCGCAATTCCTCTTCGATTAAAACCAAAGTTCCCCCTGCACACCAAGTGGAGAACATTTCTTGAAAGGAGACATCAAAACTAATTGGTGCAAATTGCAGGGTTTTTGCCCGGTTTGCAACTGTTGTGTGTGACCGTTGCCAGTTGATCAGATTCCTGAGAGCAAAATGCTTCATTGCTACACCTTTAGGCTTTCCTGTTGATCCAGAAGTGTAGATGACATAAGCCAAGTTGTCTCCGTGAGCAGTAAAGTTGGGATTTAAGTCACTTTGTTGAGTGACTACCTCCAAGTCAGTATCTAAACAAATAATTTGCCCTTGATGTTCTGGTAATCTAGCTACTAGTTTTTTTTGAGTTAACAGTACTGATACTCCCGAATCTTTGAGCATATAAGCAATACGCTCAGTAGGATAATCTGGGTCAATGGGAACATAAGCCCCACCCGCTTTGATAATCCCCAATAACCCCACCACCATCTCAAGGGAACGTTCCACACAAATACCTACTAATACTTCGGGTGCTACTCCTGTTGAACGCAAATAATGTGCTAGTTGATTCGCCCGGTTATTTAACTGGCGGTAGGTCAATTGCTCATTTTCAAACACTACTGCTACTGCATCGGGAGTGAGTTCTACTTGTTCTTCAAATAACTGATGAATACACTTATCTTGGGGATAATCTGTGGCTGTATTGTTCCATGCAACTAATAACTGATGCCGTTCGCGTTCTGTGAGCAAAGGTAATTGCGTAACCGGCTGTTGGGGATTGGCAACTATTGCCTCTAGCAAGACTTGGAAATGTTCAATCCAACGACGAATGGTTGTCCCATCAAATAGGTCGCTATTGTATATCCATTTGCCTTGAAGACCGACCGATGTTTCCTTCATTGACAAGCTTAAATCGAATTTGGCGACAACACTTTCCGTTTCTAGCCGACTGCAAGTCAGCCCCGGAATTTCCATGGTTCCCATGGTCGCATTTTGTAAAGCAAACATCACCTGGAACAAGGGATTATGACTCAAAGAGCGTTGCAGTTGTAATTCCTGTACTAACTTCTCAAATGGTAAGTCCTGATGACCATAGGCTTCTATTGCGGTTTGGCGAACCCTCTTCAATACCTCAGCAAAACTGAGATTTTCTCGGAATTGAGTTCGCAGTACTAAAGTATTGACAAAAAAGCCAATTAATGACTCGATTTCCCGACGGTTACGGTTAGCAATCGGCGTTCCCACTAGGATATCTGACTGTCCACTGTAACGATAGAGTAAACTGCTCCAAGCTGCTAACAAAGTCATAAATAGGGTACAGCCGGATTTTTGACTGAGATTATACAGTTTTTGGGTCAGTTCGGCAGAAAGTTTAAAGGACTCTCTACCCCCCCGGAATGTCTCAATTGGTGGACGGGGACGGTCATAGGGCAATTCTAATCGGGGTGGCGCTCCTTTTAATTGTTGCTTCCAATAGTTGAGTTGGGTTTCGAGCAGGTTTCCCTTAAACCACTCTCGCTGCCAAAGTGCAAAGTCAGCATATTGAATTGGCAATGGTGCTAATGGGGAATGTTCACCATCACTGAAGGCTTGATACAGTGCCGATAACTCTCGCCAGAATACTCCCATTGACCAACCATCGAAGACGATGTGGTGCATGGTCAATATTAAGACATGGCATTGGGAACCCAGTTGTAGTAAACTTACCCGCAGTAGGGAACCGCTTTCTAAATCAAAGGGTTTTTGAGCTTCTTGTTTGACTAGGTTCTGGACTTGTGCATCCCGTTCTGCCTCTGGCAACTGTTGTAGGTCGATCAGGGATAGGGCAGTTGGCATGGTAGATGCTATTACCTGAATCGGAACTCCATTTTCCCTTGGGAAGGTTGTCCGCAGAATTTCATGACGGCGAAGGATTTCGTTGAGGGCTTGTTCTAAAGACCTCAGTGATAAATTTCCTTCTAGTCGCCAAGCACTGGTGATATTGTAAGTAGGGCTTTTTCCTTCGAGTTGATTAAGAAACCAGAGTCTTTCTTGGGCAAATGATAGGATCAGGTCTTGGTCTCGTGGGGCGGGTAATATAGGAGAAAGATTGCCACCCGTGGCGGTCTTGGCGTTATCTAAAAACGCCACTATTTCAGCTTTGCGCTCTTTTAATTCTTTGAGCAGGGAGGGGGTGAGGGTGTTGGGAGGAGCTTTATACCATAGGTTGTCATCATCAAGCCACAGGTTGATGTGTTTTCGGCGCAGGTCAGATAAAAATGCCTCAATTGTTTTCATAGTCTTCCCTCCTGATAATTGTCTGTGATATCCCCCACAAAAGTCTGTGACTGTTGTGATGCCCAATTAATTGTGTCAATGCGATCGCTTAGTTGAGCCACCGTCGGTTGTTCAAATAGAGTTTTTAGGGGTAAATCTATGCTGAAGACTTGGCGTATTTGAGAAATCACTTGAGTGGCTTTGAGAGAATGTCCTCCCAATTCAAAGAAGTTGTTGTGAATGCCGATTTTTTCTATTCCTAAAATTTGACTCCAAATTGCCCCTAGCAGTTCTTCTGTGGGAGTGTTGGGGGGGACAAAAGTGGTTTCACTAGCTTGGGAAATATCTGGTGCTGGCAACCCACGACGGTCAATTTTGCCATTGGGGGTTAACGGTAAAGACTCTAAGGTGACAAAGGCACTGGGCACCATGTAGTCTGGTAGCTTTTGCTTGAGGAAAGAACGTAATTCGCTCTTGGTGGGAACTGTTTCCCCAGTCACGATATAAGCAACCAGGTGTTTATCTCCTGGAATATCTTCTCGAGCAATCACCACCGCTTCTTTGACTTGGGGATTTTCAGTCAGTGTGGCTTCAATTTCATCGAGTTCGATACGGAAGCCACGAATTTTGACTTGGTTGTCGATGCGACCGAGAAATTTGATGTTGCCATCAGGGAGATAACAGGCAAAATCCCCAGTTTTGTAGAGGCGAGAACCCGGTTCCTTGCTAAAGGGGTTGGGGATGAATTTCTCTTGGGTTAGTTTCGGACGATTGAGATAGCCTCGGGCTAATCCAGCACCCCCTATATGCAGTTCTCCGGGAATACCAATGGGAACCGGTTGAAGATGATTATCTAGGATGTAGATTTGTGTGTTGGCGATCGGTTTACCAATTGAGATAACTTTCATATTATTTTTTAGGTTTAAATATCATAGTCGGACAACGTTCTCCTAGCTCATAATATGGAAAATAGCAAAATAATTCTATGAATTGAGAGGCAAATATTTTTCTAACTTCATTTAAACTAGGAAAAGTGTAAACACTAAGAGAATTTTCATAAATATCTATTGTCGATAGTACCTCAATAGGCCAATTCAAATCATCTAAAAGCTTGTTGGGCTCGGGAACTTCTTGTTTCCAGAATTTCCAAACATTATTCACCGGAATTCCCTCTTCAACATTTTTTTGCAAAGCCATTGCTAAACGCCACTTAAAAACGTTAAAATTACCAATAGATTTAGCCCTAAGTTCCTCAAATATTGTTGTCACACTTTCAGGCTGAGATGGACGTAAGAAAAACCTGATAGCGAATAATCCTTCTGGTTTAAGCACCCTTAAAATTTCTGATAACATTTTTTGATATCCATCACAATAGTCAAGTAAAGTAAAACAACCGTCTCCCAAGACAACATCAGATGAATGATCTGCTAAAGGAAGTTCAAGCCAATTGCCAAGAATCGCTCTTCCTCTTGGTACTTTTTTTTCAGGCCAAACTTGGCGAATCATATCAGGAGAGTTATCAATTGCTGAAATTGTAGTATTTTCAGACCAAGGAAGAGTAGCAAGTTCTGGGGTTACCCCTAATATAACCACGTGTTTTAATTCTGGAGATATTGAATTTAGTCTAGGTAAAAGTTCTATTTTTATAAAATCTATATCTTGATCGCTTGGACGTAATGGCGCACCCAAATAATCCCAAAATTTATGATATTTTTTCCAAGGATTTTCAGAGGATTGATTAGACATAATTTTATTATTAAATATAGTAAACTATTTACAATATAAAAAACTTAACTATAATCAATTAAATTTAATTTTGAAAATTGACGTTTGACGCTAATAGTACTTTTTGGCAAAAAAAATAGGTCTTAGCGTTTAGCCTAATCTTAGGAAAATCACCTAGAGAAAATCCCTGAGTATAATTGATGGACATTTGTAAATCACCTTTGATGGTTTAGTCTTTTATTGGTGTAACTGAAACATTTATGTTGAAGCCTATTGAATGTCTCGTTTTTTAATTGAACCCTTACAAAGAGGTAATCACTTAGTTCGAGACTCCATCAGTAGTTGCCACAAGACACGAGGATTTTTAGAAACCTTTAAAACCAGCAAAACCAAATTTTGGCACTAGAGCTTTGAAAGTATAAATTACACGCCCTTTTAGTCCAGCTTTTACCAAGTTGTTAAATCTACTTAGCGGCAGTTTCATCAATATCTCTTGCGCTAAGGATTCTTTTTTACCAGGGCCTTGGAAGCGAAATTGGGTAGCCTGGGTGGCACCGTATACCATGGTAAGCCAGATGCGGGGGTGTGAGAAAAAGTATTTCCACAATGGAGGTTGACATCCAATCAAACTGGCCATGTCATCCATGTAGCAATGATAATCGACTAAACTTCGCACTCGATGAGCATTATGTTGGAATTGTTCCAAGTAGACAGCTCTATCTAAAGATGTAACTCTCTCCATTTCAGCGGGATCGGGAAGGGTTCGTTCCCCTTTGCAAATCAGTGCAAAAAACCGCGCCTGCATTTCCATAATGGGAAACTGGCTTCCGAAGCCAGGGCGTGCCCAACCAATCCAAACGATCTTGTCCCGATACTTGGAATGAAACATATGTTTGTAAAGACTGCGGGGATCGGTTTCCTTGAGTTCCTGTGGAAGGAAGGAGACATAGTTTTTGTAGCCAGTAGAAAATATAACGGCATCAATATTTCTTAGGGTTTCTCCGTATGCCGTATGTAATGTCTTCCCTCCATCTTCCAGCTTCACTATTTCACCAACAACTTTACACCCGTGATGCACGATAGCCTTGGGTAATGATATATTTTTGGTTCCAAAGATTCCCCAGATTCCCCTGTTAGCCTTAATCTTCTTATTGAGTTCGACTATCGTATTATGAACTGGATCTTTCTGGCTCAACTCGGCTTTATAAATCAGATTGCTCAAAGTTGCTCCATAATCGCGAGGAAGGCCCCATACGCCCCGATGGGTGGAAATATCACTGGCGTATATGCCCCTCCTGCGGGGTACTATCCAGCCTGTAGTGTTACGAAGGCTCACCCAACATTTGTTGGCTACGCGGGATACTTCTAGTGCTATATCCGAGCCAGACTCGCCTCCTCCGACTGCTAACACGTTCTTGCCTGACATACTTTGAGCGTTACGGTACTCTTTGGAATGTAAGTACTCAACATCAGTTAATAAGTTTTTCCAAGCTGGATAGTTGGGGATAGCATTATTCCCAATTGCGAGTGCCACCCGTCTTGAGTGCAAAGTTTCTCCAGATGCTAGTTGAACCTTAACACCTTCACCCTCTTGCGAAACCACATTCACTACTTTGGAGTTGAAACGGATGCGTTCAAAAACGCCAAAATGTTTCGCGTACCTCTTCCAATACTCAACTGCTTCTTTTTTAGTCCAGAAGGCGTGCTGTTTTCCATCGCCGATCCAGAAATCTGAAAACATACTCATCGTGGCAGAGGAAGTCAACACTAAATTCTCGTAAGCATTGACAAAAACGCCCCCGACATCAGAAGCTTGCTCTAAACAAACAACTTCCCTCAGACCTTGCTCGATTAATTCTTTTGTACAAACTAGACCTCCTGGTCCGGCTCCAATTACAATGCAATCTAACATGAGAGTTTATTACCTCTTATTTTAACCAATTATTCCAGTACAGGCACAGATACTAGCTTCTGTAGGCCCGTACATATTGATGACTTTTTCAACATTTTGATATTGTGCTAATTGTTGTAATAAATTTTTGGTGACCGATTCTCCACCCAATGCAATCACCCTAAGACTGCTAGGTAAGCTTTCATTCTTGATTAATTGTTCTAATAATGAGGGAACTGTACTTAGGCAAGTAACTTTATCCTTGCTGAGCCATGTAGATAATTGATCAATATTATTGAGTACAATAACTTTACCTCCTATTGATAATGGTGAGAAAATTTGAGGAACACTAGCATCAAAGCTAATCGAAGTTGTTAAAAATACCACACTTAGTTCATTTTTCTTGAACATTGTGAAGTTACGAAAATGCAAATAATTAACAACACCTTTATGTTCAACTGCTACGCCTTTTGGTTTACCTGTAGAACCTGATGTGTAAATAAGGTAGGCTAAATTTTCAGCGTTTAATTTTGCATTAATATTATTTTTACAGGTATACAGAATATCTGTACTATCTAAACAAACAATTCGTGGTACTATTTTGGGGATTTGTTCAATTAAATGCTTTTGTGTTACTAGAATAGATACCTGACTATCCTCTAATATATAAGCAATACGCTCCCTTGGATAATCTGGGTCAATGGGAACATAAGCACCACCCGCTTTGAGTATCCCCAATAATCCCACCACCATCTCAAGGGAACGCTCTACACAAATCCCCACCAATACTTCGGGTTTTACTCCGGTTGAACGCAAATAATGCGCTAGTTGATTCGCCCGACTATTTAACTGGCGGTAGGTGAATTGTTGGTCTTCAAACACCACCGCTACTGCATCCGGAGTTCGTTCTACTTGCTCTTCAAATAACTGATGAATACACTTATCTTGGGGATAATCTGTGGCGGTATTGTTCCATTCAACTAATAACTGATGCCGTTCGGGTTCTGTGAGCAAAGGTAATTGGGAAACCGGCTGTTGGGGATTGGCAACTATTCCCTCTAGCAAGACTTGGAAATGTTCAATCCAACGACGAATGGTTGTCCCATCAAATAGGTCGCTATTGTATATCCATTCGCCTTGAAGACCGACCGATGTTTCCTTCATTGACAAGCTTAAATCGAATTTGGCGACAACACTTTCCGTTTCTAGCTGACTGCAAGTCAGCCCCGGAATTTCGATGGTTCCCATGGTCGCATTTTGTAAAGCAAACATCACCTGGAACAAGGGATTATGACTCAAAGAGCGTTGCAGTTGTAATTCCTGTACTAACTTCTCAAATGGTAAGTCCTGATGACCATAGGCTTCTATTGCGGTTTGGCGAACCCTCTTCAATACCTCAGCAAAACCGATATTTTCTGGGAATTGAGTTCGCAGTACTAAAGTATTGACAAAAAAACCAATTAACGGTTCGATTTCCCGACGGTTACGGTTAGCAATGGGCGTTCCCACTAGGATATCTGACTGTCCACTGTAACGATAGAGTAAACTGCTCCAAGCTGCTAACAAAGTCATAAATAGGGTACAGCCGGATTTTTGACTGAGATTATACAGTTTATGGGTCAGTTCGGTAGAAAGTTTAAAGGACTCTCTACTCCCCCGGAAGGTCTCAATTGGTGGACGGGGACGGTCATAGGGCAATTCTAATCGGGGTGGCGCTCCTTTTAATTGTTGCTTCCAATAGTTGAGTTGGGTTTCGAGCAGGTTTCCCTTAAACCACTCTCGCTGCCAAAGTGCAAAGTCGGCATATTGAATTGGCAATGGTGCTAATGGGGAATGTTCACCATTACTGAAGGCTTGATACAGTACCGATAACTCTCGCCAGAATACTCCCATTGACCAACCATCGAAGACGATGTGGTGCATGGTCAACATTAACACATGGGATTGAGAACCTAGTCGCCAGATTTTGACGCGCACTAAGGAGTCTGTGGCTAAGTTAAACGGAGTTTGTGCTTCTTCTAATACCCGCCGCTCAACTTCGGTGGTAGTTTCTGTTTGTGATATTTGTTGTAAGTCTTCAACGGCAATTTTTATCGGTTTCGCTGCGGTAATTACCTGAATCGGAACTCCGTTTTCGGTAGTAAACCTTGTCCGTATAATTTCGTGACGGCGAACAATTTCGTTGAAAGCTTGTTCAACACAGGTCAGGGATAAATTGCCGCTCAGCAGCCAAGCACTGGTGATATTGTAAGTAGGACTTTCTCCTTCGAGTTTATTGAGAAACCATAGTCTTTCTTGAGCAAAGGATAAGGCTAATTTTGCTTCTGCTGGTCTCGGGGTAATTTCTGCTGCTGGCCAGGCCGTTTGACCAGTTGTTTTTATGACTTTAGCTAGTTTCCTGATGGTAGGGGATTCAAATAGATGGCGCAGGGGAAATTCCAGTGAAAAGGTTTCTTGTATCCGAGAGATGACTTGAGTAGCTTTGAGAGAATGTCCTCCCAATTCAAAAAAGTTGTCATGAATGCCGATTTTTTCTATTCCTAAAATTTGACTCCAAATTGCCGCTAGCAGTTCTTCTGTGGGAGTGTTGGGGGGAACAAAAGTGGTTTCACTCGCGACCTCTATATCTGGTGCTGGTAATGCTTTTCGATCAATTTTACCATTGGGGGTTAACGGTAGAGACTCTAAGGTGACAAAGGCACTGGGCACCATGTAGTCTGGTAGCTTTTCCTTGAGGAAAGAACGCAATTTGCTCTTGGTGGGAACAGTTTCCCCAGAAACAAAATAAGCAACCAGCTGTTTATCTCCTGGAATATCTTCTCGGGCAATCACCACAGCTTCTTTGACTTGGGGATTTTCAGTCAGTGTGGCTTCAATTTCTGGGAGTTCGATGCGGAAGCCACGAATTTTGACTTGGTTGTCGATGCGACCAAGGAATTCGATGTTGCCATCACGGAGATAGCGGGCTAAGTCACCTGTTTTGTAGAGACGAGAACCTGGTTCTTTACTAAATGGACTAGGGATGAATTTCTCTTGTGTCAGTTCTGGACGGTTAAGATAGCCACGTGCCAACTGTACGCCACCAATATATAGTTCACCAGGAACCCCGATCGGGAGAGGTTGAAGATGGCGGTCTAAGATGTAGGTTTGGAGGTTAGCAATAGCACGTCCAATTGGTACCTCTTGCTGTATAGTATCTGATGCCCTTATTTTGTGGAGCGCTGTCACCACTGTTGCTTCGGTTGGTCCGTAACTGTTAACCAGTTGAGGAACTTCCTCCATAAGCTTTTGCCAATTCTTCACCAACCCGGGAAGCGCTCGTTCTCCCCCAATAATGACTAAGCGTACTGACTCAGGAAACACTCCCTTGACTGCTGTCTCTAATTCAGTCATCATGTGGTGCCAGTATGCTGTAGGCAAATCCAATACTGTTATGTCCCACTGCCGACAGGTTTGCCAAAATGTCGATACAGAACTTAACATTGGCTCGGTTCGCAAAACCAGAGTCCCCCCAGATAACAAGCAGGGATAAATTTCTGCCGCTGCTGCATCAAAGCTAATCGAAGCAAATTGAAGAACGCGATCGCTCTTGTTTATTCCGTACTCAGTGCGGGACGCTTGCGCAAAGTTGGTCAAAGATTGATGCTCGATTTCCACCCCTTTTGGTCTCCCCGTAGACCCAGAAGTGTAGATTACGTAAGCCAAAGAAGAGGATTTAGCTTGGTTAGCGGGATTTTCCTTGCTACACTCAGAAATGATTTGCCAATCTTTATCTAAGCAAACAATCTGCGCCGAGCATTCTGGCAGTAGAGCGCGTGATTTCTCATTCGCCAAAAGTAAACGAATCTGAGAATCTGAAATCATATAAGCAATGCGCTCCCTTGGATAATCTGCGTCAATGGGAACATAAGCCCCACCCGCTTTGAGTATCCCCAATAATCCCACCACCATCTCAAGGGAACGCTCTACACAAATCCCCACCAAAACTTCGGCCCCTACTCCTCTTGATCGCAAATAATGGGCTAATTGATTGGCTCGGTTATTTAACTGGCGATACGTCAATTGATTATCTTCAAATACTACTGCTACTGCATCGGGGGTTAGTTCTACTTGCTCTTCAAATAACTGATGAATACACTTATCTTGGGGATAATCTGTTGCTGTATCGTTCCATTCAACTAATAACTGATTCCGTTCGCGTTCTGTGAGCAAAGGTAATTGGTAAATTTGCTGTTGAGGATTGGCAACTATTCCCTCTAAGAATACAGTGAACGATCGCCAAAGGTTCTCAATAGCCAGATCACTATAGTTTTTATTATTATAGAAACAAGCACAAGAACCGTTCTGAGCGATGACTAATACAAATTTCTGATGATCATTTATAATACTGGTATTTATGGGGTAATCCGCTAATGTCTCAGTCAAATGCACAGCAATGGGTAAGTGCTGCTCAATGGAAAAATGTTGTAAGGTAGTAAGCTGAGGATAACGACTTACAATATCCCGATGAAAAGTTTGGCGACACTTAGCTCGATTGAACTCTTGTTTGACTAGAACAAAAATTGTGGCGATGGTTTGTTCAATATCAATTTCTAGGTGACAAGGTATAACACTTGTAAAAAGTTTATTTAGGCTGGCTGACAGTGGATAAACTGTCGAAGTTTCAAGACCAATATCAAAACATGTGCTTTGATTGATACGAGCCAAATAGGCAACAAAAGCAGTCAACAAAAAGTCTTGTGGATTGCAGTCAATTGATGTCTGAGATAGGAATTTATCAAGGACTTCCGGTGGTTCAAATAACAGCCTTTGTCGTTTATATAAAGCAGCCTCAAGGGTTCGAGACTGTTCCGGAATCGGTAAATCAAGGGGTTCCCAGGTAGAAAGTTGCTTTACCCAAAAGGCTTCATGTCTCAAGCAAGAAGCTTCAATTTCCTCTACTTGCTGATTTTCTACTACTGACAGTGGCTCCAAGTAATAACCGACTTGCAAATTAAGTTGTGCAGCCCAGTCTTTTAAACTTAAATCTTGTCCCTCCAGAGTTTGGAGCGATCGCACAATCACATCTTGAGAAGCAGTCGAAATTTGCAAATAGTCCCTTTCAATCTCTACCAGTGTTCCGGGGGGTGCTTGAGAAACCTCGCTACTAATTTCTAAGTGGGTAATCAGGTAAAAATTTCCAGCGACATAAAGTTTGGGTAGTCCGAAGGGATTTCGATAAGCGCCAAAATCGAGAGAACGAATCAAAGCATCAATAGCTTGTGCAGTCCAGTTCCAGTCAACGACACAGCCAGGAGTTGGACGTTGCACCGCATTAAAGTAAAGGCGTTGTTCCCGATTCTGAGGCTGAGCTTCAATTCGGTCAAATGCTAAGGCATCAATGAGTTCGGGAAAGGACTCAAGTGCTGCATCATAGCATTTGATATTCAACGTAAAAGCAGTTTCAGACTCTAATATTGGTAATTTTATTTGCTTGATAATATCACCTTCATCAATTCCCTGAGTCATCCAGTGCCACGTCAAGCCATGGACGTTTTCGCCATTAAAAATAGCCCAGGAAGTGGCATAAAGTCCTCCATACTTGGGAAGTAGGGCATTATGCAAATTAATCGCACCCCTAGATGGGAGATTCAAAATTTCTGCTGGCAATATTTTAAGATTATAAATACTAAAAAGATAGTCAAAAGGAACTTGACTTAAAAAGTCAACCAGGTTCTGATTAAAAGATATGCAAGGAATTTCTCGTTCCTTGGCCCAGTTATGAATCACCTGACCGGCTGCTACAATTCCAGTAATGGCATGACCACGCTCCAGCAATTTTTTTGCACAGGGGATGAGGAAATTTTCTTGTCCAATAAGAACACAGGTAAGCTGTTGGGCTTCACTGAGCAGAGGTAATTGAGAAACCTGTTGTTGAGGATTAGCAACTATTCCCTCTAGCAAGACTTGGAAATGACCTGCCATCCGCTCGATGGTAATAGCGTCGAACAGATCACTGTTATATTTAAACACGCAAGATAACCCTGTTGGTTGCTCCTCTATCTCCAAAGCTAGGTCAACCATTGCCATCCCTGTTTCCAATTGGCAATTGTCTATTCTTAAACCTTGTACTTCTACTACCTGACTTGGTAAATTTCTCAGTTGGAATAACACCTGAAATATGGAAGTATGACTTAAGTCTCGCTCTGGTTGCAATTCTTCCACCAACTTCTCGAAGGGAATATCCTGGTGAGCATATGCTCCTAAAGCTACCTCGCGCACCTGAGCCAACAATTCTAAAAAAGTGAAGTTGCCATTTAGTTGAGTACGTAAGACTAAGGTGTTTATAAAGACACCAATTAGTTGTTCTATTTCTATGGGATCGCGACCTGCTATCAGAGTTCCAACTATAATATCTTCCTCACCCGTATAGCGATAAAGTAATATTTGGAAAGCCGCTAACAAGGTCATAAACAGCGTCACCCCTGCCCTCAGACTCAGTTCCTTGAGAGAGTTACTCAGGTTTTGGGGTAACAATAAATTTTGCTTAGCTCCCTGGAAAGTTTGCACCGGCCTTCGCGGTCGATCTGTGGGTAACTCCAGCACTGGCAAACTGCCCCCTAATTGTTTTTTCCAATAGGCAAGCTGAGACTCTAACCTTTCCCCTTGCAGTCGCTGTCGCTGCCAAATGGCAAAGTCGGCATATTGAATCGGTAGTGGTGGAAGAGGTGATGACTTTCCAGTAGCAAAAGCTTCATAATGTACTGCGAGTTCTTTGAGCAAAACTCCCGCTGACCAACCATCAAAAATAATATGGTGTATCGTCAGGAGCAAGATATTTTCTTCCTCACTCAGTCGCAGTAACTTGGCTTGAATTAGGGGTAATTTAGATAAGTCGAATCTCTGTTGTGCTTCCTCAACGGCGATGCGTTCGACCTCTATTTCTTGTTCGTTGCTCGGTAAATGACTCAATTCTATGATTAGCAACTTTACAGTCAAACTGGGAGCGATCGCCTGTATTGGTTGGCCATCTACTGCGGGAAAACTGGTGCGAAACACTTCATGGCGACCCACGATTTCGTTAATCGCTCTTTCTAATGCATTTACCTTCAGGGAACCTGTGAGGCGAATATTTGTAGGACGATTGTAAGCGGGATTTCCCGGTTCTAACCGATCTAATATCCACATCCGTTCCTCAGAAAAGGACAGAGGGATTGACTGTAGATTTTCTATTGGAGTAATTGTCGGTTGGCAGTTAGTATTTTTGAGCTTTTGTTTGAGTTTATGCTCTAGTAATTTCCGTTTAGCTGGTGAAAGTTTAGCAATTCGTTTATTAATATCACTCATCAGTAGTAAGAAAACTATTTTTACCAAAACTATGAAATACACCCTGAAAAGTAGTTGTTAGCCTTTATTTATCAAAGCCAGATTTTCCTGCAAAAGAGCAGTACATTCAGGCACACCCACTTGTTGTTTTAGTAATAATCCATCTTTTTCTTTCAGGGATTGCATGTACCGTTCAATTCCCTCTTGCGCCGTAAACAAACAAGGGGTACTGTAGTTCACCAGAGAAACCCCTGCATCCTTCAGTTCTGTGAGACTGCAAGCTGGAGATTTTCCTCCAGCTATTTGATTAAAGACTAATGGTTTATCTACTTTAGTCTTTAAAGTTCTGATTACCTCTAAATCCTTGATACCATCAGCCAAGATCGCATCAGCACCCACTTCCGCAAATGCCTGAGCTCTTCTGATAATTTCATCGAGTTCGCTGGCATCGGTTCGCGCCACTACAAATAACTCTTTGCGAGTTGCAAATTTTTTTTTTAGTTTATCGATAAACTCATCTAAATCCATCAAAAGTTTACCATCAAAATGACCGCATCTTCTCGGTCGTTTTTGGTCTTCAATAATTACCCCAGCTGCCCCGATGGACTCCAACATAGTAACGACATGACAAGCCACTTCAGGATCGACATAGCCATCATCAATATCGACGAGAATATAGGCATGGGGAAGGACAGTTTTTATCCTTTGAACAAAAGCAATAATATCAGACCAGGCAATAAATCCAATATCTGGTAACCCATAAAAACTGGCCGCAAAACTAAAACCGCTGATCAATATACCGTCGTAATATTTGGCGGCGATTGAGGCGGAAAAAACCTCGTAAACTCCTATAAAGGGAAAGATGTCTCTTTGTTTCAATTGTTCTTGTAAGCTCCTGGAGTTATTGGCTACCATTATTATGTCTAAAAAAGCTAAATTAATAGTTAATATAAATAGTTAAATTTTAATTATTTAATATTGATTATTCAGCAGATTTTCGGCTTCTTCATCCGACAGAGACTCTAGTTGGTCTAACATGGCAGATATCTCGGTATCCTCAACTATTTTCGCCTGCTGTTCAGCAATTAAATCTGCCATTCTCGCCAGAGTAGGTTCCTGAAAAAAGAAGAGAAACGATAATTCAACCTTAGTGACTTTTCTGACATGATTGACGATTCTTGTCGCCAAAATAGAATCTCCTCCTAATTGGAAGAAGTGGTCATAAATGCCAACCCAATCTACTCCTAAAATCTCCGACCAAATTTGTACCAACTCTGCTTGTATTGGCGTCTTTGGTGGAGCATAGTCTGCCCTTGGCATTGTCGGGTCGGAAGCAGTTAAGCCTAATTTTTGTGCTAAACCTATCCGTTGCCGTTTGCCAGTGGGGCCTTTGGGAATTTCATCGATAAAAACTACCACACGCGGAACTTTAAAATCAGCCAATCGAGTAGCAGCAAACTCTTTAATTTCTTGCTCTGTTACTGATGCTCCTTCCTGCAAGACCACCGCAACAGCAACATCTTCCCCTAATAAAGTATGGGGTGTGGCAAAAGTGACAACCTGGGCGATCGCTGGATGGTCTAAAAGCACTTCATCTACTTCTCGCGGGGAAATTTTCTCGCCCCCACGATTGATAATTTCTTTAATCCGACCTTTGAGGAAAAGATAGTTGTCCCGATCTAAATAACCCAGGTCTCCGGTGCGAAACCAGCCGTTGGTAAAAGCACTTTGGTTGGCATCAGGATTGTTGTGATAGCCACAAGTGACATTCTCACCCCGGATCACGACTTCTCCTACCTCACCAACTGGTAGTAAGTTGCCCTGTTCATCCATAATCGCGACTTCCGGTCCTGCGGGGACTCCCACCGAACCGGGTTTGCGGGTTTTAGGGGGCAGGGGATTACTGGCCATCTGATGGGAAGCTTCGGTCATGCCATAGGATTCGATCACCGGGGCGTTGAATTCTGCTTCTAAGGAAGCCATGACCTGGGGTGGCAAGGGAGCAGATGAAGACCGAATCAAGCGAATTGGGCATTGGGAAATGATCTGGCGATTTTCTGTGACTCTGGCTAGAATCCCTTGGTGCATGGTGGGTACGGCTGAATACCAGGTGGGATGAAATTCTACTAACCAGTCAAAGAATTTGGGCCCGTCAAAACCGGGAGTACAAACCACACTGGCTCCTGCACTAACGGATGAAAGTAAAGCCCCGATCAGTCCGTGAATGTGGAAGAGGGGCATCACGTTCAGACAGCGATCGCTCTCGACTAAATTCAAAGCCACGCCAATATTTTGGGCTGAGGTGCAGAGGTTTTTGCCTGTCAGCGGCACCATTTTAGGGCGGGAGGTAGTCCCAGAAGTATGCAGCACTAAAGCCACATCTTCGGGTTGAGCGATGCCAGCCATGGCTGGACTTTTCCCATCCCCACCTGTAAGCTGGAAAATACCTGCTGCTTCTGGGATGGGGGTAAGTTCGACTAGGGGGATACCTCTTTTTTGAGCCACCTCTAGGGCAGGTTCGGCAACTCCTGACTGAAAAATCAGGGCTTTAGCATCAAGATCGGATAGATAAAAATCGTATTCCGATTGGCGATAACCAGGATTGAGAGGGGCACAGGTGGCACAAGAGGCGATGGCCAAAAAAGCTACAGCCATTTCTGGGCCGTTGGGTAATGCGATCGCCACTCGGTCGTTACGACCTACACCCATTGCATTTAATTTGCTTCCCACATCGGTGACAGCATCAAACAAACGACTGTAGGTGAGGGCAGACTGACCGGCAGCAACAATGGCTATGTCTTGGGGATTTTTCTGTGCCCTGGCCTCAAGTAGATTGTATATACTTGAATTGAGTCCAGAGCCGGTTTTGGCAATCGTCATTTTTGGTTAACTATAGGACAGTAAATAACTGGTAATTTATAGGAAAAACGTTAACTAGATCCGAATTTTTGGTGATCGATTCTGAGCTTTTGTCCTGCTGATTTGTAGAGACGGATTTTAATTAATATTCAAAAGTTAGGGATAAACCCGAAATAAGTGCCAAATAGTACACCCTGTAAATTGACACTATCCACCGTTATAAACTGGGGAATTATTGAATCTACGACCCGACTGGCAATCCGGTAATTTTTATCAAGGATTGTAGGGGTCAAATCTTATAAGCGCGTTCAGACTAATTAATAGTATAGATTCCGGTGGGGCACACCGTATCTTGATTTTGTATCTTGATTTTACTTAATCAGACAATGAGTATAAAAGTTTTTACCCTTCGAGATTCCATAGACCTTCAAATCAGGCTTATTGGATTACGCACACACCCTTTTTTTAGTTAATTTTTACCTTGTATACTTATACTGAAGATATTATTGTCTAATTTTCGTGCTTACTAGTTTATCGATTAGTCTTGGGATTGTCAACCCTACCTGGCTATTTAGGAAATAAATTCCCTCGTCCTCATCCCCATCTCTTGGTGCGCGTTCACCCTTAGCTTTGAAAAAGCGCGGGGTCGCACCGCAACTAGAAGTTAGGAGCTTTCGTCCTTGGATTGTCGGTAATGTAATAATTGCTTGATAATTGATGATTTCTGTCTATTAAATTGAGAGGGATTAGTCGTAGGATATCAAGCCCACAGGTGATGGGAGCACGACCGTGATGTCTTAGCAAGAGGGCTTGACAAATTGCTTTCTTTGCTATCCACATGACAAAAATAAAATACTCTTGATAAGAATTAATTGATCAAAATCATCTTCGCATAAGAAAACTATATCAATTATAATTTTGCTTTTTCCAGAGAGTTTGGTGTGAGAGAAATACAAGACTTTGGATAAGAATTACTTAAGCAAAATTATCTTGGCATAAGAAAACTATATCAATTAGATAGAGTTTGGCTTTTTCCAGAGAGTTTGGTTAGAGTAGAGCCTGAGTTGAAGCTAAAGGCTAAAAAAAGCGACCTACTAAGCTCGAAACTCAATTGAATTGAACCTAAGAGAAAACAAGGTTAAGTAAAATCAAAGCACTAGGCTTAGCCCTTTGCCTTGCTTTAATTTGTATGGCATTTAACGTACAATAATCTGCCATCGCTGCCCCCGGCTTTGAAGAGGTTGCAGGGGAAACATGCCCTGAAGGTTATATCTACGTAACTGTAGATGAAGCTGTGAAAAATCGAAGCGAAATCTGCAACACTTTGGGTACGTGGTCTATCGCTCGCCTTGCTGATGGTGGCTCCATGGATGGTTCTGGCTACGACTGCAAAGTTCGTGGCGAGGATTCTCGAGGGTTGGGGAATGCAGTATGCAAGCAACTGAACGCCACAATTACTAATAAAGATGGCTACTGTCCCGATGGCTACACCCTCGCTACCTATTCAGATGCATTGACACTCCCCGCCCTGGAAGGACGGGGATTCTTGATTCAACGAGATGACTTGTTCAACCAGGCCGGAGCCAGGAAAAATAGAGGTCTCCTCTCCCCAAGCGTAGAGGGTCTATGACCCAGGTTTCGGTGTGCCCCACCGTACCTTGTCTTGATGCAGTCGCTCATGGGGGGAACCCCCAAGACCGCGCTGCATCGCTTTTTTTTTATATAGATAGATACTTTTTTAATCTAATTTTTTTCATAGACGTTTAAGTCGTTGTCTTGATGCAGTCGCTCATGGGGGAAACCCCCAAGACCGCGCTGCATCGCTAGACCAAATTACGCAATATGCATCTGATACATATTTTTTACGTTGCCTACTTATTTTTAGATAGTATTTATCTTGCTTTTTAGTTTCTTATTTATCATATAATCATAACACGCTCTGTGAAAACTGTCAAGTTTTAGCTGAAAAATAAAGCCGTCCTATAAGGACGGGGCGCGATTACCCAATTTTTTCAAAAATACACTCTGCAACAACCCTCAGGTGGGCACTTGGCACATCATGCGTTTACACGATAGTGCTTCCATGGATGGTCCAGGTTATGGTTGCAAAATCCGTCCTGAGGATACCAGAGCTCTCGGTGGTTCCATCTGCGTAGAATCTTTGTAGGGCTTTAAGTATAGCGCTACGCCCAAGGCAAGAGGCAAGAGGCAAGAGGCAAAAGTTTACTACAGAAGGTTTTCAGCTTGTATCAATGTCCTAACTTTAATGGGTAGTGCTATAAAGCCTGGATAAGCATTATCGCTACAGGCATTATGACCTTGAGGTTGATTTCAAGGTCTATTTAATCAAGAATCAGACAGAAAGCTCAGATTAATGCGATCGCATTTATTCTAAACCTAAGATTAATGCGATCGCATTGATTGTATTGTGTGTATTGTGCTCAAGTTGACCTTGTCTATCCTGCCAGGCTTAGCAATCCATCACCACTTAGAGCTAGGAACTAGCGCCAGCTTTATGGTCTAGGAAATTAGTCAGGTTTAATGAAATAGATCCCAGTCCCCTTTTGCCTTTTGCCTTTTGCCTTGCTAAAAAGCATTTAAAATGTGTTTTAGCTTAAACCCCTCCTAACACACTACCCATAGCACGAACCATATTCTGGGGCTGAAACGCATCCATAGCCGCCGTCGGCTCATACCCACAATGGACCATACAATCGGAACACTTAGGATTACCACTAGCGCGACCATACTGATCCCAATTCGTTTCCTCCAGCAATTCCTTAAAAGTGGAATAATGCCCTTCATTTAACAAATAGCAAGGCTTTTGCCACCCCAAAACACTGTAACTAGGACTTCCCCAAGGGGTACACTCATAATCTTTCTCCCCGATCAGGAAATCCAAAAATAAAGGATTATGGTTAAAATTCCAGATTTTATTCCCAGCCTTGAAAGGCGCTAAAATTTCCCGGAACATCGCCTTAGTCTGTTCCCGCTTCAGGAAATGCTCCTGATCGGGTGCCCATTCATAACTATATCCAGGAGAAACCATCATGCCGTCAATACCTAACATGGCCAGGAAATCAAAGAACTCCTGGATTTCCTTAGGATCAGTTCCCTCAAACACCGTCGTGTTAGTAGTCACACGAAATCCCCTAGCTTTAGCCGCTCGAATTGCCTGCACCACCTTATCAAATACCCCCTGACGGTCCACACACTGATCATGCCGTTCCCGTAAGCCATCCAAGTGAACGCTGAAAGTCAGGTAAGGGGAAGGTTGGAACTTATCCAGACACTTCTCTAACAACAACCCATTAGTACAGAGATAGACATACTTTCGCCATGCCACCAACCCCTTGACAATTTCGTCAATTTGTGGATGAAGCAAAGGTTCTCCCCCCGGAATAGAAACCACAGGAACACCACACTCTTTTACCGCAGCAAAGCACTCTTCAGGAGTTAGGTGGCGCTTAAGTATTTCTTTAGGATGCTGGATTTTGCCACAACCGGAACAAGCTAGATTACAGCGGAACAGAGGTTCCAACATCAGCACCAGGGGAAAGCGTTTACGACCCAAAAGACGCTGGGTCACAATATACTTTCCGACATCAAGAGCTTGTTGTAATTGAATTGCCATAATTGTCCTCACACCATATAATCAACGCTAATCATGGAGGGTAATCCTGATTACCCTACAGCTTGAACTATGATCAACTTCGCCGATAAAATAATAATACTGTTCGTGAATCTTTGAATGAATAGGAGTAGAGTGGGCATCCTGCCCGCCCCAAGAGATCAAGGGACAGGCAAGATGCCTATTCCACCTCACTCTTAAAATCATTCCATTATTAAGCAACGCCTTAATAATACTGTTGGTGAATTGTTTTAAATCCTAGACTTTGACGCAGTTGTGACCAAAAAAGTTGGTCTCAAGCCGGGCCTTTGGCCACCCTAGGCGAACGCCCATAAGCGGGCGACTTTTCCAGAAATAATGTACAATGAGAATGTAGCCTAGCACAGGCAGGATTCGTCGGTACTGCCAAACTCCCCAACGACGTAAAGCGATGCTAGTACACGAGGCGCGAAAAACCTCGACAAAACGCATGGATCCTAACAGATACCGAACAACCAGTAAAGTCAACTTTCAATAATCAGCGTACCGTGGGGCACACGGAAACGTATCCAAACGCTTAGGGAGACAAGCCCACTGGGATTAGTTAAGTTAATCTCGGTATTTGGTTCTTTGGAACGGATACTTGGCTTAAGTATTGCCTTTCGGATAGCTAATTTTAAGGCGTGTCGTAGAACTAAGAATCCCCGCTCTTATAGGGCGGGGAGTGTCAACTAAACCAATCAACAGCATCCTTCAGGGCTTTCCTAATGGAAGATTGGGGTAACCCTAACTCTCTAACTGCTTTCGAGCAATCGTAATACATTGGGTGTTGTGCCATCCGCACCCCATTGAGCGGTATAGAAGGGGTTTTCCCGAAAGCAGTCAACACGCACTCATCAATCCAAGCCATACTCAGCGGTAGCCAGACCGGAACAGTTTTTTGAGGCGCACTCAATCCAGTAATTTCTGCAAGTTGCTCCAATAAGGATTTGAAGGATAGATTTTGGTTACCTAAAATATAGCGATCGCCTTTTTTCCCCCGGTCCAACGCCAACAGGTGACCCTGAGCCACATCCCGCACATCAATAAAATTTAATCCCGTATCCAAATAAAATGGCATGTTTTGCTGTAAGAAGCGCACAATAATTTCTCCGGTAGGAGTTGGCTTAATATCCATTGGACCAATGGGAGCGCTAGGATTAACAATCACCACATCTTGACCAGATTCAGCTGCCTTGATCGCTTCCCGTTCAGCAAAAAACTTAGATTTTTTATAGTCACCCACCAATTTCTCGACAGGACTCTGATGGGTTTCATCCACAATTTCCCCAGGTTTACCCACACCAATAGCCGCTACTGAACTGGTGTAAACAGTGCGTTCAATCCCAGCTTGAGCAGCACTTTGTAGCACATTACGGGTTCCCTCGACATTGTTACGATAGAGTAAATCTCGATCCGCTTGCCACAGGGAATAATGGGCAGCGACATGAAATAATACCTGACATCCCTGCATCAGTTGGCACAAGCCTGGATCGTTTAAGTCACCGATAACGACTTCTATATCTAGACCCTGGAGGTTATCGAGTTGGCTAGTAGGGCGCACCAGAGCTCGCACGGAGTATCCTGCTTCAAGTAGCGATCGCACAACATGAGCACCGATAAATCCTGTTCCTCCAGTGACGAAAGCTTTGATTGCCATTGACGCACGCTCCTTTGTTTCCCAATTCCTTATTGCTTATAGCACTACCCATTAATGTATTTGACATTGTCAGCCATGCAAAGCGCGAGTGGGGGAAACCCCCTTTGGCGGCGCTGCATCGCTCCTAAACTCCGAAACTTAGTCATAGCTTACTTCTGACTTCTGACTTCTGACTTCTGACTTGCGCGTAGCGCTATACCAGACAATAATCCTACCCAGCAATCTTCCAGCAGAGTATACAATACTGGTACAACAATCAAACTCAACAACGTAGACGTAAGCAATCCACCAATAATTGCCACAGCCATCGGTTGTCGCAATTCTGCTCCTGCGCCAAAGCCCAATGCCAAGGGCAACATTCCCAAAATAGTCGAAGCAGTAGTCATTATAATCGGTCGCAAACGCACCACTCCCGTTTCCAGAATTGCCTCAGTGCGACTTAAACCACCTCGACGAAGTTGGTTAACATAATCCATCAGCAAAAGCGCATTTTTGTCAAGTAATCCCAGCAAAAAAATGAGACCAATCAGGGAAATCATGCCAAAATCACTCTGGGTAATCAGAAGTGCCAGCATTGCTCCCACAATAGATAAGGGCAACGACAAGCCCACCACCATCGGTTCTAACAATCGACCAAAAGGCAAAATCAGCACTAGCAGCATACAGGTAACAGACAAGGTCAACGTGCCAGCAAAACTGCCCAACACATGACTACTCAGAGCCGAATCCCCCCACAGTTCTAACCTCACACCATCCGGTAAAACTGATTTGGCAAGCTTTACCACCTCCTCAGTCGCATCTCCCAACCTGTGACCCTGGTTAAGGCTAGCGCGAACATAAACCCCTCGCTGACCATTAACATGCTCAATCTCAGTAATCCTATTCCCTCGATTATTCTGACCAGTTGCCTCTACATCCACTAATCCTGGTAATGTCTCAATCCGAGTTTTGAGATCCGCAGCAGTATTGCCTAACACCTCTAAATCATCACCCAATAAAGCAACTTGAACCGGTTTTTGAGTAGGTAGTTCGATAAACTGAATATCTTCAACACTAGTAGTTACACCAGAAATCTTCGGCAAAGCAGCCCGCATTTTTTCCTGAACCTGAGCAGTAGTATATTGGCGATTACGTTTAAGTTTGACCTGAAGGTTACCTTTTTTGGGATCACCCTGTACCCCCACAACCGTATATACCGATTCCACTTCAGGGAAAGCCAGCACCGCCTCTTCTAACTGCTTAGCCACCTGCTCAGATTGCTTCAGTAACAATTTCATCCCACTTTTAATCGGAAATAGACCATTAAACCCGGAATTTGATAGTTGTGGTTTTGATAGTTGTGGTTTATGCTGCTCCCTAAGGTCTGAATTAGTATCTGAATTAGTATCTGAATTAGTATCTGAATTAGTATCTGAATTAGTATCTGAATTAGTATCTGAATTAGTATCTGAATTAGTATCTGAATTAGTATCTGAATTAGTATCTGAATTAGTATCTGAATTAGTATCTGAATTACTTAATGGCTTTGACTCCTCACTGTTAGAATCAAACCCTCCCAAATTCAGAATCTTATCAATTAAATCACCAAATTGAGAGGCACTAGGCATCTCAGGCAACGGTGCTGTATAGGTAATCATAAATTCCCCTCGGTCTAGGGTAGGAATAAACCCCTGAGGAATTAGGGGAATCAGAGAAATTCCAGCCACAAAGCTCAATACCGCTAATCCCACTACAAATTTCCGATGCCCCAAGGACCAGCGCAGCAAATCAGGGTACTTAGGATTAGACCTCAACCAAAAGTCGAAAACTACTCTTGAGAATCTTGCCCAGTTCCCAGTTCCTTGTTCCCTTTTCCCGTCTTGATGCAGTCGCTCATGGGGAGGGGCTGTGTGCGGAACCTGCGTCCGCACCTTGTAAGCCCCGTGGAGACCCCCAAGACCGCGCTGCATCGCTGTTCCCTGTTCCCTGTTCCCTTCTTCTCTCAATAATCTTTCCCTGCTCCCTGCTCCCTGCTCCCTGTTCCCTGCTCCCTGCTCCCTGTTCCCTGTTCCCTGTTCCCTATTCCCCTGTCTAGGTTTAAGCCAATAAACCGCAAGAACTGGGCACAAGGTTCGAGCAACCAACAAAGAGGTAAGAACTGCTGCCGAAACCGTCAGACCAAAGGGTTTAAAGAACTGTCCTAAGTTACCACCCATTAAACCAACCGGTAGAAATACCGCCACAATGGTCAAAGTAGAAGCAGAAACCGTCAGACCAATTTCATTAGTAGCAGAAAGAGCAGCTTGCCGAGGAGACTCCCCAGCCTCCAGGTGCCGAGAAATGTTCTCGACTTCTACAATGGCATCATCAATAATAATTCCAATTACCAGAGCCAAAGCTAGTAGAGTAATGGTTTCGAGATTGAACCCATAGATAGCCATCACTATAGCGGTTCCGAGCAGAGAAATTGGAATTGCCAAGGCAGTAATTAGGGTGGCACGCCAGTTACGCAAGAAAGTAAAAATTACCAACACTGCCAGAACAATTGCCAGTACTAAACCATCAATAGTAGATTGAGTCGCTTCCCGGATATAGTTAGCTTGAGTCACTGCTAAGACTAACTGCACCCCTGGCAAACTACCTTGTAGCCTTTGCACTGTTTTCTCTACCCGACTAACTACATCTAAGGTGTTAGCATCACCCCCTTTGATCACCTGAAAAGCCAAAGCTTCCTGTCCATTGAAGCGAATCCGAGTCGGGGTAATGGGTATGGGTGATTCGGGACTATCTCGCGGCTGTTCCTCCTTAATAATTTCTGGTGCTTGTTTGGTCAACTCTGAGCCAGAATTGAGAGCCGTAAACGTAGTTTCCCCCCCTCCCAACAAATTGACTTTCAGAACTCCTGGAAGTTGAGCAATCTCTGGTAAAATGCTAGTCTTAGCAATGTCAGCTAATTGCTTCAGGTCTTTAGTATCACTCTTGATGGTGTAGCTAACGGCAGAGGATTCGTTCAAATTGAAGGGAATGACCTGAAAGGTTGCACCTTCAGGAAGAGCAATCTGCCACAGTGTCTTTTCAACCTCCATTGAAGAGGAGTTGAGATTGGTTCCGACATCGAAATAGAGGGTAACTACTGTTCGACCAGGGTAGGTTGAGGAAACCATCTGATCGAGTCCTGCCAAAGGCAAAAGCCTTTCCTCAATCCGTTGAGTCACTTTCTGCTCCGTTTCCACGGCAGTCTCCAATGGCACTTGAGCATTGACCACCACCACCGGAAACGTAATATCTGGGAATAGGGCATACTTAAGGGAACTGAAGGCCAAAAGCCCAGCCACAACCATTGCGATCCAAAAACCTATGGTTACTCGGGAATACTTAATGGCTAACCGGGAAAGATTGAACCGCTCTCGTAAAACCTTGAGGGAACTCAACTTGACCATTGAAGATAATTATGTTAATTCACTGTTCCCCTAGGATATACTTTGAGCGATCGCCTATTAAGATCGGATTAGATTATCAAGACATGGGAGTGTCAACCAGTAGCGCCCATCAATTAGACCCCTAAAAATAGGGATAATACGGGATCAAATAGGATCAAATCGACATGGAAATTTAGGTAGCGCTATAGTAAAATGAAAACATAGGTTTAGACGTAATCAATGCCCAAAAAAGTAGGAGTAACTAAGAAGATATCGACTCAGGTCGTCCCAGTGATAGGGATGACCGAAGCGGTAAGGACTGAACTACTGTCTACGATGAAGAAATTGGGCATCGTCAGATCCGAGTCTTATAACAAGCTGGGAAGTATTAACTACTGGGGACTGGATTGGAAAAAATCGTACCGAGAAGTCAGGACTTTTAGGACTCCCGAATCATTGGGACTTCCGTCCAAACTAATGGAATGGGCTGTCAGTGATGTAGCCAAGGTCATTACTGCGCAACAGGCGGCTTGCACTGATGCAGTAGAAAAAAAAATCTCTAAAAAATTCCCAGGGAAAGACAACGAAAAAAAACGCAAAAAGCTTTGCCAACAAGTTAAAACTTTAGCTTTCCTAGAAAGCTCCCTTCTGCATAGGCTTGTCAGGAAAGAATATCAACGCGGCCATTCTTGGGTCAAAAATCAAATAGTCTATCAACAAGGTGGCTACAAGTGTAAAAGACTTTCTCGAAACACTTACCAGTTAGAATTGGCTGGATTGACGAGAATAAAAAGGAACAAGATAGTTGTTAAATCTAATCGGAAGGTAAAAGGTCAGATTAGATTGATTTACACCCAGTTATCACGACAATTTGAAATTCACTTTTTAGTAGAACATGGTAGAGTAGAAACTCCATCAAGACGCAGGGAAGTCGGAATAGATAAGGGTTACACCGAAGCATTCTATGATTCAGAAGGCCAGGCTCACGGAAAAGGGTTAGGACAATTAGCCACTAAAAAATCGGATCGTATTTGTGCCAAAAACCGAAAGAGGGGGAAGCTCTGGGCACTTCATAGAAAGCTAGAAAAAATAGATCCAGCTAAATCAGCGAGGATACTTGAAAATAATTTAACCAGGAAAGCTGAAAACCGCCGTTACAGACAAGACCAGTCAGAACTGACGAAAATAATAGGAGCAGCGTCTAAGTCTGTTTTCAATGGAGAAGCTCTGAAAGTTTTCGCGGAAGATTTAACAAAACCGATCCGAAATAAACGCCAGTCCAAAGCCGTGTCTCGCAAATTAAACAGTTGGATGAAAGGAGTAATGCGAGACTCTTTGCAGAAATGGGCTAATTGGACTGGATCGGTTGTTACAGAAGTTCAGCCTAGCTATACGTCGCAAGTTGACTCCAGGAACGGGACCCTATTAGGGCGAAGGACTGGGGACAATTTTACCGGATGGGATGGGGTCGTGTTGCAGGCTGACCATAATGCAGCCAAGAATATCCTTGCTCGTGGTACCGACTTCGAGATAACTCGGTTCATGACTAGAGCCGAGGTTCAGGCTGTATTATTGCGCCGTACCGCGCGTTACTTGGAAGATATTTTGGGACTAGATCTGCTTGATGCGATCGCGGTTGACTACCTTGATAGCAAACATAGCAAATCTAAGGCTTTCAAGCAACTCCTCAGCGGGATCTGAGGATCGTCCAGACAGACGGGTGGAAGGTTAACTCTAATAGCCCCATGACCACCCCTCACTCGGACCACAATAAATTGCACCTTGACCGTTTTGTACGGGTTCGTCCCGATTAGTGACGGTTTAAGAGTATCCCACACTTCACTAACGCATTTGCTAGCAATGGATAAAGCTTTAGATCAAGCGATTGAGTTTTTAACAAGCCCATCGGTTACACCACCGACCTCATCAGCTGTAGTCGAGGCACTACTTCAGGCAGAGACAACTGCTAAACGAACCAAAAAGAGCAATGCCTATTCACAACTGATCGGAAATTGGCGACTAGGGTTTATTACAGGCACAAAGCGATCGCGCCAACGAGCAGGGGTGATCTTGGGTAGCGGACGATTTCTGCCAAAGTGGATCAAAATTAACCTATCCTACTCCCCATCAGAGTCTTCTCAAGACCAAGGAACGGTTCAAAATGCTGTTCAACTCGGACCGATTCAGATAGTTCTCACCGGTCCTACGAAGTTTTATCCTAAGACGAATATCTTAGCTTTCGACTTTAGTCAAATCAGGATATCGTTATCTGGTCTAACACTTTATCAAGGCTATATTAAAGGTGGACAAGACCGGGAAACTAGGTTCTATGAGCAACCCTTGAAAGAACAAGCATTCTTCACCTACTTTCTCGTGGAAAACCGTTGCATTGCTGCTAGAGGTCGGGGAGGAGGTTTGGCTGTATGGACCAAGTAAGCCCTAGCTGAGTTAGATAGGTTCATCAAACGAACAGGTTTGTGCTATTGCCTTCTGTAACAGCAGATTATACTCTTGCTCATTGACCGTACAGGCACCAAACCGTTCTAGGTGAGAATTCATCATCTGAGCATCAAACAGCAAAAAGTTGCGATGGCGCAACCGTTCTACCAGCTTAACCATAGCCACCTTCGAGCCGTCCGGAATCCGATAAAACATCGATTCACCAATGAACGCTCCACCAATTACAATTCCCAAAATTCCTCCTGCCAGCTGATTTCCCTGCCAAGTTTCAAAACTGTAGGCCCATCCAGCCTTATAAAATTGCCAATAAATTTCCTTAATTTCTGGAGAAATCCAAGTAGTTTCACGGTCAGCACAACCAGTCATTACCCCTAAAAAGTCTCGGTTAATACTGACACTAAATCGTTCCTGATTTAGGACACGACGCAGAGATTTAGGATAGCGAAAACGCTCATCTAGAGGAATTATAGCACGTTTGCGGCTTGAGTACCAGCCTAAATTACCAGTATCATCTGCCATCAGGAAATAGCCTTGAGCATACCCTTGAATTAAGTAATCAATATCGATTTCCATTAACAGAAGTGTGTGAGGAAGAACTAAATGAGTTAAGTAAAATTAAACGTAACATACTAGCGGTTGACACTTCTGTAAAAAAAAATTGGCTTTAAAGAAATCAGGTTTCTTACCTAGATTAAGGGGTCTAACTAAGTTAGTTTTGACAAACCCGGTTTTTTGACAAAGTTCTCCCCCGTCTCCCCAATCTTCCCACTGTTCCCCCTCTTCCCTTTCCACTTTCCCTTTTCCCCTAATCGTGGCAAGCTGTTGATGATTAAAGGTTGATTGGCAACAAGTGCTGTATTGGTTCGGTTCCCCCCTACTGGAGAGATAAAGTCATGGTTACAAATTCTAGTGTCAAACAGTTGCTCAAAATTTTAATCGGTGCCGCCTGGATAGACGGTAAAGTTCAGGCAGAGGAACGGGAATATCTGTATAAAGTCGCCCAGCAATATGGAGTTGCTGACGACCCAGAGATTAAACCGTTACTGTATGAACTCAAAGCTGTGTCAGCAGATGAATGCTACAGTTGGGTGGAACAATATTTAGGCGATCGCCCTAGTCCAGAAGACTATCAGCGCTTGATTGAAGCCCTCAGTGCCTTAATTTATAGCGATGGGCTGGTAGACACAGAAGAAGCCAAACTTCTCAATCGGTTGCAGTTACTCGACCCCAGCAATCCATCTCAGCAGTCGAGTAGTCAAAAAGTACTCAAAGCAATTCAAAAAATTTACCGCCGGTGGATTAATAAGCAGTTTACTGATTGATTACTGCCTCAGTAGGTCGTAAGCATTCAGCTATCAGCTATCAGCTATCAGCGGTCAGCTATCAGCTATCAGCTATCAGCTATCAGCTATCAGCGGTCAGCGATTAGCGCACGCGTGCGCGTTCAGCTTTGGAATAAAACAAGTAAGCATTGGAATAATGCTGAGTTACCTCAAGCGCGTCGTTCGCACAGCGTGGCCAAACGCGCCCCGCGTGGCCAAACGCGCCCCGCGTGGCCAAACGCGCCCCGCGTGGCCAAGGCCAAGGCCAAAGCCTGTGCCACAAGGCTGACGGCTGACGGCTGACGGCACCTCAAGCAGCGTGCGCGTAGCGCATATGCTTACAGTAGGTCAGTGGGTAACTGCTGAGTAATCAGTCCTGAAAAGCTCAGAACTTACCCAGCAACTCTAGCTCTAGGGTCACCCTGAGCACTCTCCTACTACACTCCACACGCGGTCAACCGGTCACCCCACCCCCTTGGGCTAATGTGACAATTTTTGATCTGGCAAGTGGTTGGCAACTCATGGAATGTTACTAGCGTCAAATTACTCAGATTGTGCCGAAATTATTGCTATTAAACAGGCGCAATCTGGTTTTTTATGCTTATTTTGAGCAAAAAAAACAATTTTATTGAACCTAGGAACATCTAGCATCTGATTGGTTCTATTTACTTAAGAACACATTAATTTAAGAGAATGCCTTCCATGCTTAACCTAAATCATTTTCAATCAGGAACTGCTGCTGTTTTAGCCCTTGGACTCACCGCCACCACCATGGCTCCCCTAGTCGCACCTGCTCCCTCCTTGGCTCAAAGCACTAACTTTATCGATGTTTCATCCAACTACTGGGCAAGTGAGTTTATTGGGGAATTATCCCAGCGTGGTATTATTGCCGGATTTCCTGATGGCTCCTTCAGACCAAATGCACCAGTGACCCGCGCTCAGTTTGCGGCAATGCTGCGTAAAGCAAATCAAGATTTCAATAAACCCGCCATTCGCGGTGGCAACACTTTCGTGGATGTTGCTTCCAACTACTGGGCAAATCCTGCCATTCAGGAAGCCTACCAAACCGGATTTCTAAGTGGTTACCCTGGTAATATCTTTAGACCTGAACAAAATATTCCCCGTGAACAAGTTTTAGTTGCCCTTTCTAATGGACTGAATTTCTCTTCCAGCAGTTCTACCTCAGAGCTGATCAGTTTCTACCGGGACGGCAGCCAAATTTCTAACTTTGCCCGTGGTCCCATCGCTGCTGCTACAGAAAATCGTTTGGTGGTTAATTATCCTAACGTCGCCTTTCTCAATCCGACTCGGAATGCAACTCGTGCAGAAGTTGCAGCTTTTATGTACCAAGCGCTGGTGGCAACAGAACAAGCCCCAGTGATTAGCTCCCAATACATTATCGATCCCAATCCAGCACCTGTAGCCTTCACAATTCCTGCAGGTACTTCTATTCCGGTTAAGTACAAAAAAGATAAAATTCTGCTCGCCCAAGAGGAAACTATTCCCCTAACCCTGACAGTGGATCTAAACATTACCACTGCTGATGAGGGCAAGTTGCTGATTCCTGCTGGTAGTGAAGTGGTTGGCGAACTGCGTGCGACAAAAGAGGGAGCTCAGTTTGTAGCTCAGCGGCTGTTGATCAATGGTGAAACCCTATCCTTTAATGCCACCTCTGAGGAAATTACCACCACTGAAACCATTCGCAAGGGTAGCAATCCAGGAAGTATCCTAAAAGATGCAGCAGTTGGTACCGCTGCTGCCGCTGCTATCTCTGCCGTTACCGGTGACCGTGCGATCGCTACAGAAGAAATCTTGATTGGAGTTAGTTCTGGCATCGCTTTAAATATCGGCAAACGTTTATTCGGTAGCAGCAGTGTTGACCTATTTGTGGTTGAACCAGAAACCGACTTACAGCTTACCATCGACTCTGACTTGGTAATTAGCAGTCGGTAACTAGAGATGTGGATAGTTAACTGTTGAGAGGTTAATATATTAACCAATCACAGCCAACCTCTCAACGGTCAACAACAACTATCTACTGACCAATTACTAAAGGTCTACTAAGCGTAAGTCAACCAAACGATAAAGGTTGTTCCAATCCTTGAGTTATCTTGACCATGACTAATGGATAATTCCCCATTTTCCTCAGTCGATAGTAGTTTGGCGGGACTCAAGACTTCAATATCACCCTGCATGTATGCCATGAGTTCTTTTGCGATCGCTAATCCTAAACCAGTGCCAGGGATAGGACCATTAGCTTGAACTCCCCGATAATGCCGCTCAAACAGATGGTCTAAGTCTTCTGGAGCAATACCTGGACCAGTATCACTAATTGCGATCGCTATGGCATCACCATGTGAAAGCCATTGTCCAACACCAACTTGGATATCAATTTTTCCCCCAGCTGGGGTGTACTTCAAAGCATTGTCAATCAAATTACTCAAGACTTCCCGTAAAGCCTTAGGATTCCCTTTCACCAAAGGTAAGTTAGGGGCAATAGAGCAATGCAACTCCAAATTAGCCTCTTGAGTAATAGCGTCAGCAGATATAAGCAAGGGTTCTAAGACATCCTTGACCGCAAACAGTTCCAAAGGAACAGTTTTGTCCGTGAGTAGGGGAAATTCCCCTAGGGTGGAGTGTGGTTCGGAGTGACTAGTTGGGTAAATCTCCCCAATATCATCTGATTGTGGGGATGAAGAAGCCTCAGCTGTAGCTACAGGTAACGTGAGGGATGCTGTATCGGTTTGGTTCATGTCCAGGCAAGCATCAAACTGTTGCAGCAACTCCTGTAAGCGATCGCTTTCTCGTATAATGCTAGAAGCCACTGGATAGTTTTTATCTCCTGGTACCAGTCGCTTCAGCAGTAGCTTACCAAAGGTTCGTAACGCCATCAGGGGATTACGAAATTGATGGAGCAGATCATCGAGCATATCCCGTTGTTTTGCCTGTAGACGTCTTTGCTGAGTCAACTGCTGCTCAAACCAACCTTGACGCTGTTCTATGACATATGCGATCGCTAAGGTTCTAGCAATGCGTTCCACACTTGCCTGTTCTGTGTGATTCCAAGGTCTATCATCACGAACACTCACCAATAATCCCATCACTATCCCTTCATGGATTAGAGGTAAAACGATTTGGTGCTGCTGCTGCAGAGAATTTTCAGATCCTACAAAAGAGGTTGAACCCAAATCTTGCTCTTGGTTATTTCCCTGAGGGAGTAGCCGAGGTAAGCTGCTGGATAATCGAGGAATCTGATCAATCTCACCTATTTTCTGTGGCAAAACCCAGTCAGGATCACTCATATCCCGCACGGTACTTGTTTCCGGATAAACTACCACAGGAATTAGCTTTGCCTGATTGCCCTCAACGAATTCTTCCGTTAAATATACAGCACCACTAGCTGCTCCCAGTCCTTGGGTTAATAAAGCCACTTGGTTTCGACACAGGGAGACAAATTCTGAACTGACGCGAGTGAACATGAGCTATAGATGAGTGATCTGGGTTAATCCTACTGGAAGTTAAGCCACTATCAGCTTTACTTCTATAATGTCGAACCCCTTAAACAATTGACTATTATGCTTTAGTGAGCTTTAGTCATCAGTAATCAGTCATTAGACCTCTGGCAAATATCTGTTACATCCATTGCCTGATCATCTGATCACCCCATCACCCCATCACCTGATCAGTGTAATTGTGAGATGAGTTTAAGGCTATTTTTTCAATTATATTTAAGTTTTATTAAAACTATTAAATTTTTGTATTAATTTTCCGGAGGGAATGAGGAAACGGAAAATCCCCTAACGTATTGCTGTCAAAGGTTTCAGCCGGGTTGTTTAGTTCTATGACAAGAGCTTGATCTTTTTAGAAAGAGTCGATATAATTTCGACGGCTTTTGTAACTATCTTTACAATTGCCAGCAAAAAGAGGAGGTAAAAAGGTTGGCAAGAAGACGTAAGCGTAAGAGTCGCCGCCGCCAAGAAGGGCGCAAGATACTTGAGCATGTACCTCAGTACAATCTAGAAAGTGGCGAGTATAAACCGGTTACAGCAGCACGCGCATACATTCGGTCACAAGGGATAGTTCCACCTGCCCTACTACTGGTCAAACGTAACGAGCATACCACAGACCGTTATTTCTGGGCAGAAAAAGGGCTCTTCGGTGCCCAATATGTGGAAGAGAATCATTTTCTGTTTCCCAGTTTGCGATTAATCAACTCTCCCTTAAAAAAGGTAGGGGTTGTCGCTCGTAGCCGCTGAAACCTTACTGGTAATATTTATTGAAAGTGCTTTTACTTAGCCCTCCTCAAACTCAAAGGCTTGAGGAGGGCTAAGTATCTTGGTAATTTTACCTATTCTGGTTATAGTGTGGGAAGATGTCAAACCCTGCTTGCTTACGACAAGGGTTTTAGTTTGACAGACTGTTGAAGTTGTATTAGTTCATCGCGATGGCCAGTGACTATAACCAAACATTGCTCCGCAGCGCCTTGATCCCCAGGGGCTTGGGTAGACGCTGATTCTAATTTTAGAGATACCTGTTCGAGTCGTTCAGCTTTTTTCCAATAAAAAACGCCCGCAACAGGAGCTAGTGCCACTAGCCCCAAAAACACCTTAGTCAAAGTCGGAAACAAAATAGATAGCACTAGGGATAAGCAGAGTATACCACAGGCAGCTAGGACGGTTAAAAAGATAGCCATAAACCAACTCGGTCGGACTATCCCCTGGAACGTGACTTGATTAGTGGCAGCATCCACCGCCACCACCTGGTAGGCTCTTTGATAAAAATATTGCTTCAACTGGTTTAGAAGCGATTCTTCTGTTTCTGGGGAAGCTAACTTGACTTGTTGTATTCGGTCTTTCACAGAGGCTCGAATAAAGAAAAACAAACCTACTGCTAATAAAAGAGTTAGCCAAAGTGTAGAAGCAAGAATAGTGGTATTCACTGAATATTAACTATAAAAATACACATCCTTTGCTACTACTTTACAAGTTATTAGACACGCTTTGGTCAGGTCACGCTACTCCGTACCCACTAGCTAGAGGCTGTAAGATACTGGTATGGGTAGATGGCTAGCAGCTAGCACGCCCTGAATTCACCTGAATTCAGATCTGGGCAAGACAATGCATCACCTGACTTCTGTTATGCCACCAGGGTTTTCACGGGAAAGCACCCTGGAAAAAATTGCTACTTCCCTACCTAACTGACTCAACAACAGACTGGTGGCAGGGAGTCCTTGACTGAATTTTCCCCACTGTTTCCTCAGCCATATAGTCATGCCAAAAACTGGCAAGTTCTATAGCTTTCTCCTGCCACTCTGGGCAGATTTGATACATCCTGCGTGGGCGTCCTCTTCCTTCTACTTTTTGCCAGTAGGCTGAAATTGCCTGTTTTTCTTCAAGAAACTTCAGTGCACTGTAGAGGACAGTATCTGAAAGTCGATAGGTGGGGTATTCTTGTTCTAGTTGTTGGATCAGTTGTGTTCCATAAGATTCTCCTTGCAACAACACCGATAGAACATAGCATACGGCTAATTCTTTATTGAGATAGTTGGGTGGAGGATCTTGGAAAAAGCTATAGATATCTTCGAATTTCATCTGCATATGTAGTTGGAATTCCCAGTTCTTCTAGATGGGATTAGAGGGTTTTCTGGCAAATACTGATGGTTGGAGGCACCCTGGGAAATTCACGCGCGTTTTGCAGTGAGTTTTATTTAAACGATTAACCTGGGTAGGTACATCGCTATCACACTTTATAACTTAAAAATCTCTGGCGTAGGGTTTAAATACCTCCCTAATTTGATGAAAGTTTAATGAATTTTCGACTTAACACACCTAAAACGTAAAGATCAACTTTAATAATTGCTCGAAACCCTGATCCTAAACTTCCGACTATCAAGGGAAACATCGGGAAAGAAGACAACGGAGACCAGTAACACCAATTTCATTGATGGGAGCTAGAGAGGATGATCTCGGATGGAAGGATGGGGGGATGGAGGGATTAATATCTAAGCTAATATCCATTTCAATTTCAGATCTTGCCACTTGTGCAAAAGCGAGTCTACCATCTACCCATCCCCAATCTACCCATCCCCCGATAAACCGCCATTGACAATTTAAATCCATTAAAGCTTAATAATTTTTGTGGGGGTTGGTGTAAGTGGGGATTGGTATAAGTGGGGGTTAGTGTAACACAAAAGTGAACTATTAATGTCGATCATCTCACATACAACCGATTCAGGCAGGTTTTGTAGAAAATTAACGGTTCCCGCAAGAAGTCTCTCAGCCATTTATCTGCGATTTAGCTAGGGATGAATTGCGAGTGTGATCAATCCTTGTCACAATAAAGTTGGTTGCTGACCCTCCCCGACCGACCACAAGGGTTTTTAGCTTCCAGCCCAAGATTAGCCCTACGTCTTTTCGCGTTGTGGAGCGCGTGGTAGGCGGTTCAAAAGTGATTACTCAAGGGACACAGCCCCCATGCGAGAGATACCTGACAGTTCCATCCCACCAGCTCGTCAAAAAATTGCCCTAACGCTGCGCAGATTCGGTTGGATTTCCTTCTGGACTCAGTTAATCCTAGGGGTGATTTCTACGCTGATTTTAGTGTTTGCAGGGTTTACCCTTGCCAGCCCTCAACCTGACAATCAAGCGGGTCAAGGCATCGGCTTCGGTCTTTTTTTCGTAGTTTGTGGACTAGTGGCTTTAGGTATAGGCATTTATTTTGCCTACCGTTACACTGGAATCGCTAGTCGGCTGCTAGCTGCCAATGGGTCAGACATACCAAGCAAAGCTCAAACCCTTCAAACGATTAGGCTGGGCTTGATTGTGAGTTTAGTAGGAATGTTATTGACCATCATTGGCTCATTTGCAGTCATAGGCAGCCTTGTAGCCCTAGCTCTAGCTGAGCAACAAAATTCAGTTGGGTTGGCTTGTAATGATGTTCCACCGATAGACCTGTTTGTTGTGCAGGCAAACATAAACACTATTTTTGCTAATTTTGTTGGCATAGCCATTTCCCTGTGGCTATTTAATCGAGTCAGTCGCTAGCCAACAGACCTCACACCAGCTCACCAGCTCACCAGCTCACCAGCTCACCAGCCGACTCCCTACTCCCTACTCCCTACTCCCTACTCCCTACTCCCTACTCCCTACTCCCTACTCCCTACTCCCAGGAGAAGTTAATTGCCGTTGGCAAGAAAACTGTGGCACATTGGTGAAGTTAGATCCATGTTGCTCAGATGAGTACTGATCATGCGATCGCGCCATTTTAGAAGAGAAAATCTGTGCTTGACCTAAAGCAAATTCGGGAAAATCCACAAAAGGTTCAAGAACTACTCGACCGACGTAGTGTCAATCAATATGACCTACAACCTATTCTGGAACTGAATCAGCGTCAGCGGGAGCTAGAAACATCCCGCACCCAGTTGCAGGCTCGTAGTAATGAAATTGGTAAGCTGATTGGTCAAAAAATCAAATCGGGTAGTCCTCCACAAAGCCCAGAAATTCAGTCGCTCAAGGAAGAGGGTAACCAAATCAAAACTAAGTTGAGCGAACTGGAACCCGAAGAAAAAGACCTAAAAGACCAGCTGAACACCCTCTTGCTATCCCTGCCCAACTTGCCCTGGGAATCCACACCGATTGGCAAAAGTGAAGCCGAAAATGTGGAAGTCCATCGCTGGGGTGATGAGTACATTCCCAAGGATTTCCAGATTCTCCCCCATTGGGAAATTGGCGAAAAACTCGGCATTCTTAACTTTGAGCGAGGGGTGAAAATCGCTCAGAGTCGATTTGTGACATTGATCGGGGCTGGTGCTGCTTTGGAACGAGCACTGATTAACTTCATGCTTGACCAGCAAATTGCTGCTGGCTATACGGAAGTGATGCCACCGGTACTGATCAACAGTGAATCCCTAACCGCTACCGGTCAGTTGCCCAAGTTTGCCGAGGACAGCTTCAAGTGCTCTGATGATGATTTGTGGTTAGCACCCACAGCAGAAGTCCCATTGGTCAATCTCTACCGAGACGAAATCCTTGAAGCATCGCAACTTCCCATTAATCTCTGTGCCTTCACCCCCTGCTTTCGCCGGGAAGCGGGTAGCTATGGACGGGATACCCGGGGTCTAATTCGACTACACCAGTTTAATAAAGTTGAGCTAGTGAAAATTGTTGAGCCTAGTACCTCCTCCGAAGAGCATCAGAAGCTGCTTAAGAATGCTGAGGCGATCTTGGAAACCTTGAAATTACCCTACCGGACTGTAGAACTGTGTACAGGGGATATAGGTTTCTCAGCCGCTACAACCTATGACCTAGAAGTTTGGCTGCCTTCGCAAAGTACATATCGGGAAATTTCCAGTTGCTCTAATTGCTTTGATTTCCAGGCACGGCGGGGTAGGATTCGTTTCAAAGAGTCCGGGAAAAAAGGCACTAACTTTGTTCATACTCTCAATGGCTCAGGATTGGCAGTGGGGCGTACTATGTCAGCCATTCTGGAAAATTATCAACAACCCGATGGAACGGTTAAGATACCAGAGGCTCTACAGCCTTATATGGGGCGAGATCTGTTGTAATACCATTAGCTTAAATTCTAGGTATTAGGTGTTAGGTATTAGGTGTTAGGTATTAGCTGTGAGATATTAGCTGTGAGATATTAGCTGTGAGATATTAGCTGTTAGGTATAACAGGCACAGTTGACAGTCTCTGTGCTTGACTTGGGGCGCTTCATACCCTTGCCAGAACCTGCTTAGCCTAGAGCCTAGAGCCTAGAGCCTAAAACCTAGAGCCTAAAACCTAGATCCTAGATCCTAGAACCATTAGCCTAGAACCTAATTGCAATGCCTATACAATAGAAAAATGAAGTTAACATTACATTAAATAAATTCTTCACTTATATGTCAATTTTGGCGGCGATTGCAGTTTTGGCAGTCTTGATTCTTGTTCACGAGCTTGGTCATTTTATGGCAGCTCGTCTGCAAGGAATCTATGCCAATCGCTTTTCTCTTGGCTTTGGTCCAATTCTATGGAAATATCAGGGTCCAGAAACTGAGTATGCAGTGCGAGCGATTCCCTTAGGGGGGTTTGTGGGTTTTCCTGATGATGACCCCGATAGCGATATTCCCCCCAATGACCCCAATTTGCTCCGCAACCGACCGATTCTAGACCGGGCAATTGTGATCAGTGCTGGTGTCATTGCTAACTTAGTCTTTGCTTACTTCCTGCTTGTGGCTCAGGTAGGAATGGTTGGCATCTCCCAATTCAACTACCAACCGGGTGTGGTAGTGCCTAAACTTGCCCCAGAAAGCAGTTTAGTGGCTACAGAAGCAGGTATCAAACCAAGAGACATAATTCTCGCCGTAGATGGTCAAGGGTTGGAAGCAAACCCGGAAGGGATTACTTTCCTGATGAAAGCGATTCAAAATCATCCCAACCAGCCCCTTCAAATGCGGATTCAGCGTCAAAAACAAACGCTACTGTTGAAGGTGATTCCGGAACTAGGGATAGATGGTAAAGGAAAAATTGGTGTACAACTCTCTCCCAATGGAGAGGAAGTGCGTAAACGTGCTGGTAGTTTGCTGGAGGTATTCAGTCGTGGTGCCGAAGAATATCAACGCATTACAGTCTTAACCCTGCAAGGCTTTGGTCAGCTACTGAGTAATTTTGGCGAAACGGCGGAACAAGTGTCAGGTCCAGTGGCAATTGTGGCGATTGGAGCCGATATTGCTCGTTCCAATGCTGTCAATCTTTTACAGTTTGCAGCTCTGATTAGTATAAATCTAGCGATTATTAATATTTTGCCCCTACCAGCCCTTGATGGTGGTCAGCTGGCTTTCTTACTGATTGAAGGACTTCGAGGTAAGCCCTTGCCCATGGAAGTACAGCAGAATATTATGCAAACTGGGCTAGTGCTGCTTCTGGGTTTAGGTGTTTTCTTGATTATTCGAGATACAGCTAACCTGGTTTGGGTACAAAACTTATTCCAGTAACCCGTGTTTGGTTGTTAAAGGTTACAGGTTAAAGGTTAAAGGTTGCAGGTTGCAGGTTGCAGGTTACAGGTTACAGGTTACAGGTTGTAGGTTACAGGTTGTAGGTTATAGGTTGTAGGTTATAGGTTACAGGTTACAGGTTACAGGTTACAGGTTCAAAGATTTCTTGACCTAAGTTAGTTTCTGTGGGTTTTACTGGTATAGCTTCAGAAGACATTTACCCGAGATCTTCTCAACATTGAACCTTCCAACCTTCCAACCTTCCAACCTTCCAACCTTCCAACCTTCCAACCTTCCAACCTTCCAACCTTCCAACCTTCCAACCTTCCAACCTTCCAACCCATGAGTATTACCCGTAAATCCTCTGGCAAGCAGCAACGATCTCTAGAGATTCTAATTCGCCTTAAGCGACTCTATCCGAAAGCAACCTGCACACTGAATTACGAAACGCCAGTACAGTTACTGGTAGCAACCATTCTTTCAGCTCAATGTACGGATGAACGTGTGAATCAGGTAACACCAGGGTTGTTTGGCCAGTTTCCTGATGCTGTTGCGATCGCTAGTGCTGATATCGAAGTCTTGGAAACTTTAGTGCGCTCTACTGGCTTTTATCGTAATAAGGCGAAAAATATTCAAGGTGCCTGCCGCATGATTGTTAAGGAATACGGTGGTCAGGTACCGAAACAAATGGACAAACTCCTCAAGTTGCCTGGAGTGGCTCGTAAAACCGCCAATGTAGTACTTGCCCATGCCTATGGTATTAACCAGGGAGTCACGGTAGACACTCACGTCAAGCGCCTGAGTCAGCGTCTAGGATTGACAGAACACACCGATCCCATCAGGATTGAGCGAGATTTAATGGGGCTTTTGCCCCAGGAGGATTGGGAAAACTGGTCGATTCGGCTGATTTATCATGGTAGGGCAATTTGTAAAGCCCGAAAACCTGATTGTGATGCTTGTGTTTTGGCGGACTTATGTACCAGTGCCGATCTGGCTGAGGCAACGACTACTACAAACGACTACTACAACAGATAGCTGGAAAACTAACGCTACTGTAACAGCCTCTGATTAAGCTCATCGGATAAGATAAAAAGACAGTGTCTTGTTTTTAGATAGAATTTCAAGAATTAATGGCTAAAAAATCAATGATTGAGCGCGAAAAAAAGCGCAAAAAAATGGTAGAAAAGTACGCAGCTAAGCGGGAGGCGCTCAAGGAAGAGTTTCAAAATGCTGCGACTCAACGAGAAAAGTTAGAGATTCACCGGAAAATACAACAGCTCCCCCGCAACAGCGCCCCCTGCCGTGTGCGGAACCGTTGTTGGGTTACAGGGCGTCCTCGAGGTTACTACCGAGACTTTGGACTATCTCGCCATGTCTTGCGGGAATGGGCACACCAAGGTCTATTGCCAGGTGTGGTTAAATCAAGCTGGTAGGTTAACTGGTTGCAGGTTAACTGGTTGCAGGTTACAGGTTGCAGGTTAACTGGTTGCAGGTTAACTGGTTGAAGGTTAACTGGTTGAAGGTTTTAGGTTGTCTGACATACCCGAGTCTACCCTTAGGGTTTTCCTACTTAAGAGGAGCATAGCCACTCTGCCTTGAGCTTCAACGGGCTCTTGCATGACGCTCTGGGAACTTTCAACCTTAAAACCTTGGCCAATAGGCCACGCGTGCGCGTTCAACCTGAAACCTTTACTGCCCACAACAGCGGTCAATGCCAAGACTTTGTAAGAGTAGGTCACTGACAGCGTTAGCGATCGCAAATTCGCCGTAAAAACTTTCTCGAAAGTCAAACGACTGCATTTCTGTAACAATAGCAATCACAAGTGAACCCAAATCATTTTCTCCTTCCATCCGTTGACGGACGAAAATCTGGGCGGCGCGTTGTGCAATCGTTTGATTAATTGCTTCTGGGAGAAACTCTTGATCTAGCCATTGCGCAAGAGTTTCTCGTAACCATTCACCTTCCTGCTGAGGATTTGCAGCCGGTGGCAGAGTAATCGCTGGAATTGGTTTCGGTTTAGCCATAAATAAGGTTTGGTGACGGCTAAGCTAAATAGTTTTCTGTTGACATTTCATTCCATGATACTGTCAAGTCGCTATCGGCGTTCGCCTTTGGCGTGGCCTACGGCCAAGCCGACGCTGCTTAACGCGCTCCAATTCAAAATTAAAAATTATTAATTCAAAATGACAATCAGTGGGGGCTTGTACCCGCCACTGATTGAATAAGCCCAGAATAAAATTCAGTGGGGGCTTGTACCCAGAATTAATTAATTCAAAATTTATTCTTTTCTTTATTTTGAAGTTTGAATTTTGAATTTTGAATTACCACTAGGGGTCAATACTCTACACTCAACACTTAACACTCAACAAACTGATCCTGCTACTTGCTATTAAAGAGCAAATAGCCTCTTGACTCGCTTGCGAACCCAAACTAGAAGATTTCTGTCATCTTCTGCTGCATCCAACAACCCCATTTTCCGCATCTGTTTTTGTCGCTCAGCTAATTCTTCCTGATGCTTGCCTAATTCCTGGACAATGATCTCAGATAGATCTGGATAGTCCTGCAATAGTTGTTTAAAACCTTTATTGCTAATTACAAATAATAGTGACTCTTCTAATGCTCTAACTGATGCTGTTCTTGGTACGCCTAACATTAACGAAAGTTCGCCAAAAAATTGACCTGCCTGAAGACTATTGAGAGTTTTGTTAATCCTCTCTACAAAGACTTCGATAGAACCAGCTAGGATAATATAAAACGCATCTCCAGGGTCGCCTTCATGAAATAACATCTCTGAGGGACGTAAGCGCTTTCGGTATCCAATTTCAATTAATTGCCTTAGTTCTAATTCAGTAAAATTTTTAAAATAATCGACCTGCCGCAGTAAGTCACGTAACGCTAAAGGTCTAGGTGTTTTAACTTTGAAGGACTGCTGAGTTGATTGTTCAATAGTTTCTTCAATAGTTTCAAGATTTTGGCGGTTAATCTCTCTCCCCATCAGGGCTTCAGGGTTGCGCAGCCAGAAATCCCTTTGAGGGAAAGGAATTGAGATTCCCTGCTGACGTAAATTATATTCAATAATAAAATTCAAAGAACTTCTTATCAAAGGTTCTTGATCAATTCGATTAACCCATACCCTAAGTTCAAAGTTTAAAGCACTATCACCAAACCCTTTAAAAAGAACTCTTGGTGTCGGCTCAGATAAGACAGATGGTTCTAAATAAGCAGATTTTAACAGGACTTCTGTCACTAATACTGGATCACTATCGTAAGCGACTCCTACAGGTATGTGTATACGGGCTTTATAGCTGTCAAAAGTCCAGTTAAGCATTCGTTTTTCTACCAAATGAGAGTTAGGAACTACTACATCTCCCCCCTCCCTTGTGCGGATGATTGTAGACCGCATCGAGACTTCTTTAACATATCCGGATAACCCATCAAATTCAATAAAATCACCAACTCGTATTGTTCGTTCTAATAGTAATGTCACACCACTGATAAAGTTTTTAGTTATATCCTGTAGTCCAAAACCAATTCCAACCCCTAAGCCACCAGCAATGACCGCTAATGACCCCAATTCAAAGTTATTATTCAGAACAATTACAATGCCTAATATCCCAAATGCGTAGCTGATGATTGTAGCGATGACTGCTTGATTAGCTTCATCAATCCCCATTTGGGGAAGTAGCTGTTGTTTGAGAAAGTTTTTTAGGGTACTAGCCAGAAAAATTACTATCATTAAAGATAGTACTAGTTTTATTAGGGATTTAATAGATACTTCAGTACTACCTACTTTAAAAATGGTTAAATTAATTAGGTTTAAACCACCTATATCTATATAATAGATAATATATACCAGTACAAGGAAAGTTATATAACTAATTAACTTAGAAATAAACTCTCTTTTATTTGGATCATTAACTAGCTTATTAAGGAGTTTATAATTCAGGATTTTTTTGAAATCTTGAATTATAAATTTAGTAATTATAAATAAAAAGATTAATTGAAGTATAGTGATAAGAGAGACAGGCATCTCTCCCAGTTTGAAGAGGGGTTCTTTTAAGAATTTTGGAACTAATTGATCAAGAGGCATAAATAACTGCTTTTCAGCTATGAATCTATATTTATACCACTTAATCTTAGTATTATTTTAGGATTCAGATCTCAGAGTTGCTATTTACCACTTTTCCATCTGGCAACTCCTAGACCAGTTAAATTCCTTGCAAGACCCAGGATAAAGCGCTTTGAGCAACACAACTATTGTCTTGATGCAAAGCGCGAGTGGGGGAAACCCCCAAGACCGTAATGGTGCGTTTTCCGCATTAAGAATTAAATTCGCCACGGGTCGCACCTCTGCATCGCTTTTTTTTTAGTCAGGCACAAGTAACAAACCTGACAACAAACCTGACAACAAAGCCTAAAAAGCCCTTGCCACACTTACGCAACCACTAATGAGTAAGCAAATCAGTACTCAGTAATAGCTTCAAGTTAGCTTCAGATATTATTACATAATATACCATGTTTGACAATGATGTGACGGTCTCTGTCAAATGTAATCATACCACGGTTATGGAGTTCTCCTAGAGTTTTAGTCACTGTGACCCGAGAGGTGCCGATAGCATTAGCTAGATTCTGATGGGTCATGCGCACACTCAAGCGAGTTCCCTCAGCAACTGGCTCCCCCATTTCCTGTTTCAACAAGAATAATAACTGCTGCAAGCGGTCTTCAACTCGGCGCAGTCCAGCGATCGCTAAAAGTGCTTCTGTCTGTTGTATCCTGTGACCTAGCTGATTGAATAGGGTGTGAGATAGATGAGGAGACGCTTCCAATTCAATCATCGAAAACCATTGAAGATGCACTTCGGATAAAGCTTGAGCCTGATAGGTATCTAGAGCAGCCAACCCAATCCGGAAAGAGGTATCCGGCAATGCCCAAGCTAGTAGCACTTCCCCTCCATCAAGGTTAATCTTACTGAGTTGAACAATACCTTGACAGACTTGCCAGATCCCAGGTGCAACCAAAGGAATGATTTCCCCCTTTGAATACCAACGCAGCCGCTGTCGCTGTTTTTGTCCGTCTTGGGATATTCCGTGAAAGGCCTTTTGGGTTAGAGGCATTTTTTATAAGTTCTGTCGCTTCTAAAGCTCTATTAAACGCTCTTGATAATGGGTAGGCAAAATAGTTTTGGTTTACCGTTGACTGTTTACCGTCCAGGGTTGACTTTAACATTTACTTAGTAAACAGTCAACAGCCAGCATCCTAACTTGATTTCTGCCTACTTAGCTTATATTTCTTCTTAACTGACATCAAAAACCTATACCAGGCTTGTGCTGGTTGGTCGTAAAATGTGAAGATATCTCCATAAGCAACTGTGGCATCCTGATGGTGAAGCCAATGCTTTTCTGGAGTAGTAATGCACAAGAAGTTGCAAAGGCGCTCTAGGGTCTCCGGAGTTTTCCACTCCATCACAGAAACATGCCTCCAGATCACATGAAACTCACCCAAGACTAGTCCCAAGATAGTTCCTAGAGGAGAAATCTGCCAGAACCAAGGCACAAACATCAAATAAGGAAAGGCACCTGCAAAACCATCAAGCAGTACCAGGGGGTTCTTAGTTAATACAGCATAGTGAATGAAGCTACGATTCTTACTATGGTGTACTATGGCATGGAATTTACCAAAAATGTGCTCAGGGACATGGTAAACAAAAGTAGAAAGGAAATCCCCAAGTAGTAGCTGCACTAAAGCAACCAATAAAATCTTAATGATTAACACATCTAACTCCTCTTCGTATGCGCTGATCTTAGTCAACAAACATTAAGGTTTGTCAAAGAATAGGTTAAACTTAAATTTATTATTTATTGAAGGTATGCTACTCTAGCAATTCTAAATATTTTTTGTACAATAATCGTTATCTTATATAAGAGTTTCAATTAAGCCAATGTTTTAAAATTATGACTTATTACTTCTAGTTTTGAAACTTCATCTAAGTTGTACCACTTCTGAAGGACGCGCTACGCTATATAATTTTAATTGCTGAATTAATTGATATCATCGCTTAATCGTTAATTGTCAATTTTACCTTCACAATTAACCAACAACCTTCAATTCTCATTAGTCAAACCAACAGGATATAAATCTGTCTATATATGAGCGATAATTGACCATTTTTGAATTGGAGCGTTCCCGCAGTAACGTTACTTTTAGTCCCGTGGCCAGCTTAAAATGGTCTAATAGAAAGTAATAGGAAAAAGGTTAAATGCTAAGAAGAGGATAATAATAATGCATCAAATTAAGCTGGCTAAGCCAGTAGGAACGGAAGCCTTGGGTTCCTACTAAATAAGCGCGTTTAGAGTCTAGATTTTGGGTAAGTTCTATTTTAATGACGAATTACCAATTACCAATTACCAATTACCAATTACCAATTACTAATTACCATAAAAGTTCAATCTTCCATAGCCATAATCCTAAGTTAATTTCTCCCTACTTAGCTTATATTTCTTCTTAACTGACATCAAAAACCTATACCAGGCTTGTGCTGGTTGATCGTAAAATGTGAAGATCTCCCCATAAGCAATTGTTGCATCCTGATGATGAAGCCAATGCTTTTCTGGAGTAGTAATGCACAATATAGCAATTATACTACTTGTGAGGTACAAATTTCTGGTTTTTAGGGAGCAGGGAGCAGGGAGCAGGGAGCAGGGAGCAGGGAAGAGGGAAGAGGGAAGAGGTCAAAACTAATGTGTACCTCATGAGTCCTAGAAACGCTATAAGTTGCAAAGGCGCTCTAGGATCTGGGGAGTTTTCCAATCCATCACAAAAACATGCCTCCAAATAAGATGAAGCTCACCTAAGGCCAGTCCCAAGATAGTTCCTAGAGGAGAAATCTGCCAGAACCAAGGCACAAACATCAAATAAGGAAAGGTACCTGCGTGCGCGATCAAGCATTACCAGGGGGTTCTTAGTTAATAAAGCATAGTGAATGAAGCTACGATTTTTACTATGGTGTACTATGGCATGGAATTTGCCAAAAACGTGCTCAGGGACATGGTAAACAAAAGTAGACAGGAAATCCCACAGTAGTAGCTGCAGTAAACCAACTAATAATATCTTAATGATGAACACATCTAACTCTTCTTCGTATGCGCTGATCTTAGTCAACTTACCAATTAGTAATTAGCATCAATTACCATAAAAGTTCAATCTTCCATTTCAGTTGACTCACTTTGATCGGATTGGGTGCTTTCGGCATTTATCAACGTATTATTGAATGAATTGATGTTCCGCTTTCGTTCAGAGGTACGCTTATCCAAAATTGTCTTCAGCCTTGCTGAAGGCATTTCTCCATTAACATGAATCTGAATTTTCGGACCCGAACTAGCTAGACGAATAATCATCCCATCGATAACCGGCATTTGGGTAATCCGCTTGCCATCCATGTAGGTGCCATTGGCACCTAAACTGATAATTTCCCAACCATTAGGATTTCGCCGTAGTTCTACATGGTGACGGGAAACTACAGCGCTATAGAGAATAACATGATTATCGGTTGACCGGCCAATCCGAATCACTGATTCTGTTTCAAAGGGCCAACTTTGAACAGGCACAGACTGGAGAGGATGCAGTAGGGTTAGGGTAATCGCCGGTGTCACATCTTTCAAGGATTTTGTCCTCACGGCCTGATACTGTTAACTATCCCCCACCGACACGACGTGGGATTTCCTTGCTTATACAGCCAAAACGGCTGCCAGAGTTAGTCATATCTGCTTAGATTTACAAGGACTGACATGCACCCCAATTAAGGCACACCTATATTAATATAGAATTTAATGTAAACACTATGACTATAGACGACCTTAGTAGAAGGGGCAATCTAGGAGAGTGCCACCATGGTGAATTGTTAATCTAAGGCTATCACTTAAAAGGAAGGTCTGCAATTGACTATAAGCCCTCTCTTGAAACATCCTTTAGTAAACCGCCCCGATAGTAAACTGCCCTGACCTAGCTAGATCTTTAGGTCAGGGCTTTGTCCGAGATCAATTTTGCACAACCAGCTGTCACACCTACCTAGCACCAGAAACTCAAGAACTTTGGAACAAAAATGTCACTTTATCACCTTTCCCCAAGCTAATGCGATCGCCTGTTCTTAGTCGATGCCGATTGCCTGGTGCTAGAGACGTGTGGTTGACATAAGTGCCATTGGAGCTGCCTACATCTTCAATATAGTAGGTATCCCCCTCAACTCTGATATCGGCGTGAATGCGAGAGACAATGTCTGAGTCAGGAAAACCAGAGACATCAATATCCGGGGGAATTTTATCATTGGGCTTACCCATATGAATCACTGATATATGCTGCGGTAACTCAATTGTTGTATTGGTTTGCATATGCAACAGTTGAGCTGAGATTACCTGCAACTGAGTTTGGGCACTACCTCTATCCGGTACATAGGGGTGTGGCGGGTTCTCTAAGTCAGCTTCTGGTATTGACGGTGAGGTTACGTTTTGGCTAGATTCTTCTTGAGAAACCCCTAAATTCCCAACAGTAGGCAGCGGCAATGGCAGGGTTTCTAAGTCAAGATTCTGCGGTTGAAATGCTTCTGAGTTGAGGGCTGGATTAACGACCGTAGCTGGCATAGCGGTGGTAGATTCAGCATCATCAGAACTGATAGGATTGGATGCTGGATCGGGGACTTGAGTATTCATAGCCATCGGTATAGGTTCAACAAGTGGTTCTGGGGATACCAAGTCGGGTATCTCTGGGGTAGAGTTTGACCCTGATTTCTCCCCTTTCTCCATATTGGCACCCACATTCAAGTGAAATCCACACTGACCACAGAAGCTTGCGTCAGTCTGAACTGTTGCACCACAGTTAGGACAGCTGGTAGTGGAAGGTAAGGGAGTGTAGCAGGCTTCACATTGGGTAGCCCCTTCCGGATTTTGGTGATTGCAGTTAGGGCAAACAATCATAGAACTTTAATTTATTATTTTTAACAGCTATTATCTAGTTTCAGATAATGTGACGATCATACACTTCCCGATCGGGCAAGTGTAGGCTTAATGCACCTCTTAAGGCTACCAGAACTTCTTTAGCCTTTGGAGACGCTGCGCGAACGAGGTACTATTAGTTATAGAACTATCAATAACTGGATTTCCTCATGGCGCGTTTTCTTGCCAGGAAAACGTACTGCCCCACTTTTAATAGACTTGATTGACGTTACTGTTTGGTTATTTTTGCTGCTATCTAATCCAGCAACCTTCTCGCTGATTAGACTACAGTAGACTTGGGCTATTTTCGGTTAAAATTGGAATTAATTCCTGTCCCGCATCCAACCACCGCTCCCCTATCTGAGGAGACCTGGGATTGGTGCGGGTTTTAGCTAGAGTGGGAGCATCGAAGGCAAAAGGCTACCAAGCAAAAGGCTACCAGGCAAGTCACCCTAATGAATTATCAAAATCCATAAAAATATAACATATATCCCCTAAAACTAGAAGAGTTTCTCAGTAACCGGATACAATTGTTTCGCACTTCATCGTTCACACTTGACACTTCCGCCCTTGTCAATGTTTCAAATCTTGACCTGCTGATTCATCTAGAAGCCACCAAAGTTCTCCTTGGGGCTGGATCAACCGAGCTGGATAGGTTTGTGGATCAGCTTCGGGGGCAAATATTTGAGCTAAGGCTGCTCTTTTGCCAGCACCAGCAACCAGAAACATAACGCAGTTGGCATGGTTAATCAAGGTGGAGGTAAAGGTGATTCGTGGTTGACCATCTTTGTTGCCAACTGTAACCAGTCGGTCTTTTACTTGCAGAGCCTCTGTATGGGGGAATAGGGAAGCAGTATGGCCATCATCACCAATGCCTAACAAAATTACATCAAAGCCAGGAAACTCTCCTACTGGTATGCCAAAAAACTCATACAGTTGAGCTTGATGTTTATCCGCATCAGCAGCGGGGCTAGAGCCGTCGGTGGGCATCGGGTGAATGTTAGCCTCTGGTATATCGACTTTGTCTAACCAGGCCAGACGAGCCATCCTTTGATTACTATCCGGGTCATCGGGACTAACATAGCGTTCATCACCCCAAAACACATGAATGTTATTCCAGGCAAGGTCAAAGGTAGCGATCGCTTCGTACAAAGGCGCTGGGGTGCTACCGCCAGCAAGGGCAATGGTACAACGACCGTTAGCCTGGATTGCTCCTTCGATTTTACTGAGGACAACATCAACAGCTCGCCTAATCAAAGCTTCTTTATCCGGTACAACTTCAACCACTTTGTTCATAAAACCTGTCTGCCGAGGAACACTACATCCACAAGACTACCGTTAATCAGCGATTGTGCGATCGCTTTACCTGATTCAGGAAGAATACCAGAAATTATCCTAACACCTTGATTAGTGGTTAATGGTTAATGGTTAATGGTTAATGGTTAATGGTTAATGGTTAATGGTTAATGGCCTGCGGCTCGTAACGCTCACCTAAAAGGTAGAGCGCGGGATTTCCCATCTAAAACGTAACACCAGCAACGGATGTTGGAGTTAGGATTATCGATGGCCATAGGTTAATATGGGCAAAGCGCCATGGTTGGCTCTCCTGCTGTTCTATTTTTCAACTTTACTGAGTACCCCAAAAACTACTCTAAAAACTAGTAAGCCAGTAAGTTTAGGAAGGATTACTCAGTAAATTCCCCAAGTCGATGATTAACTTTTGAGGGGTTCGGGGAGCAATAAGTCCCGCGCTGTATGCGTAGCATCAGCGTCGGGATACATGGACTCCCCTTGAAAGGTCTTATCCCCTCGATGGGGATAAGACCAGCATTTACCATTAGCTCTGGCTTATGGCAAACTAGAGTCATGCTGAGGATGAACTATACCTACCGAATCTATCCAGACTCCACTCAGCAGACTGAACTGCTGGAATGGCTTGAGATATGCAGAGGCATATACAACTATGCATTGCGCGAACTCAAAGACTGGATTGCTTCGCGTAAGTGCATGACAGATAGGTGCTCCCTACAAAAGGAATACATCATTGCGGCTGTGAAACCCTTTCCGTCCTATCATCGCCAGCAAAATAACTTGCCCAAGGCCAAGAAACAATTCCCCCACTTGAGCAAGGTGCATTCTCAAGTGCTGCAAACTACGATTCGTAGACTGCACGACACCTGGGATTCATTTCAAAAGCGTGGATATGGATTCCCACGATTCAAAAAGTTGGGTCAATTCAAGTCCTTTGTGTTTCATCAATTCAAGAACAATCCTCTCAACGGCTTCACCATCAAGTTGCCGAAGATTGGCTTGGTTCCCATCAACTTGCATCGACCGATTCCTGATCGATTCAAGATCAAGCAAGTTCGGGTCTTGTCTAAAGTGCGAGGCACACAATGGTATGTGGTTGTCACGATCGAATCTGATGTTTCGGTTCCGGATGCTCCGCTTCACGGTCGTGCTATTGGAATTGATCTCGGATTGGAGAGATTCTTGACCGCTTCCGATGGCAGCTTCCAGCAACGTCCTAAGTTTTTTAAGTCCATGCAACGCAAGCTGAAATCGCTGCAACGCAGAGTGGCTAGAAAACAAAAGCGTTCTCAAAATTGGGAGAAGGCGCAAATTCAAGTGGCGAGGATACACCATCGCATTGCCAATCGTCGCAAAGACTTTCACCTGAAAACGGCTCATCAGCTTTGTGAGCAAGCCCAAACCATCTTTGCAGAAGACCTCAACCCTAAAGGCCTCACTAGAGGGATGTTGCGTAAAGATTGCGTTGATGCTGCCTTTGGGCAATTCTTGTCTTTGACTGAATGGGTCTGGCTAGTGCCGTTGGGGTTGACTTTGGCAAAGTATACCCCAACGGCACTAGCCAGACCTGCCCCAAGTGCCTGGGCACTGTGCCCAAGGGACTGGAAGTTAGAGAGCATCATTGCCCTGATTGTGGATATCGAACCCATCGGGATCATGCTGCGGCAGAAATGGTTTTGCATCATGGATTAGAGCCAATAGTCGCCCAGGGACTCTGGGGAATGGAAACAGCCTGTCAAGTCGGTCTGTCGGGGGTCGATGACCTAGATAAGTGGCGTGGGGCAGGAATATCCAATCGTGAGGTTGGGAAGCCCGGGCTGTAGCCGTAGGGTCAGCGTCGGGAGGATGTCACGTTAATCTAATAATCGCGCTTCATAGCCCATGAATACTAATTCTGTTTATTCCTCGTTTACTGCTCTGACTCTTAAGGTTGTCGGGCTGATAATGATCGTTTCTTCCCTTTTGGATTACATCATTTTGGCAATTCCCCCACAGGGAGCTAACCTGTTAAAGCCAGAGTGGCAGTTGAACTTTGCTACCCAAGTTGTTGACCGAGGTATTATCCCTATGGTCGGCATTGGGTTTTTATTTGCTGGATATTGGATTGCTCAAAGTGCTGCTACCGCTACTACAGAGCCAAAATCTTCGGTTCAAGATCTCCGATTTTGGGTGCTGTGTCTCTCTAGTTTTCTAGGGTTGGTCTTTCTGCTAATGGTACCCCTGCATCTCAATAACCTTCGTTTGCAAAGTTCCCAGGCTCTAGAACAAATTAACCAAAGAGCTAAGAGCGCCGAAGTTCAACTGGAAAACCGCACTCAGCAAGTCACTGAACTTCTCAAAAGTCCTCAAGGTATAGCCCAGGTAGAAAAGAGACTCGCCGATTTAGACGCAGCCATTAAAAGTGGTAGGATTCCAGCACAGCAGCTTGAGCAAGCCAAAGCTCAGGCTAACAGAGTTAGACAACAATTGCAGGCAATTAAGGAAAACCCTGATGTCCTCAATCAAGAAGTAGAGCAGAATATTAACCAAATCCGTAGTCAGAAACTTCAACTAGAGAAACGAGCCACCACAGAAGCTTTCAAACTGGGCATTAAAACTGGTCTGAGTAGCTTACTCCTAGCCATTGGCTATATTGCCATTGGCTGGACCGGATTGCGAGGGTTGGGAAGTACACCAGTAACCCGTCGTGGGCAAGCTTAGTAGGGTGGAAACTTTTAACCCTGACCAGATTTTTGATAATGATCCGCTTGAGATGTTCTCTATCTATATCCTGACCTACAACGAAGACCTAGATATTGCTGCTTGTATCGAGTCAGCCCTACTCTCGGACGATGTGATTATCGTAGATTCAATCAGTAGCGATCGCACTGTAGAAATTGCTAGTCAGTATCCGGTGCGAGTTGTGCAGCACGCCTTTGAAAGTCACGGACGTCAGCGCACCTGGATGCTAAAGGAAGTGCCCACCAAGTACGAATGGGTCTATATCCTTGAAGCTGATGAACGCATGACCCCTGAGTTATTTTCCGAATGCCAGGGAGCAATACAACGACAGGAGCATGTGGCTTATTACGTTGCAGAGCGGGTCATGTTCATGAATCGCTGGATTCGCTACTCTACTCAGTATCCCCGTTACCAACTACGGCTGTTTCGTAAGGAAAAGGTTTGGTTTGATGATTATGGTCATACGGAACGGGAAGTATGTGATGGACCGACTGGTTTCATAAAAGAAACATATCCTCACTACACCAACAGTAAGGGATTTACCCGCTGGATTGATAAACACAATCGCTACTCTACCGACGAAGCCCTCGAAACTTTGCGCCAGTTGGAGCAAGGAACTGTTGAGTGGCGAGACCTATTTTTTGGGCGTTCGGAAGTAGAAAGACGCCGTGCCCTGAAAAATTTGTCCTTACGCTTGCCCTGGCGACCTGTATTGCGTTTTCTATACATGTACTTCCTACTCGGAGGCTTCTTGGATGGTCAAGCCGGGTTTACCTGGTGTACCTTACAAGCATTTTATGAGTATCTGATATTGCTCAAAGTTTGGGAACTTAAGCATCCCATGCCCCCTCCGAGTAGCCATGTCATGCCCTCAACTTCCCCAGTATCAAAAGACTCTGATGCTACCCAGGTCACTTCATCATCATCCTAGTAGTATTTCGCTCAGATTACGGTAGAATCAAATAGATTACTATACCATTGGCTAACTCACTGAATTGGCTAACTAACCGATAAATCAAACATTTCATAGTAAAACTGGGTAGCAGGAAACCCCGCATCTAATCACCAGGGAGGACTTCGACCTAGCAGCAATAACCAGCTTTTGGCGCGAATCTAGGTTAAAATACAGAAGACGCAACAACCATTAAAGGAAAGGTGAAACTCCTAGTAGAGGGAAGTTTTGGTCAAAAGGTAGCTACCAGAATTTCTTACCAAAAGATTTGGGTAATCGCGCCCCTAGAGACGCGCGCCGAACGAGAGGGTCGCCTTTAAGGTGGGTCGGTCTCGCGCAAAAAGGTTAAAACTTGATAATTAAGGCGACCCTCTCTTACGGTAACTTTAAATCCTTCGTTGGCCTTTGGCCACGCTACGCGAACGACGGCTTTTCCGTCGGATGTGATAGAATAAAAGCATAAGCAATAAACAAGCATGTCAGATAGGTACTATCTAATCATAAGTAGACAACGTAAAAAATATGTATGAGATACGTATTGCGTAATTTGGTCTGACGACTACAACGTCTATGAAAAACTTAGATAAAAAAGTATAAAGGTGCGCTTGACCTATTAAGAATTAAATTCGCCACGGGTCGCACCTCTGTCTATTCCTATAAAAAAGGTACGGTGGGGTTAGAAGTTACCGTAAGAAGAGGGTCGCCTTTATAGTTAGTCGGCGCTTGTGTAAAAAGTTTTAACCTTTCTTGATGCAAAGCGCAAGTGGGGGAAACCCCCACAGGTCGGCGCTGCATCGCTTTTGATTAAGGCGACCCTGTCTTCATGCAAAGCGCGAGTGGGGGAAACCACGGCAAAGCGCGAGTGGGGGGAACCCCCACAGGTCGGCGCTGCCTTCCCAAGACCGCGCTGCATCGCTCTGATAAGGCGCGCGTTTCCGGCACACCGAAACCTAGATCTATGATCAATCACGCTTGGGGAAATTTGTCCTCTACTTTTTCTGACTCCGGTTTGAAAGAGCCACGACGAGTCGTAGAGGCAAGAATCCCCGCTCCTTACTGGCAGTGCCAGAGGCTACGCGAACAGGACGGGGAGTGTCAATCCAATCGGTGCCTCTACAAGCAAAAGCCGTTGTTGTGAGGGAATCAAGAACTTCGGGGAAGCCGACGCTACCAAACACAAAATTATACTCAATGGCATTTTGCCGGACATGGTAGAGGCAATTAGCACCGCCTTGATGACTACCTTGAGGACTACCGAGAAATTGCTAGGAGGACTACCGAGAAATTGGTAGTTGCCCACGAGTAATGCTATCCATGATTATCTCCTCTAAGCAATCCCCGCGTCTAATCACCGCAGAGTGTCAATTACGATTCTCTATCTTTGTTAATCTATCTCTGGTAATATGTAATCTCTGGTAATATGTAAAGAATAATACCAATTGATCTGGTCAAAGGGAAAAAGCTGGTCTGATCTTAGTTCATGCCAGTAATAACTCTATAGCTAGTGCTCGATAAAATCTAGTCATGGGTATAACGCGCCAAAGGCCATCATCTTGTCCAGCATTAACTAGCGCTAGACTTAGGAAGTGGTCTTTTAGATTGAGGCAAACGGGCTACCGTTTTGTGGCAGTATCTAGAAACCAGATTTGGAGTAGCTAAAGCCAGCTCCCAACTCTAGAATGAAAAGGGAAAACAGGTGTAATTCCACTGTTAAAACTTCCCTTTACAAGGAGAATGTTAGCCATGGATCGCAATTCCCAAGGTTCGCTATTGGTATCAGTTAATGGGTGCAGCGTAGGTTATTCCTATGATATAGCTTCCCATGGGGTAAAGCAACCACACTTTCCTAGCACTCCACCTCCTTTAAAATTAGTGTCTATAGCTGAGTTCGACATAACCAACTATGCTTCGATTGAGCAGTATAAAGTCAGGAGCTTCGAGTCAGACTAATTGATTGTCAAGGAATTTTTACCTTGAAATCCTCGTTCAAAAGCAACAATCGTTCTGTCTAGTCCCACTAACATAGCTGAATTATTATGATCACAACTGAATTCTGTATCCTGTATCCTTTTCATAGGCGAGTAAATTGATTAGAACGAACTGAGGTATACTAGTCTATAACGGCTAGATCCACCTTGGCATTTTTTCAACCACTCGAAAAAAAAGTGGCTATAACAAGGTCAGCTATCAGCTATAAGCTAATGCGCTACTTGAGATGCTACTTGAGGTGCTATCAGCCAAAAGGCCTGTAGCAAAGCTACCGGAACAGTTTATGCCCATAGCGCACTCTACACCGAACAGCTTTTGAATAAAATAAGCTGACGGCTGATCAATAAAATAAGCTGACGGCTGTTCGCCCAGCGTGAGCTAAAAGCTCACGGCTGACAGCTGAATGCTTACATAAAAAGTTGGGAGAGTAGTAGGGAATTGAAGTGGCTAGTAAAAAAAAATTTTATTCAGTTATTAAAAGGAGAATCTGTGCTCTGTGTTCGAGGGCTTGAAGCAGGATCTAAAAAATGACCTAATTGCAGGAATTCTAGTGGTAATTCCCCTGGCTACCACAATCTGGTTGACGATTACAATCGCTAACTGGGTGATAAATTTTTTAACTAGAATTCCCAAACAAATTAACCCTTTTGATAATCTCCACCCCATCTTAGTAAATCTGATAAATTTAGCAGTGGGACTGACAGTCCCACTACTATTTATTATGCTGATTGGCTTAATGGCACGCAACATTGTTGGACGGTGGTTGCTCGATTTGGGTGAGAAACTATTGCAGGCGATTCCCTTAGCTGGCTCAGTATACAAAACCCTTAAACAGATTTTGGAAACCCTTTTTCAGGATTCTAAAACTAAGTTTAGCCGGGTGATTTTGGTAGAGTATCCTCGCCAAGGAGTCTGGGCGATCGCGTTCGTAACCGGTGTTGTCAGTACACAACTCCAATCCCACATGAATCACCCGATGTTGAGCGTTTTCATACCTACTACTCCTAATCCCACCAGTGGCTGGTATGCTATGGTTCCTGAACAGGACGTGATTAATCTTTCGATGTCCATCGAAGATGCCTTTAAAGTATTGCTCTCAGGTGGAATTGTTAGCCCAGATAACCCGGGAATCCCAATTAACCTACAGCAGCCTCCTGAAAAGCAACCATTGGAAGAACCATTGCCTGAGATGATACAGCAGGTTTTGCCAACAGAAGACGCTTAATCGTTTTGGGTAAAAGGACAAAATTAACTAAGGACAAACAATGCAACCTCGCAGAATTGCCCGTGAACTGGCTCTTTTGAGCATCTCTCAGATGCCCAACTCACCAGAGCGGTTGGATACACAACAACTGAATAATCTGGTGCTGGCGGCTGTTCGTACCCTGACTGGAGAAATTCAAGAGGCTTTAGAAACGGCGGCGGCTGAACTGAAACGGGGTAGCGATCGCATTCTCGACAGTGAAACTCGTGCTACTGATGTACGTAGTGCTAGAGCAATGGTAACTGATGCAATTGAGTTAACTGAAAAAGCGATCAATCACTTGGGAAGCGCGGTAGAGATTCCCGAAATTGTCCAGTTGTCTAATACGGTTGAAGTCCGTAGCTATACCCTAGAAATTCTCAAAGCTGTCAGTCGTAGACAGCTTGAGATTGATCAGATGTTGAACCAAGCCCTTAAAGATTGGCAACTGAAGCGCTTACCTCGTATTGACCGGGATATTCTGCGCATGGCTGTGGCGGAAATTTCGTTTTTAGGTATCCCAGACCGAGTCGCAATTAATGAAGCAGTGGAACTGGCTAAACGCTACAGTGATGAAGAGGGACACCGTTTTATTAATGGTGTCTTGCGTCGTGCCAATGAGTTAATTAAAACTCAAGCTCTAACACAATAGCGGAGGGAGTAGGGAGTAGGGAGTAGGGAGTAGGGAGTAGAGAGGGTAGTGGTAAAGATGTAGTGATTTGGCTAGGGTCTGGTCAAGGTAACGGGAGCTAAAATCACTACTTGTGTAGCACTACCGTAGAGAGGAGGAGTATCGGGAATAGACGAAAATTCGGCTAATAGGCAAGGCTAGATTAGAAAATTAATAATATTAACTCAAATATCGATAAAATTAAGACAAACAGATAAACATCAAGCGAGAGTTAGCCACTTAATTCCCATACGTGGACAGCGAACGCGCCCCGCGTGGCCTACGGCCAGCGTACCGGGATAAATCCCGGCTATCGTGTTAGAATAGAGATGCGAGTAAGGAACAAGGTTGGTTGCGTTGATTTTTTGCGCTTTACGGTGAGATTCCGGCCAGGAGGAGACGGGGTGAATCCCACGACCATGGAACAGGTAAGTAATGCAGCAAAAAGTAGCGATTTATTGCCCTAATTTGTTTGGTACAACCACTCCGAAAGCTATTGTGAATTAAAAGTAAATCCACAGGTTAACTTTTTTTGGTTAATCCGTTCGCGTAGCGTGGCCATAGGCCAGGGAGGTAGGGCAGTTTTGAGTCTGCCACAACGGTACAGGCTAGATTCATTTCTAGTTAGTATTGTGAGCGTCGTGGAGAGGCGCTTTCCAATGGCGAATCAGATTCGCCATTGGAAAGCGCGCCAAGCGCGGTTTTAACCCGCGTAACGACACGACTCTTAGAATCCACGCGATTTCAATCCGTGGAGAACTCAAGGTTAGGCATTAGCCTAGGCTAAGCACTCAAAACCTAAATCAAATATTGAATATATATAGTTAACTTAAAAAATAGTCAAGTAAGGGTAATGGTCTTTAATTGGTTCCACCGAAAGTCTGATGCTAGCGCAGGGTCTGCTAAGAAAAAGGACTCTGATACATCTCAAGTAGAATCGGAACAAAAGGCAACAGAGCAACAACCAATAGACCAAGCTGATTCTAAATCTGTCCAAGAGTCATCCTCAGCAGCAGCTGATGATTACCTGAGTTGGGCAAAAGCTGCCTACAAAAATGTTCAGAAGCAACAAGTAGATCAATCTCCAGAGATAGACACTACTGACAGTAAGCCAGTAGATGATTCAACGGCTCAGCCAGCAGCAACGGCTACAGTGGCAAAACCCCAAGAATCACAAGAGACTGAATCTCCAGCGGCTGAAACATCCGAAGTGTCTGAGGAAACTGACACGACAGTTACGGCTGAGATAGCTCAGATAACTGTTGAATCAGAATCACAATCAGAATCACAAGTACAATCTCAAGCAGAATCGGAATTAGAAGAGTCTACGGTTAGTCAAGCTTCGGTAGATACTGCTGAAACGGTGGAATCAGTAACCGAGCAATCCTCTGATCAGATGGTAGAGGAGGTAGTATCAACACCATCGGATTCAGTCAGGTCTAATCATGACTCATCTATAGCCATGACCTCGGTTGAGAATAAACCAATCCCTGAGTCAGATAGCTTGACAAGTGATATAGCTCCATCAACTGAGACAACAGAGGAAGAAACCCCCGCTTCTGGCCCAAGTTGGGCGCGCCGAGCAAGCACTAACCGACTAGCACGACTGGAACGTCTTAAGGAAACAGCCATTGAAACCCCTGAACCGGAACCTGAAGTGGCAAGTGTGATCGAGGATGAAGGGGAAGCAGAGATAGATCAAGATATGCTTGGTCTGGCCTTTGATGATGGGTTCTTGTGGTCAGCAGAGGTGTTGGCATCTCAGGGAAGAAGTCCTGAGGATATCTCGATCGAGGAAATTAGCTGGCTCAAGCAACTGCGTCAGGGATTGGGCAAAACTCGTCGCGGGTTGATTAACCAACTAAAGGCGATAGTGGGTCAAGGCCCGTTGAATCAAGACGCGGTAATGGAGATTGAGGCACTGCTGTTACAGGCAGATGTAGGAGTTGAGGCCACTGACTATATTATTGAGACTCTACAAGCTAGGTTGCGGGAGGAGTCTCTACCAGCAGAAAAAGCGATCGCATATCTCAAACAAATCATCAGGGATTTGCTAGAGCAACCTTACAGTAACAATTACAGCCGGACCTTTGCTCCAGAAAACGATACCTTGAATATCTGGCTGATGACTGGAGTCAATGGTGCTGGAAAAACTACTACTATTGGTAAACTCGCTAACTTAGGTCAGAAGTCAGGCTACCGTTGTTTAATTGCAGCAGCAGATACCTTTCGAGCTGCGGCAGTGGAACAAGTTAAGGTTTGGGGAGAGCGCAGTGGTACTGAAGTGATTGCTAATCCTGGTAAGAATACTGATCCAGCTGCTGTTGTGTTTGATGGCATTAGTGCTGCCCAATCTAGAAATACGGAATTACTGTTGGTTGATACAGCAGGACGATTGCAAAATAAGAAAAATCTAATGGAGGAATTAGCGAAAATTCGACGAATTGTCGCTAAAAAAGCCCCAGATGCCAAAGTTGAATCGTTGCTAGTGCTGGATGCTACCTTAGGTCAAAATGGTTTACGTCAAGCACAAGTCTTCTCAGAGGCGGCAAAACTGAGTGGAGTGGTATTGACAAAATTGGATGGAAGTGCTAAAGGTGGTGTCGCTTTAGCAGTGGTGCGGGAACTGGGCTTACCGATTCGCTTTATTGGTGCAGGGGAAGGGATTGAAGATTTGCGGCCTTTCTCTAGTTATGAGTTTGTGGAAGCTTTGCTAAGTGGTTAAACTGGTCTTGATTGAAATTGCTGGTTATGACAGCAAGGGAACAGGGAAGAAAAATTATTACAATTCCTACACGGATCCCTATAGTCATGGTCTGATCACTGATTATGGGATCAAAAAAATATAATTGCTAAAAAACGCGATCGCTACTGTCTCGCTCATCTAAAAAACGCGATCGCTAAAGTCTCGATCGCTTAGTAGTTGCGTAGGGTGCGTTAGGGACGGGCTCGCTGTGACCGCCTCTAACGGGCCTTGTGAGGACAGCCCGTCCCGTAACGCACCACCTTATATTCATTTCGCCCCTCAGCAATGCCCGATCATCAAGGATAAGACAGCTTGTCGTGATTCGATTTTAATGGAATTGGCGGTAGGCCAAGCTACGCCAAGGCAAATTCCCCATCACGCTGAAATCACTTCAAAATCAGAAATCGTCTCAATCCACACCCGTGCTCCACAATTGAGGGGATCATCTGGACGATACATCACCCGACAAGGGCCATTGACCTCTACCGTATGACCGTAAACATTTTTAGAGCCTCGCTTCACCGTAATTACAGGATTACGCTCCCCGGTCTTGAGATTGTTGCGAATCACCCTCTGGTTAACATGAATCACAGCCTTAGTGTAATTTGTACGCTTTGACCAGTTCCGTTTTGGTCCGCGAGTGCCAGGAGTGACCACCGGCATACCATCAAACAAGGGAATCACCCAAGTTCTACCCACCTTATAAGCCCCTTTAACTCTGCCTTTGCCCAGAAGGTAACGGACGCGAGTGGCAGAAACACCAAGTAAATCAGCGGCTTGTGCAGTGGAAATCATCATGGGGAGTAAACCATTGCTTTGACGATATCTTTACTTTAACACACTTGTTCTGAAAAGGCAAGGGCATGGCAAAACTATTGCATTATCGCAATTTAAAAGAAAAATGGGAGTAGTGGGTGTAGTAAGTTAAAAATTATAAAAGGGTGGTAAAAACTATTGCATTATCGCAATTTATAATTTTGTGGGATATTTAGGATATGTGGAGTATGTGGGAGTAGTAGTGGAAAAGGGTGCTATAAAACTATTGCATTATCGCAATTTCTGATCTGATGGGGTATATGGACTGTATAGGTATTGTGGGAGTCTTAAGTTAAGAAGGGGCTAAAAAACTATTGTACTGTCGAAATACTAACTCTTGCCTGTTCCCTGTTGCCTTTCTTATGGAACAGGGATTGACCGTAGGTCACGCTACGGGAACGCATTCCTGAAACCCTCTTTGTTACTCGACCATAGGGAATGCGATCGCTTGTCTTATATCAAGTCAGGATAATTACCCTGTCTTGATGCAGTCGCTCATGGTTTGAATTTACCGTAAGACAGTTGAGCCTTAATCAATAAGTTTTACACATGCATCTGCATAGCCTACCAACCATAAAGGCTCAACTGTCTAAGGTTTGGTCTCCGGGGAAACCCCCAAGACCGCGCTGCATCGCTTAATAAAAATCTTCCCCATCTCCCCATCTCCCTATCTCCCCATCTCCCCACCCTCCCCACACTTCCCACACTCCCCACCCTCTCCTTAATTATGGGTATTCAACCAGACTTGATATTATTCTCCCTTACGGCGGTTTGCATAACTATCAGGTACACAGGATTGTTTTCCCTCTTGCCTCTTGCCTCTTGCCTCTTGCCTCTTGCCTCTTGCCCCTTCACTGCTCCCTACTCCCTCCTAGGACTTTGTACCTAACCGAATAGAAAACCGCTTTATGCACACTTTTGCTTTTTTGTCAATTCATAAGTCTTAAAATTGATCGATTGTTTCGGGGAAATTAGAGTTTTTAAATGAGATGTAAACAGAGGATGGCTCTAACCGGAAACAATAAACAGCTAAAAGAGAAGAGTAGGAAAGAGCTCCGATATTTTTTGATGTGATCAGAAATCAGCCTTAGTGTTCATGACCTATTTGGAAAAGGGTTATTTTCTCTGATGAAAGAATAAAAGATTAGACGAAAATTGTCTCTATTTTGTTCCTCTTGTTGAAGATTGTGATATACTACTATCAAATAAACTATACTCAAAGTAAATAATCAATCATAAAAATATAGCTAGTTGTTATGGCTTCGCTAGACAATTTTTTGTGACGCCAATTACAACTTTCATAGCTCATAAGACTAGATAATAAGATAATACTAATTTTTATAATTAATAAGTCTAGTAAAATTACGGATTTAATTGAAAAGGCGGGTTGTAAACTTCTCTAACTTCCCCCTTATCCATGGAAGCTGTAGATACAGCTTGCCAGTAACCTGATCAATAATTGTGTGATTGTGGCTTGTGCTATACGTCGCTGCCAAGTGTAGTAACTTTGTCAATCTAAATAGAGCTGAAGTCAATGACCGATGAAAACATTCTGCTACCCAATCCCCAAGAAGATGAGACTTTATTGGCTGACCTATTTGAGCAAGTAAAAAAATGGGAAAGTAACCTGGATGAAAGTACAAAGCTTGGTGTAGGTGCAACCGCCGTTAAAAGCTTGCTGGAAAGTAAAGTTAGCTTTGGCAATCCCAGGGATAAGTTGATATTGCTTACCGAAGACCTATTTGAAGAAACTGAAGAGGGATTGAGCAACATTTATCGACAGCAAATGCGTGATACATTTGATTTCTATTATATGACTGTTACTGTCGATTTGCGTCCCAAACCAGGGGTTAGATTTTGGCGATTGTGCTGTGAGCTTGACTTCAGTCCCAAAGGAGAAAAAGAGCCCATCGTTCAGTCTATTTTCCCCAAAAGCCAATGGCGACCTGTGATGAACTTCGGGGTGGGCATGAATTTAGCTATTAATAGCAATCTTGATTGGAGTATCGGGATTGATAGCACTGAACTAGTCGAACTTACCACTATTCCTGCGGAGCTTAAAGGTAATGTAGGAAATAAGAACGAACTGAAAGCATTCATTGTCATTCCTGAGTATGCTTACGAAGCTGGTCACTTTGAAATAATTTCCCAAGGTGAAGGTAACTCAAGGTGTTACTGGCGCATTGAAGAGCCCGAAATCCAAAACATACCAACAGTCCAATTTGCGATTGTCTTTAAAGTGCCTAAGGAAATAAAGTCTATTAATTTGCGCGGTATCGCCTGGGGTGAGCCGGATATGAACTGGTTAACTGCTGATATCCGTGATGTTTTCAGCGATCTGGCAGATAGATTCCAAACCTTAATACGAAATAAGAATCAGGCCGCGATTAAATTTAGTCGTAGTGATGTCAAAGAATGGATATTGAACCTGCCGAAAGCTAATCTTACACAGGATTTAGCGACTTAAATTCCCTAAACATTGGAGTACTTTCGTCCAATTAATCAGGTGCGTTACGGGACGGACTGTACTAACACTGGCTAGCAAGAAAATGATGGCTCGCCCGTCCCTAACGCACCCTACTGGCGTGGCACTACGCCACTTGGAGTACTTTCGTCTTTGGGCAATTAATCAGCTTTATCTGATTGGACAGCTATGACTAGAGCCTACTACACCTATCGCATCTACCTGATCAATTATTATACAGTGGGGGTTGAAAAGAAAGAACCTGGAAAGCTCGATAATCGAATCTCTGGACCATTTCGCTATCAGGATAAGATCACCCCAGAAGTCAAGGAGTTGATCGAGGAGGTTCGTAAAAATGGACTCAAAGATGCTAACAAGTCGAGGTTACTCGGAGAAGCATTGTTTGATACCTTGTTTGATGATCGACTTTGCCATGATTTTATTGGATTTTATAACGAAGTTGTTCGCACTAAACAGCAACTGCTACGGGTAGAACTAGATATAGACGAGCAAAATATTCCTGAAGTGGCAGCGTTTCCGTGGGAATTTATGTGTTTGCCTCAGAGGACTAACTCAGGAACAATTTGGTTGGCTACTGCACCTGGCTTGGTCTTCTCGCGCCTGCCCTCACACCCGATTTCAGCACCACCGATTCAGTTAGGCGCAAATGAAAAAATGCGGATTGCCTTAGTTGTCTCTGCACCGACAGATTTAAATCCAGTTGCCTACGAGAAAGTGCAGGCGGCGATAGAGACACTAGCCCAGGAACAACCAGAGCAGGTGGAATTGTTACCAGTAGTGAATCCAGCTAGCCGCAGTGCTATTGATAAAGTTCTTAGGAAAAAGCCTCATATTTTCCATTTCATCGGTCATGGTCGTTTCGAGAATGAAAATGGTGAAATTGCCTTAGTGGATCAATTAGGTGAGGCACGGTGGATTAGCGCCAATGAATTTAGTGACCTCTTTAATCGCCATCGACCTGGAATTATTGTGTTGCAGGCATGTCAGGGAGCAATGGAGTCTACATCGAAAGTATCTGTAGGACTAGCTTCCAAGGTTGTGCAGCAACTTATTCCTGTAGTCGTGGCCATGCAGTATCCAGTGTCTAACAGCACAGCTAGCCGATTTGCCTGCCACTTTTATAAACAATTAGCTCAAGGCAAGTCAGCAGATATAGCAGTACAGGAAGGAAGGCGAGAAATTAGTCTCGATGAATCAACAGGATATCGGAAACGGGATTTTGCGACACCTGTGATTTTCATGCAAGTGCAAGATGCTCAATTATTTCCACATCCAATTGAGTCAGTATTTCAACCTCAAAATCAGCCACTTGTGCAAGACAAGCCAAGCCATAAACAGCTCCATGTAAACGATGCTCGCCAATCAAAAGGGGTAAAACGAGCGCTGTTGATTGGAGTCAGTGAGTATGGAAAGGGGTTAGAGCCACTACCTGGCGCAACCAAAGATTTAGAGGAAATCAAACGAATACTGGGTTCCCCACAACTGGGTAATTTTGTTGATGTCAAAGCTCTCAGCAATCCTAATCGACAGGAAATGGAGGAGGCTATTGAAGAGTTATTCGCCACTTCTACAAAAGATGATCTGGTGTTACTGTTCTTTTCAGGTCACGGTGTCAAAGATAGCAGCAATCAACTGTACTTAGCAAATCGTATTACTCGTAAGAATTCACAGGGGGAACTAGTTAGGACAACCGCAGTTTCCGCTAAGGCTATCCATGACATTATGAAAGGTAGCCGCTCCAAGCGACAAGTGGTTATCCTCGACTGTTGCTTTAGTGCAGCTTTCCGTAAGGGTCTACTAGTTAAAGATGATGGCTCTGTCGATCTTCAAAATCAATTAGGAGGAGAAGGGCGTGCTATTCTCGCGTCTTCAACTGAATATTCCTTTAGTCAATTGGACAAACAGCTCTCAATTTACACTCAGTATTTGGTAGAAGGCATTGAAACGGGAGATGCTGATTTGAATCGGGATAGGGTGATTTCTCTGGATGAGTTACATAAGTACATCGAAAATAAGATTAAAGAAACCCTTCCTGATATGAAGCCTAAAATCTATACTGATCAGGAAGGGTCTAAAATCCACATTGCTAGAGCACCAAGGGATGATCGCCCTGTTTTAGATACGCCTTTAGTTACCCCAGAGGGGATAAATACAAGTTCAAAAGCAGATAATTTTTTAATACTTACCATACCTAAGAAAATGCTATCAAAGCGTGTTCTAGTTATTGCTGTTTTGGCTTCGGTCTTGACCATGTTAGTTGCGGCAGTACCCCTGGATTGTTGGTATACAAACAAAATACGGAAGGATAAAGGTAAAACTTGGGCTTTAAACCGGGTAAAGAACCATTCGTTTCGTAGTCGATGTGAGAAATTAGGGTTTAATTTTGATGGAGAATAATGTTAATTTTAGGGGGATGATTTTCGTGAACTAGTTGTTTCACATTTTTTTATCGATCTATCTCGACAGTATAAAAAATCATTTTCAATCATCAAATACTCAGGTTTATAATTGCCTTGTATTTGTATAATAGAAGATAGATTATCTTTAATACCTATAATTTTAACATCCAGTCCGGTTTTAATACATCCTATTCTTGGCCAGTCGTTATTCTTTAATTTTTTGTGATGTATGGGTACAGTGTTTGCGCCTTCACACTTCTCATTATCATCAACAAAGTTGATAGTATAATCATCAACTGATCTTGAATTATCCTGACCAAAAGCTGTTGTAACTATACCGAGCAGGAGAATAATGCTTACTCCAATAATAACAAAGTAATTTAAAATTTTTTCTTTCATGACAAAGAGAAGAGTAATGGTTGACTACTATACTCTTCGCTAGGTCTAAATTAAATCAGGATATTTGACTAAGAAAGCAAGAAATATCTCCAAAAATTCATGAAATGGCGGTAAACTCCCACAAAACAGTGTTTTACACTAGTCAATGTTTATGCTAAGTTAATTCTTTGTTTGAAGAAAAAGGCAAGAGGCAATAGGCAATAGGCAAAAGGCAAAAGGTAAGAGGCAAGAGGCAAAAGGCAAAAGGCAAAAGGCAAAAGGGGACTGCTGTAAATGTCGCAGAAGACAGCAATCCGGATAGTTTGGTTTTTGGCCTAAAAGCCCCACTGCCTAAAGTCTCGCTCCCCAACTATCGGACAGTTTGTGATTATTGGATGTGAATCCGATTGGCCTAAAGCCACGCTAAGGGATTGACCATAAGTCACGCTACGCGATCGCAAAACATTGACTGGTTCAATGCGATTGGCCTAAGGCCACGCTACGCGATCGCATTCACATCCGATCACGCTGAAATCACTTCAAAATCAGAAATCGTCTCAATCCACACCCGTGCTCCACAATGTAGTGGATCATCTGGACGATACATCACCCGACACGGGCCATTGACCTCTACCGTATGACCGTAAACATTTTTAGAGCCTCGCTTCACCGTAATTACAGGATTACGCTCCCCGGTCTTGAGATTTTGGCGAATCACTTTCTGATTAACGTGAATCACAGCCTTAGTGTAATTTGTGCGCTTTGACCAGTTCCGTTTTGGTCCGCGAGTGCCAGGAGTCACCACCGGCATACCATCAAACAACGGAATCACCCAAGTTCTACCCACCTTATAAGCCCCTTTAACTCTGCCTTTGCCCAGAAGGTAACGGACGCGAGTGGCAGAAACACCCAGTAATTCAGCGGCTTGTGCAGTGGAAATCATCATGGGGAGTAAACCATTGCTTTGACAATATCCTTAATTTAACACACTTGTTCTGAAAAGGCAAGGGCATAGTAAAACTATTGCATTATCGCAATTTAAAGCTGTGGTGTTAAATGGGATTAGTGATTGTAATGGGATTCGTGGTCTAAAAGGGTTCTCTAAAACTATTGCATTGTCGCAATTTCAAGGTGGAATAAGTGTAATGGGTTAAATAGAGTAATAGAGAGAAGAGGGTGCTAGAAAACTATTGCATTCTCACAATCTCAAGCAGTGAGGGCAACTGGGATTAGTGACACTAATGGGATTAGTAAGGTAAAAGGGTTTTTAAAAACTATTGCATTTTCGCAATCGAGTGCGTAGGGTGCGTTAGGGACGGGCTCACCCTCATTTTCCGCCTCGAGCGCCAAGGTTAGAAGAGCCCGTCCCGTAACGCACCACCCAAACGGCTGTTCCCTGTTCCCTCTGAATGATAAAAAAAATTCGGTCAAGGATTGAAGTTAAGCAAAACTTGACCGAATCATGAATTGTACTTTGCCACGAGTACAGCCTAGCTGCACCATCCACCCATAAGTGGATCAGAATCATTAAATTGTTATCAAGTTAGTCAGCACATTCTCGCGTGTCAATAACATCCCAACGTAAGTATTCAGCGGTCAGCGGTCAGCGGTCAGCCGTTGGCCTTTAGCTGATAACTGATAGCACCTCAAGTAGCGTGCGCGTAGCGCATTAGCTGATAGCTGAATACTTATCAAAATTGCTATAAATAATTCATAATGATATCTGATTACTTAAACTCTAAACTCTAAACTTTAAACTACCGATGGTTCAAACAATTCCTGCAAAAGAGATTACATTACGTCAATTAAGACACAGATTTAATCTAGAACGAACCGATGATGAACAGTTTTTTCGAGAATGGCAAGACGATTTACCCGAACTGACAGAGTTTGAAAAGCAATTGCTAGGGCAAGTTAAAGAAGAGTATCTTTACTTATCTGAGTCTCCGTTATTGGAAGTGATCCTGAAAATGGTGATAATATCGCCATTATTGAGACTAGCAGGATTTTATCGTCATCCCTTTGAAATCACAGCAGAAAAAGAGGTTAAAATTACCTCCGAAGATGATGGTATAATTGTTAGTGGACGTATTGATATTCTGATTTTTAAACCAGAATTATGGGTTACTGTTATTGAAGCAAAAGGCACAAAATATGCCTTAGCAGCGGGAATTCCCCAAGTCTTAGCCTATATGTTAGCTAATCCTAATCCAGAGCAACCTCTCCTCGGGTTTATCACCAATGGAAATGAGTTTAAATTCCTAAAGATGACAACCACCAAGCCACCTAAATATGCTCAATCCTATACATTCGCTCTTGAGAACAAAGATGACCTTTACACTGTTCTGAGAATATTAAAACGTATTAACCAACTCATCCAAAATCTCTAGTCAGCTTCCATCAGCTGTCAGCCGTCAGCTGTTCGCTCACGCTGCTTGAGGTGCTTATTTTATTCAAAAGCTGTTCGCACCTTAAGTAGCGTCGTCAAAGGCCAAAGCTTACCTCTTTTCTTGATGCAAAGCGCGAGTGGGGGAAACCCCCGCAGGTCGGCGCTGCATCGCTTATTCAAAAGCACCGATCTAGTAGCGTGGGAATTAGCTGATAGCTGATAGCTGATAGCTGATAACTGATAGTTATCAACATCTTAAGGGGGTTGTCCAGGATAACTGATCTACTAGCGCCCCTCAGCTAAATGTCTAAGTTTTCCTGGATGATTTAGCTTACTGCTCAGAAGCAGTTGATGTAGCATCGGCGTAGCGTATTAGCTGACTGCTTACATTTCCTGGAAAAGACTTTACCTTTTTCATAAAAAGCACTATTATACTGATACTGCTGCCCAGCGCTTACTGGAAGCAGCACATGATACCCAAGCAAAAAGAAGCGATTATCTGTTTATTGATCAGGTTATTGATCAGGTGCGACAGCTCTATACCAACTATGGTATCTTCACCATAGTGGGAATTTAAGTAAGGGTAACTGACGCTATGTAGCTGATACTGTGACTGTTATCAATAACTTATAGGTTATTAACAAGCACGGTTAATTGCCTAGCAACATCTAGCGCAATCCAGTAGTGAAAGCAGCAACTAGTTTGGTAAAACTACCTAGGGAGTCTAGTTAACTAATGGGATAAACCTATTAGAGACTAAGAGCAGTGACATGAAGTATCCGGAATATCGATAAAAACCAATAGATTGACAGCCGGGACTTGGGTAAAAAAAAATACCAATTCAAGTAGGGTGGGCAACCTAATTTAATCTATAAAAATGAAAATAAACTAACTTTTTTTGCCTATCCGACAAGCTAAAACCAGGTATTTTATTTTTTAGCTACTCCCTAATCAGTTGGAGTTGAGAGAAGCAGCTTTCCCAAAATCACAAAAGAATGGAAAAATTGTATAGTGTACACCCTAAGCACCTCGAAACAGTCAAATTAGTTTGGAAGCGTAAGCGTCGGGGAAGAGATATAGACCTAGCTAATGAATTAGATTTAGACTTGCCCATTGTTAATCTTTTTCTGATCGGGAAGCCTATTAAAGGTCTTTTCTTTGTAGAAATTTGTCAAGCATTGCACTTAAACTGGCGAGAAATTGCTGGTTTAGAGTTACTGGAAACTCCGGTGAAATCCTCAGAGATTCAAGTAGATACCAGTGAAGTAGATACCGTAGATACCAGTGATGCAATTGGTCTACGGCCACGCTACGGGAACGCAAAACCAAAACTTATCGAAGAGGTGAACACCGTTGATGACGCTTTAGGGGAGTTAGTGGACACCCTCAAAGAAATGTTAACTCGCCTGACTCGAAAAGCGGGAAACATACTAAAAGCAGACCGTACCAGTATTTTTTTACTGGATCAGCACAGTAATATACTCGGTTCCATTGACGCTGATGATGGTCAAGGTGGCTCCCTAGTCATTGATATTCCAGCAAATAAAGGAATTGCTGGTGCAGCTGTTACCTCCTTAAGTATTATTAATGTTCCCTTTGATGTCTATGACGACCCACGTTCTGAAGAAGCGAAAAGAATCGACAAAATTACCGGTTACCGAACCTATACTATGCTAGCTTGGCCCGTGTTGAATCAGCAAAAAAATTTAATTGCTGTGGTACAATTAATTAATAAATTAAAGCCCAATAGTCATCCAAACGATGACTTGTATGAAAGAATCGATCTAAAGGGGTTTACCAAAGAAGATGAAGAACTGTTGGCTCAATTTACTCCTTCAATTTTGAGAAATTTAGAACGATGTCAGTTATGTTTCCAACTAGCCCGTAAACTTTGGAAAAATTCAGAAACTGAATCAGGGATTATCGAACCCTATAATCAACAACTGATTACTGAACTCCAGGAGAAAGAAAAACAGGTGCGCAAGAGCCTAAAAAAACTAACCAATTTTTATGGTTAAATTTCAATATTTTATAGTTTAAATTTTAAATGTTAACATTTTAGGCAAGCCAGGATATATTTTCCCTAATAACTCCAGTACAATCAGATTTAACCCAATTTTCGTGTTGACCGGAGTAGAACACAATGCCAGCAGCAGTTGGAACTATTGAGACCCTAGGTTTCCCAGGGGTACTAGCCGCAGCAGATGCCATGGTCAAAGCAGGGGCAGTCACACTGGTATCCTATGATAAATCTGAGAAAGGTCGGTTTATGGTTAGCGTCCGTGGTAAAATTTCAGAGGTAAACGTCGCGGTAGCAGCTGGTCTGGAAGCCGTAGAGAAAACCTATGGTGCAGAGGTGACAGCTTACTATATCATTCCTAACCCTAATGAAAATGTGGACACAGTGCTGCCCATCCACTACACCAGCAAAGTCGAAGAGTTCCGAACATTTTAAACAAGTACACTTAATCGCTATTTGTCAGAATCGGTAGCGAAGATTCGTACAATAGTTCCTGAGTTTCAAATAATTTAACAAAGTAAGGAGTTTGGCTATGTCCACAGTGGCGGTTGGATCTCTCGAAACCAAAGGCTTTCCTGGTATACTCGCAGCAGCAGATGCTATGGTTAAAGCCGGTAGGGTTACCTTAGTAGGCTACATCAGAGTTGGTAGCGCCCGCTTCAATATCAATATTCGCGGGGATGTTTCCGAAGTAAAAACAGCTATGGATGCCGGGATTGCAGCCGTCGAAAAAGCCCATGGCGCTACCCTGGAATCCTGGGTGATCATTCCTCGTCCCCATGAAAACGTCGAGTGTGTTCTGCCCATTGCCTATACTGAAGCCGTTGAACAGTATCGAGAAGCTGTAGAAAATCCCATCATCGGGCGGGGTAACGGTTTTTCTCGTTAAGCTTTTTGGTTTTAGCTAAGCCCGCACCAAGCCCATGTCCGACCCGATAGCAGAGCGGTTATTGAATGCGGGTTGAAGCTACATTTCTGTCAGGATCGGATCCGGTATAATCATGCTACTAATCCTGATGGTTCCGCTTCCACAGGAAGCACTGGCAAATCAACCCGCACTTTCATTGCTTGGGGCTGTGCTGCTTTCTCTAATACTTCTACCTCAATATTAACTGCCACTAAATAAGAACCAGTTTGATCTGCCACAGCTTGGGAAATCAAACCAGCAAACTCTGGTCGTTCTGCGGTAATGGGATCTCTTAACGTACACTGCTCCCATTGGTAGTCGGCATTGGGATTGATGCTCAGAATATAGTGCTTCTTCATGGGGAAAAACCTTGATTAGGGGTTTACATCAGATCAGCTGACCGTCAACTCGCTATCTTCTATTATAGTACAAATATACTATTTTAGTACTGGTCAGTAGTTACTCCTATGATGGTTTGCTGCTATTGACAAAAAATAGCGAATTTACTACATCGAAATGAGTTGTTTATCACCCGTTGATGGTAGAAATCTGTAAACTCTCTTAAAGAACAGCGGGTTTAATCAGAATTTTGATAAAGCTTCCTCATCCACTGGCACTTTCTCGAACACGTTAAACTAATCAAAGCTAAACTAAAAAACGTTAACTAAAACACAAAACCTGATGATTGCAACTGCTAATCGGATTAAACACGAAGTTAAAGACCTATCTCTGGCACCAAAAGGAAAACAGCGGATTGAATGGGCTGGACGGGAGATGCCAGTGCTCAAGCAAATCCGAGACCGCTTTGCCCAAGAAAAGCCTTTAGAAGGAATTCGTTTAGTTGCTTGCTGTCACGTAACCACCGAAACTGCCCATTTAGCGATCGCACTCAAGGCTGCTGGTGCTGATGCTCTGCTGATTGCCAGCAACCCTCTGTCAACCCAAGATGATGTAGCTGCTAGCTTAGTGGTTGATCATGAGATTCCTGTATTTGCCATCAAAGGGGAAGATAACGAAACCTATCACCGCCACGTTGAAATTGCCCTGGATCACAAACCCAACATCATAATCGATGATGGTAGCGATGTTACCGCCACTCTGGTAAAAGAGCGCCAACACCAGCTCGGTGATATCATTGGTACCACCGAAGAAACCACCACTGGCATTGTCCGTCTGCGGGCTATGTTCAATGACGGGGTGTTGACATTCCCGGCAATGAATGTTAATGATGCTGACACCAAACACTTCTTTGACAATCGCTACGGTACTGGTCAATCTACCCTTGATGGTATTATCCGCGCCACCAACGTGTTGTTAGCTGGTAAAAACGTGGTTGTGGCCGGTTATGGCTGGTGTGGCAAAGGCACAGCACTTCGAGCTCGGGGACTGGGAGCCAATGTCATTGTTACTGAAATTGACCCCACTAAAGCCATTGAAGCTGTAATGGATGGCTTCCGGGTAATGCCGATGGAAGAAGCTGCTCCCTTAGGTGACTTGTTTGTCACAGTTACTGGAAACAAGCACGTGATTCGCCCTGAGCATTTCGAGGTGATGAAAGATGGCGCAATGGTGTGCAACTCTGGTCACTTCGATATTGAAATTGACCTCAAGTCCTTAGGGGAAATGGCAACGGAAGTCAAAGAAGTACGGAACTTTACCCAAGAGTACTGTTTGAAAAATGGTAAATCCGTTGTGGTACTGGGTGAAGGACGCCTGATTAACCTGGCAGCAGCTGAAGGTCATCCCAGTGCGGTGATGGACATGAGCTTTGCTAACCAAGCTTTGGCTTGTGAATACCTAGTCAAGAACAAAGGATCCATTGAACCAGGTTTACACTCTATCCCTGAAGCAGTGGATAAGGACATTGCGCGGTTGAAGTTACAAGCAATGGGCATTAATATTGACTCCCTAACCCCAGACCAAATCGAGTACATCAACTCTTGGACTTCTGGTACCTAAAACTAGGGTAATCCCTTTACGATACTGGTTCAATAATCCTGATATCCCTGATCGGGTAATGGGTTATGGGTAATTAGGTAATGGGTAATGGGTTATGGGTAATTGGTAGTTGACAATGACCGACTATCGATTGCCCTGACCGGCCTAAACGATTTAACAAAACTCGCTATCCATCCCCAACCTACTTCGTTGAGGTTGGGGATGGATAGCGAGCCAGAAAATTTATATTATGCCTTGATTTATTACTGTGAAATAGATTTAATAGTAATTAAGGTCGATTTTGAAGTTACCGTAAGAATAAAGAAGCCTTGTCTTGATGCAGTCGCTCATGGGGGAAACCCCCAAGACCGCGCAAATCACGCTAATCACAAAGATTTAACCAAAGGTGCGCTTTCCGTAGGCGAATTAAATTCGCCACGGGTCGCACCTCTTTTATGCATAGCCGACTAACCATAAAGGCTTCTTTATTCTAAGGTTTCATCTCCTACAAGGTTGAGTGCAATGAAACATAAAGCCGTTAAAGTTAGAATTTATCCCACACAAGAGCAAGTCCAAGTGTTAGCTCAACATTTCGGATGCGCTCGTTGGTGGTGGAACTATGCTCTGAATCAGTGCATAGAAACCTACAAAGAAACTGGCTTTGGGCTAAAGCAATCTGCACTCAACTCTATGTTGCCGAAACTCAAGAAACAAAAAGAGACTGAATGGCTAAAAGATTGTTACTCTCAGGTTCTGCAATCTGTAAGTCTCAATCTTAGTCGTGCTTACCAAAACTTCTTTGAGGGTAGAGCTAAGTATCCTAGGTTCAAGTCGTACCATCACCGTCAATCAATTCAGTATCCCCAAAACGTAAAACAGGTAGGCGATTGCCTTAAATTTCCTGGAAAGCTGGGAGTTGTGAAGGCGGTAATTCATCGCTCACTGGACGGAGAGATCAAGACTGTAACAGTCAGTAAAACTCCTTCTGGAAAATATTATGCTTCTGTATTAATGGAGTATGAAGGGGATAGAGCAAAGTCGTCCAGTGATGGGAAAGTGATTGGCATTGACCTGGGTGTCAAGGATTTTGCAATCACATATGATGGCGAAAAGACCTCTAAGTTCAGTAATCCTAAGCATCTGGCTGAGTACGAAAAGAAGTTAGCCAAAAAACAGCGTATTGCTGCCCGAAAGAAAAAGGGAAGCAGTGGGCGCAAAAAGGCTGGAAAGATTGTAGCTAAGGTATACGAGCGAATTGGAAATGTCCGCCAAGACTACCTACATAAGCTGTCCAGAAAAATAGTGGATCAGAATCAATTAGTGGTAGTCGAAAACCTAAATGTCAAGGGCATGGTTCGTAACCACAAATTAGCTAAAGCAATTTCTGATCTGGGTTGGGGAACCTTTGTTAACTTTCTTTCTTACAAGTGCGAAAGAGAAGGAAAAGTGTTGGTTGAAATAGATCGATGGTTCCCTAGTTCCAAAACCTGCTCTAATTGTCATTACCGAATCAAGGAGTTGCCACTGGATGTTAGGACTTGGACTTGTCCAAGCTGTGGAACTCACCACGACAGAGATGGTAATGCGGCAAAGAATATTAGAGCAGAAGGGATTAGAATGCTATCCTCCTCTGGGACAGGGGAGGTTAACGCCAGTGGAGAAGAAGTAAGACCAAGGCGCGGACGTCCGTCTAAGTTAAGGCATTCTTCCGTGAAGCTGGAAGCCCCGACCTGGCCGTAGGCCACGCTTTCGGCAAAGCCGTTCGCGAAGCGTGGCCTACGGCCTCCGCTGCGCGAACGCGAACAACGAAGTAGGTCGGGGTAGTTCACAATGGCACCTCTAAAAACTTTTGTATCCTTGACAACGAATAAGATATAGTATAGAGAGGGTTTTGAACGGCAAGTTAAGATCAACCCTATAGGTAGAATAAAATAACAAACTTATATTGACTCTTGCATAAATCTTTAAAAAGAGGGTGATAAATACTATACGATAGCAAAAATTGACTTTTGCAAGAGGCCTATTAATGAGTAGGGTGATTGATTATGATCTGGCAACAATCTCCAACCTATCTGGCAGTGCTGACTACAATGCTCTCGGCTGCACTGGTAACTGACTTCACCGCACCCCAGTTACTGGCACAGTCATACCCACACCATGAAGTGGGTGCATACTTCCCACCACCACCAGAGCGAGGATCACCGTCTAGAACCCTTGGGGCTGGGACACATATGATTAAATTTCCACCAGTACCAGAACGAGGAGAACCTAGAAGAACAGCAGGAGGAGGGTCTCGTAGCTATTCCTGTACTGACAGCGACGACATCCCTTTGACTGCTATCGTGCCTGCCAATAATCTGGTCACAACCGTGGCGGCTAATCCGACACTGTTCTGGTATGTTCCCAAAACTACAGCCTCCGAAGCAGAATTTGTGTTAATTGATGACCAGAATCAAGAGGTTTACCTGACCAGCGTGAGCCTGGATAACACGAACGGTATTGTGCAACTGAGCGTACCGACAACCGTACCTCTGACCATGGGTAAGAAATACAAGTGGTTTTTCGTACTCGTTTGCGATCCTCAAGAGCGTAGCCGAGATCATTGGGTTCAAGGAATTCTAGAGCGTACTGAACTTAGTCCAGAATTAGCGCTTAATCTAGAGCAGGAGCAAAATACCTTAGAACAAGCCAAACTATATGCTGATGCTCTGATTTGGCAAGAAACTCTGACTACTATCGCCCAGTTACGGGATTCCCAGCCCCAAGCATGGGTAGATCTGATCAAATCAGTGGGCTTAGAAGCGATCGCTAACAAACCGTTTCTGAATTGCTGTACAGCTAGCAATTAATCTGATCAGTAATGTCAGGGTAAGTGCTAGAAAGATTAGTATAGATTAGTATATTAACTTTTATAACTAATCACTACTAAATGGCTAAACTCTCTGTAGAACTACAGCGCTATTTTTTTGAGGAAGAGCAAGAGCCTCAGGTAAGGCTGGCAGATATTTTGACCCTAGCGGGGGAACGTATCTTTGGGTTTATATTCGTTATCCTATCTCTACCTTCAGCTTTGCCAGTTCCAGCACCGGGTTATTCGATTCCCTTTGGAATTGTGATATTATTGTTGGCTATTCAGCTCATCGTTGGTGCCAAACGCCCCTGGCTACCAAAGAAGATCATGAATGGGAAAATGAAATTGGAAACCGTGCAGGGTTTTCTGAAAATAGGACTCCCTTGGTTGCGGCGGATTGAGGCAGTTACCCGTCCTCGCCTAACCTATATTTGTACCAGTTTGCCTGGTCGGATATTTATGGGGAGTGCGATCGCATTAATGTCAATTTCGATGATGATTCCGATTCCAGGGACAAATACCGTTCCAGCGATGGGAATTTTTATCACTGGTTTTGGCTTAACTGAAGATGATGGCGCAATTAGCCTAGCCGGTTTAGTGGTGTGCCTGATCGGAGCAAGCCTCTCCATCTCAATTCTGTTTGCTCTATGGTTTGGTGGCACAAGTCTAGTTGACCAGATTAAGATTTTGCTGGGTCGTTGAAGTTCTGTGCATCCACTCCGCGTCGAAGGTTTTGTTTGGGTTAGGGTAATGGATAATGGGTAACAAACTTCGCCGCAGTTGTCGGTAACGTTGGACAAGGGAACTTTGGATCAGGCCAGAATAATTGACGCAAACAGTATAATAAAACTACTAAGGTTGCTAGGTCTAATCGATAATCGGTAACAAGTCATCGGTAATAAGTAATCGGTAATGGCTAATCACAATTACCATTTACTCATTACCTATTACTCCTTGATTTACAATATCTGAAACTATTGATGCTACCGGAGATGATACTATCTGAAATAGTTAAATTTGACCATGCACGGTTATCCTCCTCTATAGGCTAATCCTCCCCTGGGATCCATCTCGACCTGGGTCTAAAAAGGAAAAAGGGACAATAGATTGTGATAGTATCATCCCTTTAACCTATTCCGTTTAGTCTTTTTCCCAAGTTAATCATTCTGAACATAGTGCCATTCACTGGTGTGTACCTAACGAGCGTAGGTATTAAACCAGAGGACATCTATTATGACTCAGTTGGCTTTGGGGAATCGCTACGCTTTTCACTGGGCCGCTTCTGAGGACGTAAGGGAGTGGAGTTGGTTAAGTTGTCTTCAAGAACCATACGCTGTTCCATCTGACGGAGAAAATAACCAGTCATCATGGCTGACGCCAGCAATCCAGCTAAATTTTCCCGATCAGTGGTGATTTGAACATTAAAGTTTTCTGATGGCAGCATCCCTACTAGCCCCTGAACGTTCTGAGAGATGATTTGTTGGATTTCAGGGCTAGCAGACTTCGCAATCCTTGCTAAAACATCAGAAGGTTGATTCTGGAGGTATTGCAGCAGTTGGTTCGCTTGAGGCTCTGCTCCTGGGGAACTTAGAAAATCGGGGTTGAATACCATTAGGAATTTTAGGTTTGACCTGCTTCATCTCGACTTTTCTATACTCTAAACGATTGTGAGATCAGCTGAATCAGCTTTCGGGGATAAATCTAACTTTTTTCGGTAGAAATTCTGAGTAAAAAAGCTTACTTAAAGGAATCTTGAAGTTTTTGTAACCCTTAGCATAGCTTCTATTGGGGTGGCAATAGCTGCTCAACTTCAAAGTGTTGATGAAATTTTTCGGTAACTTGTAACCAGTAGGAACGCCCCTCAGTTTGTCTACGTTTCTGGACAAAATCGAGTTCGACCAGTTCCTGGATATGTTGATACGCTCCACTACCACGAAGGTTGACTAGGTCAGCTTGGGTAATCGGACCTTTAAGGGCGATCGCAGCTAAAGTCCTCAAAGCACCTGTGCCCAATTCAGCGGGAATTAAGTTTTGCAGTAATTTACTAAACGTGGCTCGTAACTGTAAGCTATACCCAGCAGGGGTTTCCACAACTTCTAAAGCACTGTCCCGGTGGGCATAGTCTGCCATCAGTTCAATCAGGCCATCCGCCACTTTTTCGCGATCGCATTGGGCATACTCTGAGATTTCCTCTATAGAGACGGGCTGTCCCTTCAAGTATAGAATCGCTTCAATTTGGGTAGCTAAACGAGGCATTTTTTTATTCGCTTCTAATCCAATTGGCGTCCTGTCAGTTCAACAAAGATATCTTCCAAGTTGGAGGGACGAACCATCACACCAGTTTTATCAGGTAAACTTTCGAGATAGCCACTCGCTTGTTCCAGAGTCGGAAAAAATTTGTATTCAAAGCGTTCTGAGAGTTGTTTGATCAGTAATCCTTCCCCATGTTGGTGGCGCAACTGTTCAAATGTACCTAATTTGATTAGTCTACCAGAATCCATGATACCGATCCGTCCTGGCTTGCCAGCGCCATAGCGATCGCACAAAAACTCCACTTCTTCCATATAGTGGGTAGTTAGCAATATCGTCATACCTTGGCGATTCAAATCCCGAATAATTTCCCACAGGCGACGGCGGGTTTGGGGGTCTAATCCTACTGTCGGCTCATCCAAAAATAGAATCTTCGGTTGATGTAACAGCGCTCTAGCAATTTGCAACCGACGCTTCATTCCCCCAGACAGAGTTTTGACTAAACTATCCCGTCGGTCTATTAGCTCTACATACTCTAACCACTGATTAATCAGCCGCTGACGCCCAGGATTGGCAATGTGATGCAGCCGTGCGTGGAGTTCCATGTTTTCCCAGACAGTCAGGTCAATATCCACGCTAGTTTGCTGCAAGACCACACCAATATTTTCCTTAACCTGATCTTTTTCTTCTACAACGTCGTAACCCGCTACCTTAATTTGACCCTTGGTCGGTTCAGTTAACGTAGTTAGCATCCGAATTGTCGTGGATTTACCAGCACCATTCGGACCAAGCAAACCAAATATCTCTCCTGATTCAATCGTAAAGGAGAGGTCATTGACTACAGGGACCTTATCGTAGATTTTGTAGATGTTCTGGATGGAAACAGCTGGGGGCATAGATTCCTTAGTATGTATGATATTGAGTCAACAGGCTTAAGGTAACCTGCTTCTACACCACAGGTTAGAAGCAAATTATATCATGTCGATCTGATTACCCTTAATCAAAAGAGCAGTAATAGCCAATTTCCCCACAAATACCACTGCTACAGTTGTAGTCATCGATATTAACGGTCATGTCATGAACAGGGTATTCATTTTAATATTATATCTTCAATGATTAAACTTAATTGTTATTATAGATAACATTTTTAATAGCTATGAGATAATTTTTTACCTTATTCTCTATTTCCTGTGCCCTATTCCCTTTTCCCTGTTCCCTGTTCCCTAAAACCGATAATTTTTTACCTGATGAGGAAAGATAATTGCTATAGACAAATCATCAATCTGTAGGTTAAAACAAATAGGGGCTGTTGCTTTGGTTAATCCATGAGTTATCAGCTATAGTTATTGACTTTAATTGGAGAATTTAGTATAGTATGGCAATATTTCGGATTTCAGGTCGGGTAATCGATCCAAACACCAGTGGCTTCGTTTCAGGATTACGGGTTGAAGCATGGGATAAAGACCTTATTTTCAAAAACTTCGTGGGTAGCGCCATCACTGATCACCATGGCAGCTTTGGAATGGAATTCGATGAATCCTATTTTCAAGAACTGTTCTCTGACCAACGACCAGACATTTTTTTCAAAGTATTTTGTGATCAGCAACTGGTCAAAAGCACCGAGGATTCAGTGCTGTGGAATTTGGACATTGGCGAGACTGAAGTCTTGATAACTATAGATAACTATAGCAAAGATAATGTTTACCAAAAATCCCTCCAAGCTGCTGAAAAAGATGCTAAAGAGAATCCCAAACTATTATATATCGGTATTGATAATTCACCATACAAACAGCAAATTAAAGATTATCCCTCCCGCCTGACCCAGAAACCGGATGGTAAACATCTAGTGTCTGGAATTAAAGCGGATCAGACCTTCAGTCCTTATCCAATCCTGGGGCAACTTCCAGAGATTGATCAGCAAGGGTTAGAGTTTCTCCATCAAGACATCAAAGAAGCTTGTATCTGTGTTGGTAGTTTTGTAGACCAAGAGTTCAAGGTAAAATGGTTGGGACGAAATGCCCTAAGTAATGATGAATTCTGGAGTGGTAGTAAGATTATCCCCATTATTAATCTAGTGTCTCGCCTTAATAGCAAATCTCCTAATGACGATCTTGATAAGTGTACAATTCGAGGCACAGACCAAGCTGGAAATCAACGAGATATTCCCGTTTGTGATTTAATTACAGATGTGATCAGTTATAACTACAATACAGCAAGTTCTAATTGCTTAGGGGCAATGTTAAAGCGCTTTGCTCCCCAAATGGACTTAGAAAATTGGCTGAAACAGATTACAGGCAATAATAGCCTGATTTTCCGTGGCCGATATGGGGAAAAACCCTTTATCGAGTACCCCCAGTTGTTTGGTAGCACAACCAAAAGCATAATTCTAACTGCTGACCCTGAACCCCCTCAATGGGCAAGTAATACTATATCCGCTTATGATTTAAATCGGATGATCTCAATGGTAGGTTGGCATAATTACATACCGGAACCATGCCAGCTACCCGGAGTTAAGTGGGATAGTCTCGAAAGTATCATCAGAGCAATGGGCAACGATCCAGCTCGGTTAATTGATTTAGCTATTAAAGAGTTGGGTTTGTTGAATGTGATTGACTCAACCGTGATTATCTCAAAACTCGGCAACGGAGTTACCAGTATTAGGAACAGAACCGAAGCGGTTTATGTCGCGCTAGTTAAATTAGTTAAGCCTAGTCTTGACGATTCCCTCAAGCCAGCTAAATTGATTACCTTCAGTATGGCGCTACGGGGAGCAAAAGTCCTTGAGCCAAGAGATTTCAATCGTGAAGCGGTGGAACTTGATGCCAGAATAGCAACAGAAGTGACAGAGATTTTGCGCAGAGCGGTAATGGATGAATTGGTTTGAATATAGTGTCAATTGGGTGAAGTACATAATTTTGGGATTTTAGGGAACAGGGAGCAGGGAGCAGGGAGCAGGAAAAAATCCTGTGTACTTCACTTGTGATCAGAATTGCTATAGCCAGTTTGATCAATTTTCACGGTAAGTGTCCTGTTACTGTCTCAAGTCCAAGTAAATGTAAGTAGTTATATCAAGTCCGGTTAATCACCTCCCAAGTAGTCTCTGGATTGGTGGTAATCGGTAATCGGTGATGGGTAATTATCAACTAGCAATTATCTATTACCAATTATCTATTACTATTACCCCAGAAGGGATATCATGATTAGTCAACCGGACTTGATATTATATAGCGTTTCTAGGACTCATGAGGTACACATAATTGTTTCACTCTTGGCTCTTAGCTCTTGGCTCTTGCTTAATCCCTGCTCCCTGCTCCCTGCTCCCTGCTCCCTGCTCCCTAAAACCTAGATACCTGTACCTCACAAGTCATAGAATTGCTATATCATGGCCAGAAACGTTTTATGCTTGGGTTTTTTAGGGTCGGGTTTAGACAAAAATTGAAAGCCGTGTGGGTACAAAAAACTAAAGAAAAAAAGTATATATTCTCGTCTAACTACTACAAAATTTTCTTGGATATCCAAAGACGATGTGACTTTCAAATTTCTTTTTCAAAGTTTCTTTTGTCCCTTTTTTTTGTTCTGCAATATACTATCCCCATTTTTTTAGCGGCTATCGCAGGTATTACCGCAGGTAATGACTTGTTGGTCACGTTTATTCAAGAATTTTTGACTGCTGATCAAGCCGAAAATATCGTCAAGTTTTTTATATTTTTTATTAGTGTATTAGGAACATTATTCGGTACCATAAGTGCGACAACTAACCCTTCCGAAAGCTATGATAATGCAGCAGCGTTTCATAACAAATTTTCTGAGTTTAAGATTAATTTAGCCATAGATATGAGAAATCTTGAACTTACCAATGCTATGGAGGAAGATTACCTGCAGCTTCTGAAGGAAAAAAATGCTAATCTTTCTGAATTGATTGAGGAATATAATCAAAAACGGTCGATTGATAAGAATCAAGTAGGCGGAGACAATTAAGAGGGGGGAGTGTGGGGAGATGGGGAGATGGGGAGATGGGGAGTGTGGGGAGATGGGGAGATGGGGAGATGGGGCTTTCAAGGTGAAGTTTCCAGATCCGCTGTTCCCTGTTCCTTTTGCTATATATAGCGGACGCAAAACAAAAAACCTAACAACATCCCATACTCAGCACGCTCAGCTATATATAGATGAATGGATTTTAAGCTGATATCTGGAATAGTACGGTTGACAAATTACAAACCTGTCGCTATAGTCAAACTATTGATATCTCCAAGCTGGGCAGGCTAAGTAAAAACACTTCTATCTACGTAAAGCAGTGTTTTTAGGTTTAGCAAAGGCGCAAAGGTGATTGGTTGGAGTTTTCTGATGCCACTTTTACCTTGGAGCCAAAGTAATGATCCTCAAAATAATAAGTAAATAGGTAAGTCCTGATCTGGTCTTAAGCCTTATATTAGCAATCGCCTTTGGCGCTTATGCGATTGGCCTACGGCCACGCTACGTGATCGCTAATTATTTCCTAGTAGCCAACAGTCGTTACTTCTAGGGATAAATAGCAATTGCGTCACATCCAAATTGTTTGGATACAGGCGGTGCCATGGCTACGCCAATTGTTAGCAACGATTGCTTAGGCTTAGGAACTTATTCCAATCAGCAACGCCGAAATTATCACTACAGTAATCAGCGATCAACCATCAGCGATCGCAAAAGCGATGAAGCAAAGCTTCCGCGCTTAGCGTGACCTACGGTCAATCAGCTAACACGCTACTTGAAAAGCTGCCCAAACTGCTATTAATAATGACAGCAACAGAGCTGAGCCAAAAGATGTGGGTCGCTCATGGGCTTATACCAATTTTAGTTATTACCGCTATAGATAATGATGGGGTGATAAGCGCGTTTCGTGTAAGAGATGTAAGCCTAGAAGGTATTTTTTTATTGTCCAATAAAAATCCGGATATCTTTCCCCTTTTGCCTTTTGCCTCTTGCCTTTTGCCTTTTCCCGCAAAAAGTGTGTTTACAACCCAGATACAAATGCTATAGCTGAATCCTGACACAAATCACATTTTTAGGAGACAGCCAATGACATTACTACATCAGGCAAGCACAATTATTGGTAACCGCTATCGCATTGTTGCACCCTTAGGTCAGGGTGGCTTTGGAACAACCTACGAAGCTGAAGATTTAACTAACTACAAGCGAGTAGCCCTCAAAGCCATCTCCCTGCGCGATCTAGAAAACTGGAAAGGGTTAGAACTTTTTGAAAGAGAAGCTAAAATCCTGGCTAAGCTAAACCATCATGGTATCCCCAAATACTTAGACTATTTCTACATAGATACTGCTGATGACCGCCGTTTTTACCTAATTCAAGAATTGGTTGGGGGTCAATCCTTCAGTGAGTTAGTCAAAAAGGGTTGGTACCCTAGTCAAGGGGAAATCAAGGAAATTGCTTTCCAGATTTTGGACATTCTTGAGTACCTCCATCAACTGAATCCAGCTGTGATTCACCGAGATATTAAACCACAAAACCTGATTATAAATTCCAAAGGTAACGTGTTTTTGGTGGATTTCGGTGCTGTCAAAGATGTCTATCGTAATACGTTAAGCTACGGTGAAACATTTGTTGGCACTTTTGGCTATATGCCACCAGAACAATTTCAAGGACAAGCATTTTGTGCTTCTGATTTATACAGTCTAGGAGCAACACTATTGTTTTTGTTAACCCATCGCTCTCCTGCCGATCTACCTCAGCAGCGACTAAAGATTGATTTTCGTGGTTCAGTGCAGATATCACAGCATTTTGCTGACTGGTTAGAGAAGATGCTAGAACCAGCTGTAGAAGATCGATTCCAGTCTGTGGAGGAAGCGATAGATGCCTTACGGCAAAAAAAGTCAATTTCCAGTTCTTTGTCTGGTTCTATAATACCACAGCGGCAACAACCTGCTGGTAGTCGCATCATTTTTACAAAAAATTACCAGCGTTTGGTAGCAGAAATTCCGCCCTGTGGATTAAAGGATGATAACTTGCTATGCGCTCTCTTGATATTCTATGTACTTAAAGTTATTAATAATTCCTGGATGATGGAGACAATTACAACTATTTTTTGGGCTGTATATTTTATTAATTTCTGTATTATTTTGCTAGTTATATTGAAACTCTTCTTTGATATTGCTGGTGAGATATCTTTGGAAATTAACCGATATACCTTTAGGATAGAATGGCATTTATTTGGTTTAAGCTTGCGACAAATTACAGGACGTACAGTAGATCTTAAATTTGTTGAAGTGGATAGTAGTGTGAATTTCCTAGGTCAAAAAACTATTACCTGTGCGATTTGGGAAGGAGTCCAACAACACAAATTTGGTTCAAAACTTAGCAAAGTTGAGAAACGATGGTTGGTTGAGGAATTGCGCGACTTCCTCGCAGTCATATAGCGCTACGCTTAGCGTCAGAAGTCAGAAGTCAGAAGTAAACACTGATACCAAGTTGCGGTCAAACATACAACTTTCTCTTCCCCCAATTTCCCCATCTCCCTATCTCCCCATCTCCCTATCTCCCTATCTCCCTATCCAAGCAATCTACTATCTTTGAATACAACTCGGTATGACCGACTACTGTGCCACACTACCCAATCCCACTTGCTCCAACAGAGCGATAAAATCTGCTCGAATTGAGGAGTCATTGGGATTAGCAGCTTGAGCCTGGTAAAGGGCATCAAGGGCATCAAACCAAGCCCCTGCTTCGGCATAGATGATTGCTTGTTGATGCAGTAACTCAGAGGTGGAGCTGTTGGTATTTGCAGCAACAGCTGCTAGCTTTTGCTCTAATTCTGGGGGTGGTGATACCCGCTCAATCCAGCTCGTATGATAGGAATTGTTAGACGGGTTTTCGCGATCGCATTCTAGGGTAACAAACCACATGTATATGTTCCTGTCTTTTGCCTCCAGTCCTGGTGGGTTTGCGATCAGTTGTGGACTGTTTTCCGGAAGTTCTACTGAGATCATCCCTACCTCAGCGGAGTCAATCTTTTTCTCAAATATTGTCTGGTGTTCTACTGTGTCCACCAAGGTAAATACTATTGGTACGTCTACAGGCTCGGACAAATACCATAAAAATCTAGGATGACCAGATATAGTTTGTGCAGCGACTTCCTTTGAAGGAATTAACAGCGTCACCAATTCACTTGGTAACTGCTCACACCCGCCTCGTGAACCAGACCCATTACTCTTTCGAGGAGCGCTATCGGTTGGTGGAATAAATCGTAAGCGTGAGCGTTTAGCTGAACTATTTTGGGAACTATTTTGGGTTTCAGATGAGTTATGATTAGAATCTGCCACCTGACCGTTGACAGATTGCAACCCTTGAGAATAGCTTGGTTTAGGGGTGAGTGTGCAAAACAGCAGTACAATCAGGATTGATGTTGTACATGCCCATGTTGTACGCCCGAATAAATTAATAATGTTAGCGGTATTTTTCATCAGTTTATTGAATTATTAAACTAGAATAGACAATTACAAGAATTAGCATTAATCCTTAGTAAAGCCTGAGTTTAAGCTTAATTGTTTCAGAGATATAATTTTTTGGTGCCATGGATTTCTAATCTCAAATCCCGCTGACTAGTTTTCCTGTGGCAGGGAAACGATCACTCGTATTATCCCGCAACCAACACAGGGTTTTTCTAGCAGCGATTAACTAGACTTGAAATTAGACCAAATTGCCTGGAACCAGGTAACTTTTTATACCCGAAACCCTTGAGCCAACTCAACGGTGACTAAATTAGACTTCACAGAACTTAGGATCAATTCCTGATTACTGACTGGTATATAGATTCTAGTTTTGCTGATATCTCCGGAGGGACAGCAGTTAACCGGATGTAAAAACTTCCCGGTTCTGCTGTTTTTTCTAAAACCTTGGCGTAGATGTCCTCACTGGGTTGGTTCACATTATCTGGATCGAGTAAGTTGAGCTTAATATTACTGAGTGCCTCAGGGATAGCAGAGATTTCGCTGCTGTTAGCACGAAGCTTAGCTCCCTTACTTGAAATCTCTACTAAACGTCCAGTGTAGACGGAATTACTGATATGCTTTCCATCTAGAAAAGCATAATTAAATTGTAGCTCAATTTTTTGGTTAACCTGGAAAAACGTTTCTTGCTGTTTGGGTAAAAATAGGTTATAATTATGCCGAATTCCACCCACTTCATAGATAGTAATTGGCTGTTTAATTCCCTTGGGTTTTACCTGTATTTGACCGTCAATTCTTAAGCATTCGCCAGTTTCTTCCAAAGTGGAAGAAGAAATCATAACTTGACCACCAGTTGTATAAGATTCGATCCGGTAAGCCAGGTTAACGGCGCTGCCAATGACACTATATTTGGTGCGTTTTTCGGAACCAATATTCCCAAGCACAACCACACCGGTATTGATACCGATGCCCATTTCCAGTTTTGGATAGCCCAACTGCTCGATTTCTTCATTGACACTAGTCATGGCTAACTGCATCGCTAGGGCACAAGCCACTGCTCTGTGGGCATCATCCTCTTGGAGGGTGAGAGCACCAAAAAGCACTAAAATCCCATCCCCCATGAACTCGTCGATAGTTCCTTGATAAGCAGTAATCACATCCGCCATGTGACCCAAATAGATGTTGAGGATTTTGACCACCTCTTGGGGATGTAACCGTTCTGAGATGGCAGTGAAGCCTCTTAAATCAGAGGTCAAGATCGTGATTTTCCGGTTTTCACCCCCGAGTTTTTGTTTGTCTGGGTTCTCCAGCAAATCCGCCACCACTTGGTCAGTTAGGTAACGTCCAAAGGTGTGACGAATCTCTTTAACAGTGCTAGCAACGTAAGCTGTGATGGCAATTGCAGACCCACTTAAGGCTAACAATGGCGGTATCACCGGGAGCCACCAACCCCCCAAAAACGCTCCATAGGTACTTCCGAATAATGTCCCTGTGGCCACCACGGTAATCGCAGTTCTCCTCAATGACAGCCCTCCGAGACCCCCAAGATAGCGCCATTTCCAAGTTAGAATCGCACCAACGACAGACCAGCCTACAATCCACAGGATTTCCACAGGCTCAGACCAGGTTTTGAGCAAGGGACGACCATTTTCCACAGCACTAATAATTTGGCTGACCATGTTAGCTTGGACTTCCACACCAGCCGTTGACTCCCGGATGGTAGTGTCATTACTGTAGGCGGTGTAGAAAAAGTCATTTAAACTGACCGCAGTTGCACCAATTAAAACGATGGAATCATTGATCAAGTCATCTGGAATGTTATCTTCCAGAATGTCGGTCATGGTTACCATGGGGAAGGTTCCCGCTGCTCCGCGATAGTTCAAGAAAATCTGGTAACCGCCATCATCGATTCCCACATAACCGCCATCATTGCTGGCCAAAGGGCGAAACATGGCCTTGCCCCACTGGAAAATTCTGGGATCTTGCTGTAATGGTTCAGGAAAAAGGTTTTTTGACTCTAGATAAATCTCCGCTAGGAGCATACTAAAGGAGGGCTGTACGCCATCATTTATTTTCAAAGAAAGTAAGCTGCGCCGCAGGATACCATCCATATCATTTACGACATTATTGGCACCTACGAGACCACGTTCACTGAGAATCGGTGGAGGAGCCACGGAATTGTCAGGGTTGTCTTGATCGATGTATTCGATACCAACTAAGTTGGGTGTGGTTTCAAACACCCTGCGTAACTCACCATGACCGGGTTCAACTGGAAAATCCCGATACAGGTCAAGACCAATGGCTGCAGGATTTTGAGCTTTGATTTTGTCTAAAAGTCGGGCAAGCATCCGATCAGTGATTGGCCACCGTCCAGCACCCTTTAAATCTGCCTCACTCATAGCCACAATCACAATCCGTTCATCTGTAGGTTCCTTCGGACGCCAACAAAAGTATTGGTCGAGAGCCGCTAGTTCGTAAGGCTGTAACCAGCCGAGTAGCCTGAATGCGATCGCAATTCCAGCCACCACCGGTGTAGTAATTAGAACACCGCGCCATTCCCATAGTTGTTGTTTTAGTGGTTGCCACATCTTACATTTTTCAAGTGGGTGAGGTACTTTTGTTATTGGTTTTAGGGAACAGGGAGCAGGGAGCAGGGAGCAGGGAGCAGCGGTTCTCGGAGCAGGGCAGAAACTTCAGATGTACCTCACGCTTACGAGGAAACTATTATTACGGTTGAACCTCAAAAAATGGTTTCTTCTGGAAAGGGTGATTGACAATGATAGAGCTATGAGTCACTACAAGAGCATTAGTGGGTGCATCTCACTTTGGCAAAAACACTTAGCACAATAGAAGGCTAATATCATGTTATGATAGTTACCCTGTCTTGATGCAGTCGCTCATGGGGGAAACCACGGCAGTCGCTCATGGGGGAGACCCCCAAGACCGCGCTGCCTTCCCAAGACCGCGCTGCATCGCTTAATAAAAATCTCCCCCATCTCCCCATCTCCCCATCTCCCCATCTCCCCACACTTCCCACACTTGCGGGAGTGATAGATTTACAACAAAAAGCTGATAGCTGATAGCTTAAGTCCTTTGTTTCCAAAGGTTTTCAAATTTTCTATCCTATTTTAATAACTTTCTCAGGGTTATCTCATACTTTTCAAAGACTCGGTTAAGATAGGTTAAATACTTTAAATAATAATTACATAGATTGGAATTAAACCAACACTGTTTTAGGTTAATTCTGTCTACGGACTTACGAGTCAGTTCTGATATTCGGGAGAGTTATGTCATGAAAGATATGAAAAAAACTGTAATGGTGAGCGCTGCCTTGACTAGTGTCTTGGCTCTAGGTTTAGGTGTAGCATCTGAAAACGCCTTGGCCGGTAAGGAAGGAATGGAAAAATGTGCTGGTATCGTTAAGGCGGGTCAGAACGATTGTGGCACCAGCAAGCATGATTGCGGCGGGATGGCTAAGGTAGATAGCGATCCCGAAGAGTGGATCTACGTTCCTGAAGGCACTTGCAAAAAGATTGTTGGTGCCACGATTGTAGGAGAACCAACCTCCAGCCAGGAAACTGAAAAGCCAACCGAGAGTGCGCAAGCCAATTAAACCAAGCTATCAGCAGGCTGGGCACTCAGCTATCAGCTTATGAATCATGGCTGAGTAGGGTTATGTACACAGATCCCCCCTAACCCCCCTTAAGAAAGGGGGGAATTAGATTCAGCTGAGTAGGGTTATGTATACCGATCCCCCCTAACCCCCCTTAAGAAAGGGGGGAATTAGATTCAGCTGAGTAGGGTTATGCATACCGATCCCCCCTAACCCCCCTTAAGAAAGGGGGGAATTAGATTCAGCTGAAATGCTTCGTGCTGATACCTTACCACTACCATGGATAAATCCTAAAAATAATGCCATGAAAACAATGTCATGAAAACAATGCTATGACAACTCACCTTCCTTCAGCTTCAATTAACGGTGCTGGAATCGGTTTACGCTCCGCCCATTATCAAGATATCCTTACTCATAAACATACTATACCTTGGTTTGAGGTATTATTAGATAATTATTTAACGTCTCAGGGTTTACCACTCCACTTTTTAGAAAAAGTCCGCCAAAACTATCCCGTTACGTTACATGGCGTCGGTATGTCTTTGGGGTCAACCGACCCTTTAGATTTAGAGTATTTGACAAATTTAAAAGAGTTAGCCCAGCAGATTGAACCAGCATACATTTCCGATCACCTATCCTGGATTTCCGTTAACGGTCACTATCTTAACGATTTAATTCCTCTTCCTTATACCGAAGCGGTGATGGAACATGTAGCCCAACGGATATTGCAAGCTCAGGAATTTCTAGGTTGTCGCATTTTGATAGAAAACCCATCGGCTTACGTGAGTTTCACAGATTCAACCATGCCAGAATGGGTATTTATTCAACAATTGTTAGAAAAAGCAGATTGTTACTTGCTGCTAGATGTCAACAATCTTTATGTCACTGCTACTAATCAAGGATTTGACCCCCTTGATTACCTGAATACAATACCAGCAACCAGGGTCAAACAAATTCACTTAGCAGGGTATGAAGAACGGGAAGACTATCTATATGATACCCACGGTTATCCTGTTCATCCTCCAGTGTGGCAATTGTATCAAGCAACATTAGAGCGCTTTGGTCCAGTGCCTACTCTGATTGAATGGGATACTGATATCCCAGCTTTTGAGGTATTAATGACTCAAGCTAGTAAAGCTCAGGAGTATTTAGATCAGGTAAGTATAACAAAGGGAACAGGGAACAGGGAACAGGGAACAGGCAGTCGGGAGTCGGGAGTCGGGAGTCGGGAGTCGGGAACTTCGGAACAAAAATTATCACAATTTATTTAGGATACCTATATATAGCATTTCTAAATAGGTCATGAACAATCTTGCTGATTTCTCATATAGCACTACCCATTAAGGTTAGGACATTAATACAAGCTGAAAAGCTTTTGTAGTAAACTTTAGCATGCATGCCTCTTGCCTCTTGCCTTGCGCGTAGCGCTATAACATCAAAAACTATTCGGAGCTCTTTACTACTGTTCCCTGTTCCCTATTCCCTATTCCCTACTCCCGTCTTGATGCAGTCGCTCATGGGGGAAACCCCCAAGACCGCGCTGCATCGCTACTCCCTACTCCCTACTCCCTGTTCCCTGTTCCCTTTGCTATAACCTTAAAAACCGATATAATCATGGAATTAAGGACACTACAACAGTTATTTTACGATGCTGTTTTTGAAAATAATCCTGCCAGTACACAAACCCTTGCTCAACACATCAAAGCAGCTAAACAATTGACTCCTGCTGAAGGGTTAGCCATTTATCGTAGCAGTGTCCTAGGCAACCTGAGCCAAACCTTAATGTCAATTTATCCAGTCTGCTGTTGTTTGGTGGGAGAGAAATTTTTTGAGGGAACAGCGAGAAGCTATATCCAACGCTTTCCTTCTCTATCAATGGATTTAGGAGATTATGGTGAGCACTTTCCTGATTTTCTGGCCAATTTTGAGCCAGCCAAACAGTTACCCTATTTACCAGATGTAGCGCGGTTAGAGTGGCACTGGCATCGGGTGTTTAATGGTGAAGAAGCTACCAAGTTAGATGTCCAAGCATTGAGTACAGTTCCCCAAGACAAATGGGGAGAACTGATTTTCCATTTACCTAAAAATAGTGTTCTGATCGAGTCGGCTTACCCGATCCATCGCATTTGGGAAGTTAATCAGCCTGAATACGAAGGTGATCAGCAAGTCAATTTGGATGAAGGGGGGATACAACTATTCCTCTGGCGCAATGGTTATGATATGCGCATTGAGCTGCCAACAAAAGCAGAATGGCAACTGCTGAAAGCTTTTCAAGGGGACAATCGATTTGAAGCCATTTGTCAAGACCTGGCTGCTGATGAATTAGCTATTGATGTAGCATCTGAATTACCGCAATTTGTCCAACGTGGATGGATTGCCAGGTTTTCGATTTAGACGTCTCCTTATAAAGAAGGATTTCAGCTTATTTCCGTAGAACAGGAGTGGGGACTTAGTAAATAGTTAGCGTTACTTTGCGTCTGTTTTCGGTAGCTTGCGGATATATTCGCCGCCTGAGACATAGACCAACCATTGACGTCTGCGTTCGAGCTTTGTAGCTGACCGTGTTCATGTTGTGAAAGCCTTACTTTTAACCAGTATTCGCCCTTGCTCATTGAGGGGTTTTGTTGGTATAATACTAGGTAATAACAGGCTAACACGCTATGGCTCCCAATCACTCTTACACGACAAAACTGAAGCTTAACAACCGTCAAAAAACGTTGATGGCCAAACACGCTGGTTTTAGTCGGTGGGTGTACAACTGGGGTTTAGGGATGTGGAAAGATGCCTACAATGAAGGGTTAAAGCCTAACATTAAAACCCTAAAGCGGTTATTTACCAACCATGTCAAACCTGAGTATCCCTGGATGAGGGAATTATCCTCAAAAGTTTACCAATATGCGTTCATCAATTTAGGGGAAGCATTCAAAAGGTTTTTCAAAGGATGGGGTAAGTACCCTAGATTCAAATGCAAGGGTAAAAATGATCGCTTTACTATCGATAATTCAGGGAGACCGATTCGATTAGGTGGACTAATTCATAACTTACCCTTCCTGAAGCAGGTTAGAACGTTTGAACCCCTACCAGATTGTCTAACTAAAAAAGTCACAATCTACAAAAAAGCCGGGGAGTGGTATATTAGCTTCTCCATGGAAAAGACCTTTGAACCAACACTTAAAGAACGAGAAAGAGTTGGTGTGGATTTTGGAATAAAAACCCTAGCTGTATTAAGCTCTGGTGTTGAGTTTGAAGGACTTAAGCCTTACCGCAACGCTCAACGGAAATTATCTAGAGTTCAACGGAAATTATCTAAAAAAGAAAGAGGCTCTCAGAATTACTTAAAAACCCAGCTTGAAGTACAAAAATTCCACCATCGAGTGGCTAATCTCCGAAAAGACTATCTTCAGGTGCGACCCGTGGCGAATTTAATTCGCCAACGGAAAGCGCACCTATATAAAATGACAACTTATATCGCTAAAAACCACGGCGAAGTTGTGATTGAAGATTTGAATGTTTCAGGGATGATGGCGAATCACAAATTAGCTAAAGCAATCGGTGATTTAGGACTGCATGAAGCCAGACGGCAATTGACCTATAAATGTGAACGCTACGGAACAAAGTTAGTAGTGGCTGACAGGTTCTTTCCATCTAGTCAATTATGTTCTAACTGTGGAAATCAACAGCCAATGCCTTTATCGCAGAGGGTTTATAGCTGTGATTGTTGCGGGAACAAAATCGACCGGGATTGGAATGCCTCAGTGAACCTAGAACGCTATAACGAGTACGGCTCGACTCGTAAGCCTGTGGAGGGTTAACCGCTCCTATGCCCCCGTTGAAGCAGGAAATAAACACACAAAGTATCGCGAAGTGACGCTTTGTACAGGTTTTATGGAGCAGAGGATCATTACTTGGTCAAACAATGCCTATATCCTGTAGGACTAGTAATGGTGTTTTCACCACGGGACGACGAAGAGCTGGAGACAGTCAAGTCCATCGTTAAGAAATCCTACGAATATGCTACTGGGGAAGCGCCAAGGTAGTATTGTAACAAAGGTCTAAAAGTAAGCGGTCATTGTTAAATCATCTTCAAAATTGTCTCTGATAAGCCTGGGGAGTTACCATATTACTGGGTTACGCACCTTTTGGTAAGTAATTGTTTTCTACAAAAATGCATATTATGTTTAAGCTCACTGAAAACAAAAGACGGCAACTTCTGTTTTCAATGAAAACACTTCAGGAGAGTCAAGAATCATGACAACCACTGGTGGTAAATGTCCGGTGATACACGGTAGTGTAACAACAAATAGTATGTCAGAGATGGAGTGGTGGCCGAAGGCACTTCATCTCGATATTTTGAGTCAGCATGATCGCAAAACTGATCCGATGGGAGTGGACTTTAACTATCGGGAGGCGGTAAAAAAACTTGATGTGGCTGCACTAAAACAAGACCTACATGCGCTGATGACCGACAGCCAAGATTGGTGGCCAGCGGATTGGGGTCACTATGGTGGTCTGATGATCCGTATGACCTGGCACGCAGCCGGAACCTACCGGATTGCGGATGGTCGTGGCGGTGCGGGGACAGGTAATCAACGTTTTGCGCCACTCAACTCCTGGCCAGACAACGCCAACCTAGACAAGGCACGCCGTCTACTCTGGCCGATAAAGAAGAAGTATGGAAGCCAGCTTAGTTGGGCCGATTTGATTACCTATGCTGGCACGATCGCCTACGAATCCATGGGACTAAAAACCTTTGGTTTCGCCTTTGGTCGAGAAGATATCTGGCATCCCGAAAAAGATATTTACTGGGGGCCAGAAAAGGAATGGCTTGCCCCCAGCGATAACAACCACAGCCGCTATTCTGATGAGCGAAAGCTAGAAAATCCACTGGCTGCGGTAACAATGGGGTTGATTTATGTTAATCCCGAGGGTGTAGATGGCAATCCCGACCCTATCAAAACCGCCAATGACGTGCGCGTTACCTTTGCCCGTATGGCGATGAACGACGAAGAAACCGTAGCTCTTACAGCTGGGGGGCATACGGTGGGCAAATGTCACGGTAACGGTGATCCCGGGTTGCTGGGCATGGAACCCGAAGGGGCAGATATCCAAGACCAGGGCTTGGGGTGGGTGAACAATACTGGTCAGGGTATTGGTCACAACACCGTTACCAGTGGTATAGAAGGGGCCTGGACGCCTCAGCCGACCCTGTGGGATAATGGTTATTTTCATATGCTGCTCAACTATGACTGGGAACTAAAGAAGAGTCCAGCAGGTGCGTGGCAATGGGAACCGATTGACCCGAAGGAAGAAGACAAGCCCGTCAATGTTGCAGATCCGACGGTTCGCGGCAACCTTGTAATGACCGACGCCGATATGGCCATGAAGATGGACCCAAAGTATCGAAAGATTTCCGAGCGGTTCTACAACGATCCTGAATATTTCAGTAATGTCTTCAGACGGGCATGGTTCAAACTGACCCACCGAGATATGGGGCCAAAGACTCGCTATATTGGCCCCGATGTTCCAGAAGAGGATCTGATCTGGCAAGATCCTATTCCAGCCGGGAATACTGATTACGATATTCAAGCCGTAAAGGAACGCATTGCAGTAAGCGGTCTGAGCGTTAGTGAAATGGTTTGTACCGCTTGGGACAGCGCTCGTACATTTCGCGGATCGGACAAGCGCGGTGGGGCAAATGGGGCGCGAATTCGTCTGACTCCGCAGAAGGATTGGGAAGGCAATGAGCCAGCTCGTTTGGCAAAAGTATTAACTGTTCTAGAAAGCATTGCAGCAGAGACCAAGGCAAGCATAGCGGATGTGATCGTCTTGGCCGGTAACGTAGGTATCGAGCAAGCTGCTCAAGCCGCTGGCTTCGAAATTACTGTCCCCTTTTCTCCGGGGCGGGGGGATGCAACGGATGAGATGACCGACGCAGAGTCATTTGACGTGCTAGAACCCATTCATGATGGCTACCGCAATTGGTTGAAGAAAGACTATGCCGTCAGTGCGGAAGAGCTTATGCTTGATCGCACGCAGTTGATGGGACTGACGGCTCCCGAGATGACTGTGTTAGTCGGTGGGATGCGTGTGTTAGGGACCAATTATGGGGGCACAAAGCATGGCGTATTCACGGATCGTGAAGGTGCTTTGACTAACGACTTCTTTGTGAACCTGACGGATATGAACTACCTGTGGAAACCTGTAGGTCAGAATCTGTATGAAATCTGCGATCGCCAGACTAATCAGGTTAAGTGGACAGCGACACGGGTCGATCTTGTCTTCGGCTCCAACTCAATCCTTCGTGCCTATGCTGAAGTCTATGCGCAAGATGACAGCCAAGAAAAGTTGGTGCAAGACTTCGTAGCAGCCTGGACGAAGGTGATGAATGCTGATCGTTTTGATCTGGCCTAACATATGAATCGTAAGGTTGGCAAAAGTAGTGTTTTTAGCCCTCTTTTGCCACTCTCGGATACATCACGTGACTACTCCCATATCAAGTCAAAGATTATAATGTGGGCTTCTCAATCTCACGTTTGACGTTACAGCTAGAACAGCAGTGAACGCGATCGCTTTTAGCGGAAGCTTTGCTTCCGGAGCGAAGCGTCGGTTTTGCCGAATCGCTTTTAGCGAAAGCTTTGCTTCCGGAGCGAAGCGTCGGTTTTGCCGAATCGCGTTTGTAAATGATTGGTTGAGCACAAGAGGTCACCAACCAGGAGCGCTCTTGTGCCCAATACGCAAAGGGGGGCAGATACAGTACAGAACTATGACCCCTCAGGCCGTGTTGTTGATTTTGCAGAAGCGGGCTAAAGAAGCTGGGGTGGAATCCTTTAGTCCCCATGATTTCCGCAGAACCTTTTGCTCTGATTTGCTAGATGCTGGAATTGATATTGTGACCGTCCAAAAGTTAGCTGGCCATGCTTCTCCTGTGACTACGGCTAAGTATGACCGGCGGGGGGAGGAGGTTAAGCGTAGGGCGGTGCAGAAGTTGGGGTTTTAGGAGGAGTGAGACTCAACTTTGGTCTAATAGTCTGCTTAAATTACGTGAAATAGTTTGGGTGTTGGGATGATCCTCTCCTAACTGCTGGACAGCAATCTCTAGTGCCTGACGATAGAGGGGTTCCGCTTCTGAGTACCGATCAGGTGTGTGAGTGCGCATCTCATCTTCTGACACAAAAGAGGTTCCGGCGATGCCGGAACCTCTTTTTTTCTTTTTGGAAGTCTTCCCCCGAGGGAGCACAAGATAGCTGTACCTTCCTTTGAGAGATCCCTCCTGGGTCACTCGATCTGACAGACTTACATCTGTGCCAACCAATTCTCCCCATAGGCTCTCGGTGAGGTGGATTCCTCTTACGATCGCACCGTTTAGTCTAAACTCCAGTTTGAATTAAGTCAGTCTAAACTCCAGGAATTATTATATCTTATCATACTCGATATAAAACGGGCAATTATCTTCTGTTGAATCATCTTCCACAATAAGTGTATACTCACCTTTTCCGCTATTATAGTCTCCACCAACATGTTCTTTTTGACTAAAATCAACGTCTTGAGTAACCCAAACATAATCACCACTTTGAAATATCTGATAAACACAATCTTCCCCAAGCAGACCACCTTTCATAGTTAATTGAAGGTAATGGTTGTCTCCCAGGTCTCTCTGACTATCACACCAGGGCGTCCACATTTCTCCTGTACTATCTTTTTGCCCAGGTTGTACAACAACACCCAAATCAAGAGCGTGTTCCTTGTTTATAAGGACTGCTGTACTAGACGAATTGTTATCTAAGTACAAAACATTTCGTATATCAGCAGCGTGGGCAGGCATACTATTACTAAGACAGACAATCGTAACAACTACAATAGCTACTAGAGATTTCACGAGTTTGCTAAACATGAAGTTTTCTCCTAACACTTTCAATTCTGTTAATTTCATTTGTACCTCTAACTGAGTTGTTTTTGCAGGGAGCATGTCACTTATGCAAAACATTTGTACTATATCTAGAGTCCCATCTATGGTTTAAGCTTACTATGATGGTATAGCACTACGCACAGGGCAAGCACCTCTTATATAGTTCATTTGTTCCACAACTTTGAACTATTCTCCCGAGTTCCTAATTTTTAGTTGGAACAATATAATATTAAGCCTAATAAGTATCTCTTAGTATCATAAACCTCATATAAAACCATAAAACCTCATGTAAAACCTCATGTAAAACCTCATGTAAAATCTCATAAAACTCATGTCAAACCTCATAAATCTCATGTAAAACCTCATAAAACTCATGTCAAACCTCATAAAACTCATGTCAAACCTCATAAATCTCATGTAAAATCTCATGTAAAACCTCATGTAAAACCTCATGTCTAACCTTGAGGGGTGTCCTGCAGCACAAGCATCAGGATAAAAATTAGCCATTAAAAAACCCGACAAAAGCCGGGTGGTCTCTAACTGTGTAAGGATTGGTACTATTCAGAACGCTTCTAATTCGACCACATGTAAAACCTCATAAATCTCATGTCAAACCTCATGTAAAACCTCATAAATCTCATGTAAAATCTCATGTAAAACCTCATGTAAAACCTTGAGGGGTGTCCTGCACCACAAGCATCAGGATAAACGATCATGGGTACATCAATTCTCCTACAGAGACGCTACGCGATCGCACACCCAAATCCCATCTCTACATCCCCTGGATTATCCGATCCGGGTGCAGCTGCGATCGCACAAGCGCGGAAGCTGAGGCCGTAGGCCACGCTTTGCGAACGCTTCATCGCCTTTGGCGCAGCTTTGCTGATCGCACACCCAAGCCCCATCTCTACATCCCCAGGGTAAGTGCAAGAAAAAAATGGCTCATAATGTGCATTGGCTGGATATCGCTCTGGTTGGGGGTTTTCGTTTGGAATGGGAACTGGGATGGTAGTGAGCGATATAGGGAGGACTAGAGTCGAACAGTCCGGAATGTGAGTGGTAGGGGTGGAGTAATTAAAGGGGACTAAACTCGTATAATCCCTGTTGCTAGCCGTAGGGCTATGAGAGGCTACGTTGCAGTAAACCCTTTGAAATCAGGCGTTATCCTACAGTAAGCGTTTAGGTTAGTACATTTCTAAATCCTGAAACCCTTTCACAGCCTGCTGTTCCCTGTTGTCTGTTCCTTCTTCTCTAGCGCATAGCACCATGGCTCCCAAGAAATAAACAAGGTTCTCAAGATGCTACACAAAATTGCCCTTGGAGCGAGTCAATTAGACCACCAAGCTAATTCAAGAGTAGACCCGTGGTGGAGGCTCTACGGGAGAGAGTGCCGAGTATTTTCACCGGAAACCAAAGGAGGTAAGCCACCTACCGAAATAAAGGTTGGAGATTATGTCCGCCTTCGTGGTAAGCCAGAAATGATAGGAAAGGTGCTGTCAATCGAATGGCATGGTTACAGAAACCGCTATTGCTATAGAGTCGAAACTCAAGCATCGTTGAGCGGAGAGCACTGCCCTGCATATTGGTTTAGCGAACAGCTTGAGAATGTCTCGAAACAGTCGCTCACATTAAAATCCACATGGTTATTCCATCTGGATTTGAGGGACTTTCTTGCAAGGTTCGTTGTTGACATCCTGGTGCGATGCACTATGCGCAGCCAAAGGCGTTCGCACCTAATTAAACTGCAGCGACAGTTGTCTTGTTTTTATCTATTCAGATTATACTATGGATGAGGTTTGTTGTTATCCGGTAAAAATGGATTAGATGTTGACATATTCACGTGGCACGCTAAACTAACTGAATTATTGTCAGAATTCAATCAATCAATTTCTCCCAATTTTCATAATGATTCTTAAATTTATCCGATAAATACTGAGGATAGGGAATTTCAACTTGGAAGTCATCAGCCGCCATCTCTTCAATATCAGAATCATCCCACCCTTTGACGAGCTTTCCTTGAAACTTATCCATACCGCTACTATTCTTGATATCTTTGTGTTGACATGCTCATGGGATCGCTATGCGCAGCAAAGGGCGATCGCAGAATATCTTTACTTAGCTGATCGGTGGGCTTAGTTTTGCTTAGCGTACGCGCTTGGATTGGGATGTTGGTTTTTGCTACTGGTGCGATCGCTTTTAGCGGCTCCAAAGGGGCGTTGCTTAATAATGGAATGATTTTAAGAGTTTTGTGGAATAGGCATCTTGCCTGTTCCTGATCTTTTGGGGCGGGCAAGATGCCCACTCTACTCCTATTCATTCAAAGATTCAGCAACGCCGTTGAAGGTTGAAGGTTGTTGAAGGTTGAATTCGCTTCTGTCTTCTGCCCTCTGCCTTGTTTTACCCAAAGTATAAGTATTCAACCGGACATGATATAAGACATATTTTTTTCTGCTCCCTGCTCCCTTTAAACCAAAATACTATGTCTTAAACTATCCTTATGTTGCTATTAGCTAAATCTTTAACCAAACTAACTATTTTATTGTAACTAATTATTACAAAGATTGTAAATTATTCAGATTTTTTTGATTTTACACTTGACAACAAACCTAGCAACTATTTATAATATATTCATGGCGAAAAGAGCCGCGCTTTCCAGCAACCAACTACGAAGCGCGGCTCTCTCCCAAACTACAGTTTAGGTAACTCTATCATAATGGCAAAAAAACAATCCTTTCATCATCCCATCGATTATCAGGAAGCTATGGAGCGTCTTGAGCAGCTTGGACAACAGAGGGAACCGAAGCAGGAAAATTTGTGTCCCTATCCCATCACGGAGCGAGAGAAAATTCTAATCCGACTGTATAGTTACTACCAATTGGGCATGACACCCCAGCGGTTTTATCAAAAGTGGGACGAAACCCAGGAAGATATAGCTTTGATCTGCTCCTGTTCCGCTCACACTGTTAATGGCTGGTTTAACACTAGTCGTCGCTATTACCCTCCCACTGCTGTTCACTTGCGCCATCTGGCGATTATGGATTTTTTGTTGGAAGATTTTGAGAAAATTCCGAGGGAGTTATTGGATCGATTGTGCTTGAAGGAGGAGAGAATGCAGAATTAAGAATTGAGAGGATATCTGCTCAGGGGGTGACAAGCTAATTGAAAATATTACAGGGGTTAGGTTTTAGGGGTTAGGTGAAGCGGGAAGATTGCCCAAGCGGGATGGATTGATTAAAACTATCATTGACATTGTATGGTAAAAATTGCTTCAATTGCTGGCAAATACAAATGACACCGATGCGCTCATTTTACCCAAAACCTAAAACCTAAAACCTAAAACCTATCTAGGTTTGAGCTTTGTTGTCACCCCGTGAGCTAGTTATATTTTCCTAGGTTAGTTCATCGCGCAGAGCGGTTAAAAGTACCTGAAAGTGGAAGATTTGTTCAGCACCCAAATCAGTATCCCCTTGCAAAATCCCTTCAAGTTCCCGCGCTAAGCGCGACCCTTCTGAGAAACCAAAAATACCCAAGTTTCCAGCTAAACTATGAGCTGCCAACCTCCCTTGTTCTTGATGGGAAAAACTCAGAGACCCTTCTGAGAAAACTCTAGGGACTTGCTCTAAGATAGCCAATTGATTACGGCTCTTTTCCCGGTACTTTTCCCAAGCTGCAGCGATCGCTTTGAGGTGTTTTGAGTGGTTATTGGCAGTAATCTCTTCTTGGATTACCGTAGTAGATTTAGAATCAGCATTGTCTGGCTGCAACTTTAGTCTATATCCCAGTCCATGTACTGTTTCAATCAGATCCTCCGGAGCACCAGCAATTCTTAATTTCCGGCGTAGCTTTCTTAGATGAGATCTAACGGTTGCTTCCGCTGGAAATTCTTTCGAAGACCACAAATTGTCTATAATTTCGTCAGTACTAAAAACATGATGGCTGTGGCGCAGGAATAACTCTAGTAGCCCATATTCCTTGGCGGTTAATGAGAGCAACTGAGTGTCGTAGGTTACTTTACAGCTACGCGGGTCTAGTTGCAAGCTACCCCAACTCAGTACAGGCACAGAGTTTGAGTTTACTCGACGCAATAGAGCTCGCATGCGAGCTGCTAGTTCCTCAAGATCAAAAGGCTTAGTTAGATAGTCATCGGCACCAGCATCTAGCCCCCTAATCTTGTCTACACTAGCATGGCATGATGTTAGTAACAGGATAGGCATGTGATAACCACTGGCGCGGAAACGCTGACAAAGACTAATTCCGTCAACCTTTGGCAGCAACAAGTCCAGTACAATCAGGTCGTAGGTATAAGTTGACCCATAGGCCCATCCCTGTTCACCGTCAGTGACAGCATCAATCACATAATTTTGCTTGGGAAGGCTGTTTTTGAGTAAATCAATTAAAGACTCATCATCCTCCACTAGTAATAGTCTCATGTGTACAACTACAAACGATCAACAGTAATAAATCACACCTTCCATTCCAACATTTCTGCTATTTGAATAGCCAAAGTTATAGAATTAAAGGGTTTGATAATAACACCAGCAATCCCGATTTTTTTAAACGGGTGTTGCTCTGCTATCTGAGTCTTTGCCGTCAGAAAAATAACGGGAATTGACTGGGTTTTATAATTTGCTTTTAACTTTGAAAAGGTTGCGATTCCATCCATATCTGGCATCATTACATCAAGCAAGATTGCGTCTGGCAGTTTAGTTTTAGCCATAGCGATACCTTCCAAACCTGAAGAAGCGGTTAGTACCTCCCAATCTGTTTCAAGTTCCAGACCGACTTGCACCACTTCCTGGATAGTTTCTTCATCGTCAATTAGCAAGATGCATTTAGTACTCATGGTTATCTTCTTCTTGCTGTTGTGAACTACCACGACCTACTTCTTTGAGGTCGTGGCTTCCAGCTTCACGGAAGAATGCCTCAACTTGGACGGACGTCCACGTCTTGGTCTTACTTCTTCTCCACTGGCGTTGACCTCCCCCGTCCCAGAGGAGGATAGCATTCTGATCCCTTCTGCTCTAATATTCTTTGCCGCATTACCATCTCTATCATGATGAGTGCCACAGCTTGGACAAACCCAAGACCTTACATGTAGCGGTAACTCTTTGATTCGGTAATGACAATTAGAGCAGGTTTTGGAACTGGGAAACCATCGATCTATCTCAACTAGTACTTTTCCTTCTTTTTCGCATTTATAAGAAAGAAAATTAACAAAAGTTCCCCAACTTATATCAGATATTGCTTTAGCTAATTTGTGGTTATGAACCATGCCCTTGACGTTTAGGTTTTCGACTACCACTACCTGGTTATTGTCAACTATTTTTCTAGATAGCTTATGCAAGTAGTCTTGGCGGACATTTCCAATCCGTTCGTATACCTTAGCTACAATCTTTTTGGCCTTTTTGCGTCCATTGCTCCTTTTGTTTTTTCGGGCAGCAATACGCTGCTTTTTCGCTAGTTTATTTTCGTACTTTGCTAAATGCTTGGGATTCCCAAATTTAGAAGTTTTTTCACCATCGTAGGTGATCGCAAAATCTTTAATACCTAAATCGATACCAATCACTTTACCTGTGGCCGTAGGCCACGCTGCGCGAACAATAGATGGCTTTACGTCGTTCGAGTCGTATTCCATCAGTACAGAGGCATAGTATTTACCGGAAGGAGTCTTGCTGACTGTGACAGTTTTGATTTCTCCATCTAATGGTCGGTGGATTATTGCTTTAACAACTCCCAACTTTCCGGGAAATTTGAGACAGTCACCTACCTGTTTTACGTACTGTGGATATTGGATTGATTGACGGTGATGATATGACTTGAATTTAGGATATTTAGCTCTACCTTCAAAAAAGTTTTGATATGCACGACTAAGATTGAGACTGACCGATTGCAAAATCTGAGAGTAACAATCCTTTAGCCATACGGTTTTCTCTTCTTTTTTGAGTTTTGGCAACATAGCATTAAGTGCAGAACGAGACAATCCTTTCCCGGTTTCCTTGTAGGTTTCTATGCACTGATTTAGAGCATAATTCCACCACCAACGAGCACAGCCAAAGTGCTGAGCAAGTATATGAACTTGCTCTTGTGTGGGGTAAATTCGGATCTTTACGGCTTGATGTCTCATTCTTTCTGCATTTGCTATCGACCTATATATCAGTATATGTTATTTGTGATAAATCGTCAATTCATCAGCAAAGGTTTTGAGAGGGCTATCCATCCCCCACCTGGACGTTCGCGCAGCGTGGCCAAAGGCCAGGTGGGAGAATTTCGCCCCCTCAAACTCCCCCTATTTCGTTAAAGCTGGTAGGGTAAAATAAAAAGTACTGCCTTTACCTAGGGAACTCTCTGCCCAAATTTTGCCGCCGTGTTGCTGGATAATTTTGCGGCAAATCGTTAGCCCCAGACCTGTTCCACCTTTCTTACGGGAATCAGATGAGTCCACTTGCTCGAAGCGCTCGAAGATACTTTCGAGCTGGCTATTGGGGATGCCTTGTCCCTGATCTTTGACTTGAAATGTGACATAGGCAGTTGTAGAGCATCCCAGCTGTTTCTGGTTTTTGGTTCTATTAACCTCGTTATCTGTGATTGCAGAGAGCCAAACTGTGCTATTGGCAGGTGAAAACTTAATTGCGTTGCTTAGTAAATTAGTCAAGGTTTGGACAATATAGTCGGGGTCAGCCCAAACAGAGAAAGAGGTGGACTTGGTTGCCAACTTAACCCCATGTTCAGTAGCCATTGTTTGCATAGCCTGGACTGCTTTTTTGATCAAGTCAGCTGCATTGCAGGCTTTTTTGTCCATATTCACCTTACCTGACTCAATGCGCTGTAGGTCTAAGACATTATTGACTAAGCGCACCAGGCGATCAGTTTGTTCGTCGGCAATTTCCAGCATTCGCTGTCCTTTGGCAGAGAGCTTACCGAGTTTTCCCGTGGCCAGGATTTTCAGGGAACCGTGAATTGAGGCCAGAGGGGTGCGGAGTTCGTGACTGACCACTGAAATGAACTCGTCCTTCATCCGTTCTATGGCTTTGCGATCGCTAATATCACTTGTTAAAGCAAAAAAACCTTTGACTAAACCCTCCTCCTCGCTGAGATGAGGGATGTAGGTAACGCTGACAGAGTGAGTGCGTCTATCTTTGAGGGTCATTTCATGTTCGTAAGTGACTGTCCGACCTGACAAGGCAGCCTCCACATGGACCCGAATCTGCTGATAGACTTTTTTCCCATGGACTTTCTGAAGGTGAGATCCAGACACCTCTAAAGGGGAAAGTCCCAACCAGGTTTTGTAGGCTTGATTGTTGAAGCGATAGCGCTGTTCCTTGTCAATGTAGGCAATTAAAACAGGCAGTGCATTGGTGATGAGGCGGAGTTGTTCTTCAGAACGACGCAAAGCTTCTTCTGCCTGAAGGCGATCATTGATTTCCTGTTGCAGATTGCTGTTTACTTTCCTCAACTCGGCTGTCCGTTCTGCAACCATCTCTTCCAGATTTTCCAGCAGTTGAGCTTGGGACAGGGCAATGCCAATTTGGTCTGCCAACTGTTGCATCAGTTCAACCTCAAACTCACTCCATGGTCGAGCAGCCTGACACTGATGGGCAATCAGCAAACCCCAAAGTTGATTCTGGGGTTTAACTCGGCGATTTTGGCTGTTTGTATGGGAGTTGAGGCTTTGTAAGATCGGCACAACGAGTTTCGCTTTGACATGCCATTCATCCAGAAACTCAACTAAGCACTCAGCCAAAGCGGCATCAGGGCTGTGAACATCAGCGTAAGCTTGGGTGCGACCTTGACCATAGAGTTCTCGGTACTCTGCAGGAAAGACTTCTTCGGGAAACTCAACGTCGAGAATTGCCGGATATGTCGGTAAGGTCGCTTCGCTAATGATTTTACCTGTTCCATTGGCAAAAACTTGGTAAATCAGTACTCGATCAGCCCGAAGAATTCTTTGGACCTCTGTAACAGCAGTTTGTAGAATTTCCTTGAGTTGCAAAGATTGGCGAATTTTGAGAGTTACTTCAGAGAATAACTCTACCCGCTGATGTTGGCGTTGGAGTTCCTCTTTTGCTGCTTGTCGGCGCTTGGTAATGTCCCGCAAAATCAACAAGTGATTACCAGGTGACAAGTCTATAACTGATGTATACTCCACTGCTCGTGTCGTGCCATTTGGGCAGAGGAGTTGAACTTCCCCAATTTCTTGCCCTCTTTCCCAAAAGAGGTGCCATGCTTGTTCACAATTGAGGTCTAGTTTTAAAAAATTAATAATGGACTGATTAATCAACTCCTCCCTTGCTAAACCAAATAAATCACAGACAGCAGGGTTCACCTCTATGAACTGACCGTTGTCACCAACGATAGCAATTGCTTCAAAGGAGCGCTCGAATCCAGCTTTGAGAAGAGATTCAAGCCTTTGAGGTTTCTCAGCAGACTGCATGACTACGCCAAATGTTAACTACTTTACTGTAATCTAAAGTAATCAAACTTTATTAAAAATTTACAAAAGTTAACTTTAAGACTTCTATTGCCCGTGAAATTTCAGTTGGAGATTTTCCTAAGCTCCAAACCCAATCAAGGGGAATCAAACAGCATTGTAGTTATATATCGTTGTGCCCATTGCTGACCAAAAGACTGTTCTAAGATTCTTCGAGTCTTGTCATTATGCTGCTGCTGAGTACAGTAGTAGCGTTGTCCTGCCAAAATTTCAGCTTCCTGGTAAGGAGAAGAAATCGGCATCATGGCGGTCGCAATTTGACAATGCAGAGTCAAGAAATTCTTGACTTGGTCAAGGAAAGCCGCTTCTTCTTGAGCATCGGCAGGACGCACAAATATACAAAATTCCGAAAAAATATCTCCCCACTTAGGTAAATCCCGGTGTTGAGAAAACTTAATTTTGGGTAGTTTGGCTAAAACACTGCGGTAGGATATCGGTAAAATGCGCTCAGTAGTAACGGGAGACAGATCAACAATAGCCGCACTAATAAACTTTTTTCCTCCCACAAGATCAACTCCGAAAATTGGCAAGTTGTAGTTGGAGTGGGGGAACATAACACAGTGGAGAATATCAAGGCGATGACTTACTTTTGCTAACTCTAGGTGTAACTTGCGAAACTGGGGGGTCTGATAACAGCGATTTTCAATTAATAGTTTCTCCCCTTCTAAATTTCCCTCCACGTAACCGAGATCTTCTGGTATAGTGTAGGGAGACAGAGATAAGTAATGTTGCCAGTGGTCTTCAATACAGTTTGCAAGTTTGCGAATGAGAGTATGCTGGTTTTCTCTTAGAGAGGGTTGAAGAGTTTTTAGCATCTTATATTAAGGTTTTGAATAAGGTTTTTTCCGTATCAACTTAAGCCGGAAAATTTTTGTGGTGAGAAGGTGTTAGGTGTTAGGTGTTAGGTCTGACGGGGTGACAAACAGCCTTAAAAGCCTTACTGGGTGTGGGGTGTGGGGTGACGGGTGTAGGGGAAGATCTCGAGATTGCCATGTTGGTAGGGACGGTTGAATCAGGTTTCGGACCGATCGGAAATCGCACCGGGTCACTCCAAATTCCGTTCTATTTTCCCCACACCCCACACCCCACACCCCACACCCCACACCCTGTCTACTTTTTAGCCTTGTTATCACCCCCTCAGGTGTTAGGTGTTAGGTGGCAGGTTTTGGGTATGAAAAATCTCAAACCTAAATCATAATACTTAACATCTTATTAAAAGTCCCCTAATATCTAATACCTAACCCCTAAGACCTAGCACCTCGTCCCAACTTCAACACATTTGGTAGTGTTGTTACTATGTTGTTGCCATAAGCGGACGAATGCTGACGATTTTTCCTCCCATACGAGTAATGCGCTGCATCTCTTCATTCATTTGGCTGTAGGGAACTTGAATAAAGATACTGCTACTCTTGCGTAAAGGGTAACTGTTTTTCTTGTTTTCTTCGTTCTGCCACAACCCTGTTACCTCATAGACAAAGGTACGACTTTCTGATGGTGAATTAGAACTGCCAACAATTAAAGATTTACCCAGCATTTTTCCGATACCTCTTAATAGCTACCTCAGATTAGATCAACTCCTGAACTTATAGTTTTAGAGGAAATGTGATCTAAGCAAGTGTGATACTAGCGACTTTACCTCCCATTTTGTTAATTTGCTGGAGCGTATCCGATAGTTTCTCATAAGGAACCAGAAGCTCTTTGCTAACGCGGCGCACTTTGGGATATCTAGGCAAGTTCATTCCTGATACTTCCAACCGATAAATACGACCTTCTCTTGCTGGACTTCGGAAGGTTTTATTGGGCGTAACACCTTTTTCAGAGGCTCGGTACGCCCAACCTTCACTACCGCCTGAGGGACCAACCACTGCTGAAACACTATTAAGAGCAAGTTCACTAGCAAGGCGAGACGCTGTACCTTCAACTTGTGCGCGATCGCTATTGGCATAGCCTCGGTAAAGGCGGAACATGCGAGTAAAGCCCACAACCTTTTGTCCGGTTTGAGTTGAGAAGCCTCGATAATAAGGCACGATGAAGTCACCAAAGTTTTGATCGTATTCAGCCGAATCGATATAGGAATCAATATCTGCTTCAAAGCCCTTGTTTTGGTAGAGGTCAAGGTGGTAAATTACCTCAGACTCATCATAGGGAGCTCGACCTAGCAAGTGCTTCAAGTTTAACTCAATCACCCGAGTTTGGAAGCTGTTGTACAGAAATTTCGACTTGTATAGCTCCGACTTAGCTACAGCTCGCACAAACTCCCGCACCGTGAGAGAGCCATTGCAGAGCAGGGATTCTAAACCGGTGAGGCGCTCATAAGCCATGATGTAGTCGTTACCGAGTACTTGTCGGTAAACAGCTTGAATCACGGCTTTGGCATCATCTTGGCTCCAGTTGGGGCGCAGTTCAATGGGGTTGCTATTGCTAAAGGCAGAGGTGCCTAAGCGGGATGCTGCTGTTGTAATTGCCACTTACTCTACTCCTATAGGACTCGACGTTTAGATGTTCTAGAAACTTCAGGCACGGGTAATACTCATGACTTGACAACCGCGCTTGTTTAGTTTTTGCAGGGTGGGAGATAGCCGTTCGTAGGGCACGACATATTCACTGATGCTGCGCCTGATCTGAGGGGCACGTCCCAGACCTCCTTGAGTTACTCGGAGTCGATAGAACTGTCCCTGAATGTTTGCAGTTGTGCCAGTGAGTGCTTGTCCGCCATTTGGGGTTCGCACGGGGTTTGCCATATTGCGAGCTAGCTCATAGGTTAAACTAGCACGACCGCCCTTGCCCTGAGCGCGATCGCTATTGGCGTAACCACGATAGAGCTCGAACATGCGGGTAAAGCCGACGGTTTTTTGTCCCGGTTGATTGGAAAAGCCTCGATAGTAGGGTACGATGGAGGTGCCAAAGTTCTGCTCATACTCAAGGGAGTTTATGTAGGAGTCGATATCTGCCTCAAACCCCTCGTTTTGATAGATATCGAGATGATAGATGATTTCAGACTCATCATAGGGAGCCCGACCGAGTAGGTGCTTGAAGTTTAACTCAATTACTCTCGGATGAAAGTTGCTGTAGAAGAATTTCGACTTGTAGAGTTCTGACTTGGCGACAGCCCGCACAAAATCCCTTACAGTCAGGTAGCCTTGGCAGAGTAAAGACTCAGCACTGGTGAGACGCTCAGAAGCCATGAGATGGTCGTTACCGAGTACTTGTCGGTAAACAGCCTGGATAACAGCCTTAGCATCGTCTTGGGTCCAGTTGGGGCGCAGTTCAATGGGGTTGGCATTGCTAAAAGCGGAGGTTCCCAGCCAGGATGCTGCTGTGGTAATTGCCACTTGTTATTCTCCTAATTTTTAATATTGCTTGATAGTCGTGAGATTTCAGTTGCCTTAGGCTGGTGTAATACTTGTTATTCGATCACCTTGCTTGCCAAGCTGCCGCAAAGTATAAGATAACTGATCGTAAGGCACCAGATACTCGCTAATTGTGCGCCGGATTTGAGGACCACCTCTTGTCACCCCTTGAGACACTCGCAAGCGGTAGAGCTGCCTTTGGCTACCTGAATTTGTGCCGATAACTACCTGTCCCTTGGTTTGGGTTCGGATAGGAGTTGCGGTGTTACGAGCCAGCTCATAAGTTAAGTGAGAGGGATTGCCATTGCCTTGGGCGTGATCGCTATTGGCGTAACCCCGATAGAGCTGGAACATGCGACTAAAGCCCACAACTTTCTGACCCTGTTGGCTCTCGAACCCACGGTAACTCGGCACAATCGAGTTACCAAAATTTTCTTGATATTCCTGTGAGTCGATGTAAGAATTTATCTCCGCCTCGTAACCTTCTTGATTGAAAAGATCGACATGATAGGCAATTTCCGACTCATCATCAGGGGCTCGACCCAGAAAATGCTTATAGTTCAACTCAATAAACCTTACTTGGGGTGTGGAGTTTAAGAACTTTTCCTGGTATAGTTCTGACAGAGCCAGTGCCCGGATAAAATCTCGTACCGTAATGTGACCTTGGCGCAATAGAGACTCTGCATTGGTCAAACGCTCGCAATCCATGACATGAGCGTTGCCAAAGACCTGTCGATAGGCAGTTGTAATTACTGCTTGCACTTCATCTTCTGTAGAGTTGGAGCGCAGCGACCTTCGAGGGGAATCCCCAAAAGGTGCGATTCCTAACAGGCTCGCTGTGGTTGGACTTACCATATCAGTCTCCTAAATTTCTTTTCTAAAAAACATTGCCCGGAACTTCAGAAAACCGTTAATCAACTATCAACAGCCACCTGGAGTTCCGGGCAACTCGAAAAACCCTAGCTAAGAGCGTTAATTGTGTAATCGAGATAGGAGTTTGCCTCAACGGCAGGGTCACCACTTAGACCATGGTTCGCCTTGATGTACTTAAGAGCTTCAACATACCAGCTCGGAGAAAGTTCAAAGGTGAGGTTGATTTCGGCGATTCCTGAGATCAGGTACTCATCCATCGGTCCTGTACTCCCAGTCACCAAACAATAGGTCACCATGCGCAGGTAGTAACCGATATCACGGGCGCATTTTGCCTTCCCTTCAGGAGTCGAAGCGTAGTTCGGTCCTTGCATCTGCGTGGTATAGGGGAACTTTTGGTAAACTGCTTGGGCTGCACCATTAACCAGAGTCTCAGCTTTACTGGTTAAGGTTTGAGCAGCTTCCAAACTTGCAGTAGCTTGGCGAAAACGACCGAACGCACTCTGAATTTCGGCACTGCTCAGAAAGCGGCCTTGGGAGTCAGCGGTAGCTACTGCTTCAGTTAGGGGAGTTTTCATAATGTAATCTAGCTCTCAAAAAAAAAGTTTTGCAAATTTTTCGTAAACGAATGCTACTGAAGAATTGAACGAGCAGATGGCTGTCCTAGGGTTTGGTGAAACTAGCCAACGGCAGCAGCAGCTCGATCAAAATAACCACTTAACTCAGACATTAGAGAGCTACAGTCACCAGGAGTAATGCCAGTTCTGTCATTGGCAATGGCGATCGCAGCGTCCTTCATCTTATTGATACCTTCAGCTACAGAACCTCCAGGAACTCCTAGTGCTACATAGGTTTCCCGCAGGCCATTAAGGCAGCGGTCATCTAAAACACTGCCGTCACCAGCAAAGGTGGCATAGGTTACATAGCGAAAGACAATCTCCATATCGCGCAAGCAAGCAGCCATGCGACGGCCAGTGTAAGCATTGCCACCAGGCTGGATCAATTGGGGCTGGTCTGCAAACAGACTACGGGCAGCATTGGCTACAATTGAAGAGGCATTGCTTGTGAGTCGGTTGACCACATCCATGCGCTTATTGCTTTCAGCAACCATGCTCTTGAGGGAATTGAATTGATCGTCACTGAGATATACACCTCGGGTATCAGCTTGGGCAACCACCCGTGCAAATGCATCTAACATTAAAGTCTCTCCTTACATCTTGACTTGTATAAATCCAAAACTGGATAGTAATTGACTGGCTGCCCTACTCTGCCAAACAGCAGAGTAATGAATCAATCAGCAGCCTTGAATTACTCCAGTAGCTTCAATTCCGTTGAGCCTTCTTGTTAAGAATTTTGTAGCCTCTCTCAGAGACACAAGGTAACTCAAGGAAACTGACCCCTAACTTTTAAGTCAGGGATGCAGCGGCTTTCGGACCAAAACTATTCAAGCAAATCGTCTGTGCAGATTTTGTGCAATTATGTGATTCAATTACAAATCGTAACAATTCAGCTATTTTGTTTTTGCCCTCAAGGGGTGATAACAAGGCTATAAAGCACTCTGGGTAACGGATAGAGCGTTTAGTCCTTCCTGAAAATTGAGCCGTTTGTCAGCTTTAAGAATCTTCACACGAAACTAATTATCTGACCAGTATTGAGAGGATGTCTTAGGAGGTATTGAAGGAGCTGGCAGAATTGAGTATTGTGCGATTCTCTTAGGGAGACGCTACGCGAACGGCCTATTCCGGTAGAGTTAGACGGGTGAAGATTGTTTCACAGACAGACCGGGTGATCACTGGTGAAATTACTCTTGATGTTAGGGATGGTGCTTAAATCTAGGGCAAGGGCGTGTTTGTGGTAGTGCTGCCTTTGCTCAATAAGTTGAGAATAATCGGACTATGACACAGCCTTATTCGATAGTCCGATATTAGTTGTTAGGTTTAATATTGTGCTTGTCTTTTATTTTAGTATTATTCTCTGCCATAGGGTTTAAATACTTCCCTAATTTGATGAAGGTTTAATGAAATTTGTCCTTAACACACCTAAAAACTTAAAATAAACTTTAATAAACTTTCATAATTGCTCGAAACACAACTTAAAACGTTTTGAAACTAGTTGTCAACTTTTACCGTCGTTTATGAAATTTTAGTAAATTTTTTTTTGAGCTAGAATTTATTAGGTGGAAGCGTTTAGACTGTAATTGACATTGGTTCTGACACAGCCTTATGCATCTCCAATGTTAGTTGTTAGTCAATTATTGTGCTTGAAAATTATGAAAAAAAATCTCCAAGCTATGGGACATGTATGCGTTCCTATAGCTCTTGCTGTTGTCGCTACTTGCACTACGAGTAGTGATGTCCAACAGAGCATCAAAGCTATTGTTCCATGGCTTCAGGTAGCAGCCTTTAGCACTACTACTGTTAATCAGGGATTACAGGCTGCTAAACGATTGCGTCAATTTAAATAGAGTTGATGCTGTAGATGATTAGTACTAGTTGCTGATTATCGGTATAGTTTTGCCCCCTAATTACCCAATTTTGTGATGCGACCCGTGGCGAATTTAATTTGCCTATGGGAAGCGCACCAGGGGAGGAAGAAAACTCTAAAAGTCCCCCGAGGGAGCGATTGCTCGGGGGACTAAGGGGGCTTTTTTGAAAATCAGGCGCGCTACTACGCTGGAACTGTTTATTGTTTAGAACCTTCTATTTCCTCTTTATTATTACTATTAAGTAGAATCACCTCCAAACCCTTGAAATATTATAGCTAATCCGATTACAAAAGCAGATGCAATAGTACCACCAATTTTTGACCAAGTATTGTTAGTATTAGCATTAATTTCTTTTAGAGTTTCGTTATAGTCTTTGGAAAGTTGAAAAATTAATTCTGCTATTTTTATTCTTCCTTCGTCAGATTGAATATTAGATGCTAAATCCTTTAAGGTTTTTACCGTGTGGTTAATATGATCAATTTTATCAAGTGCTTCCTGATTTACATCACCTACTTTTTCCACTAAGGTCGGGAATGTGTGAACTAATTCAGTCATGGATTCAATAAATTTAGTAGAAAATTTAGGTGAATCTTTTGCAAGAGCTTTTATGTGTTTTTCGTCAATTTCACCTTCTTCTATAAGATTTAAGATTTTTTGACTTTCTTCTAAAGATAATTCTTCAGAATTTGTCAAATTTGCTTTTTCCTTGACTTCTGCAACAAGAGAGTTGTTATTTTCCATTTTACTATTATCCTGTAACATCAACATCTATACCAAACAGCTTCAACAAACAAATAACTTGTACAAAAGCAATAATAAACGCTACCTTTTAAATAAATAATATTATTGCAATAATTATTGCTAAAGGTATCCTCATCCGCCTTATTAGTAATACAATTATATTTACTTTTAACCAGTATTTGTTCTGTTCTTCTAATCTTTCATTTACCATTAAATTGCTGCTATATATGAAAACTTTATTTGAAAATTTGATAAGATTGCTTACTTTTTGTTCATCTATTTTCATAGTCATGCTTTGGAAATCTTTAATTATTTTTTCTAAGTTTGCAAAAGAAATTAAAAATTTATAGTTTCCATGATTTCTAGTGTATATATCCAAACCTCTAGTCATCATACTTTTGAATCGCTTCATCAATTGTATATCCCATAAGAATATATCGATTTTACCGTGAAGACGATTTTTAGTACTATTAATCAAATTAATAGAATTTTCTGTTGATAAGAATATATCGGATTTCTCTTCTCTAGCTTTAAAGACTATTCGATAATTTGTTAAATAAAATTTGCCTCGAATCAATAATATTTGATTTTTTCTTCCTCTACCTGTAAGTATTCTAGCCCACAATGGGTTGAAGCTTGGTAATGGTTTACTTATGTGGTATTCTTCCGTATCAATATATATGGCAGAATCATGACTGCTAATTATTTCTTCATTATCAAGTAATTCTTCATCAAGTAATTTTTCTGTAATCATGATTTAGTTGTGTTTCTATAATCAGTTTGCAACTTTTCGTATTTTCAGCTAATCGATACTCTAAATTAGACGGTAATGCTACAAAAGTAGTAGTTTTAGTCCCCTTTTGACCAGACAGCAGCTGGAGTGTGACATGCAAGCTGCTAATAGCTGATTTTTAAGTATCTATATAGTTATCCGGGTAACCACCAACAATTACGCAAAAAATTTCTGGGGAGGTGACATGCAAGTTCAGGTGCAGCTGCGATTCTCCTACAAAGACGCTACGCGATCGCTTACTCAAGCCCATCTCTACATCCCCTGGATTATCCGATCCATGCCCGGCTCATCCCGTTGGTAACGTCTTAGTCATTATCGGGTAGTGGTTCTTCTGTTGTTGAAGGTTGAAGGTTGTTGAAGGTTGAAGGTTGAAGGTTGAAGGTTGAAGGTTGTTTAAGGTTGAACGTGATTGCGTGGCCAATAGGCCAAGGTTGAATTCACTTCTGCCTTCTGTCCTCTGCCTTGTTTTCTCCAAAGTATAGCGGTTTTTAGCCTAATGAGGTACAGATAATTTTTGGCCTGTTCCCTCTTTTCTCTTCCCTATTCCCTACTCCCTGCTCCCTGCTCCCTGCTTCTTCTAAAGCAAAATACTATGTCTTAAACTATCCTTAGTTTGCTATGAGCTAAACTTGTTACAAAACTAACACTTTATTTGTCAATAGTTATTACAAATTTCGTAAATTATCCAATTTTTTTTTTATTTTCCACTTGACAACAACCATAGACACTATTTATAATATAATCATGGCGAAAAGAGCCGCGCTTCTTGCTTGACTGGGAACAAGCGCGGCTCTCTCCCAAACCACAGTTTAGGTAACTTTATCATAATGGCAAAGACACGATTCGTTCATCATTCCATCAATTATCACGAAGCAATCGAGCGTCTTGAACAGCTTGGACAACAGAGGGAACCGAAGCAGGAAAATTGCTATCCCTATCCCATCACGGAACGAGAGCAAATTCTAATCCGACTGTAAGGAGGACAGAATGTAGAATTAAGAATGTAGAATTAAGAATGTAGAATGGAGAATGGAGAATGGAGAATGGAGAATTAAGAAGGAATTAAGAAGGCAGAATAGTGAAAGCAGAAGCCAGAAGGCATAATTCCCAATTCCCAATTCCCAATTCCCAATTCCCAATTCCCAATTCTTAATTCTTAATTCTTAATTCTCCAATGCGAACTAATTAGTAAATCACTGCACCTGGTCCTTCAGAAATACCAGTATTGGGTACTTCTTCGTCGCCAACCCATTCAGAGCCATTAAACACATTACACCACATCCATCCACTGTCTTCTCGCCCTTGATGTAACAGGTAAATTTGGTCATTATATACGACTGCTGATGGTCCAGCAGTTATCCCAGTTTTATGTATCTTGTGATCTCCAGCCCACTTATCGCCATCGAAGACATTGCACCACAGCCAACCGTTATCACCTCTGCCCTCGTGAAACACGTATACTTGACCGTTGTAGACTAATGCATCTGGATCATCGGTTAAACCTGTGGCCCGTACCTCTTTATCTCCAGCCCACTCATTGCCATCAAAAACGTTATACCAGAGCCAACCACTATCTCCTCGTCCTTGGTGGAACACATAGAGGAGGTCATTGTATACTACTGCTGATGGACTAGAGGTAATTCCGGTTTTAGGAACTTCTTGATCCCCAGCCCACTCATTGCCATCAAAAACGTTATACCAGAGCCAACCACTATCCCCTCGTCCTTGGTGGAACACATAGAGAAGGTCATTGTATACTACTGCTGATGGGCCAGCTGTTATACCAGTCTTACCAATTTCTTTATCTCCAGCCCACTCATTGCCATCAAAAACGTTATACCAGAGCCAGCCACTATCTCCCCGTCCTTGGTGGAATACATATAACAGGTCATTGTATACTACTGCTGATGGATCTCCTGTCATCCCAGTTTTAGGAACTTGTTGGTCTCCAACCCATTCATTGCCATCAAAAACGTTATACCAGAGCCAGCCACTATCTCCTCGCCCCTGATGAAATACGTAGATGTTGCTCATTGTTTGTTCCCTAATTTGTCTATAGTTAATCATACTAGTACCACAATACACCTATAAACATTCTAGAAATAGCCTGGGGTACGGCAGGGCATCTCGGAACCTGGATTGACGGTAGGTCAAGCTACTTAACCTAATCTCCTATGAGCTTCACGACGAGCCCACTGTGGCGAATCATTCCCGTAAAGTCAAAAATCTGGGGGGTAAAGCTATATCGTTGATGACAAAAGGAGGAGTATAAAAAGCGGTAGAGGCAGAAAAAATACTGCAAAAAGCTTTGGAAATAGAACCAGACTCACCAGATTTACTCAATAACTTAGCTGGTACCTATCAAATGCAAGGACGCACAGAAGAAGCCTACAACCTTTTGTCAGAACTATCATCAAAATATCCTGATTATTTATTTCCAATTATATCTCTGGCAAGGTTGAAAATCAAAAAAGGAGAAATTGCCGAAGCAGAAGCTTTGCTCAAGCCTCTAATATCTCGCAAGCGCTTTCAGTTTTCGGAATTTAGTAATTTTTGCACTGCTCAAATTGAATTATTCATGGCTAAAAAAGACAAAGATAGCGCTCGTAAGTGGTTGCAAATGTGGGAGAATTTAGACCCGGAGAACCCTGAATTGCTGCCATGGAAACTTAAGTTAGATGGGAATAATTTGTTGAATAAGTTGAAGTCGATGGTGAGTGGCTGGTAATTTAGTGGTTTGACACTCCCCGCCCTATAAGAGCAATTATATGACTTAATCAGGTACAAAGCGATCCCCCTAAATCCCCCTTAACAAGGGGGACTTTGAATTTGATAATTGTACCTCATAACTGCAAGAAACGCTAGTTGTCATCGGGACGTAAAATAATTTTATAGTCCTTTAATGATTTCATTCTATCGGCTAATGTTGACTTCTTTGGTAAATGTGTTTACCCTGGAGCTATTTGTCTTAACTAAGTTTTATTTTCAATTTGCTTAGAAAGCGAACACTCTACTGTTATCTTAAGATGACTTTTAATTGCTACTCAAACCAAGAAATAGCATCTGCGACAACTTTTACAAATTCATAGGTTGACTCATAAGGCAAAACATTACGACCAGGAATTTTACGACCTTCACCTTGAGGAAGATGCTTGATATACTGAGCTAGTCGGTCTTCTGGTGTTTCAGATTTACCCACCTTACTAATACTTGAAGCTTGCTCTCCTACTACTACTAGGGTAGGTTGAGACGTATTAGCGATCGCTTGTTGATAGTTTTGTCGCCAAAAGCCAGCCAGAAAAGAAAAAACTGCGTAGCGGCTAGCTGGATTAATTGCTCCCTTTTGGAGATTATCTAACCATTCGTTATCTACTGTAGAACTTTCAGCAAACAGTTTATTTTCCGAAAACTTTTGCAGGAATTGACGGCGACGAGCATAACGAAAGAAGGCACTACCTAAAGGAGATTCGAGGAGATTCCAAGCAACTCGCTGCTGCCAGTATTTAGTTTCTGCTGTCATCAGAGACCAAGACGGAGGAGCTGAGAGTACTAACCCTTGAATATAATTTGGTTCAGTTTGCTTTTGGATCAAGGTAAGTGCCACAGCTAATAAAGCCCCTTGCACTAGCAGAATCACCGGTTTTTTGACTACAGTTGTTAAAAAATAGTGTAACTGGTCAGCCCAATCAATAGGGTAGTAAGCAACAGGGGGCATTTCGCTTTCGCCACATCCTAGCAAGTCGGGATTATAAATTAGATGACCATTGCCAGTGTTCAACCACTCCTGGCAAAAGCGATGCCAAAAAAAGCGTGATAGTCCAACACCAATAGGATGGACTAATAGTAGAGGAGTTTTCGTCTTAGCACTGTCATCTGTTGGGGTATAGACTTCATAGGCACAACGGTAATTATGCCAAGTGTATAATTCTTCTTTATGTAAGGATGTTTGCCCATTATCTGTCTTGGGCGAACTGGAAGCAGAAGAGTTCAATGCCATCTCAAATCCCTCAAAAGTCTTGTGGGTATTATAGCAATTATAACACTCATGAGGTACAATTTTATGGGTTTTAGGGAATAGGGAACAGGGAACAGGGAGCAGGGAGCAGGGAGCAGGGAGCAGGGAGCAGGGAGCAGGGAGCAGGGAGCAGATAATAGTGAATAAGTCAAAACAATGTGTACCTCATAGTTATGAAAAACGCTATATAGTACGTTGTCATCTGCTCAAGATCTGAGTCTAATGGAACTAGGGAAGACTTTTGAAAAGGACAGCATGGGTGGCATGGGAGTCGCAATCACCGACACCCAATTTGGCAGAGAAAGTAAGGCAAAAAAAAGATCGCACTTCCAATACTCAGGATGCGATGTGCGTACCCTCTCTTTGAACATGGGTACGCACTCCATCGGTAAATGTGTTTACCCTGGGGCTATTTGTCTTAACTAAGTTTGATTTTTAATTGGCTTAGGAAGCTCACACTCTACTGTTATTTTTAGATTACTTTTAGCCGTGCCTTTGGTTACATAAGGAATCCCCGCTTCTCCCCCTAATTCAATCCCAAATTCTAGGGTAACTTTTTTAACATTAGGTATTGGCTTTTTCTTAAACGCATTTAAGCCAATAATGGTGTAAGCCCGGATCGTCCCTTCAATGGTTTGAGCGTGTTGTATTATTTGCTGTCGTAGCCTTTCAGGAGAACTCATCCCCTTGTCGGTGAGGGCTTCTTCTTCCTCTTCTTCTTCGTCTTGGTTGTCTGGGCTGCTTACCGTAGGAATGTCTAAATCCTCTGTAGCTTCAACATAAATAATTGTGCCATCCTCTAGCTGAATTGGCGTTAATTGTGTCATAGTATGGTATTTAGTAAACTTAAGCATTCAGCTATCAGCGGTCAGCGGTCAGCGGTCAGCCGTCAGCCGTCAGCCGTCAGCTTATTTTATTCACAAGCTGTTTGGTGTAGCTTAGCCTATGGCTAATGGTTGATAGCACCGATTGCGCTACGCGCACGCTGCGCAAACAGTAGCTAGCGGATTAGCTGATAGCTGATAGCTGATAGCTGATAGCTTACAACAATTGTATTCCTATTAATTATTTATTTATCTAAAAAAAGCTGGTTGTTATGAGTCGGAATGCCTTAGTAATAGGAATTAATACTTACAGCTATGAAAGCCTCAATAATTTAACGGCACCTGGGCGGGATGCAGAAGCTATAGCCCAATTACTAGAGAAGTATGGAGACTTTAAGGTAACGCGACTCCCGGCAGTTAAGGATAAACAGAATAATACCATTCGCGTTGGTAAAAAAACCAAAGTCACTCTAACTCAGTTAGAAGACGCCATAGTACAATTGTTCAAACCAAATGGGAAACCCCCAGATACAGCGCTACTCTATTTTTCTGGGCATGGTTTACGAAAAAGCAAGGGGATACAAGAAGGCTTTTTGGCAACTAGTGATGTTAACCCAGACATGGGTTCTTGGGGTTTATCCTTACAATGGCTACGGCGACTGTTACAAGAAAGTGAAGTAAGGCAGCAGATTATTATTTTAGATTGCTGTTATGCCGGGGAAGTACTAAATTTCAAAGAAGCAGACCCCGGAGACCGGGGTAAAGGCAGAGACCGGTGCTTTATTGCTGCTTCTCGTGCCTTTGAACTGGCCTATGAAGACATTGGCAGTAATCATAGTGTTCTCACCTCTGCACTGATCAAAGGATTAGAACCAAGCCAACAGCGGTGGGTAACTAACTATTCCTTAGTTGATATACTCACTCAACAACGGAATGCTTTTCCCCAGCGTCCTATTTTTAGTAATTCTGGTGAACCGATTAATCTGACTCGCAGGTGGACAGCAGCAACAAAACAGTTGGCTGCCTCAGCAAAAAGTATCTGTCCTTATAAAGGCTTAGCTTATTTTGATTGTACTGAAGAAGATGCCAAGTATTTCTACGGTCGTACTGCCTTAACGGATCAATTGTTGGAAAAGGTGCGTGTTGGTAATTTTCTGGCTGTCTTGGGAGCGTCTGGTAGTGGGAAATCTAGTGTAGTTAGGGCGGGATTATTGTATCAGTTACAACTGGGACAGAGGTTATCGGGTAGTGAAAGTTGGCAGATAAAAATCCTTCAGCCGGGTGAACATCCCCTCAATTCCTTAGCACTAAGCTTTTTAGATTCTGGGTTATCTGATATCGAACGGGCGACTCGATTAGCTCAAGCCGAGGATTTGATCAAAAAGGGTTCTGAAGGGTTGAGACAATTAATCGCTGTAACCGATACCCAGCGGCTAATACTGGTAGTGGATCAGTTTGAAGAAGCCTTTACTTTGTGTCAGGATAGCTCAGAAAGACAGCAGTTTTTTGAATGCTTATTGGGGGCTTTACCTAAAACCGGGGATAAACTCTGTTTGGTATTGACGATGCGAGCAGACTTTTTTGGTAAATGTCTTGAACAGGACTATAGCGGATTGGCACAGCAGATTCAAGAACATGGAATTGCTGTGATGCCCATGTCACCAGAAGAGTTAAGACAGGCAATTGTAAAACCAGCCAAACAGGTAGAATTGGAGATTGAGCCAGGACTGGTGAAAGAAATACTGGCAGATGTAGCAGATGCACCAGGATATCTGCCATTGTTGCAATATACCCTGACACGACTGTGGCAAGAAAGCACTGATAACTGTTTGCGGCTCAACACCTATGTCAAATTGGGTGGTGTGATGGGTACTTTGCGTCAACGGGCGACTGAGGTATATGAGCTACTTTCAGAAGAAAAACAAGCAGCAGTTAAGCATATTTTTCTAGCACTGACTCAGTTGGGAGAAGGTACAGAAGATACCCGCAGACGAGTATTAAAGCCGAATTTAGTGAATCAGCGCTATAACGAAGAACTTATTGATACCGTAGTTCAGAAATTGGCTGATGAAAAGCTAGTTGTTACTACTGAAATGGTAGGTAAAGGAAGAGAAGCAAAGAGAGTAGCAGTGGTGGATGTTGCCCATGAAGCTTTGATTCGTCATTGGAGTCTGTTGCGGAGTTGGATAAGTGAAAACCGGGATGGGATGAGAATAGCCCGTAAGATTGAGGCGGCGGCTGAAGAGTGGAAAAGGGAAGGTAAGCCAGAAGAAATTGCTTTTTTACTATCAGGAGCAAAATTAATTAACGCTGAGGATTATCTCGCTAAAAATCTTTGCCAGGGTCAACTTAATAGTGATGCACAAGAACTTCTTAAGATTAGTCAAAAAGTCCGCGATAGCATAATTGACAAACAAAAACAACGTCAACAGGAAGAGAAACAACGTCAAAAAAAACTACTAGAGGAGTCTGAAGCCAGACGAAAAGCAGATGTAAAAGCTCGTCAATTAGCAGAAGAAAATCAGAAGCAACTTAAGCTTTTGTTGATCTTGGTTATAGTGGGCGGAATTATTGCCGCTTTTTTTGGCTTAAAATTTCGTAAACAGGCAATTAACTCAAACTTACTAGCACAAGCAGCCAATATCAAGTATTCTCTATCAGTAAAACCTACTACAAAAGAATTGATCCAAGCTATTGAAGCAACCGCTCAAATTAAAGATTACCAAAAATCCTTACAAGCAAAAGTAATCTATTTAGAACCAAAGGTTATCAATGAAGTTCATTATAGCTTGTTAACAGCTTTAGATAAGGTTCGAGAAAGGAATCTTTTACAAGGTTATACTGCTGATGTCACTGAGATCGCTTTTAGTCCAGATGGCAAACAGATTATCAGTGGCAGTGACGACGGAACAGTGCGTTTATGGAACACAGAAACCGGTCAACTAATCCATACATTAGAAGGTCATACTGATGATGTCAATGGGATCGCTTTTAGTCCCGATGGCAAACAGATTCTCAGTGGCAGTTACGACGACACCTTACGGTTGTGGGACACAGAAACCGGTCAGCTAATCCATACATTAGAAGGTCATACAAGTAGTGTCACTGAGATCGCTTTTAGCCGAGATGGCAAACAGATTCTCAGTGGCAGTTTTGACAACACTGTGCGGTTGTGGGACACAGCATCCGGTCAACTAATCCATACATTAGAAGGTCATACAAGTAGTGTCACTGATATCGCTTTTAGTCCAGATGGCAAACAGATTATCAGTAGCAGTAGAGACAAGACTGTGCGGTTGTGGGACACAGCATCCGGTCAACTAATCCATACATTAGAAGGTCATAAAGATTGGGTCAAGGCGATCGCTTTTAGTCCAGATGGCAAACAGATTATCAGTGGCAGTTACGACTACACCTTGCGTTTGTGGGACACAGAAACCGGTCAACTAATCCATACATTAGAAGGTCATACTGATGATATCAATGCGATCGCTTTTAGTCCAGATGGCAAACAGATTATCAGTGGCAGTTACGACTACACCTTGCGTTTGTGGGACACAGAAACCGGTCAACTAATCCATACATTAGAAGGTCATACTGATGATATCAATGCGATCGCTTTTAGTCCAGATGGCAACAAGATTATCAGTGGTAGTGCTGACAACACCTTACGCTTGTGGGACACAGAAACCGGTCAACTAATCCATACATTAGAAGGTCATACTGATGATATCAATGCGATCGCTTTTAGTCCAGATGGCAACAAGATTATCAGTGGCAGTTGGGACGACACCTTACGGTTGTGGGACACACAATCCGGTCAACTAATTCACACATTACAAGGCGGTAAAAGTTATGTCAATGCTATCGCCTTTAGCCCAGATGGCAACAAGATTATCAGTGGGGGTGATGACAACACTGTGCGGTTGTGGGACACACGATCCGGTCAACTTCTCTATGCCTTGGAAGGTCATACAGATATTGTCAATAATATCGCTTTTAGTCCAGATGGCAAACGGATTCTCAGTAGCAGTAATGACCACAGCTTGAGGTTGTGGGACACAGATTCCGGTCAACTAATTCGCACCTTACAAGGCCATAAAAGTTATGTCAATGCTATCGCCTTTAGTCCAGATGGTAACAAGATTATCAGTGGCAGTGCCGACAAAACCTTGCGGTTGTGGGACGCACAATCCGGTCAACTTCTCCATAACTTGGAAGGTCATACAAGTTGGGTCAATGGGATCGCTTTTAGTCCAGATGGCAAACAGATTCTCAGTGCCAGTTGGGACAAAACCTTGCGGTTGTGGGACACACAATCCGGTCAACTAATTCGCACCTTACAAGGCCAAAAAAGTAATGTCTATGATATCGCCTTTAGCCCAGATGGCAACAAGATTATTAGTGGCAATTTAGACAACACTGTGCGCTTATGGGACACACAATCCGGTCAACTTCTCTATACCTTGAAAGGTCATACAAGTTTTGTCACTGATATCGCCTTTAGTCCAGATGGTAACAAGATTCTCAGTAGCAGTGATGACAACACCTTACGCTTGTGGAACACACAATCCGGTCAACTTCTCTATACTTTGAAAGGTCATACAGCTCTTGTCAATGATATCGCCTTTAGCCAAAATGGCAAAAAAATTCTGAGTGGCAGTGCCGACAAAACCTTGCGCTTGTGGGACACAGCATCCGGTCAACTTCTCCATACTTATGAAGGTCATACAGCTCCTGTCAATGGGATCGCTTTTAGTCCCGATGGCAAACAGATTCTCAGTGGGAGTTACGATAAAACAGTGCGGTTGTGGCGGGGTGGAAATTGGAAAGATTGGTTAAAAGAGGGATGTAATCAGCTGCAATTTCATCCTGACCTCGTTGCACTTAAAAATAATCAAGACAATAAAGCAGGAGAAGCCTGTCTCAAGTATGCCGATTGGGCAGATAAAGCAAAAGCAGAGTTTATGGTAAGACTTGGTCGGGCTTTTTTACAAAAAGAGCAAAATGTCAAGGGTGCTGTTAAAAAATTAAAAAAAGCGCAAAAACTTAATCCCGACATCGACCTCAATCCAGATACAGAGGAAATAGACAAAGACCCTAAAATAGTAGCGCACTTGTTAGCCGCACTATTCAAGATAGAAGAGGCAGCGATACTAGCAACAGAGGGAAGAATAGAGGAGGCTATTTCTCTCTATCAGGAAGCACAAAAACTCAATCCTGACATCGACCTCAATCCAGATACAGAAGAAATAGATAAAGACCCAAAAACATTAGCGCAACAGTTATTTACAGAATGGAAATAACCAATTTACAGTATTGATAAAGCTTGTAACTGGGGTTACCGGAACTTACAGATTTTTCCAAATTATCATCGATGGAAGCTAATACCAAAAATTTTAAGATTAGACTATAGATCAGGCTTGTTATTAATCTATTTTTGTGCTAATCCGGAATGGATTAGATACTGAACTATAGCTAAAATAAATTATAGCCGTTATTGCATTTATGAGGTAAACTTATCAACCTCAAAGTCCCCCTTTTTAAGGGGGATTTAGGGGGATCTCTTTGTACCTCATGGGAAATAGAATTGCTATAACGTTAATCATTCTTAACAAAAAAGGTACCCTTAAGGGTACTGCGAAGCCAGGGGATTATCTGACATTCTATAAATATCTTGATTGAAATGAATTGTAGCAAGAGGTAAAACTCATGGCTTACAAAGCCTTTCATCCCTGTGTCTCCTAAGTTCTGATCAAATTGGGAGTAGATCAAAGTGGCAGCAGAGATGAACGATTTACTATCAGAGCAAGCTGAAACCCTTTTTTAAGGGGGGTTAGGGGGGATCTATGTACCTAATTTCAAAAGTGACATGCTCCCAAATCAGATTAGCTTATCCTAGGAGAGAAATTATGACACCATCACCATCTGAAATTGAGAATACAATTCCGAATTGGGCATTCGAGACCCTTAAGGTATCAACCATCAAATCCTTAATAAGAATTCCTGTTTTAATCTTGATTTCAATTCTTTGGAGCCCTTTGGTATTTATGCTCTGGAATTGGCTAATGCCCACAATGTTTGACATTCAAAAAGTTTCATGGCTTCAAGCAATTGGGCTGACGATTCTAGCGAGATTGTTATTTACCTATGAATATCCGGTAAAAAGTAATGGGTGATTCTTACAATATCCAGTCCAATGACACCACCATCAATTGGGGACAGTGTATTTCTTTTTTTCTGTGGTCGATGTTGAGTTCGCTGATTGAACCTATAATAAAATACTCACTCGTTATTGTTCTATGGAACTGGCTAATACCAGAAATTTTCGGACTAGCCCCGGTCAATCCTTTTAAAATCCTTGGTTTCCTCTGTTTATTAACGTTCTTCCGGTCAACTTTATTTTTCTCCTGTAGCCGGGGAAAGCTGAGTATATCGCTTGAACCGATCGATAGTTAAAGAGCGTAATGATTTGTGATATCAAAAGATAGGTCTCAAATTGTTAATAATACCTACAGCGGTTTGCAATTCAGGTAGGTCTTTCGTTCTGGGTTTTTAGGGACTTCGGAGCAGGGAGCAGGGAGCAGGGAATAGAGGGATTTTTGGCAACTTTACACAAGTTAAGACAGCGAGGTTTATTTTTGTCCAGCTACTTAGCGACTTGGGACTTGCTATGTTAAAATATCATTCCAATAGCTGGTAAGTGAGGAGTGTGGCTATTGCAACAACTATTACGTATCTCTAGAGTAATTGATAGCTTCAACGAGAGAATCGGTCGCTTAACCTACTGGATTTTGCCACTGATGATCATGATTGGTGTGTGGAATGTCGTTGGTCGCTACTTGGGACGTTTTATAGGAGAAAATTTGAGTTCTAATGGGTTTATCGAAACTCAGTGGTACTTATTTGACTTAGTATTCCTGTTGGGGGCGGCTTACACTCTCAAGCATAATGGCCATGTGCGAGTGGATGTTTTTTATAAGAGTTTGAAGCCTAAGGCTCAAGCGATCGCTAATTTAATTGGGACATTATTGTTCTTAATTCCCTTCTGCATCATGGTAATTTATTTTTCTTGGGGGGCAATTGTTAATTCCTGGACGATTCAAGAGATGTCCCCAGATCCAGGAGGGTTACCCCGTTATCCAATTAAATCCATGATTATTGTCAGCTTTGGGTTGCTGATTCTTCAAGGAATCTCAGAAGCGATCAAAAACTGGGCAATTTTTGCTGGATATTTGGCACCCCAGGAGGAGGACTAAAACCATGGGTTATGACTGGTTAGGTCCAGCCATGTTTGGCGGTGCCTTGGTATTACTTTCCATCGGCTACCCGGTAGCCTTCTCCCTAGGTGGGGTGGCAATTTTGTTTGCCATCATAGGGGTGAGTTTGGGTATCTTTGACCCGATTTTCATGACCGCTATGCCCCAGCGGATTTTCGGGATTATGGGCAACTACACTCTCCTAGCAGTGCCCTACTTTATTTTTATGGGTTCCATGCTAGAAAAATCTGGCATTGCTGAGCAGCTGTTGGAAACCATGGGAATTCTGTTTGGACGGCTGCGAGGGGGATTGGCCTTAGCGGTGGTGATTGTGGGGGCGTTGCTGGCCGCATCTACTGGAGTCGTTGCCGCAACAGTAGTAGCAATGGGACTGATTTCCCTACCAATTATGTTGCGCTACGGTTATAACAAGGAACTAGCCACTGGCGTAATCGTGGCATCGGGGACATTAGGACAGATTATCCCACCGAGTGTGGTGCTAGTGGTATTAGCGGATCAGTTAGGAATTTCCGTAGGAGACCTGTTTATCGGTTCCGTGATTCCTGGTTTAATGATGGCTGGGGCGTTTGCCATTCATGTGATCATTGTAGCATGGCTCAAGCCAGATGCAGCACCAGCCCTACCCCTAGAAGTCCGAAATATCAGTGGAAAAGCCTTGGGAAAGCGGGTGATCCAATCAATGGTACCACCATTATTGTTAATTTTATTAGTATTGGGCAGTATCTTTTTTGGGATTGCCACTCCAACGGAAGCAGGGGCTGTAGGTTGCCTGGGCGCAATAGTATTGGCTGGTGTCAATGGTCAGTTGAATTTGCCATCCCTGCGACAGAGCTCTGATGCCACCATGCGGATTACCAGCATGGTGATATTTATATTGCTGGGTTCAACAGCATTTAGTTTAGTGTTTCGTGGCTTGAATGGCGATCGCGTCATGGAAGCGATGCTGTTAAACCTTCCCGGCGGTTACATTGGCTTCCTAGTAGTCAGTATGTTAACTATTTTCCTACTAGGCTTCTTTATTGACTTTTTTGAGATTGCCTTTATTGTAGTACCGCTGTTTGCTCCAGTGGCCCAACAGCTTAACCTTGACTTGGTCTGGTATGGGGTAATTATCGGAGCCAATCTCCAAGCCTCATTTCTGACACCACCCTTTGGCTTTGCTCTGTTTTATTTACGGGGTGTCGCCCCACCAGAGGTGAAAACCATGGAAATTTACCGAGGTGCGATTCCGTTTATTCTGTTGCAACTGCTGGTGTTAGTGTTAATTATTGCCTTTCCTGGTATAGTCAGTTTCTTGCCATCTTTGAGTACTTGATTTGACAATCTAGGTTAATGGGAGTCGGGAGTCGGGAGTCGGGAGTCGGGAGTCGGGAGTGGAACAGGCATCTTGCCTGTTACAATTCCCAGTTCATGTATGGTGGGCAGTGCAGCAGACAGATCATGAAGCTTGCAAACCGCGTTGGTAGGCACTGCCCACCCTACGATTAATGACTTAACAATGTGGGTTAATGGGAGTCGGGAGTCGGGAGTGGAACAGGCATCTTGCCTGTTACAATTCCCAGTCGGGAGTCGGGAGTCGGGAGTCGGGAGTGGAACAGGCATCTTGCCTGTTAAAATTCCCAGTCGGGAGTCGGGAGTCGGGAGTGGAACAGGCATCTTGCCTGTTAAAATTCCCAGTTCATGTATGGTGGGCAGTGCAGCAGACAGATCATGAAGCTTGCAAACCGCGTTGGTAGGCACTGCCCACCCTACGATTAATGACAATGGTGCTCAGAGGCAGAAAATGAGGGTGAGCCTTTTGGTGGTGCGTTACGGGGCGGGCTGTCCCAATACTGGCGCTCGGTGTTGAACATCAGGGCAAGCCCGCCCCTAACGCACCCTACGAACTCATGGATAGAATCTTGTCGTCGTCGGTAGTAATATTTAGTAATGTAAAGGAAAATTAACTTAATTGAAACCGATACTGTGAAATCCAATCTATCACTGCCCCATCAAAACACCATCAAAGGGTCCCAGTTACCGACTATAGTCACAGATAGCCTCACGGTTTTGTGGGGGGACTGGCTAAAGTTACGGGTGCGAGCCACGCAAGTCGTTGCTAGTGGGCTAATCTCCCCAGTGATCTACATCTTGGCATTTGGTCTTGGCCTAGGGAGTACCTTAGATCGGACAATGACTCCCGCAGTTGGTGAATCCTACTTAGAATTTATTCTGCCAGGAATGGTGGCGCTGTCGTCTATGACCATTAGCTTTGCTGGCACCACCTTTTCCATTTGCGGTGATCGGCTATACACGAAAACCTTTGAGGAAACCTTGTTGATGCCAGTGCATCCCTTAGCCTTGCATGTGGGCAAAATGATGGCGGGGATTTTGCGGGGATTAATGACATCTGGTTCAGTGATTTTGGTAGCAGTGCTGTTTACTGGGAAAGTATGGAGTTTTATCAATCCCTTATTTTTCTTGTTGCTAGTGCTTAATTGTGCTGTGTTTGCCGGTTTAGGGGTGATAGTAGGATTGAATGTCAAATCCTTGGAAATGGTTGGTCTTTTCAACAACTTCTTAATTGTTCCGATGTCGTTCCTAGGTGGGACGTTTTTTGACCCAGGGACCTTACCTACAGCCCTAAAAGTGATTGTCTATCTATTGCCTCTAAGTTATACCAGCACTGGACTCCGGGCTGCTGCTTACTTACCCCTGTCCGAGTTTCCCTGGTATGCGATACCGATTCTGCTGGGGTTTGCGATCGCACTTTCTCTGTTTGGTGCTCACCAATTCGCTCACCAGCAAGACTGATTAGGTACACTTACACCCTTATATCAAGTTCGGTTGAATACCCATAATAAAAGTGTGGGGACCGGGCGCGGGGAGATGGGGAGATGGGGAGATGGGGAGATGGGGGAGATTTTTATTAAGCGATGCAGCGCGGTCTTGGGGGTTTCCCCCATGAGCGACTGCATCAAGACAGGGTAATTATCCTGACATGATATTAGACTAGATATTAAGGGTTAACGACTTACCACCATTAACCTAAGACTTAACACCTGAAGAACGGGATGAGCGTAATGGCAATGTGACCGTAAAGGCTGTACCAACTCCCACTTCACTGTCTACACAAATCTCACCACCGTGGAGGTTGACACATTTTTTGACAATTGCTAATCCTAGTCCGGTACCAGAGATAGTACCAACATTACTACTGCGCTGGAAAGCCTCAAATAACCGTTCTTGGTCTTCTGGGGGGATGCCAATTCCGGAATCTTGGATCCGGAACATAGTACTATGTTCACTCATGATCAGATCAAATTGGATATCACCCCCATCCGGTGAATACTTAATCCCATTGGAGAGCAAATTAGACAGAATTTGCCGCAAAAGTTTTTCATCTAGATAAGCTTTGTCAAAGCAATCCTGATTAATACAGCAGGAGGTTTGCTCTGAATTATCTGTACAGTTAAAGTTAATAGTCAAGCCAGGCTTAGCTGTGAGTTGAAATTCTTCCACAATTTCCTGACAGAAGGCTAACAAATCCATAGGTAAGGGTTTGAATTCCAATTTTCCTGCCTCAGCTTTACTGAATAGCAGTACATCACTCACTAACTTAGTCAGATGTTGAACCGTGGTTTGAATCCGCTGCAAATGACGTCGCTTTTTTTCCGCAGACCATTTATGACTGTAATGTTCTAATAATTCTGCCGAAGAGAGGATGGTGGCTAGTGGAGTGCGATATTCATGAGAAACGACAGAAACAATCCGAGATTTGAGGTCATTGAGTTCTTTTTCTTTATTCAACGCCTGACGAAGTTCTTCTTCCAAGGACTTCCGATTTGAAATTTCCTGTTGCAGGTACTGATTTTTTTGCCTTAATTCATCGGTTTGTTCCGCAACGCGATGCTCTAATTCTTCATTGAGTCGTTGCAATTGCTCCTCACTTTGTCGAAGCTGCTTCATAGTATTGGCTCGCTCAATGGCATAGCGAATTGTGCGGATCAGCAATTCACTATCAATTTTGCCCTTGACTAAATAATCTTGTGCTCCTTTTCGTAATGCTTCTAGGGCGGTCACTCTATCATTTAGACCCGTTAACACCACAATGGGTAAATCCGGTACTACCTCGTGGGTTTTTGTTACCGTAATCAATCCCTGTTTATCCGGTAACGATAGGTCTAACAAGACTATATCAAAATGATGTTTACTGAGGGAATCAATAGCATCTTGTAACTTTTCTACCTGCACCAGTGACCACTGAATCTCTTGGGCATCAGTTAAAATGATTTGGAGAAGATCCGCATCAGCTGGGTTATCTTCTACTAGCAAGATTTTTAGGGAATGGGTGTCCATATTTATTGATATGATGGCAGTCTAACAAGGTTTAACCAAAATTCTTCAATCAGCTTCACCATCGACATAAAACTTTCCAAATCAATGGGTTTACAAATGTAGCAGTTAGCTTTTAGTCTGTAAGTATTGATAATATCTTGCTGAGAGTCAGATGTGGTTAATATAATAATTGGTATTGTACTTATCTTGGGGTCTTCCTTTATTTCTTGGAGAACCTGGCGACCATCTTTTTTAGGTAAATTGAGATCCAGAACAATTAAAGCTGGACGTGGGGCTTCCTGATATTTGCCCTGCTTACGGAGGAATGCGATCGCCTTAGCACCATCATCAACCCAATGAAAGTGACTGGATAGCTTGCTATCACATAAGGCCTCTAAAATGAGTTCGGCATCACTCGACGAATCTTCTACCAGCAGAATATCAATTGGTTGAGTATTTGTCATAATGTTCATGATGCCAGTTCCTAAAATTTTTAGATAATGTTTAACTCATGATGATGCTGTGGTATTGAGAAGTAAAATGTTGTGCCTACTCCTAGCTCTGACTCTACCCAAATTTTTCCCCCATGACGCTCTACAATTTTCTTACAAACTGCTAGACCAATGCCTGTGCCGGGATACTCACGGCGGGTATGCAAGCGCTGGAAAATAGTGAAGATGCGCTCAAAGTACTCAGGCTCAATACCAATACCATTATCACGAACTGAAAAGATCCATTCCTTACCCTTCAGTTCTGCTGAAATATGGACTCTGGGTAGCTCTTTGCTGCGAAACTTAATGGCATTACCGATGATATTTTGCAGAAGTTGACTCAGTTGTATATCATCCCCCATAACTACAGGTAAGGAGTCATGGGTAACTATGACATCGCTCTCGATAATCGCCACATTTAAATTGTCTAAAACCCGATTCAGTACTACCTCGCAGTCAGTAACGGCTAATTCTTTACCATGGGTTCCCACCCGAGAAAAACTCAGCAGATCCTGGATTAACTGCTGCATGTTAGTAGCGCCATCTACGATGTAATGAATATACTTATCCGCTTGAGCATCGAGGTTACTCTGGTATTTTTTAGCTAAGAGTTGGGTGTAGCTACTAATGGCTCGCAGTGGTTCTTGTAAATCATGGGAAGCCACGTAAGCAAATTGTTCTAACTCACGGTTAGATCGGGATAAATCTTGATTAAGTCGTTTGAGTGCCTCTTGAGCTTCCTTACGCTCTGTAATCACCTCAGTACTCATAATGATACCGCTAATTTTCCCAGCAATGTCAACCCAAGGAGCGATTTCCCACTTGAGCCACTGTTGTTCACCATTAGCGAGAATAAACAAATCTTCTTCACACTCTGCTGAATCACCCTCTAAGCACCGTTGGTGTATTTTCTTCCAACGCTCAGGAGTTTCTGGAAATACGTCGTAGTAGCTTTTGCCAATGATGTTGTCATCAGATATGTTGTACTCTGAGTACCAGTGGCGACTAACAAACTGGTACCTCATCTGCTGATCCAATATGGCAATAGCTGCAGGTACATCTTCCAAAAATAGGTTGAGCAGCTCTAGGTTGTTGCCTAATTCCGACTCAACCTGGCGGCGCTCCCTGATTTCAGCTTTTAAGACTTCATTAGCTGCTGCTAGTTGCTTTGTCCGTTCTGATACTCGTTGTTCTAACTCTTCATAGGCTTGGCTGAGGACATCGTCCTCTAGCTTGCGCTTCGTGATATCCTCTACCACGGACACCACTCCGATGACGGTGCCATCAGATTCAATTAAGGGAGCATTGTGCCACTGGCAAAATATACTACTGCCATCTTGTGGATGGTAGTTTTCCGTAATGCAGTTGGTATAATCAAAATTCAAACAGTCTTGCAGAACTCGTTGGAGCTGCTTGAGGGAAGATTGCGGCTTGATCAATTCATGGGCACGATGCCCAAAGGCTTCCATCTTCTTATAGCCAAAAATTTTTTCGGCTACATGATTCCACTGCATCACTTGACCATCCAGGCTCCACTCAATGAAACCAAGGGGAGTTTGCTCTACCAGGAGGGACAAGGTTTGTTGGGATCTCAGTAGTTCTTCTAGGGTTTGCTTACGTTCAGCAATTTCCTTTTCCAGAGCTGTGTTAGTCGCTTCCAGTGGAGCTCGACTGGAGAATGCTAAGACTTTCGGCATCACTACTACTAGTGCGATCGCGCTAGACAGAGAAAGTATGGCACTAGTGCCTTTGACTAAACCAGAGAGCCAATAATCGGGATGCCAAATTGTCCAGACTTCCAGCAAGTGACTGGTGCCACAGCACAAAACCAAGGCACTAAATAGTAATAAAATCTTCAGTAATGGCAGATCTTGGTGTTGAGACCAAACATAGATCAGCAACAGCAGAATAGAGTAATAGGATAGAGCAATTAGTAAATCCGATCCAGCATGAAGTCCAACTAATTCAGGCTTCCAGACATAGCAATGCTCGTGGAATATATAATGACCGGAGAACATCTCTTGTAAGGTTTTGAGCATATGCCGTTGGTCAATTGGGCAAGAATTTCCAGCAGCACCGATGGTAACAGCAATGGTCAGATTAAGCATCTTGGTTTCGTACCAAGTAGCAGATCTCCAACTTATCCGTTGGAGTTAATTCCCTTTTGAAGTGGAACTGGGTATCGAGAAGGTAATCACCTCCCATGACAGTAAGACACACTTGGTTCTTCTATTCTTAACGTTTTGATCAGCGACTGTAAATCTGTGAAATTACGGAATTTAAAATTACCCCACAACAATTCTTTGCCCAGAGAACTTTAAATCCCAATTTAGGAATTAGATAGCTCGATTTCTCTTTCTATCCCAAGATTGCAGCATCACCTGCCAGCATACCTGGCTGAAATAGAGAGTGATGTTCATAATACCCAATAACCGAGTGGCATCTTCTAGCATGGCTCGGGTTCCTTTTCCTGACAAATGGGAGAAGTCCACCAAACCAGATATGACAAATAAAATTCCCGCAATCATAAGCAGTATATATGGTGTAGATCGAATTATCTTCCAAAAGGCTAATCCATAGAGGATGGCACCTATGCCATACATAAAATACACCGGCGCTTTGGAAATCCCTTGCTTTGCTAGTATTAAATTAATCCTGAAGACATCATCAGTTAATAATATTCCAATGCCAATGGCAGAGTATAAAATAAATCGATTTATTTTTTGATTGGGCTGAATTTTGTTCAGCAAGAACCAGCACCATAAACAAATGGTTACTACTACACACCACATTAATTCAGAGACAGCTGATAACGTGCCGATGTAGGGGCGATGTAGAAGAAAAGGATCATCAAAAAGTCCTACGACTATATAACCCCTGTCCTGAATCTTGACATAGATACTTAAAACTAAAAATAGTAGAATAATTAAGCTGTTAGACCAAAAAATATAATGATCGTGGCGCAGCTGTTTGATCAGGATTTTCAGCATCGAGGTGAAACAGGTAACTAAGCAATTCTTTGTCAGGCTATATACTTAAGCTAACACAGGAGCTAATGGTAATCGGTCATTGCTCGGTAGTAGTGAGGTAAAATTATTGATTACTAATTCTCCATTAAGGTTTATTTAATATAAAGCCCTGCTTTAAGGTGGTAGCCTGGTTTTATTCTGTTAAATTAGTCTTGGGTTTTGCTTGTAAATCCGCAATTTTTTCTAAAAACTCTCTGATTTCAAGAGCTGGGTGAGGTACCTCCTCCTAGGTTAATTGGAGTAGGGAGTAGGGAGTCGGGAGCGGTGCGACCCGTGGCGAATTAAATTCGACGACTGTAAGCGCACCGAGGGAGTAGGGAGTCGGGTCGAAAATTATACCTATATCACCGTCTGACCATCTGACCCATCTATCTTTTACCAGAAGAAAACACCTCTACCTCTGTTCCCCTGAAGCTTTGTCTGTTCCAATTCTTAAGAAACGAGCCATTCTATCTAGCCCTAAGCTATGAAAATGATTTACACTGCTGTGGATGTGATTATAGATTTGAGTGATTGCCTATGCTCTATACTCAAGAGTACATAAGGGAAACTGAAGCAACCCGTGTGCGGGTACTCAGTGAAGCACTACCCTACATCCAAAAGTTTGCTGGTCGCACAGTCGTGGTTAAGTATGGTGGTGCGGCCATGAAAGACAGCAATCTCAAAGACCAGGTAATCCGGGATATTGTATTCTTAGCTTCTGTGGGTGTACGACCAATAGTTATCCACGGTGGTGGTCCGGAAATCAATAGCTGGCTGGGAAAATTAGGGATTGAGCCACAATTTAAGAATGGTCTGCGGGTGACCGATGCTGCCACTATGGATGTAGTGGAGATGGTGCTGGTGGGTCGGGTGAATAAAGAGTTAGTCTCTCGGATTAACTACGCCGGTGGTAATGCTGTCGGGCTGTGTGGCAAAGATGGTAACTTATTCGTAGCACGCCCACAAGGTCAAGAGGGTATTGGCTTTGTTGGGGAAGTGAGCAGTGTGGATGTGGGGCTAGTAGAGTCTTTGGTTAATAGTGGCTACATTCCAGTAGTGTCTAGTGTGGCGGCTGATGATACTGGCCAAGCTTACAATATCAACGCTGACACGGTTGCCGGTGCGATCGCAGCTGCTTTAGAAGCAGAAAAGCTGATCTTGCTGACTGATACCCCTGGGGTTTTGAAGGATCCTAAAGACCAATCTAGCCTGATTGCTCACCTAGATATTCAACAATCACGGGAGTTGATTGAGAGTGGGGTAGTGTCTGGTGGGATGATTCCTAAGGTAAACTGCTGCGTGCGATCGCTTGCCCAAGGGGTACGTGCGGCTCATATAATTGATGGTCGCATTCCCCATGCCCTGCTCCTGGAAATCTTCACCGATGAAGGAATCGGTTCGATGATTGTGGCATCGGAATTTACCAACTAAGGACAAATCGCAAATGGCAACTAGGAAATTGTTAATTGAGGCTCTTCGGTACTTGTTATGCTAAATAAACACTTTTACAAAGGGAGCAGGGAGCAGGGACTTCGGAGCAGGGAGTAGTCGGAAGAGGCGGTATTCAGATTTTGCTAGTTAAATAGCCTCAGAACCCCTGTAAAGTAAGCTTTATAAGCTTTTTAACTGTACATTTAGCATCAAAGGTACTGAAGAAGCTTAATTGAAAATGGAAATTAATAACAATTAATAGAGAGTTTATCGTAGCTATGAGGTACGAATTATTTTTTACCTGTTCTCTCTTCGGACTTCCCTATTCCCTATTCCCTGCTCCCTGCTCCGTTCGCGTAGCGTGGCCAACGGCCTCAGTCCCTGCTCCGAAGTCCCTAAAAACTGTAAATTTGTACATCACAAGTTCTTGAATTGCTATAATTAAACAATGACTAATGGCTAATGAAAAATTTTACCTTGAGTACCAGTCAGGAAAAGCCGCATTTGAACGAGGAGAATATCGTGCTTCTATAGAGCATTTGACCACAGCCAGAAATCTGGTAAATCTATCCTCTGGGCTCGGGGGAGAGGTGCAAATGTGGTTGGTGATGGCTTATGAGGCAGCTGGGCAAAAAGCGGAAGCGATCGCACTTTGCCAACAGCTGACTAGCCATCCTAACCTAGATACCTCCAAACAAGGTAAAGATTTACTCTATATTCTGCAAGCTCCTCAGCTGACTAGACCAGCAGAATGGATGACCAACATTCCTGACTTAGGCGCGATCGCAGAAAGTGACGACCGGGAGAGTTATGTGTATAGGTCTTTTAGCGATCGCAAGCAGCCTAACCTAGGATTGGTACCAGAACCCCTAGATCCTGCTGAGATTAACACTAAGGATAATCAATTCGTCTGGCTAGCTGTTGGTTTGGTGAGTTTAACCCTGGGTGGATTGATTTGGTTTGGGCTTTGACCTAGCGGTTTTCAATATTGTGAGGTACATATTTTCTGGTTTTAGGGAACAGCGGATCTGGGAACAGGGAACAGGGAACAGGGAAGATTAACCCAAACCTAACCCCTCCCAGGAGGAGCAGAGGGAACAGGAAAAAAACTTTTTGTACCTCATTAGGCTAAAAAAAGCTAGATTACCAGCAGAGACGGTTTTTTTTACTTTGCTTAAATCCAAGGGTTGGGTGGGTTAGGCAGTGAGTAGTCTAAGGGTTTTTAGGGATGCAGCGCTGCATCACTATTCCGAAGTTCCCTCTTCTGACTTCCCTACTCCCTGCTCCGAAGTCCCTGCTCCGAAGTCCCTACTCCCTGCTCCCTCGAAACATGTACCTCACCGAATTGAAAATTTCTATAGTCAGTTGTTTTTTAACTATCTGGGGCGGTTTTTTTATCCATCGCTTTGCTAGAAAAAATACCTTTCTTGCTGATACTTTTCCAATACATTACTATACCTGTAACTAACATAAAAATTAATCCTAAACCATTTAAAAGTACATAAATCGGCCTCAGTTGATCACCAAGATATTCTCCTTCGTGAATCGCCATTAAAAAGTGGCTTTGATCTTTAGAAAGCCCAAACCAGGCTCTCCCTAATCGATAGGCTATCCCGGTGATTGCTGTGATCATGAAAGGCAGTACGATGATTGGAGCTAAGGTACTATGCAGTTTACGTAAAGTAGGCTTATTCATAGGATTTGGGCTGGTTTATGAGATTCTATAACATGATTACAACATGCTATTGTATTGGTTTTAGGTTATATATGTAACAAATCGACCTATTGTTTCATAAATCCCTAAGGACACTAAGAAAAAAAGGAGAAGGGTTGGTGAAGTTAAATTTTGTGAGTTTAAGGCAGTTGGTTAGTGGAACTCTGAGGCATTTACGGGTTCTGGGGGTGATTGTGCTGGCATCAGTGCTACTGTCTGGTTGTGTCAACTATGATCTTGGGGTCAGGTTTGACGGTGAACACCATGGCAAGATTGTCCAGCAGATCAAGCTTGGAGAACAGCTGACAAAGTTGAGCGATGCTGAGGCGACCAAATGGCTCAGAAGTCTCGAAAGTCGGGCAAAGCAGCTTCAGGGGAAAACCCAGCGCCTCTCGGACCGAGAAATTGCGATCGCAATTCCCTTTAACAACGGTAAGGAATTAGTATCCAAGTTTGAGCAGTTTTTTAACCCAGTTGGTCACCCAGAAGATGCCCCATTAGCACCAGACAGTGATAGTAACCCAAGTTTTAACTCTAATTTACGCCTAGATCAAAACAACTTTTTTGTGGTGCAACGAAATCACTTAAGCTATGACCTGGATTTGCGCAGCCTAGGGGTAATAAACTCTGATAATGGCAAGGTTGTGGTTACTGCTGGTTCACTGTTGGATTTGCAGTTTAGCCTAGAGACCCCTTGGGGAGCAAACAGTATTGAGAAATCCCCCAATGCCATTAGTCCCAAGATTTATGATGATGGACATCAGCTAGTTTGGACACTGCAACCTGGTCAAATCAACCATATCGAAGTGGCATTTTGGCTACCCAGCTCCCTAGGTATTGGTATGATTATTATCATACTGGTGGTATTAGGTGGCTTCTACATAAAATACAAGTCTTTCCCCTGGGAAAGAACTGAAACTAATCAACCAGCAATACCATCAAATGTGATGTAGTTTAGACCAGTTAGAGTTAGACCAGTTAGAGAAACCAGTAATAGCTATTGGTTTCTCTAACTACTAAATTTATCAACATTTAACCCTGCGGGTTAAGTGTTGATAAATTTCTATCAGCTTATGAATAATTGTCTAGAATTTAAAATTCATGGCTATCAGATCATCAGGGATTTAACGTGCAATCAAGCCGTCGGCAGATACACTTACCTGGCGATAAACCTCAAAACTAAACAGTATGTTGTCATTAAGCAGTTTCAGGTTATTAAAACTAACACAAACTGGTTAAATTATGACACATACGAACGTGAAATACAAGTGCTGAAAGGATTGGAACATCCGGGGATTCCCTGCTATCTAGATTCCTTCCAAACTGAAGATGGCTTTTGCCTAGTTCAGGAGTATAAAGAAGCTTCATCTCTGGCCAAACCGCGAAGTTTTAGTCCTGATGACATTAAGCAAATTGCGATTTCTTTACTGGTAATTTTTGTCTATCTCCAAAACCGTATTCCCTCAGTAATTCATCGGGATGTTCAACCAGCTAATATCTTGGTAGATGATGATCTCAATGTCTATTTGATTGATTTTGGTTTTGCGCGACTGGGGGATGGAGAAGTAGGGGTTAGTAGCCTGGTTAAAGGAACCTTAGGCTTTATGCCACCAGAGCAATTATTTCGGCGTCAACTCACCGAAGCATCAGATCTCTATAGTGTAGGTATCACATTAATTTGCTTATTGAGTAATACCAAAGCAGAGGATATTGATGATTTAGTTGATATCCGCTATCACGTTAATTTTCAGCATTTAATTCCGAAGGTGAGTCCCCATTGGGTGAAGTGGTTAGAAAAAATGGTGGAACCCCAACTGGAGAACCGCTATCCCAATGCTAGAGCTGCTCTAGCCGCTATACCTACTGACCCGATTTGTTTACCAAAGGTTGACTTGAGTCACAGCAGTCTGGAGTTCACCGGGACTAGCTTGGGCAAAAAACTGACTCACTCCATCTGGATCAAGAATCCTATACCTGAGACAACGTTAACTGGAAAGTGGGAAGTTGCGCCTCATCTTCACGATCCACCTCATACCCCCGATTACCATAGCTGGATTTCGTTTGAACCAGCCACCTTTGAAGGGAATGAAGTTGAGTGCAAAATCACCATTGATACTGGAAAGTTGATGGCGGATAAAACTTACCAAAGAAAGGTTTTACTGCACACAAATTCTTCCCCGAAGACTTATTCGTTAGATATTAATTTAAAAACTGCTCCTATCCCAATTACTCGGAAAAAACTCCCCTACCCTTACCTAGCCCTATTGTTACTATTTGCTGTAGCTGTTGATTGGATTATAGCCTCTAGTCTGCTGATCTACGGAACTCTAATGGGAATTAGTGCGACACCTGGTTTTAGCACCTTAGCTGGGGCAGCGGTAGGTTTGGAATTGGCAGCGTGGTTAACGACAACAGCTGGTCGGACCTCAGGAGCAATGGCAGGAGGAACGGCTGGTATTTTAGTTGGTATTGTTACTTGGGTAACGGCTTTGACTGGATTGGTAGCAACAGCAGAAGCTACAACAGTGGTTGGGGCTGTAGCTGGACTAGTGGGTGGATTGATCAGTGGAGTAGCAATCGGTATTGTGGTAGAAAAGTTTATGGATAGGGGATTGACTAGGAATTTTTCGATCTGGCTGTCACTGGTGAGTACAGCGTTTGGGAGTAGTTTGGGTCTAATTTTTATACTGGGATTGCTTGATCCATTGGTACCAGCGGCTGTGGTAGTAACCGGTATTCCCTTAGTGGCAATGATTACTTATATTCCTTTGCAACGAGCCAGAAAGATTGCTGAGTATCGTCAGGCAGAACGGAAGTTGATTAGACCATAAAGTTAAGTCGGGAATCGGGAATCGGGAATCGGGAATCGGGAATTGGGAATCGGTTGACTAGTGACAACTATAGTTAAACAAGGCAAAAGGCATGCATGGCTATTGGCAAGAGGCAAAAGGTTAAGGGCAGCAGCAAACCTTAAACCTTAAACCTTGGCCTTAAGGCCGTAGGCCACGCTGCGCGAACGGCCACGCAATCGCGTTCAACCTTCAACTTCTTAAACCTTCAACTTAAAAAGGCATTACACTGCTTGGGGTTGCATTTGTGGCTGGAACTGGAAGAGGGAGTATACCACATTGCGGCGGATATCGATCATCATTTCCAAGAACATCTCATAGCCTTCCTGCTTATACTCAATCAGGGGGTCTTTTTGGCCATAACCTCGTAATCCCACTGACTCCCGTAGGGCGTCCATGGATTGTAAATGCTCTCGCCAGAGGTTATCGATTTGATTCAAGATAAAGAATCGCTCAGCTTGTCGCATTAGTCCTGGCTGGATTTGATCGACTTGAGCTTCCTTGATATCATAGGCTTTCCGGACTTCTTCATGGAGGAAGGTTTTGATTTCCCCGACAGTCATATCTTCTAGATGCTGTGGTTCTAGATCTTGGAGTAAGTAGACAAATTCTTTGACCTTTCCTACCAAGCTCTCTAAATCCCACTCTTCTGGTGGTAACTCTGGGTTAACGTAGGCGTCTACAATATCACTCATAGTCTTTTCGGCATACTGGATGACTTGTTCTTTGAGGTCTAGTCCTTCCAGCACTCGCCGTCTTTCCGCGTAAATTGCCCGCCGTTGGTTGTTCATGACCTCGTCATACTCAAATACCTGCTTCCGGGTATCGTAGTAGAAGGTTTCCACTTTCTTCTGGGCATTTTCTAAGGAGCTGGTGAGCATCCCGGATTCGATGGGCATATCTTCCTCAACCCGGAACATATCCATCATCCTTGCTACGCGATCGCCTCCGAATATCCGCAGGAGATTGTCTTCCAAACTTAGGAAAAATCGGGTAGAACCGGGGTCACCTTGCCGTCCAGCTCGTCCTCTGAGCTGGTTATCAATACGGCGGGATTCATGACGTTCTGTGCCAATAACGTGCAAGCCACCTTTTTCTACCACATCATCATGTTCTTTGGTGGTGAATGCGTCATATTCCCCTTGAATTGCTTTATAGACTTCCCGCAGCTTTTGAATAACTGGGTCATTGGTGGGAGCATTTTCTGAAGCGATCGCTAATTTCTCTTCTGCTTCTAGTTCCGGTAAACTCTGCTCTCCATACTGTTCAACTGCAAAATTTACTGCCTCTTTTAGGAGTTGTTCCGTTTCCCGGGACAATTTGGTCGGGAAAATCTGAGGGCTAACCTTCCAGCTTTTCGGTTTCTTTCCTGGAGCAAACCCAACAGCGTCCGATTTAGGCTTTGCAGTAGTTACCCCTATGGGGGCAAAGGCTTCGTCTTGCTCTGGCTGAACTATTTTGGGCATAAAATATTCCCGTAGCTTCAGCCGTGCCATGAAGTCAGCATTACCTCCCAAAATAATATCTGTTCCTCGGCCAGCCATGTTGGTGGAAATAGTCAAGGCTCCTTTGCGTCCTGCCTGAGCCACAATTTCTGATTCCCGCTCCACATTTTCCGGTTTAGCATTGAGCAGGTTATGGGGTACCCCCTTTTCGGCTAACAGACCTGACAACAACTCGGATTTTTCTACACTGGTGGTTCCCACTAGTACCGGACGTCCTTGTTGATGGAGTTCAGCACATTCTTCTGCTACTGCCCTCCACTTAGCTGGCTCGGTCTTGTAAACCACATCGGAAACGTCTCGACGTTTAGAGGGTTTGTTAGTGGGAATAATGGTAACTTGCAAGTTGTAGATTTTTTCAAATTCCGCTTCTTCTGTTTTGGCGGTACCTGTCATACCGGCCAGTTTGGGATAGAGCAAGAAGAAATTCTGATAGGTAATGGTTGCTAGGGTTTGGGTTTCATTTTGAATATCTACCCGTTCCTTGGCTTCTATGGCTTGGTGTAGACCATCACTCCACCGGCGTCCTGCCAACACTCGGCCAGTGAACTCGTCTACAATCACTACTTCCCCATTCCGCACGATATAGTTCACATCTTTCTGAAAGAGTTCCTTAGCCTTGAGGGCATTGGAAATATAATGAGCCCAAGGGTCTTTGGGGTCGTACAAATCTTTAACCCCTAGAAGTTGCTCTGCTTCGATAAACCCTTCATCGGTCATCAAGATGTTACGGGCTTTTTCATCAACTTCGTAGTGTCCTAGTTGATCAGGATTCTCTGGATCTTCTGGATAGAGCCTGCGGACAATTTCTGCGGCCTTAATGTACTTTTCAGTCGGTCGCTCCACTTGCCCAGAAATAATCAGTGGGGTTCGGGCCTCATCAATCAGTACTGAGTCTACTTCGTCAATAATGCAATAGTTAAATGGACGTTGCACCACATCTGACATTGCTGTGGCCATGTTGTCCCGGAGATAGTCAAAGCCTAATTCACTGTTGGTGCTATAGGTAATATCACAGGCATAGTTCTTTTGCCGCTCGAGGGGGGACATTCCCGATTGAATCAGCCCCACAGTTAGACCTAGGAAGCGATGAACTTGTCCCATCCATTCCGCGTCCCGACGGGCTAAGTAGTCGTTAACGGTTACAATGTGAACCCCTTTACTATCGATGGCATTGAGATAAGCTGGTAAAGTAGCCACCAGGGTTTTTCCTTCACCAGTTTTCATCTCCGCAATTTGCCCTTTGTGCAGGACAATGCCACCCATGACTTGGACATCATAGTGACGCATTCCCAGCACTCGCTTTCCTGCTTCCCGCACTACAGCAAAGGCTTCTGGCAGAATTTGATCAAGAATTTCATCACGCTCTTGACTAGTGTTGGCTTTCTCCAGCTGCTGTTTAAACTCTGCGGTTTTGCCCCTGAGTTGTTCATCCGATAGGTGCTGGATGTCTTCTTCGAGGAGGTTAACTTCTACAACATCAGGTTGGTACCGTTTGAGCTTACGTGCGTTTGGATCACCAATTAGTCTCTTAAGCATAGCAGGAGAGGGAGATGTATAGTTCTCGGATGTATAGTTGTGCGTTTAGGGACACTTTTATAGATATCCTACCAAACTCCTGTGTCAAAAAGATGGGGGAAGATCGGGTATTGATATTTGTCAATAAAAATGAAAGTGTGGGAAGGGTGGGGAGGGTGGGAGGTGTGGGGAGATGGGGAGATGGGGAGCGGTGCGACCCGTGGCGAATTTAATTCGCCTACGGAAAGCGCACCGAGGGAGATTTTTATTAAGGTTAATTATCCTGACCTGATCTAATAGATAATTGAGTACTGACCCAACTATACCATTACCTCTGGCTTGACCTTATTCTCTGCCTTGATTGTCTGGCTTGCTATAGCGATTATCTCATCATTCCATCATCCCATCATCTAATTATCTCATCATTCGTCTAATTTAGTCACTCTTCCAAGGATAAATTAGAACAATTAATCGCCGTAATAGGTAAGTAATCATTCTTTTTGAAAGGTATGGTGTCAGGGATTTTAATCCTTCTCGCTGGACTTTTCTGAGGTAAAAGACAATTCCTCTTAAAAAATCCTGCCAGCGTCTGCCCCAGTATTCTTTCTGAATTCCCCCTGGATCAAGACGTATATTGTAGGGATTGTAATTATATATATTTAATGAATTGAGTTTAGTTAGACCTTCTTGAGCTGCAAACTGTTCATAAGTGATGCCATTGTTCCGAAACTGGGGATTAGTATCGGGATAAATCCATTCCCATACCATCCAATCTTGACTAGCAAACAAGAATTCTGCACAGTTTTTCGTTACCTGAGCATATTTCAGTCTAATCCCAATGGGAATTTCAGCCCAAGGACCATGCTGCCAGACGAAATCTGGGTCAAAAAATGCTTTAAATGCCAGGTCTTTGCCATTAATTCTCAGGCGAGCTACCCGACCAACCATGCCAGCTCCAGCTATTTCCACCTCAACCTTCATTCCCCCTGTAGATAGCATTTCAGGATGAATTGGAGCTGGTTGTGTAGGCAAATCCTGGGAGGGCAAATCCTGGGAGAGCATGGCCTTGGGATATAACCCCTTGGAGTTGAGCTCTAATTTTTTCCTAGAAGGCTTGGCCTCTGTTGGTGCGCTTTCCCTAGGTCGGGAAACCCGACCGGGGTCGCACCGCTTTAAAACAGATTTTTGACTGTGCTGACACACTCTGGTTTTTTTTACTAAAATAACGGTCTTGTTTACCCTACCTAATCTAAGCCGCACTCTTTTTAGGTAGAGTGTGACTCGGTGTCCTTCTGAGGAGGTACTACTGACATACTTTGCTAATTTGTCTAAAAATTGTCTTAACTCTTTGATGGTAATCCCGTTAGTTACATCTAGTAGCTCGGAAGGTGGTGGATAAAAGTATAGCTTGTTTTGACCAGTAGATTTGATGACCTGTTGGCAGAGGGCATGAAATTTCCTAGGAGACATCAGTTTTTGCTGAGCCTGACGGATAATTGGTGCTACGAGTGATTCCTCCCAGTGCTGGTAATCTGCCATGGTGTTATCCTTTTTATGCCAAATTTATTATTATCTACTGTTTTAAGCATCTTTGAGATCTAAACTTCACACTTTTTAACTGTTTGGGTGACGGTTGACTGTTGGTGGTCAGTAATCGTAAGCATTCAGCAATCAGCTGTCAGCCGTCAGCTAATCGACGGGAGGTAAGAAAACAGTTTACGGTGCTGGTGCGACTGGTTGAAAATCTGTGCTCGTTTTACTCATCCGACCCCGTTCAGTTAAAGCGCCTGCTAGCACCTCAAGTAGCACCTCAAGTAGCGCATTAGGTGATATAGCACTACGCATTAAAGTTAGGACATTGATACAAGCTGAAAACCTTCTGTAGTAAACTTTTGCCTCTTGCCTCTTGCCTCTTGCCTTGGGCGTAGCGCTATAACTGATAGCTGAATGCTTACGTTACTTTGGAACCGGATAAAAATACCACCACAGAGGGGGGTATGGGAACATTCGTTAAGGTAAGCTACGTCTAACTCGTCTATCTGTGTAAGTATTTAGCGATCAGTTATCAGCTATCAAGGATAGATCTTTAGTTCGACTCTCTTGGTGCGCGTTCACGCTTGTCGGCACACCCGACCGGGATCGCACCGCAAAAATACCTGACTAAAAAGGTGAAACAAACCTAACTAAAGGCCTTTAGCTGATAGCTGACGCTTATTTAATCTATCGGTAGCTCAAATAGCATTGCTCTTCCACAGGAGGTCAGCAATATGAAATTCTCAATTGTGCTTCTCACAGGACTGATGGCTCTAGTCCCTCTGGCTCCAGTTAACGCTGAAAGTCCCATCGTTGTTGGGGATAGTAACCTAGACGTTGTCATCTCTTCATTCGGGCGTAAACACAGGCATCGTTCACACCGCAGGCATCGGCGAATCTATTATCCCAGGCGTGGGCGTGGGCGTGGGCGGGTGCGAATCTATTCTCCTAGGCGTGGAAGAGTTCGAGTCTATTCTCCTAGGCGTGGACGAGTTCGAGTCTATTCTCCCAAGCATAGGGACGATGAAATCTACTATCCTAAGCGTAGGGGAGTCAGAATCTATTCTCCCAGGCGCAGCCACGATTCGATTTTTTATCCTTACTATAGGTAGTTAGCTGTAACTGTTAAGCATTCAAATTAACCACAGGACTTACGCAAAGCCCCCTAAATCCCCCAATACTGGGGGATTTTGACATTATTTCCCCCCCAGTATTGGCAGATTGTAGTATAGTAGTATATGTAATACAATCTTCTTTAATATGACACTTGGGTTGGACTATAGTCCGGTTTGCAACTCACAAGACCTTGAGCAGATTGGGATGATTATATCTCAGTGCTTTGGGGTTTCCGTAAGTGACTGTGAGGCTTACATTGAGCGTCTTGGTAGTGAAAACTTCCGCGTGATCCGCCAAGCTGGAAATGCGATTGACCAAAGGTCACGCTACGCGATCGCTAATTTGGCAATTTATCCGATGGCACAATGGTACGGTGTTGACACTCCCCGCCCTGGAAGGACGGGGATTCTTGATTCAACGAGATGACTTGTTCAACCAGGCCGGAGCCAGGAAAAATAGAGGTCTCCTCTCCCCAAGCGTAGAGGGTCTATGACCCAGGTTTCGGTGTGCCCCACCGTACCTTGTCTTGATGCAAAGCGCGAGTGGGGGGAACCCCCGTGAGGCCACTGCATCGCTTTTTTTTTATATAGATAGATAGATACTTTTTTAATCTAATTTTTTTCATAGACGTAAAGAGTCGTTAGACCAAATTACGCAATATGTATCTCTTACATATTTTTTACGTTGCCTACTTATTTTTAGATAGTATTTATCTAGCTTTTTAGTTTTTTATTTATAATATGATTATAACACGCTCTGTGAAAACTGTCAAGTTTTAGCTGAAAAATAAAGCCGTCCTATAAGGATTTAAAGTTACCGTAAGAATAGGGTCGCCTTATTTAATAAGTTTTAACCTTTTTTTCATAGCCAGTCCCCTATAAAGGCGACCCTATTCTAAGGCGCGCGTCTAATGGGGCGCGATTACCCAATTTTTTCGGTAAACCTGTGCCGATGGCAGGAATTGCTGTGGTTGGTGTAGCGCCAGAGTATCGCGGTCAAGGGGTAGCTTACCAATTAATGGCTAAGACTATAATGGCACTCCATGACCAGGGCGTGCCAATTTCTACGTTATATGCTGCTACTGACGCCCTGTATCGGAAAGTGTGCTATGAACGGGCAGGAAACCGTTGCCTGTGGAAATTGTCTACCAAAACGATTTCGTTATGCGAACGCAATCTTCCCATGCATCGAGTGGAGCCAGAGAATTACCAGGTCTTCGAGGAGGTCTATCACCAACACGCTCAAGCCAATAATGGGAATTTAGACCGCCATCGAGCTATCTGGGAAAATCTGGTGAAACCAATACTAGCAAAACCAGAAGAAACTATCTATAGCTATCTGATTGGCTCAGAAACCCTACCGGAAGGTTACATAATTTTTACTCAAGAGGAAGACGATCAGGGGCTTCGGATTACGATTAACGATTGGGCATTGCTGACCACAGCTGCTATCAAGCGTTTTTGGACGTTTATCGCTGATCATCGCTCCCTAGTCAATCAGGTGTATTGGTATAGTTCTCCCCATGACCCGTTAATGTTAGTGTTACCAGAACAAACGGCGAAAATTGACACTCGATATTACTGGATGACACGAGTGATTGATGTTCCCAAAGCCTTAGAAAAGCGAGGTTATCCGGTAGGAATCGATGGGGAATTACACTTGGAAGTTAAGGATGATTTGATTGAGGCTAATAACGGTAGATTCCGTTTACGTGTTAATCAAGGGCAAGGTGAAGTTACTCCAGGAGGTAATGGGGATCTTCAAATTAGTATCCGAGGCTTAGCGTCTTTGTATAGTGGTTTATATAGTCCTAGACAACTGCAACTTACAGGTTATTTGAAAGCCACAAACGAAGCGTTGTCACTAGCGACATTATTGTTTTCTGGATCTGAACCTTGGATGTCAGATATGTTTTAATCAGTTATCAGCGGTCAGCTATCAGCTATCAGCTATCAGCTATCAGCTTATGGGTCCCAGCGTCGAAGCCTGTGCCACGATTTTTCAGAGGCTTATTATATCATATTCAGCTGGCGGGGCGACAATGTCGCCCCGCCAGCTATTCACAAAACACTATATGTCGAAATTATCTTATCAATAAGCACAATAGACTTCGCGGCAGTTGTCGGGAATAGGGAATAGGGAATGGGGAATAGTGAAGAAGAATCGTTCGCGTAGCGTGGCCTACGGCCAGAGAAACAGTATCAAAAAAATACTTTTGCAAGAGGTCTAATAAACTAGGGTTTATTGTGAACTATACCAGGTTACCTAACAAGATAGGTTTGCCCTGATTATCTATCCTGTCCAGCTAAACATGGGGGTGATACCCCTCATACTTATTACCACACATAAGCCTATGTTGTATAGATGTGAGGGTTAAATATAAGGTATTAATTTATACCAAAGTCTCTTGAATGACCTCTGTTTAATCACAAAACACGTTGTATTGCAAGACAATCATGAAACAAATTCTGCTGAAAAGCTTTCAGGCTTTTCTGATCTGTACTGTATTCATGTTTTCAATCGTCAGTCAACCCGCGATGGCGTCTGACGATTGTTTGGACGAAACTCCCTACGACATTGTCATCCTGAATGGACGGGTAATGGATCCTGAAAAGGAATTTGACGCAGTCCGAAATGTTGGCATCAAGGGTGGCATTATTGCCACCATTACCGAAGAGGACATTTGTGGCACAGAAGTGATTAATGCCAAGGGAAGACTGGTTGTCGCTCCAGGGTTTATCGACACCCATTTTCATGCGGTTGACCCCTTTGCCACGAAGATGGGGTTGCGTGATGGTGTTACCACTGGGATGGATCTGGAGTTGGGTGCGCTCAAGGTTAAAGACTGGTATGACAAAAAGGCTACCGATGGTTGGCAGATGAATTACGGTACAACTAGTGGCCTCATTCTCAATCGCATGAAGGTACATGATCCTGAAGTGACGTTTGAGGAACCCGTCGATTTTTCAAACTTACAAGATTACATCGAACAGGCGGAGAAAGATGGCGTTCCCGGATGGTCTGTCACCCGCAGTGAACTTGAGCAGACTAACCAGATCATGGAAGCAATGGATGAGGATTTACGACAGGGTGCTATTGGTATTGGCGTTGGTGCTGCCTACATGGCAAGTGGCCTCAACAGCTACGAGCAATTTGAGGCCCAGCGAACCGCAGCTCGATACGGGCGACTGACCTCTGTTCATACACGATATCACCTCAGCACGGAACCTCCAACGGAAGCTACGATTGCCCTGGATGAGGTCTTGGTTAATGCCATGTTGCTGGACGCTCCCCTGCTACTTGCCCATGACAACGACTATGGCTGGTGGGAGAACGAGGAAAAACTACAAATGGCTCGGAAGAAGGGGTACAACGTTTGGAGTGAGCACTACCCCTACGAGGCTGGCTCTACGCCTATCACCGCTGACTTCCTCCTTCCTGAAATGTGGGTAGATAAGTTTGGCTATCGCTATGAATATACGGTCTACGATCCGTTAGCTGACGAGTGCCTGGATCGAGCTGGCTATGATGCGCTGAAAGCAGAAAATCCAGGACAGGCGGTTGTTGTATTCATTCCCTACCGAGAACCCTGGATTCCCTATTGGTTAACCATTCCCGACATGACAGTTGCCGCTGATGGTATGGCGGGAGTTGGGGAAGATAATACACTTTTGCCATGGGAGGCCGACTATACGGAGTTTGCAGGCCATCCTCGCACAGCGGGAGCTTTCGCAAAAACATTACGCCTTGGACGTGAGGAAGGTGTACCGCTGATGTTTACCTTGGCACAAACAAGCTACTGGAGTGCTAAACATTTGGGGGATGCAGGTCTCGAAGCGATGAAGCAACGAGGTCGAGTACAGGAAGGTAAGATCGCTGATTTGACTATATTCGATCCGGATGAAGTGACAGATAATTCCACCTATAAAGCTGAGGAAAATGGTCTGCCTTCCACGGGAATTCCCCATGTGATTGTCAATGGTACCTTCGTTGTGAAGAATTCTAGAGTTCTCCCGGTCAAACCTGGTCAATCCATTCGTTATCCCGTAGAAAATGAAGGGCGTTGGGAGCCGCTGGATAAGGAGAAGTGGCTGAAAGAATTCACGATTAGTGCCCCCACCATTCCCGATCTTGATGATACCGGAGCACATGAAAAACTGAATAAATTCACGATCAGTACTCCCAGCTTTTTCAATCTTGATGCTACAGGAGCACATCAAAAGTTGGGGGATTTAGGGGGCTTGACCAAAACCAGACGATCGCCCATTCATACTTCAATTCAGCAACGCCAAAAGTTGTATCCTCTGAAGGGGGTAAGCCTACATACATCGACACCACCACAAGATATTAATTTATGTTGCATTAAAACCCAAAAAGAAGAAGATTGTGACTCAACCGAGGATAGTTATCAATAAACCCGGCCTTGTCTTGATGCAAAGCGCGAGTGGGGGTTTCCCCCAAGACCGTAATGGTGCGTTTGACCCGTAATTAAATTCGCCACGGGTCGCACCTCTGCATCGCTATTGTGCTTATTGACAAGGGATTTTCTACATATAGTGTTAATTGAAAACACTATATGTAGGAATAAAAAAATTAGATGGGTTTACCTTGGCAAATACACGAATTCGCCATGTCTATGGATGGTGGGACCTTCTTTAAACGGCGTTGCTTAATCATGGAATAATTTGAGTTTTGTGGAACGGGCATCAGGGGTGGAACGGGCATCTTTTAGGTGCGGATCAGGGGTGGAACGGGCATCTTTTAGGTGCGAATCAGGGGTGGAACGGGCATCTTTTAGGTGCGAATCAGGGGTGGAACGGGCATCTTTTAGGTGCGAATCAGGGGTGGAACGGGCATCTTGCCCGTTTCATTTCCCGGCGGGCAGGATGCCCACCCTACTCCTATTCATTCGAAGATTCAGCAACGCCGTTAAACCATTTCCCTATTCAGCAACGCCCAAAAATTGGTCGAATATCTTTCGATTGGTCTGTTGCCTTTAGTAGCTTGATCATTGCAGAATTGTCCCTTTGAGTTTAACCCTTTCATTAACTAACAAGGAGTATCCCTCAATGATGAGATTGAAATCACTCTGGCTGAGTTTATTGGTGGCGATCGCCCTGGGTAACATCTTTATGCTCCCCGAATTTGCTCAAGCTTCTAACTTCGATCCAGCCCATTGGCTGGTGGCAGGGAATGAAATTCAGATCCTATCGCAGGGTGTCCGTTGTGACCGTACGATCGCAATATCCGACGCTATGAAAATCCTCGTTAAGGATAAAGTCGGCACGGCAGGAGTCGCAGCCCGTCCCGTCGAGGGAGGATGCTTAATCTTGCTGAATGCCAAGAAGTGGTTTCCGATGGCGAGTACGGTTAAGCTTCCCATTGCGATGGCACTACTTGACCAAGTAGACGCGGGGAATCTTCGATTGGATACGTTGGTTGAGATTGACGACTCCGAGTGGGTTTTATCACCCGTGGTCGCGAGTGAATTTGTTCACCCAGGTGTAGCCCTTTCGGTGGCAAATCTGATTGAAGTCATGATCACTCTGAGTGATAACACCACCACTGATGTCTGTCTGCGCCTAGTCGGAGGCCCCGATGCTGTCGATGACTATGTCACTTCACTGGGCATCAAAGGCATGGATATCTCTCGCTACATGCGAGGGTTGCTTAAGGATTTCTACGACTTAGATAGTGGACGAGAGAACATCCCGAAAGCTGCCGAATTCCTAGAAAACAACCCTGATCAGGTAGCCGCCCCTAATGAGGCGTTTGAGGCTGATCCCAGAGATCAGGTTAAACCACTTGCCATGCTCGATCTATTGCTTAAGCTGTTCAACGGTGATGCCTTGTCCCCAGACAGTACCCAATTTTTGCTTGGTATTATGGGTCGGACAAAAACGGGATCTGGACGCCTCAAAGGATTGTTGCCGTCTGGCATCCTCGTCGAGCACAAGACCGGTACAGTGGGCGGTGTTGCCAACGACGTGGGATATATCCGACTCCCGGACGGACGTAGAGTGGCAATCGCCGTCTTTACAAAAAGCAGCACAAAAGCCCCTCAGGAGCGCGAGCGTGCGATTGCGGAAATTGGCAGACTGCTTTTTGATGTCTATCTCACTGAAACGCCGCAATTAATATTCTGAATTCTGCTTTAAGTAGGACGGGGGGCGTTGCTTAATAATGGAATGATTTGAAGAGTTTTGTGGAACAGGCATCTTGCCTGTTCCTGATATTTTCACCCCAGGCAGGATGCCCACCCCACTCATATTCATTCTTTGGATCAGCAACGCCATTTTCTAGAAGCTTGTTACTCTTGATTTTGATTCAACCAAGCCCTTAAATCATCAACATTAGAGAAATCTAAGCAGGCTTCACTCAACCCTTCCAACTTGTCCAGTGATAGTTGAAGAATTTGCTGTTGCAATTCACTGGGTATTTCTCCTAAGCTACGGGATAGCAGACGGAGGATCAGTGCTCGTTCTCGTTGTGCTCCTTCTTCTCGACCTTGTTTGAGCCCTTCTGCTCGACCTTCTTGTAAACCTTCTTCGCGACCTTGTAGCAACCCTTCTTGTCTAGACGTCTCGACAATATTATTCATATCCCGGTAATATTTGAGACTGTTTTGGTAGTTATCCTGTTCAGTACGAGAAAAATTGGCAATTTCTGCCACATCAAACAATTGATTAAATACCGACTCTTGGAATGGTTGAGGGCGATTCTGTAATTCTGAGAGATTTTTCAGGACAAACAGCCATTTATCAAAATGTGTTTCTAATTGGTCTAGGGTTTTAGTAAACTTGGGTAACTCAATATACAGGAATTTGAGTTTGTCATAAAATACTTGACAATCCTGATTTTTTAGCTCCACAGTATGTAGGATTGTTTCATCATGTCTATGGTCGTCAAAAACAAAATCTAAGACACCGACAGTATAAACCGCCTTTAACTGATAATCCCAATCGCCTTTTTGCGCTTGTTCTTGGATCGGAAATGTGGAATAGTAAACACTTCTATCCTTAAAGAAGTTTTGTTTGGCTTTTTGAATCTCGACTATAAAACGTTCCCCGTTTTTGGATTGACAATAGATGTCAAAAATTCCTTTGCGGTCTACAGGAGTGTTTCCTAAATTTTCCGTATTCTTGAAGGTGACATCTTCAATATGATGTCGGGGTGGTAACAGGGTGTTTAAAAAATCAATAAGTAGCCCTTTATTTGGCTCTGTACCAAAGACACGCTTAAAGCCAAAATCGGTGAGTAAACTAATGTACTTATCTTTGAGTGGATAGGCCATGAAACTGCTATAGCAATCGCCCCATTGATGCTCATGTATGAATGGATTTATTTGATTATATTATACTAGATTTTTAAGGAATTTGCAATTTTAAAAACTAGTATATAAACAGTTTTATTTAAGTCATTAAAAACTAAAAAAACTGTAAAAATTAGCTGAATAATTATAATTAACTGAAAAATTAAGTTATTCTAACTCCTAACTCCTGACTCCTGACTCCTGACTTCTTCAGGTATAGTGTTTATGATAGTTATCAAGTACATCTAAACTTTATTCCCTGTTCCCTGTTCCCTGTTCCCTGTTCCCTATTCCCTATTCCCATTAACGATGAGCAACGCCAAGTATTGGAAACCAGCTTACCAACTCTTTAACCCAGAGCAACCCCTGACCACACCAGAGGAAATGAAAGATTTTTATATCCAGCGAGAGGATAGTCCAGTAGAAAATTTAATCGCTACTCTGGTAATGGAAGACCAGCCAGCTAAGTTTTTGTTAGCTGGTCATCGGGGCAGTGGAAAAACAACAGAATTGCGACGAATTGAACAGGAGCTAGCAGAAAACTATGCGGTGATCTGGGTTGATACGGCAACAGCTCTCGACCGCTATAACATTGGTTATGCTGAGGTAGTGGTGTTGATTGGGATGGAGGTTTGTCGCCAAGCGATTAAAGCAGGCTGGTGGTCAAATCGGGATCAGCGCTTACTGGATGATTTGGAAAATAGCCTAACAACAGTAATTTATCAAGATAAAGAAACGGATACTGAACAGTTAGAGTTACCAGAGGTTTTAAAAAAAATAGGGTTAATTCTGAAACGGGGATTAACTCGGGACATGACCAAAACCCTTAACATTCGTCCTGCTGTTAGTGACATCATTGATCGAGTAAACGATATTATCAAAGCTGCTGAGAAAGATCGTAAGCAAAAATTATTAGTGATTGTAGATGGTCTCGATCGCCATGATTTGAGAACTGCTCTGGAAATGTTTGCTAGTCCGCTCCTCACAGAATTAGAGTGTCATATTATTTACACCATTCCAATTTCCTTACGATATTCCCCTAGCTTTCGGCAACCGATGGAAAGCTTTCAATGTTTGGATTTGTATAATTTGCCTGTATTTGAATGCGATCGCAATTCTCGTCCCACCTCAACCCGTAACCAAGTTGGTCGAGATATATTGAAGTCTGTCATTACCAAACGATTAGCTAAAATTAACGAGACAGACCTATTCACTCCCGATGCCCTAGAGCTATTATCTGAAAAGAGTGGTGGTGTGATCCGGGATTTAATCCGACTAGCGCGGGGGGCTTGTCAGGTCGCCCTGAAGAAACGAAAGGAATATGTAGACACAACCATTGCTAAGGAGGCAATTCAAGAAGAACGCAAAGCCTATACTATCAACGACTATCATTTTACGGAATTGGCTACTGTTCACGAAACTGGTCGCTTAACTACCAATACCCATCATTTGCCCAACCAAGGCAACATTGTAATTTGTGATGAACTTTTACAAAATAAGTATGTCTTAGGGTATTACGGTGACCATACCTGGTTTGATGTGCATCCAATTATTATTGAATACTTGGAACAGTGGCAAGGGAGTCAGAATTCAGGAACAGGGAACAGGGAACAGGGAACAGGGAACAGTAATACTATTTGATTATTTCAGTATTGAAATTGATTGTTATCACTTGAAATATAACGTTTCTCGCAGTTATGAGTACAGTATTCTTTGATATTGATTCCCTGTCTTGATGGAGCCCATCCCGATTCCCGATTCCCGATTCCCGATTCCCGATTCCCTCTCCCCAGCACTATGTCACTCAATACTCACCCATGGCAACAGCCCCTGATCCATTGACGCCTGCTGACCATAATGAGCTGGATAGCTTAGTCACCACTCTAGCACTATCCAGTGGCACTACCATTATTTTTGCCATTGCTCCCGAAAGTGGTCCAAACCATCCAGTGGTGGAGCAGTTGAACTCTGTTGTTAATCAAGAAGCCTTGAGTGACCAAGGGTTTCAGCTTCGCAACTGTTTCTATAGTGACGAGTCTTTAATTAATTTTCTCTACCGTCTTAATCCCCTCGATCAAGAGACCTCTGTCAACAGTCCTGCTCCCAGTCGTCCTCTGATCATGGCCTTCGGGATTGAGCAGTTGGACACACCTCGTCGCATCAATGAGCTAAAACGACTGAATGTCGGTAGAGAATCCCTGTTTGAGCGAGACATGGTATTGATGTTTTGGCTCAATAAATCGCAATTTTTGGATGAGTTTCGCCTCCGGGCTCCGGATTTCTGGGATTGGCGGGAGCAGATTGTGGAATTTCAAACCCATCCCCCCCTGGCACGGTTATTTTATCCCTATCTGGAGTGGTTAATTGCCCAGAATTCTTATCTCAAGTTTAGTGGCGTGATGCAGGTGCAGCGCCAAGTCGATATTTTTCTGGATCAGGTCTATATTTCCCTCAAGGCTGAACGTCAGAAGCTGGTGGTTGATACCTCCGATGCTAGGCATTTATCTAAAGCTAATTTATCTAGCCCTTCGATTCGGGTAGATCAGTTTGAAAGGATAACCCAGGATATCGATATCTCTAGCAATACTAAAACTATTCCGGAAAAGGTTGATTTAGCCAAAGCCATACAGGATAGTCAGTATAGTGTGATTTTGGGAGACCCTGGTGCTGGTAAAACTACCCTGCTGAAATATCTAGCGCTCCATTTTGCTACCGCTCAACGGGATCACCAGGAAACGGTATTGGCAGGGGAGGCCAAAGAGAATTTGGGGCAAACTCGCTTACCGGTGTTCTTTCGGATTGCTGATTATGCGGAACGGTTGGCAACTCAATCGGACTTGAGCTTGCAACAGTTTCTTAGGGAATTCTCTGAGCAGTGGCAAGGTGAAGTAACCAATCAGACTGGTAACGAACTGAGCAATAGCCCCCTAAATCCCCCAATTCTGGGGGACTTTGAGACAGGAGTTAGCAATAGCCCCCTAAATCCCCCAATTCTGGGGGACTTTGAGACAGGAGTTAGCAATAGCCCCCTAAATCCCCCAATTCTGGGGGACTTTGATCGCATTTCCCCTAACGACACTGATACAGAACTGAGCAATAGCCCCCTAAATCCCCCAATTATGGGGGACTTTGAGACAGGAGTTAGCAATAGCCCCCTAAATCCCCCAATTATGGGGGACTTTGAGACAGGAGTTAGCAATAGCCCCCTAAATCCCCCAATTCTGGGGGACTTTGAGACAGGAGTTAGCAATAGCCCCCTAAATCCCCCAATTCTGGGGGACTTTGATCGCATTTCCCTCCAAGATTGGGGGGTTAGGGGGGCAGGGGACTTTGAGACCATTTCCCCCCAAGATTGGGGGGTTAGGGGGGCGGGGGACTTTGAGACCATTTCCCCCCAAGATTGGGGGGTTAGGGGGGCGGGGGACTTTGAGACTATTTCCCCCCAAGATTGGGGGGTTAGGGGGGCAGGGGACTTTGAGACCATTTCCCCCCAAGATTGGGGGGTTAGGGGGGCACAACCAAGTCAACTTTTTAGATCCGATAATAATACAACCATTTTTGAGCATTTACGTGACAAAATAGATAATGGTAAATGTCTGGTGCTGTTGGATGGCTTGGATGAAGTGTTTAATCAGGACATACGCCAACAGATAGTTAACCAAATTGAAGGGTTTGTTGATAAATTCCCCAATAACAAATTTGTGATTACTAGCCGGATTGCTGGCTATCGCGAAGTTAAATTAAGCGAACGCTTTTCCCATTTCACCATTACTGAGATGGAACCGGAACAGGTGGAGCGGTTTCTGGACCGATGGTGTCTAGCGGTGGAGAAAGCTCAAAGGCCGGATGCCAGTCAATACTATTGGCAGCAGGAAGCGGATCACCAAAGTCGGGAACTTAAGGAAGCGATCGCAGCCAGTGAGGGAGTCAAGCGTATGACTGGCAATCCCTTATTGTTAACGATTTTGGCATTAATTCACCGCAATGGCTCTCGCTTGCCCAATCAACGGGTAAAACTCTATGAATTAGCGGTCCAGACCTTGACCGAAGATTGGCAATTGAGCAAAAAATTGCCTGGTGTTGAGACCGTAGTGCTCAAAGAAAGTCAGGTGATGGCACTGTTGGCTCCCTTGGCTTACTGGATGCATGAACACAAACCCTCGGGATTAGTCAGTGAAGCAGAGGTTAGGGAAAAACTAGCCCAAATCCATGGGGAGTTGAATGATGAAGACCCGGATTCCCAGAGCGTGCAGTGGCAAATTAATGATTTTTTGCTGAGGGTCAGGGAAACAACCGGTTTGTTTGTGGAACGTGCCCCTGGTAGTTATGGGTTTATGCATCTGACCTTTGAGGAGTATTTTGCTGCTCGGTATATTGCGGATAATGATGTTAGTGAGATTCTCGATATTATTAATTACCATCGATATGAAGCCCGTTGGCATGAACCAATTTTGTTAGCCTTAGGGTATTTTGGCAGTGAGAATCCCAGGCGGTTTAGTAAGTTAGTTCAAGGATTTTTTAAACCCTTAGATCAGTATCAGCCTAGGATTGACCATGGTGAAATTAAGATTAGAAAAACATCATCGCAGGATGTGGTTTTAGTTTGGCCAGTATTAGGGGAAGATTCAACGGTTTCATATCAGGAGTCGCCATCGGTATTGCAGGATTTACTGTTTGCCGGTCGGGTTTTGGCTGATGTTGATGTCAACAGCAAGATTCGATCCAGGGTGATTCAGCAGTTGGTCTGGACTTACTTGGGGTTAGATGAAGACTTTGAACATGAAACGATTAAGGAATTGTTGAGCAGGCTACGGGAGATTGAAAGGTTTAATCAGAAGGATGAAGTGATTAGGTGTCTACAAGAAGCGGCTAATACTAGAAAGCTAAGTGAAGAGCAATGGGTAAAAACTCAGTTAGCAAGTTTATACATAGCTTGTGGTCAAGCCGGAGAAACCTTAGTTAGTGGTGTAAATGAATTTATTAAACAGCTAGTTAACCAAGCAGAGCCGAAGCTATTCAACAATCTTATAGATTTAGTGATAGAACTAGGGGAAGAGATGACCCCAGCTCTGGAAGCAACCAGACAACATCCGATTTGGGATCAGGCAAGTCAACAAGCCATAGAATTTGTAACAGCACTGTCTTACCTCCGCCCGGATAACTATGATCAGGCTATTGAGATTTTAGAGGAGATTAATCAAAACCCAGATAGTTCAATCAAAGGTTACATTACTTGGGCAATAGCTACTTGTTACCGGAAAAAGGAGGACTATGATAAAGCGATCGCATTCTACCAAAAAAGCCTTGACATCAATCAGCAGTTGGGTAACCAAAAGAATGTTGCAAAGTTATGGTATTGGCTAGCTGATTGTTATCAAGATTGGGGCAAATATCAGCAAGCTGTCGATTGTCAACTCAAAGATTTAGCCATCCGTCAGCAGCTTGATGACCAACCAGGTGTAGCAAGTGCCTACTTTGAGCTAGGCTACATTTATAAAAGTTGGGGTAAGTATTCCGATGCGATCGCATACCACCAACAAAGCCGTGATCTTTATCAGCAGTTGGATAAACAAAAGAATGTAGCCAATCAGTGGTCTTGGCTAGCTGATTGTTATCGAGAATCGGGCAGATATCAGCAAGCGGTCGATTGTCAACTCAAAGACTTAGCGATCTCTCAGCAGCTTGATCGCCAATCATATATAGCAAATGCCTACTTTGAGCTAGGCTACATTTATCAAGCTTGGGGTCAGTATTCCGAAGCGATCGCATACCACCAACAAAGCCGTGATCTTTATCAGCAGTTGGATAAACAAAAGAATGTAGCCCATCAGTGGTCTTGGCTAGCTGATTGTTATCAAGATTGGGGCAAATATCAGCAAGCTGTCGATTGTCAACTCAAAACCTTAGCCATCCGTCAGCAGCTTGATGACCAATCACTAATAGCATTAGTTTACTCTCAGCTCGGTAGAATCTATCAAGATTGGGGTCAGTATGAAGATGCCATCGCATACTATGAACAAAGCCGTGACCTTTATCAGCAGTTGGATAAACAAAAGAACGTCGCCAATCAGTGGTCTTGGCTAGCTGATTGTTATCGGGACTGGGGCAACTATCAGCAAGCTGTTGATTATGAACTCAAAGACTTAGAAATGCGTCAGCAGCTTGATGACCAATCAGGTGTAGCAAGTGCCTACTTTAAGCTAGGTAGAATCTATCAAGCTTGGGGTCAGTATGACCAAGCGGTTCCATACTACCAACAAAGCCGTGACCTTTATCAGCAGTTGGATAAACAAAAGAACGTCGCCAATCAGTGGTCTTGGCTAGCTGATTGTTATCGGGACTGGGGCAACTATCAGCAAGCTGTTGATTGTGAACTCAAAGACTTAGCAATCTATCAGCAGCTTGATGAGCAACCAAGGATAGCATTAGCTTACTATCAGCTAGGTTACATTTATCAAGGTTGGGGTAAGTATTCCGATGCGATACCATACTACCAACAAAGCATTGAACTCTATGACCAGTTGGATAAACAGAAAGATGTTGCCAGTTTGTGGTATCGGCTAGCTAATTGTTATAAAAACTGGGGCAAATATCAGCAAGCTGTTGATTGTCAACTCAAAACCTTAGCCATCCGTGAACAGCTTGATGACCAACCAGGTGTAGCAAGTGCCTACTCTAGGCTAGGTTACATTTATCAAGGTTGGGGTAAGTATGACCAAGCGATCGCATACTACCAACAAAGCCGTGACCTTTATCAGCAGTTGGATTTACAAAAAAATGTCGCCAATCACTGGTATTTTCTAGCTTATTGTTATCAAGATTGGGGCAAATATCAGCAAGCTGTCGATTGTGAACTCAAAGACTTAGAAATGAGTCAGCAGCTTGATGACCAACCAAATATTGCTGATGGCTACTATCAACTAGGTACAATATATCAGGATTGGTGTAAGTATGACCAAGCGATCGCATGCTACCAACAAAGCCGTGACCTTTATCACCAGTTGGATTTACAAATAGATGTCGCCAATTTGTGGCGTTGGCTAGCTGATTGTTATCAAGAATTAGGTGATTACACCAAAGCCATTGACCATTACCAGCAAAGCCTAAATCTGCATCAACAACTCGGTCAAAATGAAATGATTGCGAATCGGTATCGAAAAATTGGTAGCAGCCAACGCCTCCTAGCCAGAAATACTCCAGACACAACCGAAGCCCTCCACTTACTCAGCCAAGGGGAGCAAAGTATTGGTCAAGCCATCGAAATTAGTCAAGCCAACGACTACAAAGCCAACCAAGCCTACAACTATACCGCTCTTAGCTTACTTTATTCAGAACGCTTGCGCCGATTACCATCCAACCACCCTACTCTACCGGAACAGATTCAGCAATTTGAAACCAACTACACCATGGGCTTAAGGTTACTTTCAGACCTTGGACAAATTGTCGATAGGGCAGAAGAAATTCTAGATATATCCCGAGCTTACCTAGAGGTGAATGTCTTAGAAAACCTTGACCGAGCGGAAGCGTTAGCCCTGGAATCCCTACAAGTTTTCCTAGACTACAACCGTCGGAAACTAGAAGCCTCTGCTCGCCAGCTCTTAGGGGAAATTTACCTGCGTCGTGTTGAGTGTAATCAACCCAATGCTAAAGCAATGGCTTACCAATTTTTAACTGAAAGTTTAGAACTATACCGGAGCTTAGATATTCAGGGAAAAGTGATAGAATTGGAGCAACAGTTAATAGGAGTAGGGAGTAGGGAGTAGGGAGTAGGGAATAGGGAATAGGGAACAGGGAACAGGGAACAGGGAACAGTGATAAGATTAGACTATTTCAGTACTGAAATTGATTGTTATAGCGTTTCTAGGACTCATGAGGTACAGTTTTCTTTGACGTTGATTCCCTGTTAGGTGCGCTCTTACCATTAAGAATTAAATTCGCCACGGGTCGCACCTCTTAATGCAGCCCATCGCTATTCCCTCTTATCTCTTCCCTGTTCCCTGTTCCCTGTTCCCTCTTATCTCTTCCCTGTTCCCTGTTCCCTGTTCCCTGTTCCCTGTTCCCTGTTCCCTGCTCCCTACTCCCTGTTCCCTAACTATGAATAGAGTTGCAGTATTTGGCAATGCTGGCGCTGGCAAATCGACCCTCAGCAAACGTTTAGCCGAAATAACTGGATTACCCCTGGTACACCTGGATTCCATGAAATATAGACCGGGCGGTGCTGAGGTGCCCCATGCCGAGTTTAAAGCCGCCCATGATCACCTCTTGCAACAGGAGCAATGGATCGTTGATGGATTTGTCTCACTCGATACCGTGTGGCAACGGCTAGATGTAGCCGATACCCTGGTCTATCTGGATATGGCTGTGCTGCGACATTACTGGTGGGTCACAAAGCGATTTGTTAAAGGTCTTTGGGTGCCACCGGAAGGCTGGCCTGAAAATAGTCCCCTAGTAAAAGGCACACTGAATTCCTATAACACGGTCTGGCTGTGTCATAAAAAGCTAACGCCCAAGTACCGAACTTATGTGGAAGCGGCTAAAGCAACAAAGCAGGTTTACCATTTGCGATCGCCCCAAGAGGTAAAGGATTTTTTGCAAACTATGGTTACAGAATTTGAAGGGTAGGTGAATGATTACCTTTGTATATAGCAATTATACGACTTGTGAGGTACAAATTTCGGGTTTTTAGGGAGCAGGTAGCAGTTAGCAGGGAGCAGGGAGCAGGTAAGAGGTAAAAAATAATGTGTACCTCATAGCTACGATAAACGCTATCAAATTCACTGTATTAACTTATGTAAAGTTGCCAAAAGTATCTCTGCTCCCTGCTCCCTGCTCCCTGCTCCCTACTCCCTTATCTGCAATACCCGACTAGCATTAAGAATCGCCAACAGAGCCACTCCCATATCGGCAAATACAGCTTCCCAGAGAGTTGCTACCCCCATGGCACCCAGGGCAATAAAGACGACTTTCACTGCCAAAGCAATAATAATATTTTGCCAAACAATACGGAGGGTTCGGCGGGCGATGGCGATCGCTTCTGCTACTTTAGAGGGAGCATCGGTCATAATTACCACGTCGGCGGTTTCGATAGCAGCATCTGAGCCTAATCCCCCCATAGCTATGCCCACATCAGCACGAGCAATTACTGGTGCGTCGTTGATGCCATCTCCGACAAATGCGGTTTTATGGTTAGTTTGGTTTACTGCTGTGAGGATCTTCTCTAAAGCATTCACCTTATCCTCTGGTAAGAGTTCGGCTTGAAAATCATCTATCCCTAGCCTTCGAGCGATAGTATTAGCTATGGTTTGACTGTCTCCTGTCAGCATTACAGTTTTAATCTGCTGTTGGTGCAGTGCTTGGATGGCATTGATGGCATCTTCTTTGAGTTCATCGGCAATTAAGATACGCCCACTGTATTCACCATCCACAGCTAAGTGAGCTACCGTACTATCAGCCACACTCACATGATGGGAAATCCCCTCTCGATGGAGTAAGCGATCGTTTCCTGCGATGACAACTTTTCCATCAATTTGGGCGAGAATACCCTGTCCCGCAATTTCTTGATAATTTTCAACCTTAGAACTGTCAATCGGTTTGCCATGAGCTTGTCGAATCGATTGGGCGACGGGATGATTTGACCCAGATTCTACATGAGCAGCTAATTCTAGTAGTTGCTCTTGACTCAAACCATTGTGGGTAATAATATCGGTGACTCGAAAGTTTCCTTTAGTAAGGGTGCCAGTTTTATCAAAGACGACGGTTTTCACCTGAGTTAAGGCATCTAAAAACGTAGAACCTTTAATCAAAATACCGCGCTTGGCTGCCCCTCCAATACCGCCAAAATAGCCCAGAGGAATACTAATTACCAATCCACAGGGACAGGAAATCACCAACAGCACCAAGGCTCGATAAGTCCAGGTACTTGCGCTTGCTCCCGAAATTAGCAAAGGTGGTAACAGGGCAACTGCTAGGGAAAGAAACACCACAACGGGTGTATAGTAGCGGGCAAAGCGAGTAATAAACTTTTCCGTGTCGGCTTTTTTGCTTCTGGCGTTTTCCACCAAGTCCAAAATTCTGGCAATGGAAGACTCGTCAAAGGGCTTAGTAACGCGAATGGTTAGCCCTCCAGACTGGTTAATCATCCCTGCTAACACCAGATCTCCTGTTACAACGGTACGGGGGACTGATTCTCCTGTGAGTGCAGACGTATCCAGTTGCGAACTTCCCTGAATAATCTCACCGTCCAGGGGAACTTTCTCCCCAGGGCGTACCCGAATGATTTCCCCAACAGCAACTTGATCAGGGGAAACAGTTTTTATCTCGCCGTTAACTAGCAGATTAGCAGTATCGGGTCGCACTTCCAGCAAGGCTCGAATCGAACGACGCGATCGCCCCACCGCAGACCCCTGTACCAATTCCCCCAGCTGGTAAAACAACATCACCCCCACTGCTTCCGGTAGTTCGTGAATAGCGATCGCGCCTATGGTGGCAATGGTCATCAAAAAGTTTTCGTCAAAAATCCGACCCCGCAGGATATTTCGCCCCGCAGTGGTTAGCACTCCCCAACCACAGAGTAAGTAAGCAGGAATCAAGATGGCATATTCAGCTATGCCAAAAGGAGTCTGATGTAAACTATCTTGAAAAATCAGTCCGATTAACAAAAGAGGAGTAGCGATCGCGACCGCTCTTAACTCGCGCCACAAGTTAAATTCATTCTTTCCTTGACTGTTTCCGCAGCAGCCATCATGGGTTGTCACCTCCTTTTCTTGACTGTTCCCGCAGCAGTCATCATGGGTTGTGACCTCCTTTCCTTGACTGTTCCCGCAGCAGTCATCATGGGTTGTCACCTCAGCAACAGCTTCAATGCAATGTCCAGAATTGCAGCAGTCTTGATGATGATGGAGTTGTGCCATAGCAATACCTAACTGTGAACATCTCCTGAATATCTTGAAAGACTATTCAGATGAAAGATTATTCAAATTATATAGTAAAGTAGCTGTGCAAAAATAAATTATTTACAGCGTCTTATCAANTCGATGAGGTACACAAGATTTTTTGCCTCTTGCCTCTTGCCTCCTTGCCTCTTGCCTCTTGCCTTCTTGCCTCTTGCCTCTTGCCTCTTGCCTCTTGCCTCTTGCCTCTTGCCTCTTGCCCTCTTGCCTCTTGCCTCTTGCCTCTTGCCTCTTGCCTCTTGCCTCTTGCCTCTTCCCCTTTTTTTCTTACCTGCTCCCTGCTCCCTTCCCCCGCTCCCTAAAACCTAGATATTTGTATCTCACAAGTCTTATAATTGCTATATCTCTGCTCAATAATCAACTTTGATCAAGGTGTTGAGCTACCTCTCGATATAAAGTCACAATATGTTCATCGGCAAGGCTGTAGTAAACGTTGCGACCTTGACGGCGATATTTTACTAGCTTTTGCGATCGCAAAACTCGTAGCTGATGAGATACTGCCGATTCCCCCATTTTTACTATCGCTGCTAAGTCGCAGACACAAAGCTCTTGCTGTGCGAGGGCTGAAAGCAACTTTAGCCGATGGGGGTCAGAAAGAACGCTAAAAAACTCTGCCATCTGTTGCGCTTTTTCCGTTGCTAAAACCTTACTCTGCACCTGCCACACATTATCTAGATGAACTAGGGACTCATCACAGCTTGGAGCATCAGAAGAGTGGACAGTTGGTTTATTTAACGAACTAGAATCAGCCATGATGAATTATATTTACTATTTAATCTCTAGATCTATGATACTATAGCGTTTCTCGAAGTTATGAGGTACAGTTTTATTTTAGGTTGATTCCCTGTTAGGTGCGCTCTTACCATTAAGAATTAAATTCGCCACGGGTCGCACATCTTGATGCAGCGCATCGCTATTCCCAATTACCGATTCCCGATTCCCGATTCCCGATTCCCGATTCCCGATTCCCGATTCCCTTCTTAACAAAAAAAATAGCCGCAGAAATACCATCCACGGCTATGAAATGACCTTATGTGATTCCGTTTTCAACCCTATCGGGACCTGCTCCCATGGGAGCAGACTCGATGATTTTGCCAGGGGGCAAAGCCCCCCAGAAAGCTAATCCGTTAACCCAGAATTATGTACTTCGTCATCATCGTAATAAATTCTCCAGGAATGCCCGTCGGTTGCAGAGGACTCCACTCAGAAATTTCGGCGTAACGCAGTGCATAGAGGGCATGCATCGTGTTGATTATAGCCTTGCGGGAGCCCTTCAGAATGTGCTTAACAGGGTATTTTTTTGGAGAAGATTCCTGAGGATTATTACTAGGAGTAATATCCTCAGGGTTGTTTTCAGGATTTGGGCGAAATTCGGAATCCATCTTGGTCACCTTTTGCTTGTTGTTTGCATAATATCATCATAATGATTATAAATTAAATTGTCAAGGGGTTTTAGATTTTTTTTGTGTAAAATTATTTTAAATAAACCCTAAAATTATCTTTATTTAAATCCCATATTTTTTATTTTTGTGAATAGGTAAAATAAAAAAACAAGAGGGTATGTAGCAATTATTATAATGAATTACAATATTTTTTTAACTTTTACCTATTCCCTGTTCCCTGTTCCCTGCTCCCTGCTCCCTATTCCCTAAAATCATAAACTCTGTACCTCACCAAATTTAAAACCGCTATATCACATCAATCCTAAGCTCTAATTTTGTTATCTACAGTGCAGGGAATTCTACTACTTTTCACAGTAGCATTGAACCTGCACATTTTCTACTTATATCTAAAATTACAGCAGCAAATGCATCTGTTGTCTGAGCGACTCCCCCTACAGCAGGAGTTAATGGATCAGGCATTTACGGAATTCCCCAAGGCTGAAAGCCCCGTGTTTTTAAACCGGGTTAGAATTTACCGCAAGAATAGGGCAGCCTTTATGGTTAGTCGGCTATGCATAAAAGGTTTAAAACTTTATGATTAAGGCTGCCCTATTAATCAGGTTTCGTCTCCGGGATGAAAGCCAGGTGGCGACTTTAGTCGCCGTGAATAAAGAGGGTATCGAAGTCTAGTTGACATTTTTATATAAGATTGCTAGTATAAAGCTATGTCGTTCGCGTAGCGTAACCGTTCGCGTAGCGTGACCGAAGGTCAAGGTTAAAGAGGTCGAGATTCGGTGATTATTTTAGAGTTCAAAGCCAAAGGCAAAGAGTCCCAATATTCAGCCATAGATGAAGCAATTCGGACAGTTAAATTCATCCGAAATAGCTGTATCCGCTTATGGTTGGACAATAAAGGGACTTCGAAAAGTGACCTTAGTCGGTATTCTAAAATCCTAGCCAAGGAGTTCCACTTTGCCAATGAATTGAACTCTACTGCTCGTCAGGCTGCGTCTGAAAGGGCATGGTCATCGATTGTTCGCTTTTATGATAACTGCAAGAAAAAAGTCCCAGGCAAAAAGGGTTTCCCAAAATTCCAAAAACGTGCTCGCTCTGTCGAATATAAGAAGTCAGGCTGGAAACTTTCCCCTGACAATAAATCGATAACATTCACGGATAAGAAGGGAATTGGGAAGCTTAGACTCAAGGGTACTTGGGACTTGTGGCGTTTTGACAAGAAACAAATAAACCGGGTTCGGATAGTTAAACGAGCTGATGGGTATTATGTTCAATTCTGCGTTGCAGTTAACGTAAAAGAGGAAATAGAACACACAGGTGAGATGGTTGGATTGGATGTAGGACTTAAAGAGTTCTATACAGACTCTAACGGTCATTCCGAACCCAATCCCCGATTCTACAGGAAAGGTGAAAAACGTTTAAAGTTTTATCAACGTCGGGTTTCCCGAAAAAAGAAAGGCTCATCCAATCGTAAAAAAGCCGTTAATAGATTAGGTAGACAACATCTTAAAATAAGTAGGCAGCGCCAAGAGCACGCCAAGAGACTGGCGCGCTGCGTAATCCGATCTAACGATCTGGTCGCTTACGAAGATTTAAGAATCAAAAACTTAGTTAAAAATCACTGTCTCGCTAAATCTATTAACGATGCAGGTTGGTATCAATTTAGGAAATGGTTAGAGCATTTTGGAACTAAATTTGGCAGGATAACTGTTGCCGTAAATCCTGCCTATACTAGTCAAAACTGTTCTGATTGTGGCGAAGTAGTTAAGAAGTCTCTATCAACTCGAACTCATGGCTGTAAGTGTGGATGTGAGCTAGACAGAGACCACAATGCCGCCATCAACATCCGAAATAGAGCCATAAGTACGACGGGGCACGTCGGAACTTGGGTTATTAACCCTAACGCTTCAGGAGATCTAGCCTCTACTGTTCTTGGTTCCGACCAGGAACAGCCACGCTGGGTCGTTGAGTGAAGAATCCCCGCGTCTAATGACCGGGGAGTGTCAATGAAATTCACAACAATTCTCTGCAACAGTTGGCATTCGTGATCAGAGAATTGCAGATTCGTGAGATGTCCCAACAGGAGTTAATCGAGTATCTGCGTCAGGTGTATCAGGATATCCAGACTAGTGTTGAAAATCTCAAGGAATAGAATAAATTTGTATCGGTGGACTAACACGGTAGCATGTCACTTATGCAGCAACATTAGTACTAAGGTAATAGGTAATAGCGATGCAGCGCGGTCTTGGGGGTTTCCCCCATGAGCGACTGCATCAAGACGGTAATAGGTAATAGCGATGCAGCGCGGTCTTGGGAAGGCAGCGCGGTCTTGGGGGTCTCCCCGGAGACGAAACCTGATTACGTTGAGCCTTTATGGTTGGTCGGCTATGCACAAAAGGGGTAAAACTTATTGATTAGCGTGATTTGCGCGGTCTTGGGGGAAACCCCCACTCGCTATTGCATCAAGACAAGGCGAGCCTGTCTTACGGTAACTTCTAACCATGAGCGACTGCCGTGGTTTCCCCCATGAGCGACTGCATCAAGACGGTAATAGGTAATAGGTCTGAAGGGGAGCTAGTCCTGGATGAATATTTGTACATTATCTATAGCCCCCTCATGGGTAATTGCTTGCTCTACTGGAAAATAGTACTAATGTTTCAGCATTGCAAGACCTGCTCCCGACTAACACAGCTAAAATGGTGCTTGAGTAAAATCGCTTAATCCATTGTAAATTAAGGCTTTTTTAAAAAATCTATCCTACTACTTTAGCTGTGCTATGCAACTACAAGAGCGATCGCACTCATGAAAGAGAGCTTCTACTAACAGACCCACGGTTTTATGAATTAATGGCTATTGGTACATCCCACCAAACTGGCGATCGCACTCGACTCGTGTTATAATAAATTTTATGAGACATATCCAAGAATATGTAATCCACTCGCAGCAATCACAAGAAGTGGGTCAAAGACTCATTTAAAACTGAGCCATAGGAACGATTTAATCAGGTTTTGGAGTCTCAAAATCTAAATCTGGATTAAAAATATGACTCATGACAAGGTCAAATACTTGAGCACATTCTGCCGATTTTATTAATTCTAAAATTAGAGAACCAATTATTAATCTAACTAAGAAACAAACGGTTGCAATTACCGATTGATATCGATTTTTAGTCAAGCGAAATCTTTATTCGATAATTTTAATTATTTTAATTTTTATAATTAAATGTTATACAAATATTCGCGATTTTTATAAAGGTTTATTTTCCGCTTTTTGTGAATCATTTAATTATCATTTTTGGTTCTTCAGTACCTGGTATGCTAAATTTCCAGTTAAAAAACTTAGAAAGCTTACTGTATAAGGATTCTTAGGCTATTCAACTAACAAAATTTTCTGAATACGGCCTCTGACCACTGTTCCCTGTTCCCGTCTTGATGCAGTCGCTCATGGGGGAAACCACGGCAGTCGCTCATGGTTAGAAGTTACCGTAAGACAGTTGAGCCTTAATCAATAAGTTTTACCCCTTTTGTGCATAGCCGACCAACCATAAAGGCTCAACGTAATCAGGTTTCGTCTCCGGGGAGACCCCCAAGACCGCGCTGCCTTCCCAAGACCGCGCTGCATCGCTGTTCCCTGTTCCCTCTTACATACTGTTTATTTAGCATAACAAGTACGGAAGAGCCTCATTTTTTAGTTTTACCATTTTATTATTGTCGTTTTTTGACCAACAATTTTTCTTATACTTGTTTTGTTGGTTTAGTTTTTTTTGAATATATTTCCAAGTGTAATTGGTTATTTTTACGGTTTATCCATATAGCATTTTTTGATTATACTTTATTTTTAGGATATAGCAATCCTAAATAGGTTGTGGTAATGTTCCAAAACGTGATCCTTGTTATACCTTGGTTTCAAGCCGATCACTTGTCACCAATCATTTAGGGTTAGGGTTGCTATATTATCGGGATGTTTAGTTTAACAAATCAGTTTACTATAGGAGACAAACATGGCTAATAATCTAACCGGCATCGGATATCTTGGCTGTACCTACGACATCTACGGTTACTATGCCCGCGCTAACTCCGTAAATACCAGCAAGCGACTGTTTTCTTTGCCTGACGCAGATACAGAAATCACGGTCTACGGTGATCAATATTCTTACCCCAAGGATGCCATAGGCACTCCTGTCTTATTATACGAAGCTGATGAGAAAACCTCCTCTTACGAAAGTACTGAAGAACTATACACCAAGATGTCAGTTTCTGCCAACTTGTCCGGTTCCTATGGTCTGTTTAGCTCCGAAGTTTCGGCTAAATACTCAGAGTCATACACCAGTAGCAGCTACTTCTATCATGTTGAAAAATCGGGCTATGTCAATTCCTACAAGTTGACCCTGGATCTCGACTATGCCCTGAATAATCTTGATGAGGACTTCAAGGATGACCTCTACAACATGAAAGCCGACGAGTTAGTGGCAAAATACGGCACTCACTTTCTCTACGAGGCTGTTTTCGGCGGTCGCTGGTCTTATAGTCAAAGCGTCTCAAAATTCAGTTATAGCAGCTCCCAGGAAGCCGAAGTGCAAGTAGATGCAAACTATGGCGATTACTCGGGATCAATTTCCACTTCTAACCAGACCGACGAGTCGCAATCGAACAATCAATCTAATGGCGAGTTTTGGTGCATCGGTGGCACTCCCGAAACTTTGGAGGACTTTAATGATTGGGCTGCATCGGTTTCTGGTAATTTCGTCCTCGTGGACTTTACCTCTGACTCCCTGAAGAAGATTTCGGAGTTAGTGGAGAATGATGACGCTCGCAAAAATGAAATCGACGCAGCCATCCAAGCTGTTCTTGATGCAGGTACGAACCCTAGTAGTACTGAGCTCACTACCAGTTCTCAAACGCACGAGTGGATCGCAGGCGACAATGAAGATATGGAGGTAGACTCACTAGCCAAGGATGGCTACGCAGTAGTTGGCTTTGGAGGTCGGATTAAGGACAAGAAGGTCAATCTTACTGCCGTGTGCTACCTTAATCTGTCTACAGCCCAACGTCAGTGGAAGGTTTTTGGAGACGAAACTACCTTTAACCAGACCGATTACGAAATCCTAGGGGAAGTCCCAGAGGGCTGTGTAGTGACGGGCATTGGCTTGAAGGGAGAGGGTAGCAAGTTCACCAAAATGGTGCTTTACTACCAAGAACTCACCCCTGGTAGCTCCACGAACAACTATCTCGAGACCAACCTACAGTCAATTGCTTTTAAGGGTAAAAACGAAGAAAGTTCTCCTGATAGTAGCTACGAGGTTGAGTTTAATCCCGGTGATAATAATGATATGGTGATTACGGGCATTGCCGTGGGGTACCGTGGCAAAAAGGAAAAGGTCAATTACCTCAAACTTTATCGCAATACTATAGTGGAAAAATGAGGAAGAAGCTGAGGGGGTGACATGAGCCCTGAAAAGCTTACTATATAAGGCTTTGATGCCAGTTCTCTTAGCAAAGATCAACTGGCCAATTGACCCTACGAATGATGTTCTAGAAGCTCAAACCCTTATAACTACGTCCAAGGTCAGGTTAGGGAGAGATGTCAGGAAAACTTTGTCCCATTAAATAGTTGACTATCACATCAATCCTAAGCTCTAATTTTGTTATCCACAGTGCAGGGAATCCTACTACATTTCACAGTAGGATTTAACCTGCACATTTTATCTTTATATCTACAATTAAAGCAGCAAGTGCATCTTTTGTCTGAGCAACTCCGGCTGCAGCAGGAGTTATGGATCGGGCATTTAGTAAAATTCACAACAATTCTCAGCAACAGTTGGCATTCCTGATCACAGAATTGCAGATTCGTGAGATGTCTCAACAGGAATTAATCGAGTATCTGCGTCAGGTGTATCAGGATATCCAAACTAGTGTTAAAAATCTCAAGGAATAGATAGAAATTCTACGACTTGTGAGGTACAAATCTCTGGGTTTTAGGGAGCAGGGAGCAGGGAGCAGGGAGCAGGTAAGAGATAAGAGGCAAGAGCGAATAGTCAAATAATTATGTGTACCTCATGATTCCTAGAAACCCTAGAATAAATTTGTCTGAATTGTTATCTAATTTTAGTTAATAATTTTGATATCTAAACTATATAGGAATTCTCATAGCTATGAGGTACACAATTTCGGAATTTTAGGAAATAGGGAACAGGGAACAGGGAACAGAGTTTCGGAGTTTCGGAGTTTAGGAATGGGGTGCATCTCAATGCATGCTATTTGACGCGGTGGTGCGTTACGGGACGGAATGTCTCAACAGTTGCTATGGCTTGCGTCTTGGCGAGCCCGTCCCTAACACACCCTACGCCACTACTAGCCCTTCTCCTATTAATCAGGTAAACAGAATTTTTTCCCCTATTGCTAGCTTGCCTCTTGCCTCTTGCCTCTTGCCTCTTGCCTCTTGCCTCTTGCCTCTTGCCTACTCCCTACTCCCTACTCCCTATTCCCAACAGCCCCATCGATCAATTCCTCAATACCATTAACCGGAATAATCGGAGTCTTGAGCTGATCAGCCACTTCTGCCACAGTCATATCATCCAGAAACCGGGTATCACCATGCTTAAGCATCAACCCAGGTAACAGAATCATTTCTCCTAAGTCTTTTCCTTTTAATCCCTTCAGTAAATCCTGTCCAGTCAGCAAGCCAGTAACCGTTATCTCCTGACCCCAGTAATCACTCGATAACGCAACCATCTTAATCTCCAATCCTGCCACAGCATTGAACCGCTCTACCACAGGTTCAAACGCTTTTTCCACCGCATTACCCACTACCCAAGTCCCCCGTCGGGGGATTTCTAAACTATTAGGCAACCGTTTAATAGCAGTAGTTTGGAATTCTTTCAAGAACAGACGAATAGAACCGACACCATTCCCAATTTGAGGGTAGTCTCCGTAATCGGATTCTGGAGGTAACTCTTCTCTGGCAATCAAAAACCACTCATCTGCCAACCAAGCAAAGGTAGACCCCAACTGCTGCTTAAATTTCTCCTGAAGCCTTTGAACTTGAGCAATCACTTCCCTCGCTTTGTCCCCAGTAACACTAATCAGTTCATCCTCCTGGGGTCGAAATCGAGTCAATCCCACCGGTACTACTGCGGTTGAAGCCACTGCGGGCAGATCACCGGTATAGAATTGCGCTAAATCTAACAGAGTACGTTCTAAGTGAATGCCATCATTAATTCCAGGACATACCACTACCTGGGCATGAATTTGCAGCCGTCGCTCCTGAAACCACCTTAACTGCTCTAAAATTAGCCCAGCCCGGGGATTTTTCAGTAACCGTATGCGCACATCCGGTTCAGTAGCATGAACCGAAACATAAAGAGGAGATAGACGCATCCGTTCGATCCGATCCCACTCGGTTTGAGTCAGATTAGTCAGGGTTAGGTAAGACCCATATAGGAAACTAAGCCGATAGTCATCATCTTTGAAATAAAGGCTTTGGCGCTTACCTGGTGGTTGTTGGTCGATGAAGCAAAATGGGCAACGATTATTGCACTGAATCAAACCATCAAATAAGGCTGTCTCGAATTCCAGCCCTAAATCGTCATCATAGTCTTTCTCAATTTCGATCACATGAGTCTTACCCGCCCCATCCAGCACTTCCAGTTCTAAAATTTCATCCGCACACAGGAATTGATAATCAATCAAATCACGGGGATGGCTACCATTGATCGCAACAATAGAATCCCCTGGTTCAAATCCAATCTCAGCAGCAATGGAGTTGGGAAGAACCTTTGTGATTAATACTGGACGAATCGAGCTTTGACTCATTTAAACCTTGGACTTCGCGGCAGAAGTCGGGAAGAGAGAATAGGGAACAGGGAGCAGGGAGCAGGGAGCAGGCAAGAGGCAAGAGGCAAGAGGCAAGAGGCAAGAGTGAAAAAATCCTGTGTACCTAATAGTTATGACAAACTATGAAAAACGCTGTATATCCAAAATATATATCGAAATCTACAATAGTTGAAGGGATAATTCTCCCCATCTCCCTATCTCCCTATCTCCCTATCTCCCCATCTCCCTATCTTCTCACACTTGCGATCGCTAACTATTTTCTAACAGCCCAGTTATGATAGCACCTAAAATTACTAACCCAAACAGTAACCGATACCAGACAAATATCCAGACACCTTGTTTCTTTAGGTAGTTTATCATCCATGCGATCGCTACGTAGGAAAATACTGCTGATGAAATCACCCCTACAATCAGTGACATTGCGCCAGTATCCCCGATGCCATCTTTGAGCAAACCGACTAACTCCACTAAACCAGCTAAGGTAATTGCTGGGATGCCCAACAAAAAGGAAAATCGTGCTGCGGTTGCTCGTTCCAAACCCATGAATAAACCAGCAGTGAGAGTTGAGCCAGACCGGGAGACACCAGGCATTAAAGCCAACGCCTGAGCTAAGCCCATCCCGATCCCATCTTTAAGACCTAAATCCTCAAAGTTACGCTTACGCTTACCCACGACTTCAGAAACACCCATCAACAAACCCATCACAATCGAGACATAGGCGATTGACATGGTACTCCGTATCGGAGAATTATCATAATCAGGGATAAAGATTTTAATCAGCAGTCCAAAGAAGACGATGGGTAGGGTTCCCAACGCAATTCCCAGGGCCATCTGGAAGTCTTGGGATTGGTAATCGGATTTACGGATAGCTTTGAATGCGCCAGTAGTGAGTTTACTCAAGTCTCCCCAGAAGTACCACACCACCGCCGCAATGGAGCCTAGTTGAATCACAGCCGTAAACGCAACTCCTGGATCACCCCAGCCTAAGGTCACAGGTACCACTTTTAGATGAGCGGTACTACTGATAGGCAGGAATTCTGTAAAGCCCTGTACAAAACCCAGCACCACAGCCTGAAAAATAGTCATGTGAGGCGTAGTAATTGTGGCAGTGGTACTGGTTGAGGATAAGACATCTGGGGCAGGAGTTGTAGCGAGAACCTTCAAGGGGAAGGTAAGGCAGGCGCTAATAACAGCAATGATAGAAAAATTGATAAATTGACGTTTTGATAAGACCATTCGTTCCCCTATTGAGGTTGCTGTAGCTGAATCAGCCAGCCTTAATTCAATCGGTATTCTGGCATAAATTACCAACAATCGCCAATGGAATCTGGATACTTAGCAAATATTTCATAGTATCCCAATTCCATTCCATCTTGATCTTTAATCCTTAAACCTTAATATTTCATCCTTCTCGGGAATCGGGAGTCGGGAGTCGGGAATCGGGAATCGGGAATCGGGAATCGGGAATCGGGAATCGGGAGTCGGGAATCGGGAATCGGGAATCGGGAGTCGGGAGTCGGGAAAAAGTCTAGCAATAGTCCTCGCCCTATCGGTAGCCCACCACCAATGGCTTGGCAAATCTTAATTTTTCATGAGTTTTTGAGTTCAGACTTGAGATTAGATATTTCTACCCTTGCCATACACCACTACATTCAACTACTCTTACCAATATGCCCCCAGGGGGGATATTGGTAATGATATATTAAGTTCAATAAAGATAATTAACGATAAATAACAAAATTTTGTTTAAAAATACTTGGTTTTCTCATCTAGGCCTAAGGAATTCCCATCAGTCAGGGCAACTACTTCTATCTATCCCCCCTAGGGGAGTTAGTAATCCTCAAGGATGGCTATTATTTGCTGCCGCCTCCTTCCTGGTTTCTGTGCCAGTGTTCTTCCAAGCTCCCCTAGTGCGGCTTTTGCCACTGTTGAGTTTAGCCATCACCCTAGCTTGGGTGTGGCTGGGTGTAAAACTGCTCCAACGTCCATCAACCCAAGTCTGGGGTGACTTGCTGTTGGGATTTAGCTGGAGTTGGCTGGCTGGTTCATTATATTGGGGTTGGTTGCGCACTGAACCTCTATGGCATTTACCCGTAGAGGCAATTGGTCTACCATTTGCTCTGTGGGGATTGTGGCGGGGTTGGGGAAAGGTAGGAAATCTGTTTTACTTGGGTTCGTTATTCGGTACAGCCATGACCGACATCTATTTCTACTTGACGAATCTAATTACTTACTGGCGTCAGGTGATGGTAGTAGAGCCAGTACTGGCAAAACCAATCTTTCAAAATGCGATCGCACAAGTCCAAACTCCTTGGGGAATTAGCTGGGCAGTGGTTTTGGTTGCTACGCTAGGAATAGTTGGTCTTTGGTCATTGACAAAAGAACAGCCCTATTGGTGGACGTTTAGTGGAGCCGTGTTGAGTACAATCGTGGTAGATAGTCTTTTTTGGTTGGCAGCTAACCTAGCATGATGACTCCAGACACTGACCCTAAGGGGTACAGTGTGGGCTTCTTCGGAAGCCTTCGTCATTTATTTATTTATTTATATTTAGATATTTATATTAGGTTAGTGTTGAGCGTTGTCATTCCGAAATGACTGAATCATCCATTGAATGCATCTACTAGGGTCAGCTTCTGAGTTTTGCTGGGTCTTTGACAGCAGCAAACTCAAGCTCGATTAGCAGTAACTAGTCAGTAACTTATTGCTGCTATTGTTTTTCCAACTGCTGCACTATCCTTCCCTGATCAGCGGTGCGACCCAAGGGCGATTTACTCGCCACGAGGCGCGCACCGTCGGGAAATCTTGGGACATTGATGCAATGATCAACGCTTCCGTTAACCCTGTTGTTGCTCCTATATCTGTGGTGACTTTGCGATCCACCCCTTACTTACTTATGCCTACTGACTCTGGCAATCACTATATGCCATTAGTTGGTAGCAATTGCTGGACCGTCGGTCGTAGTGATGATAACAATTTTGTACTTTCAGATCGCTGGATTTCCCGAAACCATGCGATGTTGCAGTGTACCGAAAACGGCGATTTCTATCTCATTGATTTAGGAAGCCGTAACGGTACATTTGTCAATGGGCGCAGAGTCAGCATTCCTGTGACCTTGCGCAATGGCGATCATCTAACCTTTGGTCAGACAGAATTGGAGTTTTATTGCCCAGCCAAGGCTCATCAAACTGAACCATCTGAACCTATAGATAAAGATACCCAAACGTCAATATTGCACGTGCGCCGCCTGATTTCAGTGATGGTGGTGGACATCCGAAACTTCACCGTACTCACCCACCAGTTGGATGAAACCACCCTGTCAGTGGCAATTGGCAGCTGGTTCCGGGAGTCTGGAGAAATTCTGAAAAGGTGTGGCAGTTGGGTAGATAAATACATCGGTGACGCAATTATGGCGATTTGGTTTCATGGCTCTAAAGGGGTCAGTGATCAAGAAGCCATGAGTATTTTGCAAGCGGTCAATGACCTGAACAAAATGACTAGCAATCTGTCTAAGGAATATCCTCTGCCCTTCCCATTGCGAATTGGTACTGGAATCAACACCGGTCATGCTATTGTTGGTAACACCACTGGTAGTGGCGATCGCCCAGAATACACGGCGGTTGGGGATACTGTAATTGCCGCTTTTCGCCTCGAATCTGCCACCAAGGAACTTGGTTTAGATATTGCCTTAGGGGAGGATACATACCGCTACCTTTCTAAAATCCGAAAGTCTGAGCTTAGGTTCAAGCAACACACTGTCAATCTCAAAGGTTATGATACTTCCACTATTACCTATGCTGGAACCTATGATGATTTAGATAATTTCTTGCGAATTAATTCTACTCTACCAAGTATTGAATAAGCTTTATTAAAAGCTATCACTCATTATTAGGAATTAAGACTTCAAAATTCAAAATTCAAAATTCAAAATTCAAAATTCAAAACCCAAGATTCAACTTTCAACGTTCAAACAGCTAACCTTTAACTTTCAACAAGCTTAAACCTTGACCAAAAGGCCACGCTACGCTAACAACTTTCAACATTGCACTTAACTAATCCCTAAACCCTAACTATTAAAATTTGAACTGAGCCCCTGCTTCGACTCTAGCATCAAATCCCTCGTCACCTGTACCTAGTTTAGCATCTATAAATATACCATTCTCTGAATGATACCTCAAGATGCCGCCATAGTTAAAGTCTGACACTCGACTGTCAAGCCCCACATTGGTAGTGGTGAAATTTCTGATAAAAGCGCCTAGAGAAAAATTATCGATCACTCGTTGCGAAAGCTCTACATCATAAAATACTTTCCTACCTATCTCTAGATTAAGCTTGGATTTTAAACCGCCGACAGTTCCTAATTCTCCAGTAACATATCCAACAACTTCCCCTTGACTATTTTCTGGCATAAAAGCATTCAGACCTTCTGGAGTATACAGAATAGCAGGAGTCACTGAATACCCTACGCTTTTTCCCTGACGTGAAAAGGAATAGGCGGCTGTGATTTGGAAAGGATTCAAGCGATTCGCAGAACTATTCCAATTAATACTAAAAAACGGCACGTGAGTGATTATGGCGATTGGTTTATTGGTTGAGTCAACCGCTACATGTCGATTCAGCCAATTTACCTCAGCGTGGCTATAGACTCCCACAGTCGGTTCTTTGGTAAATCCATTATCGTCCGAAACATCTGACGGATTGTTTTCTCCAACCCCTGGTGCTGAATTACGAGCCAGATTAAACCAACCTCCTAAGCTGACACCATAGTTGAAATTTTCCGATGTACCAGCTACTAATACTTCTATAGTAGGTAGAGATACATAACCAGCAAAGGTTCTGTCTCGAATACTTCGTTGAGAAGTCTGGGTGAGTGTAATCCGATCAAATGCTATATCAAATGCTCGACCACTGTTGATTGGTACGACAGTATTATCAAAAGACCTAAATTGTTGCACAAATTGTCTGCCATCAGGACTCGTCAAAATAACGTCTACCGCTGAGGATTCATTACTGGGAGTAATCGAAGTATTATTCAAAGGAACTACCCCAGCAATGAAACCCAATGGACCAAAATCTTGGTTAGATAGTCTTAGTTCCGAAAAAGACGTATCTCCTTGATCCCAATCACTTATATCTCTTTTAATAAAATCAATGGCTCGCTGGTGATTCCCTGTTCTGAGTTGGACTATCCTAGAGTGGTTAGGGCTAATTTTACTAGGAAACGTCACCGTACCCGATACCTGATTGAGACGACTAGAGCGATTAGTATTAGCTAAGGTTTGATTAAGTCTTTGATTGATTTGACGTCGCTGTTGGGGAGTAGCTCTAGTCTTTAAGGTCGCAAATCCTTCATTATTGTCAAATTTTTGTCGAGCGTCTTGAATACTGTGGTCTATATTGTTAAAATCAATAAATTCAAAAACTATCCCGAGTACCATTCCCAGAGTCGCATTCCCAATTTGGGTCGAATCCAGGTCGCCATCAAAGGATAGGGTTAGGGAAATACCTGGGTTGGAAAAAATACTTGAGTAACTGGCACTGATGTCTACTGGGTCATACTGAATCAGGCTTCGGTTGTGAGATTTACTGATATAAAATCTGTACCAATGCTTACTGTCTTGACTATCAATGTTCAAGTCAACTTCAGTAGCTGTTTGACCAAGGGGAATCCAATGTAAAGAATTTAGATAATGAAAATCTCTTTCCTCTTCAGTTAGGAAAGGATTGACAGATAAATTCAATAAATCATTGGTCATCCCTCCCCCTGGTTGTGCAATCTTAGCGCCAGGGATAGATGTAGTAGGAGCCGTGAAATTCATACCTTCTCCTGTCAAAGGGTCTCCCCAGGTAATTCCCGCTGCTTGTAGAGCCTCTTGAGGAATTATTTCCCCTTCTTCCAATTTGACATTACCATTATCTAACAAAGGTTGTAGATTTGTGGTTGGATAACCTTGCAAAATCCGGGGAGCATTCTCTGCATCTAAAAATTGGAATAAAGAGCCTCCACCGCTACGATTCAAGGTTGACCCACTGCCAAGATTGATTACATTATTTTCCAGGACAGTAACATTCGGATCGTTAGTATCAATTCCACTATTAATGATTACGTCACCAGCCCGTATTCCTTCTGGAGTTCTCAATTCTCCAGATATTACCCTTACTGTCAAGTCATTAACCTCAACGTCTCCAACTAACTCTTCAAAATTATTGGGCAAAGCTGAGATAAATTGTAGCCCCCAAAAGGATTGCTCTACAGTCGCTGTTTGGGTGAGTTGAGTATCCCTTGACTTTCCTTGGTAGAGAAGACCACCTTGGAATCCTTGAGTCTCTATAACAACAGTATTGCCATCAAGAACCCAGTAGAATTGACTATCTTTAGGAAAATTAGCAAACGTAAATCTATTCAGAATGGGATTGTCGTCAGCGAATCTTAACTCTGTCTCTAGGTAATTTTCGTTTTTGTTTGGTCTAAATGATGTGGGCTCAAAGGTTAACTTATCAGTGGGATTAATAATCCAAGGATACTTGGTGGCACTTTGAGTTATAACATCACTGATGGGAGTTTTTTTGGAATTTTCTTGATTTTGAGTTTTTGCTGCTAAGGTGGTTGACTCTGTTTCAGGTGATCTAGATTCAGCAACCTCTGTTTCCAATACATTTAGATTATCGTCTGGCTGCTTATCAACTCTAAAGTCTTTAAGCTGATCAGAATAAGACGTCAAAAAATCTGAATCTTTAACTTCAAATTGTACGTTTTCAAAAATTTGGTAATTATTAAAATCGGTAGGGAACGTTGGTGTTTGAACAAAAAAATTTGCAAAAAAAAGTAAAATTAGTTGCTCCATTATTTTAACCTAAAATCATCCAGTAACAGCATTTAAACAAAAGCAACAATTTTTGAGTAGATTAATTGTTAGTTTTTGCTTATGTGATGCTCCGTATTTTCTGCTCAATAACACCTATGAAATTGCCATTTAATCAATAAAAAAAATTGCTGTATATAAATTTAGATATGCCTATTAAATTTATAAAGTTTTACAACAAAAAAATAGTTGCTTTATAAGCATTCAGCTATAGCGCGTGTCCCGTGAAGTCACAGGCTGGAAGCCTGTGGCAACGCTACGCAAATGGCCACGCCACGAGAAAAGGTTATGCCCATAGCACAGGGGGTGACAACAAGGCTAAAAACTAAACAGGGTGTGGGGTGTGGGGGGTAGGGGGTGGGGAAAATAAAAGCGATGCAGCTTCGGAACAGGGGAGGCAGTGCGGTCATGGGGGAAACCCCCATGAGCAACTGCCGTGGTTTCCCCCACTCGCGCTTTGCTTGGCTGACAGCGATGCAGCGCGGTCTTGGGGAGGCAGCGCGGTCTTGGGGGTTCCCACGGGGCTTACAAGGTGCGGAAGCAAGTTCCGCACACAGCCCCTCCCCATGAGCGACTGCCGTGGTTTCCCCCATGAGCGACTGCATCAAGACAGGGAATTTGGAGTGAGCCGGTGGGATAACAATCGGTCCGAGACCTGATTTAACCGTCCCGTCGCAACGTAGCCAGCTCTTGATCTTCCCCTACACCCATCACCCCACACCCCACACCCCGTCAGTGCCCATAGCGCATAAGCTGATGGCTTACAAATGAATTGTGATAATTTTTGTTTACTGCTCCGAAGCTTCCTGCTACTTCCTTTTTTCTTTGCTAGTGTTCTCTAAAACTATAAAAAATACTCCTAGGATTTCTCTACAGAGAAATTCCAGGAGGCGTGTTCAAAGAAACGTGATTGAAGAGACAGGGTAAACGCATCTAAATTAGTCTTGACAGTAAACCGCGCTATGTGGATTACAGAAAAATTACGACTCTATAGCGCTTTTCAGTTGAGTGTGAGGTAAGCATATGCGCTACGCGAACAGCGGTCAGCCCTCAGCGGTCAGCCCTCAGCGGTCAGCCCTCAGCCAATGGCGAAGCGTTCTCATAAACTGATAGCACCTCAAGTAGCGTGTGCGTAGCACATAAGGTGATAGCTGATAGCTCATAGCTGATAGCTGATAGCTGATAGCTGATAGCTGATAGCTGAATGCTTACTGTTGAAGCTAATAGAGGGTTTATTAATTAAGATGCGTTTGCCCTGATTGAAGAGGAGTTATTGACTGTTAATTTACTCTAGAGCACCCAAGCCCTCGGTACCTGCTCCGGCACGGATTAAAGCGGCTTGATCCTCAACTGCGGTAGCAGCACCTAGAGCGGTTGCAGCAGCGTCAAGGAATGGATTTACTGAGTCAGTAGTGGTAGTAGTGGAAACTGCCGCAACTCCAGTTCCATCTAGGGTGAGGGTATCGATAGTTGCAGTGTCTGTTCCAGCACCGGTGTATGCTGGTGTAACAGTCAATGGACCAGAAAAGTGGAGAGATTCAGGTAAAATCAGCTCACCGGAAACACTGATAGAGCTTCCAGAAGGCCGTGTCTCTACGGCAGATCCGCGAATAGCTGATTCAGCATGAGCTGATGTGGCCAGTACAGCAGTTAAGCCCGCAAAAATGAGACCTGTGTTGATGAGAGTTTTGCCTAGAGAAAGATAGTTGTTGTTCATTGTTTTTCGAGCTTTGTGAGTTGATAGTTTATCCTGAATTGAGTTAGTGTTTAACTCGTTTCATAGTTCTAAACTAACCGCCTATAAAGATGGTTGTAAATTAGAAATATTACTGAAAAAAATTAACTACATAACTATTATGTAGTTATAGAAATAGAGATAATACTGAGTTAAAGTAAAAACTCATAATTATTGATTATCCGGAAAGTTTTTACTTTTCTTAAAAAATTTTATTTTCTCTAATAACAAAAAAATAAGTTATTTTTTATCCGGATAAAAATAGAGCAATCGGGAGTCGGGAATCGGGAATCGGGAATCGGGAATCGGGAGTAGGGAGCGGCGGAATATGGGGTAGACAGAGAATTTATTGACACTTTCTGGATTTCTCCCGACTCAGTTGGTAGCTAATCTATGGAATAGCAAGATCTGGTAAGGGTATAGCGATTAACCCCATGGGTGTCAATTCCTCCGATTCCAGCACCCTAGCTGAGGATCAGGGTTATAGGGTTACGCCCAAGGCAAGAGGCAAAAGGCAAAAGGCAAAGGTTTACTAAAACAGCTTTTGCTGCTTGTATAGCAATTCTATTTCCCATGAGGTACAAAGGGATCCCCCTAAATCCCCCTTAAAAAGGGGGACTTTCAGGTTGAAAAGTGTACCTCATAAATGCAATAACCGCTATATCAATGTCCTAACTTTAATGGGTAGTGCTATATTGTTAGCCTCAATTATTCTCCACTGTTCCCTGTTCCCAGATCCGCTGTTCCCGACAACTGCCACGAAGTCTAATGACTTTCATTCCTGGAGAGCTAGTCTGTGAGTGATCGTAACGATTTAATTGAAATTTTTGGTACTCAGAATTCCTCTCGCCGTGGGGATGTCATTTTTGTCCATGGACTCGGGGGTGATGCCCTAAGTACTTGGCACCCGCAAGAACGGCGAGATGATGATAATTTTTGGCCTGCTTGGCTGGGGGAAGATTTATCAGATGTGGGAATTTGGTCTCTGGCTTATGAGGTAGAACCGTTTAGATGGAAGGGTAATTCTATGCCTCTGGTAGACCGGGCGACTAATAGTTTAGATCTACTGGATAGCTATGAGATAGGCGATCGCCCAATAATTTTCGTTACTCACAGTATGGGGGGACTGCTGGTGAAACAGATGCTGCGCAGTGCTAGGGACTTTGGCAAATGGCAAGCGATCGCATCTGGGACGAGGGGAATTGTTTTTCTGTCTACGCCTCATTCTGGTTCTGATTTGGCAAGTTGGATTAATTATATTGGCACGATTCTACAAACCACTGTCAGTGTTGACGAATTGGAGGCGCACCATTCTCGCTTACGGGAACTGAATCTTTTGTATCGCAATGACCACCAGTTTAGCGAAATCCCGATGCTGGTTTACTGCGAAACCAGACCTACCAATGGGATTTTTGTGGTGAATCAAACCAGTGCTGACCCTGGTATTAAGGGGGTGATTCCTGTCCCGATGGATGTTGACCATATTTCTATCTGCAAAGTAGAGGATAAAAAGAATCGAATCTACCGTCAGGTAAAGAAGTTTGTCAATCAGAATTTACAGCCGTTTTCAGATAAATTGACCTCACTACCTTTAGGGACAAGCCCCCTAAATCCCCCAATTCTGGGGGACTTTAACTCAATTTCCCCTTCCGGTGCGCTTTCCGTAGGCGAATTAAATTCGCCACGGGTCGCACCGCAAAGTTGGGGGGCTAGGGGGGCGAAACTTGCTGTAACAACTCCTCTGCCACCGATTCAACCAAAAGTAGCAGTTAATCCTGATAGTAATCTTGATAGTAAAGAAGAAGACACAAAAAAAAAAGTTGATGATGGACTAGCTTTAAAAGCCATTCCCCAAAATCTCCCCCACACCCATGTTTCCAAATTCGTTGGACGCGAATCTGAACTGGAAACTCTACACCAGGGGCTACAGCAGCGAGAACGGGTGGTGATTTCTGCTATTTCTGGGATGGGTGGTATCGGTAAAACTGAATTAGCCCTGCAATATGCCCTCAACTATTACCAGGAAAATTATCTGGGTGGGGTTTGCTGGCTGCAGGCGCGGGATGGGGATTTAGGTAATTTAGGGACTCAAATTGTAAAGTTTGCGCGGAAGAAAATGAAGTTATCCGTGCCGCAGAAATTAGACGACCAACCCCTCAATCTCGACGAACAAGCGCAGTGGTGCTGGGACAATTGGCAGCCATCGGATAATTTGGTGCTGGTGATTTTTGATGATGTTACTAAATTTGATAACATTAAACCCTATCTGCCTCCAAATCAGCCCCGTTTTAAAATAATTATTACTACCAGGAAGCAGTCGTTAGCAGAGTCTTTTGATCTGTTAGCCCTGGAAGTACTTTCGGAAAAGGCGGCCTTAGAGTTATTGGAATCCCTAATCGGAAAAGAAAGACTAAACCGGCAGTGGTCGGAAGCAAAAAAACTCTGCAAATGGTTGGGATATCTGCCCCTAGGTTTGGAATTGGTAGGGCGAGATTTAAAAATATTTAAAAAGTATTTATCCCTAGCTGAAATGCAGGAGCGGTTAGAAAAAAAGCATCTGGAACAGGAATCGCTAACAGAAGCAGCTGCTACTATGACAGCACAAAAGGGAGTAGCAGCAGCCTTTGAGTTAAGTTGGCTTGAACTGGATCAAGAAGCCCAGCAGTTGGGTTGTCTGCTCAGTTTGTTTGCTTTGGCTCCCATTCCCTGGGAATTGGTGGAAAATTCTTTGCCTGACCAAGACTCAGAAGATTTAGAAGATATTAGAGATTACAGTCTGTTGGAACTGAATTTACTTGGGCGCACGGGTCAGGGAATCTACCAGCTACACGAGTTGATTCGAGCGTTCCTACGAGACAAAATGGAACGTTACCATGGGGCTGATCAACTCAAGCAGGGATTTGCTCAGGCAATGGTAGCTGTGGCAGATAAAATTCCTGAGGTACCGACACTAGAGCATATCGCTACAGCTACTCCCGCCATCCCTCACCTGACAGAAACTGCGACAGTACTCTCAGACTGGCTCACGGATGAAGATTTATATAAACCTTTCCAAGGTCTGGGTTGGTTTTACCAAGGTCAAGGGGCTTATGAGCAGGCATTACCCTGGTTAGAGCGATGCAAAGAGCTCACCCGTAATCATTTAGGTATCGAACACCCAGCTGTCGCCACCTCCCTCCACAATCTGGCAGTACTCTACTCTAATCAGGGACGCTACTGTGAGGCAGAAAATCTTTTTGTCCAAGCCTTGGAGATCAGGAAAAAACTATACGGTCAACAACACCCATCTGTCCCCGAATCTCTCAACAGTCTCGCATTACTCTACTCTAATCAGGGACAGTACTGTGAGGCCGAACCTCTTTTTGTCCAAGCTTTGGAGATGTACAAAAAACTATACGATCAAGAACATCAAGACGTCGCCACCTGCCTCGACAATCTAGCAGTACTCTACTCTAATCAGGGACAGTACAGTGAGGCCGAACTTCTGCTTGTCGAAGCCTTGGAGATGAGGAAAAAACTCCTAGGTCAACAACACCCACATGTTGCTATCTCCCTCAACAATCTGGCAGTACTCTACAGGGATCAGGGACGGTACTCGGAGGCAGAATATCTTTTTGCCCAAGCCTTGGAGATGAGTAAAAAACTATACGGTCAAGAACACCCAGAGCTCGCCACCTCTCTCCACAATCTGGCATCACTCTACAATGATCAGGGACGGTACTCGGAGGGAGAGCCTCTTTTTGTCCAAGCCTTGGAGATCAGGAAAAAACTTTTAGGTACTCAACACCCAGATGTCGTTCTCTCCCTCAACAATCTGGCAGTACTCTACATGAATCAGGGACGGTACTCGGAGGGAGAGCCTCTTTTTGTCCAAGCCTTGGAGATCAGGAAAAAACTTTTAGGTACTCAACACCCAGATGTCGCTATCTCCCTCAATAATCTGGCAAAACTCTACTTTAATCAGGGACGGTACTCGGAAGCCGAATCTCTGTTTGTCCAAGCCTTGGAGATGTTCAAAAAACTTTTAGGCACTGAACACCCACTTGTTGCTATCTCCGTTCACAATCTGGCATTACTCTACAATAATCAGGGACAGTACTGCGAGGCAGAACCTCTTTTTGTCCAAGCCTTAGATATTTTTGAAGGAAAGTTAGGGTCAAATCATCCCAAGACTATCCCTTGCCGCGAGAATCTTCAAAGATTGCGGGATGAGCTGACCTAGGAAGGCAGAGGGCAGAAGGAAAGGGAAAGGCAAGAGGCAAGAGGCAAGAGGCAAAAGAAAAAAAATAGCAATTAAAGTAGGGTGGGCAAAGTAATCTAATCTATCAATACTCACGCATAACCAAACTGTGTCTTGATGCAGTCGCTCATGGGGGAAACCCCCAAGACCGCGCTGCATCGCTTTTTGCCCACCCTACAAGCTAAAAATTATAGCCTAGAGCAAGTTAATTTTTATGCTAAACTATAGACGTTAAATCACCAGTATTGCAGTCAGTTATTACTGATGACAAAAGTAGAACAGATTCAAGCTGAAATTGAGGCTCTCTCTAAGGAAGATTTTGTGCGCTTGAGAGAGTGGTTTGCTGAAAGAGACTGGTTACTCTGGGATAAACAGCTTGAAGCTGATATTGCCGATGGTAAGTTAGACTTCTTACTTGAGGAAGCAATGACAGCTAAATCCGAAGGAAAATTACAGGATTTGTAAGTGCATCGAACAACACCGCAATTTTGGAAGCGTTTTTACGCACTACCCGAAGCTGTTCAAGGTCTAGCCCGAAAAAATTATGAGTTGCTCAAAGCAGACCGATATCATCCATCTCTAAACTTTAAAAAGGTGGGTAAAAAATATTGGTCAATACGTGTTGGATTGAGTCACAGAGCATTAGCAATAGAGGATGGCTCTGACTTCATTTGGGTTTGGATAGGTGACCACGATGAATATGACAGACTAATCCGCTAGCTTCACTTTTCTGTTTGGGCTGGAGGGGTAATAGTGGTTGACTGACAAAAGATCATGGCTTAGGGAGCGGTTGAGGCAACGAAACCCAACAAAGCGTGAGACTTTAGTTGGGTTAGCGATAGCGTAACCCAACCTACGGGAGCATCAACTGTTCCCTATTCCCTGTTCCCTGTTCCCTACTCCCTACTCCCTACTCCCTACTCCCTTATCAAATTACCGTAACCGTCCCGAACGCAAGATACTAACAATTAGCCACAATCCTAAAAAACTAGCAGCAGCAAACAGGATATTAGTAACCACAGACATCTGGGGAGTTTGGCTTCCTGAGACCACAATTGCTGCACCCACAATCAGGGAACCGACTACAATACTGAAGGAAAGTCGATTAGCGGAATCATCGATACTGTAACGTAGTTTGTCTAGCTCTGGGACAGTAATATTCCACTTCAGGGTTTCGGAACTGACCCGGTTTAAGAATAATTCGATTTGAGAAGGCGATCGCAATGACAGGCTTTTGAGATCTAAAATAGTTCTCAGAAGAGTTTGTAAGGGATCATCTCCCAGAAGTTGACGCCGAAACACTTCCGTAATCAGGGGTTTGATTTGGTCAAGCAGGTTAATTTCAGGATAAAACCCACGGGTAACCCCTTCCAAGTTAGCTAGGGTTTTGGCATATAAACCCATATTACCCGGTAAGCGGATTTTATTATTGCGCGAGACTTGCAGTATCTCATAAAACACTTCACTAAAGTTGATTTTGGAGAGGCTTCGGTTGTAATACTTGCGCAGCATACGGTCATAGTCATTTTCCAGGCCAGATAAATTGACCGACTCACCTGCTTCAGATAGTTGTAGGGTTAACTGAGCACATCGCTTGCCATCTAAATCTACAATTGCTAAGAGCATCTCGGTCAAAATCTGTTGGCTGCGGGGGTCTAAGCGTCCAATCATGCCACAGTCTAATAAGGCGACACGACCATCCATCAGATAAAATATGTTTCCGGGATGGGGGTCAGCATGGAAGAAGCCATCGATGTAAACCTGCTGGAAAAAAGCCCGAAATAACAGGGTGGTAATTTCCCGTCGCTGGGTCTGGGGATCTTTGCCCTGTTGAGTTTGTGATAATTGCGCCGATAGCAGAGGTGCCCCTTCTAGCCACTCAATGGTAAGTAGCTTTTGGCTGGTCAAATCCCAGTAAATCTTTGGTATCACTAATTGCTGGGAATCGAACCAGCGGCTATTAGATAGATTACTGCGGAGTTTATCGGTATAGTTAGCTTCTTGGGTAAAATCCAGTTCTGCTTCTAGGGCAGTAACAAATTCATCGGCTATGGCAACGATATCGTAAGTCTTACCAAATTCCGTCAGAGACACTAACTCTGCTAAGCCCCTAATGATAGCAATATCTTGGGCAACTATCTGATCAATCCCAGGACGTTGCACTTTCAGAGCCACGTCTTGACCATTTTTGAGGGTAGCCCGATGGACTTGACCAATGGAACCAGCAGCAATGGCTTGGGGATTGATGGTAGTAAAGGTTTCTGAGATTGGCTGTGCTAGTTCTTGCTGTAGCAGGCTTTCTATTTCACTCCAGGCTACTGGTGGTACATTGGCTTGCAAGTCAGTCAGGACTTCAACATAGGCTCCTGGTAATAGGTCGGGACGGGTAGACAGCAGTTGTCCTAACTTAACGTACACCGGACCTAAATCGATTAAGATGTTGCGGAGGACAGCAGGAGTGGGAAGTTGAGGTTCGTCATTATTTTTGTTGCCCGTTAGGAGTCCTCGCATGTAATCCCAACCGTTTCGGAAGACAACTTCTAGGATTTCTCGCTGGCGGGTACTGGTTTGAGTTAGGGAAAACATTGGCTGAGGGTGGTTGAGTCATTTGGTTATATAGTAGACTTCTGGCAAAGTAGGGAACAGGGAATAGGGAATAGGCAATAGGGACTTCGGAGCAGGGAGCAGGGAACAGGGAATAGGGAACAGGGAATAGGGAACAGGGAATAGGGAATAGGGAATAGGGACTTCGGAGCAGGGAGCAGGGAGCAGGGAACAGGCTAGAAGCCTGTGCCACAAGGGCTGGATCGCACAAAAAAAAAATTTTCTGATCTACTTGCCAATCCAGATTAGCTTTGTTAGACTTAATAAGGCGTCAAAAAAAGACAAGCCGGGATAGCTCAGCTGGTAGAGCAGAGGACTGAAAATCCTCGTGTCGGCGGTTCAAGTCCGCCTCCTGGCATATTCGATCAGCAGTCAGTGGTCAGCCCTCAGCGGTCAGCTTGTATGATTCAAAAGCTGTTTGCATCTCAAGTAGCGTGGCCTAAGGCCAATAGCTGAATACTGATAGCTGAATACTGATAACTGATAGCTGATAGCTGATTACTTAAATACAGTTCAATCCCACCAATAGCAAACAACAACGGCATCCCGATCACGTTTAATATCGTCTCCCCATAATGCCCCTTCGTATCGATATCTCAATCGGCGTTTGAGTCGGTAACTATACTCTTCGTTTGTGCCATCAGTTACCTCTACCGAGTCAGCTCGCCATTTTTTACCCAGATCTATTAGTTGGGAAACTTTGGTATCTTGATTTTCTGCAAGTACGTATAAGGTATCTGCTGGATAGGCCACAAAATGAATAATGCTGCTATCTGGCATTGGACGATAGTTGGCCATTGCCAGCAGGGTATCTAGCAAACCACCAAAACTTAAGCCATTTTCGTCTGGGGCGAAGACTGGTTTGGTAAACAGAAAGCTTGCCCATAAATCTGTATGCTTGGAAAGGTCAGTAATAACTTCTGGGCCATCAAACTGATTGAATCGGCGCTGCCAAACTAAAGCACCAAATAGTTCTTGGGGAGAATAGGATTCAGCAATGGATTGGATTTTAGTCAAGTCAAGCATTGTTATTATGAGGGGTTTTCCCTCGCCTAACTTCTTATGCGTAAAAACGTGCCATCTACTAGGCTACCAAAAAATCCGGGAACGTGAGAGCCTCTCTTTTCTAAAGGGTTAGAAGTTACCGCAATCAGAGGGTCGGCTTTATAGTTGGCAGGCTATGCAGATAAGGGTTAAAACTTATTGATTAAGGCGACCCTCTGATAAGGTTTCATCTCCGGGATGAAACGGACGCGACGGGTTTTAACCCGCCGTGTCCATCTTTTGAGGTTCAGGTAACCTGGCTATCAAGCTTATTATTAACTCAAATTGAGTAATTACACGCCGTTCAGATTCTTGTTTTAACTGCTGTTTATCAAAGCTAGTAATCCTAATCATCAGTCTTTCAGTTTTAATATATATCTTGTCATCCAGGCAGACATCTGCTATGATTATAGTAAGAGGAAAATGAGATGTATAAGACGATTCCAGTAAAAGCTAATTTGACAGATGAAGAGCATGCTTTTTGGGTATTTCAATGCCAACAAGCCAATAGCTTATGGAATTGTGCTGTTTATTACTCCAAGCAAAAACATTACCATTGGTTACAGCAACAAGAAGAAGCTTTCACCACTTATTGGAGTGGGGATGAGTTGAGGTATGGTTGGAAGACCTATAAATGCAGCATCAGATATGCCGAACTCTGCAAAAACCTTAAAGAAAATCCACACTATAAAGCGATGGCAGCTCAGTCTGCTCAACAAAGCCTCAAGACTGTCGCTGAATCTATTACTAGTTACAACCAACTAGTTGGACTTTATTACAAGGGAACTGTTGATAGGCCAAAACTGCCTAGGTACAGAAAAAAAGGTGGATTAGCTGCCGTCACTTTCCCTCGGCAAGCCCTAACTTACAAAAAGGGTTTATTTTGCCCGTCGATAAGCAAAGAAACCAAACCTGAATTAATAACTGAAATAGCACTGGAACCGCCAGAATTTATAGACCCAGATTGGGTTAAAGAGGTGACTATTCGCCCGTACTTGGGGCAACTTTGGATTGATTGGGTGATAGATGATGGCAAACAACCAATCGATCACAACCCTAAGTTGGATTACTCTCAAGCCTGGAGTTTTGACCATGGTGGTGATAATTGGCTGACGGGGGTTTCGACTCAAGGAAAAAGCCTAATTATTGATGGTCGAAAACTCAAATCACTGAATCAGGGTTACTCTCGGTTAGTTGCCAAATACAAAGAAGGTAAACCCGAATTCTACTGGGACAAGAATCTTAATCGGGTTCAACGGAAACGCAATAACCAGATGAGAGATGTCATCAATAAGGCTGCCCGTTTCATCGTCAACCGATGCCTGAACGATCGGATTGGAAACTTGATTATTGGCTGGAATGAGGGGCAAAAGAACTGCTCAAATATGGGGAAGCGAGGTAATCAAAACTTCGTCGTAATTCCCACTAAAAGACTAATTGAACGGTTAAAGCAACTCTGTCCCGAGTATGGTATCAAGCTGACAATTACTGAGGAGTCTTACACTAGCAAAGCGTCTTTCCTTGATAACGACCCATTACCAAAAATAGGTGAAAAACCCAACGGATGGGAAGTGTCAGGTAAACGGGTTAGGCGCGGTTTGTACAAGACTTCCAAAGGACAACTGGTAAATGCCGACTGCAACGGTGCAGCCAATATCGCCAGGAAAGTAGCCAGACAGTTAGGTTTAGACCTAACCAAGCTGAGTAGGGAAGCTTTGACACTTCCGCATCGGTATAGTTTATTCAACTCTCTGAAGAAAACATACCGAAAAAGATGTTACGAGGCTCGGTTTCAACCAGCCTCGTAACAACCTTTTAGAATCCCCCGTGCTTCAGCCGGGGGAGATGTCAACTCATTGCGCTCAATCGCTATTTCGATTTCATCAGGGTGAGCTTTTGCGTATACCCAAGCATTGGCTAAATCAGCAGCTGTAATTGTTGGATAACTTGTTAAAAGATCACCCTCACTGTATCCAATACGACGAGCTTCTACAAGTAACCAGACGGGAATACGAGTATTGGCAATGCAAGCTTCTCCCCCACAAACTCTAGGGTTTTTCTCAATTCCTTGCCAATTGTTTGTGAGACTTTGAGCAAGTAACTGAATAACCTGCACTTTTTCACTAGGGCTAAGGGCAAGAAGTTGTTGCTCTAAGTCTTTAAGTAGCACGGATGTCAATCCTTTGATGGGCGGGAAACCGATATTTATAATTGTACCAGAAATCGGGAATCGGGAATCGGGAATCGGGTGCATCTCAATGCATGCAATTAGACAAAAATTATAATAAAATTCCGACACTGCCTACACTACCCACTCTCCCTAAAATCCCCACGCTTCCGACACTTCCGGCACTTCCCTTCTTTTTTACAAAGATGAGATGCACCCCGGGAATCGGGAATCTGGTTAATTGATAGTATTGCTGAACCCGAAAAGGGTAAGAGTTGGTTTCAGGAAAAAATTACCCAATGGTTAGGAAATTTACCTGACGATCAAGCAGAGTTAGCTCAGAGCTATCACCACCTGCGGCTTAAGAATTAAATTGGCCACGGGTCCCACCGTCAGGAACGGGCAAGATGCCCATTCCACCTCACTCTTAAAATCATTCCATTATTAAGCAACGCCTAAACCATCTCGCTATTCAGCAATGCCCTTGATTACTTGGGACTGGCTAAACTCCAATCTGATTACCTCCAAAGTTGATCAAATCACCTTTGATATTGGGAAACTCATCTCCTAGGTCAAGGTTATCGGTAATTGTGGTTTGTGCGATCGCGACCCTGGCTCCGAGACCGATAAACAGACCACCACCGTCGCCGATACCATCATTGTCACTGTCGGCAATATTACCAATGATTTTGTTGTTGCCCAAGACAACGGTATTACCACTTTCGACAGAAACGCCGCCGCCATTGATTCCTGCCGAGTTACCAGTAATCGTATTGTTGACCATAAACAAGTCGTTATCAGTTCCTTGGACATTGACACCACCGCCACTGTCTCCAGTCAGATTGTCAATAATCTGGCTATTGAATAGCTTTACAACATTGTTATTTATTTTTCCCCCAGTACCGATTTCTATTCCACTATCCTGGTTGTTGCTGATAGTGCTACCAAGCACCGTTACATTTTGACCAGCAGCACTTATATCAATACCCTGACCCTGATTTTGGCTGAAGGTGCTTTTCCTAACAAATAATCTGGTATTGTCTCCGTCGAGATCGATGCCATCTGATCTGTTGTTTAGGAAAGAGCTACGGAGCACTTTAAGATTATTGTTGTTTCCGTTGATATCGATGCCATCGTAGTTGTTTCTGAAAAGGCTATTGATCACAGTGATTTTGCTGTTGTCTGCCTCGGACTTGATTGCATCTGTACCATGTCCCGTGAAGATGCTATCAATTACTTTCAGATTACCATCATCCACCTGGATGCCATCGCTTCCATTAGAAATTGTCAGTTTGTTGAAGGTAACATTAGCCCCATTGCTAATGGTAAAGATATCAAAAGGGTTACCGTCACCTTCGACGGTAATTTGGTCACCATCTTGACGTCCAACAATATTAACACTGTCGGTAATATCGAGTGTTCCTAGGTTAGAGTCTATAGTAATTGTCGGTAGAGCTGGTTCAAGTTCAAATAAAATGGTATCTTTACCAGGAGAATTATTCGCTGCTTCGATGGCTTCTCGTAAACTGGTAACTCCATCGTTTGGATTAATGCCTTCAGCTGTGGTATTAACTGTGAAAACTGCCATAGTTAGTAATCTTTATTTTACTGAACAAGCTTATTGTTTTTTCCCTGTCAGCTATTATTCTTAATCCCCAGTCCTAGCGGGGCTTTTGGTAGAACAGCTTACCCGTTTTTTTGACATTATTTGTTGTGGACAGGTTTACAAAAACTTACCTAAGCTTATGCCATTTTCACAGTTGGTTATTTTCTTTATTGACTCTTAATTCATTTTTTTAAAAATCCAGTGGTAATTTAAAGATTAACCAAAGTTTCCCGTTAATACCAAGTTGCGCTCAAAGGTACAACTTTCTCTTCCGCCAATCTCCCTATCTCCCTATCTCCCCATCTCCCCATCTCCCCATCTCCCCATCTCCCTATCTCCCTATCTCCCTATCCAACCAATCTACTCTCTTTGAATGCAACTCGGTATAAAACATACAAGAATGTGAATATCTTGAAAAAAATTTTATGAAAGAAATTGTACAGGGGAATTACACTGTCTTGATGCAGTGATCAATTAGGATTATTATTTATTATTTAAAAAATCACAAAAATCCCCTGTTCCCTGTTCCCAGATCCGCTGTTCCCAGATCCGCTGTTCCCAGATCCGCTGTTCCCTGTTCCCAGATCCGCTGTTCCCTGTTCCCAGATCCGCTGTTCCCAGATCCGCTGTTCCCTGTTTCCTGTTCCCTCGAACTTTAAATAAGTGAAATAAATAATCGGGTGAACCCAAGAGTTCACCCGAAAAATTAGCTAAACTAAACTACTTAAGAGTTCCCGCTGGTATGCCCAAAATATCTTCAATATTGGGCATTTCTTCGATAGGAATCACTCGTCCTTCGTCTTCAAATCCAGCGATTTGATCAAAGTTCAAATACTGATACAAATCACTAGCAAAGGGATTAATTTTCTCGGCTACAATTGACCGATACTCTTCAACGCTTGGAATCCGACCTAACAAAGCACAAGCTGCTGCTAATTCAGCAGAACCCAAGTAGACTTGGGCACCTTTACCCATACGATTATTAAAATTACGAGTAGAGGTAGAGAAGACGGTGGCTTGATCAGCAACCCGAGCTTGATTACCCATGCACAGGGAACATCCAGGCATTTCAGTCCGGGCACCAGCTATGCCAAAGATACCGTAAACGCCTTCTTCTTTGAGTTGTTTCTCATCCATCCGGGTCGGGGGACAAATCCACAACCGAGTGCTAACAGGGGGTTCCCCTTGTAGGACTTTGGCTGCGGCACGGTAGTGTCCAATATTGGTCATGCAAGACCCAATGAATACTTCATCAATGCGATCGCTTGCGACTTCAGACAACAATTTCACATTATCTGGGTCATTGGGAGCCGCTACAATCGGCTCAGTGATTTCATTCAAGTCAATCTCGATAATTTGAGCATACTCTGCATCGGGATCGGCTGCCATCAGTACGGGATTTGCCAACCATTCTTCCATCTTGGCCACCCGACGCATGATCGTACGGGCATCTTGATAGCCTCGTGCAACCATATTTTTCAGTAGCGCGATATTGGAACGCAAATACTCAGATACTGTTTCTACTCCCAGCTTAATGGTACAGCCAGCACAAGACCGTTCCGCAGTAGCGTCAGTAAGTTCAAAGGCTTGCTCAACTTTCAAATCGGGCAATCCTTCTATTTCCATAATCCGTCCCGAGAAGACATTTTTCTTATTCTTCTTCTCTACCGTCAGCAACCCTTTTTGAATAGCTACATAGGGAATAGCATTGACAATATCCCGCAATGTTACCCCTGGCTGCAATTCACCTTTGAACCGCACTAACACAGATTCCGGCATATCTAAGGGCATGACTCCCAAAGCAGCACCAAAGGCGACTAATCCGGAACCAGCAGGGAAGGAAATGCCTAGGGGGAAACGGGTGTGAGAGTCTCCACCAGTGCCTACGGTATCAGGTAATAACATCCGGTTCAACCAAGAGTGGATAATGCCATCTCCAGGACGCAAGGCTACACCAGAACGAGAGGCAAAGAAGTCGGGCAATTTTTTATGGACTTTGACATCAACGGGCTTGGGATAAGCAGCAGTATGGCAGAAGCTTTGCATGACTAGGTCCGCACTGAAACCAAGACAAGCCAGTTCTTTCAATTCATCCCGAGTCATTGGTCCTGTGGTATCCTGGGAACCAACTGTAGTCATGATCGGTTCGCAAGAGCTACCTGGACGAACACCCGGTAAGCCACAGGCTTTACCGACCATCTTCTGGGCTAAGGTGAAGCCTTTGCCGGTATCTTCTGGGATGGTTGGACGGGTAAACAGGGGACTTGGTTCTAATCCCAAGGCTTCTCGGGTTTTATCCGTAAGCGATCGCCCAATCAGTAACGGAATCCGTCCACCAGCACGGACTTCATCGAGGATGGTATCGGGTTTGAGGGTAAAGGTGGAAATGACTTCCCCAGCTTGGTTAGTGATTTCACCCTTGTAGGGATGGATAGTAATCACATCACCTGTTTCCATTGTTGAAACATCGCACTCAATGGGCAATGCACCAGAATCTTCAGCAGTGTTGAAGAAGATCGGGGCAATTTTGCTACCTAAGATATATCCCCCAGCCCGTTTATTGGGAACATAGGGGATATCTTCACCAATATGCCAAAGTAAGGAATTAATTGCTGATTTCCGGGATGAACCAGTACCAACAACATCCCCAACATAAGCCACAGGATACCCGTTTTGTTTTAATTTAGCAATAGTATCTAAAGCCGACGGTATCCGAGATTCCAACATGGCCAAGGCATGTAAGGGAATATCTGGCCGAGTGGTGGCGTGAGTGGCCGGGGATAAGTCATCGGTATTGGTTTCTCCGGGTACCTTAAATACAGTCACAGTAACTGCTTCCGGGAGTTTGGGACGCTGGATGAACCAGGCAGCATTGGCCCAAGCATCGATCACTTGCTTGGCGTAGGCATTGACATCGGAAATTTCTAGAACATCATTGAAGGCATCAAAGACAAGTAATGTCTTACTTAGGGCAGTAGCGGCTTCGGCTGCTAAGGTGGTGTGATCCGACTGGAGTAACTCAACCAGGGATTGGACATTGTAGCCTCCAACCATAGTACCCAAGAGGTCTACAGCACCCTGAGGGGAAATTAGGGGACTAGTGAGTTCTGCTTTTGCGATCGCAGTTAAAAACCCAGCTTTGACATAAGCTGCTTCATCAACTCCAGGGGGAATGCGATCGCGTAACATAGCCATTAATGCTTCTTCTTCCCCAGCTGGTGGATTTTGCAGCAGTTCACAAAGTTGGGATGTTTGCTCAGCATTTAGGGGTAGGGGAGGAATTCCTTGAGCTCCCCGTTCAGCTACGTGTTCACGATAAGAGTTAAGCATGATAGATTTACCTGTGCGCGTGCTTCATGTAAGACAATTTTTACAAAATATTGCCCTACAAGAATATGCAGGGTAAGCGCAATAATCAATAAGGCGGCATTATTCTCAACAATATTGATAAAAAAATGCAATAGTCCTGAGCTATCTTGGCTTATTATGGTCATAATCCTTGATCTATATTAGATTTTGGCTAAATTGTTCTTGTGGTTACCCTGCCAGAATATAAAAAGTCATCAAAGCATAAAAAAAGCGATCGCTATGGATCGCCCTGTCTGATGTTAGAGATTTGTGAATATGTGAAAAAGGTTAAATAAGGTTTGGTCAATCTATATCGCAATGGCTAGGGTTATCGAAAATCCTAATAGGTGCGCTTTCCGCATCTAATTATTAAATTCGCCACGGGTCGCACCTAAAACTAGCTCGCCACCAGACCTGTGAGAGTTCTTTGTTAACTAACTAGATCGGTTGCATCTGCTTTGACTCCTCTTCTAGAAGCCGCACCAGATTCTGATCACCTTTAGCTTTAGCTACCTCTAGACGATGTTGCAAAGTTTGGCGCATAGTAGCCAGATGCGCTTTTCTGCTCTCATTCAAGACTTTTTGCAGCCGGTGGCGAGCAATCGATGTCTTTGCAGCTACAGTAGGAATCGATTTAGCCACTGGTTGAGAATTAGTTACATCACAATTAGTTACAGTTGCATTACCAGTGCAGTAGGAAACACCACGCCATTTCAGATGATTTACCGGTGGCGGTTCAGGCATGTGTCTGGGATAGTGAAATTTCCAATTCTGAGCCCGATAAACACCACCAATTTCCCCCTCTCTGACTTCTAGTAAAGAGGGTTCAGCGTCGTAACTTACACCACGATACCTAAGTTTCATATCTATTACCCCTCCGATTGACAAATAATAATATCAGACTACTTTTTTCAATAGTCTTGAGTGCTTTCAATAATGTTGAGTACTTAAATCTTGAGTACTGAAATGTTTAGTACTAGAATGCTGAGTACCGAAATGCTGAGTACCGAAATGTTTAGTATTGAGTAATATGTGATCAATGTTTACTCAGCCCTGAGGTCTTGACGCACCCAGCAACCAGCAAAACTAGTTATAGTAATAGCTACCCTCTTTTATAGCTAACACCACGATAGGTCATGTTAGCCGATGATTTACGCCAAGGATTATGCTTAATCCGGTGAACTTTCCAGCTATGACCCCGGTAAGTTCCACCAATTTCACCTTCAGATACTTCTAGGGTAGATGGTTCACTTTGATAACTGACACCTCGGTAAGAAAGTTTCATTGCTCGAATACCTCCAATTGGATTGCTTAATGAGATTGCTTAATGGAATTGCTTAATAAGTTGGTTGGCCAAGAATTACTTAATAAGTTGCTTGGCCAGGTGAGGAATTCTGTCTAAGAGTTACGGAAGCTTGCCCTAGGTATCACTTTCTTGGATTCTCTACGGCTGATCTACTTCAGGACATCTGAGTTGAGAGCCACTGAGCCGACAGAGACCTCAATGCTTATTTAATTCCAATTTTTAATTCTGTATCTATTTTGACACTTTTTTGGGGAAAAGTCAAATGTTAAGAAAAAAAACAGAATTCGATCCTTTCCGGTGATTAAGGTTATCGACTAAGGGGGTTATGACCAAGTTTCCTAGGTCTTCGCAAAGCATGGAAGCCCTCAACTACGCCTCTTGTCCCTAATACTAAGAATTAATACTTAATACTAAGAATTAATTCTTAAAACTTAATACTAAGAATTAATACTTAGGCGCTCCGGACTGGATATAGCACTACCCATGAAGGTCAGGACATTCCTAAACTCCGAAACGTAAGTCATAGTTTACTTGTGACTTGTGACTTGTGACTTGTGACTTGTGACTTGTGACTTGTGACTTGTGACTTGTGACTTGTGACTTGTGACTTCTGACGCTAAGCGTAGCGCTATATCAGGGAGTGGGGAATCCTCAAAAGTACCCTTAGGGGTACTTTTATAGCCCCTCAGAGAGATAAAACTGGATTTGTGAAGAGATTGCTTGTATCTATACTCACGAAACCTTGGAGAACTTCTATGATTAGGTGCATCAAACAACCCACTTCCTCAGTGCTCAAGGTGTTTTTACTAGGCTGCTCATTGCTACTGCTGCCCTGTAGTCCTGGGTTAGCTCAAGGGTGTACTCAAGCAGAGATTAAGACTAATATCGCCAGATTCAAGGATATAAACAACACAAGGGCTAAACAAGCTATAGTCCAATGTGGTTCAAAATCTGTCTATTTACTGATTGAAGCCCTGAAGACGGATAAATCTGCTGCAGTTCGGGAGGGAGCTGCTGTTGCTCTGTGGAGTATGGGAGAGGAAGGGGATCGAGCTGTCCCTTGGTTGATTAAAGCCCTAAGGAATGATGACTCGGCACCAGTTCGTGCCAAAGCCGCTTCTGCTCTGGGATTGATGGGAGAAGCATCTTATCAGGCTATCCCTGACCTGATTGATGCACTTAAGGATGAATCTGCTGAAGTTCGTGCCAATGGTGCTTATGCCCTAGGGAACTTGGGAAATAAAACCCATGAGGCTGTACCTCACCTAATTGAAGCCTTGAGGAAAGATTACTCTGCTGAGGTTCGTGCTAATGCTGCTTATGCCCTAGGGAATAAAAGAGAGGCAGCCAAGTCAGCTATACCTTACCTGATTGAAGCCCTAAAGGATGAAACATCCTTATCGGTTCGCAGGACTAGCGTCAATGCCTTAGAGCAGATTGCTGAGAAAACTAAAGATGTTGCTCCCCAGCTGATTGAGCAACTCAGGAACGATAAATCTATTCTGATCCGGATTTACGCTAGCGAGATACTAGGGGAAATTGGAGAACCAACTAAGGATGCTCTGTCTCTATTAATTGAGTTGCTTCAGGATAACTCAGTCTATGCTCGGTATTATGCCGCCTCTGCTCTAGGAAAGATGGGAACGCAAGGGACTAAGGCTGTTCCTCACTTAATAATCCTGTTGAAAGATGAATCTATCGATGTTCGCTATTCCGCCGCCTCTGCCCTTGTCGAAATTGCTTCTAAGCTTGGAAAACAAAAGAAGCAGCTCACCAAAGTGCAATTGCAAACATCCATACTGCAATTTGAAACAGTGATCAAACGGCTAGAGCAAGACACCGATACAATTTTTCAGGATAGATGGATAGAAACGGTTCGTGGTGGTCTTGATAATCTCCAGCAAGAACAGGATTCTCGTAGTAATCAGAAAATTTTTGGGCGAGGGGTGATTATCTGGCTAACTCATATGCTATTTTGGTTTGGACTAATACTGCTTTATCCCAAATCCTCCCAAATCCAAGCTATCTTCTTTTGGAATCCCTGGGTGCGGAAGTTTTTTGGACTGGGGTACGTAGGCATAGCCATAACTTGGATTCCCTTTCTACGCTCCAAGTTATTTGCCCCCTTCCAGGAATCCTTGCTGTCAGATGCAGATTTAGAAAACTTTGATGAACAAGCTTACTTTCCTAACTTGGAAGTCGAGCGGAAGGGAAAAAATATAACCCAACCCATTCAAGAACCAATACCAGATCTGGAATTACCCATTGTCCTGGAAGGAGAATCAGGATTAGGGAAATCCATGTTTCTACGCCACTTAGTGAAATCATCTAAGCGAATCATCGTCTATTTACCTGCTGAAAAATGCGCTAATGGCGTGATCGAAGCGATTCAAGCAAAACTTCATGGATTCGCCCAAGACTCTGGTTTCTTGCGAGACCTGATTTACAGTGATGCCATTGATATCTGTATTGATGGACTCAATGAAGTCACTCCAGACACACGAGCGATGATTACCAGTTTTGTGGAAAGTTACTTCAAGGGCAATATTATCATCGGGACCCAATCCATGGAGTGGCAGACCCCCTCTTGCGCTACGACCTATGTACTCCAACCATTGAAACCTAAGCAGATTGAGAAATTTTTACTATCGCGCTATAAAATTATGCCCCCAGATGCTCCCATCTCGGGTATAAAGTACAAACAAGCCTGCGAAAAGTATATTGACACCGTTTTACATCAGTACCAATCAGAAGAAGAACAGAGAGCTGTGCGTCGGATGCTGTCCAACCCGATGGACCTGACCATAGTGGCTCAGATGATAGCCAATGGGCAGAAACCAGACTTGCTGAACTTGCAGCAACAGCAGTATCAATATATGGCTCAGGAGTATGAACAACTCTATCTGAGACAATTTCCCCTAGAGGCATTTGCTGAGACAGTTTACCAGATGCGCTTGCAAGACCAGGTAGCTATACCAGCTGACAAATGGTTTGAAGAACTGATTTGCATGGAACGCTACAAAATGGTATTTTGCCGTCTATTTGTTGACCATGCAGGCAATCATCGAAAAGAATGGTATTTCCGTCACGACAAAATCCAGGACTTTTTCATCGTGCAGACCTTTCTAGGTGAGGGAAATGATTTGCCAAACAAGCATATCAGTGACCCTAGATTTCGCGGTGTGTACTTCCTCTTAGCAACTCTACTGCCGTGGAATGCTGCTTGGAACTTGCGGGAAACCTTAATTCAATATGCAGCGAATACTAAAGACCATACAGTTAGTGATACTTTTGTTCAACTGTTGTTGTCCCGGCAAGCAGCATGATCTGTATGATCTGTTGTTCGCGTAGCGTGGCCAAAGGCCAAGGTTCTTCGCGTAGCGTGGCCGTTCGCGCAGCGTGGCCTACAGCCTTAAGGCCAGGGTTGAATGTTGAAGGTTAAGGGTTCTGATAAAAGCCCATTACTCTCTGGACATAGTCAGCAGTTGCGCCACTGTTGCAGCCAGAGGGTTTTCCTGTCATCCACCAACAGGCGGTACGGCGAACAGCAATCATTTCATTGTTGCCACTATCTCTCAATTCAATATCCAGTTCCCGTCTGATGATACAAGCCACAACACTACGTGCTGTGGTCGGGTCCGCTTCAAATTGTGCAGGTGTCATGGCCTGTCCTGCACATTGAGATGTCCAGCTCGGGATAATGGCGGGTAAAACTTGCCACTGGCTGTACATGCCATCATTGGGACGATTGGGTGGTGCCGAAAGCCGCAGTGCTTCTACCAGAGCATTGACTTGCGGATCAAGAGTGTTGACTTGCGGATCAAGAGTGTTGACTTGCGGATCCTCTACTGGTGCGAATACTGGTGTGGACCTATGTTGCTGCTGATAAAAGCCGAGTACTCTCTGGACATAGTCAGCAGTTGCGCCACTGTTGCAACCAGAGGGTTTTCCTGTCATCCACCAACAGGCGGTACGGCGAACAGCAATCATTTCATTGTTGCCACTATCTCTTAATTCAATCTCTAGTTCCCGTCTGATGATGCAAGCGACAACACTACGTGCTGTTGTCGAGTCCGCTTCAAATTGTGCAGGGGTCATGGCCTGTCCTGCACATTGAGATGTCCAGCTCGGGATAATGGCAGGTAAAACTTGCCAGTCGCTGTACATGCCATCATTGGGGCGATTGGGTGGTGCCGAAAGCCGCAGTGCTTCTACAAGAGCGTTGACGTATTTATCCTCTACCTGTGCTGATACTGGTATTGCCCACAACCCCACACTCACTATTATAGCAAGTCTTATACCCATGAGGTACAAATCTCTGGGTTTTAGGGACTTCGGAGCAGGGACTGAGGCCGTTGGCCACGCTACGCGAACGGAGCAGGGACTTCGGAAGAGGCAAGAGGCAAGAGGCAAGAGGCAAGAGGGAAAAAAGAATGTGTACCTCATAGCTATGATAAACGCTATATTCCAGTCAAGAGCAGATTTGGAAATTTATTGATTACTTTATTGATTACATATAAAGTGATCATTTTCAGATTGATTTTATATCTAAAATTAACTGAACTAGAAATGCCATTGATCCCGACAGTGATCAGTGAAAGATGAACGATGAATTATTAATAATGAATACCCCCATGGTAGGAGTTCTCACAGGGGTAGGTTTTTTACATTTGGGTAAAACATGGGACGACCCAGAGGGAGAGGAAAAGAAAAACAACGAACAAGCGATGCAGCGCCGCCAAAGAGGGTTTCCCCCGGAGACGAAACCTTAGATAGTGGAGCCTTTATAGTTAGCAGGTTATGCAGAAAAGGGTTAAATATTTTTTAATAAGGCTCCACTATCTTACGGTAACTTCTAACCACTCGCTATTGCATCAAGACAATGATGATTTTTAACGACAATAATGGTATATTTTCTTATCCCCCACACCCCACACCCCACGCCCCACACCCCACACCTGACGTCTTTGTAAAAAACATACCCTTGAAAGCATGGTAGGAGTTAGGGGCTTGTAGTGGAAAAACGATTAATAAAAAACTATGTGCTGATAGGGTTTTTATTTGGGTTGTAAACACAGGCATGCCAGAAAGTTGCTTGGCTGAAATAAGCAAAAGGCAAGAGGGGAAAGAGATCCGGAGTTTTATTGTCCAATCAAAAAAGACCATACAGGTTTACATCTCATTTGGAAACGCCATATTATGTGGTAATTCATCGTTAATCATTCCTAAGACATACTTCCTTGGACTTAAGGAATTTTTGAGAATAATTGGATGATGATGGGGGCTGTGAACAATAGAGCAATATCTAAAAGAGTGATGGCTGCGAAGCGAATTTTTTGAGTATTCATGATGCACCGTTTCCTTGAGTATTAACAGCTGACTTAAAAATGCTAGCGGTAACTTAAATCCATTTCATCGGTTTAGATCACGCAAAACTGTGATTTAGGACAACGTCTTTTTGTGATATTGATCACTAGTTTTACTGAAAATCCTCTAAACCGTCATTTATAAAGAAAAGATTAAATCGCTGTAGGGCGCGTGATAGCGTAGACCATTGGTAATTTTTTATTAGTGACAGGACGAAAATTAGCTGCAGAGGCACTATATTAAATAGGTGCGTTACAAATTATTAACACGTGATACAAAAATTTAAAGTCCTGACATAAATAAAGATTGGGTAGTGATAAATAAGTAGTGATACAACATTGCATTGACCTTAAACTCAGATCTTGCACCTGATCATATAAAATTGAACCTCCCCACCCTGTAGAGGGATGGGGATTCCCAGGCACAACAACGTTCGTTGCTGTTATTTCCATGGGCGTGACTTTCCCCCGCACCGGAGGTAGCTGAGTTTAAAGTTACCGTAAGAACAAGGCAGCCTTTATAGTTAAAGGGTTATGCGTAAAAGGTTCTAGGTTGTTGTAATAAGGCTGCCTTGTTCTAAGGCGCGCGTCTCTAGGGGTCAATTCCCAGTTTTTTGAGACCCCTAAGTTTTATATTTACTGCCCCATTAATGTCAGCATCATCGTAATGACCACAGTTAGTACAGACAAACTTTTCCTTTTTTCTGTTTTCTTTACTAGTGTGATGACATTTTGGGCATTTTTGAGACGTGTGCTTGGGATTTATTTTTACGACCGGAACGCCTGACTTTGCGGCCACGACTTCGATCTTTTTGACCAGTTCCCCCCAAGCTGCATTAGAAATTGAGCGATTTAAACCTCTTTTTGCTGACTGTCCATTGCGGTCATAACCACCATTTTCATTGGGTCTAGGTTTGCAACGAGATTTCATTGCCTTAATATTCAAGTTCTCGAACACCAAGGCATCTGTCCCATCAACTAATTGATTGGCAACATCCCAGTGATAAGCACTACGCTTATTTGTGATACGTTCATGGAGTGAAGCTACTCTGGCGTAAGATTTCCCTCTATTCTTAGACCCTTTTCTTTTTCGACTAGCTGCTTTTTGCCTCAGTTTTAAGCGTCTTTCTCTACGCCTAAAATATTTTTGTTTGGCTGGATTGGCTATTGTTCTCCCATTAGAAAGACTTATTAATTTGTTGATACCTAAATCACAGCCTTTAACCCTCTGAGGCTTAATCTCGCTTTTGTCTTTTACTGGAGTAGCTGGCACTGACTTATCTTCAACTTGAAGACTTACAAACCATCCGCGAGCTTTTCTGCGAACAGTAACAGATTTTAGAGCGAATCCTCCAGGAATAGGGCGAGAGTTATAAAAGCTCATCCAGCCAATTCCTGGAAAGTATATTCTGTCACCGTTTAATTTAACTTGACCAGGTGCATATTTAAAGCTTCTAAACCGCGACCTTCTCTTAGGCTTTGGGTACCCAGTTTCTCCTTTAAAAAATTTAGAGAAAGCAACATCTAACTGCCTCAGAGTTTGCTGTAAAACAGTTGAATGGATTGCCTTATACCAGGGTCTTTGCTTCTTGAGAGTGGGCAAACTTGAACTTTGTGCTTCGTAAGCACTTCTCCTTGGATTCCTTTGGCTATTCTTCCAGGGATAACCCACAGAGTAGTTTTTGCTTACAGAACAGGTCAACGGACACGCCTCTCCACCACTCCTTAAATCACAATACCTACCTAGCTTTGGAGCTTTTGCTTGGTCGTAAGAGTCGTTTCTATCTTTTAGTAAGTAATTGTACTGTGATCGCAACATGTCAAGCCACTTATTCATAGTGACTTCTTGTTGTCGGTTTGGTTTTAGTTTGTAGACGTATCCTAGTTGCATCTGTTCGACCTTGTTTCTGTGCTAATTTAATTATAAACCCCTTAAATTAAAGTGTCAAGTAAATGTCCAAGCAAATTAGAAGAAAAGTGGGAAGACCCAGGCTCCACGATGAGGCAAAGAAGAGCTACAGTATTAAGGCTACCGAAACTGGCTGGCAGGGATTAAAATGCTTAGCTGCCTGTTCAGGATTGAGTCTGTCTGAATATTTAGAATTTCTGGGAAGGACTGGTACTCTGCCTAATTGAGGGAAAATTCATCCCCGACCTAAGAGGACGGGGTATTCTTTTCCCTCAAACTCCCTTACTGATAAAAACCTAGCTCCTTTAACCAAGGCATAAGTGTATCTAACTGATTAAAAATAGAAAGAAGCCAAAGATGAGGTAAACGTAAAATCAGTGTTTCTTGTGCACAATACAACCAATCTAAACTCTCCGATTTCTGGGGGGCGACAAGTCGCCCTCACAGCCACGAACCCTTGTTTCTTACTGCGTTTGGTTGAGGGGCGGTCGTTTGCTACTCTGTTGCTGAGACTCAATGCCTTGGTGCGCGTTTACTCGCTTTTAACTGGGGCTTCTTGCTCAGTTTCTTTTTCTGCCGTAACTCTTTTTCTAATTGACTGATGCGTTCGGTTAACTCTTTTACCTGTTTCTCTAATACTTGATTATTCTCCGCCAACAACCCTATTATTGCTTGCTGCTGTTGCACAAACAAGCGCAGACGTTCCTCCTGGTGGAGGTCGGTTGTTTCGTCAAGAGTGGCCAGCACAGAAATTTCAGTCATATCTGAGTTAGATCAGATTTACGTACTTTTGGCAAGGGGGCTGCCAACATAGATCCTAAACAGGGGGTGCAGGGGTAATTGACAAGTTACGTAAAAATGATCAAGTTTTTAACGTTTAATTAAGCCGACCTACTTAATCAATAAAAATTTATAAAACTTAATTTTTATAAATATTTTTTTTTTTAACGAAAAATTAGAGCTATATCCCTTACCATGTTTGCTGTTTAACTATTTTTGTTCCACCCCCCCCAAAGCCCAAAAAGTGTTGACTTAATCAAAGAATAATGATAGATTACCAAAGGTTATTAAGCAGACTAGTTAGATAGGCTACGCTCAAAACACATGAAATCTATCAGAACAAAGTTCAAACTTAATAACAAACAGAAAAACATGATGGCTCAACACCCAGGAGCAGATGAATTTTATAATTGGGTTTAAATTTGTGTAATATCGAGATTTAAACCCAATTATAAAATTCGCCGAAGGTCTCGGAGTCAGCAGGAATTAAAAATGATCAGATGGTCACGTTAGGTGACGTTTTCATGTATCAGTTTTGTGGAGCAGTGTAGGGGTGATTATGAATCAGAAATACCAGAGCGATCTAATAGCTATTATTGGTATAGCTTGCCGGTTTCCTGAAGCGAATGACCACAACCAGTTTTGGCAAAATCTTGAACAAGGAATAAATAGTATTAGTGAAATTCCTTCCCAAAGGTGGGAAGTAGAGAAGTATTATTCTGAGACTCCCGAAACCCCCAATAAAACTATTAGTAAATGGGCAGGACTGATAGAAGGTATAGACCAGTTTGATGCCCAATTCTTTGGTATATCCCCCAGAGAAGCAACAAGAATGGATCCGCAACAGAGAATTATGCTGGAGTTGAGTTGGTCTTGTATCGAAGATGCGGGTTATTCACCATTAGAACTATCTGGAAGTCAAGTAGGAGTATTTATCGGTGCTTGTAACTACGACTACAATGAGTTGCAACACCAAAATGAAAATATTGAAGGGCATACCGCTACAGGAAGTTACACCTGCATCATTCCCAATAGAATCTCTTACTTCTTCAATTTTCACGGCCCCAGTTTGCCTGTAGATACAGCCTGCTCTAGCTCCCTAGTAGCACTTCATCAAGCAGTAAATTCGATTAAAGAAAAAGAATGTGAGATGGCATTGGTAGGTGGAATAAGTGTATTATGTACACCAACAAGTTATATATCCTTTAGTCAACTAGGAATGTTGTCTCCAAACGGACAATGTAAAACTTTTGATAGTGATGCAGATGGTTATGTAAGGGGGGAAGGAGCGGGAGTAGTCTTATTAAAACCTTTAGCCAAAGCACTCTCAGATGGAGATAGAATATACGGTGTAATCAAAGGAAGTGCTATTAATCATGGAGGCAAAGCAAGAACATTAACCTCTCCAAATGTTTATGCTCAAGCTCAGGTATTGCGAGCGGCCTATACAAATGCAAATATTGCCCCCAACACAGTTTCCTATATAGAAACTCATGGTACAGGAACACCCTTGGGAGACCCCATTGAAATAAATGGTCTCAAACGCAGCTTTAAACAATTACATAAACAATACAAAATACCATTGACACAAGAACCTTATTGTGGTCTAGGAGCAGTCAAAACAAATATTGGGCATTTAGAATCTGCTGCTGGCATTGCAGGAATAATCAAGGTTTTGTTAGCAATGAAGCACAAAAAGTTGCCAAAATTAGCAAATTTTAAAGAATTAAACCCCCGCATAGAATTAAAAGACAGCCCATTTTACATAGTTAATGAAACTCAAGAATGGCAACAGTTACAGACGGAAACAGGAGAGATAATTCCCCGACGGGTAGGAGTCAGTTCATTTGGGTTTGGAGGTGTTAATGCTCATGTGGTTTTGGAAGAACCACCAGAACAAGTTAAAAGTCAAAAGTCAAAAGTAGATGTTCTAGAGCGTCCACAACAGATTTTAACCCTCTCAGGGCAGACGGGGAAAGCACTGAGGGGACTAGCAACAAAATATCAAACTTATTTACAATCAAAAACTGAGTCATCGCTACAAGATATATGCTTCAGCGCTAATACAGGGCGGACACATTTTACAGAAAGACTAGCAATAGTAGCAGAATCAAACAGTGATTTACAGAAAAAATTAGCATATTTTCTCCAGGATAATGAGACCAACAGAGTGGTAAAAGGAAAAGCAGAAATTCAGGATAAAGAGATAGCTTTTCTGTTCACAGGGCAGGGGTCTCAATATGTAGATATGGGAAGACAATTATATGAGACTCAACCCACATTTCAGAAAATTCTAGACCAATGCAATGAAATTCTGAAAGAATATCTAGAAGTACCTCTATTAGAAGTTCTTTATCCTCAAGAACCACAAAACTCAAGTTCTTCTTTCCTAGACCAAACTGCTTATACCCAACCGGCTCTATTTGCTTTAGAATATGCCCTCGCCAAGTTATGGGAATCTTGGGGAATCAAACCCAAGGTGGTGATGGGTCATAGTGTGGGAGAATATGTGGCAGCTTGTGTGGCAGGAGTTTTCAGTCTCGAAGATGGTTTGAAGTTAATTGCCATGCGTGGCAGGTTAATGCAGCAGTTGCCTGCTGGTGGCAAGATGGTATCGTTGTTGGCGTCGGAGGAGCGGGTCAAAAAGGCGATCGCGGACTATAGTTCCCAAGAGGGGTATAAGAAGCCTGCTGTAAGCATTGCTGCCATCAATGGACCGGAAAGTATCGTGATTTCTGGTGATACTGAAGCGATCGCAGCTATTTGCAGTAAGTTAGAAGCTGGGGGAGTAAAGACTAAGCAGCTACAGGTATCCCATGCTTTCCATTCACCGTTGATGGAGCCAATGTTGGCCGAGTTTGAAACAGTAGCCAAACAAGTAACCTATAGTCAGCCTAAAATACCACTAATATCAAATGTCACTGGTCAAAAGGTGGGAGATGAAATTACTGCTCCTGAGTATTGGGTGGAGCATATCAGACAACCAGTGCGTTTTGCTGAAAGTATGCAAACTCTTCACGAGCAAGGATATGAATTGTTCTTAGAAATCGGACCCAAACCAATATTGTTAGGTATGGGGCGTCAATGTGTACCAGACGATGTGGGAGTATGGTTGCCGTCATTGCGTCCGGGAGTAGAAGAATGGGAACAAATGCTCTCTAGCTTAGGAAAATTGTATGTAAAAGGTTTGAAGGTAGATTGGTCAGGATTTGATAAAGATTATGCTGCTCAGAAAGTAGCATTGCCTACTTATCCGTTTCAGAGAGAACGATATTGGATAGAGATAGATAACACACAGCATAAAAGCAGATTTTTGTCAAAAAATAAAGGTTTTCACCCCTTACTAGGTGAACGCTTCTACTCTGCAATTCAGCAGCAACAAATCCAGTTTGAATCCCAACTGAGTGCCTCTGAACCAGCCTACTTGAAGCACTATCGGGTATTTGATCAAGTGATATTTCCTGCTGCTGGTTATTTAGAGATGGTATTAGCTGCTGGTGCGACTCTATTCAATTCCCCAAAACTGGTGCTAGAAGACTTAGTAATTCAAAGTGCATTAGTTTTACATCAAGAGAAATTCAAGGCAGTTCAAACAGTTTTAACCCCATTGGAAAATGGAACGTACCAATTTAAAATTTTCAGTGGAGATCAACAAGACAATCAGCAACAGCCTAGTTGGACACTCCACACAGAAGGAAAGCTTAGAGAGCAGAAAATAGATAGTGAACCTACTGTTGCGAACCTAGAAGCTTTGAAAGCAAGTTGTCCTCAACAGATAGAGGTTAAAGACTATTACCAACAATTTCAGGCTCAAGGTATTGACTACGGTGTCAGTTTCCAGGGTCTTAAGCAGCTGTGGTGTGGGGAAGGCCAAGCTATCGGCGAAATTCAATTGCCAGAGGAACTCGTAAGAGATTTGACCAACTACCAACTACATCCAGCACTTTTAGATGTAGGTATGCAGGTGATTGCTGCTGCTATCGGGGAAGACGAAAGTCAGACTACCTATGTGCCAGTATTAATCGAACGCTTGACAGTATACCGTCGTCCTGATACCAGTCTGTGGGCAATGGCATCTGTAGCAATACCATTAAAAGACAACAAAGACAGTTTAAGTGGTCAAATTACTCTCTTGAGTAGCAAAGGAGAGACAATTGCTATAATCGAAGGTTTGCAACTAAAACAAGTCACAAGGGAAGCTTTGCTGGGGAGGGAAGCAGATGAACTCAGCAATTGGTTATATGAAATAGAATGGCGAACGCAACCTCGTTTTGGTCGGCAATTACCACCAGAATATATATTGATTCCAGGAGAAATATCTCGGAAACTCAACCCTTTAGTATCTAAATTAGTCTCAGAAATTGACTTAAATAGCTACAGTCAATTCTTAAGTCAGTTAGAAGCGTTGAGCATTGATTATATTATCCAGGCATTTGTAGAAATGAGCTGGTTATTCCCAGAAAGAGAAAGTTTTTCTAGTCAATCTCTAGCGGAAAAATTAGAAGTTGCATCCCAACATAGACGACTGTTTAACCGTCTGTTAGAGATACTGGCAGAAGTAGAAATTATCAAAGGGACAACAGAGCGTTGGCAAGTAATTAAAACTCCAGGAAAAACTAATCCCCAGGGAAAAAACCAGGCATTGCAGAATCAATACCCTCAAGGCAAGCCAGAACTTACCTTACTAGAGCGTTGTGGCTCTCAACTGAGTGCCGTGTTAAGAGGAACAGCAGACCCACTACAGCTAGTTTTCCCAGAAGGAGATTTAACCACAGCTACCCAACTCTATGAGGAATCATCTGAAGCGCAAGTAATGAATACCCTAGTCCAGCAAGGGATATCAACTGCCTTAGAAAAGTTACCTAAAGACAGAGGAGTAAGGTTATTAGAAATTGGTGCCGGCACTGGAGGAACAACTAGCTTTATTCTGCCTCACCTAAATCCCCAGCAAACAGAATATGTATTCACCGACCTGGGTAGTTTGTTCACTAGCAAGGCCCAGGAAAAGTTCCGAGATTACCCGTTTGTACACTATCAACAGCTAAATATAGAAAAAGACCCAACAGCTCAGGGGTTTGAATCTCATCAGTATGATGTGATTGTGGCAGCGAATGTACTGCACGCCACCACATCTTTGCGTCAGACCTTAGAAAATGTCCGACAACTGCTAGCCCCGGGGGGAATCTTGGTATTGTTGGAAGTGACAACTCGTCAGCGTTGGGTGGATTTATTTGCAGGACTATTAGAAGGATGGTGGAGGTTTGAAGATTTTGATTTACGACCTAACCATCCTCTACTAGAGAGCTATCAATGGCAGCAACTCCTAAAAGAAAATAATTTTCCAGAAGTAGTTATTTTGCCAGGAGTAGAGGGAAATAACCAGGAAGTATTTCCCCAAAGTGTAATTATTGCTCAAGCTTCACCAACCCCATCATCCTTAGCTTTATCCAAACCCCAAGGTTGGTTAATTTTTACAGATCGACAAGGGGTTGGTGAAAATCTGGCAACTCAAATGCGATCGCGAGGAGAAATCTGCACGTTGGTTAAACCTGGGCAAGCATATCAACAGGTAGCTCCAGAAGAATTTACGATTAATCCTGAAAAGCCCGAAGATTTCCAAAAACTGATTTCCCAAGTAACGCACTCAGGGAACTTACATGGAGTGATTCAATGCTGGAGCTTAGAAACACCAGAAGGAGATTTTACCACAGAAGAACTAACCTCAGCATCCCAGATTGGATGTGGTAGTACCTTGTCCTTAGTGCAGGCATTAGTCAAGACTGAATTATCCCGATCCCCTCACCTTTGGTTAGTTACTCAAGGAGCGCAGGCAGTACCAGATAATAATCCTGTTGTGTCAGGCATAGCCCAATCTTCTTTGTGGGGAATGGGAAAAACCATTGCTTCAGAACACCCTGAACTAAAGTGTGTGCGTATAGATTTAGACCCACAGCAAACCGCTAAGGAGCAAGCAAGAATGCTCATGTCGGAAATATTGTCAGAGTCTAGAGAAGATGAAGTAGCATTCCGGCAAGAAAATCGTTATGTGGCAAGGTTAGTGCCCTCTCGGCATACCCAAAAAACTATGGACAAACCCTTAACTGTTCGTAAAGATGCTACATACTTAATTGCAGGTGGACTAGGGGGTGTAGGCTTACTTGTGGCTCATTGGTTGGTCGAAAAGGGCGCAACACATTTAGTGTTAATTGGACGTAGTGGAGTTAAGGAAACTACCAAAAGTCAGTTGCAGGAGTTAGAACAAGCTGGTGCTCAGGTAATGGTGGCGCAAGCAGATATATCTAATTTGGAATCACTAACTAAGGTTTGGTCTGAAATTGAACAAAATATGCCACCATTGAAAGGGGTCATTAACAGTGCCGCAGTTGTGGATGATACCCTAATTGAGTCCCATAATTGGCAAAGATTTGTTAAAGTGATGGCTCCTAAAGTTCAAGGTTCTTGGAATCTCCATCTGCTTACTCAAAATCAGTCTTTAGACTTTTTTATGCTATTTTCATCTATGGCTTATCTTTTGAGTACAGAAGGTGCGGCTAATTATGCTGCTGCTAATGCCTTTCAGCATACCTTTGCTTACTATCGTAAATCCCTAGAGTTGCCAGCAATAACCATTAACTGGGGAGCCATATTAGGAATAGGTTTGGAACCGCAGTTGAAAGCAAGCGAAAAGTTTCAAAATCAAGGAAGAGGAATTGAGCCAATTCTACCTCAGAAAGCAGTAGAAGCTCTAGAACTATTGTTGGGCACTAATGCTATAGGTGTGGGAGTAGCTCCTATAAACTGGTCTCAGTTTATAGAAAAACTGCCTGGAGAAGTGAGTCCACCATTTTTCGAGGATTTAACTGTAAGTCAAACAGAAAAATCCGTTAAGGCGTACCAGCTTTTAGAAAAAATTAAGACTGCATCGACAACAGAAAAAGAAAGTCTATTAGTGGCTCACCTCCAAAGTGAAATTGCTCAGGTGCTGAGGATAAAAGATTCTCAAATAGATATACAACAGCCTCTCAACACAATGGGAGTTGACTCCTTGATGGCATTAGAACTGCGAAATCGGGTTAAAAGTCAGTTAGAAGTCAATATTCAAGTTTCCCAATTTATAGAAGGGGTCAGTATTTCTGAGTTGGCCATTAAAGTCAACGAGCAACTCAGACAGATTGACAGTAATCAAGAAACCAAGTTGGAAAACGATGGACAACTTCTTTCAACAGATATAAATAATAGTGATTGGATTGAGGGGGAATTATGAATATAGTTGAGTTTTTACAAAATTTAAAAATCCAAGGTTGGCAGTTGTGGAGTAATGGAGAAAAAATAGGTTATCGTGCTCCTAACAAAGAGTCAAGTCAGTTAGTGTTATTCCAAATCAAACAGCACAAGACTGAAATATTACAGTTGCTAAACACTCAGCCCGATATTATGCAAGTCTATCCGCTATCATATAGTCAGCAGGCAATGTGGTTTTTGTGGCAATTAGCTCCAGATAGCTGTGTTTATAACATTTCTTTGACTCTTCGCATTTGCTCCCTGGTTAATGTAAAGCATTGGTGTCAGGCTTTCCAAGCTTTAAAGGAACGTCATCCTATGTTGTGTAGCACTTTTCCCCAGCGAGGTCAAAAACCCATTCAACAAGTACATAAACATCAGGAATTAGACTTCTTACAAGTGGATGCTGCCACCTGGAGTAAAGATGAATTAAACAGAAGATTGGTTGAAGCTCATCAGCATCCCTTTGACCTTGAAAGATCGCCAGTGATGCGTATTAGGTGGTTTACCTGTTCTGAGCAAGACCATATATTATTACTGACCATACATCACATTGCTGCTGATGGTTGGTCGCTAGACCTGATTCTCAAAGAATTGCCAATGCTGTATCAAGCACAAACAGCTAGTGTCAAGTTATCCCTTCCCCCTCTAAAGTACTTCTATCAAGATTATGTTGAGTGGCAAAAAGATATGTTAGAGGGACATGAAGGAGAACGCCTCTGGAGCTACTGGCGGCAACAACTGGCAGGGGATTTGCCTGTATTGAATTTGCCTACTGACCTACCACGACCAACCATACAGACTTATAAAGGTGCTGCTCATCATTTCAAATTGTCCGAAAAGCTGAGTGAGCAACTCAATGAAATAACTCAAAAGGAAGGTACAACACTCTACACGACCCTTCTAGCTGCCTTTCAAGTCCTCTTGTATCGTTACACAGATCAAGAAGATATCTTGGTTGGTTCTCCTACCTCTGGCAGAAGTTGTCCTGAGTTTGCTTCTATTGTGGGCTACTTTGTCGAGCCAGTTGTCATGCGAAGTAATTTGTCAGGTAATCTCAGTTTTAGGGAGTTCCTTGCCCAAGTACGTAAAACAGTACTAGAAGCACTGGATCATCAAGGTTATCCCTTTGCACTACTAGTAGATAAGTTATTACCAGAAAGGGACTCGAGTCGTTCTCCAATTTTTCAGGTTCTTTTTATCTTACAAAAAATAGAGGAATGGCAAAAACTACTATCAGGTGAATTGAGTCGCTCATCTGATTGGCATGGAATCAAGGTAGAGCCTTGTGAAAGACCGATTCAGGAAAGTCAATTTGATCTATCCTTAGAAATGATACCGATTAGCTCATGTCTAGGTGGATTTTTTAAGTACAACACAGACCTATTTGACAGAGAAACCATCGCTGGGATGATGGAACATTTCCAGACTTTGTTAGAAGCAATAGTAGCAAATCCCCAAGAAAAAATCTCAAAACTACCCCTAATAACAGCAAAAGAACAACAAAAAGTCCTGCAGGAATGGCACAATACCAAAACAGATTACCCCACAGAAAAATGTATCCATCAGTTATTTGAGAATGTTGTCGAAAAGAACCCAGAAGCAATAGCAGTAATCTTTAAAGATCAACAACTAACCTACACCCAACTCAACCAAAAAGCTAACCAACTCGCCCACCATCTAATCAGTTTAGGCATAACCCCAGAAACACCAGTAGGCATATACATAGACCCAACTCCAGAAAGAATTATCGGACTATTAGGAATCCTTAAAGCAGGAGGAGCTTATGTAGCAATAGATCCAACAGAAAAATCACATAATTTACAGTCAATTTCAGTAATATTAACCCAAAATAATCTCAAATCAAAATGGTACACCTATAGCGAGCAAGATGCTCGCGCTACGGTTGCTCAAATTCTGTGTCTAGACACAGAGTGGGAATCAATAGCCAAACAAAATACAGACAACCCAAACATAGCAACAACAGCCACCAACCTAGCCTATATCCTCAATCAAACCTTAGTAGAACATCACAGCGTAGCTCAACGTTTACAATGGCTACAAGAAACCCTGAAAATAACAAATCAAGACATTCTGCTCCATAAAACCTCTCTGAGTCAAGATGTAGGGATTCTAGAAATAGGTTTACCTCTAATCAGTGGTGGTAGTGTAGTTATAGCTGCCAATGACGAGCCAAAAGAATTACAGAAATTAATCGGCCAGCACAAAGTAACCATAGTCCACCTGTATCCATCAGAACTACCCACCTGGTTAAACACAACTAACTCGGTAACATCTCTGAAAAGTTGGCGTACGCTCCTGTGCAGTGGAGAAACCCTATCAACAGAAATAGCCCACAAATTTCTCCAAAGCTACCCAGTTTCATTACACAATTTCTACAGTCTTCCAGAAGCAGCAGGAGAAATCACCCACTGGTTTTGGTCAGAAAAACCAAAGAGAGGAAAGGTACCCGTAGGCAACCCTGGTCGGTTATCAGTTTATTTACTAGACCAACACCAAAACCCAGTCCCCAAAGGAGTACCAGGAGAAATCTATATCGGAGGTTCCAGTTTAGCCAGAGGTTATCTGCAGCAACAGACATCACTCGAATTTATTGAACACCCCCAATTAGGAAGACTATTCCCAACAACAGACATAGGTCGTTATCACAACAAAGGTTATTTGGAAATAGTCGGAGCTAAACAACGGCAGACATGGATAAAAGGGAAGCGAATAGAACTAGCAAATATAGAAACCGCCCTATTATCAACCCCCCAAGTAGAACAAGCTTATGTACTAGCTCATCAAACCTTATTAGTAGCTTATGTTGTGATGGCCGGAGTCTGGAATCCCCAACAATTACACTCCCAAATTCAACAGCAGTTACCTCCAGACATGATGCCAGGAGCTTATGTTCCCCTGGCTCGCTTACCTTTGACTCACAAAGGAAAAGTAGACGAAGTAGCATTAGAGCGTTTCCCAGTAATTAACCATAACGTAGTGCAACGATGGGAAACACAACTAAAGGCAGTGCCAGAAATAGAACAAGTAGCTGTGGTAGTGCAACAGAAAATTCCACATTTACCACCATTGCATACATCAGACTTGCTGCCATCAGACTTAGTTCCTGGAAATAGACTACTAACAGATTTAGTAACACCTCCAACAAATCCATCTCCTCAACCAGAAGATTCAGACTTAAAAGCACTCGCCTTCAGTGATGGAGGATTGTTGACTATCCCAGAAAATGCTCCCAGAACGTTAACAGAGGCTCTAATTCAAACCGCCACCCAGTTCAAAGAACGCCAAATTATTTATGTACTGGCTGAAGGAAAAGCAGATTTTCAAACCTATGGTTCTCTGTTAGAAGAAGCAAAATCAATCTTGAGTGGCTTGTACCAAATGGGTTTAACAGCAGGGAGTAGGGCAATTTTACAAATTCAATCCCTGCGAGATTACTTTCCCATCCTATGGGGTTGTATTCTAGGTGGGATTAAACCAGTAACGGTAGCAGTAGCCAGCAAATATGAAGAAACAAATGCTGTTGTCAAAAAGTTGTATAACACCTGGGAATTGCTGGAACAGCCACCAATATTAGCAAGTGATTCTGTAATAGAACAGCTAGATGGCTTAAAGAATTTCTTACCTATGTCAAATTTGAAGGTAGTACCAGTGAGCGGGTTACGCAATTATCCAGCCACAGCAGAAATTTATAAAAGCCGTCCAGAAGATGTTGCTTTTTTCCAATTGACTTCAGGTAGTACAGGTGCGCCCAAGTGTATTCAAGAAACTCATAAAGGAATTATTGCTCATATTCATGCAGCTCAACAGTTTAATGGCTATCTAGATAGTGATATATGTCTCAACTGGCTTCCTGTAGACCATGTAGTGCCAATTCTGACTACCCACTTGAAAGATGTTTATTTAGGGTGTCAGCAAATAGAAGTAGCCACTGAGATAATTTTAGGGAACCCCTTAACCTGGTTAGATTTACTTGAAAAGTATGGTGTGACTCACACTTGGGCACCGAATTTTGGGTTTAAATTAGTTAGTGATTACCTGTTAAAAGTTCCTGGTAAAAGTTGGGATTTATCTTCAATAAAATTATTGATGAATGCGGGAGAGCAAGTGACTTTACCAGTGGTAGGAGAATTTCTGAAATTAGTCGCTCCTTATGGTATAACACATCAAGCCATGCAACCAGCATTTGGTATGGCAGAGGTTTGTACTTGCATGACATATCAAAATCAATTCGATCCAGAAACAGGAGTTCATCGAGTTGAGAAATCATCTTTGGGAGGTAAACTGCAAATTGGCCCAGATGATGCCCAAGATACTATTGATTTTATTGACCTAGGTAAACCAGTTCCTGGAGTACAAATTAGAATTACCGATAAAAATAATCAACTGTTACCAGAAGGAGTGATTGGTCGGTTTCAAATTAAAGGGACAGTGGTAACTCCAGGCTACTTGAATAATACTGTGGCTAATCAAGAAGCATTTGTAGGAGATGGTTGGTTTAATACAGGAGATTTAGGGTTTATAATTGATGGTAGTTTAATTGTCACAGGAAGAGAGAAAGAGCAAATTGTGATAAATGGGGTTAATTATTATTGTTATGAAATCGAACAAATTGTCAATCAAATAGAAGGAGTAGAGCCAACTTATGTAGGGGCTTGTGGGTTGACATCAGCTGAAAAAGGAACAGAGAAGTTAGCCATATTTTTTACACCACAAAACTCTGGCAAAGAAATAGATATAGAACTGATTAAAAAAATTAAAGGTCAAGTATCTGCAAATATAGGTATTAATGCAGATTATGTCATACCCCTAGAACGTCAAGATTTTCCGAAAACAACAAGTGGAAAAATTCAGCGCTCCCTAATGAAAAAAATGTTGGCGAAGGGTGATTTTGATAAATTAATCAAACAGCTAGATGTTCAAGAGGAAAATAGCCATACAATTCCTGACTGGTTCTATCAAAAAACATGGCAACACAAACAAGGAAATTATCTGCCACACAAATTCAGCCAATTTGGAGTGGCTTTAGTATTTATAGATAACTTAGGATTAGGTCAACAAGTCTGCCAAAAGTTAGAAACGAATTGTCAAGCTTATGTGCAGATAGAACTAGGAGAAACCTTCAAAAAAATCAATAACAATCACTATATAATTGCTCCAGATGTACTGGCAGACTATCAACAACTCTACCAATATCTAGAAGCAGAAAATATCCCAATCGGAGCAATTATTCACCTGTGGCATTATGATAACTATACTGGTAATGCAGAAAATCCTGACACAGACACTCTAGAAACAGCACAAAAAACCGGAATTTATAGCCTTTTATTTATTCTACAAACCTTTGGTAATCATCAGGAAAATTATCCAGTACGACTGCTGTATGTTGCCAATAATAGTCAGTCCCTCAATCCCAAAGAAGCCATTGCATATCAAAAAGCAACAGTACCAGGTTTGTTGAAAACTATCCCGATGGAAAACCCCCACTGGCATTGTCGGCATCTAGACTTACCACAAGACTCATTAGAAGTCAATAGCCATCGGATACTTGAGGAACTCACTATTGATGCCAAAGATTCAGAAGTAGCTTATCGAGATGGAGAGCGTTGGGTATCAGGTCTGGAGAAAATCGACCTACCTTCCTTATCCAAACAACCATTACCATTTAAAGCTGGAGGCACTTACCTTATCAGTGGCGGTTTAGGAGGAATTGGTGTTGAAATTGCTAAGTATCTCCTGGAACATTATCAGGCTAAACTATTGCTTTTAGGTCGTACACCTCTACCAGATAGCAACAGTTGGGAAACTTATTTACAGCAAGGGGGTAAACTAGCAGAGAAAATCAAAGCTTACCAACAATTACAACAACTAGGTGGTGAGGTGATTTACCAAGGGGTGGATATTTGTAATCTCACAGCAGTGCAGGAGGTAGTACAGCAAACCTTGTCTGGATGGAACACTCAACAACTGGATGGGGTGATTCATCTAGCAGGGTTGATGCAAGAGCGTTTGCTGAGGGAGGAAACACCAGAAAGTTTAGCTGAGGTGTTACGCCCTAAACTTATAGGAACTTTGGTATTACATCAATTGCCAGAATTGCAACCAAAGAGTTTGTTTATTAATTTTTCCTCTATTAATGGTTTCTTTGGTGGCACAACGGTGGGAGCTTATGCAGCAGCTAATAGTTTCTTGGATGCTTTTTCTGACTATCAACGTGAGATGAGTCAGTTACAAAGCTATTGTTTAGCTTGGAGTATGTGGGATGAAATGGGGATGAGTCGAGGTTATCAAATGAAGCAGTTAACTCAAGCTAAGGGTTATCTAGCAGTGGGATTATCTCAAGGTATGTCTTCACTATTAGCTGGTTTATGCCATGACCAACCCTATTTAATGGTGGGTTTGGATGGTAGTAATCTTAATATCAGAAGGTTGACTTCTACTTCGGATAGTCTGCAACAATTAACAGCTTACTTTACGACTAACGGTAAAGGTAAACCTAATGTGAGTGTTCTGGAGCTAATGGTACAGGATGCAGTGGGTAAACCTAGTAGTTGTGCTGTGGTGGAGTTGGCTCAAATGCCTTTGACTGAGGGTGGGGAAATTGATATAGGTTTACTTCGAGAGAGTAATTTGGGTCGTTCAACTAAAGAAAGGGTAAAGCCCAGGAATGAGACGGAGCGTCAAATTGCTCAAATCTGGCAGGATTTGTTAGGGGTATCCCAGGTGGGTATCTATGATAATTTCTTTAAGTTGGGGGGCAATTCTCTTTTGGCAACTCAGGTCATTTCTCGCTTGCGTCAGGCTTTTGGGATAGATATACCCTTAACTACTTTGTTTGAAAGCTCTACCATAGCCCAACTAGTGGAGGTTTTAGTTGAGCAACAGTTGGAGCAAGTAGACAGTAATATACTCGAACAAATTTTAACTGAGGTTGATGGATAATGAATGATATCAAAAAACGTTTGGCTAATCTTTCGCCAAAACAACGAGAACAGGTATTGGAAAAGCTTCGACAGCAGCAGTTAATCCAAACTGCCAAGGAAAGTCAAGTTATTCCAGTGATTTCTAGGGAACAGGAAATTCCCCTTTCCTACAGTCAACAAATGATGTGGTTCTGGCATCAGCTCTTGCCAGATAATCCACTATATAATATGCTGGTGAGTCTACAACTAGAAGGTCAGCTCAAGGTAACAGTCTTAGAGCAAAGCCTGAACGAAATCATCCGACGACACGAAAACCTACGCACCTGTTTCCCCTCAGTAGAGGGAAAACCCATACAAGTCATTTCTCCAGAAGCCAACATCAATCTATCAAAAGTAGAATTACCATCATCACCAGAACAATCAATCCAACTCAAACAACTAGCCACCACAGAAGCAGAAAAACCCTTTGACTTAGCCCACGGCCCCCTGCTGCGTGTCACCCTAGTACAACTTAGCCCAGAAACTCATATATTAATGTTAACGATGCACCATATAATATATGACGGTTGGTCTATAGGCATACTAGCTAGGGAACTATGTACATTGTATGAAGCCTACAGTCAAGGAAACCCCTCCCCATTATCAGAACTACCCATTCAATATGCCGACTACGCCCACTGGCAACGACAGAAACTCACAGCAGAGGTATTAGAAAAACATCTGAGCTACTGGAGACAAAAATTAGCAGGAGTTTCCCCTGTATCCCCCCTACCAAAAGACCGACCACGCCCAGAAGTGCAAAGCTTCCAGGGAGGAGCAGAAAAATTTCAACTCAATCAGAACTTGACACAAAAACTCACGCAACTAAGTCAGGAGTCAGGTGCAACATTATTTATGACTCTGTTGAGTGCATTTTTTGTCTTACTGTATCGTTATAGTGGAGAGTCTGACCTAGTAGTAGGTTCAGCAATTGCTAACCGCAACCGAGTCGAAATTGAGTCCTTAATTGGTATGTTTGCCAACGTCCTTGCACTTCGTTCTCAGTTTTCAGATGACTCTAACTTTACCGACTTGTTAACTCAAGTCAAACAAACAACTCAAGAAGCCTATAAACATCAGGATTTACCCTTTGAAAAGCTAGTAGAGGAACTTTTGCCAGAAAGGAACTTAAGCCACAACCCTCTGGTGCAGGTGGTATTTAACCTCGTAAATGTAGCGTCAATGAACTCTTGGGATTTACCAGGATTAAGGGTGACTCAGAGGGAAGAAGATATCAGCACTGCAAGAATGGATTTGGAGGTGCATCTGTGGGAAGCAAAATCTGGCCTAGAAGGCTATTTGATTTACAACACAGATCTATTTGACAGAGAAACCATCCCTGGGATGATGGAACATTTCCCAACCCTACTAAAAGCAATAGTAGCAAATCCCCAACAAAAAATCTCAAAACTCCCCCTAATAACAGCAACAGAACAGCAAAAACTCCTGTACGAATGGCACAACACCAAAAAAGATTACCCAGCAGACAAATGTATCCATCAATTATTTGAGAGCGTTGTTGAAAAATCCCCAGATGCAGTAGCCTTAGTATTTGAAGACCAACAACTAACCTACTTCCAACTCAACCAAAAAGCTAACCAACTCGCCTACCATCTATTAAGTCTAGGCATAACCCCAGAAATACCAATAGGTATATACATAGACCCTACTGTAGAAAGAATCGTTGGTTTATTAGCTATACTCAAGGCAGGAGGAGCTTATGTACCATTAGACTCCAACAATCTACAGAATTTGCCATCAATTTCAGTAATATTAACCCTAGAATACCTCAAATCAAAAATTCCTGACTCCAATGCTCAAATTCTGTGTCTAGACACAGAGTGGGAATCAATAGCCAAACAAAATACAGACAACCCAAACATAGCAACAACAGCCACCAACCTAGCCTATATCCTCAATCAAACCTTAGTAGAACATCACAGCGTAGCTCAACGTTTACAATGGCTACAAGAAACCCTGAAAATAACAAATCAAGACATTCTGCTCCATAAAACCTCTCTGAGTCAAGATGTAGGGATTCTAGAAATAGGTTTACCTCTAATCAGTGGTGGTAGTGTAGTTATAGCTGCCAATGACGAGCCAAAAGAATTACAGAAATTAATCGGCCAGCACAAAGTAACCATAGTCCACCTGTATCCATCAGAACTACCCACCTGGTTAAACACAACTAACTCGGTAACATCTCTGAAAAGTTGGCGTACGCTCCTGTGCAGTGGAGAAACCCTATCAACAGAAATAGCCCACAAATTTCTCCAAAGCTACCCAGTTTCATTACACAATTTCTACAGTCTTCCAGAAGCAGCAGGAGAAATCACCCACTGGTTTTGGTCAGAAAAACCAAAGAGAGGAAAGGTACCCGTAGGCAACCCTGGTCGGTTATCAGTTTATTTACTAGACCAACACCAAAACCCAGTCCCCAAAGGAGTACCAGGAGAAATCTATATCGGAGGTTCCAGTTTAGCCAGAGGTTATCTGCAGCAACAGACATCACTCGAATTTATTGAACACCCCCAATTAGGAAGACTATTCCCAACAACAGACATAGGTCGTTATCACAACAAAGGTTATTTGGAAATAGTCGGAGCTAAACAACGGCAGACATGGATAAAAGGGAAGCGAATAGAACTAGCAAATATAGAAACCGCCCTATTATCAACCCCCCAAGTAGAACAAGCTTATGTACTAGCTCATCAAACCTTATTAGTAGCTTATGTTGTGATGGCCGGAGTGTGGAACCCCCAACAATTACACTCCCAAATTCAACAGGAGTTACCCCCAGACATGATGCCAGGAGCTTATGTTCCCTTGTCGAGTTTACCTTTGACTCACAAAGGAAAAGTAGACGAAGTAGCATTAGGGCGTTTCCCAGTAATTGACCATAACGTAGTGCAACAATGGGAAGCAAAACTCAAAGCAGTGCCAGAAATAGAACAAGTAGCAGTGGTAGTGCAACATAAAACACTAAAATTGCCACCATTGCATATATCAGACTTGCTGCCATCAGAACAAATAAAACTGCCGAATCATGGTGCAACTCCCGTAGAAGAAAAGTCATCTCCAACAACAGAATTACAAACCCAATCAACATCCCGAAAGCAAGCCATCAGTGAAGGAGAACCAATCAAGTGGCCTAAAGATGCACCAACTAATTTAGCACAAGCATTAGAAAGAGCAGCTCAAGAGCACGGGGATACAAGTCTGATATATATTCAGTCAGATGGAGAAGTAATTACTCAAACCTATAGTGAGTTGTGGGTAGAAGCTCAAAGAATATTAGGAGGGTTGAGGCAATTAGGTTTAAAACCTCAAGACAAAGTAATCTTTCAGTTAGAATCAAGTCAAGACTTTATCAGTGCATTTTGGGGTTGTGTGTTAGGAGGATTTGTACCAGTACCAGTATCAATACCCTCTAGTTATGACCAATCCCATAGTAGTCTGAGCAAACTACACAATACTTGGCAAATGTTAGGAAAGCCTTGGGTACTCACAGATAACAAATTAGCATCATCTGTGCGTGGGTGGTCACAACGTATGAATTTAGGGAAGTTTGTGGTTGAAACTTTGGAACAGTTACGAGGTTTTGAACCAGATCCAAAGATTTACAAAAGTCAACCACAAGACCTGGCCGTTTTGCTGTTAACTTCTGGTAGCACTGGGATACCTAAAGCAGTAATGCAGGAAAACAGCAAGCTATTGAGTATGACTGCTGGTACAATTGCCATGAACCAATTTTCTAGTCAGGATGTCACCTTGAATTGGATGCCGATGGATCATGTAGGAGCATTGGTATTTTTAAGTATTATGGCAGTTGACTTAGGATGTCAGCAGATTCATGTACCGACACAATTGATACTGCAAAATCCACTCAAGTGGTTAGATTTAATTGATTGTTATCAAGCAACAATTAGTTGGGCACCAAATTTTGCATTTACTCTTATTGGCGATCGCGCAGAAGAAGTGACAAAACGACACTGGAATTTGTCTTCAATGAGATTTTTAGTCAATGCAGGAGAGGCGATTGTTACTAAAACTGCTAGAAACTTTCTCCAACTTTTAAGCTATTATGGTTTATCGACAAAAGCTATTCATCCAGCTTTCGGAATGTGCGAGACTTGTTCCGGAATTACATGGTCTAACAGTTTTTCTCTTGAATCATCATCTGATGAAGATAAATTTGTTGAACTTGGTCCACCAATTGCGGGGGCATCTTTGAGAATTGTTGATGCAAATCAACAAGTAGTTCGTGAAGGAGTTATTGGGTTTTTACAAGTAAAAGGCGCATCAGTGACATCAGGTTACTATGAAAATCCCACGGCCAATCAAGAAGCTTTTACCACAGATGGTTGGTTCAACACAGGAGATTTAGGCGTTCTCAAGAACGGAAGTTTAACTATTACCGGCCGACAAAAAGATGTAATTATTATCAACGGGTTAAACTACTACAGCCATGAAATCGAATCAGCAGTAGAAGAATTACCAGAAATAGAAGTTTCTTATACCGCAGCTTGTGCAGTCAGAGAAACTAACAGCAATACCGATAAATTAGCCATATTTTTCCATAGTGAAAAAACCGAAGAGACAGAGCTATTAGCTTTATTGAAAAACATCAGAGAACAAGTAGTCAAGAGAATGGGAATTAACCCAGATTATTTAATACCCCTAGAAAAAGACTGGATTCCCAAAACTTCCATCGGTAAGATTCAACGAACTCAACTAAGTCAAAAATTTGCCACAGGAGAATTTATTGAAATCTTAAAACGGATAGATTTAATCACGGAAAATAACAACACAATTCCCGAATGGTTTTATCAAAAAACATGGTGGCGAAAACAAGGAGATGCTCGACCACAAAAACTCGCCAAAAATCAAGTAAATTTAGTATTTATAGATAAGTTAGGATTAGGTCAACAAGTCTGTAAAAAGTTAGAAAATAATTCTCAAGCTTATGTGCAGATAGAACAAGGAGAAAACTTCAAAAAAATCAATGCTCATCACTATATAATTGCACCAGATGTTAAAGAACACTATCAACAACTCTACCAATCTCTAGGAGGAGAAAATCTGCAAATCGGAGCAATTATTCATCTGTGGCATTATGATCAATATACTGGCACTGGAAAAATTCCTGACACAGAAACTCTAGAAACAGCACAAAAAACAGGTATTTATAGCCTTTTATTTATCCTACAAACCTTTAGTAATCATCAGGAAAATTATCCAGTACGACTACTGTATGTCGCCAGTCTAAGTCAATCTCTTGAACCCAAGGAACTCATTGCATATCAAAAAGCAACAGTACCAGGTTTGTTGAAAACTATTCCGATGGAAATCCCTAACTGGCATTGTCGGCATTTAGACTTACCACAAGAATCATTAGAAGTCAATAGCGATCGGATACTAGAGGAACTAACTATTGATGCCAAAGATTCAGAAGTGGCTTATCGAGATGGAGAGCGTTGGGTATCAGGTATCAAGAAAATTGACCTACCTTCAAAACCCAAACAACCATTACCATTCAAAGCAGGAGGCACTTACCTCATTAGTGGCGGTTTAGGAGGAATAGGGGTAGAAATTGCCAAGTATCTCCTGGAACATTATCAGGCTCAACTATTGCTGTTAGGTCGTACACCCCTACCAGATAGCAACAGTTGGGAAACTTATTTACAACAAGGGGGTAAGCTAGCCGAGAAAATCAAAGCTTACCAACAATTACAACAATTAGGTGGTGAGGTGATTTACCAAGGGGTAGATATAGGCAATATAACAGATGTGCAGGAGGTAGTACAGCAAACCTTGTCTGGATGGCACGTTCAACAACTGGATGGGGTGATTCATTTGGCCGGGTTGATGCAAGAGCGTTTGCTGAGGGAGGAAACACCAGAAAGTTTAGCTGAGGTGTTACGTCCTAAACTGATAGGAACTTTGGTATTACATCAATTGCTAGAAAAGCATCCCAATAGTTTGTTTATTAATTTTTCCTCTATTAATGGTTTCTTTGGTGGCACAACGGTGGGAGCTTATGCAGCAGCTAATAGTTTCTTGGATGCTTTTTGTGACTATCAACGTTATCAGAGTCAGTTACAAAGCTATTGTTTAGCTTGGAGTATGTGGGATGAAATGGGGATGAGTCGGGGTTATCAAATGAAGCAGTTAACTCAAGCTAAGGGTTATATAGCAGTGGGATTATCTCAAGGTATGTCTTCACTATTAGCTAGTTTATGCCATGACCAACCCTATTTAATGGTGGGTTTGGATGGTAGTAATCTTAATATCAGAAGGTTGACTTCTACTTCGGATAGTCTGGAACAATTAACAGCTTACTTTACGACTAACGGTAAAGGTAAACCCAATGTGAGTGCTCTGGAGCTAATGGTACAGGATGCAGTGGGTCAACCTAGTAGTTGTGCTGTGGTGGAGTTGGCGAATATGCCTTTGACTGAGGGTGGGGAAATTGATATAGGTTTACTTCGAGAGAGTAATTTGGGTCGTTCCACTCAAGAAAGAGTCAAGCCCAGGAATGAGACGGAGCGTCAAATAGCTCAAATCTGGCAGGAGTTGCTTGGGGTATCCCAGGTGGGTATCTATGATAATTTCTTTGAGTTGGGCGGTAATTCTCTTTTGGCTACTCAGATGATTTCGCGCTTACGACAGGCTTTTGAGATGGAACTGACTTTACAGCGTTTATTTGAGTCACCAACTATTGCTGGCATAGCTAAACATATTGAAGTGCTGCGTCAGCTTGCCCAAGACAAGACTGCATTAATTTCTGAAATTTATAAAACAGATGAAGAATATGAGGAGGAATTGTTATGAAAACAGTTGATTTTGTGTCTTACCTGCAAAATTTAGGTGTCAAACTTTGGATAGATAATGATCGACTAGGCTATCGTTCTCCCAGGGGAGTAATGACAGCAGAGCTGAAACGAAATCTAGTGGAGCGCAAAACAGAAATTTTAGAGTTTCTTCTGGAAGTAGAAAAAACTCAGGAATCTGTGGCTAGTTCTATTCAACCAATTTCTAGGGAAGAGGCAATACCCTTATCCTATGCACAACAAAGGCTATGGTTTATTGAAAAAATGGCCTTGAGTAGCAACGCCTACAATGTACCCTTAACTCTACATCTAGTAGGGAAATTGGACTATGTAGCCCTACAAAAAAGTCTGAACCAAATCATCGCTCGCCATGAAACCCTGAGAACCACCTTTAGTGAAATCAATGGCACACCAGTACAAATAATTAAACCCTCTTTTGAACTAAAACTACCCATAATTGACCTCACTGGGTTAACACCATCTCAGCAAACCAGTAAACTCCAACAACTATTCCAACAAGAAAACGAACAAATATTCAATCTGGAAGTAGACCCCCCCATACGCGCTCAGTTGTATCAACTAGGAATAACAGAAAACATACTGCAAATCACATTACATCACATAGCAAGCGATGGCTGGTCACTCACAGTGTTACCCAAAGAACTCTCAGCCATTTACACTGCTACACTAGAAGACAAACCATCCCCATTACCCTCACTACCCATACAATATGCCGACTTTGCAGTTTGGCAAAAGAACTACTTACAAGGTGAAACCTTAGAGACCCAACTCAACTACTGGAAACAAAAACTCCAAGACTTACCACAACTACAACTACCCACAGACCATCCCCGACCTCCAGTTCAAACTTTTAATGGAGCAGGTATACCGATAAAGATACCAGCAACACTAACATCAAAGGTTAAACAACTCACCCAAAAGCAGGGAACTACCCTATTTATGACCCTGTTAGCAGTCTTTAAAGTATTGCTGTCTCGTTACAGTGGTCAAGAAAGTATAGCAGTAGGAACACCCATAGCTAACCGCAACCGCAGAGAAATAGAAGGGTTGATCGGTTTCTTTGTCAACTCCCTAGTCATGTACACAGACCTGGGAGGGGAACCTAGTTTCACAGAAGTATTAAACAGAGTCAAACAAACAGCTCTAGAAGCTTATGGTCACCAAGACATACCCTTTGAGAAGTTAGTAGAACAGTTGCAGCCAGAACGGTCTCTATCGCAAAACCCCTTATTTCAGGTGGTGTTTGCCCTTCAGGAGAGTGAACACATGAAACCATCCTTCAGCCTGCCTAACTTAGAGGTAGAGTTAGGCTGGGATCGATGGATGGGAGATAAAATGACAGTGCGGATGGACTTAGAGTTACATCTTTGGCTAGAAGGAGAAGAAATCAAAGGATTATGTGTTTACAACCGAGACTTGTTTGAAACAGAAACAATTAGTCGGATGGTGTCACATTATGAAAACTTACTATCAGCAGCAGTAGAGACTCCAGAGCGACTTATTAGCCAGTTGCCATTAATGAAAGAGTCCGAGCTAGACCAAATACTGGTAGAATGGAACAATACCAAAACAGATTACCCCACAGACAAATGTATCCATCAGTTATTTGAGGAACAGGTCGAAAACAACCCAAATTCCATAGCAGTAGTATTTGAAAACGAAAAGCTGACCTATTCAGAATTAAATGGCAAAGCCAATCAACTAGCCCATTATTTACAAGGTTTAGGAGTGAAGCCAGAAACCTTAGTGGGCATATGTGTAGAACGTTCAGTGGAAATGGTAGTAGGTTTATTAGCTATACTCAAAGCCGGAGGAGCTTATGTGCCACTAGACCCCAGCTATCCCTCAGAACGTTTAGCCTATATGGTCTGTGATGCCAATGTCTCTGTATTACTCACCCAGGAATCATTAACCACATTATTACCAGAACATCAAGCTCAGATAGTGTGTTTGGATAGTAATGACAACCTATGGTCTGACCATTCTACAACTAATTTGAGCAGTGAAGTTAAACCATCAAACCTGGGTTATGTCATTTATACTTCCGGTAGTACTGGTAAACCAAAAGCAGTAGCCATGAGTCAAGGTGCTTTGGTTAACCTGCTCCATTGGCAACAACAGGAAACAGTCGTTGGTCAAGGGGCAAAAACCTTACAATTTGCTCCTATCAGCTTTGACGTATCCTTCCAAGAAATATTCTCTACCTGGTGTGATGGGGGGATTTTAGTGTTAGTGTCTGCCGAGTTGAGGCGAGATCCAAAAGCATTGATCGGGTTCCTAACTGAGAATCAGGTAGAGCGACTATTTTTACCTTTTGTCGCTTTGCAACAGTTAGCAGCAGTGGCTTATGAATCCCAAAACCTTCCACCATTAAGGGAGGTGGTGACAGCAGGAGAACAGTTGCAAGTGACTCCAGACATTGTAGAGTTGATGAACCGACTCCCTTACTGTAGACTGCAAAATCAATACGGACCATCAGAAAGCCATGTGGTTTCTGCTTACACATTAGAAGGAGATGTAGATAACTGGCCAACACTGCCTCCCATTGGTCGTCCGATTGCCAATACTCAACTTTATGTTCTTAGCAGTGAGCAACAACCAGTACCAGTGGGGGTTCTAGGAGAACTTTACATTGGTGGAATAGGTTTGGCAAATGGTTATTTGAACCGCCTAGAATTAACAGTCGAGAAATTCATTGCCAATCCTTTTGAGAACTCAAAAGCCACAAAATTATATAAAACAGGAGACTTATGCCGTTTTCTAGCTGATGGCAATATAGAATTTTTAGGACGCCTCGACCACCAAGTCAAAGTGCGAGGATATCGGATAGAAACGGGAGAAATTGAAACCTCCCTAACTCAACATCCTATAGTCAAAGAAACAGTAGTATTAGCCATCGAAGACAACCTAGGTAATAAACGTCTAGTGGCCTATTTAGTGCTAGAAACCGAAACTCCAGCTAGATCAAACCCAGAAGTATCAGAGACAGAACAAATAAAGAAATTGAAACAGTATCTGAAAGAGCAGTTGCCGGAGTATATGATACCAAGCGGGTTTGTAATCTTGTCACAACTGCCACTAACTCCCAGTGGTAAGGTAGACCGTAAGGCATTACCTGTACCGGATAATGTTAGTAGTGTGTCAACGGAGTTTGTGGCTCCTGAGACGGAGACACAGAAGGTTTTAGCAGAAATTTGGGCAGAAGTGTTGGGAATAGAAAAGGTAGGAATACATGACAATTTCTTTGATTTGGGGGGTCATTCTTTGCTGGCAACTCAAGTTGTGTCTCGAATACGACAAGCCTTTGATATAGAGTTTCCTTTAAAGAAAATATTTGAATCTTCTACAGTGGAAAGTATAAGTAAGTATATAGATACCTGTATTTGGGCAGCCAAAACACATCCAATTACCCAAGGTAACACAGCTAACAAACGGAATCAAGGAGTTCTCTAGATATGAAACAAATGCAAATGATAGAAGAGTTTTTATTTGAGCTTCGCAACCAAGATATCCAACTTTGGCTTGAAGGAGATCAACTACACTATAGTGCTCCTGAAGGAAAACTTACACCTACATTGCTAGCTCAACTGCGGGAACGTAAAGAAGAAGTCCTCAGCTTTTTGTACAGTGCCAAACAATCTGTATACTCACAGCAGTCTCAAATAAAACCTATAGAGCGAAATGGCAACCCCCCACCATTATCTTTCGCTCAACAAAGGCTATGGTTTATAGAAAAAATGGCCTTAAGTAGCAACGCCTACAATATGCCATTAACCTTACATCTAGTAGGGCAATTAGATTATATAGGCCTACAAAAAAGTATCAACCAAATCATTGCTCGCCATGAAACCCTGAGAACCACCTTCAGTGAAATCAACGGTACACCAGTACAAATAATTCAACCCTCCTTTGAATTAGAATTATCCAAAAAAGACCTAAGTGGGTTAACACCATCTCAGCAAACCACTAAACTCCAACAACTACTCCAACAAGAAAACGAACAAATATTCAATCTGGAAGTAGACCCCCCCATACGGGCTCAATTGTTTCAACTAGGAACAACAGAACACATACTGCAAATCACATTACATCACATAGCAAGCGATGGCTGGTCACTCACAGTATTACCCAAAGAACTCTCAGCCATTTACACTGCTACACTGGAAGAAAAACCATCCCCATTACCCTCACTACCCATACAATATGCCGACTTTGCAGTTTGGCAAAAGAACTACTTACAAGGTGAAACCTTAGAGACCCAACTCAACTATTGGAAGCAAAAGCTGCTTGACTTACCTCAACTACAACTACCCACAGACCATCCCCGACCCGCAGTTGAAACTTTTAATGGAGCAGGTATACCCATAAACATACCAGCAGCACTAACATCAAAAGTGAAACAACTAACCCAAAAGCAGGGAACCACCCTATTTATGACTCTGTTAGCAGCCTTCAAAGTATTACTGTCTCGTTACAGTGGTCAAGAAAGTGTAGCAGTAGGTTCACCCATAGCCAACCGCAACCGCACTGAAATAGAAGGGTTAATCGGTTTCTTTGTCAACTCCCTAGTCATGTATACAGACCTGGGAGGAGACCCTAGTTTTACAGAAGTATTAAACAGAGTTAAACAAACAGCCCTAGAAGCTTATGGTCACCAAGACATACCCTTTGAGAAGTTGGTAGAAGAGTTGCAACCAGAACGGACTCTATCGCAAAATCCTTTCTTTCAGGTAGTGTTTGCCGTTCAGCAGGAGGAAATCTTAAAACCATCCTTTAGCTTGCCTAACTTAGAAGTGGGTTGGTACGAAGGAGATGGAGTTGAGATGACAGTGCGGATGGATTTAGAGTTACATCTGTGGCCAGTAGGAGAAGAAATCAAAGGATTCTGTGCCTATAACCAAGACTTGTTTGAAGCCGAAACCATTACTCGTATGCTGTCACATTATGAAAACTTACTATCAGTAGCAGTAGAGACTCCAGAGCTACCTATTAGCCAGTTGCCATTAATGACAGAGCCAGAGCTAGACCAAATACTGGTGGAGTGGAACAATACCAAAACAGATTATCCAAATGATAAATGTATCCATCAGTTATTTGAGGAGCAGGTAGAGAAAACCCCGGATGCAGTAGCAGTAGTATTTGAAGACGAAAAGCTGACCTATGCTCAATTAAATAGCAAAGCTAATCAACTAGCCCATTATTTGCAAAGTCTGGGAGTCAAACCAGAAACCCTAGTGGGAATATGTGTAGAGCGTTCAGTCGAGATGGTGGTAAGTTTACTATCGATACTTAAGGCGGGAGGAGCTTATGTGCCATTAGACCCTAACTATCCGCCATCCCGTCTCAATTACATGGTGGAAGATGCTCGACTACCCATCATCTTGACTCAAGAAAAATGGAAACATGATTTACCTCAAACAACAGCTCAAGTAATATGTCTGGAGGCAGAGATACCAAAGACAGCAACTTCACAAAACCTCAAAGTATCAATAACATCAGAGCATCAGGCATACATGATGTATACCTCTGGCTCGACAGGTCTACCCAAGGGAGTGAACATCAGACATCAAGGAGTAGTACGACTGGTAAAAAATACCAACTATATTAAGCTCACAGAAGAAGAGATATTCCTACAATTAGCACCCATATCCTTTGATGCAGCCACATTTGAAATTTGGGGCAGTCTGCTCAATGGAGGAACTCTAGTTGTAATGCCACCCCATAAACCCTCCCTAGGAGAAATAGGAACAGCAATCAGGGAAAACCAAGTCACAACCCTATGGTTGAGTGCAGGATTATTCCAATTGATGGTAGAAGAGCAACTAGAAAACTTAAAACCAGTAAAGCAACTATTAGCAGGAGGAGACGTATTATCTGTCACCCATGTACAGAAAGTAGTAGAAAAACTGCCTGGATGTCAACTAATCAACGGTTACGGACCAACAGAAAACACCACATTCACCTGCTGTTTCCCAGTCAAAGCGGATAGTAATCTAGAAAAATCAGTCCCCATAGGCAAGCCAATATCCAACACCCAAGTATACATCCTGGACTCAAATTTACAACCAGTCCCCATAGGAGTGCCTGGAGAACTTCATATTGGAGGAGATGGTTTAGCAATAGGGTATCACAACCGCCCCGAACTGACATCCGAGAAATTTATTCCCAACCCTTTTGACTTGTCAAAAGTCAAAAATCAAAATTCAAAGTTATATAAAACGGGGGATTTAGGCCGCTACTTAGCTGACGGGAATATAGAATTTCTAGGTAGAATAGACCATCAAGTCAAAGTGCGAGGATACCGAATAGAAACAGGAGAAATAGAAGCACTCCTGAATTCATCCCCTCAAGTCAAGGAAACAGTAGTAGTAGCGAGAGAAGACAACCCAGGAGATAAACGCTTAGTAGCATACATAGTACCCGAAACTGAGATTACTACTAACTTCAACGACGAACTATCAGAAACCCAAGTAGATAGTTGGCAAGACATATTCAACCAACAAATCTACGACCAGCTCAGTGAAGTAACTGACCCCCTATTCAACACCAGAGGATGGATAAGCAACTATGACAACCACCCCATACCAGTAGAGCAAATGCGCATCTGGGCTGGGGATATTGTAACTCAAGTATTAGCGGCCAAACCAAAGAGTGTCTGGGAAATAGGTTGTGGTACAGGAATGCTGCTATTTCAAATCGCACCCCAGACACAAAAATATTATGGAACAGATATATCGAATGTCTCATTAGAATACATCAAAAAACAAATAGAACAGCAACCAGACAAATATAGTCATGTATCCTTAGCACAGAAACGAGCTGAAGATATGGCTGATGTAGCTCCTAACAGTTTCGATGCCGTATTGCTGAGTTCCATAGTGCAGTATTTCCCTAGTGTGGAGTATCTGTTGCAAGTAATAGAAAACAGTATCCGGGTAGTCAAACCAGGAGGGATAATTTTCTTAGGGGATATCCGCAGTTTGCCATTAATGAAAGCCTTTCACAGTTCAGTGCAACTGTATCAAGCAACTCCCTCACTGTCACGACAACAACTCAAAGAAAAGATAGACAGAAAAATGGAGCAGGAAACCGAGTTTTTAGTCTCACCAGAGTTGTTTGTAGCTCTCAAAGAGAAACACCCAGAAATAACTCATGTACAAATCCGTTTACAGAGGGGAACAGAACACAATGAACTGACTAAATATAGGTATAGCGTACTGTTGCATATAGAGGCACAACCAGGAACAGTAATAACACCGACTGTAGAAAGTGGAGCGGGTATGAGTGTTCAACAGATAGAAACTTATCTGCGAGACATTGGGCCAGAATCAGTTTGCTTTAGTGGTTTAGTCAATGGTAGAGTAGCTAATGATGTAGAGTTGGTAGAGTTGCTATCACAGCCAGAGTCAAAACATAATGTGCAGCAGTTGAGGCAAAAGTTAGAGTCAAAGGAAACCAAGAGCATCGACCCAGAGAGGTTATATGAACTAAGTGCATCTTTAGGGTATAACTTAGAGTTGTGTTGGTCTGCCCAGGGAAGTCCGGAATTGATGGATGGGGTATTTGTGCTCCGTGAGTTAGCCAAAGAAGGGATAGTGTTAACACCCCTGACTCAAAAATCAGTGGTAGCAGGTAACTGGCATCATTATGGGAATAATCCCTTGAATTCTCAGCTCGTCAAGCAACTGATACCGCAGTTGAGAGAATATATGGATTCCAGGTTGCCAGAGTATATGGTGCCATCGGGATATGTGGTGTTGCCGCAACTACCACTGACACCGAATGGTAAGGTAGACCGTAAAGCATTGCCTGTACCAGATGTTTTCAGTAGTGTGTCAACGGAGTATGTAGCTCCTGAGACGGAGACACAAAAGGTATTAGCAGAGATTTGGAAAGAACTGTTGGCCATAGAACAGATAGGTATACACGATAACTTCTTTGAAGTAGGAGGAGATTCAATTATTAGTATTCAAATAGTTGCCCGTGCCCAAAAAGTAGGTATTCAACTGACAACAAAACAGCTATTCCAAAATCAAACTATTGCCGAACAAGCAGGAGTGGCAGGAGCAATAGCCAGCGTGCAACATCAACAAGGTTTAGTGACAGGGGAAGTACCGTTGACTCCAATTCAGCATTGGTTTTTTGAACAAAATTTCCAACAGATGCACCATTTCAATCAATCTATGCTGTTATCAGTGTCACCCCAGATCAAACCAGATTTGCTATCAAAAGTAGTAGAAAAAATACTAGAACATCATGATGTCCTACGTTTGCGGTATCAGAAAACAAGTAATTCTTGGCAGCAAATAAATTCTGGTCTCTCAGAAAGTGTACCATTCCAAGTGGTAGATTTATCAAAATTCTCAGAAACTGAGCAATTAACACTCTTAGAGCAGACAGCAACAGCACAACAGGCCAGCTTAAACCTAACTGATGGTCCCATAATGCGAGTCGTGCTATTTAACTTTGGCAACCAAACTGAGCCACGTTTACTGATAATCATTCATCACCTAGCAGTCGATGGTGTTTCCTGGCGTATATTGCTAGAAGACCTATTTGAAGCATACGAACAATTATCTAGGGGAGAAACCATAAAACTGCCAGAAAAAACTACAGCTTTTCAAGACTGGGCAGTTCGTTTAGTAGAATATGGGCAATCTCAAAAGTTGCAGTCAGAACTGGAATATTGGTTAAATCAACCCTGGTCAGGGATAGTTTCCTTACCAATAGATTATCTAGAGGGAAAAGGCAACAACACTGTGGGCAATGCTGTCAATGTGACTCAGACATTGAGTCAAGAGAAGACAATAGCTTTACTAAAGGAAGTACCATCTGCTTACAATACTCAAATCAATGATGTATTACTCACAGCCCTAGTCCAGAGTTTAGCAGAGTGGGTGGGAACAGAAACAGTGCTAATAGACTTAGAGGGGCATGGACGAGAAGAATTATTTCCAGATGTAGATTTATCCCGCACAGTGGGGTGGTTTACCAGTATGTTCCCAGTACAGCTAAAACTGTCATCAGAAGAGATGGGGGAGGCGCTCAAGTCTGTGAAAGAACAGTTGAGGAACATTCCCGAACGTGGCATTGGCTACGGTATTCTGCGCTATTTGAATCAGGATGAACAAATCTGCACTCAACTAGCAGCATTGCCACAGGCAGAAATCAGTTTTAACTACCTAGGTCAGTTTAAGAGCAGTCAATCTCAACAAATGAGTATGCGAGGAGCCTGGGAGTCGGGTGGAGCTAATCAAAGTCCTCAAATAAACCGTGCCCATCTGTTGGATATTAATGCCTTGATTGTAGAAAGTCAACTACAAATTACCTGGACTTACAATAGTCGTATTCACGATCCTTTAACCATTGAAAGTCTAGCAGAAAAATACATAAATGCTTTGCAAAATTTGATTGCTCACTGTCAGTTACCGGAGGCTCAAGGCTTTACTCCTTCAGACTTTCCTGCGGTTGATTTGAATCAGAAAGAGCTTGATGATCTAATTGCAGAAATTAACTAACAATTATTTATTAGCAATGGTAGTATCACAAAAATCTCAAAAAAACAAAAATATTGAGTCGCTCTATCCCCTTTCTCCTATGCAAGAAGGGATCTTATTTCACACCCTTTACGACTCTAACTCTAGTGTTTACTTCGAGCAGATTTTACTAACACTCTCTGGTCAAGTCAATCAAGAGAGTTTAAAACAGTCATGGCAACAAGTGGTGCAACGACATGGAGTTTTACGTACCATGTTTGTTTGGGAGGGTCGTAAACAACCTTTACAAGTGGTGAGAAAACAGGTAGATTTACCTTGGAGCTATTTAGATTGGCAAGAGCTGTCCTTAAAAGAGCAACAGCAAAAACTAGAAGCATTTGTGAGGGAAAACAGGGAGAAAGGTTTTCAACTGAATCAAGCACCTCTGATGCGATGTACATTGATTAGGCTAGGGAATCAAACTTATAAATTGATTTGGAGTTTCCACCATATCCTTATGGATGGTTGGTGCTTGCCTATAATTATTAAAGAACTTCTGAGTTACTACGAATTTTGCAATCAAGGTAACAGAGGCAATCTACCGCCTGTACGTCCGTACCAAGATTATATTCTCTGGCTACAGCAGCAAAATCAAGCAGAGGCAGAAGAATTTTGGCGACAAAGTTTGGAAGGCTTTACGGCTCCCACTCCTTTAGTAGTAGAGAGAACACAACAAAAGGGAGTGCAAAATTCCTCTTCTTATCAAGAACAACAAATTACTTTAGGACAGACAACAACTAAAGCTCTCCGATCCCTAGTTATGGATCACCGTCTGACTATGGCTACTCTAGTGCAAGCAGCTTGGGCTTTGCTACTAAGTCGCTATAGTGGCAAATCAGAGGTACTCTTTGGGGTGACGGTATCTGGTCGTCCTGGTGATTTGTTGGGAGTAGAAAAGATGGTGGGGCTATTTATTAATACCTTACCATTACGAGTACAAGCTCACTCACAAGCCCAGTTAATTCCTTGGCTCCAGCAGTTAAACCAAAAACAGTTACAATTACAGGGATATTCTTATAGCCCCCTAGTTGAGATTCAACGGCTAAGTAAAATACCAACAGGAGTAGCTTTATTTCAAAGCATTTTAGCCTTTGAGAACTATCCCATAGATAGCTCTTGGCAGGAGTGGAGCAGCAATCTAAAGATCGCAGACATGGATAGCTTTAGTCAAACTAACTATCCCCTAACTGTAACCGCAGCATTAATAAATGAGACTTTAGGAGTCAAGATTAGCTATGATACCAGTCGTTTTGAAGCGGATACTATTACTAGGATGTTGGGACATCTACAAACTTTGCTAGAAGCCATGGTGGCAAACCCAAATATTGAGTTAGGGCAACTACCATTAATGAAAGAAGCAGAGCTAGACCAAATACTGGTGGAGTGGAACAACACGAAAACAGATTACCCAGATGACAAATGTATCCATCAGTTATTTGAGGAGCAGGTAGAGAAAACCCCGGATGCAGTAGCAGTAGTATTTGAAGACGAAAAGCTGACCTATGCTCAATTAAATAGCAAAGCTAATCAACTAGCCCATTATTTGCAAAGTCTGGGAGTCAAACCAGAAACCCTAGTGGGAATATGTGTAGAGCGTTCAGTCGAGATGGTGGTAAGTTTACTATCGATACTTAAGGCGGGAGGAGCTTATGTGCCATTAGACCCTAACTATCCGCCATCCCGTCTCAATTACATGGTGGAAGATGCTCGACTACCCATCATCTTGACTCAAGAAAAATGGAAACATGATTTACCTCAAACAACAGCTCAAGTAATATGTCTGGAGGCAGAGATACCAAAGACAGCAACTTCACAAAACCTCAAAGTATCAATAACATCAGAGCATCAGGCATACATGATGTATACCTCTGGCTCGACAGGTCTACCCAAGGGAGTGAACATCAGACATCAAGGAGTAGTACGACTGGTAAAAAATACCAACTATATTAAGCTCACAGAAGAAGAGATATTCCTACAATTAGCACCCATATCCTTTGATGCAGCCACATTTGAAATTTGGGGCAGTCTGCTCAATGGAGGAACTCTAGTTGTAATGCCACCCCATAAACCCTCCCTAGGAGAAATAGGAACAGCAATCAGGGAAAACCAAGTCACAACCCTATGGTTGAGTGCAGGATTATTCCAATTGATGGTAGAAGAGCAACTAGAAAACTTAAAACCAGTAAAGCAACTATTAGCAGGAGGAGACGTATTATCTGTCACCCATGTACAGAAAGTAGTAGAAAAACTGCCTGGATGTCAACTAATCAACGGTTACGGACCAACAGAAAACACCACATTCACCTGCTGTTTCCCAGTCAAAGCGGATAGTAATCTAGAAAAATCAGTCCCCATAGGCAAGCCAATATCCAACACCCAAGTATACATCCTGGACTCAAATTTACAACCAGTCCCCATAGGAGTGCCTGGAGAACTTCATATTGGAGGAGATGGTTTAGCAATAGGGTATCACAACCGCCCCGAACTGACATCCGAGAAATTTATTCCCAACCCTTTTGACTTGTCAAAAGTCAACCCCCCCCTTACCTCCCTCCTTGAGGGAAGTCAAAAGTCAAAATTATATAAGACGGGGGATTTGGCTCGGTACTTAGGGGATGGCAACATCGAATTCTTGGGTAGAATAGACCAGCAAGTAAAAATCAGGGGATATCGTATCGAAACAGGAGAAATAGAAGCAGTTCTCAATTCATATCCCACAGTTAAAGAAACGGTAGTAGTAGCTAGGGAAGACAACCCAGGAGAAAAACGTTTAGTCGCATACATAGTCAGCGAAGACAACTCCCTCAGCACCAGTGATTTACGTCATTTTTTGCAACAGAAATTGCCAGACTACATGGTCCCATCGGCCTTTGTCATTTTAGAAGCTTTACCTTTAACTCCTAATGGCAAGGTTGATCGCAAAGCTTTACCAGCACCAGAAGTAAAGTGGGAAAGAAATTTTCTCCTACCTCGCAATCCTGTAGAACGTCAACTTGCTCAAATATGGTCAGAAGTTCTGAATGTCTATCCCATCAGTATTCAAGACAACTTCTTTGACCTGGGCGGTCATTCCCTGATCGCTGTCCGTCTCATGTCTCAGATTGAGAAACAGTTTGGTAAAAATCTCCCCCTAGCTACTATCTTCAAAGGTCAGACAATTGAACAACTTGCAAGTATTCTTCAGGAGTCAACAGATTCTATTTCTTGGTCTGCACTCGTTCCCATTCAACCTAATGGTAATAAGCGACCTTTCTTCTTAGTACCTGGAGGTGGGGGCAATGTTGTTTATTATTCTTACTTAGCTCGCTACTTAAGTTCAGACCAGCCCTTCTATGGTTTGCAAGCTATTGGTCTTGATGGAGAATCAGAGCCTTATACGCAAGTTGAGGACATAGCTGCTCATAATATCCAAGAAATACAATCAGTTCAGCCTCAGGGACCCTATCTACTGGGTGGTCATTCTTTTGGTGGAAAGGTCGCTTTTGAAATGGCTCTACAATTACAAAAACAGGGACAGGAAATTGCTTTACTCGCAATCCTAGATACTACTGCACCAGAGCCTGGAAATAAGATAACAAGTCTCGGCTGGAATGATGCTATGTGGATATTACATATCGGGAAGTTTCTAGGATATCTATTTGGAAAAGAGCTAGAACTATCCTACGAAGCACTTGAACAACTAACTCCAGACGATCAATTAAACTACCTATTCAAAAAGTTGCAACAAATAAATTTTTACCCACCCGGGGCAGGGATTAAGCAACTTCGTGGTTTCGTCCGAGTTTTTAAGGCAAATAACCTCTCTTCTTATTTTCCAGAGGAAGTTTACCCTACTCCCATTACTTTATTTCGGGCTATTAACCCACACTCAGAAAAGGTTATGAAAAAAGAGCTAACTGAATATCTTAGTCCTCAAAAAATGAGTCTTCCAGACTGGGGTTGGAATCAATTTTCTAATGGATCGGTGGAGATTTGTGAAGTTCCAGGTGACCATATCTCGATGATAGCAGAACCTCATGTTCAGGTTTTAGCTCAAAAACTGATGGCCTGCATTGAACAAGCACAAGTGAAAGGCAAATAATCAGGACTTACGCAAGGGCACTATATAGGGTGGATCCTGGGGGCAGGGCTGTTCCATTCTAACAAAACCCAAAGCCTAGACCCTTAGTGGTGCAGAGGGCGTTGCTTAATAATGGAGCGATGCAGCGCGGTCTTGGGGGTTTCCCCCATGAGCGACTGCATCAAGACAATGATTTTAAGAGTAGGTGCGCGCCTTAAGCGGGCGAGTAAATCGCCCTTGGGTCGCACCTGTAGAATAGGCATCTTGCCTGTTCAAGATCTATTGGGGCAGGCAGGAACCAACTCTACTTCTATTGAATGAAAGACTGACGCAACGCTGTTGATCGCCTTACCATTTCAAAAATGCTGCCTCAACCCCTTGTTCTCGCCGAATCTTACTATCCTTCTCAAACCAATCGATGATCTGCTGATGGGTCAACTCTTCCATGGGCACCCCAGTATCTTGTGAAATATGCTTCAACAGTCTGAGGGAGGAAATCGTTAAACGAGTTAAGAATTTCTCTGGGGAAGAGAGCAATGCTTGGTCTACATCAGCGGATTCTTCCGGAGTTAAGAATTGGATTGAGGATTGCTGGGAATCAGCCATAAGGGTTTTCAAGGATTACTATAGCAATTCTATGACTTGTGAGGTACAAATTTCTGGTTTTTAGGGACTTCGGAGCAGGGAGCAGGGAGCAGGTAAGAGGGAAAAGGGAAGAGGAACCCACCCCTAACCCCTCCCAGGAGGGGAAGTGAGGGAAGAGGTAAAAAATAATGTGTACCTCATGAGTCCTAGAAACGCTATATATAATTTGTAAGCTGATAGCTTACAGCCTTAGTTATTGGCATGTTAGTTATTTGCTGGCCCTTTGATTAAATAGCCGCACTGATGCTCTCCATTATTTAGCCAGTGAGTACGCTCCACTGTACAATCTGGCAATACGGCGGCAAACATTTCCAATTCATGACCACACACACTGGGATAAGATTCGGCAACGTTGGAAATAGCACAATTGTATTCAGTTAAAATATACTGCTCCCTAACGCCATTATTTAAATTACCTGATTCTGGGGTGTGCCACTCTGCCATATAACCTTCTAGTCTACGCAGTTCTACTAACTTGGCTACTCGCTCTCGCACTGTACCATTCCCGATACACTCCCGGTATTCTTGAGCTTTACGTTGCCATTGCTTTTGTAGAATCGTGCTAGTCTGTTCACGACCCAAGGTTTCTGTCATGGTATCGAGCAGGGAAACGGAAAACTCTCCGTAATGATGGGGAAAGCGATCGCGTCCTTTGTGAGACAGGTGATAAATATGTTGAGGACGCCCCATACCAATTTGAACAGCTTTGTACTCAATTAGCCCTTCTGCCTCCAATTCTTTGAGATGACGTCGAATAGCTTGGGGGCTAACCCCTATGGCTGTGGCTAACTCCTGGGCTCTTGCTCGATCCTGTTTGAGGAGATATTGTAGGATGTCTCGCTTGGTGGAAGTTTGCTGAGTAGGCATCATGGGCTTCGGAGTTGGGAATGGGGTAACAGGGGAAGGGCACTCAGGCTTGCCTTTGGTGCTTGTTATGACCGTTATTACTATTAAATCTAAATTCCCTTGACTTTAACAACATGTTTGTTGTTAATATAACCTACAATAGAGTTAAACAACAAAAACGTTGTTTTAATCCACCCAGTAACCAGATCACATCCCGTGGGCATGAGGAAGCACCATATTATAGTTGTAACCGAAGAAAAAAGCAAGCCGCTGTCTTGATGCAGTCGCTAGCCGGAGTCTACAACCTCTAACCTTCCAAGCTGCCAACCTATTCTACGGGAAAGTCAAAGGCGAACAAACTATCACTGTGTTTGTAACTCTGTTGGATCCTTAATGATAAGAGAGCACTAAATCAATGACTGCCACTGTCAAGACATTAGTCAACCAGCCCTATAAGTACGGCTTTGTCACAGATATTGAAGCGGATACCATTCCTCGTGGACTAAATGAGGATATTATCCGTCTGATTTCGGCTAAGAAAAACGAACCCGAGTTCATGCTGGAGTTTCGCCTGAAGGCGTATCGACAATGGCAGAAAATGACCGAGCCAACCTGGCCCCATGTCACCTATCCTCCCATTGACTACCAAAAAATTATCTACTACTCAGCACCCAAACAGACGAAGGAAAAACTCAATAGCCTGGACGAAGTTGACCCAGCTTTACTGGAAACCTTTGATAAATTAGGCATTTCCCTATCTGAGCAAAAGCGGCTGGCTAATGTAGCAGTGGATGCCATCTTTGATAGTGTCTCGATCGCCACTACCTTCAAAGACAAGCTGGCTGAGTCGGGGGTAATTTTCTGCTCGATTTCGGAAGCTTTGCAAGAACACCCAGAGTTAGTGCGGAAATACCTGGGTAGTGTTGTTCCTGTGGCAGATAATTACTTTGTTGCTCTCAATTCTGCTGTTTTCAGTGATGGTTCCTTTGTCTATATTCCCAAAGGAGTCAAATGCCCGATGGAACTGTCCACCTATTTTCGGATTAATAATGGAGATACTGGACAGTTCGAGCGTACCCTAATTGTGGCGGAAGAAGGGAGCAATGTTAGTTACCTAGAAGGCTGCACTGCGCCGATGTACGATAGCAACCAGCTGCACGCAGCGGTGGTGGAACTGGTTGCCCTGGACAATGCTGAGATTAAATACTCCACCGTCCAAAACTGGTTCGCTGGGGATAAAAATGGTAAAGGTGGGATTTACAACTTTGTTACCAAGCGGGGATTGTGCAAGGGAGTCAACTCGAAGATTTCCTGGACTCAGGTCGAAACTGGTTCTGCGATTACTTGGAAGTATCCCAGTTGTGTTCTAGTCGGTGACAATTCCATTGGTGAATTCTACTCTGTTGCTCTAACCAACAATCTCCAACAAGCGGACACAGGTACCAAGATGGTGCATATCGGTAAAAATACTCGCAGCACCATCATTTCTAAAGGGATTTCTGCTGGTAAGTCCAAAAATAGCTACCGGGGTCTAGTTAAAATTGGTCCGAAGGCCAAGGGGGCGCGGAACTATTCCCAGTGTGATTCCATGTTGATTGGGGATACGGCTGAGGCGAATACGTTTCCCTACATTCAAGTCCAGAACAACATGGGCAAAGTGGAACACGAAGCCTCCACTTCCAAAATCGGTGAAGACCAGCTATTTTTCTTCGCTCAACGAGGGATTTCAGAAGAAGATGCCATCTCCATGATGGTGAGTGGCTTCTGTAAAGATGTATTCAATGAACTTCCCATGGAATTTGCTGCTGAAGCAGATAAACTTTTAAGCCTGAAGCTGGAAGGCACAGTCGGATAACTAAGGGTAATTAGGTTGAAGGTTAGCAGGTTGAAGGTTGAAGGTTGAAGGTTGAAGGTTGTTAGCAGGTTGAACGCGATCGCTTTCAGTTGCTAGTGGTGCTTCAGGGACGGGCTCGCCCTCATTTTATCGGTAGCCACTGTTGGGAAAGTCCGTCCCGTAACGCACCACCTGGTCTAATATTTATTACACCTGCTAACAACCTTCAACCTGGTAACCTTAAACCTGATAACATTCAACCTTAAACCTGATAACATTCAACCTTATAAAAATACTTCTGGGATAAAGCATTTATTATCAAGTCGAAATGATTAGTGAAACTAGTGAAATAATATTGTCTGTTCGGGATTTGACGGCAGATGTGGATGGTAACCAGATTCTGAAGGGATTGAATCTGGAAGTTAAGGCGGGGGAAATCCATGCGATTATGGGACCGAATGGTTCTGGTAAGAGTACTTTGTCTAAGGTATTAGCGGGTCATCCAGCCTATGATGTAACGGGAGGCGAGGTAAGTTTCTTAGGGCAAAATCTGTTGGAAATGGAGCCGGAGGAACGGTCTTTGGCTGGGGTATTTCTGGCGTTTCAGTATCCGTTGGAAATTCCTGGTGTCAGTAATTTAGATTTCTTGCGGGTGGCTTACAATTCCCGTCGCAAGCACAAGGGATTGGAAGAAATTGATACATTTGATTTTGAGGATTTAGTTGAAGAAAAGCTGGAAATTGTTAAAATGAATCCCAGCTTTCTAGAGCGTAGTCTAAATGAAGGCTTCTCTGGAGGAGAAAAGAAGCGGAATGAGATTCTCCAAATGGCACTTCTAGAACCTAAGCTGGGGATTTTGGATGAAACGGATTCTGGCTTGGATATTGATGCCCTCAAGATTGTGGCCAATGGGGTGAATCAATTGGCAAGTGCTGAGAATGCCATGATTTTGATTACTCACTACCAACGTTTACTGAATTATATTGAGCCGGATTTTGTTCATGTGATGGCAGATGGCCGTATCCTCAGGACTGGTAGCAAGGAGTTGGCTCTAGAGTTGGAATCCCGTGGCTATGACTGGGTGCTAGAAGACGAGACTGCTGAGGTGAGTGTCTGATGACTATGGAAGTTTCTGTAAAACGGGAGGTTTCTTATTTGTCGGCACTGCTAGAGCAATGTCGCCAGGATAATCCAGTTGAGATGGATTGGTTACAAGAGCTAAGTAACCACGCTAGGGGGATTGCTCAGGAGTTGGCGATTCCCACCACTAAAGATGAGGAATGGCGGTTTACGGATTTGTCGCCACTGTTGCAGGAGACCTTTGAGGCTGCTGTAGCTGTTGATACAAGCACCTTGGATATTAGTCCAGTAGTTTTGCCAGAGGCGATTAACAGTCGCTTAGTATTTGTAAATGGGATTTATGCCCCTGAGCTATCCTCTGTGGCTGGGTTGCCTGAAGGGGTGTTTGTGGGGAATTTGGCCGAGTTGCCATCAGAGTATCAGAGCCGAATTGCTGATTATTTGGGCAAGCAGCAGGGGGCAACCGATGTGTTTACGCTGCTCAATACTGCTGGTTTAACTGATGTGGCGGTGATCTGGTTGCCGAGGAATACTGAGGTGACGGTTCCCATTCATCTGCTGTTTGTTTCTATGGCTGATGGGGTGCCTAGGCTGTTTCAGCCCCGTTGTTTGGTAGTGGCGGAGGCCGGTAGTCAGCTGAGTTTAGTTGAAGAGTATTGGCAAGGTCAAGAGGAAAATAGCGCCCAGGGTGTTTATTTGACCAATTCCGTGACCGAGGTATGGGTTGGGGAGAATGCCAGAGTGACTCATATCCGGGTTGATGGGGAAAGTAACCAGGCTTTCCATGTGGGCAAGAGTGCGATCGCACAAGCTCGGAATAGTTTTTATAGTTGCCATGGGGTAGCCTTTGGAGGGAAGTTATCTCGCCATACTCTGGAAGTGTTTCAGATGGGTGAAGGAACCGAAACGATTCTAAATGGCTTAACCGCGATTAGTGAGCAACAGTTAGCAGATACTCATAGTGCGGTGATGTTGAATCATCCCAATGGGATCAGTGATCAGCTGCAAAAGTGCATTATAGATGGTAGTGCTCATGCGGTGTTTAATGGTAAGGTTTCTGTTCCTCAACCAGCCCAGTTGACAAATGCAGCTCAGTTGAATCGTAATTTGTTGCTATCGCCGAAGGCTAGAGTTGATACCAAGCCTCAGTTGGAGATTACAGCTGATAATGTCAAATGTTCCCACGGTGCTACAGTCAGTCAGCTGGAAGCGGATGAAGTCTTCTATTTGCAAAGTCGTGGACTAAAGGAAACCGATGCCCGTAACCTGTTGATTGATGCGTTTGTAGCAGAAATACTCAATCAAATTCCCCTAGCTTCTCTTCGCCAAAGACTTTCGGAAATAGTCATTAGTTCAAAACGGGAACGGAATAACGTTCAACAGTAAAATGACCTTAACTCAAGAAAAAACCATTGCTGATCAAGTCCGGGCTGACTTCCCTATTTTGCACCAGGAGGTTAACGGTAAACCGCTGATTTACTTCGATAATGCGGCTACTGCCCAGAAACCGGTAGCGGTACTGGATGCACTGCGCCACTACTACGAAATGGACAATGCTAATGTTCACCGAGGTGTCCATACCCTTAGCACTAGAGCGACAGACGGTTATGAGGGGGCACGGGATAAGGTAGCTAGTTTTGTAAATGCCCAGTCACGACAAGAGATTGTTTTTACCCGCAATGCTTCGGAAGCGATTAACTTAGTGGCTTACAGCTGGGGTTTGGAAAATCTGCACCAGGGAGATGAAATTATTCTCTCGGTGATGGAACACCACAGCAATCTGGTGCCTTGGCAAATTATTGCTCAGAAAACTGGGGCGGTACTAAAGTATGTGGGATTGACGGAGACTCAGGAGTTTGATTTACAACAGTTCCGACAGCTGATTTCTGAGAAAACCAAGCTGGTAAGTGTGGTTCATGTTTCCAATACTTTGGGATGTATTAATCCGGTAGAGGACATTATTGCGATCGCACACGACTATGGCGCTAGGGTAATGATTGATGCTTGCCAAAGTGTCCCCCATATGCCCATTGATGTCCAAGCTATGAATTGTGATTGGCTAGTGGCATCCGGTCATAAAATGTGTGCTTCCACAGGGATTGGTTTTCTGTATGGGAAACTGGACTTACTCGAAGCGATGCCTCCATTTTTAGGTGGTGGTGAAATGATTGCAGAGGTATTTCTGGACCACTCCACCTATGGCGATTTACCCCATAAATTTGAAGCAGGGACACCAGCCATTGCTCAAGCGATCGCACTTGGTGCTGCGGTAGACTATCTGACTGGCTTGGGTATGGATACTATCCATAGCTATGAAGAGGAATTAACGGCTTATTTGTTTAAGCAGTTGCAGGAAATTCCCGATCTAATCATGTATGGTCCCCAACCAACAATAGATGGTAAAGGTAGGGCAGCCTTAGCAACATTTAATGTTAAAGGATTGGATGCTAGTGATGTGTCTACGCTTTTGGATCAAGACGGTGTAGCAATTCGTTCTGGAAATCATTGTACTCAACCTTTGCACCATCGTTTAGGAGTCACTGGTACAGCACGAGCTAGTTTGTATTTTTATAATACTCTTGAAGAGATTGATCAGTTTATTGTGGCGTTGAAAGAAACAATAGAATTTTTTAGAAGTGCTATGGAGTGAATCTAGCAATTTGGGTGAGGTAAAAATTTCTGGGTTTTAGGGAGTAGGGAGCAGGGAGCAGGGAGCAGGGAGCAGGGAATAGGGAATAGGGAAAAAATATATAGCAATTATCTTTCCCATGAGGTACAAATGGATCCCCCTAAATCCCCCTTAAAAAGGGGGACTTTGAGAATGAATTGTTATAATTTTTAATCAGAAGTTCCCGACTCCCGACTCCCGACTCCCGATTCCCGATTCCCGACTCCCGACTCCCGACTCCCGACTCCCTATTCCCTATCAGCCATAAAAGCATTTTGATATGGTTTTCCCGTTGCCAGATAAATACATTGACCTGCTCACGGATTTCGGCTTTAAACGTGTCTTTGGCACTGAGCCAAATAAGGCACTGCTAATCGACTTCTTAAATACTCTGTTGCCTCCTCATCATCACCTGAAGGATGTCACCTTTAAGAATCCAGAGTTTTTGGGCAATACTTTAGTGGATCGAAGGGCTATTTTTGATATTTATTGTCAGAGCGAGACTGGTGAACGGTTCATCGTAGAAATGCAGAAGGCTAAGCAAAATTTGTTCAAGGATAGAAGTGTCTATTATTCTACTTTCCCGATCCAAGAACAGGCGCAACAGGGATTTTGGAACTATGAGCTCACGGCAGTTTATACGGTTGGCATTTTAGATTTTGTATTTGATGACCACAAGCACGATTCGGAACTGCTACATGTGGTGGAGTTAAAAAATCAGCACTGTGAAGTGTTCTACGATAAGCTCAAGTTTATTTATGTTGAGCTACCTAAATTTACCAAGTCTCTTGAGCAGCTGGAGTCCCATTTTGACAAGTGGTTATTTTTATTCAAACACCTAGCCCAGTTGAATGAACCCCCATTACCGTTGCAAGAGGATGTGTTTGCCCAACTATTTGATGTGGCAGAAATTGCCAATTTCTCATCTACAGAGCAAGCGCTGTACCAGGATAGCCTAAAGGTCTACCGGGATATGTACAATGTTACCCAAACCTTGATTGATGAAACCTTGGAACAAGGTATATAGCAAAGAAAGGGATAGTTAGGACATAATAGAGGAGGCGCGTAAGTTAGTAAGGGGAGGATGTCACTTATGCAGAACATTTGTACTAAATCTCTAGTCCCCTCATGGGTATAAGCTTGATTTGATGGTACATACTTCATCTGTTCTGCAACCCAAGACCTGCTCCCGTTAGTAAGGAGGACAAATGCCATCACCCTAAGCGCGATGATTTTAGCTGGCCGGTAAAAGAAGCCCCACATCCTGATGCGTAGCATAGGTGTGGGATGAATTTTACACAGAGTCCTTGGGATCGGGAAAGCGAGCTATTAAACTTCTAAGTACCTCAGATTGGTTCATTCCTCTCTTCTCTGCCTCTTGTGCTAATTTTTTCTTTTCGTATTCGGTTAAACGGATTGTCATTTTTATAGTTTTCATTTTGACTTGCCATTTGGCTGGTTGTGTTATCTATTAATGATAGGTCGAAAAACAGAGGACAGCAACAATGAGAGCAGCCTATCAATACCGGCTAAGATTGACTAAGTCGCAAGAAACGGAAGTAGAAAGATGGCTGGACATGCTCCGATGTCAATATAACTACTTACTGGCGGACAGGTTTAACTGGTATGAACAAAATCGCTGCTCTATTAACTCTTGTCCTCTTGTTTGTTATTTGCCGGATTTACGAAATAATCCCGACTATTTTTCCCAGAAAAAGACTCTACCTCAACTAAAGAAGGATAGACCTTGGTACGGAGTTGTTCAATCTCAAGTTTTACAAGATTGCGTAAAGAGAGTTGATCTTGCCTTTAAACGATTTCTTAAGGGTGACAGCAACGGAAAGAAAAGTGGGAGACCTCGATTTAAGGGAAAAAACAGATATAAATCGTTTACATTCCCTTCGCTTTCCAAAAATCCAATACAAGGAAATATTTTGACTCTTCCAAAATTCGGGAAAGTCAAAATGATTTATCACAGACCCATTCCAGAAGGTTTTAAGATCAAGACAGCTACTATAACCCGTAAAGCAGATGGGTATTATGTTACGCTGTCGATCCAAGATGATACTGTACCCGACATTATTCCAGTAGATGGTGTAATTAACCCTGTCGGGATAGACATGGGTCTCAAGTCTTTCCTGGTGAAGTCGGATGGTTCAGAAGTCCCTATCCCTCAGTACTATCGGAAAGCTCAAAAGCGTCTAAAGAAAATCCAACAATCTGTCAGTAGATCGAAGAAAGGGAGTATTAACAGGAAAAAGGCTGTTAACAGACTAGGGAAGGCACACAAGAAAGTAGCGGATACAAGGAAAGACTTTCATTTCAAGACCGCCAAGGAGTTACTAGACAATCACGATCTAGTTGCCCATGAAAAGCTAAATATTAAAGGTCTAGCTAAAACTAAACTAGCTAAATCTGTGTTAGACGCTGGATGGGGACAATTTCTGTCTATATTGTCAGTCAAAGCCGAAAATGCTGGACTGGTAACAAAAGCAGTAAATCCCAGAAATACAAGCCAGAACTGTTCTAACTGCGGGAAAAGAGTACCGAAGAAACTAAAAGACCGCATCCACTCTTGTCCTCATTGTGGTTATGTAGCTGACAGAGATGTAAATGCGGCGATCAATATATTGAATTTGGCGGTGGGGCATCCCGTCACAAGTAAAGCTTACCGAGTAACCGAAGGGATACCTGGTGTTGGTAAGAAGCCCACACTGTAATCTTTGATTCAGTGTGGGAGTATGTCACAGAAAAGGCGATTGCCGCCGTAGATCGTGGTGAGAAAAAAAGCCATATCTGCCGAATGTTGGGTAAAGCGTCGAAATACTTTAGACTTGTGGCTAAAAGCCAGAGCTGAAACGGGAAGCTTTAAAGCAAAGCGAAACTATAGTAGAGGACCTGCCCCAAAAATTCAAAACTTAGAGGTGCGACCCAAGGCCGGGTTCCCCGGCCTAGGAGGCGCGCACCTAAGGAATTTCGCCAATTTGCGTGCATAAATGGTGGCAAAACTCAACAACAGATGGCCGAAAAATGGCAAGAAAAAATTAGTCGCATTACTATAGGTAAAGCTTTAAAACGCATTGGTTTTACCAGAAAAAAAAACTTACGGTTACAGAGAAAGAAATGAAGAACAACGAGCCGAGTTTCTTAACTATATCAGTCAATATGCTTACCAGAGATTCGTTTATGTCGATGAAGCAGGAGTCGATGATACAGAAGATTATCCCTACGGTTGGTGTGATAAATCTCAACGATACTACGATCTAAAATTGGGACATAAAACAGAACGCATAAGCCTGATAGCTGCTTCATGTTGTCGTCAAATTATTGCCCCGATAACTTTTACAGGATACTGCAACACTGAACTGATTAAGATGTGGGTAGAATTTTTTCTAGTACCCGAGTTATTACCTGGACAAATAGTGATTATGGATCAGGCTAGTTTTCACAAATCGGCTCAGATAAAACAATTAATTGAAATGGCAGGATGTGAACTGGTATTTTTGCCCCCTTATTCACCTGATCTTAATAAAATTGAGAAATTTTGGGCAAGACTTAAACACCATTTGAGAAAAACTCTTGATCAATTTGATGGTTTACAGAATGCTATCGATAATGCTTTGCGACTTTTGTCCTAACCAACTCTTTCTCTGCTATAGAACAAGGTATAGAACAAGGTATTAAACAAGGTAGAGCAGAAGGTAGACAGGAAGAAAAACAGCAGATTGCTAAGCAGATGAAGGCCGCAGGGTTACCCGCTCAGGATATTGCCCAATATACGGGGTTGAGTATGGATGAGATTGATCGGTTGTAGGTTTAAATTGCTTCAAGAGCTACAAATTCCTGGGTTTTAGGGAAAAATTGTTGCTTAGATAGGCGAACTGAAATACCGATAATCCCCCAACACGGTAATACAAGCCTTTTTTGTTACCATCGCGATGTTCCCCAGGAACCGCATTCGCTCCGGAAGCGTTCGCCAAGCGTGCCCAGCGGAAAATGGGCTAATCGTGTTTTTGTAGAACTGTAAGTTGTAGGGTTGTGAGATTGCGGTTGATCTGGAGAGTATTGGGATGAAATTTACCTAATACCTGCTCGGCTATTTCTAGTGCCTGACGATAGAGGGGTTCGGCTTCTGAGTACCGCCCCTGGTTTCTGTACAGTAAAGCCAGGTTGTTGAGGCTGGATGCTACATCTGGGTGGTTTTGACCCAGTAGCTGTTTAAAAAGGTCTAAGGCTTGTAGGTAGAGGGGTTCGGCTTCTGAGTACCTACCCTGGTTATAGTACAGTCCTGCCAGGTTTTTGAGGCTGGTTGCTACATATGGGTGGTTTTGACCCAGTAGCTGTTTAAAAAGGTCTAAGGCTTGTAGGTAGAGGGGTTCGGCTTCTTGGTACCGCCCCTGGTTATAGTACAGTCCTGCCAGGTTGTTGAGGCTGGTTGCTACATCTGGGTGGTTTTGACCCAACAGCTGTTTCGTCAGCTCTAGTGCTTGTAGGTAGAGGGGTTCGGCTTCTGAGTACCTACCCTGGTTATCGTACAGTCCTGCCAGGTTGTTGAGGCTGGATGCTACATCTGGGTGGTTTTGACCCAGTAGCTGTTTAAAAAGGTCTAGTGCTTGTAGGTAGAGGGGTTCGGCTTCTGAGTACCTACCCTGGTTAGAGTACAGTCCTGCCAGGTTGTTGAGGCTGGATGCTACATCTGGGTGGTTTTGACCCAACAGCTGTTTCGTCAGCTCTAGTGCTTGTAGGTAGAGGGGTTCGGCTTCTGAGTACCTACCCTGGTTATCGTACAGTCCTGCCAGGTTGTTGAGGCTGGATGCTACATCTGGGTGGTTTTGACCTAGTAGCTGCTTCTTCAGCTCTAGTGCTTGTTGTAAGAGGGGTTCGGCTTCTTGGTACCGCCCCTGGTTAGAGTACAGTCCTGCCAGGTTGTTGAGGCTGGTTGCTACATCTGGGTGGTTTTGACCCAGTAGCTGTTTAAAAAGGTCTAAGGCTTGTAGGTAGAGGGGTTCGGCTTCTGAGTACCTACCCTGGTTTCTGTACAGTCCTGCCAGGTTGTTGAGGCTGGTTGCTACATATGGGTGGTTTTGACCCAGTAGCTGTTTAAAAAGGTCTAAGGCTTGTAGGTAGAGGGGTTCGGCTTCTGAGTACCTACCCTGGTTTCTGTACAGTCCTGCCAGGTTGTTGAGGCTGGTTGCTACATCTGGGTGGTTTTGACCCAGTAGCTGTTTAAAAAGGTCTAAGGCTTGTAGGTAGAGGGGTTCGGCTTCTGAGTACCTACCCTGGTTATCGTACAGTCTTGCCAGGTTGTTGAGGCTGGATGCTACATCTGGGTGGTTTTGACCCAGTAGCTGTTTAAAAAGGTCTAAGGCTTGTAGGTAGAGGGGTTCGGCTTCTGAGTACCTACCCTGGTTATCGTACAGTCTTGCCAGGTTGTTGAGGCTGGTTGCTACATCTGGGTGGTTTTGACCTAAACGGTGTTGCCTAACTTCCAAACATTGCTTTAACCAAGGCTCTGCCAGTTTGTAGAATCCCTGACCATTATAGAATCTACCTAATCCAATAAATGACAAAATTAAATCCTCATCCTCTAACCATTGTTGTAGTTCTGTTGCTGCTTCTGCTACGTGAGGTATGGATGGTGCTATTCCGTCTACCTGCTCTTTTGTGGGACTTTGAGGGAGAGACTGTGCTTCAAGTACCATTACCTTACAGAAACTCTGTTTAAGCTTCTCCCCTTCCGGCATCTGTTCGAGTTTACTTCGGAAATATTTACGTACTAATTGGTGTAATTGATAATTCTCTTGCTCAGTTTCACGAATTAAATTCAAACCCAATAAACTGTATTCTATTACGTCTTTCCAATCTCTAACTTCTAGAGATTTATCCTTTCTTGAAGGAATCAGTGATGAAATCAGGCGTGAGAATGTTGGAAACCAACGCTGTAGGATAGAGTCTTGACTAGTATTAGTTATAGATAAACAGGTTTCGACTAGTGTCCATTTTATTGGAGCTAAGGCAAAGAGGCTTAACAAACATCCCAACCACTGGCCTTGAGAGTCTAACTCCTCCCAGCTCAACGCTAAGGCTGCTTCTACCCCTCTTTGAGCTGTCATTCCTCCCGATGGCTTCAGTTCATTTAGCTTTTCCTCCAATTCCTGTACCATCCTGGCCAAGGTCCAATCAGACCGTCTTTTGAGGAAACGTCCTACTAACTCCAATCCCAGAGGTAGGTATCCTAGGTCGTTACAGAGTTGAGAGGCTACTTTTGATTCTTTTTCCAGTCTTGACTTACCGATAAAAGAAGTTAACAACTCCAAGGCTGCTTTCTCATCTAACACCTCTAGGCGCAATTGTTCAAAGGACTCTGATAACCAATATTTACGTGTCGTTATTAGTACTTTGAAACGGGATTCCTGAGGTGGTAGATAGCCTTCAATATCCTCATAGTCTCTAACATCATCCAGAATGTACAGGACATCACCATCTAAAGGCGGCCACCGAGACCAACAGTAGTCTAACTGCTCTGATAACTCCCAATCTTCAGGAGGATTAAGATTAAGCTGAGACTTGGCAAAACTCAGCAATTGTTCTCCCGGATTGGATGCTTGTACCTGTATCCAACAAATACCAGCGGGATAGGTAGATTGCTGTTTCTGGCGTTGAGCATACTGTATGGCAAGTTCAGTTTTGCCTACTCCAGCCATACCAGTCACAGTAGTGATAGCAATGCGCTCCTTTTCTTGAAGCTGTTGGTGTAGGTCTTTTAGTTGTTCGTTCCGACCGACAAAATTGACTACTCCACTGCGTACTCTAGCTAAATTATTAGGATTAGCAACTGGGATTTGGTTAACCTGCTCTCCAGGCGACTTCAGCTAATCTTGAGGAGGATTAGTGTAGTTGTTAAAGTTGAAGGTAGGATTACTACCAGTTCCTTTAATGACTGGACCTTTGTTTTCAGTGTTGGAAGTTACATTACCACCAGATACCTTGTTGTAATTTACCTCACCACCAGAGACTTGCCAAATTTCCCTTTGCCCTTGGTTCAAATTATCGATTTCCCTTGCTAATATTTCAATCTCCTGGGCAAATTGAGAATCAGCTGCCATCGCCTCTTGCAAATAGTAAGATACAACTTTTAAATCAGTTTCTAAACCTCGTTCAGCACCTAGCAAAGCTGCTTCAGCCGTGGGATTACTCTTTAACTTATTAATAATCTTCTCGCGCAGGGGCTGAGCTTTTTCTATCGCTGTTTCAGTGACCTTTTCTACTGTAGTTTCCGCAGCTTTGGTACCGATAAAGGCTAGGGCGGCAATGGCTAGAGGTTCCATATCTGAGTCAGTAGGGCAGATTAACTAGGGCTACGATGAGTACTACACCATTACTTATTTGTCTTCCGGATTAATTCTGATCATATTAGAGTTGATGCCTAGGTCTTACCCTAGGGCACCTCTGTATTTAGTGTGCAGATGAGCTTGTCACGTGGCCGATCGCCTTATTTGCCTATCTCCACTCTTAGATTGCTTTCCGGAAAGCGTAAAAAAAAAGATAGGAGTATTTTTTGCTCTATTCTTTCCCATATCTGAATCATAACCAGTTAAACCTCGTAGAAAATTCCCTTATTGCTTTCCGGAAAACAATAAAAATCCATTTTGATGGCGTACTTAGACCTGTCAACTTCATGTACTTGGGCATGTCCCCGACACACAACCCAATTCTAATTCCAGGACTCAACCCTGTTCCGCTGCTTGAATTCTAACAACATAACTAGTTCCAATAATAGTCACCTGCATCCATGAAGCTATTGCTTAAAACTATTGCGTAAAGAGGCGAACTGAAGTACCAATAACGCCCATTTTTGGAAGTAACATCACTTAGTGTTTCCGCAGATCTTCTAGTACCGGGATAGTCCGGGTGGCAAGCTTACCTTTTGTGTTCCCAAGATTTGGGAGTGCATAAGGGTGGGAGTGGGTCGCCTTGGGAGTAGAGGCAGAGGAATAGGTAGTTTGCTAAGGTGATCCCTACTTCTGATAGCAAGTGTATATATATTTTCCCCCAGCACCCTTGTTTAGGTCTTTGTTAATCCACTCCCAGCCGGAACCACAAACATTGCCAGCCGAAGATCTACTAGTAAACTTTATCTCTTTGATGGGGCTGTTTCCATCCGTCCGGTAGCAAAAATAGATATAGTCCCCCTTAGCACCCTTGTTTAAGTCTTTGTTAATCCACTTCCAACCGGAACCACAAATGTTACCAGCTGAACCGCTACTGGTCACCCTCAAGTCCGTGATTGGAGTGGTTCCACCACGGTCGTAACACAAGTAAATGTAGTTCCCCCCTGAGCCCTGGTTTAAGTCCTGAGAAATCCAGGTCATGCCGGAAGGGCAGCGATTCCCTGATGATCTCTCGCTCGAAACATACAGGTCGGTAATGAACGCACTGTTATCTGGTTTTGGAGGCTGCTTTGTTGGCTGAATAATATTGATACTAGATATTTCTTTGCCGTCTGCCCTTAAAATTAGTTTGTCACTAACAGGCGATATTTTTTGTCCGATTCCATTGCTGCCCAGATTAACAGTAAGCAGATAATGAGTTGGTTTTGCTAAATATGCACTGACATCTTCTTCTTGGCTACCGCTCCTTAATACTAGCTGTAGTCCCCCTTGATCGAAGTCATATCCAGCAATTTTTAGTTCGGATCGCCTTTGAGGAGGTAAAGACAAATTGATTGAACTGGGATTGACTTGGCATAATTCGGGCTCGCGAGAGCTGGGAATGAGCTGTATCCCTACCTGACTTGCTAGACTGTTTCTCAAGTCGATTAACTCATAACGCGCCCTGACTCTAGCAAAGTCAAAGTTGCAGCGAAATTCGGCTCCTGCACTAGCAATTCCCTCTTGTATTATTCCGTTTATTTCGTTTTTAATCGTTGACTGAGTCTCACTGATTATTTCGTCTCGCGTTTCCTCCAAAACTTTCTGCCAATCAGACGATGCTCTGTCTAGCGTGCCAATTGCCTTGTCTAAGACTTCTATGATTTTGTTTATTTCCCCCTTGTACGGCGCTGCACACGAAGAGGTCAATACTGTTAAGAACAGCAGTATAAAGCCCAAAAACCTTATTTTCACTCCAACCTCCTAAAATAAGACATACATTTTGGTGGGCAAACTGAAACTACCCAAACACCTTACTTAACCCCGACAACTTCTCCTCAAGCTTCCTCAACCTCACCTCATACTCATCCAAAGTACCCCTCACCGAGTTAGGGTCATGCTCATCTAAATACTGCGTGATCGCCTCCCTGAGTAATTCTGATTCTTTCTTCTCAGTACTCAAAGATAGCTACTTAATTTTCTCCTGCCATTGTACCGGGATTCTTGTCCCCACCATTATCTTTTCCGTCACGGCTGTTAACCTTACTAACCTTGCTAATTTAACTTATCAAAGCTAACTCCGTTAAGTCCGCTTGCTGGCATTTCCACTAATAGAACTACTTCCCACCAGAGTCAAAACTAGTGCGCAATAATATTACGGGAAGTCCCAATAACTCCCGTTTTGGGGATTAAAACTGGTTTGAGAGGTATTGGCAACCCAGTCGTTAGGATAGTTGTGGGGTTAGTGGTAGCTATTGACCTATTGGGTGTTAACTGTAACTTGTTCTATTGTTTTTGTTTTAAACTTGTACTAGGGTATATCTTTGGGTATATCTTTAGGTTCTTTTATTAGTTTCATTTCGGCGGTTTTAGGATTAAAATTTTCAGAAAATATGGTGGGACAAGGATATCTTAGATAAAGTTTTTGGCAAGTAGCTTTCAATGTGCTTTCATCTGTATACATTGCATTTTTTAAATTAGCCTGGAATAGATTAGCTTTCTGTAAATCAGCTTTCCATAAATTAGCTTTCTGTAAATTAGCTCCCCTTAAATCAGCTTTCTGTAAATTAGCTTCCAACAAATTAGCTTTTTGTAACTTAGCCTCGACTAAATTAGCTTTCTGTAAATTAGCTTCCCATAAATTAGCTTTCTGTAAATTAGCTTCCAACAAATTAGCCCCCTGTAAATTAGCTCTTTCTAAATGAGCCTTATGTAAATTAGCCTGGAATAGATTAGCCTTTTGTAAATTAGCTTCACTTACATCAGCTTCTTGTAAATTGGGAGCATGTCACTTATGCAGAGCATTTGTACTAGAGGTAGATTATCTGTTGTCTGCTTTATCTAAATAAAACATAAAAGAGACTGTTGATCGGCACTTATGTCCTACACTGTGAAGTGCGGAGCGATGTGCTATTAGTATTTTGAATAGAGTTGAATTTAATGGGCGAGTTCTATTATAATCCCTCAACTAGGCCAAATCTGTGAATAATTTCATGAGTTTTGGGATAATTCACAGGTCCGATAAGAGTGAGTTTTCTCGTTAGTTAATGAAGCGTGTTTTTACTGAAAACCTGCTTAAAGATTGTTATTGAGATAAGCACATCGATGTTTGAGAACTTGAGGCACATTTTCAGGTTTCCACTGTGCTCCAGAAATCTTCAGTCGTCGGTCAATTTGTTTAACTGTAGATTCAACAGCTCCTGAAGCAATGGAACAAATTGAATTCTCTTGATAGTATTTATAGTTAATAATACGCTCTCGATGATTCTGTAAATAATTACAGAAGTTTTCGGCTTGTTTTTTAGTCAAAGCAGAAATCAAGTTAAGAGTTTCATCAACGTTACCTAACCACAATAAACTTTTAGCTTTTTTCAATCTTTTCAGTGAACCACCGACCTTATGTAAATTTTCAACTAAGTGAAACCAATCAATAATTTCCCGTTTTTTTCCTGGACAATTAAATTGTTTAACAATATTCCAAATCCCAGGATGCCCGTCTCCCAGGCAATTCAGTGGGTTTGATAACCGTTGCTGATTCACCCAATTTATTAATTCCTCATTTTCTAAAAACCAAGCTTTTCTCGTGGATTTATTCACACAGATTGCCTTATAATCTTTCCAGAGACAAGGTTCTCCTTTTTTTGGCGTTCTTAACCTTACTTTTCCTCCATCTACACTCACTTCTTCAATATCTTTACTACAGTCATTGTCAGGAAATTTATAGCGATGTACTAGCCTTTGTTGTGTTTTGGCTGAGATTTTAATTCCTGTATAGTATTCAATATCTCTGGCAGCATTCTCATAAGATACATTGGCGCTTGCTCGAACACAACACTGCTCTAAACAGGGACTTATTCTTTGGTTAGTTTCGAGATTTAATCGGATGGCTTGCTTTTCGGTTATTGGTAGTTTTCCAATGATACTCTTTAATGTTCTCAGTCTTCCGGCCTCGGTTTTTGTCGTTTCTTTGATAAAAAAAAACCGATTTTTGGTGTGATCTAATCTAAAGTTTTCTCTCTCACAGTTTCTTCTATTCCCGCCATTGTGTCTAGTTTGGTCGGATCAGAGTCCTCATAAAGAATCTTGGCAATTGCTTGAAGATACTCGTTGAGCTCTTTTTGCTTTTCAGGGGTCATTTTGGGATTAATTCTTAATTTTTTAGGTAGCCAGACATAGATAACATCAATTTCATCATTTTGTCAAGTAGTTCATTTGTTCTGCAAGTTTGACCTGCTCCCTGTAAATTAGCAAGGAATAGATTAGCCTCTTGTAAATTAGCAAGGAATAATTTAGCCTCTTGTAAATTAGCTCTTCCTAAATCAGCCTCTTGTAAATTAGCATAGAATAACTTAGTCTTCTGTAAATTAGCATCGACTAACTTAGCATTATGTAAATTAGCGCCCCCTAAATCGGCATTAGCAAGTTGAATTCCTATCAAGTAAGCTTTTGGTGCTTCCAAACCACTCAAACTTTGTTCCTCCCAGGTTAACCAAAACCAAGGAGTACGCCTAGGCTTTGAGTTTAAAAACTCTAGAGCTTCTTTTCTACCACCACTGCCTTTTTGGCCATGTGCAGCTGTAATCACCTGCCATGCTTGATAAATTTCACTATTTCGCCGATCTTTTTCCCCAGCGATAAAGATGATCAAGCCTAGAAGAATAGATAAATTACCGACTAGTCCTAATATTTCTATTAATGCCAATCTGTTGAGGTAGTCTAAAACTGGTTCTAAAAACTTTTTTTCTATTTTTATAAGTGGTTGATTACATTTAAATAATACTAACCTTAAGGGACTGTTGGCAATTTTTTCTGCTTGATATCTATCTTCTAGATTAGTTCCTTTTACACCTGTTATTTGACGGTTTTTATAAAGTTTAATAGCTATTTTATTGATATCTAGGTATGATGTTTTTCGTGGACGGGGTATTTTTATTTTGATTTGATTAAGTATCTGTTTTAGCTTCATTATTGCTAATAATGTGCTTGTATAAGTCCTGTTATGATTTGGGAAAGGTAATCCCTAATTTATTATCCCCTCTAAGCTCAGTCATCAGATCTTTTTTTTGCATCAGGTGTGTAAACAGATCTGTCAACTTCATGTACTTGGGCATGTCACCGACACACGACCCAATTCTAATTCCAGGACTCAACCCTGTTCTGTTGACAGGATTCCGACAGCGGAACTACTTCTCATCACAGTCAGTCTTTAACTTCCCGTTATTTTTGCCAACAAAATCAAAAGTAATAGAAAGTTAATTTTAAAGGGAATTAGAGGGAAAAATGAAATACTGCTAAGTCCGATTACAGGAACTAAGACGTCAAATCATTATCTTTTTTACTACTGTTAGTAAATAACGAAAAGATAACGGCACTTAATATTAGTTGGCCTTTATTTGTTCTTGTGTTGGCCGAAGGTGAGTGTAAAGTATACACCCCTAAAGGTTTAGGGGTTGCTTGTGATGAGAACCAGGGTAATCGACCGATTGGTCGGTGTCTGCGATCCAGATTGGGTGAAGCCTCAAAAGTGCCGGGCGTAAAACCCTTGCCCCATATATCTTTGAAGGATTTTGATCGCAAAAAACGCCGGGCGTAAGATTCAGCAAGGGTTTTCCATGATTAAGGTGATCGCCTCAATCATGGAAAACCCCAGCGACTGCCGGGGCAAAAGTGGATGGAATGAGTTGATCAGATGTAATTCTCTGGTGCTGAGGGGTTGATGTTGTACTTCCGCAGAATTCGCATTAAACGGGCATTTTCTTCTTTCAGGATGTCTGGGTTCGCCATATCTAATGAGAGATCTTCTAGTTGCTGATTCAGTTCCTGATTAATGTGCTTCCAACATTGGTCGTTGTTGCGAAGGTCGATTACCTCAGCTTTTAGGTTCATATTTTCATTAAAGAGCTTGTTGTATTCCTCTTCTCCTCGAACTATTCCAAAGGCTTTGTCTGCTCTTCTGGTGATCGACTCGACTATTGAGGCCGTCACCAGGTTGTCAGCTATCTTGTTACCTCGCTTGAGCCAGTACTTCCAGTACAAAGCAGCTTCTTGAGGTAAAGTGACAGCGATTGCTTTATTGCTGCCTTTCACTTTTTGCCATTTATCGGATTGAAATACTTTACACTGAGAGGCTTCTAGGGATTTGCCTTTTAAAAATTGTAAGAACGAGTTTTCGGGCTTTCCGATACTTGATGATGTTTGTGTTCGACTAAGTAATATCGTTTTGGTCGAAGGAATCAGGAAAACGTCCAGTAGGACTTCCCCTAGTTTGATTTCACTTCGATCGGCTATTTCATCAGAAAAATATTGTGTCATGATTAATCTAAGTGAATTATGTTTACTGCATCAGCGATCGCACCATTGACGGGGAATGCGATCGCTTATTCATAAGTATACCTATTTTATCGTCATCGGCAAATATTGCTTTTGTTATCTTTGTCGCCTCAAAAAGTTAACAAGAGACGACAGGAAAATCAATGATCACTGCAAGCCAGTAATGTATAGTGCCCCGCCTACGGCCAATCGCTTTTAGCTGTTCCGTTCATAAAAACGCTGAATTAATCGATTTTTATCGTCTTTATTTACGAGTACAAATAGCTTACTTTGCCTAACGAGAGAAATGGGCGACGTTATGCTTGCCCACTTTTCTCCTTGTTTTATTCGTTTTCCGGAAAACTAGGTAGAGTTAAGGTACAGGTCACAGACTTCCCGGCGTTGGACAGAGAGGCACCGTAGGTGATCGCATCAAATACCTGCCATTTCCACTAATAGAACTACTTCCCACCAGAGTTAAAACTATTGCTTAAAACTATTGTGTAAACAGGGGAACTAAAATACCGATAATCCCGGTTATATTAATTACTCGGGAGATAATAATAACCTACAGTATAATTTGATGTCAGTTTGGGTGAAATACTTGCGCGCCACTTCCTTGTGAGAAGATGGGCGATAGACTGCCCGAATCACTGTTCAATTGCGTTTGGTAGGTAAGGAATACCCTCATGACAAGTCCCCAGGTGATCTGTGCTGGTGAAATGTTGTTTGACCGTTTGTCTAATCAGCCAGGAAAACCCCTAGAACAGGTGGAGTCTTGGACAGACTATCCCGGTGGCGCACCAGCGAATACTGCTTGTGCTTTAGTAAAGCTGGGTATACCCACTGCATTTATCGGTTGTATTGGTCAAGATCAGCCAGGAGAGATACTGGTAGAGTTGTTAAAGGACGTTGGTGTCGATAGCACGGGAGTACAGCGTCATGGTACAGCTCCCACACGGATCGTCTATGTAGTGCGAGATGCCTCAGGCGATCGCAGTTTTGCTGGATTTGGTGATATCGATACCACAGAATTCGCTGATACACGACTTCAAGCCGATCACTTGCCTACTGAACTATTTAAAGAAGCTAAGTTTCTGGTATTGGGGACTCTGGAATTAGCCTATCGAGACAGTAAGGCAGCAATTAACCAAGCGGTTAAGTTGGCACAACAACACCAGGTCTCTATCTTTATAGATGTGAACTGGCGACCGGTCTTTTGGAATGATGCCAACAAAGCGATTGAAATCATTCAAGACATGATCCAGCAAGCGGACTTCCTAAAACTCACTGATGAGGAGGGAGAGTTTTTGTTTGGCACTGCTGATCCAAAAGCGATCGCACAACGGTTGGATAAAGTCAAAGGAGTATTAGTCACAGCAGGGGAACGAGGCTGCGCCTACTATCTGGGAGGAAACGAAGGGAAATTACCAGCATTTTCTGTAGCAGTCCAGGATACAACCGGTGCCGGAGATGGCTTTACTGGTGGCATTATTTATCAACTATGCCACCGTGACTGGTCCAGTCTGAGTGATCCAACCGTTGCCAAAGATGTGGTTACCTATGCCAGTGCAGTAGGGGCACTGACCACTCTCAAGCCTGGTGCGATCGCAGCTCAACCTACATTAGCTGAGGTGGAAGGTTTTCTATCTAGTTAGTAGACTTCGCGGCAGTTGTCGGGAACAGGGAACAGGGAACAGGGAACAGGGAACAGGGAGCAGGGAGCAGGGAGCAGGGAGCAGGGAGCAGTCAAAAATCAAGAGGCAAGAGGTAAAAAATTATGTGTACCTCATAGCTATGATAAACGCTCGCTATAGTTAGTATGCTTAAAGTGACGCTCCTACACTGAATCGTAGATTACAGTGTAGGCTTCTCAGACACTCCGAAGAATGTGTAGAACTTCCTTAGAGGTATCATCTGTAGTAGAACCAACTACTACAACTTTACCTTGGGAGCGTTTTATAGTGGGGAACACGTCCAGCCCCACTATGATGATATTGATAGCGGCGTTAATGTCTCTATCAACCTGCATGGTTTCAATGTCATCCCAATATTCGCGAATACTGGTATTAGTAAAAATCACCATCACCCGATACGCAAGCAGTTGAGATGTATAGGCAGGATTCTTCGCAATCACAGAGGCTCCAGCTTTTTCAGCTATGTGTCCGAGGATTTGAAAGAATTGACCAAAAGCGGCATCTGCCCAACTCAAATTAAGCCCAGATTTAGCCGATTGACCATTTGGAATGAAGGAACCCGTCTTGTCTTGCTTGGGTGCATTGCGCCTCGTAAGACCTTTAAGATTGAGGTTTTCATGAAAGAAAACTTTTTTACCGGTTCTCAATAATTCGTGAGCTGTTTTGTATTGGAAGTCTTTACGACACCTTGCTATCTTTTGGTGTTGACGTCCTTCTCGTCTTGCCAGTTTGCGGCGCGCTCTAGAACCCCGTTTTCGAGCGTTCTTTTTTTGAGAGATTCGGGTTAGTTTGTGCTGGCTTTTTCGTAGGACTTTGCGCGATGGAAGTTTTACGCCTTCCGATGTAGCAAGGTAATCATCCTCATGTAGAACGGCATCCATCCCGAGTGAATTCTCCCAAGTTGGCAGAATCGAATCTGGCGTCACCGCTGGAACAGTTGGATCTTCCAGTCGCAGGTTCACAAACCAACCATCATTTTTCTTGATGAATTGAACTTGTTTGAGAATTGCCCCATCGGGTAAGTGACGGTGGGAGCGAATCTTGACCAGCCCAATTTTGGGAACCTTAACGTACAAATACTTGCCACCAATCGAGCAAGAATGTAATTTAAGTCCAGCCCCTTCGATAACAAATGATCGGTAGCGTGATTGCGACTTGAATCGTGGTCTACCACTTCGAGTTCCTTTATTATCACCTGCAATGAATCTCTCGAACGCCTTGTCAACCCGTTTGCAAACTTCTTGCAGTGTGTTTGCTGGAACTCTCGAAAAGTCCAGCTCTTCACCCGACCATACAACCGTTACAAACTTTTTTTTGAGGTTTGGTAGGTATTTTTTTTGATTGTAATAATTTGGCCTGTCTCGCAACTTAGGCAGCGATACAAGCAACGGACAAGCATTGACTGGTGATCGATTGTTATCCCACCAGTCAAATCTGTCCCCTAACTGCCGGTTGTACCAGTACTGGCAAATCCGCAGCCAAAGATTAAGCTCTAGCTTCTGCTCGGTGGTTGGGAGTGCCTTGTACTGGTAGGTGTATTTCACTTTCTGACTTAGTGATGTCTATTTCGGCTACACTAATTGTATCACAAGTTTTAGGATTGTTGTCATGAAAGATGATTTCCTCTCAAAAGGAAGATCAGTAAGTGACATGAAGGCTCACTTGGTTTTAACTTCTAAGTATCGTCGTAAGGTGTTTAACGCAAAGATGCTGCAAAGGCTAGGAGAGATAGTAGAAGACCTTTGCCAAAAGTGGGACTGCAAGTTGATTGAATTCAATGGCGAGGAGGATCACGTTCACCTACTGTTTCAATACTTCCCACAAATGGAGTTAACCAAGTTCATCAATAATCTCAAAACCGTTACAAGTCGCAGACTACGAAGTGAATTCCAGGAACGAATTAATCAGTTTTATTGGAAAGATGTTTTATGGAATAACTCGTATTTCATTGCATCTTGTGGTGGCGTTACTATTTCCACTCTCCGGAAGTATATCGAGTCTCAGGTTTCACCTGATTAATATTTGGCTGCTACATTTCATTCCACAGCCGCGCATTCCGGAGACGCGCGCCTTAGAATAGTGGAGCCTTGTCTTGATGCAGTCGCTCATGGGGGAAACCACGGCAGTCGCTCATGGGGGGAACCCCCAAGACCGCGCTGCCTCCCCAAGACCGCGCAAATCACGCTAATCAATAAGTTTTTACCCTTTTCCCATAGCCTGCCAACCATAAAGGCTCCACTATTCTTGCGGTAAATTCTAACCTCTCACGCCAAATCAAAGATTCTGGCGTGAGGCTCCTGCTGATTTAGCTGAAGTTTTTCTTCCCCCGATTCCCGACTCCCGACTCCCGACTCCCGACTCCCGACTCCCTACTCCCTACTCCCTACTGCCTAAAACATGGATAATTCAAACTACTATTCCAACTACTATAGTTACCTTGGGCAGGATAAGGGACCAACTCCACAATGCCCTTCTGATTAATTATCCATCCTTGGGCTTCAATAATAGGTGATTTCTTTTTAGTGATTGGTTGTGCCTGATCTGGGCTGTTATACCCTAATTTCCTTTTCCTCCAACTCCGGCTTCTTCTTCTATTGCTTAATTGTGTAGTCCCTTGATCAACCATCAGCCGCAAATCGGGTACCACCACTTGACCCCGCAACACCCCAGCTGGGTTAGCGGGGATTCCTCCTTTTCCGGTAACTAAAAAACTATTCCCCCTGTTTGCTGCACAATCGGTGATGATTTGATTGCTCGTATCCACTACATCTACAGGTAGCTTATCTAAGGCTTGGGCGGGGTTAACTTCTGGAGTATTGAGAGTAACGCTGCCATCAATACCAAGTTTGGAGGAAGCGGTAATCTTACTACTGCGATCGCTAAAAATTCCAATGGCCGAAATCGTGATATTTCCCCCACGGCCTAAAATAGCATTGGCAGTGATGTTACTACCCTTTGATGTCACTAAAAAATCAGTGGTCATAGTGATATTGCCACCAGTAGCAGTATCCCTGGCATTAGTCGTTATCTCACTGTTGTTCCGTAAGAAAATTAGTTTGGCATTAGAGAGGGTAATATTCCCTTGGTCTCCAGCAGAGGTTTTAGCATTGAGGAAACCATTGTCGAGCTGGATGGTATCAGCAGAGACGTCCAAGGTTCCAGCAACACCGGTACCTGTACTGCTGACCGTTACCAAGGCGCGATCGCTAACGCTAAATGTCTTGGTATTCAGGTTAAGGGAACCCGCTTTGCCTGTTTGGGTTGCCCGAGATGCGATCGCACTAGCTGGCCCATCTGGGTCAACGCTGTTTCGTCCAACTCTCGCTAATCGCTCGTTGTAGGTAGGGTCTATACCAGACAGAGTGATCTTCTCAGAAGCATTGATAGTAATATTACCGGCATCACCACCCTTGAAGCTAGACGTAAAAATCTGAGCGCCATCGATTAATGCCAGAGTGTCCACATCTAAGCTAATTTCACCAGCTGAAGCATCAGTCTGACTTGTAGCGGTGATCACTGCCCCATTATCCAGACTTAGGGTCGGAGTTTCAATTAAAATTTCACCACCAATCCCAGTTGCCCTGGATTCGGTGTTAGCAGAGATAGCGCTAGAGGAGCCAAGGGCGGGACTGAAGCCAGACAGAGTAACCCTATCTGTAGCATTAATTTCAACATTACCAGCATTACCAACACCCGAAGTAGAAGCCCGTAATTCTGCTCCATCCTCTACCGTCAAGCGCTCAGTTTCTATGCTCAAATTACCCCCATTTCCCGTAGCCCTTCGGTTCACCCCTGCGATTAAGTTGCTGCGAAACTGACCATCAGGTGATGTCCCAATCACCTCTATTTCTTTAGCCTGTATCGATATCAAACCCCCATCACCCTCACCAGAAGTAGAGGTGTTGATACTTGCTCCCTCTCGTACTCTCAGACGTTCTGTATCAATCAATATAGTTCCTCCGTCCCCTGTAGCTCTGGGTAGGACATCAGTAAACAAGCCACTAAAGGATGAGTTATTGTTTGACGTCTCAACTAATAACTCAACCTCCCCGATTCCCACCACATCTACCTCAGTCGCCCGAATTGTCACGGTACCACCATTCCCATCACCATAGGTTCCAGAGCCTACCTGTGACCCATCCCGTATAATCAGATTCTGGGTATCGATAGTCAAATATCCCCCATTACCGGTCGCATTTGGGATCACACCAGTGGACAAAATACTTTGGGATACATCAACCGTATCCGTCACTGTGATAGTTACATCTCCAGCATTTCCTGTCCGTGCCGCAACCGCTAAGATGTCTGCGTCATTCATCGACAAGTTACGACTGGTAACTGTGAGATCCCCACCGCCCCTGACACCGTAAGTCCTAACCAAGCTCTCGTCAAAAACAATATCCTCTGTTGCTTGTAAGGTTATACTTCCTCCCTCACCACCAATGGAAATGGTCTGGAGATCGTTTGTCCTAATGGTTCCGTTGGTCGCATTCAGGGAGATGGAGCCACTATCAGCAATCTGGGCTGATTCATTAAATTCGGTAAATGTAGAGATGTCTGCTTCAACACCAGTTAGGACAATGGTATATTCACCGATGTCAAAACCACTTCTATCTTCCCAACCTGCCAAAGGTGACTCACTGCCAAGCTCATCTGCTTCATCAATACTGGTAAAATCCCCTGTATCGTCTCCATCGGGAAAGATATCTCCTGCCTCACTGACTGGTTCTACACCAAAACCACTAATGGCTAGATAGTAAATTCCTGGCTCCGTTGGGGTTAGGGGAGTTCCTGCTGGTAAAAATGATTGAGCACAACCACCACAGTCGGTGTCATCATCATTGGCATAAATTCCTATACCCTCTTCATCAAACAAGAATAACTGGGTGTCTAACTCTGTCCCCTCAGTGGTGCGAGCCGAAAAAGTCCCCCCTCCAGTCAGAAAGATTTGGTACAGGTCTACATCCGTTTCTTCGCTAATCGCGCCAGATATGAATATGAACTCAAATGGCACTGCCGGAGAATCACTAATAACTGTAGCTGTCTCAAGCACTTGTCCGGTATCTCCAACCGGGGGAATTGATGTGTCAATGTTACCAACGGTGATATTCGCACCGGAAATAGCAATGTTCCGTCCATGGGTGCGGATGGTGTCAAAGGAGGTATCTTCCATCCGAAAGTCCCCTACCCCATCCCGATCTGCATCAGCAGTAAACACCATTAGTTCACTCCCTGGTGTTAAGTTTAGGGAGTTATCCTCTAAGTCGTTTATTACAATATCATTGGTTGCTTGTAGAACAAAATTGTTAGTTTCTGACAAATCCTCCATTAGGGTCTCGTAGATAGTGGTAGCTGCGACATCCTCAAGCTGACTTAATGGAGTAGTTAGAATAGCATCCGCTGTGTCGGAATTATTTATAATGTCAAGATTAATTTCATCTATGGCATCCTGTTCAGGACCATTAGCAATGATGATATCTGTGGAATCGAGTAATAAGGTTCCCGCAAAACCATTGATGGCACTAGTATCCACATTTCCCCGAAACGTTAGGTATTCTTGCCCTGATATTTCTACATAGCCACCGTTACCAGAAATTTCCCCACCACGAGCCCTGATGTTGCCGTAAAATCCAGTGATCTCATTCCCTGAAATAATTACTCTACCGCCATTGCCTTGTGCGATCGCATTAGCACGAATCTCCACATTAGGACCAATGAAGGTGCGGCTAGTTTTTTGGTTACCAATGATAACGCTCCCCCCACCGTTAGGGCCAGACACATTAATCCTCGTATTATCTAATAAGCTAATCTGGGAACCACTGACTTCTACTCTTCCTGCTCGTGCTCTCAAAGAACCGGTGCTAGTGATGGTATCTGCTGATAGGATTAGACGTTGCCCACCACCAACAGCTAAGTTTCCCTGATTCCTGATCTGAGGCAGTCGCTCATGGGGGGGACCCCCAAGACCGCGCTGCCTCGCTTGATGTTGACGTAGAGCATTGGTAAAGAAAGCACCAGGTTGGATGGTCAGTAAGTTACTGCTTTCCGGCTCTGTAGCACTAAATAGTCCTTGCTCCCCTAACCTAATGCCATCGGCTGTAGTAGCGATAAATGAGCCACGGATATCTAACCGAGCGTTGTTGCCAAAGTTAATACCATTGGGATTGATTAAATAAAGATTTGCTGTTCCCTGTACCCCCAAAGTCCCGAATATTTGTGAGATATTGCTGCCTGTTACACGAGTAATAATGTTAGCAATACCATTCGGGTTAGCAAAATAAACGTTTTGTCCCTCATTAACATTAAATTCCAGGAAACTATGGAACAGATTACTGCCTCGAATTGCACCACCTTCAATTAAGTCTCTAAATTCTTGGGGAGTGAACTTGGACTGTTCTACTCCTAAGGTTTGATCGGGGGTAATCTGGGCATAAGCCGCCTGGTGATCAACTATCCAAGCGATGCTGGCTAATAAAACAATAGGGAGTTTTGAGTACCAAGATAACATCCTTGCTCCTGTACCTTAGAGGGCTAGACCAATGTCTGTCTTTGATGCACCAGCTTTGTGAAAAAATCATCCAGATACTTTGACTGTGATGGAATCACTGACAAATCTTTTTTTTTCGTGATATTACTGATGCTTCGGCCTAATTCTGGCACACTATTTTCGTTTTGTCCTCGTGGAAATCACACAGAATGGACTTGGAGAATATAGGTTGATCAGGGGTAGTCGTAAATACTTTTAGCTAAGCTATAGCGTGCAACCCTATAGAAGCCTGTATATTTTCAAAAATGTCTACGTTCTTTTTTTAGTTTAGTATCCAAATAAAATTGCACCTCCGTATCGTTAATTTTCACGTCGGTTATTTTTAAGTTTGAAATCAACTACGTTTATTTTTAATAATATACAAAAACAGGGTAGGATGTATGTAACGCACCCTACGCAATATTTACAAATATGAGATGCACCCGATGCTTTGTGGCACAGGCTTCAAGGCTGTGACGTAACGACTGATAGCACCTCAAGTAGCGTGCGCTTAGGGCATATGCTTACCTTCTAGGAATACATCGGAAAATGGAATTCAATGCTGAGAATTAAGCACTAGGAGTAAAGAATCCCACTGGCATAAAACCGCCAACTACTTCTTCAAGGTTGTCATCAGTTAGTTCCAGGTCGTCATCGTTTAGTTTAAGTTCCTGATCCCTTAGACTTTTAAAGCCAGCCTTGTCTGACACCAACTGGTCTGTTGACCCGTTGTTTTTTTTGAGTGAATTATTGATTTGTTGGGTATTCATGGTCATCCTGCAGTTGAATTTATTGATTAATTGACTCAATTCTCTACTAGTTTAGCAGATAGTCTCTGATTATTCTTTTCGTTAGTATAAATTAGTTGACCGGAAAATTATCTGAAATTATCCTATCATTTTCGCTTTAGGTGCGCTTGACCCGTAATTAAATTCGCCACGGGTCGCACCTAAACTTTACTTTAACTTTAAATTTTGTCCGACTACTTACAAGCAGCCCTGATGATTAAACTAACTCCCATAGCTAATTTGGGCAGGATAGGCCACCAACTCCATAATTTCCTGGTCATTAATGATCCAGCCTTGGGCTTCAATGATCGGTAATTTCGGATAGTATTGTTCTGATATAAATCCAGCTCTTTTCCTTATTTAGGGTTGATAAAACTCTGATTAATTGCCAAAAAAATTGCCAAAACAATTATTATAAATACTGGCTCATTAATATTGAATAAAGTTAGTTATATAAAACTCATTTTATTATAATCATTAATCATAATTATAATAAAAAGCAGGATAGCCTTTATGCAAAGAGACTACCCTACAAAATTTTTATATTGCCGAGGTAATAATTAATTAAACTGTAGAAGGCAAAGTGTCTATGTCTAAGTCTACCTCGGGGGATTAATAGACCTTAGAGAAATACATGGAGCCATGGGATTCAATGCTGATGATTAAGCTGAAGGGACAAAGAATCTTTTGCCACCAACTACTTCTTCAAGGTTGTCATCCGTTAGTTCCAGATCGTCATATGTTAGTTGTTTTTCCTGATTCGTTAGACTTTCAAAGTCAGCGTTTTCTGACCCCAAATGGTCTGTTAACTCGTTGTTTTTTTTAATTAAATTATTGGTTACTTCGGTATTCATAGCCATCGTTAAATTCAATTAATTGCTTGACTTCAATATCTACTAGTTTAGCAGAGATTACCTGACGCGGAGACAAGGATTCCAAAAATAATGTGGGGTAATAATTTGATATAATTATGGTAAAATAAAGATAAATAGTTTTCAATAAGACCTATATCCTTACAAGGATGCCATCATTGTAAGTAGTCGGACAAAATTAAACTTAATTGTGAGGACGACAGACCAGGGAGCAGTAAGGGTTTGAGTATAATACCAAAGGGAACAGGGAACAGCGGATCTGGGAACAGGGAGTAGGGAGTAGCGATGCAGCGCCGACCTGCGGGGGTTTCCCCCACTCGCGCTTTGCATCAAGACGGGAGTAGGGAAAAGGGAACAAAAATTCTCACAATTCCTACACGGATTGGTAAAGAAATATTTATTAATACAGTGATAAATATTTATAATTATTTCATGAAATTTTTACACAGCAAGTTCCTTAGAGCCCTAATTAACTGGAAAATATCCTGGATAAAGTTGCTGATGTCGAACTCAGGTGATAATCATAATTAATGATAATTCTAATACAAAGCAGGGTAGGCTGTATGTAAAGAGCCTACCCTGCCTCACTTTGCTATTGCAGACATGATAATTAATTAAACGTAATCATTCAGCCTAATGCTGTCAGCGGTTAGCTTAAAATAAACATCATTTGGGAGATAAGAGTTGAAGATTAATGATAATTGAAAGTTTGGGGAACTGCCTCCCCTGTTCCCTTGCTGCATCGCTTATTCGCGCATCACCGATTGCGCTATGCCCACGCTGCGCAAACATTAGGCTCACCATTGGCCTAGGGTGGCCAACAGCTGACGGCACCTCAAGCAGCGTGGGCGTAGCCCATTAGCTTACCTTCTAGAAAGCGGGAGGATTAAAGAATCCACCAACTGCTTCTTCAAGGTTGTCATCGGTTAGTTCAAGGTCGTCATCGGTTAGTTTTAGTTCCTGATCCGTTAGACTTCTCAAGTCAGCGTTTTCTGACACCAACTGGTCTGTTGACCCGTTGTTTTTGTTGATTGAATTCTTGGTTGGTTGGGTATTCATAGCCATCGTTAAATTCAATTAATTGCTTGACTTGAACATCTACTAGTTTAGCAGAGATTACCTGAACAAGTTTTTTCGTTTCTTGATGCAAAGCGCGAGTGGAGGGAACCACGGCAGTCGCTTGTGGGGGAGACCCCCGCAGGTCGGCACTGCCTGCCCAAGACTGCAGAGGTGCGCTTATTCATAGGACTTACGCAAATCTCTCAATTTAACGCTACCTGTAGGGTGGGCAATGTTTTGCCCACCCTACCCATGGATTCTGTGCGTAAGTCCTGATTCAAAGATCAGTAGCCTGACCATTCGCCTAGGTTGGCCAAAGGCTGACGGCACCTCAAGCAGCGTGGGCGTAGCCCATTAGCTTACCTTCTAGAAATACAATGCTTAGTGTATAGCGGAAGGATTAAAGAATCCACCAACTGCTTCTTCAAGGTTGTCATCGGTTAGTTCAAGGTCGTCATCGGTTAGTTTTAGTTCCTGATCCGTTAGACTTCTCAAGTCAGCGTTTTCTGACACCAACTGGTCTGTTGACCCGTTGTTTTTGTTGATTGAATTCTTGGTTGGTTGGGTATTCATAGCCATCGTTAAATTCAATTAATTGCTTGACTTGAACATCTACTAGTTTAGCAGATATTACCTGAACATTTATTTTCGTTTCTTGATGCAGCGCGGTCATGGGGGAAACCACGCCAGTTGCTCATGGTTAGAAGTTACCGTAAGACAGTTGAGCCTTAATCAATAAGTTTTACCCCTTTTCTGCATAGCCGACCAACCATAAAGGCGAGCCTGTCTAAGGTTTCGTCTCCGGGGGAACCCCCAAGACCGCACTGGCTCCCCAAGACCGCGCAAATCACGCTAATTTCAATTAAGTTTACGGAAAATTCGTTGAAATTATTCTAGACTTAGGGTAAATTTGTGTGGATTCAGTTTTAAGTTTGTAACACTACTTAAAAACAGCTGTGATGATTAATCCAACTCCCATGGCTAATTTGGGTAGGATAGGCCACCAACTCGACAATTCCCTGGTCATTAATGATCCACCCTTGGGCTTCAATGATCGGTAATTTCTGATTCGTCATGGCTGTTTGATCACGGTCGTGGTGATACTGTAGTCTTCTTCTGAGGGAACTCCGGGTTTTCCTCCTCTTGACTGGTTGTGTATTGCCTTGTGTATTTCCTTCATCGACCATTAACCGTAAATCGGGTACCACCACCTGACCCCGCAACACCCCAGTTGGGTCAGCCGGGAGTCCTCCTCCTCCAGTGACCACAAAACTATTCCCATCTACGGCTGCACAACTAGTCACAATTTGATTGCTGGTATCTACCACATCTGCGGGAAGCTTGGCTAGGGCTTGGGCAGGATTGACATCTGGGGTATTAAGGTTGACGGTGCCATCAATACCGAGTTGAGAAGAAGCGGTAATCTCACTAGTGCGATCGCTAAAAATTCCAATGGCAGTAATAGTAATATTTCCCCCGCGTCCCAAAATAGCATTGGCAGTAATATCACTATTCTCTAGGGTTACCAAAAAGTCGGTAGTGATGGTGATATTCCCACCAGTGGCACTCTCACGGGCGTTGGTAGTGATGGTACTGTTGTTGCGTAAGACTACAAGCTGGGCATCAGACAGGGTAATATTTCCTTCGTCTCCAGCAGTAGTTTCGGCATTGAGGGAACCATTATCGAGTTGGATGGAATTGGCATTTACTTCCAAGGTGCCAGCAACACCGGTACCAGTACTACTGACCGTTGCTAGGGCTTGATCGCGAAGGATAAATGTCTTGGTATTGAGGTTAATCGAACCCGCTTCCCCATCTCCTATTGCTCTCGATGCGATCGCACTCGCTTCCCCATCTGGGTCAACTCTGTCTGCTCCCAATATCGCTAATCGGTCATTGTAGGTAGGGTCAATGCCAGAGAGGGTGATTGTATCAGTTGCATTGATGGTAATACTGCCAGCATCACCGCCACTGGAGCCAGAGGTCAGAATTTGAGCCCCATCGGTTAATGCTAGAGTGTCTGCATTGACAGTAATTTCACCACCAGGAAAGTTACTACGGCTTCTAGCGGTAATAACTGCCCCATTATCTAGGCGTGTAGTAGGGGTATTAATCGTAATATCCCCACCACTCCCTGTAGCCGTAGATTCGGTGTTGGCAGAGATCCGACTGGATTGACCACCTCTGCGACCACCGATGGCACTGACCCCAGACAGGGTAATGCTCTCGGTAGCCTTAATCTCGAGATTACCAGCATCTCCGTTGCCAAAGGTAGCACTCCGTACCTCTGCCCCATCGGAGATCCTAAGCTTTTGGGTATCAACGGTCAAAGGTCCCCCATTCCCTGTAGCTGTTGGTTGAACACTACTAAACAAGCCACTAGTAGCATCACCATCCGGTGAAATCCCCATCAGCTCTACATCAGTAGCCCTTACCGTTAGGGTACCGCCATTGCCTTGACCAAAGGTAGCACTACTTATCTGTGCTCCATCCCTCACTGTCAGCCGTTGGGTATCAATGGTCAACCTCCCCCCATTCCCTGTAGCGTTTGGGATAACGCTACTAAACAAGCCGCTACTGAACCCAATAGCACTTCCACTAACCTCTACCTCAGTAGCCCGTACTCTTACTGTACCACCGTTGCCTGAACTATTGGTAGAACTGCTGATCTGCGCCCCATCCCTTACCCTCAGGCTCTGGGTATCAATAGTTAACTCTCCGGCATTGCCTGTTGCTGATGAGTTGACATTCACAGACAACAGTGAACTTTCCCTAACCTCTACATCAGTAGCTTGTATTCTTAGGGTACCTCCATCCCCCTGACCAAAGGTGTCACTAATTATCAGTACCCCATCCCGTACCCTCAATGCTTCGGTATCAATGGTGATGATACCCCCATCTCCAGTGGCTCCCTGCTTTGCATTAGATTGTAATAAACTCAAGGATTCAATAGCTACAGTATCTGTAGCGCTAATCGTTACATTCCCTCCATCCTTGGTTGCGGAAGTACTAGCATCTAAGATAGTACCGTTTCTTAAGAATAGGTTGCGACTGAAAAAATCGATATTGCCACTGCCAAAACTCCCTGCTGTACTAATGGAGCTATCCTCAAAGGTAATATTGTCTTTAGCCGTTAGGGTAAGGTTTCCCCCTTCACCATCAACAGCAGCGGTATTCAGATTACCGGCTTTAATTCCACCATTAGTCGCAATTAAGGTAATCGAGCCGCTATTGACAGTTTCCGGTAAGCTAGCTGATTCAGTAAAGGTAGCCGAGGGCGCTTCCACACCAGTCAGAGCAATGGTATAGTTACCCAGGTCAAATCCCCTAATATTTTCCCAATCACTTAAGGGCAAATTCCCGGCTGTTGGTGTTGCTGGATCCACACTGGTAGATAGATCCACAAAAATAGAAATCGGGAAAATTGGATCGGGAAAAATCTGTCCTGCCTCACTAACTGGTTCTATTCCGAAGCCACTGATGGCTAAATAATAAATCCCTGGTGCAGTGGGGGATAAGGGATTACCAGCGGGTAAGGTCGATTGCAAGCAACCGCCACAATTGGCATCATTATCATTGCTATAAATCCCGAAACCACCTGCATCAAATAAAAATAACTGAGTAGCTACCTCTGTCCCCTCAACGGTAGTAGCTGAGAAGGTTTCCCCCCCGGTTAGGAAAATTTGGTAGATATCTACATCAGCGACGTTGGCGATGGTTCCTGATATACTCTCTAAGGGAACACCGGGGGAATTACTGACGATTTTGGCATTCGTGATCGACTGTCCAGCATCTGCTACTTGGGGAATTGATGTATCAATATTCCCGATGGTTAAATTCGCGCCAGATATAGCAATGCTGCGTCCATTGGTACGGATAGTGTCCGAGACAGTATCTGCCATCACAAAGTTTCCTACCCCATCCCTGTCAGCATCAGCTGTAAATACTACTGCCCCAATGCCTGATGCTAAGTCTAGGGAGTCATCGGCTAGGTCTTCTAGGAGAATATCATTGGTAGCTTCCAAGACAATATTGGTATTCCCAGACAACTGCTCTAAGGTTGACTCATAGATAGTGGTGGTTCCGACCTCAGTCAACTGGCTCAAGGAATCAAGGTCATCTACTGTTTGATCCCCTGTCCCACTAGCAATAATAATATCTTTAGGGTCTAGTAATAAGGTGCCAGGAAAGCCATTCACGGCACTGGTATCCACATTCCCCCGAAAAATCAGCTTTTCCTTACCTGAGACTTCGATAAAGCCGCCATTGCCGGAAATTGTTCCCCCACTAGCGCTGATAGTGCCGTAAAATCCTGTGATCTGATCTGCTTGGAGGATAACTCTACCGCCATTGCCGTTTGCGATCGCATTGGCACTAATCTCGACATTAGGGGCAATGTAGCTTCGGTTAGTCTGTTGACTACCAATTAAAACCGTCCCTCCACCGTTTGGGGAGGATACATCAATAGAGGCATTATCCCATAAGCCAATTTGAGAGCCATTAATCTTAACTATTCCCCCCGGTGCTACTAACGAACCTGTGCTAGTAACTAAATCTCCCGACAACACTAACCCTTGCCCACTACCAACAGCTAAGTTACCCTGATTCCTGATTCGAGGCAGTCGCTCATGGAGGGGACCCCCAAGACCGCGCTGCCTCGCTTGATGTTGACGTAGGGCATTAGTAAAGAAAGCACCAGGTTGGATAGTCAGTAAGTTACTTTTTTCTGGTTCTGTGGCACTGAACAATCCCTGTTGACCCAATTTAATCCCATCAGCTGTGGTAGCAATAAATGAGCCAGCTACATCCAATCGAGCATTGTTGCCAAAGTGAATGCCATTGGGATTAATTAAGTAGAGATTTGCTGCGCCATCTACTCCCAAGGTACCGAATATCCGTGATCGACTCCCTCCTGTGACACGAGTGAGGATATTAGCTATGCCATCGGGGTTGGCAAAGTAGACATTTTGTCCTTCATTGACATTAAATTCCAGGAAACTGTGGAACAGGTTACTGCCTCGGATCGCTCCGCCTTCGATTAAGTCTCGAAATTCTTGGGGAGTAACAATTGAGCGTTCTACCCCCAAGGTCTCATCGCGTATAATCTGGGAGTAAGCAGCAGTCTGGAACACTGCCCAAGCTGTGCTAGATATTAATAAGATTGGGAGTTTTGAGTACCAAAAGAACATTTTCGCTCCTGTACCGTGGAAGGCTGCTATTCCTGACTTTAGGGGTTAATTCTGTGTCAGGAAATGGTTAGCTATCCGCTAATAGCTCTACCGATATTACCTCATCAGCCAAATATCAAAGTATACCATTATGCTTAAATAAAACAAGGACAAGTTCTTCAACAAAACTTTACCAAAGACACAAACAAATTAATGTATGAAATTAATGTGTCAAAGGATTTTTCATATAAATGATGATCAATTAGGCTTAACTTCACATTAAACCTTTAGGCACATAAAACCAGCGAAAGTCTTTTTTCCTCAATCAGCGCTGAAGGACTTTCACGACAGGATGAGCAAAGCTATGGCGATAATTCACCAAAACAGTCAACAACAGGGACTATCCCTTAAGGGATGGCTAGTGATTCGGTGCCATCTCCCTCTAGCCCTTTGGCTACTAATCACAAATCTACCTGCTATTGCCTATCAGTCAAATTCCCCAATCTCCTCACCAGGAGCAGTTGTCCAATACTCGTCCAATCCGTCAGCACTGCTGCAACAGGGAAAAGAACACTATCAAGCTGGACAATTCTTTGAAGCCGCTACCCTCTGGCAACAAGCCGCAAGAGCTTATGCATCCTCAGGAGCAAGTTTTAACCAAGCCCAAGCCCTTAACTATTTATCCTTAGCTCAGCAAGAATTGGGACAATGGCAGCAAGCTCAAGTCGCGATCGCAGAAAGTATAACCATACTGCAAAGTGTTGAGAAACTAGATTCAAAGGGCATCCTGCTTCTGGCTCAAGCCTTGAATACCCAAGGAAGCCTGCAACTGGCACAAGGACAAACCAAAACTGCTTTGGAAACCTGGGAGCAAGCGGAAGCTACTTATGCTAGGGCTAATGATGAAACGGGAAAAATAATCAGCCAAATCAATCAAGCCCAAGCCTGGCAATTTTTAGGGCAGTATCGACGGGCAAGAAATCTCTTAGAGCAACTGGTCACAGACCTGGAAAATCAACCGGATACCCTACTGAAAGCTGATGGGTTGAGAAGTTTGGGCATTGCACTACAAGTTGCTGGTGATTTACTTCAATCAAAGAAACTATTAGAACAAAGTTGGGCAATTAGCAAGCAATTTAATTCCCCTGAGGATACTAGCCCTACTCTCCTTAGCATTGGCAATGTGGCTAGAGACTTACAACGATATGATGTGGCTTGGAAATACTACCAAGAGGCAGCTAAATTAGCACCAGATGGCATTACCAAAGTGCAGGCACAACTCAATCAACTCAGTCTTTTAGTTACGGTAAAAAAATGGGATAAGGCACTGTCGTTAATTCCAACTATTGAGTCAAACCTATCCAAGCTACCTCCTAGTCGATTGGCAATCTATGCTAGAGTGAATCTAGCAGAAAGTATGATTAAGCTAAAAAATAGCGAAAAGGAAGCTATTCAACTATCATATACCTCTAAAATTGCTCCAAAAATTGCCCAAAAAATTACCAAAAAAATTGCTAACGTATTGGCAATAGCCATTCAAGAAGCTAGACAACTCCAAGATGCCCGCGCTGAAGCTTATTCTCTGAATCAACTGGCTAAGCTTTATCAACAAAATCAGCAGTGGGAGGATGCTCAAAGTCTGACAGAGCAAGCTCTACAGATAGCTCAAACTATTAATGCAGGAGATATTATTGCTCTTGCGGCAACACAACTGGGGCAGATTCTGAAACAGCAAGGGGATATCCCTGGCGCGATCGCGGCTTATGAAACTGCCTACAATAACCTTCAATCCCTAAGGAGTGACTTAGTTGCCATTAATCCTGATGTGCAATTTAAATTCCAAGAAAGTATCGAACCGATTTATCGAGATTTAGTCAGCCTGTTATTAACTCCCTCTCAAGCTGGGCTCAAGAAAGGGGCGGTTAGCCAGTCTAACCTCAAAAAAGCTCGTGAAGTGATTGAAGCGTTGCAACTGGCAGAGTTAGATAACTATTTTCGAGATGCTTGTCTAGACACTGAGCCAATTGTCATTGATGAAATTGATGTCGAGGCTGCTGTAATTTATCCAATTATTTTGAGCGATCGCATAGAAGTCATCCTTTCGCTCCCCAATCAACCTCTAAGCCACTACACTACTCTTCTACCAGAGGACAAAGTCAAAGCTAGACTAAGACAAGTTTACTCATCTATGTCTCCTGGTTATCCCAATAATGAGCGGTTGCGACTGTCTGAGCAAATATATGACTGGCTGATCCGACCGGCAGAAGCAGAACTGGCAAACAGTAACATTAAAACCTTGGTATTCGTGCCAGATGGGTTCTTGCGCAATTTGCCCATGGCAGCTCTCTACGATGGTAAACAGTATCTGATCGAAAACTATAGTATTGCTATCTCTCCTGGGTTACAACTTTTTCCTCAAAGACTTCAGAGAGTTGAACTGAACGTCTTAGTGGCTGGGTTGACCGAAGCTCGCCAAGGCTATACTGGTTTACCTGGTGTGGCTGGAGAAGTCCAAGAAATTACGGATAAAGTTACTACAGACGTTTTACTCAATCAGGAATTTACCCGCACTACCTTCCAAACCGCAATTGATAGCACCCCCTTTCCCATTGTTCACCTAGCTACTCACGGTCAATTCAGTTCTAACCCAAAGGAAACATTCCTACTCACCTGGAATGACCGAATTGGCATTAAAGATTTCGATTTACTATTCCAAAAAAGACGACTAGGAATTCTCGAACCTATAGAATTACTGGTAATGAGTGCCTGTCAAACTGCAGCAGGGGATAATCGTGCCACCCTAGGATTAGCAGGATTTGCGTTACGTTCAGGAGCTCACAGCACTTTAGGTAGTCTCTGGTCAGTCAGCGACGAATCAACCACTAACTTAATGAAAGAGTTTTATCAGGGCCTGATTCAGACTAAGCCGTCGATGACTAAGGCTGAAGCTCTGCAACAAGCACAACTGAAATTGCGTCAAGATCCATTATATAGACATCCCTACTTTTGGGCATCCTTTGTGTTAGTAGGGAATTGGTTATAGAAGAATAATCCAGAGGTTAATTATAACATGAATAAGTTTATTTGTAAAACTCTCTTATCAGCAACAGTAACTGGAACATTGATCTTGGCATCAACTGCACTCCAGGCAACTCCATCAGTTAAAGAAGGGGAAATTCTACCCCGAGATTATCGCATCAGTCTGGAATTTGATTTCCCCTCAGATGAGGAAGTTCCCAAAACCAGTGTCGGTGGAGGGGTGCGAGGAAATGTAGAATTTGACCTACCCGGAGACTCGGCTAGCCCCAGAACTAGCATCGGTGGGGGTTCGAGAGGAAATGTAGAATTTGACCTACCCGGAGACTCGGCTAGCCCCAAAACTAGCATCGGTGGGGGTTCGAGAGGGGATGTAGAATTTGACCTACCCGGAGAATCCGCCAGCCCCAGAACTAGCATCGGTGGGGGTTCGAGAGGGGATGTAGAATTTGACCTACCCGGAGACTCGGCTAGCCCCAGAACTAGCATCGGTGGGGGTTCGAGAGGGGATGTAGAATTTGACCTACCCGGAGACTCGGCTAGCCCCAGAACTAGCATCGGTGGGGGTTCGAGAGGTAGTAAACTCCCTCTAACCGCATTGCTTCCACCCACAAAACACGGGTACACCGTATCACCCCGTCCAACTCTATTTGTTTATATGCCCGCCCTGGGAGCAACTGAGGTTTTTTTCAGTTTGCAAGATGAACAGGGTAATTCCCATTATCACACAACCCTCAAAAGTTCTGGACAGGAAGGAGTGATTAGTATTACCCTACCAGAAGCAGCACCAGAATTAAAGATTGGTCAAAACTACCTCTGGTACTTGGCACCCATTGAACCAGACGGTATCCTGCGACCTGATAATTATTCAGTAAGTGGGTGGGTTAAACGGGTAAAATCAACGGTGAGTTACCAAGGGTCATCCAAGTCCGCGATCGCGTTGGCTACTGAATATGCTAAGGCGGGAATATGGTACGATACCCTAGAGGTTTTAGTGACTGCTCAACGGTTGGATCCTGAGAATACAACCCTAGCCAATGAGTGGAAAGATTTACTCGAACAAGTGGGACTGGATGCGATCGCAACTCAGCCGATGGGAGAGCAGTTGTAATTCTTGAGAAGTTGTCAGTTTAAGGGATTAGCTAGGAAACTAATCCCCATTTGATATAGCAATTCTCAGCAACCTTTGAGGGATATTGCTTATCCTTTTAAGGCAAAAGGCAATAGGCAAAAGGCAAAAGGCAATAGGCAAAAGGCAATAGGCAAAAGGCAATAGCGATGCAGTGGCCTCACGGGAGTTTTCCCCATAGCGCGACTGCATCAAGAGAGAGTCAAATATTATTACTGTTTCCTGTTCCCTTGTCCGAATTTTTCTACCTTTAGCGACTGCATCGCTCCCAAAAATCACTATTTACTTTATTCAATCTTGCCTCTTGCCTCTTGCCTCTTGCCTCTTGCCTTCCCCTCCTGGGAGGGGTTAGGGGTGGGTCTAGCATGCCTCTTGCCTCTTGCCTCTTGATTCTTGCCTCTTGCCTGTCCCAAGCGCGAGTATTTTCAGAACTCAAAGGGGAATACTATAAAGAAACAACCTCACCAAAATAACGGACATTAAAGCCAAATGTGGCAAACCATAAAACAACAGATTAAACAGTGGGGAACAGTCCTCTTCATCGCGCCGAGTATAGCAGGATTGGTGATTTTAGGAAGCAATGCTGGACTGTTTCGGATACTGGAATGGGCAAGCCAAGACCAATTATTTCGGCTGCGTCCAAAAGAATCTGTTGACGAGCGCATTGTCCTGGTCACCATTGATGAACCCGATATCAAATATGTTAAGCAATGGCCGATGTCAGATCGGGTTATGGCTCAGCTAATTCGGAATATCAAAGCCCAGCAACCAAGAGCGATTGGAATTGATATTTATCGAGACCTAGTAGTTGAACCTGGACATGATGAACTGGTAGAGGTGTTTAAGTCTACCCCAAATGTGATCGGAATTGAGAAAATTGCTGGCAACCCCATTGCAGCGCCACCAGTGCTGGATAAATTGAGTCAGGTAGCAGCTAACGACGTACTCATCGATGGGGATAGCAAAATCCGGCGAGGGATCATTCTTCTGGGCAAACCTGATGGTACCCGTAAGCAAGGATTTGGTGTGAAACTAGCGCTAATGTATTTGGCACAAGACGGAATTAAACTTGAGCCGATCAATCCCGATAAAAAGATATACGGTTTAGGTAAAGCCAAGTTTGTACCCCTCTCCAGTAATGATGGAGAGTACAGCAAAGCAGAGATGGGAGGATACCAAATCTTATTGAACTATCGGGGCGGTGAGGAGAGCTTTTTGACTATCTCCATGACTGATGTTCTCGACAATCGCATTCCCCCAAATTTGATGAGCGATCGCATTGTCTTGTTGGGGGCAAAAGCCCCAAGTCTCAATGACAATCACCTCACTCCCTACAATAGTACATTACTAACTCCCACTGAATTAATACCAGGTATAGCAATTCACGCCAATATCACCAGCCAGATTTTGAGTGCAGCTAATGAAGGTCGTCCCATGCTTCGAGCATCAGTCAAATCCCTTAATTGGCTGTGGATTGTGTTCTGGTCTGGATATAGTGCTACCCTTGGATCGATGTATGTCCGTAGGCGATGGGTAACTGGAGTTGGCACCCTTATAGCCGGAGTTATCATTATTACCAGTTCCTATATTGCCTTTTTATCTGGCTGGTTGATTCCCGTATTTACACCCTTGTTTACCGTTATTAGTGCTGCAGTTGTAAGTATTACTACCACACTTTGGAACAACCTCAAACAGTCCTATCGGGAATTAGAAAAACAACATAAACTATTGCAAGAAGCTCACCGGCAATTAGAAAAAACCAATACGTCCTATAGCAGATTTGTTCCCTTTGAATATCTTAACTTTCTTCAAAAAGACACTATTCTTGATGTATATCTGGGGAACCACGTCAGTAAAGAAATGGCGGTCATGTTCTCAGATATTCGCTCTTTCACTACCCTTTCAGAAACCATGACCCCGAAGGAAAACTTCGACTTTGTTAATGCTTACCTCAAGCGTGTCAGTCCCGAGATTCGCAATCAAAACGGCTTTATCGTCAAGTTTCTCGGAGATGGTATAATGGCTATTTTTCCTGATGGCACCGATGAGGCAGTAGCAGCGGGAATTGCCAAGCAAATCAGAGTGGAAGAATACAATCACAGGCGTATTGCCAAAGGCTATCTACCAATTAAAGTAGGCATTGGCATTCATGTGGGTCAGATGATGGTGGGAATGGTAGGAGAGACATTTCGGATGCAAGGGGATGCTTTTTCGGATAATGTAAACTTAACTGCTCGTTTAGAAGGGTTAACTAAGTTTTATGGCGTGTCTTTGTTAATCTCCGAGCAAGCTTTAGAGCAATTGAGTAATCCTAGTCAATACCAGATTCGGTTTCTCGATCGAGCAATTGTTAAAGGAAAAAATGAACCAATTGCTGTTTATGAAGTCTTGGAAGGAGAAGCTGAAAAAGTTAGGGAATTAAAGTTAACAACCCAGTCAGAATTTGAGCTCGCTATAGAGTACTACCGAACTCAAGAATTTGAGAAAGCTAAAGCGTGTTTTAATCAAGTGTTAGCTGTCAATCCTAACGATAAGACAGCGTTATTGTATGTAGAGCGAATTAATCAATTAATGGTGCAAGGGGTACCCCAGAATTGGGATGGGGTGTGGCGGTTTACCCAGAAGTAGTAGAGAATCCGGAATTAGCAAAAATATCTTTAACTATAGCAAATTAAGGTTTCCAAGTTGACCTAGCTGATTAAAAATAAAACTGATAATCAGTTACTCATCGGTAGCTAAAATTTTATCAATTTTATAAGATTTTAGGTGACTAAAAAATCAAACTTGAAAACCCAGCTGTCAAATCATTACCAACAAACCTATCAAATCCCAAAGAGTGATTGAAGGCGTTGGCGAATCTGATTGGTGCCACTCTCTTTTTCCTCTGTTACACCTACCGTTATTCCTAATTTATCTAGGGTCTCCTTACGTTTGAATAATTCTTCGGAAATTTGGTCAGCTAAATCTTTGTGCTTTTCCAAAAGACTCTTTAAATTTTCCCTGTCTACCACAAACAGAATCGTGTCTTCTAGGGTGCGAAGGGTAGCCGTGCGGGGGGTACCCAGAAGCAAGGACATCTCTCCAATAAATTCCCCTGGCTTGCGGGTGGCAACCCGTTTTCCGATTGATTCTACAAAAACTTCAACTAAGCCAGATAAAATGATATAAAATGAATCCCCTGGGTCGTTTTCTTCACAGATTATATCCCCTGCTTTGAGCATTTGACGATATCCTTGCTGAATTATATGTCGCAGGTCGCTATCGCTACACTTTTCAAAGTAACTCACTTTCCGCAAAAGATCCCGCAGGGTCAATTTTCCTCTAGAGTTAGTTTTTACTTTATTTGTTCTGGCAGTAGCTACAGCTTTTTTAGAGAGGGGTTCTTGATGAGATAATGAGCCGTTAGCAGCGGCAGTTTGTTGAGGTTTTTGTAGCAGAAATTCTAAGTCCTTCAGATTTCGGATATACAGGTCTCTCTGAGGCTCGGCGTGCTCGATTCCCTGCTCACGAAGTTGCTCTTCGATCAGATAATACAAACTACTCTGAATTGATTCCATATTTGGTGGATTGTCGATCCATACTAAGAGTTCAAAATCCATGCCGTCTCCAAACCCTTTAAAATATACTTCAGGAGGAGGAGATGCTAAAACTTCTGGCTCTTTGCGAGCCGCTTCTAACAGTACCTCTGTGACGATGACTGGATCGCTTTCATCGGGAACATCAACAGGAATTCTGAGCCTAGCTCTGGGATCTTGATAACTCCAGTTAACCACATTGTTTTCCAGGAAACTAGTATTTGGAACAATAACAAACACCCCATCATTGGTGCGGATAGTGGTGGAGCGAATCGAGATTTTTTCTACAGTTCCTGACAGGTCATCAACTTTGACATAGTCTCCCACCTTAATTGGTTTTTCAAACAGAATCGCCAGACCACTGATAAAGTTGGCGGTTAAATTCTGAAGTCCGAAGCCTAAACCAATACCCATTGCCCCTGCAAAAACAGTTAGGGAACTGAGGTTAATCCCAGCCGTTTGCAGAACAATCAAAAATCCTATGACAGTTAGAACATAGCCGATCAGGGAGGACAATGCTTCGCGAGTCCCACGATCTAACCCCAAGCGAGTTAGCACCCGACGCTTAATCAAGTCCTGCAGTTTACGAGCTATATATAAGGTAATGATAGCCATTACTATGAGTTGGACTATCATAATCAGAGACAGCTCTTGGGTGCCTAGCTGAAACAGTTTGGTGGTAAACACCTTCGAGACGATGTTCCAGACTTTGCTCAGCCATTCAAAAATCAAAGCCATAATTCAGTTATTTATTAGTCAATCAAATTGTCACCATGTAGCGGTCAGCTATCAGCTAATGCGCTACGCGCACGCGTGCGCGTTCAGCTATCAGCTGTTAAGTTTAATATAATTAAACCACGTGAACTACCCCAACCTACTTCTTAGAGGTTGGGGCTTCTAGCTTCACGGAAGAATGCCTCAACTTAGACGGACGTCCAAGCTTTGGTCTTACTTCTTCTCCACTAGCGTTGACCTCCCCCGTCCCAGAGGAGGATAGCATTCTGATCCCTTCTGCTCTAATATTCTTAGCCGCATTAGCATCTCTGTCATGATGAGTTCCACAACTTGGGCAAGTCCAAGTCCTGACATCTAGTGGCAACTCTTTGATTCGGTAATGACAATTAGAGCAGGTTTTAGAACTAGGGAACCACCGGTCTATCTCAACCAATACCTTCCCTTCTTTTTCAGACTTATAAGACAGGAAGTTCACAAAGGTTCCCCAGCTTAGATCAGATATTGCTTTAGCTAATTTATGGTTACGTTCGCGAAGCGTGCGCGTAGCGCACAGCATGCCCTTGACATTTAGGTTTTCAACTACTACTACTTGGTTCTGATTAACTATCTTTCTGGATAGTTTGTGTAGGTAGTCTTGGCGGACATTTCCAATCCGTTCGTATACCTTAGCTACAATCTTTATGGCTTTTTTCCGTCCATTGCTTCCCTTTTTCTTTCGGGCGGCAATACGCTGTTTTTTTGCTAATTTTCGTTCGTATTTAGCTAAGTGCCTGGGATTACCAAACTTAGAGGTCTTTTTGCCATCGTAAGTGATCGCAAAATCCTTGATACCCAAATCAATGCCAATCACCTTCCCGTCGGTGGATGGCTTTATATCGTCCGAATCATACTCCATCAACACAGAAGCGTAATACTTACCAGATGGAGTTTTGCTAACTGTGACAGTTTTAATTTCCCCGTCTAGTTCTCTGTGAATTTTAGCCTTGATAACACCCAGTTTCCCGGGGAATTTTAAGCAGTCACCTACTTGTTTGACGTATTGTGGATACTGGATTGATTGGCGATGATGGAATGATTTGAACCTAGGATATTTAGCCCTGCCCTGGCCGTAGGCCACGCTGACGCGAACAAAAAAGTTTTGATATGCACGACTAAGGTTGAGACTTACAGATTGTAAAACCTGAGAATAACAGTCTTTTAGCCAAACAGTTTTTTCATCTTTTTTGAGTTTTGGCAACATAGAATTGAGCGCAGACCGAGACAACCCTTTGCCGGTTTCCTTGTAAGTCTCTATACACTGATTTAATGCATAGTTCCACCACCAACGAGCACAACCAAAATGTTGAGCAAGTATCTGAACTTGCTCCTGCGTGGGGTAAATTCTGACTTTTACGGCTTGATGCTTCACTGTCTTTGCACTCATCCATCGACCTTATATATCATTATATATACTTTGTGGTAAATATTCAAGTGTCGTTAAGTCCTTGTTCGCGTAGCGTGGCCTACGGCCAGGGGTCTATCCATCCCGGAGACGAAACCTTAGAGAGGGTCGCCTTGTCTTGATGCAAAGCGCGAGTGGGGGAAACCACGGCAGTCGCTCATGGTTTGTTCGCGTTCGCCTTTGGCGTGGCCTACGGCCAAGCGTGGCCTACGGCCAAGTTACCGTAAGACAGTTGAGCCTTGTCTTGATGCAGTCGCTCATGGGGGAAACCACGGCAGTCGCTCATGGTTTGAAGTTACCGTAAGATAGTGGAGCCTTATTAACAAATATTGAACCCTTTTCTGCATAACCTGCTAACTATAAAGGCTCCACTATCTAAGGTTTCGTCTCCGGGGGAACCCCCAAGACCGCGCTGCCTCCCCAAGACCGCGCAAATCACGCTAATCAATAAGTTTGAACCCTTTTGTGCATAGCCTACCAACCATAAAGGCTCAACGTAATCAGGTTTCGTCTCCGGGGGGACCCCCAAGACCGCGCTGCCTTCCCAAGACCGCGCTGCATCGCTATTAAAAAAGATTTAACCCTTTTCTGCATAACCTAGCAACTATAAAGGCGACCCTCTCTTACGGTAACTTCAAACCCACCCGTCCCAGGGATGGGGAATTTCGACCCCTCAAACTCCCCTATTCGTTAAAAGCTAATTTATAAAGTAAATCTTAAGAGCTCAAATCCCTTGACAGATATGGATTTCAGGTAAAAAGGGGCAAACTCCGCCGAATTCATGAAAGGATTGCACCGCAATGGTTATAGCCCCTAGAAGTGTGAAGTGATAGTGAAGGTGTTGGATACTCAGTAGATCCCGTGTAGAAGGTATGGGTGGATCTGCTTGCTCCAAGTCCAACGGAAGCATGGGTAGAAAAACTCCCTATTTTGAGGCACATATCCAAGTGCAAATGCTTTGTTTTCACCTAGAGCAGATTATGGAAACAAGTGGACACACTCTACCATGGAGCGATAGGAAGGTAAATGGGGAAGTATAGGCTTAAGCTAGTAAGCATTTAAATTTCAGTCCGAGCCACTTGTGCAAAAGCCGGTCTACCCTCTGCCCAGATGGATGAAATTGATGTGTCGCCGTAATGTCCCGAATTGGTATTAGCCTTGTTTAGTTCACATTTTTTTGAGGCACATTTCATACTTTTTTCATAAAAAGGAGAGTCTCTTCACATTTTCAGCATTTTTTCACATTTACTTCATAATCTAGTTCAGAGCTAATTAGGGGTTTCAACACTCACAAATCTAGAGGCTCAATGATGTTAAATAAAGATCAAAAGACTATCCCCTATCACTTAAAAACAATACTATTAGCACGATCGTTATATCAATTCCCACCAATTTTTCCACCAATTAACCGATGTTAATGTTAATTTTTTATGTAGGAAATGACCTTTATGCCCTGGATAGTTCTCAGGTCGTGGAGGTAATTCCCAGAGTCAGCCTCCGAAAAATACACCAAGCTCCTGACTATGTGGCTGGTTTGTTTAACTACCGAGGTGCAATTGTCCCAGTCATCGATCTGTGCCATTTAATTCAAGGTACTCCCAGCCGCTCCCACTTAAGCACGCGGATTATAATGGTCAATTACGTTGGCAATAATAAGACTCAGTATTGCCTGGGTTTGATGTCAGAACGAATCACAGAAACCTTAAAGAAACCAGATACTGAGTTGGTCGATGCTGGAGTTCAAATGAATGACGCTCCTTATTTAGGAGAAATGATTATGGATGAAAAAGGCATGATCCAACGAATCCGGCTAGAGTATTTGTTATCGGAGTCCCAACAGATATACTTATTACCTGGAGCAGACAATCAAAAACTACCAACTAACTAACAACTAAGAACTAATAGTAATGATTCAGGCGACTATCGAGGCTTTGCTGAGAAAGAAAATCGGTTTGGATGGCAGTACTATTGGGTCTAGGCAGATTGCTAGAGCGATAGAAACCAGACGATTGGCTTGTGGCTTACCGGATCAGCAAACGTATCTGCAGAAACTTCAAACCTCACCTCAAGAACTCGAAGCACTGATTGAAACGGTCGTTGTCCTAGAGACTTGGTTTTTCCGGGACAAACAACCCTTTGGGTTTCTGAGTCGTTACCTCAGATCTGAGTGGTTGCCCAAATCCAACCACCCCATCCTCCGCGTGTTAAGTATACCGTGTTCTACTGGAGAAGAACCTTACTCCATTGCTATGACCTTGCTGGATGTCGGTTTGACTCCTAATCAGTTTCGGCTCGATGCCATTGATATTAGCAAGGAAGCATTGCAGAAAGCTCGACGTGCTCTCTACAGCAGGAATTCGTTTCGGGGCAACCAGCTACAGCAACGAAAACGCTATTTCAAGCAAACGACCGATGGTTATGAATTATGTCAGTTGGTGCGCAACACTGTTAATTTCAAGCATGGTAATATCCTAGACCCCTTGGGCTTGGCTCAGAGCAACTATGACATTATATTCTGCCGCAATTTATTGATTTATTTAGATAAATCTGCCCGCTTCCGTGCTATAGAACTCTTAGATCGTTTATTAATGCCTAAAGGTTTGCTGTTTGTGGGGTCTGCTGAAACAGGAGTAATAACTACCAATCGATTTGTGTCAGTTCGCTATCCCTTTGCTTTTGCCTATCAGAAGGTGAAACATCTTGGAGAACGCCAGACCAGGGAGTCAGAACAGGGGCGGGGGAGAAATTGGGAAACCTCATCGTTACTCCCGACTGATAAGTCCCCAGTGACGCTGATCCATTCTCCGTATCCAAGACAGGAAAAGCACAAGGGGCAAAACCAGGAAAACCAAACAACATCATCTTCCCTCTCTGCCCTTGTTAATCGACAGTCTAAACAAATCAAACAATCCTGCTTACAAAGGGAGCTTGAAAAGGGACAAGAATCCTTGCTTGAGAAAGCCAGGAGATTAGCCAATCAAGGAAGTTTGGAGGAAGCGGCGACACTGTGCCAAACTTACCTAAATCAACATTTGACTAGTGCTGAGGCTTATGTGTTACTCGGAGAAGTCCATCAGGCCTTGGGCAATGACGAGCAGGCTGAGCCATGCTTCCAGAAAGCGGTTTACCTGAAACCGAATTACTACGAAGCACTGTTTCATCTGGCTTTACTTCAAGAAAATCGTGGGGAGCTGGCTAAAGCTACGGTAATCCGACAGCGAATTCAACGACTACAAAACCTAAAAAGTCAATAGCAACAGGGGCTACTTGGAGTTAAATGAAAATTGCAACTAAACTACTAGGTCTACTAATATTCTCTAGTTTTGCCATACTTTTAGGAGGGGGAATTACCTGGATAGAACTGTCAAAGTTAGCGACTGAAATCGGTAAGATAGCTGAAGAGGATCTCCCCCTTATCCAGCACATGACGGAAATGCAAGAAAGTCAACTTGCTCAGGCGGTTAATTTTGAACGGGCCTTTCGATTTAATTACCGATATGCAGAAAGCGCCACTGCCAGAAACACGTTGAATCAAGCGAGAGGGGAGTTCAACCGACGGGATGGATTAGTGCATGACGCTCTTATAAAAGTTGATAACATAGTTAAACGTGAAATCCAAAAAGCGTTAAGTAAAGAGCAAAAAGAAGGCTGGTCAGATTTTCAATCTGAATTAGATTCATATAACACAATGCATGATCGTTATGGTGATAAATCTCAGCAAGCGTTCAGGTTAATTGTTAGCAATCAACCCGATCAAGCGGAATTGGCTGCAGAACGGATGCAAGAGTCCCGAGAAGAACTTAAAGCAGAAATGAGGAGTCTCTTGCGGCGAGCCATTACATTATCTCAAAACTCAGCCAATATTGCTAAAGAAAACCAACAACGTACCATCAACATCGTACTGATTGCTTTCATTTTAATCATTGGGGCTACTCTAGGTTTTGGAATTTTTGTTACCCGCGATATCGTTAATTCGTTAAACAAAGCAGTAGATATAGCAGAAGAAGTTTCGGCTGGTAATCTGAGTACCAAGGTAGAGATTACCTCAACGGATGAGATTGGACAATTACTGGCATCTCTCAAAAAGATGACTGAAAATCTCAATTCATTGATCTATAAGGTGCAACAGTCTGGTATCCAAATGACTAGCTCCACCACCCAAATTGCTGCCTCTGGTAAGCAATTAGAAGCAACCATGACCGAACAATTAGCCTCCACCAACGAGGTGACAACCACAGCTCAAGAAATTGCCAATACCTCTGGGCAATTAGTGCAAACTATGGAACAAGTTGCTCAGCTGTCTCAAATTACTGCTGATGCTGCTAGCCATGGTCAACAAGACCTGATGCGTATGGAAAGTACCATGCGTCACTTAGCCAATGCTACTAGTTCTATTTCTGGGAAACTGGGGGTGATGAATGAAAAAGCCAATAATATCAGTAGCGTTGTCACCACTATTACTAAAGTAGCCGATCAGACTAATTTACTATCCCTCAACGCTGCTATTGAAGCGGAGAAAGCGGGAGAGTATGGGGCTGGTTTTGCGGTTGTGGCTCGGGAAATTCGGCGGCTAGCTGACCAAACGGCAGTGGCTACCTTAGAAATTGAGACCATGGTAAAAGAGATGCAATCTGCTGTTTCAACTGGGGTGATGGAAATGGATAAATTTAGCAAAGATGTCAGTAATAGTGTCGAAAATGTCGGCAAGATTAGTGAACAAATTGCTAAAGTGATTGAGCAAGTGCAGAGCCTGATTCCCCAGTTTGAGATGGTAAATCAACGTGTGGAAAACCAATCGAAACGTGCTCAACAAATCAGCGAGGCAATGCTTCAACTAAGTGAAGCATCACAACAAACGGCTGACTCTCTAAGAGATACAAATCATGCTTTGGAACGATTGGATGATACTGCCCAAGGATTACAAACAGAAGTTTCGGTGTTCCAAGTTTAGAAAAGCCGATTAGTAGGGTTGGGAGGGAGACCCTACAATTAGATTGGCTGCGTTATAGCAACCCTAAATCCTAGGTTAAAAATACTGTCCTTGAAAATAATACTGATATCCACTCTATATAATTATCTTTAATAAAAATCTGCGCCATCTCCCCATCTGCCCATCTCCCCATCTGCCCATCAATCTTTTTTATGATAGGTATTCAACCGGACTTGATCTGAGTGCTGAGTGCTGAGTGCTGAGTGCTGAGTGCTGATTAGTGAGTGCTGAGTGCTGAGTAATATGAAATAGCTTAAGGCATGTTATATAGAGGTATTTGTTAATTGGTAATTGGTAATTTTTACTTTACGATTATCGATTACTGTAACCCAAAAAGACTGGGACTATTGGGTTTTGGAAGTGATTAATCGGACTTGATCTAATTTTACTATTGACAATTAATGGGACATGATATAATCCATCTAATTTCCAGAAAGGGACTATAGTAATTCTCAGCGACGTTTGAGCGATATTGCTTATCCTTGCAGGGGGTAGGCAGAGGGCACCAAGGCAAGAAGGTCTTAAAGGCAATCAGCGCCAATCAATACTGTACCTCATAGGTATGAGAAACTCTATAGACTAATTTGGGTTTTACCAGTCCCAAGTCAACCAGTATAAATTCCAGACTGTTTCGAAATGTTCACAAAAATTAATCACAGAATTTTCTTAGGAGCTTCAATCCCCATTATTTGTCTGATTGGATTAGGGTCAATTGTCTATTCAAGCGCGATGAGAACGTTTGAATTTGAATCTCAAATTGCGACCACTTCTTCAATCCTAGGACAGAGAGGCTGTCCAATAGAAGTCAACCTGATCGCTCATGGGCTTACCAAAATGGTGCGCAGTGTCCGAGCCTATTTTATTTCTCCTGCAGAGGGACGTTATAAGCAATCCTATCAAGAGGGCTATGAAAATTTTCGTCAATATAGTTCAGCGCTTAAGGCGCAAACTCAAGACACTATACAACGACAACTTTTGGAGAATTACATTGCAGAAGGGGAGAAATTACATCAACTATCTCAACAGGTTTTCCGACTCGTAGATTCAGGCAAGATTACCGAAGCGACTGCTTTAGTTAAGTCAATTAATGCTGAAAATGTTGATAAGAACAGGGTGCAGATGATCAAACGGGCAGAAGCTCTCATGACGGAAGGGGTCAGACAATTCCAGGAACAACAGCGCTGGCTAATGAATGTGGTTTTGGTTGGGACTACATTATCGATAATACTGACTATCCTTATGGGTATATGGGTTACTTTGCCGCTACGAAGCAAGATCACTAGATTGCTAGGAGCAACCGAAAGGCTGTCTGCTGGGGATTTAACCCAGGCAATTGAAGTCTCTAAAGATCAAGATGAGATTGGACAAGTACTTGGTGCCTTGCAGACCATGACTGAAAACCTGAATTCATTGATCTATAAGGTGCAGCAGTCTGGTATCCAAATGACTAGCTCCACCACCCAAATTGCTGCCTCTGGTAAGCAATTAGAAGCAACCATGACCGAACAATTAGCCTCCACCAACGAGGTGACAACCACAGCTCAAGAAATTGCCAATACCTCTGGGCAATTAGTTCAAACTATGGAGCAAGTCGCTAAGCTGTCTCAAATTACTGCTGATAGCGCTAGCCATGGTCAACAAGACCTGATGCGTATGGAAACTACCATGCGTCACTTGGCCAATGCTACTAGTTCTATTTCTGCGAAACTGGGGGTGATGAATCAAAAAGCCAATAATATCAATAGCGTTGTCACCACTATTACTAAAGTAGCCGATCAGACTAATTTACTATCCCTCAACGCTGCCATTGAAGCGGAGAAAGCGGGAGAGTATGGGGCTGGTTTTGCGGTTGTGGCTCGGGAAATTCGGCGGCTGGCAGACCAAACGGCAGTAGCTACCCTAGAAATTGAGACCATGGTAAAAGAGATGCAAGCGGCGGTGTCAACTGGGGTGATGGAAATGGATAAATTTAGCAAAGATGTCAGCAATAGTGTGGAAAATGTCGGCAAGATTAGTGAACAAATTGCTAAAGTGATTGAGCAAGTTCAGAGCCTGACCCCCCAGTTTGAGATGGTAAATAAACGTGTGGAAAACCAATCCAAAAGTGCTCAAAAAATCAGCGAGGCGATGGTTCAATTAAGCGAAGCATCACAACAAACGGCTGATTCTCTAAGAGATACGAATAATGCTCTGGAACGATTGGATAATACTGCCCAAGGATTACAAACAGAAGTTTCGGTGTTCCAAGTTTAGAAGTAAGCCGTCAGCTTTCAGCTTTTTAATCACGGAAAACTTAGGGAAAAGGTTCTGGAGGCGAGGACATGAGTACTCCTGGACAACCCTAAAGACGCGCTAAATAGCAATCCGTGTAGGAATTGTGATAATTTTTGATGCCATATTCCGATGATCCGCTGTTCCGATGATCCGCTGTTCCCAATGCTCAAGCTGATAGCTGATAGTTTAAGAATAGCGATCGCATAGGACAATCGGATATAGCGGTTTGCCACCCGTGCTAATTACAATAAGAACAAGTAGTCAGTAGTCAGTAGTTAGTAGTCAGGATTATGTATCATAACTTAACCTACACGCAAACCGCTATATGTTAAGCAAGCAAATTTACGATCAGTTGAAGCTTCTGGGTCTAATTGTTTTATCTCTATTTTTCTCTCTATTGCTTGTTTTGGTATCCGGGTTATCAGGGAAGACCCAAGAGCCTGATATTGTGTTGGGAATGTCTGCTGCATTTACAGGAGCATCTAGGAGTCTGGGCATTGAACTTTATAGAGGTTCAATGGCTTATATAGAATATATCAATCGCCAAGGGGGTATCAATGGCAAACAAATAGTGATTCAGGCCTATGATGATGGATACAATCCCACTAGGGCGATTCAAAACACCATTAAGTTGATTGAAAATGATGATGTATTTCTACTCTTTGATTATGTCGGCACTCCCACGGTGACTAGAGTACTGCCACTGCTCAAAAACTATAGTGACAGACAAACCTATCTCTTCTTTCCCTTTACAGGGGCTCAACCCCAAAGAGAAGCGCCTTACGAGCAATTTGCTTTTAATCTAAGAGCTTCCTACCGTCAGGAAACCGAAGGATTAGTTGATAACTTTGTCAAAATTAATAGACGACGAATTGCGGTATTTTATCAGATTGATGCCTATGGTAGAAGTGGATGGGATGGTGTTAGGAGAGCGTTGGCTAAGTATGGTCTGACTATCGTTGGGGAAGCCACCTATCGTCGAGGAACCTCCTATTCCGAGAGCCTAAAACGTCAGGTAAATATTCTCAGAGCTGCCAATCCCGACGCTGTGATTTCCATTGGCTCCTATGGGGCTTGTGCAGGATTTATTCGAGATGCTAGGGATGCTGGCTGGAATGTGCCGATTGCTAATATCTCGTTTGTGGGGAGCGAGAGTTTGCTGAATTTGTTGCTAGAAACTGGTGTTAAAACTGGTATAGATTATACTACAAATCTGATTAATTCGCAAGTGGTACCGAGTTATAATGACACCTCCTTACCTGCTATAAGTGAGTATCGAGCATTGATGGATCAATATAACCCGATGCCTCCGAGGGATTTAAGCTCGGTAGGATACAAACCCCTCAGGTATAGCTTTGTGAGTCTGGAAGGGTTTCTGAATGCCAAACTCCTAGTGGCGATTTTACAAATGATGGGGGATAAGGTTGACAAGGCTCGGCTCAGACAGGCGGTTGAGAAGGTCAAGAAGCTTGACTTAGGGATTAATGCGCCAGTGTCATTTAGTGCTTTTAGAAATCAGGGACTCAATAATGTCTATTACACTACTGTTGAGCAAAGTCAATTTGTACCGCTAGACAGCTGGGAAAGGTGGGAAAAATGAAGATGTATTAAAAACCATGAAATGAAGATGTCAAAGCTATTTCAAAAAACCCTGATTGGAGAAATAATTCTGTTTGGGTTCGTTATAGTGAGCACATCCACCTTATCTGGCTGGACTCTACACACAAACCTGACTAGTGAGTATAAAAGCAAAGGGACTGCGATCGCAAAAAGTCTAGCTAAGTCTAGCCTCGATCTACTCCTATACAGAGATGCCTCAACCCTTCAGGCAGCCATAGACCAGTTTATTGAGATTAAGGGGGTTGCTTATGCCTTTATTGTGGCTGAAAATGGGGAGATCGTTGCCCATACCTTTGTTCCCACCATCCCTAAAGAAGTCAGGAAGATGGGCTTGGGGAGATACCGACCTACCGAGTCTGTGAGCGAACAGATAGAATTCAAGGATCTAGCAATTCAGGGGATGGGGAGCTTCACCGATATATCTGCACCGATTCTAGCTGGGGTAGCTGGATATGTCCATGTGGGAATGGATCGAGAAATTATTCATGCTCAACTTCGCACGGCAATTCTAACTCAGATCTACATCGTATCCTTGATTTTTCTAGCCAGCATTGCCGTGGCTTACTTACTGGTGAACAAAATGTCTCAACAGCTTACCCAACTTTCAAACTATGCCAAACAAGTCTCTAATGGGGATTTGACCCCCCAAGTGGAAATCCCTGCTAAAAATGAGGATGAGATCGGGGATTTACTGGCATCCATCGGCACCATGACCCAAAATTTGAGTTCTTTAATTGGTAAAGTCCAGCAGTCTGGTATCCAGATTACCGCCTCAACCACCCAAATTGCTGCTGCAGGTCAACAACTACAGGCAACCATCACCAAACAGGTAGTATCCACTAACCAGGTTATGGCCACAACCCAACAGATTGCAGCAACCTCATCGGAATTGGTCAGTACCATGAAAGAGGTCGCTAGTGTCTCAGAACATACGGCTGTTGCCGCTGACAACGCAAGCGCCAACATCCGGCGCATGGAAACCACCATGGGTGAATTAACTGAAGCCACTGTTGCCATTACCACTAAACTAGGGGTAATTCATAACAAAGCTGATACTATCAATAGTGTTATCAGCACGATTACCAAAGTAGCGGATCAGACCAATTTATTATCTCTCAACGCTGCCATTGAAGCTGAGAAAGCGGGAGAGTATGGGGCTGGGTTTGGCGTTGTTGCTCGGGAAATTCGTCGGCTGGCTGACCAGACTGCAGTGGCTACCTTGGAAATTGAGACCATGGTCAAAGAAATGCAATCCGCTGTAGCCACTGGGGTAATGGCAATGGATAAGTTTAACCAACAAGTTAGTACTAGTGTAGACGATGTGGGCAAGATCAGTGAGCAAATCGCTCAAGTGATCCTGCAAGTGAAGACAATTACCCCTGGCTTTGAGCTGGTGAGTCAACGGATGGAGGAGCAAGCTGAAAGCGCACACCAAATCAGAGTAGCCATAGAACACTTAAGTGAATCCTCCCAGGACACTTCTGACTCCCTACGGCATACCAATAGTGCTTTGGAACGATTGGATGATGCTGCCCAAGGATTAAAATCAGAAATTTCAGTTTTTAAAGTCTACCAGTAATATCATGTTCGCTTGAACACTTATAAATATTAGGTAATAGGTAATAGGTAATAGGGAACAGGGAACAGGAAACAGCGGATCTGGGAGCATGTCACTTATGCAGAACATTTGTACTAAGGTAATAGGTAATAGGTAATAGGAACCCACCCCTAACCCCTCCCAGGAGGGGAAGGTAATAGGTAATAGGTAATAGGGGGAGCTAGTCCTGGATGAATATTTGTACATTATCTATAGCCCCCTCATGGGTTTAAGCTTGCTCTACTGGAAAATAGTACTAATGTTTCAGCAACTTTGACCTGCTCCCCAGGGAACAGGGGATGATAATGGAGATTACCTAAGAGAAGGAAGCTATGTTTTTTTGATAACTGATTATCTGAACATAATAGAATAGCCATTTTATTTATTATTGCAATATCTAGCGATTTGCATGCAGATAAGTTAATTATGAAAATGGGGCAAAAAAGATAAAGTCCACTTCTTATAATAAATAACTTAGGTTGGATGCCAACTAATCTATTCCCTATTCCCAGATCCGCTGTTCCCAGATCCGCTGTTCCCAGATCCGCTGTTCCCAGATCCGCTGTTCCCTGTTCCCTAAAAAACCATAACTCTAGCGTTTCTCATAGCTATGAGGTACACATTATTTTTTCCCTCTTCCCTCTTCCCTCTTCCCTCTTCCCTCTTCATTCTTCCCTGCTCCCTGCTCCCTGCTCCCTGCTCCCTGCTCCCTAAAAACCAGAGATTTGTACCTCATGGGTATAAGACTTGCTATATGTACTTAATAAAGTCGCAAACCGCTATAAATGCACAGAATTTAACCAATAAAATCCGAATAATTTATGTCGGCATTATAATTATTATATTAATACTTAATTCCTAATCCCTAACCACGATGAAGATTAAAACGAAACTTATAGGCTTGCTAAGCTTCTGTGGCTGTATCGTGCTGGTGAGTGTTGCCATCAATTGGATCGGACTTTCAAAGTTATCAGCCGACATCGCTGAGATGACTGAACAGGATCACATTAATTATGAGCATATGAGAGACCATATGCAAGAGATGCAGACTCTACATCGAAACAGTCAAACCCTTATTAATATTGTCTTAACTGTCTGTATGCTCAGCATTGTTACAGCTGTAATTCTAGGGATAGTTATCATCCGTGATATTGTCAACTCTTTAAACAAAGCAGTCGCCATAGCCGAAGAGATTTCCGCTGGTAATCTCACATCCAAAGTAGAGTTCACCTCTGATGATGAGATTGGGCAGTTACTCAAAACCCTCAAATTCATGACCATAAACCTTAGTTCACTTATGTCTAAAGTGCAGGAGTCTGGCTTCCAAATTACTAGCTCAACCAAACAGATGGCTGCCTCTGGCAAGCAATTAGAAGCAACAGTAACTGAACAATTAGCCTCGACTAACCAAGTGACAGCAACTGCGCAAACCATTGCAGCGACTTCTGAGGAATTAGTTAAAACTATGGATCAAGTTGCTCAGCTGGCTCACCGTACTGCTGACGGGGCTAGCCAGAGTCAAAAAGACTTAGAGCACATGGAGAAAAGTATGCGTCTGTTGATAGAAGCTACCAGATCTATTTCCCAACAATTGGGGGTGATGAGTGAAAAAGCTAATAATATTAATAGCGTGGTAACCACCATTACTAAGGTAGCAGATCAGACCAATTTACTATCCCTTAACGCTGCTATTGAAGCGGAGAAAGCAGGAGAGTATGGGGCTGGATTTGCGGTTGTTGCTCGGGAAATTCGTCGGCTGGCGGATCAGACGGCAGTAGCCACCTTAGAAATTGAACAGATGATTAACCAAATGCAATCTGCTGTGTCTACTGGAGTTATGAAAATGGATAAATTTAGCAAAGACGTGGGGAATAGCGTCGAAAATGTCGGTAATATCAGTGAGCAAATTGCCCAGGTGATCCAGGAGGTACAAAGCCTCACACCACAGTTTGAAGTGGTCAGTCAAAGCATGGAAGAGCAATCCCTAGGAGCACAGCAAATTAGCGAAGCGATGGCTCAACTGAGTGCTGCATCCCAACAAACTGTATACTCCCTAAAGGATACGAATACTGCTTTGGAACAATTGGAGACTACAGCACAAGGCTTCCAGAGTGATATTGTAAAGTTTAAATTACCTAGCTAATAAATTATTAAGGATGAAGGATGAAGGATGAAATCGGAATTGCAAATATATTATTATAAATAATATGTTTTAGTAAAAAAAAACTTAAAAAATGGCGTTGAATTAATAAAAATATATGTTAATAATAATTAACATAATCCTAAAAATATTGACTAGTTAAATACCTATACCAATCCGTGTAGTAATTGTGATAATTTTTGTTCCCTGTTCCGCTGTTCCCTGTTCCGCTGTTCCCTGTTCCGCTGTTCCCTGTTCCCTTTGGTATATCATAACTAGGTTTATTCTTTACGTTTAATAAACTCATAAAGTAATGGAAGGTCAGACAAGTAATCAACCAATTTTTAACGATTGTTGGAACCAAATCGGAGTGACAGGCGATCGCTCCTGCCCAGAACTAAAAACCTTTATTCATTGCCGCAACTGTCCGGTTTACTCTTTAGCAGGGCGCGGCTTGCTTGAACGTGAACCGCCTCCAGGTTACATTAATGAATGGACTAACTTACTGGTTTCCCAATCTGTGCCACAAGGTGAAAGTACTCTGACACAACTAGGGGAAACCATATCCGTAATTATCTTTAGGCTAGGAGTAGAATGGTTGGCATTGTCTGCAAAGTTATTCAAAGAAGTAACCCAGCCTTGTGTTATCCATACCATCCCCCACCGCAGCAACGAGATCTTACTGGGAATCGTGAACATTCGTGGGGAAATCCTGATGTGTGTTTCCCTCAGCAATCTCCTGGGTTTGGAAGATAATCCGGCTAACTCAGGTTCCGAGCAATCGAAAATCCAACAGCCCCTAACTCGAAAATCCAAAACCAATGTTAGTAGTGTGATGTATCAACGGATGGTGGTTGTGGAAATTGAGAGCAACCGATGGGTCTTTCCCGTTGATGAAATTTTTAGTGTTCAACGGTTTCATACTAATGAATTAATCGATGCACCAGCGGTTATTTATAAAGCTACATATACTTATACAAAATGGATAATTAACTGGCAGGATAAAAAGGTTAATTACTTGGACGATGAGTTATTGTTTTACACCCTCAATCGGAAGATTACTTAACCCGATGGGATGGGGGTAAAGTGCTATCAGCTATTAGCTATTAGCTATCAGTAATCAGCTATCAGCTATCAGCCAAAGGTCTGTGGCCACGCTACTGGTGCGAACAGGTTTTGAATAAAATAAGCTGAACGCGCACGCGTGAGCTAAAAGCTCACGGCTGACCGCTGATAGCTGATAGCTGAATGGTTACAAAATATCATAAATCGAAACTCTAAACTCTAAAATCCTATGACAGACAGCGGACAAGATATGAGCAATTTCTCCATGTTGGATTTATTCCGCATGGAGGTGGAAAGCCAAGCAACGATATTAAATGACAAGTTATTGGCTCTGGAAAGTAATCCTTCCTCCAGCCAAGAACTGGAATCCCTAATGCGTGCAGCCCATTCCATTAAAGGTGCTGCCCGAATTGTCCAAATTGATGCTGCCGTTAACATTGCTCATACCATGGAAGATTGCTTTGTGGCAGCTATTAATAAAACCATTACCCTCAAGGCAGATCACATTGATGTCCTGCTGCAAGGTGTCGATTTCCTCCAACAAATCAGCCAAGTTGATGAAGTGAATTTAGACCAATGGTTGTCCGAACATGGGCAAGCCATTGAAGGTCAGAGTATTGCGATCGCTAAAATTCTCGCACCAGAATCTGCACCCTCCTCCCCACAACAGCCATCTCCATCTGCTGCCCCTAGTACCTCGGGGTCACAGAACTCGGAAAAACTAAGCGCTATAGATGGTCGTTCCGAAGTTTCCACTCTCGATAGTACGAATACAGCCATACAGACTCAAGATCAAACTGTTGATCAGCAAACGGTTAATCAGCAAAATCGTGATCAGGTAGTAACTCACCAGGCTCAAACCGATTCTCTCCCTCAAGTACCTAGTCAGGAGTCTGACCATAGCACGATAGAGATTGAAAGTCAACCCTTGAAGCAGGCTGTGAGCCACAACCCTCAACCTGAAGTGGCTGCCAAAGACAATCAATCCTCATCTACCCCAGGGAATGATTTAACCAAGCAACCATTGATGGCTTTGGATACTGCCAAAAAGTCGGAAGCTAAAGAGAGAGTTGTGCGAGTCAGTGCTGAAAACTTAAATAGCTTAATGGGTTTAGCCGGTGAATCCCTAGTGGAGGCGAATTGGCTACAACCGTTTGCTGATTCTTTGATGACTCTCAAGAAACACCAAATGGAATTATCAAAGATCCTGGAAAAATTACAGAATTCTTTAGCAATATCCCAGGTCAATCAAGTGGGGGAGCAATATCTGAAAGTTGCTCGACAAAAGGAACAGGAATGTCGGGACATTTTGGGCGATCGCATGAGTGAACTAGAACTGTATGCTCGTCGCACTGCTAATCTTTCGGATCGTCTTTACCGAGAAGTGATTGCGTCTCACATGCGTCCTTTTGCTGATGGGGTACAGAGTTTTCCTCGGATGATTCGGGATATAGCAAGAAAGCTGAATAAAAAAGTTAAATTAGAAATTAACGGCAAATCTACGGCAGTAGATCGAGATATTTTACAGAAACTAGAAGCACCACTGACTCATATTTTGCGTAACTCTGTAGACCATGGTATTGAACCTCCCCAAGAGCGTGTAGCAATGGGGAAACCAGCCCAAGGCACAGTGCGACTGGAAGCCGTTCATCGTGGTGGGATGTTATCGATTACTGTTGCTGACGATGGCAAAGGCATAGATCCAGAGAAATTGCGGGAAAAAATTGTCCGCAAAAAAATGATCACCTCAGAGATGGCAAGCCAGCTAGCCGAACATGAGCTGATGGAGTTTCTATTTTTGCCGGGATTTTCTACCGCTAAGCAGGTAACCGAAATTTCTGGTCGTGGCGTTGGTTTAGATATTGCCAAGAGTATGGCACAAGAGGTAGGTGGCACCCTGCGAGCTACCTCTAAGCTAGGGCAAGGAACCAGTTTCCACTTCCAATTGCCTCTGACTCTATCAGTTATTCGTACCCTATTAGTGGATATATATGGTGAACCTTATGCGTTTCCGCTAGCACGAATTGACAAAATTGTCATGGTAGATAGAAATGAAATTTCTGTAGTAGAAAACCGGCAATATTTTACCCTTAATGATGAAAACATTGGACTGGTAGCTGCCCACCAAGTGTTGGAGTTAGATGACTCTTATATCAAATCTGAAACCCTACCAGTCGTGATCATCAGTGACCAATCGAACCGTTTTGGATTAGTAGTTGATAAATTTTTAGGTGAACGAGATTTGGTGGTTCGACCATTAGATCCGAGGCTGGGCAAAGTTCAGGATATCAATGCTGCTGCTTTGATGGGAGATGGTTCCCCAATTCTAATTTTGGATGTGTCAGATTTAGTGCGCTCCATTGATAATCTACTCAATAACCGCCAGTTGAACCAAGTCAGTGGTGATCCTGATGATACTGATATCCAACAGCCGAAACGAATCCTAGTAGTTGATGATTCCATTACCGTGCGGCAAATGGAACGTAAGTTACTGGAAAACCAAGGTTATGAGGTGGAAGTAGCTGTTAATGGCATGGATGGTTGGAACGCTGTTCGCACCAACCCTTATGATTTAGTGATCAGTGATATTGATATGCCCCGCATGAACGGCATTGAGCTAGTCAGCCATATTAAAAGCCATGATAAATTAAAATCAATCCCTGTAATTATTATTTCCTATAAAGACCGGGAACAAGACCGTATTCAAGGTTTAGAAGCTGGCGCAGATTATTATCTAACCAAGAGTAGTTTTCATGATGATTCGTTGTTGAATGCGGTGATTGACTTAATTGGGGATTAGGGATTATTCATTGGTGAGTTTGGATGGCTTGTTTGTTAATTTTAAATGGTCAACTTGGAATCCAAGCTTATTAATTAATAAGGTGGAATTAACCAATGAATAAAATTGACTATAGCCTTAATCATACTTATGAGGTACATTCAATTTTATACTCCCTACTCCCTACTCCCTACTCCCTACTCCCTACTCCCTACTCCCTACTCCCTACTCCCTACTCCCTTATAAAAAATCAGCATTTTTATGACATGAAAATAGCAATTGTTAATGATTCAATGATGGCAGTAGAGACCCTGCGGCGTGTCTTGATGGCGGTTCCAGACTATAAAGTAGCTTGGGTTGCTAGTGATGGTGCCGAAGCTATTACCAAATGTGCCAAAGACCTCCCAGACTTAATTTTGATGAATTTAACCATGCCAGTAATAGATGGGGTTGAGGCAACTCGCCAGATCATGAAACATTATCCCTGTGCGATTTTAGTGGTAACCGCTAGCATCCAGCAGAATTCATCTAAAGTATTTGAAGCCCTTGGATATGGAGCCTTAGATGCTGTTAGTTTGCCAGTGTTGGGCACTCGCGGTAACCCAGACGCTGCCCAAGAACTACTTACTAAAATTGCTACCATTGGTAAACTGATAGGAATTTCCACCCGAAATTCAAAATCCCCAGCCCGAAATTCCCAACTCCATCTTCCGCCGTTAATCGCAATTGGTGCTTCTACTGGAGGACCAAAGGCTCTAGCAACGATTCTCTCCAACATACCAGCAAGTTTCAGTGCAGCAATTGTGATTGTCCAGCATGTGGATCTGCAGTTTGCTTCAGGTTTAGTGGACTGGTTGAATCATCAGACACCCTTGGTAGTCCAACTAGCGTCTGACGGTAGCCGTCCGGAAGTAGGGAAAGTATTGATTGCTGGAACCAAAGACCACCTGTGTTTAACATCGAATTTGAGGTTAACCTACACCAGCAAACCCAATAATTATCCCTTCCGCCCCTCGGTGGATGTTTTTTTCAAAAGTGTAGCCGAGTACTGGAAGCGCAAGGGTACGGCTGTCTTGTTAACTGGCATGGGTAGAGATGGAGCTGAAGGGCTAAAACTGTTGCGCTCTAAAGGTTGGCATACGATTGCCCAAGATAAAAGCAGTTGCGTGGTTTATGGGATGCCGAAAGCAGCAGCAGAGTTGAAGGCGGCGGTGGAAATTTTGCCCCTAGACGCGATCGCACCTGCCCTAATCAAAGGATTCGCGTTTAAGCCTTAGCTAAATTCCTATAGCTAAATTTCTATATCACTATTATTGCACAACACTGATATATTATAATAATTCTTAACAATAGCTTACTATTAATCACAATTGGCATGACATAGTTTTCCCAGTTTACCCAGAGTATTTAACAAAATTTGATAAACTGCTAAACGAATTAGCTAACCCTAGGTTATTTATCTATGCTGTACCTGATCTAATTGATAGCCAAAGCTTGACAAGGACATTAAAATCAAAATGGTGAATCAAGAGCCGATTAAAGTCCTACTTATCGATGATCAGCCCATGATCGGCGAAGCCATCCGTCGCATGTTAGCTCCGGAAAAGGATATTATCTTCCGCTATTGTCAGGATCCAACTGAAACCTTAAAAGTAGCTAAAGAGTACCAACCAACCGTCATTCTACAAGACTTGGTCATGCCGGAGATGGATGGCTTGTTGTTAGTGCGTTTTCTGCGTTCTAAGGATTCGCCTACTCGACCTATTCCCTTGATTGTACTCTCCAGTAAAGAAGAACCAGTAATTAAAGCGAAAGCCTTTGGATTTGGAGCAAATGATTACTTAGTCAAACTGCCAGATCGGGTAGAACTAATTGCTCGCATTCGTTACCATTCCAAAGCCTATCTGAACTTCCTGAAACGGACCGAAGCTGAAGAGCAGCTTAAAGCTGAAAATCTGCGCCAGTCAAAGTATATAAAACAGGTAGAAAAGGTCACAGTAGCAGCCGCCGCTGTGGAAAATGATACCTTTGAGCCTGAAAATCTAGAGGAAGTAGCGACTCGGAGCGACGAGTTAGGACGACTAGCACGAGTTTTCCGGCAAATGGTTCAAACGGTAAAAGCCCGTGAGCAAGAATTGACTCAAGCCAATGAAACTCTGGAAACCCTAAAAAATTCCTTTGCTCGGTTTTTCCCATTTGAATATCTTAATTTTCTGCACAAGGAAAATGTGATTCATGTCCAATTAGGAGACCATGTTAGTAAAGAAATGGCGGTAATGTTCAGTGATATTCGCTCCTTCACTACCATTTCTGAGAGTATGACACCAAAGGAAAACTTTGACTTCGTCAATGCCTATCTTAAGCGTGTCAGTCCTGAAATTCGCAATCACGATGGCTTTATTGTCAAATTTCTAGGGGATGGCATGATGGCAATTTTCCCTGATGGCGCTGATGATGCTGTCTGTGCTGGAATTGCCAAGCTCAAAAAAGTCCACCAATACAATCAAAAGCGCGAAGCCAAGGGTTATTTACCAATTCAAGTAGGGATTGGCATCCACTATGGTCACATGATGGTGGGGATGGTTGGAGAAACATTCCGAATGCAGGGGGATGCTTTTTCTGATAATGTTAACTTAACCGCTCGTTTGGAAGGCTTGACCAAGTTTTATGGGGTTTCTTTCTTAATTTCTGAGCAAACCTTAGAGAAATTGAGCAATCGAAATCACTATCAAATTCGGTTTCTAGATCGAGCAATTGTTAAAGGGAGAAATGAACCCCTTGCCATCTACGAAGTGCTGGATGGTGAGACGGAGGCAGTTAGGGAATTGAAGTTAAAAACGCAACGGGAATTTGAACAAGGTTTAGAGTGTTATCGCACTCAAGGATTTTACAAGGCTTTAGAGTATTTTAATCACGTGTTAATGGTGAATCCTTTGGATAAGACCGCTGCCTTATATGTGGAGCGAATTAACCAATTGATGGCCCAAGGGGTGCCACAGGATTGGGATGGAGTTTGGCGGTTTACCAAGAAGTAAGCTATCTTGGTTAAGGGGAGTAGGGAGTAGGGAGTCGGGAGTCGGGAGTAGGGAGTCGGGAGTAGGGAGTAGGGAGTCGGGAGTCGGGAGTCGGGAGTAGGGCTAAATTGATAACTGCTCTACAGCCTTTTTTATAGCTATGAGGTACACATTTTTTTTTATCTGTTCCCTGTTCCCTGTTCCCTGTTCCCTGTTCCCTGCTCCCTGCTCCCTGCTCCCTGCTCCCTGCTCCCTGCTCCCTGCTCCCTGCTCCCTGCTCCCTGCTCCCTGCTCCCTGCTCCCTGCTCCCTGCTCCCTGCTCCCTGCTCCCTAAAACCCAGAACTTTGTACCTCACCGAATTGATAACTGCGATATATAGTATAGTAATATTTGCCTAAGGATATTGGTACTATAGTTTAGTCATTAGTGATTGCTAAGCACTAATGACTAATCACCAATGACTAAGCACCCAGAATGATAAATATTCATCGGGACATGATATCACAAGTTGCCGACGGTAATTGTTTATCTAATTTTTTTTATGCAGGTAGCACTCCAAAAAATTTATAATTCTGAAATATTCCAGAATACAGTTTTGAGCGTAATAATCTTAGCTAGCATTATCGAATCGGGGAGCTTGAGGGGAAAAGAATACCCCATCCTCTTAGGTTGGGGATGAATTTTCCCCTCAAACACTTACTTAAGCATGACGCCAGTTTTTCCTAAAGCTTCCAAATATTCTGACAAGCTTAGACCTGCCTCGATCCCATGCTGCTTTAATCCGTCCCAGGCTTCTTCTGTAGTTCTAACAGTGTACGCTACCTTGGGTTCACCATGAATAGGTTGTCGTCCAATTCTTCCCATAGTAATTGTTATTTGTATTTCTATAAGTTATAATCAAGATAGCACGGAAACAGAGGTCGATGCCATGCAGTTGGGATACGTTTACAAATTGATTCCAAGTTCTCAGCAAGAAGTTGTCATGAACCAATGGTTAGCCATGCTTTTGGCTCAGTACAACTACTTGCTCAGAGACAGGACTGAGTCTTATGAGCAAGTCAAGTCTCCAAAGATGGGAGATTACTGCGATCTAAAAACTCATAGGGAAGCGTGTCCATTAACTTGTTCGGTAAATAAATCAACTTCAATCGGTTATCCCTGGAAAAAGAGTCAAAATAATCCTCGGCGTAGTACCTACGAAGTTCAGAGTTCGACTCTCCCCACCCTAAAAAAAGAACGCCCTTGGTACAATAAAATTAATTCAACTGTTCTGCAACAAATGTTGAGACAGTTGGATACCGCATTTTCAAAGTTCTTCAAAGGTGAAGCCCAATATCCAAAACCTAAAAGGCGATCTCGGTACCGGAGTTTCAAATATGCCCCAGGGCAAGTAAAACTAGATGGCAATAAAATCTATTTGCCAGGTATAGGATGGATGCGATTTCATAACTCCCGTCCTATACCAGAGGGTTTTACGATGAAATCTGTTACCGTTCGCCGAAAGTCACGGGGTTGGTTTGTCAGTATTCAAATTGAGGACAAATCAGTTCCGCTGCTCCCAGTAAAATCTGCTAATGAGATTAGACCTAATCGTGTTAAAGGATGCGATTTGGGAATCAGAAAACTTGTTAGCACTTCTGATGGTAAAACCATCCAAAACCCAGCCAATACCAAAAAATATAAGCGCCAAGCCAGACGTTTAAAGTTAAGACAGCGATCCGCAAGTCGGAAATTAAAAGGCTCGAATAATCGCAAAAAGTCATTTAACAAAGTGGCTTCGTTACACGAGCGGATTGCCAACAGTCGATCTGCGTACCATTGGGAAACAGCTAAAAATTTAGTTGATAGTGCAGATGCTCTGGTGTTTGAAGATCTCAACATCAAAGGCATGAAATCTCGCTGTAAGCCTAAGCCCAATGAAAATGGTGGTTACGTCCGCAACGGACAATCAGCCAAAAGAGGTCTTAATCGTGTAATTTCTGACGCTGCCTGGGGTGAATTAGTAAAAAAGGTTGAGGTCGTGGCTGCAAAGTCAGGCATACCCGTAATAAAAGTCAATCCCAGACATACATCTCAGCAATGCCCAAAGTGTCACCACACTAATGCAGACAATCGCTCTGGTGAAAAATTTGTCTGCACTGAATGTGGGTATCACGATGATGCAGATATAAATGGCGGAGTAAATATCAGGAATAGAGGTCTCAAAAAACTGGGAATTGACCCCACCCAGCTACCTTCGGTGCGTTCGCGTAGCGTGGCCTACGGCCAAGGGAAGTCACGCCCATGGAGATAACAGCCGTAAGGCGTGTGCCTGGGAATCCCCATCCCTGCGACGGGTGGGGTAGTTCAAAGTAGGTCTGGAAACCTATCCATCATTTACAGAAAAGTACGGCACTATTGTCAATTTTATCGAACATATAATATTAGGGTTTTTCATTGCTGAAATTTTTATTAAGATAGGGGCTGAAGGTAGTCATCCATGGGGCTACTTTAAAAATGCTTGGAATCTCTTTGATTTTTTCATTGTTGTGGCTTTACTATTGCCCATTGATAATCAATATTTTATAGTGCTACGTATGCTTAGGCTGCTGAGAGTATTTAGGCTAATCTCTGCTTTGCCTCGCTTACAAATACTCGTCCGAGCTCTACTCAAGAGTCTACCCTCCATGGGCTATGTCTTTTTGCTTCTCTGTATTTTGTTCTATATTTATGGGGTAGCCGGAACCTTTTTATTTGCTGACAACGATCCGATTCACTTTTCTTCGTTACCCAAATCTATCTTGTCTCTATTTCAAGTAGTAACCCTAGAAGGTTGGACAGATTTGATGTACATTCAGATGTATGGCTGCGAACGCTACGGTTACGATGGTATAGAAGAACTTTGCACAAATCCCTCAGCTTCACCCCTGATTGGTGTCCTTTTTTTTGTGAGCTTTGTGATGTTGGGGGCGATGATTACTATCAATCTGTTTGTTGGGATTATCACCAGCAATATCACTGATAGTGTCAATGAATTCAAGCAGGATCAGGATAAAAAGTTGGATAAGGTGCTCAAGGAGCAGAATCAATTTAGCAAAGTTTCCAGACTTGAAGGTCAGTTATTAGCAATTCAAGAACAATTGAAAGATATGAATAGTTCCTTAGAGCGTATCCGAACAGATATTTCCGATTATTGATCTATTATTGATCACGTTTAATCGATAGTAGTTTTTAGTAGTTTTTAGGTGATTCTGCCACACTATCATTGATGGCATTTTTGCTCTTGATTTTAAGCTGATATCACCTAATTTATTAACCTAATTTACACATACTTATCAAGCTTGAAAAACGCAATCAATTCCTCAAATTTGCTGTCATTAGCGGTAGGAGTTAATAATTCAATTTCTTGAATTATGGCTGGATTCAAATACGTAAAAACATCATGAGTTAAAACCGCAATTGCTTCGGCGGTAAACCCTTTAAGTTCACGAGCCAATCTCGCCATTCGTCCCTTAGCAAAATTGACTTGAAAGCGAGTCCTTTTGAGCAGGCGTTGTCTAATATTTTCATAAAGCGTTTGTTTATCGATAGTTTCATAATAGGGAAGATCGGGATTCAAAATTCTTGGAATAATATCAGGATTTTCTTCTAGAAATAGCAGACTGCCTTCCTGGTTAAATGCTTCAATTCCTTCCATGCCCAAAGTGCCTAAATCAGCCAAAGCAATAATCCGAGCTACCAGAGATAGGTTTTTATCAGAAGAGTAGAGGTCAGGTTGGTAAATGGTATTGTCTGAAGTATCATACCAACAAATGGTAGCGTTAATCGCTTCTGTAATGATTTGTAAATCTGAATCGGTAAACAAGGCCAGATGGTTAGGAGTTTGCTTACTTATCCATTCATTCTGATTTTTGATGTAATCCAAAAGCTTAGTAATTGTAGCGGCTTCGCTCACACCACTTTCTCGCCGTCTAGAGGTATAGGATTGGATTTGAGGCAGAAACTCTTGCACCATATCGTGAGCAATGGCGCACAGATCGATTAACTGTTTCATTCTGCTCAGATAGTCTGGTGCTATATCATTGTCCAGACCGGCTTCCCAATAGGGTCTGATGGCTTGGAAAATCCGATCAGCCCTACGCTGCACTCCCTTAACATGGTCACAAGTATGATAGTAAAGCTGTTTTCGCTCCGTTTCTTTTTCCATTTCCAACAGAGCAAAGGTTTTCACCCTAGTGACTGCTTCCACAAAGGAGCTAGGAAGCTGAGCTGAATCATCAATTGAGGGGTATGGTAGAGACTGATTATCCTGATGGCGTTGATTCATGATAACTATCGCTTTTAAATACCAAAAATTGATTGAATACGTTTGCGAATCTCGGCGAAAGGAGTTTCGTCTTCCTCTGTGGAACTGACGGTTATTCCTAAGCGTTCCAATGTCTCTTGACGTTTGGATAATTCTTCAGAAATTCGGTCAGCTAATTCTTCGTGCTTAGCCAATAGACTTTGTAAATTGTCTCGATCCACCACAAACAGCATCGTTTCTTCTAGGGTACGAAGAGTAGCAGTACGGGGAGTACCCATCAGCAGAGACATCTCCCCGATAAACTCCCCAGACTTACGGGTAGCGACTCGTTTTCCAATGGATTCCACGAACACTTCCACTGTTCCAGATAGGATAATATAAAATGAGTCCCCTGGATCGTTTTCCCGACAGATGGTTTCGTCAGCTGGGAGAGTTTTCCGATAGCCCTCCTCTATGATATGTCGCAGTTCCAGATCGCTACAGTTTTCAAAATAACTTACTTGCCGCAATAGATCTGCCAGCATCCAGGTTTTAGGGGATTCAGACTCGGGTTTGGGTTTGTCTGTTGCGGATTGGTTGTGGATTGAGGAGGAGCCATTAGTCACCCCAGGGGTTTGTAATTGTCGAAACAGCGACACTAAGGCTTCTGGATTGTGAATACGCAAGTTTCGCTCAGGGTGGCCGGGTTCGATGTGGCGCGATCGCATTTCAGTATCAATCAGATAATACAAAGCACTTTTAATTGCTTGGATCTCTGCTGGTTGATTGATCCAAACCAAAAGCTCAAAATCCATTCCTTCCTCTCCATAGCCCTTGAACCAAACCTGGGGAGAGGGAGAGGATAAAACTCGAGGTTCTTGGCGAGCAGCAGCTAACAGCACCTCTGTGATCACAAGGGGCTCCATTTCATCGGGAAAGTTGATTGGAATTTGGAGACGACTTGTAGGGTCTTGGTAGCTCCAGTTAATGACATTATTTTGGACAAAACTGTTATTCGGAATAATCACACAAACGTTGTGGATGGTTCGAATTACGGTAGAGCGAATCGATATTTTTTCCACAGTTCCTGAAAGATTATCAATTTCTATATAATCTCCTACTTTAATCGGTTGATCTAGCAGGATAGTCAGACCACTGATAAAATTGCTAGCTAGATCTTGTAGTCCAATTCCAAATCCAATACCGAGAGCACCAGCAAAGATTGCTAAAGAACTTAGGTTAATCCCCGACGTTTGCAGAACAATTAAAAACCCTAAGATGGTTAGAATGTAACCGATAATAGAAGCGAGGGCTTCGCGAGTACCCCGATCCATCCTGAAACGGCTCAGTAACCAATGTTTAATCAGGGTCTTGATGGTACGGGAGATAATAATAGCGATGATACATAAAAACAGGAATTTGCCTAAGAAGCTCAGAGAAAAGGCTTGGTCACCAAATTCAAATAGCTTGGCGGTAAACACCTTAGAGATGGCATTCCAGAGTTTTTGTATCTGTGTAATAATCCAAGTCATCAGAAGTGTTTAACAGGGAACAGGGGAAGAGTTTGGAGGGGGGGCGCGGGGCTTTCAGGGGTAGGTTTTTTACTTTGGAGATAGCTAATGGGGAATGGGGAATCGGGAATCGGGAATCGGGAATCGGGAATGGGGAATGGGGAATCGGGACCCACCCCTAACCCCGACCAGTGCGTACGCTACTAGTGTAGGGTGGGCAAATTATCCTAGTAATACCAATTGATCACCAATCATGTCCATTTGCCCACCCTACTACTGTTCCCAAAGATAGGCTTTGGGTGGGCAATATATCAAATTAACTAGCTCGGCGGGAATTCCCACGCTATAGCCACAGCTTAGTGCGATTGGCCGTAGGCCACGCTACGCGAACGCATTCCGTAGGCTCGGGTGGGCTTTTTCATCATAAATCATGTCCATTTGCCCACCCGACAAGATCGGCGATTGGCCGTAGGCCACGCTACGCGTACGCACTGTTCTAAAGCTGATATACCAATCCGTGTAGGAATTGTGATAATTTTTGTTCCCTTTTCCCTACTCCCTACTCCCTACCTCACAGGGGTAGGTTTTTAACAAAGACCTCAGGTGTGGGGTGTGGGTTGTGGGGTGTGGGGTGTGGGGGATAAGAAAGCTGCATCGCTAAAAATCATCATTGTCTTGATCCCAAGCGCGAGTGGTTTGAAGTTACCGTAAGATAGTGGAGCCTTGTCTTGATGCAATAGCGAGTGGGGGAAACCCCCAAGACCGCGCAAATCACGCTATTAACAAATATTTAACCCTTTTCTGCATAACCTGCTAACTATAAAGGCTCCACAATAAACAGGTTTCGTCTCCGGGGGAAACCCCCTGTTCCGAAGCTGCATCGCTTCTTCGTTGTTTTCCTTTTCCTCTCCTTGTGATCCGCCCCCGACTGGTCGGGGGTTGGGGGTGGGGCAGGACCCAAATGTAAAAAACCTACCCTTGTGAGCTACTCCCTACTCCCTACTCCCTACTCCCTGTTCCCAGATCCGCTGTTCCCTTTGGTATAGCTGATACCTGATAGCAGAATACTTACCTTATCGCTGTCGGGTCATTCCAATTATTGCGTCTACTGTAAAGTCTGAGATAGTGTCAAGGGTGGGGAGTATGTCAGTTCCGGCAAACACCAGTGGTAGTTCCTGGTTTTCCCAAACCCAGATTTGCTGTCGCTGAATATCGATTAGCCAAGCCAGCTGAGTCCCGTTGCTCAAGAGGTGCGACCCGTGGCGAATTTAATAATTAGATGCGGAAAGCGCACCTAAAGTGCAAAATTTTGTTCTGTAGGTCTAATGTGCTTTGGTCAGGGGAGCGAATTTCAATTAACCAGAAGGCGTGAACCTTCCAGCGGGCCATCTTGATCCCTGAGGCGATCGCTTTTAACAACGACAATATCTGGTACAGGGGATAAGGGCGGAATGATGCACCGGAGTTCTTGAATAGCTTCGTATGCTTGGGTTTGATTGTTGATGGCGTTTACGAGGTTGCGTTGGAGGCGGGAATGAAACAATGTTGGCATAGGCTTTTGCTTCGGGTGTCCATGGATGAATTCCCAAGCAGGAGATGCTTCTATATTAGGTTGTTGGAGAAAAGCGTTTAAGGAGTTAGTAATGCTGGGTGATTGCATGAATTTTGTTAGCAGAAGAATGCTTAGCAATATTCCAGGTAGATTTTGTAGGGTGCTAAGGGCTGTTTGGTTGATAAAAATAGATGATATTGCCATAGTTTAAGCCGTAACGCACCATTGTATTGGTTAAGTTTCCTATTCCCACTGCGATGAAACGTTCTTCAGTGGGGTAGGGTGGGCAAATAATGAAAGTTTGACCATTTGATCACCAATCATGTCCATTTGCCCACCCTACCATTGCTGTTCCCTGTTCCTCAAACCCAAGATTCTAAGGCAAAGGGTTCTACCTGTTGAATGCGCTGAAAGTCATTGTCGGCAGACACAACTGTGAGGTTGTAATGAATTGCTGTAGCAGCAATCGATGAGATCGTTGTCTCCAAAGCCAAGGGTTTGTGGGTTGAAGTTCCGTCGCTTTGTCTTATCTTTGGGACCGAAAGCAGTAATCAGCTTTCCTTTGATCGAGCCGTAAATTTCAGCAATTGGAAGGGTGATAGGGTAAAGGTCGATCATGTTGAGAAAAGCTCTGACTTGCTGCATATTAGCTGCTGTTCGCTCAGATTTTGCTACCATATAGAAAAGTTCTCCAAGGACGATGACACTGGTGGCAACATCCGCTTCACTGTGTAGTTGTAGCTGCTGAATCAGGGTAGGTTCACCAAAGATGATGCGACTACAGTGGTTGGTGTCGAGTAAATACATTAAAATTCAGCTTGGGAACGGGTGTCGATTACAAGCTGGAGACATTCCTCAAAGTCATCACCCTGCCAGGTTCCAGCAAATTTCAGTAGGTCTTTGGCTTTAGAGCCATGCAGAATGGGTTTCCCGTCCTCATTCTTAGTTGGCACTGGGCTAGAGAGAGTGTCAGGGCTGGTTGCTCTGGTTTTGAGGTATTCGAGATAGTCAAGAATTTGCGCCAAAATCGGTTCTGGTGCGGATTCGATCGCGACCAGCAATTGTTCTTTAATAGTTGTCATCTGCAATTGGGTATGGGGACTAGAACTATCTTTAGTTTCGCTCATTTCCCTGACATTATCCCGGCCCGATCGCTCTTCCTTTTACCCAAACCGGCGATCGCATTCCGTAGGCTCGGGTGGGCAAATTCTGATCCCTTGGCAATTTCATCATCAATCATGTCCATTTGCCCACCCTACTTTATCAGCTCCTTTACTTCAGCCTTTTGCCTTGCTTTCGGCGCTTAGTATAACTATTCAACCGGACATGATATCATGTCCATTTGCCCACCCGACAAGAGCGATCGCACTGACGGCTGACCGCTGACCGCTGTTCGCGCAGCACCTCAAGTAGCGCATATGCTTACTTTGTGCCATAGCCTGAGTATTGGCGCATAGAAGGTGGCTGAAACCCAATAACAATATCATTTTTGGGAACGTTCATATTAACCAGATCTTGACCAATATCCCATTCAGTATTGTTATTCTGAATCCAGATCTTGCCATTTTTAATCTCTAAATGAACTGAACAGCCATAAACTCTTTCTTTCTTGTCCCAGCCGATGGCCATTACTTGATAATGGTTGTTTTCCGTATCAAAAATGCTATGAATTTCAATGTCACCATGAGAGGGTTTGTAACTGGCATATTGACTCAGTAGTTGCTTGATTATGCTGCGATAAGTTTGAAGCTTTTATAGTTTTTCCATGATACAATTACCTCATTATCAATGTCATAACTTATCCCTCTTCTGTCACTTTCCGAGTAGAATGAATAGAGAAAGAAAAAAATCAAACTGTACAAGGTAGACACAGCAATGGATGTAGAGCTACAAGTTCTCAAACATTTACCAAGAGACCCCCAGCTGACAGTATCGGTAATAGACTCTTATTGTCAGACCTACAAAGATTTATTTAAAGAAGTAAGAAATTATGAGTGTTTCAAGTATTTACACTTAGGAATAATCTCACCAATAAAAAGAAAATCATTACCAGAAATAGCTCCGGTGCGCTTTCCGTAGGCGAATTAAATTCGCCACGGGTCGCACCGCAAAGTAGTAGGGATAAAATCGGCCCAATCACTACATCACTTTATCGCCAATTCTCCTTGGTCAGTAGAAGAACTGAAAAAGCGAAGAATCAAGGAAATAAAAAGTCAATTAAAGGGAGAAGCGATCAAATTAATAATTGACGAAACCGGAGATAGAAAAAAGGGAAATAAGACCGACTATGTAGCCAGACAATATTTAGGAAGTGTCGGGAAAATAGATAATGGCATAGTATCAGTGAATGCCTACGGATTGTATAAAAATATAACGTTTCCCTTAGTCGTTAAAATCTTTAAACCAAGAGGAACACTAAAACAAGAAGATAAGTACAAAACCAAAATAGATTTAGCCTCAGAAATAATCGAAGAGCTAGTAGATGAAGGATTAAATATTGAACTAGTATTAGCAGATAGTTTGTATGGTGAGAGTAGTAAATTTATTAGGAAATTAGAGGAATGTAGACTGTCTTATGTAGTAGCAATTAGGAGTAATCATGGGGTTTGGATGCCATCCGAACAGACGGTTAGAGCGAATAGGTGGTGTAAATTTACCAGAATATTTAGTAATCAAAAATCAGAAATTAGATACATTAGGGAAATAGTCTATGGAAAAAGGAGAGCAGTAACTTACTGGGAAATAACCACAGACCCAGAAACAATGCCAGAAAATTCCACTTCCTTTGTGATGACAAACCTAACCGGTAATCTCAAGAAAACTTTAGGGAATTTGTATGGGTTAAGAACATGGGTAGAATATGGTTTTCGCCAGTGCAAACAGGAGTTGGGATGGACAGATTATCGCTTTACTAAATTTAAAGAGATACAGAAGTGGTGGGAAATAATTTTTTGTGTATATACAATGATTAGTCTAAAATCTCCAGCTTTTTTATCTTTAAATAAATCTCAAGAAGTAGAAAATGATGCCACAGACACTGATGATTTGGAGGTTAGTAATCATCAACAATGGAATCATGAAGATGGATGGAAGAATGTCTTAAACAATTTGCGTTTACTAATTCAACCAATTATGATGTTATGGGTGATTTTCCCATGGTTAGATATTTTACCTAATACCAAGTTATTGCTGGGATTAAATCAGCTGATTAGGGAAATTAATCAATGTCAAACATTTTTGTATTCTGGATAATATGGCTTATTTGTTACTCATTGATTCCGGAGAGTGACAGAAGAGGGTTATAGCAAGTATTATACCCATGAGGTACAAATCTCTGGGTTTTAGGGAGCAGGGAGCAGGGAGCAGGGAATAGGGAATAGGGAATAGAAAAAAAATAATGTGTACCTCAAAGGTATGAGAAACGCTATAATAGTTTAAGTTGGTACTCTTGAATAACAATTTGAGGGAATTCTTTCTGAAAAAACCTTTGGTAGGTGGTATCGGGAATCGCCAGAAATAATTGTCGTTCTGGCTCTTTTACCTTTAAGGCTACTCGATAGTTAATGAATTGACCAATGGCAAGGTGGAAGTGCGATCGCATTCGGTAGGGTAGGGTGGGCAAATCATCAACCATTAACCAATTGATCAGTTATCATGCCCATTTGCCCACCCTACTTTATCCGCTGACCATTTCTTTCTGCCGCAATTAGCTTTTCGGCACCCAGATCAATAAAAAATTCTACTCCGCCGACTTTCAAAAAAAACGGATCATCGGTAATTTGCCAACCATCTTTAATTAAGGCATTTTTGACAACATCATGAAATAAGTCTTTTGCCATTACTCTTGCTCCCTTGGATCACAGGACCTGTGGTATAAAAAGTGTTGGCGGAGGATAACGTAGAAGGCGTAGGGTGGGCAAATAATGTTTGAAAGACCATTGGATTAGTTATCATATCGATTTGCCCACCCTACTACAAGCAAGGGGTAGGGTGGGCAAATCATTAAAGTAATACCATTTGTACATCAATCATGTCGATTTGCCCACCCTACTACCTACTTTTCGCTTCATAACTTGGGCGACTTGACCGTATCTTTCTCCAGTTAACCCTTCTAATGTATCATGTTCAATATCCTCATCCTGTCCTAATTTACTCGTCCATTTTCCGTTTAATAGTTGTCTAGCCACATGAGTGGGTTGATCATTTAACATGTAAATGGCTATTTTTTGATAATTTTCTTCTAAATCAGGGGTTTCACAGATTACATAACCAAGAGTTTCAAAAGCTTTAATAAAAGCCAATAGTGTCTCAACTCTTGGAACATTAACGGGCCAATAACTCTCTTTCATTGGATCTGGCCACCACCATCTTTGAGTATCTTCAGCCGCCCAAGCCACACAATTATAGTCAATTGTATCAGCACTGGTAACGTGATAATTTGTAGAGACTAAATTCGGATAATCCCTTTCAATCCATTGTCTGACCTGCGATAACCACGCCTCATTCCCTACCATTTATAACCGTTACGGAGTCCCCAATTTAGCCATGCTTCGATCATTTTTTGAGTATTCCCCTGATGTTCTTCTTGAACAGGATCTTCTCTAGTAATGGATTTTAAAGCCCAAAACCACCGTCCTGATTTTTGTTCAAGTTCCCTTAATAATAACGGAATGGCCTCTTTTCCCATGCCAATTATTTGTTGATAAGCAGGATGCATAGCTGCTTGAGTGGTTGATGAAATTCCTCGGGTTTCTTCCCGCCACTGGTGAACGAGTTGCCTAAACGTTTGTTCGATATCTTCTTGAATTAGGGACATTTTCTCTCCATTTTGTGTTTGTAAGCTATTCAGAATTTAGATTGGGACACCTAAATTGCTCAAAGGGAACAGCGGATCTGGGAACAGCGATGCAGCGCGGTCTTGGGGGTTTCCCCCACTCGCTATTGCATCAAGACAGGAACGGGAAAAAACCAATTTAAATGCCCATCAGCTTATAATATCATGTCCGGATAATTAGTTATAAAAAACTTTATCCCTTGATACCTTACTCCTTTACTTCTGCCTTCTGCCTTCTGCCTTGCTTTTGCGTCTAGCGATCGCATTCGGAGCGGGTAGGGTGGGCAAATACTAAACGGAAGGCAATTTCATCAGGAACCCTTGACCATTTGCCCACCCTACTTTATCTGCGTACGCACTCTTCCACTGTTCCCTGTTCCCTGTTCCCTGTTCCCTGTTCCCTGTTCCCTGTTCCCTGTTCCCTGTTCCCAGGCGTAGGGTGGGCAAATCATCAACCATTAACCAATAGATCATCAATCATGTCCATTTGCCCACCCTACTTTATCTGATAATTCTTCACGAAGAATACGACGTAGATCCCCTTGGGTCAGAGGTTGCTCATTTGGCAGTAGGAGATGTTTTTTTAAAGCCTCATTTATTAAAGTCTGATAACCAATTCCAGCCGTTTCGGCCTGTTCTCGAAATAGGGCAATAATTTCATCATCGAGATAAATAGTAATGCGTGTTTTTCCTTTAGAAGGAATTACGGCTCCTCGTTTTCCTTTAGAAAAATCATATTCCTTTCTCATAAGCTTTTGTCTCCTGTTTTGTGGCGCGACGAGCAGAAATTACAAGTCGCTTCGCTCCAATTCAAAATTAAAAATTATTAATTCAAAATGACAATCAGTGGGGGCTTGTACCCGCCACTGATTGAAGACCACTGAATAATATTGCAGTGGGGGATTGTACCCAGAATTAATTAATTCAAAATTAAGGCCGTAGGCCACGCTGCGCGAACTGATTTTCTTTATTTTGAAGTTTGAATTTTGAATTTTGAATTACCCAAAGGGGTCATGAATGGCAAGGGGATCGAAAAACACCATTTCAGCTTCCGCAAAGGAAACACCATGATGCATGCCAATTGGTTTTTGCAATTCTTGGATCATATTCAAAGGTCATACATATATTATATGTATTACCGAAAGTCTAGTCAAGATTCATGGTGTGGCGTGGCAAGCCTTAAATATTGCTAAGCGTGCGATCGCATCTCGGTTCGGGTAGGGTGGGCAAATACTAAACGGAAGGCAATTTGTACTCGAACCCCTTGACCATTTGCCCACCAAACTTGACCATTCGGTTCGGTAGGGTGGGCAAATACTAAACGGAAGGCAATTTGTACTCGAACCCCTTGACCATTTGCCCACCAAACTTGACCATTCGGAGCCGGTAGGGTGGGCAAATACTAAACGGAAGGCAATTTGTACTCGAACCCCTTGACCATTTGCCCACCAAACTTGACCATTCGGTTCGGTAGGGTGGGCAAATACTATAGGTCAGGCAATTTGTACTCGAACCCCTTGACCATTTGCCCACCAAACTTGACCATTCGGTTCGGTAGGGTGGGCAAATACTATAGGTCAGGCAATTTGTACTCGAACCCCTTGACCATTTGCCCACCAAACTACAAGAGTGCGATCGCATTCGGAGCGGGTAGGGTGGGCAAATACTAAACGGAAGGCAATTTGTACTCGAACCCCTTGACCATTTGCCCACCAAACTGTTACAGAGCGGGTAGGGTGGGCAAATACTATAGGTCAGGCAATTTGTACTCGAACCCCTTGACCATTTGCCCACCAAACTGTTACAGAGCGGGTAGGGTGGGCAAATACTATAGGTCAGGCAATTTGTACTCGAACCCCTTGACCATTTGCCCACCAAACTGTTACAGAGCGGGTAGGGTGGGCAAATACTATAGGTCAGGCAATTTGTACTCGAACCCCTTGACCATTTGCCCACCAAACTTGACCATTCGGTTCGGTAGGGTGGGCAAATACTATAGGTCAGGCAATTTGATCACGAACCGCTTGACCATTTGCCCACCAAACTACAAGAGTGCGATCGCATCTCGGTTCGGGTAGGGTGGGCAAATACTAAACGGAAGGCAATTTCATCTCGAACCCCTTGACCATTTGCCCACCTTTCAAGATCCGCGTACGCACTCTTCCACTGTTCCCTGTTCCCTGTTCCCTGTTCCCTGTTCCCAGGCGTTTGGTGGGCAAATTATCGAAGTAATACCATTTGATCACCAATCATGTCCATTTGCCCACCCTACTACTGTAATTTTCCCAACACCTAACACCTAACACCTAACACCTAACACCTAACACCTGCCTAGGTTTGAGCTTTGTTGTCACCCCTTGAGCAGATCAGGTAATAGATCAGGCATTTGAGTGGGTCTGTGAGAAACGCGCCCACTATCATTACAATGGGGATATTTGGCAGCTCCGGCGGTGGTGGCATGAGAAAAAGCCCCGTCTACAGCTGCAAATTCGGGCGGGGACCTATCGGTTTCGGGAATTACGACAAATTAAAGGGAAGGAGCATGTCATTGAATGGTGGTCGTCTCAGGATGCAATGGTGTTAAAGGCGATCGCAATTGTGTTAACCGAACACCTCAGACCAAATCTTTCCACCAGGTGTTTTCATTTGGCTGGGACGGGCGGCCTGAAAGCGGCGGTGCGGGAAGTTGATCAACATAAGGAAGACAATGCCTTTGTTTTTCGCACTGATGTAAAGGGCTATTATGCCAGTATTGACCACGGGGTACTTTGGGGCATCGTGCAGCAGTTCGTAGCTGACTTGGCGGTGTTGGACTTAATTCGGCAGTATTTGCGGCGAATTGTCTCTGATGGCGGAAATTATATGTCGATCTTACACCCAGGGCATCTCCTTGGGTTGTCCTCTCTCGCCGTTGATGGGGGCGTTGTACCTGAAGCCCTTGGATGACCGGATGGCGGAGTTGGGTTGTTTCTATGTGCGCTATTAGGATGATTGGGTGATCCTAGCTCCCACGCGGTGGAAACTGCGCAAGGGGATTAAGGTGGTGAATCAGGTGATGGCGGAGTTGAGGGTGGAGAAACACCCGGATAAGACCTTTATCGGACGGATTGCCAAGGGGTTTGATTTCTTGGGGTATTGGTTTTCGCCACAGGGGTTGGGGGTGGCGAAAAAGACGGTGGAACGCATGGTGGATAAGGTGTTTCGGCTTTATGAGCAGGGTGCGGATGAGCTTCGCATTGAGACTTACCTTAACCATTGGTGGCGGTGGGTTAGAAGTGGGGTGGATGGGGTGAGTCTGTTTGGTTTTGGGTTGGTGCTTTACTTGGCTTTAACCCAACCAAGCACAGAGGCGTACGCATTCCGTAGGGTAGGGTGGGCAAATTCTGAGAGGTCTGCAATTTCATCAGGAATCATCGACCTTTGCCCACCCTACATGATCTGCGTTCGCACTGAGAGTTTGGCAATTTCATCTGGTATTATGTCCATTTGCCCACCCTACAAGATCAGCGTTCGCACTTTGGATTACGTTTAATATAGCAGACAATTGGAATCATTATGAAAAGCTAAAAGCCTATTTATATTAACTTTTTTTCTCGGCTTCTCTTTCGGTTTTATTTTCGTTTTCTCTGATGTCCTTTTTTTTTATCTATACCCTACCTTTATCCATTCTATTATTTGCAAACCTTCCGCTCTCATTCCCAACTCTATCCACTTTATTACCTCGTCACGTTGAACATCTCGCGCCTCTGTGAATCTATATCCCGACCATTGGAAATTATCGCCCTCATAGAAAGTCATATGGTACTTATCATCCGCTCTCACATGATCATAGAGGATCTGTCCGCCCCTCGCTTTAACTTCTTCCGGGTCTTTGTCCGCCAACCATAACGTCATCGTAAATTCTGTTAAATCTTTATCATAGTTTGAAAACTTATTGGCATGCAAGTGATAGAAGTAGTCCTTATTATCAATCTTTATCGCTTCCTTTTTACCTGGCACGTGCTTACTTCGTCCTATATTTAACCCCTCTAACGACTGATCGTTGACCTGGACCATTTGCACCACCTTGGTTTCCTTCATTTCCCTCTCCCGCCCCCATCCAAGCCCGCTAGTCATGCCCTCCTTTTTTCGTTTTTGCCGGGGATTTCTGTTTTCCAAATCATTAGATGACTCCTCTCCTTGGGTTGTGGCCATTTCTCCCATGACTTCCGCCTCCTCCTCCAATTTTTTTTCGCTATTTACCTGTTCCTTCTCATTCCGCCCCCAGGTTGGCCTCACCCTTCCCTGCTTCTGCTGCACCACATGCCACGCCTCATGGGGCAAATGCCTCTCCTGACCCGACCCTAGATGAATCTCCGTCCCCTGTGCATATGCTTTTGCCTGCAATTGTGCCGGTTTTTCCGAGTTGTAATGCACCCTCACATCATCCATCGAATAGCCCGATAGGTTCTCTATTCCAGCCTTGAGGCGATCAGGCAAGCCAGTTTTGTTTTCTTTTTTGCTCCTCGATGCCCTCATGCTATCGCCATATGTCACCGAATCCCCCGTCAACGGTTGTGCTGCTCGCTGCACCATCATCCTTTTCGGCTGCACTACCTGATGCCCACCGTGATTCTCCCCTTGCCTGCTTCTCTCTCCCGGTTCTCCCAAAGAAAACTTCCCTTGCAGCCCGATTTCTCTCCTTCCCCTTTCCGGTTGGGTTACTCCTGATTCTAAGGTGCGCATCACATTAGCACTCATACTTCCCCATTCCCCCACCGCCTCTTCGGCGTTCCACTCCCTTTCCTCTGCATCCAACATTTCTCTTATTCCTTTCCCTCTGGAGTCTTTCTTTTTTTGTTCATATGACAACGAGGTAGTGTGAGAATATTTCGGTTTATAGGTATGAGTAGTGCGCATAGCTATTTCCTTTTTTCTATAGTAAGTATTCAGCTATCAGCTGTCAGCCGTCAGCTAATCAATGGGAGGTAGTAAACAAGCTGGGGGGTGCTGGTACGCCTGGTTGAAAATCCAAGCTCCTATTAAAAAGTACTCAATAGGCCGTAATAGGGCATGCGAGCACAAAATTAGGCATGGCACCGGCTTCGACGCATAGACGCCTCCCCCCGACCGCTGATAGCTGTTCGCTGACGGCTGAATGCTTACATCCCATGTACCCTTGAAGAAAAGAATATCAGTCGATCCCACCGTCTTAATGGAGCGCGACATGGCACCCCTTTCTCAAACCAACTGGTATCACACTAATTTTAGTTCTCTGTTACAAGAAATCGATCGAGTTCGTAACTATTTAGAAAAATACATAGAAGGTAAAAAAAATCAACAAATCGTTACTGAATTTGTTGACGATACTTCAGCCCTGGCTCAACTTTGTATCCTCTTCAATCTCTCCCCAATTGAAAGGGATATCCTGCTAATGTGCGTGGGCATGGAAATAGAACCTATGTTCCAGTCCTTGTTTGCCAAAGCCCAAAAAAATCATCCTCACAAAAACTATCCTAGTCTAAGTTTAGCTATGGACGCCCTTCCCGGAGCCAATTGGGGTGTCCTTTCTCCCCAAAGCCCTTTATTTTACTGGCAACTTCTCCAGATTGAACCAGGATCAATCCTAACCAAGTCCCCCCTCCATATTGACCAGCAAATCCTCTGCTTTCTGTTAGGAGACGATACCACAGACCAGGAATTAGCAGGCAAGATCATACCCCAACCGCCTCAGACTAACCCGGTTTTTTTGCCTCCCTCTCAGTTAAGTATAGGGTCGCAATTGATAAGCATTTGGTCTGGCAGCGAGGGGACAAATAGCTATCCCGTGGTGCTTTTATCTGGCTCGGATCGAATCACAAAATACCAAATTGCCTCCGCCACTTGTCAGGATTTGGGGTTAAAGTTACATACTCTCGACCCTGCCGCTCTGACCACCAAGCCCCAGGATGTCTACCAACTCGCGAAGCGTTGGCAAAGGGAAGCCAAACTTAGCAATAGTGTCCTGTTTATTGACTGCGATAGTTATAATTTTTCTGAGCCTGGGCGGGAGTTGGCTCTGAGCAAATTTCTTGATAGTATCAATACTCCTTTAATCCTCAGCAGCAATGACCGAAAAATTGACTGTCAGCGGACTGTTGTAAACCTAGACATCCCCCCATTGAGCCACCAGGAACAATATGACCTGTGGGAAAGCCATCTCGGGTCAGCAGCCGCAGAACTTAACGGTCAAATTGAGCGCATCGCCGTTCAGTTTAACCTCAATACTGCTACTATTCAAGCCGCCTGTGAACAATTCAAAATTCAAAATTCAAAATTCCCACAAAATCCCGGATCTAGCCCCAAGAGCGCCCTAACATTGGGGGAAAACCGATATCAAAATCCCCAAATAACAAACAGCGAAGCCTCCTCTGGTTTCCCCCTTTTTAAGGGGGACGGAAGGGGGATCTCGGATAATGGGGGCAAAAATCTCAAAGACGAAACCCACCAATCTACTCAATTATGGGATATCTGCCGCCAAATCGCCCGTAATCAATTAGATGACTTAGCGCAACCGATCAATGCTACGGCTACCTGGGAGGATCTGGTATTACCAACCCCACAACGGCTGCTTCTTGGGGATATTGCCACTCATCTCAGACACCAGTATAAAGTCTATCAGGAATGGGGTTTCGCCCAAAAAGGCGACCGGGGTTTGGGCATCAGCGCCCTATTTTACGGTGCGAGCGGTACTGGTAAAACCATGGCAGCCGAGGTATTAGCCAACGAATTTCGCCTGGATCTTTATCGCATCGACCTAAGTCGAGTAGTCAGTAAATATATTGGTGAGACCGAAAAGAATCTGCGGCGGATCTTTGATGCAGCAGAAACCGGTAGTGCAATTCTACTGTTTGACGAAGCCGATGCCCTGTTTGGTAAGCGTACCCAAGTTAAAGACAGTCACGACCGCCACGCTAACATCGAAGTCAGCTATTTGCTGCAACGAATGGAAGCCTATCAAGGATTAGCAATTTTGACCACCAATTTCCAAAGCGCTCTCGATAGTGCCTTTTCCCGCCGCATTCGCTTTGTGGTCGAGTTTCCGTTTCCCGGACCCGAAATCCGTACCCAAATTTGGCAGCGCATTTTTCCTGCCCAGACCCCAACCGAAGACTTAAATTACCAGAAACTCGGTCAACTCAATGTAGCTGGCGGAAATATTCGCAATATAGCCCTAAATGCCGCTTTTTTTGCCGCCGCCGCCGATGAAGCCGTGAACATGGAACATATCTATGACGCGACAAAACGGGAATATCAAAAGTTGAAGAAAATGTTGACAAACGAAGAGATAGAAGGGTGGTTTTAGTTGTGGGGAATGGGGAATGGGTAATAGGTAATAGGTAATAGGTAATAGGTAATGGGGAATAGTGGCGTAGGGTGGGCAAATGCTTATCCTCTGACCATGTAATCTGGAATCGAGTCCATTTGCCCACCTTCCCTGAGGCGTAGGGTGGGCAAATGCTTATCCTCTGACAACAATATCTCGAATTCTGTCAATTTGCCCACCTTCCCATTGGCTGTGGGGTTTGGTGGGCAAATGCTGATCATCTGACAATTTGATCTGGAATCGGGTCGATTTGCCCACCCTACAAGCTACTTTATTTTTAATTTTTAATTACCACTAGGGGTCGATTTGCCCACCCTACAAGCTATTGCTGACGGCTGACGGCTGACCACTGACCGCTGAATCCTTACATTCTGACTTCATAATTCATCAAAACCCATAACTTTCGTTTCCCCTATCTTAGATTCATTTAATGCTTTACGGGCTAATTCGTCTAGGAAAGAGGCTTGAGATTGTGATAATGTTTTTTGCCATTTAAGTTCATTCTCAATATCTTCGATTAACTGATGAGCAAGTTCGTCTTGTATCTCTTCTGGTAAATTTTGTGCTTTCTGAAAAGCCTCTGTTAATAGATAAGTCATTAATTTTAGTCTTTATCAGGAAAAACGTCGATAAATAAATGTTAGCAAAAGTCAAGCGAATACATGCCTTACAGCGGCAATAGGGGCGGGGGCGCGGGTCACAGTAGAGTGGGCATCTTGCCCGCTCGAACAGGAGGCGTAGGGTGGGCAAATGCTTCACATCTGACAATTTCATCTGGAATCCGGTCGATTTGCCCACCTTCCCATTGGCTGTGGCGTAGGGTGGGCAAATGCTGACCCTCTGACAACAATATCTCGAATTCTGTCAATTTGCCCACCCTACAAGCTGCGGGGTTTGGTGGGCAAATCCTGATATTTGAGCTGATCATTTCATCTGGAATCCGGTCGATTTGCCCACCCTACAATAACTACTTCTGTGCTGTAGGGTGGGCAAATGCTTCACATCTGACAATTTCATCTGGAATCCGGTCGATTTGCCCACCCTACAATAACTACTAAATAATGAAATCGATAATTTTGAATAGTCGCAAAGCTTTGACAAACTTAGCTAGTAGCCGGAAAACTACCACCAGCGATGCAGCGCGGTCTTGGGGAGGCAGCGCGGTCTTGGGGGTTCCCCCGGAGACGAAACCTGATTACGTTGAGCCTTTATGGTTGGTCGGCTATGCAGAAAAGGGGTAAAACTTATTGATTAGCGTGATTTGCGCGGTCTTGGGGGTTTCCCCCATGAGCGACTGCATCAAGACAAGGCTCAACTGTCTTACGGTAACTTCAAACCATGAGCGACTGCCGTGGTTTCCCCCACTCGCGCTTTGCATCAAGAAATAAAGTGAATATCACTGAAGGTTTCGATCCACAAACGAGCACCACAATCAAGGGGATTATCCGGCTGATAAACAATCTTACACGGACCAAGGATTTCGACTTCATTACCGTAGAGATTAGTGCCCTTTCGTTTTACTGAAATCACTGGCTTCCGGTCTTTGGGGCTTTTCTTGATATTCGAGCCAATGTGATTGCGATTGACATTAATCTTCGCTAAAGCTGGCGGACGACTAGTGCGCCATTTCCCCTTTGGTCCACGATTACCTTTAGTAATTTGTGGCAAATGGTTGAACAGAGGAATAATCCAGAATTTCCCGCTTTTATAGGCACCCCGCACCCGACCCTTCTCTAGGAGTTGGCGCAATCGTCGAGAAGAAATTCCTAATAGAGATGCTGCTTCAGTAGTTCCAACGCACTTGTTCATCAGTGGACTCTCTCTTAACTATTCCGATAATACTAGGTTAAGGGATAAAAGGAAAATTGACAACTTATTTTTTTAGGGAACAGGGAATAGGGAATAGGGAATAGGGAGGAAAGCGTGGTAAAAGCGGTAGATATGGTAAGGGTGGAGAGCAAGTCAAGTGCTGTGGTTTCCACTATTAGCAACTGCGTCAAAACCGGAATAGTTAGGAAATCGGGAATCGGGAATCGGGAATCGGGAATCGGGAGTCGGGAATCGGGAGTCGGGAGTCGGGAATCGGGAATCGGGAATCGGGAATCGGGAATGCGATCGCTTAGCTTGGCCTACGGTCAATCGTGCAGCGGCTCCAAGCTCCCATCGCACATAGTAATTAGTTAATTAGTGCTTTATAGATATTAAGGAATTATTAATACAGGATTTTTCCCCACTGCACTACTCCACTATTCCCTATTCCCTATTCCCTATTCCCTATTCCCTATTCCCTGTTCCCTGTTCCCTGTTCCCTGTTCCCTGTTCCCTTCTCCCAAATTTGTTACAAAAGTTTTCAAAAAATGTTATAATAAAAGTTTTTTTGTGCTATAATAAAAATACCGTGGACGCTAAAACGTTCCACGGTAAGAGCCAGCCGCTGATTTTTCCCGGGTCTCCGGCTGGCTCTAGAGCCCCAGTTAAGGAGATACCTAATATTTTATGTCTTACTCTCAACGCCTATATCCATGGGCGCTCATTCGCCTATTGCCTCAAATGCAGCGGGTGGTTGTTCGTCGTTTTCGGAACCGTTCTGACGCGGAGGGGCACTTGCAAGCCCTTAAACGGCTGATGCCTGATCAAAAATTTATTATTATCTTCGATTTAGGAGACCCTATGGACGGCGAGTCTACAGACGAAGAATCTGTAAGAAACAGGAAGTCTGAAAAGCCCAGCTCTTCACTAATCAAATTTTAGTTTGATTCCAGAAATAGTGGCGTTGCTGAATTAAGGAATGAATGCGCGATCATTTGGTTTTATTAAAGCCCCCGTTGGTCCCCCAATTATGGGGGACTTGTCTTGATGCAGTCGCTCATGGGGGAAACCCCATGAGCGACTGCATCAAGACATTGGTAGCAAACGCTTAATCAGTCTCGCTCCTAATGCTTGGGTGCAATGGGTAACCGGTAATCCCGAAGTGCGGGCATCTCAGTTACTTGATGCTGAGTTTCAATGGATTAGTCGCGAAAGCGATGTGATTGTGAAAGCAAAGAGTCCTCAACATCAAGAATTTATGATTCTCAATGAATTACAACTACGGTATGACCAGAACATGCCTCAGAGAATGCGCAATTATGTGGCTTTAGCTGAGGAGAAATACAACCTATCCGCTTATCCAGTATTAATTAACATCTTGCCACCTCCAACCACAGTAACAATTGTTGACCCCTTTGGGGAATTAAAAATTAAAAATTAAAAATTAAAAATTAAAAATCTAGAAGCGATGCAGCGCGGTCTTGAGGAGGCAGCGCGGTCTTGGGGGTTCCCCCCATGAGCGACTGCCGTGGTTTCCCCCACTCGCGCTTTGCATCAAGACATTGAACAAATTTTGAATTAATTAATTCCGGAAGCCCCCACTGATTGTCATTTTGAATTAATAATTTTGAATTTTGAATTGGAGCGAAGCGAAAGGAATTCATGGGATTAAAAGCCCGTCAAGATTATCGGGTAATTAATCTCTGGGAAGTAGAGGCTGAATTAGTATTAGAACAACCTTTACCTCCCCTATTTCCATTTGTCCCAATTTTATTTGGAGGTGGTAGCGAATCAAAATTGCGGTCAGCAGTGCAGGCTTTACGAGCGGATCAAACCTTGAATCAACTAGAACCGCTCTTAGCGTTCTTTGCTAGTTTTGTGTTAGCGATGCAGCGCGGTCTTGGGGGTTTCCCCCATGAGCGACTGCATCAAGAAGAGATACCTTTAATTCAACAAATCATGAGGTGGGATATGACAGTATTACGAGAATCACCCTGGTATCAAGAGATTTTACAAGAGGGTCTTGCTCAAGGAATTCAACAAGGGATTGAACAAGGAATTCAACAAGGGATTGAACAAGGGATTGAACAAGGCATCCAACAAGAACGTCGAGGGAGTTTAGAGCGCATCCTTAAACTGCGATTTTCAGAGATTCCTGTCGAGATATCCGTCAGAATTCAAGCCTTAAATCTTGAACAATTAGAAGAGTTGATGGCCACAGCATTAACCGTTAACTCCCTAGATGAGTTTAGTCAACATTTGCCGAATTAATTAAATAAGGCCACACCCCACCTCGACCTTGGGGTGGGTTTTACTCTTGATTTTACAACTCCGATGAGTGACAGAACAGAGATATTTAAAAGCCCCATCTGTAGCCCCATCTGTAGCCCTAATCGCGCTATAGCACCTCAAGTAGCGTGCGCGTAGCCCTAATCGCGCTATAGCTTACCTAAATTATAAATTTTTCCGTGATACTTATATCTCCCAATTTTAATCTGACACTAAATCGTTCCTCTGGTTGGCAACTGAAATCAATTTGGATCTTGTCGTTAGTTTGTCCAGCTTGAGCTTTCATACAAGAATTTCCCGATTCATCGAGTAAATTCACCTGCAAATCTGGTGGTAAATACATTGAATCACCCGCAGGATATAGCCTCATAAAAATATCGATATCTTCAGTATCAGGAGGTTGGAAATTCACTTGCAGCAGCAGGACTACTCCTTGACCAGCTAAGTCCATTAGCTTGGCTCGCATGGTTGATCTGTCATTACCCCTTAAAGCCTCTATCCTCGGTTCTTGCATGGAGCGCCGCTTGAGACCTAACTCAGATCCTCTGAAGGCAGTAACCGTTTTGAAACTAGACCTGTACCTATACTGAGGTAAAAGTGATGTTGGTGGTTGCCAATCTGCCTGAAATATTTCTTCAAACCATTGGCTTATTCTCACCGATTTCTTAATCCAATCAATCTTGTCAATTAGTGTATCGAGAGATTCAAGCTGTTCTAGGGGTAAAGGGTCTAGGGATTTAGCGATCGCATGATACGGAGCAAATCCCAATAACTCTACCTGGTCTAATTGCTCACTGAACTGCACTGCCACATAGCCAATCCGGTCTTCGGTCACTTCTAGTGGCACGTTCAAGGTTGACTGACCTGGTAGCACTGGACGACATTCCAATTTACCAATGTTGGGCAAAACCAAATCAGCTACATCAAACAATGCTCTCAAACCCGGATTCCAACAATCACTTTGAGCAAGATTACTGGGAATATTGAGCCATTTAAGATAGTTGTTAATAGCATAAACTGCTAAAGTATTTAAATAGACGTGTTTTCCCTTGCGAGGAGTGGTTTGTTCAGCAGCAAACTGTGCTGCATAACTATGAGCATATGGGCTAAGAGAAACCTTAATGTTAGTTGATTCTGTAATAGTCATGGTTGATGTCCAAACGTTTTACCAATATCTTGCAGTTTCGGCAGGCATTTTTTCTTCCAGTGAGAGTAGAGAGTTTGTTGGTTAGCCTTAAATTCTCTAGCAATGTCAGCAATTCTCTGGGGTGGTTCTTGTACTAGCAACCGGATTGCTAATAGCTGACAATTACACTCGGGATAGTTGCGGGGATGACAACCGATTAGTTTCCCATCTGGATCGTTTTTAATTTCTGCGAGAATCCCTTGACTTAGACGCTGGCGTTCAGCTGTCTGGATTGCTTCAATGTAATCATCCAGTTTACTCAAGCAAGGTTTAGGGTCTGGCAATCGGTCTTCTAGAGTCCTTGAATCCTCCTCACTGTTACCGATCGGTTGATTAGTGCTAATCTTTGGATAGTTACTATCTGAAATATATAAATCTCGGATGCGCCAGCGTAAATATCCGTTGATCCAGGTTACTAAGCTTTTTTCAACGGAGGTTGAACTTGGCTCAAACTGGTACAGATTGCGGATGACCCATTCCCAGGTTCGATTTAACGCCTCTAGATAGTCTACGTGGGAAGATTTGTAAATGCCAGGTAGATTTTGAACAACGATCAGGAAACGATTCAAGGCTTTCTGCCGCTCAGGACTTGGGTCCCGGTAGCGGGATACTTCTTCAATTAGGTTTCTTAGGGTTTCATCCACAGGAGTCTTTTTCCCCAGCTGCCCTGCCTTTGGCTGCCATAGTTGAGCAACACCAATGCAGCGATCGCAAACCAGGATACGAGAGTCTACATGGGTGAATTTTAACTGACTTTTAACTAACCAATTAAACTCCCAGTAGCTGCTATGACTGCTTATCGGCTGGATGCGCCCTGATACATAAACCACCATTGTTAATCCTCTCGATTGCTGACCCGCAGTTGTTCTAGCAAGCCTAGATCAATCAGAGGGTGGCTTTGGCTCATTGACCAGTGGGCAAGTGGGTAATGGTGCTTCACTATCATGACTAGTACTGTTTTTAACTTTCTATGTACTTATCAGCCCTAGCTGATCATTTTATGAATCCGATTTTTGGAACCCGAGCTGGTTGACTAAAAAAACTCTCCTGTGTGTTACTGCTATGTAAACAGCCCAAGAAGGCTTCTTGAATCAGGCTTTTCAAGGTTAGGCTAAGTTTGTGATAATATTGTGAGTTTTATAGTGTGAAGTTTCTATTAATAGTTAATAGTCACGCTTCACAGATTATAGTTTTGTAATTATAATTACCTGATTTGAACATAAGCTACTAATCTAAAAGGCATTTTATTTTTATTTGATAAAATAAAAATACTGTTAATAGAATATATTTTGGCATTGTTTTTATTTATATCAAAAATATACATTTGCAAGTTTCAACAGCTTATCCTCCGATTGCAGCTTATCGTTTCAGGATTTATTATGGCTAATCTCTTATTATTTGTTGTAATCCCATAGGGGAAATTTTATTTAAAAAAATAATTTTTTGCTATATCTATACATTTTATATAAATAAATTTGTCAGTCTTTAAAATTCTTGATTGCTGACCTTTAAAAATCTCTTAATTTACTCCTGTGTTCCCGATTCCTTATTTCCTACTCCGAAGCTCCGAAACTCCCCTGCTCCCCTGCTCCGAAGCTCCGAAGCTCCCCTGCTCTGGTCACCAGGGAATGATCTAACGCCCTTTGGTAGATCAGCTGAGTTGACCCTGATTTCACTAACTATAGCGCCAGGTAAACCCTGATCTGATTCAGTGATTCTACCCTTGCCATTAATAAACTTTCTGTATAAGGTGCTATACTATAAGATATGAAAACTGTTTTGGTGGTAGAAGATAGCGTAACAGAAAGACAGTACCTAACTCGCTGTTTGCAACAAGCGGGTTTGGGGGTTACTGGCGTGGCTAGCGTTGAGGAGGCTCGGGAAAAATTATCTCACCATAGGCCAGATTTAGTAGTTTTAGATGTAATTTTGCCTGGTCAAAGTGGTTTTGAGTTTTGTCGAGCCCTGAAAGTGAATCCTCACACTAGCGAGATTCCTGTGGTGATTTGCTCCACCAAAGGTACTGAGGTGGACAAAATTTGGGGAAAGATGCTGGGGGCTGATGCCTACTTAGCTAAACCAGTGAATCCAGAAGAACTGCTGTGTACCCTAGAGGAGCTTATTCAATAGTTATTGTTTGTGGACGGTTAACCGTTGACTGTTAACCGAAAACCATTGTAAAATCCTTGATTTCCCCCACCTCTAGACTCTTGCTTCACGTCCAGAGTCTCGCCTTTTTAAACTGGATTGGTCTTGGTGGGCGACGTTGTATGATACTTGCGCACCGTTGCCACTACTTTTTGATTGTCGATTGGTTTGCTAAGGAAATCAGTGGCTCCAACGATTCTGGCTCTTACCCGGTCTACAATACCATCTTTAGCCGTCAAAATAATCACTGGTGTATTGGCAAACATTGACACCCGGCGGATCTGGGCGCACATTTCGTAGCCATTAACAATGGGCATTACCAAATCCAAGAATATTAAATCTGGCTTATGTTTGAGTAGCAACGGTAGAGCTTTGATAGAGTCTTGGATTCCTAAAAATCGATAACCTGCTGATTGAATCACGTCCTTCATAATTTTACAGGTTTGGGGGTGATCATCAATACAGGCTATTAATGCCTGATCAGACTTCTTCTGGGATTTTTGGGTTTGGGATTTTTGGGTTGTGGCTTTTTGGGTTTGGGATTTTTGGGTACTAGTGCCTGCCTTGCCGGGGAGATCTACAAAGTTGGGAGCTATCAAGTCAGGCACTTCTACTAGTTCAATCAGTTGTTTCTTAATATAAGGGTTTAGCGATCGCGTCAGCAGTAACACATCTCGTTTAAGCAGGGCTGCTATATCTCGCAGGGTGCGCTTACCGTTGATTAGGCTTACCAGATTTTTGTAGGTTGCCACTGAGGTTTGCTGTTGCAAAGCCGACTTTTGCAACAGCACCGGTGCTAAGTCAGGAGAAACATCCTCCAAACCCATTTCTGACCACTGCTGCCAGACCTGTTGAACTTGCTTGATAGTTGCCTCTACCTCTAACATCCACGTTTGTGGCAAAATACCCTGCATAGAGGGACGTACTCCCAACTGGGCATTGAGCAAGAAATTGTCAGGCTTGTTGACCCTAGTTTCCATGGTGTTTGACGAGACAGAACCATTACTGGGTTGAATTAGGGTTTGCTCCCGAGAAACTAAGGTTAGGCTCTGGAGGATATCAAATAATATTTCTGCCACAATGCCTTGAATTACAACTACAGTCTGTTGGGGGTTGATCATTCGCTTCCGTGCTAACAGCACCATCAACTGGTAGTCCCAACAGGACCCTGGCTCTATCTTTTTGAGGGCAATCCGATTAGGATTAATCTCAGGACAATGATAGATTATCTGCCGACGCCAACGCCTAGTGGGATGAACACTGCCAGATGCCCATACCAAACGCCCATAGCTCAAGTAGAGGCTCCATTGCTGAGCAGTTGACACCTTCAGATCCAGTCGGCCAGTAAATTTTTCGTGACCGTAGCGTACTAGCTTAGCACTCAAGCTATTAGAGGTAGATTCAACCTTGGTTTTCATTGGCCCATAAATTCACGCAATTCTAAAAACGTGAGCAGTCACTCTAACCAAAATTAAAAATTATTACAAATCAAGCTATTAAATACCTTGGAATTGTATTTATCATAAATTTTTGATCATTTGGATAGTAACTTGGTTTGACATACTCACCGTCCGTCTTGGAGCGGTGATTCTTGACACTTCATCGACTTACGCTACCGAGGTAGTCTTACTATTTCTCTGTGTCCGTTTAAGGTCGTGCCGATGCCCCGTGCCGACCATTTCTATATTTTTCGAGGCGTTTACGTCTCTATCTTGCTCCGTGCCACAACTTAGACAAAGTACCGAGCGTATAGATAAGTCTAGTTTTCCCCACCGGAATCCACAATCTGAACAAACTTGGCTAGTAGGTTCCCAACGGCTAATAACTCGGAAGTCATGACCAAGCTGATCAGCCTTAGACTCACATAGCGTTCTAAATTCTCTCCATCCTTGCTGACTGATTGCCCTCGCAAGTTTGCGATTCTTGATCATCCCTGATACATTCAAGTCTTCCAGAACGATAACTTGGTTTTTGTTAACAATTTTGGTTGAGAGCTTATGCAAAAAATCTTTACGCTTGTCAGCCATCTGGTTGTGTAGTTTAGCTATCTTGACGCGGGTCTTGTCTCTACGATTAGAGTTTTTCACCTGACGAGCCAATTTTTTCTGATTTTTTTGAATCTTTCGGTGTAATCTCTTGTAATTTGGACTTTTTACTTTTTCCCCGTTGCTTAATGTCGCAAATGTTTTCACCCCTAAGTCAATACCAATGCTGTGGTTATTCGCATAAGATTGAACAGGTTCAACATCCACAACGAAACTAAGGAAATATCGGTTAGCACAGTCTTTTATTATCGTTACAGAGCTGGGCTTCGATGGGAGTTTTCTTGACCAGATAGGTGTAACAATTCCGACTTTGGCAAGGTAAACCCGATCGTTCTTAATGGAAAACCCTCTTTGAGTTAATCTTGCTGATTGCTGATTCCTCCTTTTTTTGAATTTCGGGTATTTTACCTGTTTCCCTTTTCGATTGCCTTTACGAGAGTCAAAAAAATTCTTAAAGGCAATACCCAAGTCCATGACCGATTGCTGCAAAGGAACGACTGAAACCTCAGACAACCATGCTCGCGCCTCAGTCTTCTTAGCTTGTGTAATGACAAGCTTTTGTAATTCTGAATTCTTGGGGATTTTTTCAGCCTGCTTGCAGATGAAGAGTGCATCATTCCAGACGACGCGAACGCAACCGAACAACTGAGCTAGACTCTGTTGTTGTTGGATTGTTGGGTAGAACCTATATCGGTATCTGGCTTTCATCATAATTAGTGAGTTAATAGGCTAGTATACTAGCATCTAAAACTAAAATTATGCCATTTCGCAAAAATAATCAATACAGAATAAAATCTAGTGGTCGTCCATTGGACGAACACCCCATTTGCTTTAAAGGCTGGGAAGGACAAAAAGAGAAATTAAAAAACATCCCAGACTGGCAAAATCAGTTAAGGGTGTTTATACAATCTTATATATAGAAGAGCGCGTTTTACGGCGGGCCTTCAGACCCACGAAGTTAATGGTGATGAGCAAAGAGCAGATTTCCAAGACAAGCCAAATTTTAAAATTAGCTAGACAGGGAAACCCAAACGTCATCGCTGCCATGCTGAATCATAAACTTCAGCACGAAGGTATTATAGCTAAAGTTAAACTTCACGATAGCTGTTTATTGGTTTTACTCGAAGCAGACCCCGCTCCCTTACCAGGAGCCGTGGTAAGATTTATCTACCACACAATCAGCAAGCTAAAACCCAACTCAATTAATACCGTCAAAATTTTGGGGCGTAGCCTAACCGAGAAACAACCAGCATGGCGCAAACAAATTAAACTAGAAAGCATTCCGGTGGTGCTCGACTTATCTACTTGGCTAGAGTCAGGCTCAACGGTAAGAACTAATCAAGTCGATTATCCTGTCTCCTGGCAGAAAAATGAACAGAATTTCCAGGGGAATCAATCTCAATTACCTCTGGCTACCTCCGTTAAGGTCAGTGTTGATGCCGAACTTCCCCCCCAGGAGAAATTTTTGCGATTCCAAGTAGGGTCTGGCAATGGGGCTTTGTTACAGGTAAACTGCATCCAAGCAATTCTGAATGTGTCGGTTCCTGAAATTTTGCCCATTCCCCATACTGCCGATAGTGTGATTGGGATTTACAACTGGCGTGGTGAAATGCTGTGGTTGTTAGATCTAAACTCTCTGCTAGGATTTCCTGGTCTTTGGCAACCCAAGGACATGCCGAGGACAAAAATCATGGTAATCGTACTTCAAGTCAACAGCAAACTGCTGGGACTGGTGGTTTCACAAGTGGAAGAAATAGAACAGCACCATTGGGAAAACTTACAACCCCCTGATCGATTATTACCCCTCAGATTTGGACACTTTGTCAAAGCCTATATTCCCGAAGCCAGTAGTATTATCTTAGATGCCCAACGAATTGTGCAAGCAGCACTTGATATAAAGTATGAAGTATAAGTAAAATTTACGACTCTAGACAGATGTCAGAATCACAATGGGATGATAATGATTCAGAACTGCTATTAGAAAATCACAATCTTCTCAAGGAGAATACTCCGCATTTTTTTAACTCTGCTCGCCCCAACCTAGAGGGATTTAACGCTAGCCTAGACAGGCTGAAAACTGATCTAGAGCAACGCCGAAGGGTAGATAAGTTAGACCTGAAAAAAAATTTGGAGCAATTTGAATCCTTTGGTCAGGAGGTTGAGCAGTTTACGGCAGGGGTGAATCTGGAAATTCAGCAATTGAAGCTTAGCTACGAAGACGCACTCCAACAACAGTTCCAAGCCCAGCATGAAAAATTGTTAGAGCTGAGCAGATTAATGAGTGAAGCTGGGGACTGGGAAACCTTACTAAACAATACAGTCAATCGGGTTCAACATCTAAGCCTTGCCGAGCGGGTGTTAATTTATCGCTTCAATTCTTCTCGCACCGGAATAGTTTTGGCAGAAGCAGTAGAACGGGGGTGGACTCCTTCGGTGGGGGAAACTCTAGATGCTACTGCTTTTGGGTCTGACTTGTCCACAGAGTATTTGCAGGAGTCAAGGGTAATTATCGATCACGTCAGCAATGATTCCCTCACTCCCTATCAACTCCAGCTGCTGGATAAATTTCAAGTTCAATCAAGTCTGAGCTTATGCTTGCCCGTATCGGGGAAAGCTTGGGGTTTGTTGGTCCTGCAGCAATGCCAGGTACAGACAAACCACGACAGGTCGGTCCCATCCTGGACTCCACAACAGATTAATTCCTTTCAGACTATTGCCACAGAACTATCCCTTCACCTAGCTAACCACGAGTTACGCACTCAGTTGCAACAGCAGCAGGCGCGGGAGGCAACTGTGGCGAAAGTGATTAACAAAATCCGCCGTTCTCTGGATATCAAGACTATTTTCCAGACCACCACTCAAGAAGTGCGACAGCTGCTCAACACTGACCGAGCCGTTATCTATCGCTTTAATCGTGATTGGAGTGGTGAATTTGTAGCAGAGTCTGTGGCTGGAGGCTGGATTTCTCTGCTTCAGAGCCAGACTAATAACCCCACCCTCAGGGCTGATATCAGCGAATGCAGCATCCAACAATTGGCTACTCAACCAATTAATCAGGTCGATACTTATCTTCAAGAAACCCAGGGGGGTGCCTATAGTAGGGGGGAAACCTACCGGGTGGTGGAGGATATCTACAATCAGGATTTCACCCCTTGTTATCTTCAAGTGCTAGAAAGTTATCAGGCCAAAGCTTATGTGATTGTAGCTATTTACCAGAATGAAAAACTCTGGGGATTATTGGCTACCTATCAAAACTCTGATCTCAGGCAATGGCAGGAATCAGAGGTTAGCTGGATGCTGGAGATTGCAGCTGAGTTAGAAGTAGCATTGCAACACGCTGAGCTACTGGAGGCACAGCGGTTAAAGTCTGAGGAATTACATCAAGCAGCAGAACGGGAACGAGTACTGACTAAGGTCACGGATAAAATTCAACAATCCCAAGACTTGCGCACTATTTTTAATGTGACTACCAACGAAGTTCGTAAACTCTTAGGGGTTGACCGTGTTACAATATATCGCTTCAATTCCGATTGGAGTGGCTCCTTTGTGGCTGAGTCTGTGGCTAGTGGCTGGATCTCCCTCATCCAGGAACAGACTAATAATCCCCTCATCAACAAAAATATTAGTGAATGTATCGTGAAAACGGTGGCTGGAAATACCCCTGAGCAGTTTAGCCAGGAAGCTCCAACCATCCGAGATAGCTATCTACAAAGCATCCAAGGCAATCTCTCTAGGGAAGAGAAACCCTTCTGGGTGGTTAGTGATATCTACGAAGGGGATTTTTCAAGTTGTTATATCGAGCAGCTAGAGCGATATCAGGCCAGAGCCTATACTATTGTGCCGATTTTCCAAGGGGATACACTGTGGGGTTTACTGGCTGCTTATCAAAATTCTGAGCCTAGGGATTGGCAAACGGAAGAGATTAATTGGATGCTTCAGATTGCCGCTCAGATGAGTGTACCGTTGCAGCGAGCTGAGTATTTGGAACAATTGCGGACGCAATCCCAAAAACTAGCAGAATTAGCATCACAGGAAAAGGAGGCTAGGGAATTATTCCAACAGCGTGCTATTGATTTGCTCACAGCTGTTCGACCTGCTCTAGACGGTGACTTGACGGTTAGAGCTCCGATTACCAATGATGAACTTGGGACTATTGCAGATGCTTACAACAACACCATTCACAGTTTACGGCAAATTGTGATCGAGGTACTCTCAGCTTCTGTGAAAGTCGCTGAAACTGCTACAGAGAGTGAAGCAGCAATTACTAAACTTTCTGAAGAAGCCCAGCATCAGTGTCAGGAGTTGACCCAAGCCATGGATCAAATCCAGAACATGGTTAACTCTACCCAAGCTGTAACCACTAGCGCCCAATCCATCGACCGAGCTGTGCAAGAGGCAAACCAAAAAGTAGCATCGGGGGAGACAGCTATGAACCGCACGGTGGAGGGAATTCTAGGAATTCGGGACAGTGTGGAGGAAGCCAGCCATCAAATTAGACAGTTAAGTCAATACTCGCAAAATGTTGACCGGGTATTGAATTTGATTAGTGATTTTGCTACCCAGACCCAGCTACTCTCCCTTAATGCTGCTATCGAAGCCACCCGAGCTGGGGAGTATGGTAAAGGTTTTGCGGTGGTAGCTGATGAGGTGCGCTCCTTAGCTCGACAGTCGGCCAAGGCAACTACGGAAATTTCTAATTTAGTGGCTGAAATCCGCACTCAGACCCGAGAGGTGATTAAAGTGACCGAAGTCGCGATCGCTCAGGTTAATACTGGCACAGAATTGGTAGAAGAAAGCAAGGGGAATCTAAATGCGATCGCATCAGCTACTGCTGAGATTAGCCAGTTAGTTGCAGGGATTACCCAGGTAACCCTAGCCCAACTCGAACAATCACAATCGGTTACCCAAACCATGAAAGAAGTTGCGGCCATATCCACCAATACCTCTGAAGACTCTGCCCAGCTTTGGGAGTCCTTCAAGGAATCCCTCACCACCATCGAAAAGCTACAGGCAGCTGTTGAGCAGTTTACCGTTAACTAGTTATAGCGCTATGGGTGGGGAGTTTGGAACCTGGGCGCGAGTAGTATGGGGAGTTTGGTAGGTTGGAGTGTGAAAAGTCATATCAGCAACTGTGAGTTAAAATGAAGCTTCCCCCACCTGGTAAACCGAGGTGGGGGTGTCCTATGCTAATCTAGGGCTAGCCGCAGCCCACAAATCACACAGACAAGCCCAGCTTCTAGGCGGTCGTCCAGAGCTTTTGCTGAAACGACCCTCGTTGTCATTTCTGCGAACGAGTTTAAGCACACCTCTAGCGCCGATATTGTAAGCACCGTTTAAGTCGGCATTGAATTGCTTACCTGAGGAGAAAGTTGCTAGGGCATAATTTCCTGAGTCACGTTTAACAATGCCTGAACCATCATAGGCAAGCTTTGAGGTATATGCTGCAACAACCTCTATTACTTTGCCTCCTAACTCAGCCCATTTCTCAAGCGTAAAATCGCGAATTTTTGCCTTGAGCCATCCGTGAAATCTTTGCCGAAGGTTAGACCGTTTTCGTCCCCCTTTTGGCTTCCATGCCTTAAGGTTCTCAAACACAATCGCTTCGGAGTTAAACTTTTCAGCAATCTCAACAATTCGCCTAGAGACTACATGACTGATTTGGTTGTTGATTCTTTGGCATTTTTGGTAGGTCTTAGAACAAAAACCCTTGTGAAGTCTGCCACCCTTCCCCATGGTTTTAGATGCACGCATAGATACAGACTTCAGTCGCTTGTCCCTGCGGTCTATGTCTCTCCCCGGATGGATGAAATCTCGGTGGATTACAGTGCCACTGTGGGTTACAACCGATATCGTTGCAGTAGTATTAATTCCGAGATCTACCGCTGTTACATTAGCCTCTGGTTTCCGTTTTTCTGGCTTGCAACTAAACGGAACTGACAGATGGCAAGCTCTTTCATTAAATATCAAAGATGGTGACAACATCTTATTGGTTGCCACCTGATGACGCTCTCTTAATCCGGTAATTTGAACGGTAGTCCAGACCCAGTCAGAGCCGTTAAAGACTTTGATTTCGACTTGATTGAATCGGTGTAGTTTATAGCATTGGCCTTTATATAAAGCTGGGTAACAGCCAGTGTCAGCATTCAGTTTCGGAGGACTGGCATTAGGTAGTTTCCTAGTGCCTGCTTGCCATTCTCGGTAACGGGTCACAAAACTACTAACTTGACCCGCCGCAAATGCGAGCGCAGAACGACGGTAATAGCTGGGAAATTTATAAAAAGCTTTGTTGAACTGAGGATACTTGACACTGGGACGCTTAGCTGTCTGATGCATTAGTTTCTCGACAGCAGGAGTCAGCTGATCCGCCGTTAAGTTCCCGAATTTACTCCAGTGAGTGTAAATAATACCAACCAAGTATCTGCAAGCACGACGATAGACTTTAACCGTCTCAGTGAACAGCAGACGCTGCTCACTAGTTGCGTTAAGCCTCCATTTGTCGGTGCGAATGATCTGAGTTGGTGTTTTCACAATCTCAACGGAATTGCTAATATGTCACTATATTAACCTATAGTATCACAAAATGTCAACCGCCTTTCGCTCTTTCGCTCACACTGTTTCGTTAATCAAGATTCACATAGTGTTTGTCACTAAGTACCGCCATCCAGTAATTACTGGGGACATAGAAGAGGACATCTTAGACTTGGCAAAAAGCATCTGCGAGAAAAATAACTGCATCCTTGAGGATGCCAAGGCGGACTTGGGGACAAATGATCATATCCATCTCCTAATTGATTTAGCCCCTAAGGTATCAATTTCCAAGCTTTGCAACACCCTTAAGACAGTGACCAGTAGAGAGATTAGAAAAAGATACGCAAAAGAATTGGCTCCCTATTACTGGAAGCCAGTCTTCTGGAAAAGGGGATTTAGTGCTGTTTCTTGTGGAGGAGCCCCCCTTTCGGTTCTAAAGCAATATATAGAAAACCAAGGTTACGACGATTGATTGACTTGCTCCTTAACCCCCACCTGGACGAGGTGGGGGAATGCGTCGCATTTTTGTTCAAGTTTCTTATCCCTACTCCCTACTCCCTACTCCCTACTCCCTACTCCCTAAAAAAATGTCAACTATTGATCCAGAAACCTATCAATACTTTCTTGGGGAAGCCCAGGACTTGCTGCAAGTTATTGAACAACATTTGCTGGCTTTGACACCGGACAAGCCAAAAAACCAACTTTATGACTTAATGCGAGCCACTCATACCCTGAAAGGCGCAGCTGCTAATGTCCGGCAAGAAACCATAAAAAGTGTAGCACATTATCTCGAAGATGTCTTCCGGGCAATGTTAGCCCCTGAGGCAACCATTGATACAGAACTAGAAACACTACTGTTTGAGGGATATCAGTGCCTCAGGATGGCACTGACTGCTGAAATGACTGGGGAGTTGAGCAAGAATACTGAGATTATCAACCGAGCTGCAGGGGTGTTTGCTAAACTGCAAGCTAAATTAGGAGATTGCTTTGACTATCAAGCCTCTCTACCCACATCAGCAGAACTTGGGTTTGATATTGTCCAATCTATCTTTGAAGTAGGAGTCAAACAACGAATCGATCACCTAGCTTCTTTGTTGAAGGTTGGAAGGTTACAGGTTGGCAGGTTGAAGGTTGAAAGTTCTGAAGGGTTACAGGTTGGCAGGTTGGATGTTGAAAGTTCTCAAGGGTTACAGGTTGGCAGGTTACAGGTTGAAAGTTCTCAAGGGTTACAGGTTGACAGGTTGAAGGTTGAAAGTTTTCCAGACAACCTTGAACCTTGGCCTATTGGCCACGCTACGCGAACAACCAACACTAACCTACCCTACTCGAACGCCAAAGGCGAACAACCTTCAACCAACACTAACCTACCCTACTCGAACGCCAAAGGCGAACAACCTTCAACCAACACTAACCTACCCTACTCGAACGCCAAAGGCGAACAACCTTCAACCAACACTAACCTTGGCCAAAAGGCCACGCTTTCGGCAAAGCCGACGCTGCGCGAACGCGAACAACCTGCTAACCTTGAACCTCCAACCCCTGATACTGACAAGGCTACGTTGATAGAGATTGCCGACACCTTGCGAGAACAAGCTGAAATATTTGTAGGGTTAGGGGAATCCTTGAACTTACCAGGGTTTAAAGCAATTGCCGAAAACACCTTAAAAGCCCTTGACGCTAACCCTGAACAGGTGATGGCAATTGCCAAGATTGCCTTAACGAATTTCCAGGAAGCTCATACCGCTGTCTTAGCAGGCGATCGCACTCGTGGAGGAAACCCCAGCCTCGCCCTTCAACAATTAGCTGGATCACAAGAAGAGTTACAGGTTGAAGGTTGTCCGGTTGAAGGTTCACAATCGTTGAAGGTTGTTCGCGAAGCGTGGCCAAAAGGCCAAGGTTCACAATCGTTGAATGTTGTTCGCGAAGCGTGGCCAAAAGGCCAAGGTTCACAATCGTTGAATGTTGTTCGCGAAGCGTGGCCAAAAGGCCAAGGTTCACAATCGTTGAATGTTGTTCGCGAAGCGTGGCCAAAAGGCCAAGGTTCACAATCGTTGAATGTTGAAGGTTGGAACGTTGAAGGTTGTCTGGAAAACCTTGAACCTTGGCCTATTGGCCACGCTACGCGAACAACCCAAACTAACCTTGAACCTTCAAGCAACAATAACCTTCAACCTTCAACCAACAATAACTTTCAACCTTCAACAAATATTGATGAATTACTTGAGGAAACTTTTGGTAATATTTCTCTTGCACAAGAGCAAGCGAATCAAGTCTTTCCTGAAGAGGAATCTCTTGAGCCAGATAGTATACCTCCAGATAGTATATTTCCAGATACTATATTTCTGGATGAATCTTCAGAAACCGTAGCAACAGACAATCTTAACCAACCTCAGACTGACCCTCAGCAAGAGTCGGAGTTAGCGGTTAACCCTGAATCAGGAAAAGAAGTCAAGCAAATATCAATGTCTCTTCCCGATCGGGAGTCTGCAGAGGCTGATGTGCCTTCATTAGCAGAGGGCTCGATCAAGACATCAGCCACAGTGCGTGTTGATTTAGACAGTCTTAAACACCTATCTCACCTAGTTGGGGAACTACTGATTAACCAAAACCAGTTAGGATGGCAGGATGAAAACTGTCAAGGGGTAGTTGAAAAACTCTCCAATTGGCTCAAGCAACATCGCCACACCCTGACTCAACTGCGTACTCAGCTCAAGAAGCATTCCTGTAATCAGCAAATTTCTAAGCTGTGGGATTCGGCATGGGAAGAAACCCTGCAACTGACTCAAGCTACAGAAGACCTGAGCTTGTTAGCTACTACCGCTGCTGCTAGTGTGGAACGAGAACAGCGTCTGTCAACTCAGCTGAGGGATACTCTTCAATCGGCTCAGACTATACCTCTGGAACATCTGCTTAAGTCCTTTCCTTCCATGGTGCAGCAGTTGTCTAATGTCCATCACAAGTCAGCAGAATTCACCCTCAGTGTGACTAATGTCCTAGTTGATAAAACCATTGCTGATCATCTCTATGATGCTTTACTGCATCTAGTCCGCAATGGTTTCGACCATGGTATTGAATCCTCGGAGGTTCGCCAACAAAGGGGTAAATCCGCCATCGGTAAGATTGAAATTCGTGCTTTCTATCAAGGAAATCGCACCATCATTGAAGTTACAGATGATGGTCAGGGACTGGACTTAGAAAAGATTTATAATCGTGCCGTGGAAACAAACCTGCTCAGTATTGAGCAATTGGAAGCCCTCGGCCAATCACCAGAGCCAAATCAGCTATTAGACTTACTGTGTCAGCCAGGATTTTCCACTGTTTCTCAAATCAACGAGCTTTCTGGACGAGGTATTGGCCTAGATGTGGTGCGCTCCCAACTGCAACGAATTAACGGTAGGGTAAAGGTTCGCTCCCAGCCGGGTCTTGGTACGACCTTTTCTTTGCAGATCCAAGAAGCCCTCAGAAATGCCAGGGTGCTAGTGGTTCAAGCTAATCAGGGGGTCTATGGGTTTGTGGCTAATGACGTTGAACAGATAGTGTTGCCAGCATCTGAGCAAATCCAGATGGTAAGTGATCAAAAAATCCTGAATTGGCATCACAGGGGGAATGAGTATAGCACCCCCATTTACCAACTTTCATCCTTACTGGAAGACTCATCCCAACAGGTATCGACACTACCCGCTTGGAATCCCTTGCTCACTAAACCCCAAGAGATGAATCCTGTCCTATTGATGGGTACCCCTGAAGGATGGGTGGGGCTGGAAGTGGAACAAGTACTCGAAGAGCAAGAACTGGTGATCAAGCAGCTGCCGAATGCGATCGCATATCCTCCCTATGTTTATGGTTGCAGTATTTTGGCCGATGGTCGTTTAACTCTGGTAATTGACGGTACAGGATTACTTAACTATGTACAGCAGCTCCCTCAATCTCAGCCATCATTGTCGAAGGTTGGGAGGTTGTTCGCGAAGCGTGGCCTATTGGCCAAGGTTAAAGGTTCTCCAGAGTTGAAAGTTAGCAGGTTGAAGGTTGTTCGCGAAGCGTGGCCTATTGGCCAAAGTTCTCCAGACAAGCTTCAACCTGATCATAGACAATCTGATCACCTACCCTACTCGAAGGCCAAAGCCGAACAACCTGCCAACCTTCAACCTGCCAACCTTCAACCTGCCAACCTTCAACCTGCCAACCTTCAACCTGCTAACCTTCAACCTGCCAACCTTCAACCTGCCAACCTTCAACCAGCTAACCTTTCTAAAACCTTTTTAGTCGTCGATGATTCAATTACTGAGCGACAAAATTTAAGCCTAATTCTCGAACGGAATGGTAACCAGGTGGTGCAAGCTAAAGATGGTTTAGAGGCGATAGAACTATTGCGAAAAAGTCATGGTGTTGATCTGATCATCTGTGATTTAGAAATGCCACGGTTAAACGGTCTTGAGCTTTTGAGTCTTAGTCATCAAGAGCCAGCTTTAGCTGATATTCCTATTATTATGCTCACCTCCCGTAGTCAAAAAAAATACAAACAACTTGCTACCGAACTTGGGGCTATGGCTTATTTAACTAAACCGTATTTAGATGAAGAGATTTTAGCAACAATTAATAACGTGTTAAGGATGAAGGATGAATTATATATAGCAAAGGGAACAGAGAACAGGGAACAGGGAATCGGGAATCGGGAGTCGGGAATCGGGAATCGGGAGTAAGGAGATGAAAAAAGTCCGAGTTATTGTCTTTAAAATCGCTAAGTATTGGTTAGCGTTACCAATGACAGTCGTCTTAAACGTTAGGGATTTTCCCAGCAACATTAGGGAGAGTAACCGAGATAACAAATTAATTCATCTAGACAATCGAACCTTGACGCTGCTGCCTTTAAAACCAATACTGGTCAAACCTAGTAAAGCTAAGCTAAGCCTAGATCAAAGTTTAGATAAAACCGCTGCTGTCACAAAATATCCTATTGATTTATCCAGTGTTGGCGATTTTTTGATCATCGTTAAAACTCCTAGGGGAGAAGCCTGCGCCATACCGGTTTATAGGCTACCGACTATGATCGATTTACCCTTATCAACGATTCGGAAATTGCCAGACTCTTACAGTCAAAGCTATCTCCTTGGTATGGCAAATTATGTCGCTGTATCGCAATGGCAAAAAGGCCACGCTACGGAAACGGAAGCAGAAAAATTAACGATTTTTTTGCTAGATTTAGAACGAGCATTGAGTGTAGCAATAGCTTATAGAGCAGGGAGTAGGGAGTAGGGAGTAGGGAGTAGGGAGTAGGGAGTAGGGAGTAGGGAGTAGGGAGTAGGGAGCAGGGAATAGGGAATTGGTAATAAGGAGACAAAATCTCTGTACATCATAGCTATGATAAATGCTATATATCAATGTCCTAACCTTAATCTATAGTGCTATAATTCAGAAAGAGCCATAAAAATTTACCAATCTACCCATGGGAGTGTGGTAATATTAGTGGTAGTTTTTGCCGAATTTTAAAAGTGAGATGCACCCCTCCCCATGCAACTGGAATTCGGATCATTTACCGAGTGTTGGATAATCGTTTAGGACAGCAAGGGTTAGTTCAAACACAATTACCAGTTCAGTTAAGTAATTACTCCGAACCCCAACCAGATATAGCCGTAGTTATGCCAGATGAACTGCGATACCTAGGCCATCATCCCACACCATCAGAAATTTATTTGATTATTGAAGTTGCCGATACTAACTTAAGGAGGTATTGTGAACAGAAAGCTAAGCATTATGCAGAGGCAGAGATTGCTGATTATTGGGTAGTTGATTTAACTAATCGTCAATTGCATGTTTTTCGAGAACCAACTGAGCAAGGGTATCAAAGTCAGGTAATTCTGGCAGATGATAATACAATTTCACCGTTACAGTTTCCCGATTGTTTATTATCTGTATCTCAAATGTTGCCACCAGAGATTCCGGAGTTTGTTGACGGTTGACCCTTATCTAGCGTTTATAGGACTCATGAGGTACACATAATTGTTGACTATTGGCTCTTCCGACTTCCCTCTTATCTGCTCCCTGCTCCGAAGTCCCTGCTCCCTAAAACCCAGAAATTTGTACCTCATGGGTATAATAATTGCTAGAATTAGGGGTAGGGTTGGCAAATAATTAAAGAAAGGTCATTTGATCACGAATAATGTCCCTTTGCCCACCCTACTACTTCCCTGCTCCCTGCTCCCTGCTCCCTGCTCCCTACTCCCTACTCCCTGTTCCCTGTTCCCTGTTCCCTGTTCCCTGTTCCCTGTTCCCTGTTCCCTTTGGTAAAGTAATGACATTTATCAGCCCCAAAACCGACTTTGCCTTCAAAAAGATATTTGCATCCCAAGAAAGTAAACCGATTCTGATTAGCTTTCTCAATGCTCTTGTCTACCACAATCAACCTCTGATCCAAGATTTAGAAATTATTGACCCTTATCAGTCTTCTCCTCTTCCAATCCTCAAAGACTCTTTCCTCGATGTGAAGGCCAAACTGAGTGATGGTTCTTTGGTGATTATTGAAATGCAGGTTTTGCAGGTAGAATCCTTTGCCAGAAGAGTTTTATACAATGCGACTAAAGCTTACTCTCTACAGTTAGGTAAAGGAGAAGGGTATCGTTATCTCAAGCCAGTGATTGCTCTGACGATTACCGATTTTGTGATGTTTCCTGAGCATAATCAGATAATTTCTAATTTCAAGTTACGAGAAGAAACTACCAACATAAACTACATCGAAAATCACTTGCAGTTAGTGTTTGTGGAATTACCGAAGTTTGAAAAACAGTTGGAGGAGTTAGAGCAACTTGATGAGTTGTGGATGTATTTTTTAAAAAATGCGCCTTTCTTAGAAACCGTGCCACCGCAAATGGCGCAATTACCAGAGTTTCAACAGGCATTTGGGATTGCTTCTGAGGCAAATTTAAGTAGGAAGGATTTGGAGGAATTAGGAAAAAGAGAGATGTTTATTCATGACCAACAAGGGCTTGTGATTTTTACAGAAAAACAAACTAAGAACGAAATAGCACGCCAACTCTTGCCTTTGTTAGATAATGAAACGATTAGCCAGACTACTGGCTTACCTGTAGAGGAAATTGAGAAGCTTCGAGAAGGTTGAGCGGTTTGAAAGGAGTAGGGTGGGCAAATTATGGAAGTTTCACCAAGTGATAAGTTTTCATGTCAATTTGCCCACCAGACAAGAGCGATCGGACTTAAAGCTGACAGTCAGGTAGGGTGGGCAAATTATGAAAGTTTGACCAAGTGATCACGAATCATGTCGATTTGCCCACCAGACAAAAAATCGTAGTCAGGTAGGGTGGGCAAATTATGGAAGTTTGACCAAATGATAAGTTATCCTGTGGATTTGCCCACCAGACAAAAGCGATTGCACTAAAAATCGGGCGTTGCTGAATTAAGGAATGAATGCGCAATCATCTGGTGCATGTTAAAGCCCCCGTGGGTCCCCCAACTTTGCGGTGCGACCCAAGGGCGATTTACTCGCCCATTGGAAAGCGCACCGGAAGGGACTTTGAACGTCTTATTCCCCCCAGAATTGGGGGGTTAGGGGGGCAAAACCATAGCTATAATCAGCAACGCCTAAATTCCTAGTTCATTGTAGAGAGATTCTTTATTGGCACAAACGGTCAAGTTTTTTTGTTCTTCAATATTTATAATCGCTTGTTGCGTCTCTTCATTGAAGTCGTTAAGTGTATAATTTTCTTCTTCAATCCGTTTCTCTCTTTCAGCTTGCTGCAAAAATTCAGCAAGGTGTTTTTGTAAATAAATAGCTAGGGCGTTTTGTTGTTCTTCCGAAAGCTGTGCGATCTGCTCAAAGGTTTCTTGGATTAATTTAGTCATGGGTTGTTTTTGTGAAACCGTATTAATTCAATTGTAGCACTCTAAAAATCGTAGTCAGGTAGGGTGGGCAAATTATGAAAGTTTGGCAATTTGATCAGTTATCCTGTGGATTTGCCCACCAGAAAAAAGCGTACGCCCTAAAAATCCTAGTCAGGTAGGGTGGGCAAATTATGGAAGTTTGGCAATTTGATCACGAATCATGTCCCTTTGCCCACCCTACTGTAGCTATTCCCTATTCCCTGTTACCTAAAAAATAATAACCAAAAAAAATAGCCGCAGAACAATGTTCCACGGCTAGGAATTGTTACCTATGTCTCAACGTTGTAAACCCATTCGGACGTGATCCGATGTGATTGGCCTTTGGCCAGGGGGCAAAGCCCCCAGAAATTTAAGCCCTTAACCCAGCATTAAGTATTTCGTCATTACCGTGATGAATTCCCCAGGAATGTCAGTTGGTTGAAGGGGGCTCCACTCGTCAACTTGGGCGTAACCTCGTGCATAAAGGGTATGGATGGTGTTGGTTATTGCCTGGCGAGACCCCTTAAGAATATGCTTAATCGGGTATTTTTTTTTGGAAGGTTCCTGAGGAGTATTACTAGGAGTAATCTCCTCAGGATTGTTTTCTGGGTTAGGACGGAAGTTGTCAGACATAGTAAAAAAAACGTTTTAAAGTTTACAACTATAATCATAACGATTATAAATTACTTTGTCAAGGAATTTTATATTTATTTGAGAAGTTTATTGATATAATATGAAGTCTTTTTTTTAAAAGGAATTCTAAATTCTAAATTCTAAATTCTAGATTCTAAATTCTAAATTCTAAATTCTAAATTTCCGACTTCCGACTCCCTGGATTTTTTTTGTTAGACTAAATCGAAATAGGGTTTCAGGCATCTACTGGTTAATGCTATATAATTAACTGGAGGCTAATCGGTGAGTGATTCAACGGGCTTAATTGAAATCAAAAGCCATCAGGACTTAGTGCCCAGTGCCGATGTGGTGTTTGTTCACGGGCTGGGAGGGCATGCCAGAAGCACGTGGCATCCCCAGGGAAAACGGGATGATGATGACTACTGGCTAGGATGGTTAGGAAAAGATAATTTATGCGTTAACATCTGGTCTTTTGGGTATAGCGCTGAAGCGACAAACTGGAAAAGCCACAGCAGTATGCCCCTTTTCGATCAAGCCAGTAATTTATTAGATTGCTTAGATAGCCGCGATCTCGGTGAACGTCCATTAGTATTTATTACTCACAGTCTGGGCGGGCTTATAGTTAAAGAGATGCTTAACAGTGCTAATAATTTTGATCAATATAAAGGTATTCTTGAGCAGACTAAAGGGATTGTATTTCTGGGAACTCCCCACAGTGGGACTCATCTAGCTAAATTAATTAAGAATATTCGCATTTTGGCACGAACTACAGTAAGCGTTAACGAACTCGAAGCTCATTCCCCCCAGTTACGGAAATTAAATCAGTGGTATAGACAAAACGTTCGGAGTCTAGGAATTGCCACAAAGGTCTATTATGAAACCCAAGCTGTAAACAGGATTTTGGTGGTAGAGCCAGATCGTGCCGACCCAGGCATTGAAGGAGTGAACCCGGTTGGGATGCCAGATGACCACATTTCGATATGCAAACCAGAGTCTCAAAACAGTCAGGTCTATCTTGGTGTTAGGAAATTTATCAAAGAATGCCTCAACACTCCTGTGCCGCCAATTCAACCGAGTCCTCAAGATATACGGGAAAAGAGCAGCAAGACTATGAATGATAATCACAACCCTAGAGGTATACAGAATAATATTGGAAATATTGGTAAAAGTCTACAAAACATTGACACTATTAACGCTAATAATCAATATATTGCTCAAGAGATACACATTAATAACGGGTCTGATTAGCTGAAGTCGTCCGACCGGGAACGGACAAAGTTAAATCCCCCCAGTAACATTACTAATCGTGGCACTCTCTACTTTGTCGGTAGAGAGGATAAACTTGAGCAGCTCCATCGGGAACTTCAACAGACCGATCAATTAGTGATTTGTGCCATTGCCGGAATGGGTGGCGTAGGCAAAACCGAGTTAGCTCTACAATATGCACTGAGAAATCAGCATAACTACCCTGGGGGTTTGTGCTGGTTACCAGTGCGGGGGGCAGATCTCGGGACTCAACTTATTAGTTTTGGACGTACGGAATTAGGATTAACCATTCCAGATCAACTAGAGTTCAACGAAAAGGTAAGATACTGCTGGAGAAATTGGCCAGAAGGAACAGTATTAATCGTGCTGGATGATGTAGTAGACTATCAAACCATTCATCCCTATTTGCCTCCAGCCCAATCCCGCTTTAAAGTACTGATCACTAGCCGTCAGCGTCCAGGGAATTCTTACCGACGAATTGACCTGGATGTACTATCCCCAGAGTCAGCCTTAGAATTATTGCGTCAGGTTGTTGGCAAAGAGCGCATTGAGCAAGAACTAAAGGAAGCACAAGCCTTATGTGAATGGTTGGGTTATCTACCTTTGGGTTTGCAGTTAGTAGGAGGATATTTAGATCTACATCCGGGGTTAACTATCGCTAAAGTAAAAAAACGTTTAGAGAAACAAAAATTAGCAGCTAAGGCATTACTTGATCTTAAACTTGGGCAAATCAAACCCCTGTTGGGAGTAGCAGCAGCGTTTGAGTTATCCTGGGAGGATTTGAAAGATTGTCCACAAGCCCAGCAGTTGGGATGTCGTCTGAGTCTGTTTGCTCAAGCTCCTTTTGAGTGGTCACTGGTAGAGAATTGTGTTAGAGAAACTGACGATGAGGATGACTGGGAAGAAGAACAAGAAGAATTGGAAGAATTACGGGATAGCTTCCTAGTCAATCGTAATCTGTTGCAACTGGGTGAACAGCAAACCTATCGACTCCATCAACTAATTCGAGAATTTTTCCAGACCAAGCTGGCTCAATTACCAGAGGCCGATTGCTACAAGCAACGCTTTTGTCAAGCAATGGTGGCTGTGGCCAAAGAAATTCCTGATACACCAACTCGCGATCAGATTGCAGCAGTTACCCTCGCCATCCCTCATTTAGCCGAAGCTGCCACAGTCCTAACTGACTGGCTCAGGGATGAAGATTTAAAATGGCCCTTTCTTGGCTTAGGAAGATTCTATCAGGGTCAAGGTACCTATGACCAGGCTAAACCTTGGTATGAGCAATCTTTAGAGATAACTAGAAGCCGCTTGGGTGAAAACCATCCCTCGGTGGCCACCAGTCTCAACAACCTGGCATTACTCTACTGGTCAATGGGGCGCTATCACCAGGCCGAACTCCTCTCTCAACAGAATTTGGAGATCTATAAGCAGCTGGGTGAGAACCATCCTGATGTGGCCACCAGTCTCAACAATTTGGGTTTAGTCTACTACTCAATGGGGCGCTATGACCAGGCCGAACCCCTCTATCAACAGGCTTTGGAGATGTCTAAGCAGCTGCTGGGTGAAAACCATCCCCATGTGGCCAGCAGTCTCAACAACCTGGCTGCACTCTACGATTCAATGGAGCGCTATGATCTCGCCGAACCCCTCTATCAACAGGCTTTGGAGATGTATAAGCAGCTGCTGGGTGAAAACCATCCCGATGTGGCCAGCAGTCTCAACAACCTGGCATTACTCTACGATTCAATGGAGCGCTATGATCTCGCCGAACCCCTCTATCAACAGGCTTTGGAGATGTATAAGCAGCTGCTGGGTAAAAACCATCCCGATGTGGCCACCAGTCTCAACAACCTGGCTGGACTCTACTACTCAATGGGGCGCTATGACCAGGCCGAACCCCTCTTACAACAGGCTTTGGAGATGAGAAAGCAGCTGCTGGGTCAAAACCATCCCGATGTGGCCACCAGTCTCAACAACCTGGGAAATCTCTACAGGTTAACGGGGCGCTATGACCAGGCCGAACCCCTCTATCAACAGGCTTTGGAGATTGCCGAAGGTCGGTTAGGGTCAAATCATCATAACACTGTAAACATTCGTAAGAATCTGGAAAGTTTGCGCTCTCTTCTAGGGAAGTTAGGGTGATCAAACCATCCTAACACTGTAACCATCCGTGAGAATCTGGAAAGTTTGCCCTCTCCTCTATCAAGGATTATACATAAAGCCTATCTTGGGTTAAAATCCTGGTTTTCTGACTAGACCTCGGAGCATTAGGAACAGATGTGGCATTGCTGAGGGGCGGGATGAATATAGCGCTACGGGCAAGGCAATAGGCAATAGGCAATAGGCAATAGGCAATAGGCAAGAGGCAATAGGCAATAGGCAAGAGTTTACTACAACAGCGTTTCAGCTTTTATAAATGTCAAACATGCTATATCAGTAGAGTGGGCATCCTGCCCGCCCGGAAATGAAACAGGCAAGATGCCTGTTCCACCAACATGCCCATGGCACAAAACTCCTAAAATCATTCTATTATTAAGCAAACCTTGATTTTAAGCTCACCACTGAATGCTTACCAAGCTTTGTTTCCTCCTAGCTATAAAGGATACTATTTTTATACTTTTTTCAATTAAATTTTATAAAAAAAATATTAAATTACCCTGGTAACTTTACTGCCTATACTGATACTGGTAACCTAGGGAGCATGTCAACTTTGTAATTAGGTACATAGATCCCCCCTAACCCCCCTTAAAAAAGGGGGGAATTAGATTGAAAAGTCCCCCTTATTAAGGGGGATAATGGGGGATCTGAATCAGGGATTAACAAAATTGACATGCTCGCGGTAACCTAAATTGTATCAATGCAAATCCTCTGTCGTACTTTTTATAATTCCAAGAGCAGAGCATGGCAATAGATACGGCGTTGCTGATTCTGGGTATGGTTTCGCCCCCCTAACCCCCCAATTATGGGGGGAACAAAACTCTTAAAGTCCCCCAAAGTTGGGGGATTTAGGGGGCTTGAATAAAACCAGATAATCGCGCATTCATTTCTTAATTCAGCAACGCTATAGATACAGCTCCTCATGACTAGTAGCAGCTCATTAAATAAAATAACTAGATCAGGGTAAAACTATGAACTTAATTAAATTCTTACAAGACCTTTCTCTAAAGCGAATAGAACTCGCAGAAATAGAAACAGCTTTGTTATCCATTACAGAAGTAGAACAAGCTTATGTACTAGCTCATCAAACCTTATTAGTAGCTTATGTCGTTGTGAGCGGAGTCTGGAACCCGAAACAATTACACTCCCAAATTCAACAGCAGTTACCCCCAGACATGATGCCAGGAGCTTATGTTCCCCTGGCTCGCTTACCCTTAACTCACAACGGAAAAGTAGACGAAGTAGCATTAGGGCGTTTCCCAGTAATTGACGATAACGTAGTGCAACAATGGGAAGCAAAACTCAAAGCAGTGCCAGAAATAGAACAAGTAGCAGTGGTAGTGCAACAGAAAACACTAAAATTACCACCATTGCATTTATCAGACTTGCTGCCATCAGAACAAATAAAACTGCCCAATCATGGTGCAACTCCCGTAGTAGAAAAGTTAGTTCCTCCAACAGAATTACCAACCCAATCAACATCAGCAAAGCAAGCCATCAGTGAAGGAGAACCAATCAAGTCGCCGCCAAATGCACCAACTACCTTAGCACAAGCATTAGAACGAGCAGCAAAACAGCACGGGGATACCAGTCTGATATATATTCAGTCAGATGGAGAAGTAATTACTCAAACCTATAGTGAGTTGTGGGTAGAAGCTCAAAGACTATTAGGAGGGTTAAGGCAGTTAGGTTTGAAACCTCAAGATAAAGTAATCTTTCAACTAGAATCAAATCAAGACTTTATCAGTGCATTTTGGGGTTGTGTGTTAGGAGGATTTGTACCAGTACCAGTATCAATACCCCCTAGTTATGACCAATCCCACAGTAGTCTTACTAAACTGCAAAATACTTGGGCTTTATTAGGACAGCCTTTGATACTCACAGATAGGAAATTAGCTCCATCAGTGAGTGGGTGGTTTCAAGGTCTTAATTTAGGGAAGTTTGTGGTTGAAACTTTGGAACAATTACGAGGTTTTGAACCAGATCCAAACATTTACGAAAGTCAACCACAAGACCTGGCAGTTTTGCTGTTAACGTCTGGTAGCACTGGGATACCTAAAGCAGTAATGCAGCAAAACAGCAATCTATTGAGTATGTCTGCTGGTACAATTGCCATGAACCAATTTTCTAGTCAAGATGTCACCTTGAATTGGATGCCGATGGACCATGTAGGAGCATTGGTATTTCTGAGTATTATGGCAGTAGACTTAGGATGTCAGCAGATTCATGTACCGACACAATTGATACTGCAAAATCCACTCAAGTGGTTAGATTTAATTGACCGTTATCAAGCCACAATTAGCTGGGCACCAAATTTTGCATTTACTCTGATTGGCGATTGCCTTTGGCGCGGCGAAGCCCATCGCGCAGAAGAAGTGACCAAACGACACTGGGATTTGTCCTCAATGAAATTTTTAGTAAATGCAGGAGAAGCAATCGTTACTAAAACTGCCAGAAACTTTCTTAAACTTTTAAGCTCTTATGGTTTATCGACCAAAGCTATTCATCCAGCTTTCGGAATGTGCGAGACTTGTTCCGGGATTACATGGTCTAACCGTTTTTCTCTTGAATCATCATCTGATCAAGATAAATTTGTTGAACTTGGTCCACCAATTGCGGGGGCATCTTTGAGAATTGTTGACGCAAATCAACAAGTAGTTGGTGAAGGAGTTATTGGATCTTTACAGGTAAAAGGCGCATCAGTTACCTCCGGTTACTATCAAAATACCACGGCAAATCAAGAAGCTTTTACCGCAGATGGTTGGTTTAACACAGGAGATTTAGGGTTTCTCAAGAACGGGCGTTTAACAATTACCGGACGACAAAAAGACGTAATTATTATCAACGGGTTAAACTACTACAGCCATGAAATCGAATCGGCGGTAGAAGAATTACCAGAAATAGAAGTTTCTTACACCTGCGCTTGTGCCGTGCGAGAAGCTAATGACAATACCGATAAACTAGCCATATTTTTCAATAGTGAGCAAACCGAAGATACAGAGTTATTAGCTTTATTAAAAGCTATCAGAGAACAAGTAGTCAACCGCATGGGAATTAATCCAGATTATATAATACCCCTAGACAAAGACTTAATTCCCAAAACTTCCATCGGTAAGATTCAACGAACTCAACTAAGTCAAAGATTTGCCACAGGAGAATTCCACGAAATCTTAAAACGGGTAGATTTAATTACCGAAAATAGCAGCAACACAATTCCTGATTGGTTTTATCAAAAAACATGGCAACGAAAACAAGGAAATTATCAACTACACAAATTAGCAAAAATCGGAGTAATTTTAGTATTTATAGATAAATTAGGCTTAGGTCAACGATTATGCCACAAATTAGACACTAATTCTCAGCCTTATGTGCAGATAGAACTAGGACAAACTTTCACCAAAGTCAATGACAATCACTATATAATTGGTACAGATGTTAGAGACTATCAACAATTATACCAGTCTATAGCAGCAGATAATTTCCAAATTGGAGCAATTATTCACCTATGGCATTATGATGAATATCCTGAAGTAATCCCTGATACAAAAACTCTAGAAACAGCACAAATAACTGGCATCTATAGCCTCTTATTTATCCTACAAACCTTCGGTAATCAGAGCCCAGATTATCCAGTACGACTACTGTATGTCGCCAGTCATAGTCAATCTCTCAATCCCCAAGAACCCATTGCCTATGAAAAAGCAACAGTACCAGGTTTGTTGAAAACTATCCCGATGGAAATCCCTCACTGGCATTGTCGGCATCTGGACTTGCCACAAGACTCATTAGAAGCCGATGGGCGAAGCCCCGCCAAAGGCGATCGCATCCTTGAGGAACTAACTATTGATGCCAAAGATTCCGAAGTTGCTTATCGAGATGGAGAGCGTTGGGTATCAGGTATCGAGAAAATTGACCTACCTTCCTTACCCAAACAACCATTACCATTCAAAACTGGAGGGACTTACCTGATCAGTGGCGGCTTAGGAGGAATTGGTGTTGAAATTGCTAAGTATCTCTTGGAACATTATCAAGCTAAACTATTGCTGTTAGGTCGTACACCCCTACCAGATAGCAACAGTTGGGAAACTTATTTACAGCAAGGGGGTAAACTAGCCGAGAAAATCAAAGCTTACCAACAATTACAACAATTAGGTGGTGAGGTGATTTACCAAGGGGTAGATATAGGCAATCTCACAGCAGTGCAGGAGGTAGTACAGCAAACCTTGTCTGGATGGAACACTCAACAACTGGATGGAGTGATTCATCTAGCAGGGTTGATGCAAGAGCGTTTGCTGAGGGAGGAAACACCAGAAAGTTTAGCTGAGGTGTTACGTCCTAAACTGATAGGAACTTTGGTATTACATCAATTGGTAGAAAAGCAACCAAAGAGTTTGTTTATCAATTTTTCCTCTATTAATGGCTTCTTTGGTGGCACAACGGTGGGAGCTTATGCAGCAGCTAATAGTTTCTTGGATGCTTTCTCTTACTATCAACGTGAGATGAGTCAGTTACAGAGCTATTGTTTAGCTTGGAGTATGTGGGATGACATGGGGATGAGTCGGGGTTATCAGATGAAGCAGTTAACTCAAGCCAAGGGATATTTAGCAGTGGGATTATCTCAAGGTATGTCTTCACTGTTAGCTGGTTTATGCCATGACCAACCCTACTTAATGGTGGGTTTGGATGGTAGTAATCGTAATATCAGAAGATTGACTTCTACTTCGGATAGTCTGCAACAATTAACAGCTTACTTTACGACTAACGATAAGGCTAAACCCAATGTGAGTGTTCTGCAGCTAATGGTACAGGATGCAGTGGGTCAACCTAGTAGTTGTGCTCTGGTGGAGTTGGCTGAAATGCCTGTGACTGAGGGTGGGGAAATTGATATAGCTTTACTCTCTCAGAGTAATTTGGGTCGTTCAACTAAAGAAAAGGTAAAGCCCAGGAATGAGACAGAGCGCCAAGTTGCTCAAATTTGGCAGGAACTGCTTGGGGTGTCCCAGGTGAGTATCTATGATAATTTCTTTGAGTTGGGGGGCAATTCTCTGTTGGCAACTCAGGTGATTTCTCGCTTGCGTCAGGCTTTTGAGATGGAACTCAACTTAAAGCTTTTATTTGAGTATCCGACTATTACTGGCATAGCCCAAAACCTAGAAGTGCTGCGTCAAGTTGCTCAAAATCAGACTACATTAACTTCTGAAACAGAAGAAAAGGAGCGGTTTCTGTTATGAAAATAGTTGATTTTATATCTTATCTACAAAATCTAGGTATCAAACTTTGGATAGAACAAGAGCAACTAGGATGTGATGCTCCAAAGGGAGTAATTACACCAGAATTAAAACAGGATTTAATCGAGCGTAAAACAGAAATTATAGAGTTTTTGCGTCAGGGGGATAAAACTCAAGAACAGTTTATTAAACAAGTTTATATAGATGGTAAATTACCTTTGTCCTTTGCTCAGGAAAGGCTATGGTTTTTGAACCAGCTGTTTCCTAATAATCCCGCTTATAATGTACCAATTGTTCTGACTATAGACGGTACTTTAAATGTTGTCGCCTTGGAGCAAAGTCTGAACGCAATTATCCAACGCCATGAAACGTTGCGGACTACCTTTTCTGATATCAATGGAAAACCCGTACAGATAGTTGCTCCAATAACCGACCTGACACTGCTAGTGGTAGACTTGCAAAATCGCTACTCGCCCCAGGAGCAGTCAGAAAAAGTTCAACAGCTAGTCAGACAGGAAGCAATGGCACTGTTTGACCTAGCTAAGGGACCGATGCTACGAGTTACTTTGTTGCGACTTGACCCAGAACGTCATGTGCTGCTGATCACAATGCACCACATTATGTGCGATCTCTGGTCTTTAGGGATTTTAGTTAAAGAGCTATCTAGTTTCTATACAGCTTTTTCTCAGGGAAGAACCCCGATTCTACCAGAACTACCTATCCAGTATCCAGACTTTGCTTACTGGCAACGGGAATGCTTTGCTGGAGAGGTGCTGGAAAAACAATTGAATTACTGGAAAAAACAACTGGCTGGAGTTTCCCCAGTTCTGAAGCTTCCTACAGACTACCCCCATCCTGCTCAACCTACATTTAAGGGTGGGATCGAGTCTTTTCAAATAGATCTAGATTTGACTAGAAAACTAAGACAGTTAAGCCAAGAGTCAGAAAGTACATTATTTATGACTCTGTTATCTGCATTTTTTGTTTTATTATCCCGTTACAGCGGTCAATTAGATTTAGTAGTAGGTTCTCCTATTGCCAATCGCAATCGAGAGGAAACTGAATCATTGATTGGTATGTTTGTCAATACCCTTGTGTTACAGGCTGACTTGTCAGATAATCCCACCTTCAAAAAATTATTAAATCAAGTAAGAGAAACTACCTTAGAAGCCTACGCTCACCAGGATTTACCATTTGAGAAGCTAGTAGAAGAGCTAAAGATAGAGAGAAACTTAAGTCATAACCCTTTAGTACAGGTGGCGTTCGCTCTCCGGAATACTAAAATCGAACCTTGGAATTTACCCGGTTTAAGGGTAAGCCAAAGGTTGGATTTTGATTTCACCAGATTCGATTTGGAAGTTCACTTGATGGAAGTTTCATCAGGTTTGGAAGTTTGTTGTAACTACAGCAGAGATATTTTTGAGCCAGACACAATAGACCGGATGATGAAGCATTTCCAGGTTTTGTTAGAAGCAGTGGTGAATCATCCAGAACAAAGGGTATTGCAATTGCCAATAATGACAGAGGTAGAGCTAGATCAGATACTAGTAGAATGGAACGATACCATAACAGATTACCCCACAGACAAATGTATCCATCAGTTATTTGAAGCACAAGTCCAGAAAACCCCAGATGCAGTAGCAGTAGTATTTGAGTCGCAGCAACTTACCTACTTCGAGTTAAATTGTCGAGCTAATCAATTAGCTCACTACTTGCAAAGTTTTGGTGTCAAACCAGAAGTATTAGTGGGTATTTGTGTAGAGCGATCGCTGTTGATGATAGTGGGATTGTTGGGGATTCTCAAGGCAGGTGGAGCTTATGTGCCATTAGACCCAAATTATCCCACTTCGCGACTCAATTACATGATAGAAGATGCTCAACTCTCTATACTACTGACTCAACAAAAATGGCAACATTGTTTACCTGAAACAGCAGCTCAAGTAATATGTCTAGACCCAGAGCTACCAAAGACAGCAAGTTCAGAAAACCTCACAGTATCAATAACATCAGAGCATCAGGCATACATGATGTATACCTCCGGCTCAACTGGTCTACCCAAGGGAGTAAACATCAGACATCAAGGAGTAGTGCGACTGGTAAAAAATACCAACTATATTACCCTCACCGAAGAAGACATATTCTTACAATTAGCACCCATATCCTTTGATGCAGCGACATTAGAAATTTGGGGCAGTCTGCTCAACGGAGGAACTCTAGTAGTAATGCCTCCCCATCAACCCTCCCTAGCAGAAATAGGAGCAGCTATTAGGGAAAATAAAGTCACGACCCTATGGCTGACAGCAGGGTTATTCCAACTCATGGTAGAAGAGCAACTAGAAAACTTACTCCCAGTAAAGCAACTATTAGCAGGAGGAGACGTCTTATCAGTAACCCATGTGCAGAAAGTAGTAGAAAAATTCCCAGGATGTCAAGTAATTAACGGTTACGGCCCCACAGAAAACACCACATTCACCTGCTGTTTCCCAGTTAAAGCTGATAGTAATCTACAAAAATCAGTACCTATAGGTAAACCAATATCTAATACACAAGTATACATTCTGGACTCCCATTTACAACCAGTACCCATCGGAGTAGCAGGAGAATTATACGTTGGAGGAAATGGTTTAGCAATAGGCTACCATAACCGTCCCGAACTTACAGCAGAGAAATTTATTCCCAACCCTTTTGAGAACTCAAAAGCCACAAAATTATATAAAACCGGAGACTTGGCACGTTATCTCCGAGATGGCAATATCGAATTTATTGGTCGAATTGACCATCAGGTAAAAGTGCGAGGATATCGCATCGAAACAGGAGAAATAGAAGCAGTTCTCAATTCATCCCCTCAAGTCAAAGAAACAGTAGTAGTAGCAATAGAAGACAACCCAGGAGAAAAACGCCTAGTAGCATACATAGTACCCGAAACTGAAACTACCATAACCTCTAACCTGGAATTATCAGATCAGACAGCTAAACAACTGATACCGCAGTTGAGAGAGTATCTGGAGTCGAGGTTGCCAGAGTATATGATACCAAGGGGGTTTGTAGTGTTGTCGCAACTGCCACTGACCCCCAATGGCAAGGTAGACCGTAAGGCATTACCTATACCGGATGTTGCTAGTAGTGTGTCCACAGAATATGTAGCTCCCCAGACCCAGACACAGAAGGTCTTAGCAGAGATTTGGCAAGAAGTGTTGGCAATAGAAAAAGTCGGAATACACGACAACTTCTTTGATTTGGGGGGGCATTCTTTACTAGCGACTCAGGTTGTCTCTCGGATACAACAGGCATTTGCAGTGGAGTGCCCTCTCAAGACTCTCTTTGAAACGCCAGAGCTAGCTAGTTTAGCTCAGAAACTGGAGAAATATCTAGCAGCAAGTGAGGGTGTGGAGACAATAGCGATCGCACCAAGAGTGAAAGATGGCAACCCCCCACCATTATCCTTCGCTCAACAAAGGCTATGGTTTATTGAAAAAATGGCCTTGAGTAGCAACGCCTACAATATGCCATTAACCCTACATCTAGTAGGGCAACTAGACTATTTAGCTCTACAAAAAAGCCTGAACCAAATCATCGCTCGCCATGAAACCCTGAGAACTACCTTCAGTGAAATCAACAGCACAGCAGTACAAATAATCAAACCCCCCTTTGAACTCCAACTAGCCAAAAAAGACCTAAGAGGGTTAACACCATCTGAGGCAACAAACAAACTCCAACAACTACTCCAACAAGAAAATCAACTTTCATTCAATCTAGAAGTAGACCCCCCCATACGTGCTTCTTTGTATCAACTAGAAACAACAGAACACATACTGCAAATCACATTACATCACATCGCTAGCGACGGCTGGTCACTGACAGTATTATCCAAAGAACTCTCAGCCATTTACACTGCCACAGTGCAAGACCAACCATCCCCATTACCACCACTACCAATACAATATGCCGACTTTGCAGTGTGGCAGCGGAACTACTTACAAGGTGAAACCCTAGAAAACCAACTCAACTACTGGAAGCAAAAGCTCCAAGACTTGCCCCAACTACAACTACCCACAGACCATCCCCGACCTCCAGTTCAAACTTTTAATGGAGCAGGTATACCGATAAACATACCAGCAGCAGTAACATCAAAAGTTAAACAACTCAGCCAAAACCAGGGAACCACCCTATTTATGACCCTGCTCGCAGCCTTCAAAGTATTGTTGTCTCGTTACAGTGGTCAAGAGAATATAGCAATAGGAACACCGATCGCCAACCGCAACCGTACAGAAATAGAAGGATTAATTGGTTTCTTTGTCAACTCCCTAGTCATGTACACAGACCTGGGAGGGTCTCCTAGTTTCACAGAAGTATTAAACCGAGTCAAACAAACAGCCCTAGAAGCTTATACTCACCAAGACATACCCTTTGAGAAGTTGGTAGAAGAGTTACAACCTCAAAGGTCTCTATCCCAAAACCCCTTATTTCAGGTGATGTTTGCCGTTCAGCAGGAGGAAATATTAAAACCATCCTTCAACTTACCTAACTTAGAGATAGGGTTAGGTTGGGAGCGATGGATGGGAGATCTAATGACAGTGCGGATGGACATAGAGTTACATCTGTGGCCAGCAGGAGAAGAAATCAAAGGATTTTGTGCCTATAACCGAGACTTGTTTGAAGCTAAAACTATTAGCAGGATGCTGTCACATTACCAAAACCTACTATCAGCAGCAGTAGAGACTCCAGAACAACCTATTAGCCAGTTGCCATTAATGACAGAGCCAGAGCTAGACCAGATACTGGTGGAGTGGAACAATACCATAACAGATTACCCAAAAGACAAATGTATCCATCAATTATTTGAAGCACAAGTAGAGAAAAGCCCAGATTCAGTAGCAGTAGTATTTGAAGAGCAAAAGCTGACCTATTGGGAATTAAATAGCAAAGCCAATCAACTAGCCCATTACTTGCAAAAATTGGGAGTAGTTCCAGAAACCCTAGTGGGAATATGTGTAGAGCGTTCAATAGAGATGGTAGTAGGTTTATTCGCCATACTCAAAGCGGGAGGGGCTTATGTAGCTTTAGAGCCCAACTATCCGGCTTCGCGCCTAGCTCAGATACTAGAAGACGGGGAGTTACACTTAGTGTTAACTGACTCCAACTCCCAGTTTCACTTACCAGAAACCAAAACACCTATAATAAATATCAACCAAGCTAATACGGTAGAAATACAAGCTAATGTAGTCAGTAATATTAATTCCCAGAACCTAGCTTATGTATTGTATACCTCTGGTTCTACAGGCCGACCTAAAGGAGTAGCAATTGAACACCGTAGTCCAGTGTCACTATTGCATTGGGCACGAGAAGTATATAGCCAAGAAGAATTATCAGGAGTGTTAGCCTCCACTTCTATCTGCTTTGACCTATCAGTATTTGAATTATTTGTGCCCTTAAGTTGGGGAGGAAAGGTCATATTAGCTGAAAATGCTTTACATCTAGCTGAATTACCAGCAGCAGGAGAAGTAAGCCTAATCAACACAGTACCATCAGCAGCCAGAGAATTAGTCAGAAACCAAAGTATCCCTACTGGAGTAAAAACAGTGAATCTGGCAGGAGAACCCCTAGATAATCAACTGGTTCAACAACTGTATGAACAACAAACAATTAAAGCAGTATACAACCTTTATGGTCCTAGTGAAGACACAACCTACTCAACATATAGCTTAATAGAAAAAGGAGCAACCAAGTCTCCAACCATAGGTAGACCAATAGCGAACACCCAGGTATATATTTTTAACGCTCATCTACAACCTGTGCCCATAGGAGTAGCAGGAGAGCTACATATAGGAGGAGAAGGACTAGCACGAAGTTACCTAAAACAAGCAGAATTAACTGCTGAAAAATTCATCTTTTGGCAGGGGAAAAGATTATACAAAACAGGAGACTTGGTAAGTTATCTACCTGATGGCAACATAGAATTCTTAGGTAGAATAGACAACCAAGTAAAAATCCGAGGCTACCGCATAGAAACTGGAGAAATCCAAGGAATTTTAAATGAAAATCCCAAAGTCAAAGAAACAGTGGTAGTAGCAAGGGAAGATAACTCTGGTAATAAAGGTCTAGTCGCTTATATAGTGCTCTTAAGTGAAACTCCAGAAGGATCACAGACAGAACAAATAGGGAAATTGAAACAGTATCTGAAAGAGCGGTTGCCGGAGTATATGATACCAAGCGGGTTTGTACTGTTGCCACAACTGCCACTGACTCCCAATGGCAAGGTAGACCGTAAGGCATTACCTGTACCAGATGTTACTAGTAGTGTGTCAACAGAGTATGTAGCTCCCCAGACCGAGACACAGAAAGCATTAGCAGAGATTTGGCAAGAAGTTTTGGGAATAGAACAGGTAGGAATACATGATAACTTCTTTGATTTGGGGGGTCATTCTCTAACCGCAGTAAAATTAGTTTCTAAGATATCCACAAATTTCAACATTAGTCTCCCTGTAAAAACTTTATTTTTGCACCCAACAATGGCTGAATTAAGTAATAGCATAACAGAAGTAATAAAAAACAAAAATGTCTATCGACAGCAAAATAATCAATCGATTTACAAATAAATTGAGGAAACATTAAATGAGAAAGTTGTACAAACTAAAAATTCCGATTATGTACAATTTAAATCTCGATCTTTGTTATCTTTATTTGCTGTGGGTAAAATTCCTCCTGTCGATGCAGCAGCCTTAGGTTATTTCGGAGAATATGATGCAGAACTGTTTGGTTGGAGTCGAGATTATATTATTGAAAATATCTTTGAAAATCTTCCTTTTTGGGTAATGGTAAAACAGACTAATTGGGGTCGAATCGCAATAATAAGTTTGCCTCGATTTGTTTCTGACTTATATAGCAATCAAGATGATACAGTACAGGCAACTATTGAAGCATTAGAAATGGCGGGAAGAATTGGTGCTAAATTTGTTTCTTTGACTGGCTTAATTCCTTCTGCTACTGATTATGGTTTGGCAATTACCAAGGCAATTGCTAATCGTCAGGATTTGCCAAAAATTACGACGGGACATAGAACAACTGGTGCTGCTGTTGTACTGACTATTAAGAAGATATGCGAGCAAGGTGGTCGAGATTTAAGTACAGAAAAAGTAGGATTTATTGGCTTAGGTTCTGTGGGTATGAATGTGCTGCCGTTAATGTTACAATGCTTACCACATCCTCAAGAAATTACTCTTTGTGACCTTTATAGTAAGTTAGAATTTCTGGAAAATATTAAACAAGATTTAGTCCATAAATTTGGTTTTAAAGGTCAGATAAATTTGGCATTATCAAAAACAACATTTCCCGAACAATTTTACGAGTCTACTTTAATTGTGGGAGCTACAAATGTCCCAGACGTATTAGATATTATGCAGGTTAAGCCTGGTACACTAATTGTTGATGATTCTGGTCCTCATTGTTTTTCAGTGGAGCAAGCTATTCAGCGTTTTCAGGAACGGGAAGATATTTTGTTTAGTGAGGGTGGAATGTTGCGATCGCCATATCCTATGAAAACAACAATTCATTTACCACCCTCTCTAGAAAAGATAATGAATAATGCTCAAAAGGAAGCAGTTTTTAATTCAAATCCTTTTAATATTATGGGTTGTGCTTTTTCTGGTTTACTCTCATCTCAGTTTGAGCAACTGGAGCCTACTGTAGGAATTTGCAATGGAGAAGAGTCTCAATTACATTACCAAATTTTGCAAGAATTAGAATTTGAAGCGGGCGATCTACATTGTGAACATTATGTACTTCCAGCAAAATTAATAGCCAATTTTAGACAGCGTTTTGGCAAAGATGTGTAAGGATTTAGGTGATAGCAATCCCTGGTGAAGTCTGCGTTCGAATATCGCAGACTTCATAATAAAAAAGATATCTGATTATTTTTTGTGTTATTATAGCAATTCTACAACTTGTGAGGTAAAATTCTGGTTTTTAGGGAGCAGGGAGCAGGGAGCAGGGAGCAGGTAAGAGGGAAGTAAATTAACTATAAAATTAATCCTCTGGTGGGCAGTGCCTCAGATAACTTGAAAAGCTGACAATCATTAAAGTGTTATTATGATCAGATATTAATTGTAGGGTGGGCAGTGCATAAAACCAATTGAAAACCTAACAATCGTTAAAGTAAGCACTGCCCACCGACCAGACAAGAGCGTAAGCACTAAAAATCGTAGTCAGGTAGGGTGGGCAAATAATGAAAGTTTGGCAATTTGATCAGGAATCATGTCCCTTTGCCCACCAGACAAGAGCGTACCCACTTCCAAATTCATTATTGAAAAATTGTTGTAAACTAAAAATCCTAGTAAAAATTCATCACTTCAACCGAACAACTTGATGACTACAGTTCCATTAACAGTCACCCTAGAAGAGATTGCCCAGTTTCGCTCTGAATTGGCAAACTATCCACAAGCATCATTAAGAGAGCAAGCCTTAAAAGAGCTTGAAGTTGTCGAGAACTGTAATGGGGATTTAGAAGCAGCGACAAGAGTACTAGCAAGACGAGTTGAAGAATCAGTCCGTAAAGGAGATTATACCTTTGATAATTTAGTTGATAAATCACGTAAAATTCTTTGTAAACCTGAAATCATGGAGAAATTGGCTAAGGCAAAAAATCCACTTATAGTGTTCGATTTGGTAGCCGTGTTTTTTCCACCTCCTTTTCCACAAATTATTGTTACCTTAATACTTATTCAAATGGGTGTGGAAGGTTTTTGTAATTCAGATAAATCTAAGCACTAAAATCCTGTAGCAGTGAAAGCTGCCCAATAAAAAGGATTAGCAAAAGGATGTGGTTTCTGACAAATTTTCTGGCGAAATACCTCTAGAGCGTCCTGGAATTCAAACTTATGCTCCGGTGGAAGTTGGGTCAGGATTTTATCAATGTGAGGCTGAAGATGATCGAGAAAGTTTTCACAATCTTTTCCGGTCAAATTTCGTAACCAAAGTTGGGCTTGGTTGAGGGCGATCGCCACATCCCCTGCTTCCCAGTGAGAACCTTTGATCAGGTTTTCATAGAATTTGATCATCAGGAACGAGGTAGAAAGATCACTCACTGTCCAGAGACTACTGACCACAGTAGGACTGCCTGCAAACAAGAAACCACTAGCCAGATTAATGTATTCATCGCTGAAACTTCCTATATCTATCATACCAGTTTCGCAGGCCGAGAGAGTGACAAGACGCGATTGAGTCAGGTTGAGAGAGAAAATTTCAGCTAAGGTCAGGTGTCCATCTTCTGAAGCTTCCGAGTCTGACCCCTTGGTTTCTGCTAAAATCAAGGCAGATTCTAAAGGCGAGATCGGGTTAAACCTACCATGACAAGAAAAGTGATAACAGTGGGCACTGGATAATTCTGGGTGGGTTTTGACATCTGCTTCTCGGGCATCTTTCCTTGCCAAAACTGTCGAGCGTGAAAAGAACGAGCGGATAATTTCAACTTCGAGATTAGTAAAAGCTAAATCCTCTGTGGGGTCTTGGATGGCAAATAGATGATTGAAATTAGGGCGTGGTTGGGTTTGAGTGAGTTGCAATAGTTGGCTACTGGGGGCATAACTGACTCCTCTTTCAAAGCGGTCTATAAGTAAATCGCCGTTGGATAAGGGCAGAGCATGGAGTGGAAATAGGTGTAGGAACCAATGAGGAATTAGGATGAGACGGTTGCATTTAACCCCAACTTTCTCAAAGATGTTTTCAATCTGGGTGATAATGTTATCAATACTTAGAAGCTTAGCCAGCTCTGTAAGCCTAGAGGCTAAATTATCTTTCCACTGGTCTTTTTCCTGATAATATTTTTCAAAATACTCATCATTCAAATTGATAAAATCATCGAAATCTTTAGCAGATGATTCTGCAATTACAGGGTGCTGACTGTGACTGGTGACAATAAAGGTAATAATTTTATCGGTGGTAACATACCACTCAATCATGGCAGTATGTTCATCAATCAGGCTCTGAATCTCCCTAAACGGAATAGTTTCTACTTGTTGAGTTATACTGAAACTGGAGTCATACTTATCATTAATTTCTTTGAGCACCTGATCTAACTGCTGTCGCGATTGTTGTAATTGTTGCTGTAGTTGTTTCTGGGATTTTTCTAATGCTTGCCGTGGCTGTTGTTGTTGTTGACTCTGATTTCCTGATAGTTGGTCTATAACTATTTGTAACTGTCTTTCCAAGGATGGAATGTTTCGATGTAGTCGATTTAACTCGGCTTTGATATCTTCGGGAACATCGCCTTTAGGAGAAAGATTGCGGTTGGTGAGCAGTTGCACTAGGTTGCGGGCTTTGCTGCGTTCAACTGTTTCTATCGCTTGATCCGATTGTCCGATATTGATATAGGCTTGTACCAGTTTGTGATAAACGTCAATTCTCATTGACATCATCTCTTCGCGACCTTGATCGGTAATTGCCCAACTACGACTGAGTTCCACTGCAGTTATGGCTTGTTCGTAGGCATTAATGGCTGGTTGCCAGTTACCTTGGGTGAAGTGGAGGTTGCCGAGACTGCGGGAAGGTCGGAGATGGTCAATGGGATTTGCTTCAAGGGTGCAAACTTCCAATGCTAGTTGGAATGCTTCAATCGCTTTTTCGAGATTCTCTTGCCTATCACCACGGATTCTGTCACTGTAGGCATTGCCCAGGTTGGTTTGAGTATTTGCCCAATCGATGAGGAAGTCTGATTTAGTGTGAACTGACAAAGCTAGTTGGTATGCTTTTATCGCTTTTTCGAGATTATCAGCCCTGTCCCCATCAATTCTGTCACTGTAGGCAAGGCCCAGATTGTTTTGAGTCTGTGCCCACTCGTAGGGGAAGTTTTGTTTGGTGCGAACTTCCAATGCTAGTTGGTATGCTTCAATCGCTTTTTCGAGATTCTCAGTCCTGTCGTCACCGATGTTTTCATAGTAGGCAAGGCCGAGGTTGTTTTGAGTTGAGGCCCAATTGATGGGGAACTCTTCTTTGGTGTCAACTAACAAAGCTAGTTGGTATGCTTCAATAGTTTTTTGGAAATTCTCAGTCTTGTCGCCACGGATTCTTTTACTGTAAGCAATACCCAAGTTGTTTTGAGTCCCTGCCCAATCGATGGGGCAGTCTTGTTTGGTGCGAACTTCCAATGCTAGTTGGAATGCTTTAATCGCTTTTTCAAAATTCTCAGCCCTGTCCCCATAGATTCTGTCAATGTAGACAGCACCCAGGTTGTTTTGAGTTGATGCCCAATCGATGGGGAAGTCTTGTTTGTTGTTAACTGACAAAGCTAGTTGGAATGCTTCAATAGCAAGTTCGAGATTATCAGCCCTGTCCCCATGGATTCTGTCACTGTAGGCATGGCCCAGGTTGATTTGAGTCTGTGCCCAATTGTGGGGGAAGTCTTCTTTAGTGCAAACTTCCACTGCTCGTTGAAATGCTTCAATCCCTTTTTCAAGATTCTCAGCCCTGTTGTGGCGGATTTTTTGACAGTAGGCTATACCCAGGTGGTTTTGAGTCACTGCCCAGTTTTCCGGGTTACTCTCACGGGTAAAAACTGTTAGCACCTTTTGGTAACCAGAAATAGCGATTTCTATGTTATTGGCTTTATTACCAAGTTGAAAATCGCTGATCAGGTTGCTGAATTTATCAATAATTATTGCGATGCCTTGTGCTATTTCTGGTTTCGCGTTTAAGAGACTAGCACTTGCCCAGGTTTGCAGGACATCGATAAAGCTATCATCGAGTTTGTCTAGGTTGGCTTCCAGCAGTGGGTAGACGACTTTCGGGTCGCTATCGCTTTTGACGGTTGCTTGCAATACTTCGTCTAAGAATAGCAAATAGTCTAGGAATGAAATATGAGCTGACGTAGGCGACTCTGAGATTCCGCTTAAAAGCTGATTCCTGAGACGCAGTAAAAAGTTAGCAACATTTTGCTTGCCATCTGCTACCATTTTTTTTGAAATTATTTCCATAACCTCCCATAAACCATCATCCACTAACTCACGGTTTTTCTCAAGAAGTTGAACTTGATCACTGCTGGAACAACTTAGCAGTTCGTTACTTAGCTTGACGTATGCTTTGAATCTTTGTTCGTCCATTCCCTACTCTCTACAATCCCAGACGTTATCACTGACTCAATTAATAATTCCTCTAACTATAGCAAAAAAAAATCGGTCAAGCTCTGGTTAACCCCAATTCTTGACCGAATTCTCTGGTAAAGCTGAGCTACACTCAACTCTAAATCATTACTGATGAGCTAATACATTATTATCGAATTAGTCAGCAACTGCTCGAAAGCAACCACATCCTAACTCATCCTTTATCCTGATTTATATCCCTCCACAAAAAACGTTCACGATTCATAGTCGCCAGGGCAACGCCCTGTCTTGATGCAGTCGCTCATGGGGGAAACCCCCAAGACCGCGCTGCATCGCTGGCAAAATCCTATCCTAGTCTACGTAAAAATATCGAATCAAAAAGGTGATAACCTCACCAGGTTTTTCTGTCGGTTCGGGAGTGCTCCACTCGTCCGGTTGCGCATACTTAAGGGAATAAATGGCATTAATTGTCTTGCGAACCTTTTCAGGAGAACCGATTAAAACAAGCTTGGCTTTATTCCGTTTACGACCTTCGTTTTCAGGGGTGAAATTTTCATCAGAGTTAGGTGGAAACTTTTGACTCATCAGTAATGACTCCTTCAAAATGCTTATATTATTAATATATAAATAAATTAACTTATTGTCAAGATATTTAGAATTTTTTTTTATTACGAAATATGGACATTGTCGAGAGGGTTATAAAAAAGATATCTGATTATTTTTTGTGTTATTATTATCAGAGATTAATTGTAGGGTGGGCAGTACTTTACACCAATTTAAAAACTGACAATCGTTAAAGTAACCACTGCCCACCAGAGAATTAACTATAAAATTAATCCTCTGGTTGGGAGTGTTTATACTAATTGAAAAGCTGACAATCGTTAAAGTAAGCATTGCCCACCCTACATCTTTCTACATCTGTCTGGTGGGCAGTGCATCAGACTAATTGAAAACCTAAAAATCATCAAGGTAAGCACTGCCCACCCTACATCTGAATGCTGTTCGCGTAGCGTGCGCGTAGCGCATATGCTGAATGCTGACCGCTGACCGCTGACCGCTGATAGCTTAAAAAATATCCTTCCGCTTCTGTAATCGAAAAGCGATAATTAAATAAATCGCTATGTGTAAACACAATAGTAGCCAATTAAGACTCAAATTTTGCCAAGTGGCATCATAAACGGGTGTTGCTTCAAAGGGAGGAGGGGGAAGCTTTAATCCGAATCGGGAAGACTGTTCTGGTACCATGCTATTCACATTTACCAGGGCACCGTAAGCTCCCATTGACCAACGACTTACCATCAGCCAAGATAGTGTACTGGCTAATCCTTTTAGTTTAAAAATAACACCAGAAAAAATAATCTGGGGTAGCAAAATTAATGGTATAGTATTATTGGCTTCACTTTCATTTTTAACTAATGTCGATACCATCAGACCTAAACTGGTAGCAGCGATAATCGTTAAAAAAGTAGTGATTCCCAAGCCAATTTTCCAATCCAGTAGTTCAGAGGTAGGTGACTTAAACCCATAGAGCACAATAGTAACAATCAAGATAGTTTGTAAAAGAGCTAAGCCAGACCGAATCAATACTTTGGAACCAAGATAGGGAAATAACCCTAAATTAACCAGTCGCTCTCTGGCATAAATACTGGACTCTTTCACAATTTCTTGCAGTGAACTAGATAGTCCTACCCAAAGGGCAGCACAGGTAAAAATAAACAGTACTTGTAGCGCTAGAGGTGCTTGGGTGATGTCTGGAGAATTCAGTTGAGCTAAAGGGTCTTTCCCTGACAAGGTCAGAATAATCAAGCTAATCCCAATGGGAGCAGTTAGTAAAGCTAGGGCAACACTCCGCATATCCCGCACTACTAGTTTTAGATAGCGCTGACTGAGCAACAGCAGTTGCTTGAGTTTGAGTTGCTTGAGTTGCTTGAAAACAGGAATACTAGCACTTTTGCTAGGGATTGACGTCGATGGCAACCTTTGACCAGGACTGAGGTGTGCTGAAATGTAAGTCTTGTAAGCAGGTGAGCTGAGAAACCGCTGATGCCAGTTTTCACTATTCTGCTCAAGTTCCTCCGGTGTTTCCCCTTGCTCTAGCTTCAGGTAAATATCAGGGAAGTATCTTAAGTCTGGAGATGGCATCTTAAAAAAGTCCATGGCTTCTGTGGGAGGACCAAAGTAACACAACCGTCCACCCCGACCCATAAAGGCAATGCGATCGCATACGTCAATATTCGCAGTAGCATGAGTCACCAGCACCACAGTTCGTCCCTGATTCGCTAATTCTCGCAATAGCTGCATCATTTCCTTATCCAGTCCTGGATCTAGACCAGACGTAGGCTCATCGAGAAAGAACAGTTTTGGATCAGCCAATAATTCCACAGCAATACTGACTCGTTTCCGTTGTCCCCCACTCAGATTACCCACAAGAGTGTTTCTCACAAAATCCAGTTTCACTTGTGACAAGGTTTGCTTCACCACCTGTTTCACATCAGTATCTGGTGGTAATCGTAATTGACAGGCATAGGTTAGTACTTCTTTTACCGTTAAATCCCGATGCACAATATCATCTTGAGGAACATAGCCAATTTGTGACCGGTACTGATTAAAATGCTGTCGCAAATCTTGGCCATTGATAAATACAGTACCATTAGTAATTGGTGCAATTCCTAATAGCGTTTTCAGTAACGTAGATTTCCCAGTGCCACTACCTCCTACCAACGCCACTAACTGACCTGGTTCAATGGGCATAGAAACCTGATTCAGGATAGTGCGTTTTTTGCCTAATTTATAATTAACCTGGCGCAGCAATTTATCAGCATCAATCCGAATTTGATTCCCTTGGTCAACTAATTCTAAAGTATCCTGCCTCAATAGTAATATAAACGGACCAATCCGAATCGTATCCCCATCCTTAAGTAAGACTGGTTTATGGATTAATTTGTCATTAATAAAGGTTCCATTTCTGCTATAATTATTAATCTGATAATTGCCTTCGGAAATCTTGATAAGGGTAGCGTGAAGGGAGGAAACTGTAGGTGCATCTAATTGCCAAGAGTGGGAAAGTTGATTATTAGGAGAACGACCCAATTGCAGTGGCCAATTTTGCACACTTGCCAAGGAAAGCTGCCGTTTATTTGGCGTCATCCTTGGTTGACTATGGGCTGGATTAAAATAAGTGAGGCGAATGTAGTCCCGAGGATTTTGTCCAATAGTCAACTCTACGCCATGCTTGAGAAGATACCCATCAGTGATACGAGTGTGGTTAACAAATAGTCCATTAGTACTGGGATTTCCCCCATCACCATCAAAAATGCGATAATCCTCTCCCTCTTGAAGCAGAAAAGCATGGCGTTGGGAGACAATAGTCCAGCCTGTTTCAGGAATATCGAAATCTGACCAAGTGCGATCGCGTCCTAATCGATAAAATCCTTTCTCAAGAGAAAAACGAAGTACTTGACCTTGATTGTTGAGCTCTAGATAAATCATCGTTGTATGGATTTAATTTACCAGCTCCCATCCCCTAATTTGTCTTACCGCTGAAGTCTGGAGATACAGAACCATTACTATAGTTACAGTTATAATTTAGTAATGTCTACAACCAAGCAAGTTATGGTTTAGTCATCAATTATAATCAAGATCCAGTACCGCAATTGTTGGCAAACGATCGGGTAATGGTGAATAGATGGTTAACGGAGCGAAAATTGCGATCAGCTTTGCTGATCGCAACCTTAACAATTATTATTAAAAATTATTCTTAATCAAAATAGTATTGGTAAGCTAATGTGCATTTAAATTGGTTATTACCTGTTCCCTATTCCCAGCTCCCAGCTCCCTACTCCCAGCTCCGAAGTTCCCTAAAAAGTATTCTACCTAGAATCCCAAATCCACAGCAATACGGTGAGCACAAGCAAATCCCGAAAACGCTACTGCATTTAAACCCTGCCCCGGAAAGGTACTATCCCCAACACAATAAAGCCCTGGAATAGCAGTGCGATTAAACGGCATTCCCAACAATCCCATTAACTTGCGGTTAGGAATTGGCCCATAGGTTCCATCCATACGGTTCAAAAATCGTCGATGACTCCGTGGTGTACCCACCTCCATGTAATCCAATCCAGCATCTAAACCAGGAAAAATCGTCTCCAGTCGCTCAATTAAGCTTCCAGCGGCCTCTTCCTTCTTATGTTCGTACTGACGAGGGGATAACCCTTGCCAATCTTCCATCCAGCTCGGGGTAAAGGTGTGGAAAACATGATAGCCTTCTGGAGCTAAATTGGGATCAAGCAAGGTCGGAATCGAAACAAAAATAGTCCCTTCCGCATCCTCCATATTTTCCCAGTCTTCTAGGACAATATGGTGACACTCTGTACCAGGTGGTAAAACATCTGCCTTTACCCCTAAATGTAAACTCAAAAAACCCGGTGATTTCTGATAACGCTGTTGCCATTTCCGCTCAGCTGCTGGCATCTGGTCAGCTGGCAGGAATTTCTCAAATGTATCCCAACGGGTAGCATTGGAAACAATTCGTTTTGCTCGATACTCTTTACCATTGACTAGCTGGACACCCACTGCCTTACCCTTTTCCACCAGAATTTTCCCGACTCGAGCTTTATAAAGAATCTGACCTCCAGCTTTCTCCAATCCCTCCACTAGTTTTTGGGCGATTTTTCCTACACCTCCTACCGGATAATTAATCCCACCGTAATGTCGGTCAGAAAACACCATTCCAGCATTAATCATCGGTGTTTTGTCAGCAGGTACCACAGACCAGCAATAACATTCCATGTCTATAAATTTCAGCAACTGAAGGTCGCTAATATACTTGCGAGCAATGTCTCCCACATTTTGGGGCAGGTACTTCACTAAACCCAAGCAAGCCAAGGGATGCTGGAAAAATACCCTGGTCAAATAGCGGATTTCTTCCAAGGACAGTAAGTCCATCGCATTCAGGCAATTAAACACTTTCCAGCATTCATCGTAAAATTTGCGAATCCCTTGGCGTTGGTCAGGGAAGTGAGCAGTAAGTTCTTGCAAAAAATTCTCATAGTCTCGGTGGACTTTGAGCTCTAGATCACCAGGGAGGTGATAGTGAATCTGTACTGGATCTGGAATCGTTTCCAGACTGACATTGACAGCCTCAAGGGCTCGGGTAAGTAGATTGGTTGTCCCTTCGGTGCCAAACCCAAAAATCATTGATGCTCCCACATCGAAGCGATACCCCTCTCGCTCGAAGTAACCCGAACTACCACCAGGAATGATATAGCTTTCTAGCACCAGCACACTCGCTCCCTTCGCTGCCAACTGAGTTGCGGTTACTAGCCCCCCAATACCAGAGCCAATCACAATAGTATCAAATACCGATTGATTGGAAATGGTATGGAATTGATTGCTTGATGGGCAAGGTTGGGATCCAGCAGTCATGGAATTAGTAATTTAAATAGATTAACTGATGGATCTGAGTTTAGCGTTTCTTGTTGATATAAGAGTTCATTACTAATGCAAAAAAAAAAGTGGGCACCAGCCTGCTGCTGCGTACCGGTCCCACCCGCCTATCCTTAATGAGAGGAGAACACTTATTACTACTATAATCTTGTTGAAAAAAAATGTCAACATAATCAAAAATAGTTTTCTTGAAAGGGGAGTGTCGGGAGTGTCGGAAGTGTCGGAAGTGTTAGCTAACCATCCCACCTAGGAGGCTAACAACCAGCCTTGTTGGCATTGCTGAATCAAGGAATGAATGCGCGATCATCTGGTTTTGGTCAAGCCCCCGTTGGTCCCCCAACTTTGGGGGACGCAAGAAAGTCTTTTTCCCCCCAAGCGAGGGATTGCTCGCTTGGGGGGCTAGGGGGGCAAAACCATACCCAGAATCAGCAACGCCGCCTTGTTAGCCTTACTGGGTGTAGGCGAACCTGTAAGGAAAACTTTTAGGACTTACGCAAATCCCTCAATTTAACCCTACCTGTAGGGTGGACAAAACCTTGCCCACCCTACCCATGGATTGTGTGCGTAAGTCCTGACTTTTTGAGAACTAAGGCAATCATGACACCCCGCGCCCCCGCCCACACCCGCTCACCCCTTCAGGTTTATATGTGAGCTGACAGGGTGTTTTTACTTGTAATTGACGACTTGACAGTATTATTGGCATAGTTACAAGCATCCGCAAACCCTTTGAGTGCTGTCTGTATTTTGACAACTTGTATAGGGTTTGCTTGAATCAAGCAAACTATCGTTAATACTTTGTTCATCAATGTAAAACTTGAAACTATCATCAACTAGATTAAGACTTGTGGTTATTCCGAAAAACCCTACTGCCCAATTCCTTTAACACTACCTAATTTGTTTCTCACTAATTCTTATAGTTACTACCTATGACTCTCCAACTACGTGTCTATGTCCCACCCCATCCCCTAGTTAAGCACTGGCTAGGGGTTGCCCGTGATGCCTCGACACCACCTCCATTGTTCAAAAGCGCTATGACCGAGTTGGGACGCTGGTTGACCTATGAAGCAATGCGGGATTGGTTGCCGAATGAAGAACTAACAGTGCAAACTCCCCTAGCGCCGTGCAAGGTAACTATGGTGAACCCAGAAGTGCCCATCGTAGTTGTGCCAATTTTGCGGGCTGGACTAGCGCTCTTAGATGGAGCCCAAACGTTGCTGCCCTTGGCATCGGTTTATCACCTTGGTCTGGTTAGAAATGAGGAAACCTTACAAGCCAGTTTTTACCTGAATACCTTACCCAATCAGTTTGACCCAAATACACGAATCCTAGTTCTCGACCCGATGCTGGCTACTGGTGGCACAATGATGTTAGCAATGTCAGAACTGAAAAAACGAGGAGCAACACCAGACTTAACACGGATTATTAGCGTGGTAGCAGCACCACCAGCCTTACAAAAGTTGGGGGCAGATTATCCTAGTTTGACCATCTACACTGGCATGATTGATGAGGAAGTCAATGCTAAGGGATATATAGTACCAGGCTTGGGTGATGCAGGCGATCGCGCTTTTGGAACTTGACCTGAGCAGCAACTAAGCCCTATTACCCTCACAGACTTAGACTGCAAATCCAACTGATAGTATCCAACTGATAGTAGAGGTGTTGCCTGGAACACCTCTACCTAGACTTCCTGATCAGGCATCCTCGGTTCACACTCCCCCCTCGCTTACCAGACCGGGCTTTCAAAGTCTTGTTCAAAAGGCTTCCGATACGATACTATATAATTAAGGGCTGGTAGCAAACCCCTTGTCTAATCAGCAAGATCCTCTCAAACTTGATGGGTTAATCTGGATAAAAGCTGCATTTTTAAAATCAAGGGCAACATAGCAACATGAGTCAGCAAGATGGTTTTGCAAGTGGATTCCTGACTGGAGCAGTAGTCGGGGGGTTGGTAGGTGGATTAATCGGCGTTTTGGTTACTGCTGGCAAAAGTAATCAAAACGATGAGGAAGATCAGTCTTTGTTAAATTCGGAGCGCTCAGACCCTAAGGCAATTAGGGCGAGAAGGCGCGAACTAAAGGCAGAAGCAAGCATTGAAGCGGCACGTCAGAGTTTGGAAGACAAAATTGCCCAGCTGAATTCAGCAATTGACGATGTACGTCAACAAGTCAGCACAGTAAAAGGTCAAGCTGAGGCAAATACACAGGAAAGGGTGCTTGAGCCGTGAAATTATTCTGTTGTAGGTATGTTAAAGCTTTACTGACTTGGTATTCAGGCACAGGGTGCTCAAATTCGTTAAACTTAACATTAAGATAAAAACTTAGTAAGAAAGCTTATAAATCTATGGCTACAGAACTGTTGGCTAGCACTCTCCAGAGCTTTATCCAAATCTATCTAGTTCTATTAATTGTCCGAATTCTGTTAACTTGGTTTCAAACAATGGATTGGGCGAATCAGGTCGCTTCTGTCTTAAGTCCAATTACTGACCCTTACCTGAATATTTTCCGTTCCTTCATTCCACCCCTTGGAGGTATAGATTTTTCCCCCATACTGGCGATTTTCCTTCTACAAATTTTAGCTGGGGCGTTTTAGCTTAAACGGGGAGAAGCCCCACGTCTGAAACAGAAGCGTCAGCGTGGGCTTAATCCCCCTTTAAGCTAATCACCGACCGATTTTGTGCCTAAAACCGGATGCCTTAAAACCCTTAAGGATCAGAGGCGTTTTTACATTAGCAGGAACTGTAACCCGGATTTCAAAATCACTGATCCCTTTTGGCACTTCATCAATTGACCCTACGCGACTCCGATTTGGGAAGGTATTATTGCCATTAGCATCGTAGATACGACCAGAAACATCAGCATCAAGCACCATTTTGTTAGTGGGATTCTTGGCTTTACCCTTGATCAGATAGCAACCAGCCTGCCTAGCCGACCCCCCACCAACGGTCACCATGCCTTGCCCGATTTCTGAGGGACACTCCTGGGAAGACAAATCGAAGAGTTTAATGCGGATCACAGCCAAAGCAGGGGGCGCAAATGCCGAGCTGATCACCCAAATCAGACAAGCTACTGCTGTAGCAGTTAACCAATTTCGAAATCCCATAAAGCCCACTAAAAAATAACCTTATAGCTACTTTACATCTAAATTGGATAGGTTTAGCTTGGAGCAGAGAAAATATCGCTAACTATAGGTAATACTGAATAGATAATACTGAAGTGCATGGGTGAAAAGCTCAGTTTAGAATCAGTGACCATTACCAAGATTTGGGGGGAAAGTAGAACTTTTCTAGGGATAACCCTGACCAAACAATACGCGATCGCACTAGCAAAACTCCTAAGGTAATTATTCCCAAACTCACAGCTCTGAGTTGGTTGTTCCCACTCCAAGCTAACTGTCCAAGGTAGCTCGAACCAATCATCACGGTATGAATTGCAGCTAGGACTAAAGCAGGGATACTCAATAAATGAATCCGTCGCCAAAGCTTCCCCAAACCCTTTTGTAAGCGGTCAAAACTCGTGAGGGCAGCTGGGGTAATCAACACGAGCGCTAAAATTCCTGCTAACAGACCCCACTTATGCTGCGGTAACATAAACCCCATGGCATCTAACTTCCAGTTCAAGGCATGGTCTAGCCTAAAAAATGTATGAGCGATCGCCAACACAAATGCCCCTACTCCTAAAGCCCGACGATAGCGTAACAGCCCAGCCCACAAACGACTAATCGGACGAGCAATCAAAGCTAACATCAGTAACAGCAGCGCCCCATGACCGGTGTAATCCACCATAGCATCGGTACGCAGAAGGGTTAAAATACCAATCGTGAGGGTAACCCAGCCTCCTAGGCGAAACAGCTGGCTGCGCTTGCTAACACTGAGTCTAGATGCAGATATACCCACTCCTAGCATCATGGGCATCGTTCCCAGTCCAAAGGCCAGCATCGTTGCTGCTCCCCACCAGAGATTACCCATTTCCGCTGCTTTAATCTGAGCAGCATACAGGAAGCCACAGGGCATCAAACCCCAGACTCCTCCTAACAGGGCTGGTGTCCACCAATGAGATTCCCCAGACAGTTTAGTCATCGCGACCGTCAACCGTTGATGCCCAATCCCTTTAGATAGGGGGTGTAATAGGGGCAGACGGGGAATCCAATCGGGTTTAAGCTGCACACAGCCAAACCAAATAAGCATTAAACCAGTCAGAATTGCCATGGCTTGGCGCAATCCACTGCCAATCCCAGCCAACTGACCACTGGCAATCAAGACCGAACCCATACCCCCAAGTGCAGCTCCGACTAGAGCATAACTAATTGTTCGTCCTAGGTTAAGTAGACTATGAAAACCCAGCTGATGCATCCACTTGGGGGACTTTTCCTGCTGCTGAGATAGGGAAAACGCCACTGTCAGAGGTCCACACATCGCCACACAGTGACCAAAACTGCCCAGAAACCCTAGGCTCATGACCAGCAGCAAATCTAAAACCATTCCGTGCTTATGTTCATTAACTTTAGACTATGGTAAATATTATCATCAGTCATTTTTCCTTATTGTGAATTTTTAGCAATTTCTAATCAAAAGATTGATGTCTTATGATCGATATCCCCTCTATCTCCGGCATTTTATGGTTAGGAGCTAAGAGCATCTTTAAAGAAATTTAAGCATTAACAGTTAACCCCCATGACCATTCAACTGCGATCGCACATTTCCTCTACTGAAAACTCAGCACTCAGAACTCAGCAGTATTTTCCGATAATTTCTCACAACATTAAAACGTCTGCCGATGTCGGTGCTACCTTCCACATTGAACCCAATCACAATCCTCGCGCTAGAGAACCTGCTCTAGCATGGTTTGCCCTTACTCGCCAAGGGGGCCAACGAATTCCCCTAGACCAATGTGACTGTCAACTAGTGGTTTACTCTAAATCCTCATCAGACTTAGGGAGTTCCCCCATCCTTGAGCCACAGCTGAAAGCTATATCAGCCGAACAATATCAAGGTATTCCTGGAGCTGATCTAGTCTTTCCTAAAGCGGGAGTCTATGAGTTAGTTTTAAGCGGTACTCCTAAATCAGGAGCTAGTTTTAAGCCATTTGAGATCAAGTACGACGTTACAGTCACTCCTGGGAAAAAAACTGCGACTGTCCCAACTCCTGACACTGAACCTGAATTTAACCAGCACTCAGAATCCTTCTCAGAATCCTTCGAGAATGCTACACCATCAGAGTCTCAACTATTACAGTGGTGGTTGCCGGTAGGGATTTTTGCCTTAGTTATCCTAGGTATAGGCAGTGTGTTGTTATGGAAAAACGCAACAGGAAAAAGGTAAATATAACCCTACCTTCTACTAGGCAGTGGCCGGAAAACTCCTACCGATAAAGTGAATATCACTAAAGGTTTCGTTCGCGTAGCGTGACCGTAGGTCAATCCACAGACGAGCCCCACAATCAAGAGGGTTATCCGGTTGATAAACAATCCGACACGGACCAAGAATTTCCACCTGGTTGCCGTATAGATTGTTGCCGCTTCGTTTTACTGAAATCACTGGCTGACGCTCTTGGGGACGTTTAGTGTTGTTGCTACCAATGCGATTGCGATTGACATTGATCTTAGCTAGAGCCGGAGGACGACTTCTACGCCACTTGCCCTTTGGGCCACGGCTGGCCTTAATGATTTGTGGTAAATGGTTGAACAGAGGAATAATCCAGAATTTACCGCTTTTATAGGCACCCCGGACGCGACCGTCTTGAAGGAGTTGTCTCAATCGTCTAGAAGATATTCCTAACAGAGATGCTGCTTCAGTAGTACAAACGCACTTATTTATCAGTTAACTTTAAACCTTGTTTTATTAACTATTCCGATATCTGTACTATAAATAAAATCGACCATTAATGTCAAGTTGTGGTTAACTGGAATAGCTCTTTGTTGAAAGAGGGAATTTATCCTCTTCTTAGTGAAGTGTTGGAGACCATCCTGCTAGGACTTTTTACTCAATAGAGCTAGGAAGCGAAAATAGACAGAAAATCGAAAGATATAATTATTAGTTAATAATTCTTTATTAACTAATAATTATCAAATGAACATTCTAAGTAACCTGCTTTCCGGTGCCACTAATCCCTCCCGTCCCAAGAAAAAACGCCGACGGGTTGAAATCAAATCTGAGCGTGAAATTGAGATCATGCGGCAGGCAGCAACTATTGTGGCAACAGTACTCAAAGAAATTTCTGAGATGGTTGAGCCAGGAATGAGTACAGCGGATTTAGATGCCTATGCCGAAAAGCGGATCCGTCAGATGGGGGCAACCCCAAGTTTCAAAGGCTACTACGGCTTTCCTGCTTCGCTCTGCACCTGCCTGAATCACGAAGTAGTTCATGGTATTCCCAGTTCTAAGAAAGTAATTTGCAGTGGTGATGTGTTGAAAGTTGATACAGGTGCCTACTATCAGGGATTTCACGGGGACTCATGTATTACTATTCCGATTGAAGAGGTCAAACCAGAAGCGAGTCAATTAATTCAGGTGGCAAATGAATCTCTCTACAAGGGCATCGAACAGGTGAAAGCAGGGAACTACTTGCTAGACATTGCTGGTGCGATTGAAGACCATGCCCAAACTTATGGCTATAGTATCGTGGAGGATTATACGGGTCACGGTGTGGGGCGAAATCTACACGAAGACCCCTCAGTGTTCAACTTCCGCACCCGCGAATTGCCGAATGTCAAGCTCCGTGCTGGGATGACTCTGGCGATTGAGCCAATTTTGAATGCTGGTACTAAGTTCACACGCACCCTATCTGACCGTTGGACAGTCGTTACCGTCGATAATTCTCTATCGGCTCAGTTTGAACATACGGTTTTGGTAACAACTGATGGCTACGAAATCTTGACTGACCGTGCCAAGGTCTAACTATAGCGTTACTTATGAACTAGTGAAGGACTTGCTGGCACATGGAACTTATCAGTGGGTAGTCGGTCAATTAAATAGAGGAGCGTCTCCTACTCCAGGGTAAATAGTCTAGGTGTACCATTTTCTCCCAAGCCATAGCTATTGGTTAGCAGATTAGCTATGATATATTGGGTTGGGACTAATTCTAAAAACTACCAAATTTCTGGCTGTTAACAGCTGGGATACTTGATCACAAGTAAGCGCGAAGTTTGAAAACCCAGTCTCGTCAGAGCTGGGATTAAAAACGATTAACGCGCGAATATACTTGGCACTCACTCTTTTCTGAGTAATCATCGATAGCGTAGCGTGATCTACGGTCAATCCCATCAATGTAGCCTTATAATAAGGAAGTTTGCTCTAGGCGGTGAGAGCATCAACATCGGAACCGCACTCAGAAAGGTAAATGGGTGAAAAACACTCTTAGACGGTGCTTCTAGTAACTAGTGACATAGATCGCAATTGATCTGCAAAAAAGTAAATGCTTGAAAAACACTCTTAGACGGTGCTTCTAGTAACTAGTGACATAGATCGCAGTTGATCTACTGCTAAAAAACTCCCGATCAGATCTCAGGGGTGTTGATCAGGTTGCATCTAATTTCTTTCTTCTTAGTTACTTTACTAATCTCCGGAACTATGACCAATAAAATAGTCGAAAAAATTGCCGGAATGTCTCTGGTAACTATTAGCTTTGATCGCAATTGGACAGCTGTTCCAAAAGAAAACCCCCAAACCGTTGAGCCTAGGGGTAATTATCAGGGTGCATCTACCATTTATTTCTTCTGATTGATGGGATGGATATCCGGAAGGATTACTATTCGATGGATCACAAAACCCACGGGAGAAATTTACTCTTAGCCAACAGCCAGCTGAGACGCTGATGGCAATATCTACAGGTGCGACCCGTGGCGAATTTAATTCTTAATACGGAAAGCGCACCTAAAAAAAAAATCCCCCGAACCGTGAGCTTCAGGGGGAATTATCAGGGTGCATCTACCATTTATTTCTTCTGATTGATGGGATTGAGATCCGGAAGGATTACTAGTCAATTTACTAGTCAATCAATAACAAAACCCACGGAATAAATTTACTCTTAGCCAACAGCCAGCTGAGACGCTGATATCAACATCTACAGGTGCGACCCGTGGCGAATTTAATTCGCCTAGCGATGCAGCGCGGTCTTGGGGGTTCCCCCCATGAGCGACTGCATCAAGACAAGGAAAGCGCACCTAAAAAAAAATCCCCTGAACCGTGAGCTTCAGGGGGAATTATTAGGGTGCATCTACCATTTATTTCTTCTGATTGATGGGATTGAGATCCGGAAGAATTACTATTAGATAGATGACTTTACCTAGGGAGAAATTTACTCTTAGCCAACAGCCAGCTGAGACGCTGATGGCAAGATCTACAGGTGCGACCCGTGGCGAATTTAATAATTAGATGCGGAAAGCGCACCTAAAAAGAAAACCCCCGAACCGTGAGCTTCGGGGGTAATTATTAGGGTGCATCTACCATTTCTTTCTTCTGAGTTGCTTCTCCAGTATCCGGAAGGTTTAGGAGGGGATGATTGACGACTGGCGGCAAGACCGTTGCTCGAAAACTGTATTAATTATCAATTATCAATTGACTCAAGCGCCTTATGCGCTATGGGCACGCTACTTGAGGTGCCGTCAGCGGTCAGCCGTGAGCCAATGGCTCACGCTGCTTGAGGTGCTTATTTTATTCAAAAGCACCGATTGCGCTACGCCCATTAGCTGAACGCGCACGCGTGTGCGTAGCACATAAGCTGTTGGCGTAGCCTGCGCGTAGCGCATAGGCTTACAGTATTTATGCTTAAAATAACAAATCTAGAATATCGGTAGTAAAAAAAACCCCCGAACCGTGAGCTTCGGGGAGTAACTATCAGGGTGCATCTACCATTTCTCTTTTCTCGGTGATTTCACGTATATCCGGAAAAGTGACTCACTAATTGATTTAGAGGCTAGCTGCTGTTGGTTATTTTCTACAAAAACATTGCAATATCTACAAAGATGAGTTAGACTTTAAGGATAGATTTAATTCCATTAAAGATACTTTGTAACTTAAATTAAAGCCGATAACCAAGGTTTTGATAGTTACGTAAATTGTCCAGAGTGGAGTTTCATTTATGCGCTAAGCCGGGCTTCGTCTGGGTTTAGCCTTGGGAGATACCCCCTGGCTGCGAGAGCAGCTTGCATTAGTGGGCTAAAATCTGCAAAGTAGATTTTGGTAGCTAAAAAGTATCGGAATCTACAAAATCCTTAGATAGCTCGCAGGGATTGCTTTGGTAACTATAGGCCGATCAGAAAACCCCGGAAACTGGAGCTCCGGGGGTAATTATCAGGGTTCATCTACCATGCTTTTATTCTAAGTGATTTTACTGAGATTTTAACAAATATATTTATTGACATATATAACCAGATGTGCTAAAGAATAATCAAGTTATAGAACAGTAAGTCAGTTGACGCTCTAGGTAACACAGGCATTACTTGAGCTATAGCACTACACGCGCTTATCACCTGATTGAGGGGTGTTTAGGATAAGTCATGTACTTGCAGCAGTCAGCCCAATGCTTAAGTTTTCCTGGATTGTTGAGCTAACTGCGGAAAGGTTCATAGCTAAATGCTGACGTCACAAGATAGGATTATCTACAAGGTGAAGACTATAGACCCACGCAACTATGCCACGCACTCAACGCAACGATAACTTTATCGATAAAACCTTTACAGTGATGGCAGACATCCTCTTAAAGGTTCTCCCTACCAATAAGCAAGCCAAGGAAGCTTTTGTCTATTACCGAGATGGGATGTCAGCTCAAGCGGATGGGGAATATGCTGAAGCTATGGATAATTACAAAAAAGCGTTGGAACTAGAGGAAGACCCCAACGACCGTAGCTTTATTTTCTACAACATGGGGCTGATTCAAGCCAGTAATGGTGAGCATGAGCGTGCTTTAGAACTCTATCATCAAGCTCTTGAGATCAACCCCCGTATGCCTCAGGCCCTTAATAATGTAGCCGTAATTTACCATTATCAAGGTGAACAGTTTAAGGAAGCTGGGGATAGTGAGGGGGCAGAAGCTTTCTATGACAAAGCGGCTGATTATTGGAAACGAGCTATTCGCCTTGCTCCTAATAATTACATTGAAGCCCAAAACTGGCTGAAAACTACAGGTCGTTCTACCATTGATGTTTACTTTTAACTCCTAGCTTCTAGTTAATAAAACTCGCGTAATTCCCCACCTTCTTCAAAGGTGGGGATGGATAGCGAGACGATAGAGGCGCGCTTGACCTTTGAAGAATTAAATTACGGGGTCGCGCCTCAACTTATAATGCAAATCATCACGATTCATGCTAGAATAAAAGTGGTTGCTAAGACGAAACCTTAGGATAGTGGAGCCTTAATCAAACAGTTTTAACCCTTTTATGCATAGCCGACTAACCATAAAGGCTCCACTATCCTTACGGTAACTTCAAGACCCGCCTGACTGACTAAAAGGCTACCTTATAAACGGTCTGATATCCTATCAGTTTTAGACCATTAGGTGTACAAAGTACTAGCAGAGCTCAGGGTCAGAAGTTACCGCAAGAATAAGGCAGCCTTTATGGTTGGTCGGCTATGGGTAAAAGGGTTAAAACTTTATGATTAAGGCTGCCTTATTCTAAGGTTTCGTCTCCGGGAAGAGACAAGCCCCGGCTGGTTGACCACAGAGTCGTAATTCCAAGGTGAGTCTGTCGAGAAGACTATACGTCTGCGGAAGGCGGATGTCTGCCTGTGGACGCTGAGTAAGACCGTATTGCAGCAGGCGCGCTTTCCAATGGCCGGGTAACCCGGCCTTGGGTCGCGCCTCTGTTTGAGGCGTCGGCGGATGAAGCGGGAAGCCCAAAAGACGAATAAAACCGTCCCTGATTGAGTTGAGATTGGAAGCCCCAGCCTCAGCGTTCGCGTAGCGTGACCAAAGGTCAAGCAGGCTGGGGTACTTCACTAAACTTGATAGTCTTTATAGTCTTTGATTTGGGCTAAGCCTTTAGTGTTGACTGTTGAGAAGTTCATTGAAGCCACAATATAACAAATTATGATAGACCGCGAACAAGTCCAAAAAGTAGCCAATCTTGCTCGTTTAGAACTCAAAGCAGAGGAAGAGGAGAAATTTGCGGCTCAGATGAGCAATATTTTCGATTATTTTCAACAGCTTAGTGAATTAGATACTGAGGATGTGCCGCCGACTACACGGGCGATTGATATTAGCAATGTGACTCGACTGGATACTCTCAAACCCTATACTGACAGGGATTGTATGTTCAGGGAAGCTCCTGAGCAGGATGGTGATTTCTTCAGAGTGCCAAAAATTATCACTGAAGGCTAAGCTATCAGCTATCAGCGGTCAGCGATTAGCGCTACGGGCACGCGTGCGCGTTCAGCTATTAGCTATCAGCGTGTCGCGTATCAGCTATCAGCTTATGTGCTATGGGCACGATTATTGAGGAGGAAACCGTTAAGAATAAAATAGGTAAGCATTCGAATAATGCTGAGTTAGGTCACAGCGTCGTTCGCACAGCGTGGCCAAACGCGCCCCGCGTGGCCAAACGCGCCCCGCGTGGCCAAAGGCCAAGGCCAAGGCCAAAGCCTGTGCCACAAATCTTTTCCCTACGCTGGGTTTATTTTAAGCTGACCGCTGACCGCTGACCGCTGACCGCTGACCACCCAAACCCTTAATTTTTAAATTAAACTATAAAAAATGAACCATTTTCTGGTATGGAATTACTCACCTTTGATTTCTGATCCTTCCTTAGACCCATGGATTCCCAAGTAGATTTCCAAGATGCCTTTGATGTGATTGTAGTTGGGGCGGGACACGCTGGTTGTGAAGCCGCCCTAGCTTCAGCACGGTTGGGCTGTCGTACTATCCTACTTACCCTCAATCTAGACAAAATTGCTTGGCAACCCTGTAACCCAGCAGTGGGAGCACCAGCCAAGTCTCAACTCACCCATGAGGTAGATGCTTTGGGTGGAGAAATAGGCAAAATGGCTGACCGTACCTACCTGCAAAAGCGGGTACTGAACTGTTCACGGGGACCAGCGGTTTGGGCTTTGCGAGCGCAGACGGATAAGCGAGAATATGCGGCTGTGATGAAGGAGATTGTAGAAAATCAAGAAAACTTGACTCTCCGGGAAGCCATGGTCACGGATTTGGTGCTGGGGGCTAATGATGAGGTGATAGGTGTTCAGACTTACTTCGGTGTGGCTTTGAAAGCATCGGCAGTGATCTTGACAACTGGCACTTTCCTGGGTGGACGGATCTGGGTGGGAAACAAGTCCATGTCAGCAGGACGGGCTGGGGAATTTGCGGCAATTGGCTTGACGGAAACCCTTAACCGCTTAGGCTTTGAAACGGGACGACTCAAGACGGGAACCCCCGCACGGGTAGATAAGCGCTCCGTAGATTACAGCAACTTGGAACCTCAACCAGGGGATGAGGAGGTGCGCTGGTTTAGCTTTGACCCAGATGTGTGGGTGGAACGAGAGCAGATGAATTGCTATCTGACCCGCACGACTTCTGAGACTCACCGCTTGATTCGGGACAATCTTCATCTATCCCCAATCTATGGAGGCTGGGTGGATGCTAAAGGACCCCGATACTGCCCTAGTATTGAAGATAAAATTGTGCGCTTTGCTGATAAAGAAAGCCACCAGATTTTTATTGAACCAGAAGGACGAGATATTCCAGAACTCTATATCCAGGGATTTTCAACTGGATTACCAGAAAATTTGCAGTTGCAGCTATTGCGAACTCTTCCGGGATTAGAAAATTGCGCTATGCTGCGTCCTGCTTATGCGGTTGAGTATGATTATTTACCGGCAACTCAGTGTTATCCGACACTGATGACTAAGACAATTGAGGGATTGTTCTGCGCTGGACAAATTAATGGTACCACTGGCTACGAAGAAGCAGCAGCTCAAGGGATTGTATCGGGAATTAATGCAGTGCGCTACGTCCGCCATCAGGAAATGGTGGTGTTTCCTAGGGAAGAAAGCTATATAGGCACGTTAATTGACGATTTGTGTACCAAAGACCTGCGGGAACCTTACCGAATGCTGACTAGCCGTTCGGAGTATCGGTTACTATTACGGTCTGATAACGCTGACCGCCGTATGACTCCTTTAGGACGGAAACTGGGTTTGATTGATGACCGTAGGTGGCAGCTGTATCAACAAAAACAGGCAAACATTACTACAGAAAAAACCCGACTCCAGTCGGTGCGGATTAAGGAACATGATCCAATCGGAATTGCGATCGCATCCGATACCCAGCAAAAGATCAAAAACTCGATTACCTTAGCTGAGTTACTACGTCGTCCTGGTTTCCACTATGTCAATCTAGACCAATATGGACTGGGTGACCCTAACCTGAATCAGTCGGAACGGGAAGGAGCAGAAATTGATCTAAAATATGATGGTTATCTTAAGCGTCAGCAAAAGCAAATTGACCAAGTTTCTCGGCAAGCTAATCGGCAGTTACCACCAGATTTGGATTATGCTGCTATAGAAACTCTATCCAAGGAGTCTCGTGAAAAGCTTAGCCAGGTCAAACCTATGACTATTGGTCAGGCATCGAGAGTTGGCGGGGTCAATCCAGCAGATATCAATGCGTTGCTGGTATATCTAGAGGTGCGGGAACGAAAGTTAAGTCGTGTTGTGGCTCCCTAATCTTAGGGTAATCTGTTAGTGATTCCTAATCTTAGGGCTGAGGAGATCGGCATTGCTCAATCAATGAATGAATATGAGTGGGGTGGGCTCCTACCTGGCAATTGTAACGGGCAAGATGCCCGTTCCACGGCAAGATGCCCGTTCCACGGCAAGATGCCCGTTCCACAACAAGATGCCTATTCCACAAAACTATTCAAATCATTCCATTATTAAGCAACACCCGATTTTTGAGGATTCTTCCCATAGAAAAGTAAAGTTTTGGGTCTCGGAAGATAATCTTCTCAAAGATATAGTCATAGTCAAAGTTACGAGAGCATACCATCGATGTCTCAGGATGTGATTACCAAAGACAAATCAACAGAGCGGTTGAACCCTCCCCTTCCCATTCAGCCATGGTCGGTAGATGCTGAAGCCGATAGGTTAATGGATGATTTATTTGGGGATCTGTACCAAATGATTGAAAACGGCTGCGAGTTGCCGAGAGAACCCCCTGAGCCAGACTATGTCTCCTTAGAACCGATAGCAATCCCGAAAATTCCCATATCAGCAGCAATCATTCCCTTTCTGGAATCGCCACTCCCCGCAACCCAGGAGTTAGCCGAAACCACCTCAAGTGAGTTGCAAACGACAACGGCAGATACTGACTCTAGTACTATCGCCGATAACTCTAGTCGGTTTTTAGACAAGCTCCTATGGACTTTAGCCTTACTGTCCCTATCCGCAATCACAATGATGTGGCTGACTAGCCAAGGAAAGCTAACTTGGTCATGGTTGAACAACTTGGTGGCTTTGGTATCATTACAACAAGGCAAAGTCTCAGAACATGATGCCCAGTTTATTAACTATATGTTGCGATCGCTAGAAGTAATTGACCGCAAAGCAGAAGCTATCAAAAAAACTGTGATCGCTCAATCATTACCAGACCCCACGCCTCCCAATCCTCCGGTAGCTCCTAACTCAGCAGCAACTGCAGCACCAACTGCTATCAAAGAACGTGTCTTAGAACGAGTTTATTACATACCAATTGAAAAGGTTCCAACCCCTGATCCTGCCATAGCATCCTCAGCGCCAGTCACACCATCCCCTGCTACTACACCATTACCTACACCATCCCCATCACCAATCCCGAAACCTCCGTCAAATGCTGTTCTAGAACCACCGCCACCAACTATTGTAGAATTACCGCCACCACCAATGCCAGACCCCCTGCCCACCGCTACTCTTGACCGACTCCCTACCCCCCCACCTCCCCCACGAACATCACCTGCTATCAAACATACCTTGGTAGGATTACTGGAGCTAGGAGAACAATCTGCTGCTTTGTTTAAAATTGATGGTGTTACCCAACGGGTTAAGCTGGGGGAAGCAATTGCTAATAGCGGTTGGACTCTAGTCTCTGTAGATAATCAGGAAGCAGTTATTCGACGCAATGGTGAAGTTCGTTCAATTTACGTTGGACAACATTTTTAGCTATGTAAGATCATGACTGTAATAAATCACCATATCGAATGTAAAAAACAAATTATAACGCTCTAGGGAAATTAAGAACAGGATGGCTCGGTTGCCAATTGCCAATGGTATTTTGTAGTGGGTTATATTATGTATGCGATCGCATACCCAATTTGTGCGATCGCAAAAACCCCAATGGTCACTTAAATTAACTATTATTAACTAACTATATTTAGCATTCCTGTAGCTATTTCAGATAAGCTGAGATATGTTGATATAACAGAGTGAAAGATATATGATCTAATAGGATCTAGGATAGTGGTGCAGTGGGACTATTTGAAGACCTGAATCGATTTCTAGAAAGTCGTCTAGAAGAATTTCTCCGCAACAATCCTCATCTAGAGTTACAGGCACTAGAGGAGCAGTTGCGCGAGCAAGAAAAAGACACACTGCGGCTAATTATTGACTTACAGCAACAGGAAAAACGGTTGCAAGACCAAATTCTCGCCGTTGCCAAAGACATTCAACGTTGGCATGAGCGTATTGAAAAGGCTAAGTCCCACAACAGATTTGATTTGGCTAAAGGAGCTCAAGAGCGAGAAGCAGCTCTGTTACGTCAAGGCAATCAGCTTTGGGGTCAGATGGAAGGGGTTAAACAGCGCATTACTAAAGCCAAGGAACTCCAAGAACAGATTAAAAACCGTCGCGCTGAAGTGCAGGCTAAAGCTAGAGATACAGCAGCAGCTCGCGCAAGTGCTCAGCCGAAGGGGAACTCCCAGACATTTGCCTGGAATCAGACAACCAAGAGTAACCAATACAATATTCCTTCTGGTGTAGACCCTTTAGAGCAACAGTTTAAAAGCTGGGAAATGGATGAAGAGTTGGAGCAAATGAAGCGGAATATGAACCGTTCTTGATGCAGTCGCTCATGGGGGAAACCACGGCAGTCGCTCATGGTTTGTTCGCGTTCGCCTTTGGCGTGGCCTACGGCCAAGCGTGGCCTACGGCCAAGTTACCGTAAGATAGTGGAGCCTTGTCTTGATGCAGTCGCTCATGGGGGAAACCCCCAAGACCGCGCAAATCACGCTATTAACAAATATTGAACCCTTTTCTGCATAACCTGCTAACTATAAAGGCGACCCTATCTAAGGTTTCGTCTCCGGGGGAACCCCCTTTGGCGGCGCTGCCTTCCCAAGACCGCGCTGCATCGCTTGATAAAGGATGAATTATTAAAAATTAAGAATTCATTAATCCTTTTTTTGAAAAGGACGATTAATAATAAAAGAAATTGATTTTTGTTGGATAGGCAAGGTAGGAAATAAGGACTGCTTTGTAGGGTTTAATTTAGCAGTATTGGTAATGTCTTGGTCTTGGCTGTCTTGGCTTAGATTAGGAGCAGATGAATCAGATGGAAAGGAAGGCTGGCGAAAAATCCAGCCTGGATGCTTGCCATAGTTAGAAGCGATCGCTAATAAGGCTCCTGCTAAGATAAACACTGGTAGTGGTAGAGTTACGTGTCTAACCCACTGGTAGATTTCCACCATCACAAAAAACACCAAAACGCTAGCTATCCAAATCTTTATAACTCTATCCGATACCATGCCAATCTTATGCTCTGATTCGGTTTGTTCCGTCTGAGGAAGCTGATGGAATGTGAGTCACGCAAACATTGTTTCCATCAGCTCCTGTAGACCATACTACACCTTGGCTGCTACTTTGGCTGGAGCGGATATCAAGGTTTCATAAGTTGACCGCATCTTCAGACCAACAAGAACCTGGAACAACCCAGAACCATTGTTAGAGCCAGGATAATCCTTGTGCTTGAGCAATAACTCAGTCATCTCTCCATCGTACTTGGTTGAGGTATTGCTGAGGTGACTTTCGATGTAAATCATCTCGTTTAGGTTATCAAACTGACCATCTACCTCTAGTACAGAGACTTCGTTACCCATGTAGCTGTCTGGTCCATAGTACATTTTCAGGCCAGGATAAGCACAGGTTAGCTTGCGACCACAAGGTCTCCAATCGATGGTTGACCCTTCATCAAACAGATAAACTGGCTCGAAGTCTTTCACTCCTTCCTTTTGAACTAGGCGCACCCGCAGTAGATTGCTTTCCTTAGCTGCCTCTCCCTGAAGCAGCTGGGTGGGAAAGATTTGAATGACCACATCAGCGTATTGCTTCTGGACTTCAATGTAAGCTTCAAAGTCTGGACGTCTAGCTTCAATCGACGCTAGGATATCCTCATAACGATGGCCCCGTTCTGCCATGTCCCGCTGGATTTTCCATTGGATTTTGACCTCATCGCTAATGTCTAGGTAAACGCCGAAGTCAACCAGATCACGCACCCGCTCATCATAAAGAGGGTGCAGGCCTTCAATCACTACAACTTTATTTGGCTCAATCCGCTCTGGTGGATCAAGTTCACCGGTCTCATGGTTGTAGATAGGTTTGTCTATGCCCCGACCTTCTTTTAGCGCTTTGATTTGCTCATACATCAAGTCAAAGTTATTTGCCTTAGGATTAAGGGCAGTAACTTTTTTCTCTTTGCGCTGTTTGCGATCCAGACTGTGATAGTCATCCAGACAAATCACCGTCATGAACTCCTGGCCAAATAGGTCGGTCAAACGCTTGAGAAACGTTGATTTACCGCATCCTGAGTCTCCAGCAACTCCTATAACTACCACCCTCTCCAGATCTGTGGTCATATCTTCCCTCTAACGTAAAACATATTCTCAAATCAGTTTTCAGTAAGCCAAAGCCCAAGCCTGGGAGCAATCTGACACACGCTTATAGTGGTGCTTGATAACATGCCACCATAAATCCACTCGCTTAAGTACTAACCACTAGGGAAGACCAAAGCCAAGCTCTGCTTAAGTATTTACTACTAGCTGCTCATAGTGGATTCTACCAAAACCAGATTGCTTATACAAGGCTGATTGTCAGTAGCATTACCTCGCTTAGTACTTATGCTAAGGTTTGTTGGGCATTTTTTAAAGAAAAAATTAAACTGACTCAGGATTTACAGTTTTTGAGTTACTCATCATGTAACTTGAGAGTAGTGCCTAGCAGTGCCTCTACACTAATTCTCTCCCTGATAAACCAAAAACATTACTGGGCATAGCTTTACAATGTTACGCTAATAAGGCATTATTCGGGGTTATTACTAGCTAGCCGCTCACCCATCGACCGTGAGTCCGTTTGTGGTGCCAAGGCAAGTCTTAGGAATACATAGTTAGCAATACATAGTCAGTTTGGTTTGGAGCAATACAAGCAATGTCTAGTCCTAGCGAGTCTACTAATTCCAGCACTAGTACAGAATTTGGTAGTCGCACTTACCTTTATGAGGTAGTCGGTCTTCGTCAAAATGGACCGATTCGTCAGAGTGGCACGGTTTTGTTGACGGTGCCCTATAACCGCATGAAGCAGGAAATGCAGCGGATTGCTCGCATGGGAGGGAAGATTGTCAGCATTAAACCTCTATCCAGTAGTGCTGCGAATGGGTCAGTGGCCCAAACAGAACCTACCCAGTCAGAAAACACAAGTACGCCTATGACTCAAGCGAAACCCAAAAAGGCAAAAGATGATATCCCTGTCAATACCTATCGACCCAAAAACCCCTTCATTGGTAAGTGTATATCAAACGAACAACTAGTCCGGGAAGGGGGTATTGGTAATTGCCGTCACATCAAATTTGACCTTTCTGGAAGTGAGCTGCGCTATCTCGAAGGTCAAAGTATTGGCATTATTCCCGATGGTACTGATGACAAAGGGAAACCCCACAAGCTTCGTCTGTACTCCATTGCTTCTACTCGTCACGGCGATGACCTGGATGATAAGACAGTATCCCTGTGTGTCAGACAGCTGCAGTACAAACATCCCGAAACTGGGGAAACCGTAAACGGTGTTTGCTCTACTTTCCTGTGCACTATGAATCCAGGGGATGATGTCAAAATCACTGGACCGGTGGGTAAGGAGATGTTGCTGCCATCAGACCCCAATGCCAATATCATCATGATGGCAACGGGCACTGGTATTGCACCATTCCGCGCTTTCCTATGGCGGATGTTTAAGGAGCAGCACGAAGATTACAAGTTCAAGGGCTTGGCTTGGCTGATCTTTGGTATTTCTACTACCCCTAACATCCTCTACAAAGATGATTTAGAAGCAATGCAGCAGAATAACCCAGATAACTTCCGCCTCACCTATGCCATTAGCCGTGAGCAGAAGAATTCTGAAGGGGGCAAAATGTATATCCAGCACAGGGTGGCCGAACATGCTGACGAGTTGTGGAAGCTGATGCAGGAACCAAACACCCATACCTACATCTGCGGATTAAAAGGTATGGAAGGTGGTATTGATGAGGCTTTGACCGCTGCAGCTGCTAAAGAGGATGTAGATTGGACTACATACCGACAGCAAATGAAGAAAGCACATCGCTGGCACGTAGAAACCTACTAGTAAAAACCTAATAGGTTACGGCTGGTATAAAGTAAATCCTCCTTTTGGAGGATTTAGATCAAACTAGCGCGTCTGTTTCCTTTGCCAATAGGCCTGAGGGACACAGGCGCGCTACTGTTTTTTTGAGCTTATCCTAACTCCCTTGCTCAGATGATGAGAGTTATGTTAAATTTAGTTAAAATAACGTTACAATAACTTGTGTTATCACCAGTTATGTGTCAATAACCCTCAAAGGTATTGACAGAAAATACAAACATACTATAAGCAAACGGTTTTAGGGTATTCAATCAATTTTTGATCTTGAGTTCTTTTGTAATCAGATCCTCCCTAACAGGGTGATACCAGCATTCGTTACCAGTAATAGAGGCGAATAAAACATGAAATTTTCTTGGAGAATACTCCTACTCTGGACATTACCTGCCCTAGTCATTGGTTTTTTCTTTTGGCAGGGAACATTTGCCAGTACTACCGGGAATATGGGTAGTAATACCGCCAGTACTCGCATGACCTATGGTCGCTTCTTGGACTATATTGATTCCGGTAGAGTCACTAGTGTTGACCTCTATGATAGTGGTCGCACAGCGATTGTAGAAGCTGTGGATGTGGATCTTGATAACCGCTTACAACGGCTGCGAGTAGATCTTCCCATTAGTGCACCGGAACTGATTTCTAAGCTCAGAGAGTCTAATATTGCTCTGACATCCCATCCCGCTCGTAATGATGGAGCAATTTGGGGACTGCTGGGGAATTTAATTTTTCCGATTCTCTTGATTGCGGGATTATTTTTCCTATTCCGTCGCTCCAGCAACATGAATGGTGGTCCTGGTCAAGCGATGAATTTCGGGAAATCCCGGGCGCGGTTCATGATGGAAGCGAAAACTGGGGTCCTGTTTGATGATGTGGCCGGTATCGAAGAAGCCAAAGAGGAACTCGAAGAAGTAGTTACATTCCTCAAGCAACCGGAACGGTTTACCGCTGTCGGAGCACGAATACCAAAAGGTGTGCTGCTGGTCGGTCCTCCTGGAACTGGTAAAACCCTCTTAGCAAAAGCGATCGCTGGTGAAGCAGGAGTGCCTTTCTTTAGTATCTCTGGTTCCGAATTCGTGGAAATGTTCGTAGGTGTTGGTGCCTCTAGGGTTCGTGACTTGTTCAAAAAAGCTAAGGAAAATGCCCCTTGCTTGATATTTATCGATGAAATTGATGCGGTAGGACGGCAACGGGGAGCTGGAATTGGTGGTGGTAATGATGAACGGGAGCAAACCCTAAACCAATTGCTGACGGAAATGGACGGGTTTGAAGGAAACACTGGCATTATCGTGATTGCGGCTACTAACCGTGCGGATGTGCTGGATACAGCTCTGTTACGTCCCGGACGCTTTGACCGCCAGGTGATGGTAGATCCCCCAGACCTGAAAGGGCGGATTAAGATTTTGGAAGTCCATGCTCGGGATAAAAAACTGGCTTCAGAAATTTCCATCGAAGTAATCGCAAGACGGACTCCTGGATTCACTGGTGCTGATTTATCCAACCTCCTCAATGAAGCCGCTATCCTGACTGCTCGCCGTCGCAAAGAAGCGATTACCATGCTGGAAATCAATGATGCGGTTGACCGGGTAGTGGCTGGGATGGAAGGTACTCCCCTGGTAGATAGCAAGAACAAGCGATTGATTGCTTATCATGAAGTTGGTCACGCTATTATTGGTACTCTAGTCAAGGATCACGATCCTGTACAGAAAGTTACCCTGATTCCCCGAGGACAAGCTCAAGGTCTCACCTGGTTTACTCCTAGTGAAGAGCAAGGTTTAATTACCAGAGCTCAGCTTTTGGCTCGCATTACTGGAGCGTTAGGCGGTCGAGCTGCGGAAGAAGAAGTATTCGGTCATGCTGAAGTCACTACTGGTGCCGGTGGTGATTTGCAGCAATTAACTGGGATCGCACGGCAAATGGTAACTCGCTACGGGATGAGTGACTTAGGTTCTCTGTCCTTGGAAAGCCAAGAGGGAGAAGTCTTTCTCGGTGCGGGATTAATGTCTAGGGCAGAGTACTCTGAAGAGGTTGCTGCTCGGATTGATCAGCAAGTTCGTCAAATTGTAGAACATTGCCATCATGAAGCACGAGAGATCATTCGGGAGAATCGAGATGCGGTTGATCGATTGGTGGATCTGTTGATTGAAAAGGAAACTATTGAAGGTGAGGAGTTCCGTCAAATTGTGGCTGAGTACACCGATGTGCCTGAAAAGCCACAGTATGTACCTCAGTTATAAGGATTTATTGAAAGTTTAAGGTTTAAGGTTTAATGTTGAATGTTGAATGTTGAATGTTTAATATTTAATGTTTAATATTGATGTTTATCCTGAATCCTTAATAAATAGCCCGTTTATCCAATGTTTGAGGAGCTAATAGTTTAGGTTACAGCCAAATTTAATTGGTAGTTTAATGGGCATCGAACCCATGCAATTACCTACTATGCTTCCCCGGCTTGTTCACAAGTCGGGGATTGTTGTGATTTTGTTCATTGAATATAGCGGTTTTCTTGAGCAATCAAGTATAGGGAATTTTCTTCCTTGCTCCCTGTTCCCTACTCCCTGTTCCCTGTTCCCTGTTCCCTGTTCCCTGTTCCCTGTTCCCTGTTCCCCTTACTAAACTACCTCACCCAATTAAAAACTGCTATAACATCTAAGCCAAATATGGCAAGATTACTTGAAACTTTGTTCCCACACCAATTTCGCTGTCCAGGTTAATCTTACCCCGATGCAATTCAACACATTTTTTAGCAATAGCCAGACCTAATCCTGTTCCTTTTATAGCACCAACATTAGTGGCTCGATAGAAAGATTCAAACACTCGTTGCTTTTCTTTTGGCGGAATACCAATCCCTGAATCCCGAATAGTTAAAATCGCTTCTTCTGGCTGACAAAATACATCAAATTTAATGATGCCTCCTTGGGGAGAATATTTAACCGCATTAGATAGTATATTAGTCAAAATTTGTCCAACTAGCTGTTCATCTAAATTAACTTGACTAGAATTACTCTGACTGGAAAAATCTATTTTATAGTCACTAGTTAAAGTAAGCTGTAAATTATTAAGGATTTTTTGGCATAGTTTTTCTAGATTCAAGTATTCAGGATGACAATCAAGTTCCCCTGATTCAGTTTTATCTAGGAAAATTACATTGGTCAGGAGTTGGTTCATGTGTTCAACTGCCCATCCAATTTGTTGAAAATGTTTCAGTTTTTTATCGTCTGACAATTTTTCACTGTACTTAGCTAGCAATTCAGTAGAGGATTGAATCATCATCATTGGAGTACGAAACTCATGAGATATCGTACTAATAACCCGAGATTTAAGTTCACTGAGTTCTTTTTCTTGTTCTAGGGATTTGCGAATGATTTCTGAGCGACGTTCTCGTTCTTGGATATCCGCTTCCAATTTGATTTTCTCTTTTTCTAAAGCTTGAGCTTTTCTAAGTTCAGTGGTGTCTTGTAGCATACCCGAAAAACCGGTAACTACACCATCAATAATCAAGCTTGAATGAATAGTAATCTCTCCCCAGCGGCACTTCCCTGTTTTGGTAACATATCTTATTTCATGTTTAAAGGAATCCTTTTCACCCTTGACTAGAGACTGCCACAATTGTTGATAACGTTCCTGATCATCAGGATCAATAAATTTTAGGCAATTTTTCCCGAGACTTTCTTCTACAGTAAAGCCAGTGAAAGTAGTCCAGGCGGAATTGAGAAATATCCAGTGTCCAGTGGCATCGATTTGAAAAAACACTTCTTTAACACTTTCTACCACAGAACGATATTGTTTCTCCCTCTCCCGTAAGCTTTTTTCTGCTCGATTAGCTTGGATCAGACGACGGACACGCTGCCTTAGCACTGATGGTTGGATGGGTTTAGTTATATAATCCGTTGCTCCGACTTCAAATGCCCAATCAACGGAAGCTTGGTCATTAAGTCCAGTAATCATTAATACTGGTGTTGATTCATTTTTAAGTAGCTTTTGGATTTGGGCGCAACACATAAACCCATCCATCACTGGCATCATAGCATCCAGTAAGACTATATCCGGTTTTAGCTCAGTATAAGTTGCCAGACACTGCTCCCCATCCCCTACATCTTCGACGTTATATCCCTCATTTTCCATAATTTTACGCAGCATTGTCCGCGTTTGTATATCATCATCGGCCACCAGGATTATAGGAGGATGGTTTTGTTCAGGATTAATCATAGTTAAGTTACTTAGTTTATACTGTTGATTTTTAATAGACTTCTTGCAGAAGTCGGGAACAGGGAACAGCGATGCAGCGCGGTCTTGGGGAGGCAGCGCGGTCTTGGGGGTCCCCCCCATGAGCGACTGCCGTGGTTTCCCCCATGAGCGACTGCATCAAGACGGGAACAGGGAACAGTGGACAAGAATTGATTCAAACACTATCATAAAAATACTTTTGCAAGAGATATAATAGTTAATTTATTTTTTTAATTAATTGTTGTTACGTCAACTTATTAATATTATTCATCATTTTTTTATAACTTATTACCCTTAATTGAACTACATTGATAAAAAGTGCTATAATTATGAACCTTAGCACAGCAATTTTGCCTGCACGAGCATGATGCTCACAGGAATAATTTATTTGACGAATCAAATCGGATTGTTAGAGTACAGAGGATGGTAGTTTGAGAAGGTATAAAAGTACTCAGCTTTATCTTCCTGGATCATCTCTAGTTGCCAAAACCGTATTTTTGGGTATTTTTTTGAGCTTGCAGTCAATGAAGATCTAGCAGAAATTACTCAAAGTGTTGACTGTTGACTGTTGACTGTTGACTGTTGACTGTTAATAGTAACTTTGAGTCAATGCATAGCCTACCCAAATTCTAGTGAGGCACACACCAAATTTCTTTCCTCTGGTCTGCTTCTTCCCACTCTTCCCCTCTGACCCTAAAAAAAAATAAGAGAGTCACAACTGCGGCTCTCTTAATCATCAGGGTGCATCTACTGATCTAAATATAACACAAATAATGAGGGGTGCAACCCCTCACCCCAAAAAACTGACAATTTGTTACTTTTGATACCGTCTTCAAGGAAAAGTTAACTGGAAACGGATGGGTTAACCCATGTAACGGATATAACGGAAGATGATATGGTTGTACAAACACTCAAGTTGTGGTCAAGGCGTCAAACTCTGCAATGGCTAATCTTCGCATCCAGCACCGTTATCCTGGGGGCATGTACTCCCCCAAAGCAAACCTCTTCTGGGAATAACTTGGGTGATGCTAAGCCTAGCCCATCGATGTCTTTCTCTCTAGGGGTGACCACTTGGATTGGTTTAACTCCTCTTTTGATTGCGCTCAAAAAAGGCTTCTTTCAGGAACTGGGGCTAAGGGTTGACCTGAAAACCTTTGGGTATAATCCCGATTATATCTCTGCCTTTTTAGCAGGAAAACTGGATGCTATTGCTCCTGTAACGTCTGAAGCAGTCTTATTGGCAACTAAGGGCAAAGACTATCGGATTGTTTTGGTAGAGGATAACTCCGTTGGTGGAGATGGCATCTTAGCCCGCAACAGTATTAGTAGCATTAAGGACTTTAAGGGCAAGAAGATTGCTATTGAAAAAGGGGCAGTTAGCCATTTCTTTCTACTAAAAGTACTGACAGCAGTTGGGTTGAGTGAAGCTGATGTTACCTTGGTGAACGTGGATCCAGCGGGGGCAGCAGCAGCTTACCAGGTGGGGAATGTGGACATTGCTGTTACCTATGCACCATTCCTAAAACAGGCTAACTTGGCTCAACCTGATGGACGCATTATCTATGACTCGTCCCAAATACCAACAGCGATTACTGATGTTTATCTGTTTGCCACTGAGTATATCGAAGCCAACCCAGAGGCGGTGGAAGCCTTTGTCAAAGGGGTTTTCAAAGGACTAGGGTTTCTCAATCAATATCCATCGGAAGGGTTAGCGATCGCAGCGAAGGAGTTGAAAATTGAGCCGGATGCCCTAGCTGCTGATCTAAAAGGGATTAGTCTCCCAGATGCTCGTGCCAATCTGGAAATGCTAGGAAATAAGCAGAGTGATTCCTACTTACTGGAGCCGTTGATGGATATGGCGAGGTTTTTGGCAAAGCAAGGCAAGATTGATACTATTCCTGATATGGAGCAATTTCTGGAACCGAAATTTGTTAAAGCTGCTTTAGAAACATTACACATTAAGTAAATCTGCTGTCAGTTAAGACCCCTGTGCCACAACCTATATCTTCTCCCCGCAAACGTTATCTACGACCATCCGTATTTTGGAGTATCCGTCAGGGTTTTCCTGGCTGGCTCAGTTTCCTGCTTAGCATCATTGCTTTAGTGGTACCCCTGCTAGTTTGGATCTTCCTAAGCTATCAAGAATTAGTAGACCCAAGATTCTTGCCAAGTCCGATGGTTGTCCTGAAAGCTGGCTGGAAGATGTTGACAGAAGAGCAGTTACTGACTGATATTATCGCCAGTTTTACCCGTGTGCTAGTTGGTTTTCTGTTTGCGGCAGTAGTTGGTATTCCCATTGGCATTGCCATGGGGACATTCTACAGCATGGAGAGCCTGTTTGGTACGATTGTCGGTATTGTACGCTATATGCCAGTGGCGGCGTTTATGCCTCTAATTGTTCTGTGGGCAGGCTTAGGTGAAACCGCAAAGATCATAATTATTTTCTTGGGAATTGTGTTCTACAACGCGATAATGATTGCTGATGCTGTCAAGTTTATCCCTGATGAAATGCTGAATGTAGCTTACACTTTGGGAGCGAATCGGGTTGATGTATTATTTCGAGTGATTCTACCAGCAACTCTACCAAATATTATTGATACGATGCGGGTTAATGTTGCTGGTGCCTGGAATTTTCTGGTGATTGCGGAATTAATTGCTGCTGAAAATGGTTTGGGCTTCAAAATTATCTATTTTCAACGATTCCTAGAGACAGATAAAGTGCTCTTTTGTATTTTAGTCATTGGACTCATTGGGTTAATGCTGGATTTTGGGTTTAGGTTGCTTTTCCGCTTAACTGTTCCTTGGTCGGAGCAATTTGTTGAGCGTTAAAGGTTTAATATAGCAATTCTACGACTTGTGAGGTACAAATTTCTGGTTTTTAGGGAGCAGGGAGCAGGGACTTCGGAGCAGGTAAGAGGAACCCACCCCTAACCCCTCCCAGGAGGGGAAGGGAAGAGGGAAGAGGATAAAAATAATGTGTACCTCATGAGTCCTAGAAACGCTATAAGGTTGAATCAGCTTGAATGTTGAATGTTGAATGTTGAATGTTGAATGTTGAATGTTGTTCGCGTAGCGTGGCCTATTGGCCAAGGTTTAATAAGGTTGTTCGCGTAGCGTGGCCTATTGGCCAAGGTTTACAGGGTTTTTCATAACTATCAGGTACACAAGATTTTTTACCTCTTAGCTCTTAGCTGCTCCCTGCTCCCTGCTCCCTGCTCCCTGCTCCCTGCTCCCTGCTCCCTGCTCCCTAAAACCCAAGAATTTGTACCTTACCCAATTCAAAACTACTGTATGAGATGCACCCTTTTAAAATGACCAATAATCACAATTTGCCTAAGCTACAGGTGTGTGATATTTCCAAAAGTTTTCGCCACCGACGGGAAGAATTGGTAGTGCTAAAGGATATTAATCTCGATCTTGAAGCCAATGAATTTGTCTGTATAGTTGGACCCTCTGGCTGCGGCAAATCAACCTTGCTCAACATTATCGCTGGACTAATTCCTCCGTCTAAAGGACATGTAAAGGTAGATGGTGAGGTGGTTTTAGGTCCTGGTCGGGATCGGGGCATGGTCTTCCAGAACTATACCCTATTTCCCTGGCTAACCATTGCTGATAATATCGGCTTTGGTCTGAGGTTACAACGATTGCCTAAGGGGGAATCCCAAGAACGGATTGCTTACTATTTGGATGTAATCGGTCTAAGCCGCTTTGCTAATGCCTACCCCAAACAGCTGTCAGGGGGGATGAAACAACGGGTTGCGATCGCACGAGCGTTGGCTAATGAACCAGAAGTGCTGTTGATGGATGAGCCCTTTGGAGCCTTAGATGCCCAAACTAAGGAGGAATTGCAGGAATTTTTCCTTGGACTTTGGGAGAAGACCCATATTACTGTTTTGATGATTACCCATGATGTGGAAGAAGCGGTGTTCTTATCCCAGGGTATCTATGTGATGGGAGCTCATCCAGGTTACATCCGGGATAAGATTATGATTGACTTACCGGCTGTTCGTACTCTGGATACAAAGCTAACCCTGGAATTTGTGGAATTGAAACGGCAGGTAATTCAAGCTTTGCGCATTTGATCATCGTTATTAATTGGAGATAGTGGCTATTTTATTGGCGTTGCTGATTATGGGTATAGTTTTGCCCCCCTAGCCCCCCAAATTTGGGGGGAACAAGAATCAATTTGATGGTAAAAGTCCCCCAAAATTGGGGGATTTAGGGGGCTTGACCAAAACCAGATGATCCCGCATTCATTCCTTAATTCAGCAACGCCATTTCATTAACTCTTTCATAGTCTTTATTAAGATTAGAATAGTTGTCCAATTTGGGAGCAGGTCAAACTTGCAGAACAAATGAACTACTTGACAAAATGATGAAATTGATGTTATCTATGTCTGGCTACCTAAAAAATTAAGAATTAATCCCAAAATGACCCCTGAAAAGCAAAAAGAGCTCAACGAGTATCTTCAAGCAATTGCCAAGATTCTTTATGAGGACTCTGATCCGACCAAACTAGACACAATGGCGGGAATAGAAGAAACTGTGAGAGAGAAAACTTTAGATTAGATCACACCAAAAATCGGTTTTTTTTTATCAAAGAAACGACAAAAACCGAGGCCGGAAGACTGAGAACATTAAAGAGTATCATTGGAAAACTACCAATAACCGAAAAGCAAGCCATCCGATTAAATCTCGAAACTAACCAAAGAATAAGTCCCTGTTTAGAGCAGTGTTGTGTTCGAGCAAGCGCCAATGTATCTTATGAGAATGCTGCCAGAGATATTGAATACTATACAGGAATTAAAATCTCAGCCAAAACACAACAAAGGCTAGTACATCGCTATAAATTTCCTGACAATGACTGTAGTAAAGATATTGAAGAAGTGAGTGTAGATGGAGGAAAAGTAAGGTTAAGAACGCCAAAAAAAGGAGAACCTTGTCTCTGGAAAGATTATAAGGCAATCTGTGTGAATAAATCCACGAGAAAAGCTTGGTTTTTAGAAAATGAGGAATTAATAAATTGGGTGAATCAGCAACGGTTATCAAACCCACTGAATTGCCTGGGAGACGGGCATCCTGGGATTTGGAATATTGTTAAACAATTTAATTGTCCAGGAAAAAAACGGGAAATTATTGATTGGTTTCACTTAGTTGAAAATTTACATAAGGTCGGTGGTTCACTGAAAAGATTGAAAAAAGCTAAAAGTTTATTGTGGTTAGGTAACGTTGATGAAACTCTTAACTTGATTTCTGCTTTGACTAAAAAACAAGCCGAAAACTTCTGTAATTATTTACAGAATCATCGAGAGCGTATTATTAACTATAAATACTATCAAGAGAATTCAATTTGTTCCATTGCTTCAGGAGCTGTTGAATCTACAGTTAAACAAATTGACCGACGACTGAAGATTTCTGGAGCACAGTGGAAACCTGAAAATGTGCCTCAAGTTCTCAAACATCGATGTGCTTATCTCAATAACAATCTTTAAGCAGGTTTTCAGTAAAAACACGCTTCATTAACTAACGAGAAAACTCACTCTTATCGGACCTGTGAATTATCCCAAAACTCATGAAATTATTCACAGATTTGGCCTAGTTGAGGGATTATAATAGAACTCGCCCATTAAATTCAACTCTATTCAAAATACTAATAGCACATCGCTCCGCACTTCACAGTGTAGGACATAAGTGCCGATCAACAGTCTCTTTTATGTTTTATTTAGATAAAGCAGACAACAGATAATCTACCTCTAGTACAAATGCTCTGCATAAGTGACATGCTCCCTCCAATTTCTCTCCAGAAAGCCAGGTTTTGACAATATCTACGACTTCTGCTGTAGCCTCGACTGTAATGCGAGCAACAGCGTTATCCCATTCCCTTTCATCCTGCCAATCTTCTAAATCAATTGCTATTCCATCACCATCTGTGTCAATCCAACTGGTGACAAGTTAAGGCTGTATAGCAGTTTTCAAGGTTATTTGATAATATTTACTTAAAAAAACATTGCCTAAAATGATATAAATTAGGCAATGTAATGATATGTATTAATTATCAGTAAATTTCCGATAGGTTGACTTCTATCACTGAGTACGTAGTGAAAAATCCGCCTATTCTAATGCATTAAAAAACTCCATAGATTACCTTTCAATTTGAGCAACAACTACAAATAGGGTTGGTTCATCTGTGGGTTCCATGGTTATATCAAAAGATCTAAACAGCGATTCCAATCCAGTAGAATCGAAAAGAAATTGTATTTTTTCCGTTTTTCCAGTTATATTTAATTCTTGCACATCTTGACAAGTCATTCCCGGCTGACCCACCTCTTCAGGAGAAAAAACTAAAAAATCTATATCCGAGCCTTCAATCTGATGATTTAATATATCATTAATGTTTTGACCTTCTATTACAGGTATAACTCGTGTATCTGCAGATCCAATGTCATCATTTGGTGGAAAAGTTTTCTTTTCACCGATTACAAGTGTAGTCAAACCTTCTGCTAAACCTCCTCGCAAAGGAAGATTATCAAACAACGGTAACTCATTCACATAAAAACTAATAGCATCAGTTTTGCCATCAGTACATTTATGACTAAGATTTGGAACTATTAGTTGCTCATGGTTAAATTTATGCAAGGTTGTTTGATATAAATCTTCAGTTTCAAGTATATATACCTCTGTTAGGATTTTGGGTTCATCACCGCTAGCTAGCGCGGGTTTCGTTGCTAGGGAAACAAAAATCAATGTAACCGATAAAAGTATGACAGTAAAACGCTGGAATACTTTTAGCATCAATTTACTCCTTTTTTTTGGTTTTGCTAAAGCACATTTAATAACAGTCAAAAAATGTGCTAGTTGTATAAGTCCTCTGGGGAGCATGTCACTTATGCAGAACATTTGTACTAAAGCTATAGCCCCCTCATGGGTAAAAGCCAAGCTCCTATGGTACATAGTTCATTTGTTCTGGAACATAGACTTGCTCCCCATCAATTTGTGAGAACAAAATAATAGTAGCCCTGTTTTATATCTCTGAACCTCATAAAACTAATAGAAAAACTCATAGAAAAACTCATAGAAAAACTCATATCTCACGAAAAACTCAGGGAGCATGTCACAAAGCGCCGAATCTTTGGGGAGCAGGTCAATTTTGTAAGAACACTTGAACTACAAACCCTTGAACTACAGTGTTTTCGGGGCTTCAGTAGCAGTAGTTTTTTAGTACATTTGTTATAGGAATTTTACATACTCCCAAAACTCATAGAAAAACTCATAAAACTCATGTAAAATCTCATAAAAAAACTCATCGAAAAACTCATCGAAAAACTCATCGAAAAACTCATCGAAAAACTCAGGGATCATGTCACTTATGCAGACCCTTGAACTACAGTGTTTTCGGGGCTAAAGTAGCAATCATGAGTTTTTTATTAAATTTGTTATATGAATTTGACATACTAGAAAAACTCATAGAAAAACTCATAAAACTCATGTAAAAGCTCATAAAAAAACTCATAAAACTCATATCTGACGAAAAACTCAGGGAGCATGTCACTTATGCAGACCCTTGAACTACAGTGTTTTCGGGGATTGAGTAGCAGTCATGAGTTTTTTTAGTACATTTGTTCTACTAATTTGACCTGCTCCTGATAATATCGGCTTTGGTCTGAGGTTATAGCGCCACAGGCAAGTCAGAAGTCAAAGGTGCGCTTTCCTTGTCTTGATGCAGTCGCTCATGGGGGAAACCACGGCAGTCGCTCATGGCGCATGGGTCTGTGTGCGGAACCTGCGTCCGCACACAGCCCCGTGGGAACCACGCCAGTTGCTCATGGGGGAAACCCCCAAGACCGCACTGGCTCCCCAAGACCGCGCTGCCTCCCCAAGACCGCGCTGCATCGCTAGGCGAATTAAATTCGCCACGGGTCGCACCTAAAAGTAAGCTAGGACTAGGTTTCGGAGTTTATAAATGTCAAACATCTTAATGTGTAGTGCTTTACAACGATTGCCTAGGGCGTGTTTTCTTGCCTCGGAGATCCCCCTAAATCCCCCTTAAAAAAGGGGGACTTTGAAGGTGCATCTCATATTTGTAAAAAAGTTGCGTAGGGTGTGTTAGGGGGAGCCTCATTGTCTTGATGCAGTCGCTCATGGGGGAAACCACGGCAGTCGCTCATGGTTAGAAGTTACCGTAAGACAGGCTCGCCTTAATCAATAAGTTTTACCCCTTTTGTGCATAGCCGACCAACCATAAAGGCGAGCCTGTCTAAGGTTTCGTCTCCGGGGGGAGACCCCCAAGACCGCGCTGCCTTCCCAAGACTGCGCTGCATCGCTTTCCGCCTCGTAGTCAGGGTTTAGACAGCCCGCCCCGTAACGCACCACCTTGTCAAACAACTTTTAGGAGATGCACCCGACTTTGAGTATGGCTCCCCCCTTTTTTAAGGGGGGCTGGGGGGGATCATAATCTTGCGGAAAACTTTGAAAACACGCCCTAAGGGGGAATCCCAAGAACGGATTGCTTACTATTTGGATGTAATCGGTCTAAGCCGCTTTGCTAATGCCTACCCCAAACAGCTGTCAGGGGGGATGAAACAACGGGTTGCGATCGCACGAGCGTTGGCTAATGAACCAGAAGTGCTGTTGATGGATGAGCCCTTTGGAGCCTTAGATGCCCAAACTAAGGAGGAATTGCAGGAATTTTTCCTTGGACTTTGGGAGAAGACCCATATTACCGTTTTGATGATTACCCATGATGTAGAAGAAGCGGTGTTCTTATCCCAGGGTATCTATGTGATGGGAGCTCATCCCGGTTGTATCCGGGATAAGATTATGATTGACTTACCCACTGTTCGTACTCTGGATACAAAGCTAACCCTGGAATTTGTGGAATTGAAACGGCAGGTAATTCAGGCTTTGCGCATTTGATCATGCTTATTAATTGGAGATAGTGGCTATTTTATTAACTCTTTTATAGTCTTTATTAAGATTAGAATAGTTGTCCAATTTATCTCCAGAAAGCCAGGTTTTGACGATATCTACGACTTCTGCTGTAGCCTCGACAGTAATCCGAGCAACAGCATTATCCCATTCTCTTTGATCCTGCCAGTCTTCTAAATCAATTGCTATTCCATCACCATCTGTGTCAATCCAAATGTGTCTTTCTGGATAATTTATGCTTTGGAAAGATAAAGTAGATAGACAGGCTTCAGCACGATTGGTTTCATAGGCTGTTGGGATGATCTCCCCAATCATTTGCCTAAGAGTTTCGGTAATATCATCCTTTGGATCAGTTCTCAAAGTCATCAGGTTACCTCATTTACAGCGGTTTGCAATTCGGTAAGTTACAAATTATTTGGTGTTAGGGAACAGGGAACAGGGAACAGGGAACAGGGAACAGAGAAGAGGAAACGGGGTAAAAAAAACGTGTACATTATAGTTATGAAAAACGCTGTATTTATTTTTTTTATAAGCTGCTGTAAATTTAAATTTTAGTATTTATCATAGCTATCAGCGTAACTTCTCAATAACCGCTGTCGGGTGAAAGAGATAGGTATTGACGTAGGCCCCCTTGTCAAGAGTGCATAAATCTGGTTAAACAAAGGTATGTCTGAAAACTCTGTGCAAGTAAAAAATGAACAACTCACCGACCTTCATGAGGTCGAGGAGCTGCGTGCGCTTATCAGGCAACAAGCTGAAACGATAGCGGAACTGGCCAAGCACAATCAAGAGTTAAGCAAGCGCATCCGTGAATTGGAGGAAGAGTTACTAGCTAAAAAGAAACTGAATAAAAAGCCTCAACTTAGTGCGAGTAAGCTCAATGAAGAGAAGCAGCTAGAACTTAAGCAAAGGAAAGGTAAACGTCCGGGTTCAGCCAAACGCAGTAAGAAAGATAGCTTCGTGGTGGACACCGAATGGAAAATAGAACCCTCTCAACTGCCAGAAGGGGCAAAATTTAATGGATACCGAGAATATGATGTTCAAGAACTTCGCATAGAAAGAAATAACATCCGCTTCTTTTTAGCCGAATATGTGTTACCAGATGGAGGGGTAATCAGTGGTCAATTACCGTCAGAGTATCAGCAATTCTGGACATTATGGCCCGCAACTAGTGGGATATATCTTGCACCAGTACTATCACAATCGAGTGACGCAACCTTTGATTCATGAGCAGCTACTGGAATGGGGTATCGAGATATCGGTCGGTCAAATCAATTCTATCCTCAGCGCAAATATAGATGTGTTTCATACTGAACAGGCATCGGTTTTAGGGGCAGGATTAAAATTCTCAGAGTATGTTCACACCGATGATACCGGAGCACGACACAGTGGGAAGAACGGGTATTGCACGGTGATTGGCAATGAATGGTTTACTTTCTTTGCGAGCACCCCCCGCAAGACTCGACGCAACTTCTTATCGGTATTACAAGGCAATGCCCCGATTTATGTACTCAATCAGGATGCCCACCAATATGCACGCTTCCTATAAGTTAGCCGACAAGCATATGAACCGATTGAGCTTTGGTTCAACGGTTCTAGGGAATAACCCTGAGCAATGGCAGAACTATTTAGAGTCGATTGGCATTGTGCAGACCAAAGTCGCAGAGAGGGTGACCGAAGCCGCTCTGCTGGGTGGATTAATCGAGAGTGGCATTAACCGAAAATTGCTGATTCTCTCAGATGGAGCCAGACAGTTCAATATTCTCATTCATGGGTTGTGTTGGGTTCATGGTGAACGAATCATCCGCAAATTAGAGGGGAGTACCGCTGAGTTTCGAGAGAACATTGAGGAAGTCCAAACCCTTCTATGGGAGTACTACCAACAGTTAAAAGCCTATCAAGATCACCCGAGTGCCGAGCAAAAGCAGTACCTATCTGCTCGCTTTGATGAAATCTTTGGTCGGTGTTATCTGCACCACCCCACTCTGAGCAACGCATTGAACCAATTTAGACAAAACAAGGAGCAATTGCTTCGGGTGCTCGACAAACCCAATATCCCTTTGCACAATAATGCCGCCGAATCTGACATCAGAGAATTTGTGACCCGTCGAAAAATCAGTGGTGGCACTCGCTCTGAGGCCGGACGAAAAGCCAGAGATACCATGATTGGTCTGAAAAAGACCTGTCGCAAATTAGGGATTTGTTTTTGGGCGTATTTACTGTCTCGCTTGCGAGGGGATGACAAAATCCCCCCCTTACCAGATTTGATTCGACAAAAGGCTATAGAGCATGGACTGGTGGGTAGCCCTGCCTGATAAATTGCTGATCCAATCTGTCAACCAGCGGTTATTGAGAAATTGCCTATCAGCTACAGATTTTTTTTCATTATAGCACTACGCATTCAGATGTTTGACATTCCTAAACTCCGAAACTTAGTCATAGCTTACTTCTGACTTCTGACTTCTGACTTCTGACTTCTGACTTGCGCGTAGCGCTATATTACCTATTTCCTGCTCTCCTGTTCCCTGTTCCCTATTCCCTGTTCCCTTTAAAAAATAATAATCAACCTTTCCTTTTTATCACCACAGTTTCAACTAGAGTCAGGGATAGACATACTGCAATCATTAGCCGAATCCCATCCTGTACTGCGATTACTAAATAAGTAACGATGTCTTCCTGTAGTGCTATTGTTTGGTAATCTACTTTAATCAACATTTGCTCAAACCAATTTAGAGAATTTGGCTCTTGATGATACAGAGGATAAGCCAAAATATCTAATAATATAGCACTACGCGCTACTGTTAGGACAATACTATGATAGAATAATGAATATCAGAATAATTGTAAATAGTATGCCTGCACCCTATAGTTACGATTTGCGTTCAAAAGCGATCGAAGCCGTTAAACGAGGAAAAAAAAAATAGAGGTAAGCCGTTTTTTTAAAATTAGTAGAAATACCTTGGATCTCTGGCTAAAAAAAGAAAGAGAAACAGGAGACTATCAAGCTAGTCAACCTGTAGGAGTAGGAACTGTCCCCAAAATTACCGACGAGCGAAAAATTTCGAAAATTTGTCGAAGAACATAGTGACAAAACCCAAAAACAGATGGCTGAAATTTTGGGAAATAACGTGACACAACAAAATGTTAGTTATGCCATCAAAAAACTGGGGTTTACGCGCAAAAAAAACTTAGGGTTACCGAGAACGAGATGAGCAGAAAAGAGAAGAATTTATCAAAAAGCTAGAGGAAATAGAAAACACCAGAAAAGTTTATGTAGATGAAGCTGGATTCGATAATAGAGAGGATTACCCCTATGGCTATAGTCTTAAAGGACAAAGATTTTATGCTCTGAAGTCGGGAAAACGAACAGAAAGAGTGAGTTGGCTATCTGCCTTAAAAGAGAACCAATTATTGGCTCCTTTAACTTTTGAGGGTTCATGTAATAGAAATTTATTTTAAAATTGGTTAATACACTGTTTAATACCTAACTTAGATTCAGGAGATATTATTATTATTGACAATGCCAGTTTTCATAAAGGAGAATATATCAGAGAAATTGTTGAAGAAGCCGGATGCGAAATTTGGTATTTACCAGCTTCTCTTGATGCAGTCGCTCATGGGGGAAACCCCCAAGACCGCGCTGCCTTCCCAAGACCGCGCTGCATCGCTATTCACCAGATTTGAATAAAATAGAGAATTGGTGGGCTGTTTTAAAAACATGGATGAAACAAAGAATTATTGAATTTGATACTGTACGAGAATGTGTAGATGCAGGGTTCAAAAAATGTCCTAATGTATGCGCGTAGTGCTATACTAGCACAAGCAAACCTGCAGTTCCTCCAATTAATAATCTTCGCATTGACACTCCCCGCGCTAAAGCGACGGGGATTCTAAGTTCACCGTAGCTACTTGCTCTACCAGGGTTGCCCCAAGCAAAGTAGAGGTTGCTACTCCCTTAGCGTTACTTCGGGTATGCCCTACCCTAGATTTTGCCTTCTGCAAAATGTTGATAGCCGCGTTGGTGTCCCGATGCAACTGACAGCCACACTGACAGACATGAGTACGAGTAGACAGAGATTTATTGACTACCCGTTTACACTGATTGCATTGTTGGCTAGTGTAGTGTGGTGGAACAGCAACAGCTAGTTTCTCAAACTTGCCAGCAAAGTACTCTATCCACTGTCTGAACTGATACCAACTAGCATCAGCGATTGACTTAGCTAAGCAGTGGTTCTTGAGCATATTGCTAACCCTTAAGTCTTCATAGGCTACTAAATCGTTAGATTTGCAAACGTTACGCGCCACTCTCTTGGCATGTTCATTCCGTTGCCTACTTACTCTCAAGTGTTTTCTGGAGTATCTAGCTCTGGCTTGACGGCGTCGAATCGAACCTTTCTGCTTTTTATAGATGCGACGTTGAGCCTGTTTGATGTCAGATTCAGCAATTCTTAGGAACCTGGGATTAGGTTCTTGGTAGCCATTGGAGTCAGTATAGAAAAACTCCAGACCAACATCTAGCCCAATCTCAAGACCTGTTTTGGGCTGAGCATCAACACACTCAATATCAACACAAAACTGGCAATAATAGCCATCAGCCCGACGTACTAAACGAACTCGCTTGATAGATTTTACAGGATAGATATGAATATCCCACTTACCTAAAAGCTTCAGCTCACCAATACCTTTTTGATCAGTAATAGTGATACGCCGCTTTGTGTGGTGAAGCTTCCAACCCGTGGTTTTGTACTCAACAGAGCGGTTGTCTTTCTGGAATCTGGGATATCCTTTCTTTCCTGGTTTATGATACTTGCAATTGTCGTAAAACCGAGAAATTGCCAACCACGCCCGTTCAGCAGATGCTTGACAAGCCATAGAATTAAGGTCTTTAACAAAAATGAATTCGTTGCGTAGTTCTGTTGAGTACTTGTTTAAGTCAAAACGCAATATATTGGCTTCTCTGGGTGCATCCATCCAGTACCTCAAACACTTATTGCGAATGAATTGAACTGTCATGATGGCTTCATCAATAGCCTGATATTGAGCTTGTTTGGCTTTGACTTTGTACTCTAAAACTAGCATTGATTCGACCGAGTCAATATGGTTGTTTGCTTGCTGCTATCAACATAGCACAGTACCATCTAGTTGTCGATAGGATTCGCCAAACAACTCAACAATGAGACGGAAGTCTATAAAATACAAGCATCATAACCATTCAGTGGGATTGGCGTGTGTTCATCTAGTATGGATTCCCAAGAGGAGGAAACCTGTCCTAATCGGGGATTTCGCAACACGCTCTCCGAGAAATATTTTATGAATTGGCTATTGAGAAAGAATGGGAAATTAAAGCCGTTGAAATAGCACCCGACCACATTCACTTGTTCGTTTGTCATCAGCCCAATTATTCTATTAACCAGGTTGTGCAAGCTTTCAAAGGTAGGTCATCGTGTTATCTAAGACGAGAATTTCCTCACCTGCTGAAGCTTCCAAGCTTGTGGACTCGTTCATATTTTCACACAACCGCAGGTAGTGTCAGTTCTAAAGTCATTATGAAATATATTAATGACCCTCATCACAATACTCATTGATGAAGACGGCGCTTAAAAGCGCTACCTTGCCTTCATCCGCCATCTAAAGATAGGCGGTTGAAGGCTGCGTCAATAATCATCTTTTTAATAACCTTTTACAAAATGACATGATATCTACTCTCGATGCTCCCATCCTCCCTTAGTATCCTTAGCCATTACCTATTACCAAAAGGTATTGGTAGAAAGTTGTAAGGGCGCACAGCTGTACACCCTTACTAAATTTTGACCTTTTGACTGACGAATAATCACACGCTGCAGACAAAAAATACTGACAAAAAATACTGACAAAACCCCTTAATGACTTAAGGCTCCATGGAGTAATCCACCAGCACCTCCACCGACCATTGGACGCCAAACTGACTTTGGCTCAATGCCTCGTCGATAGCCTTGTATCCATGGTTGAGCAAATTTTATCGGTTTCCAAATGGTAGAGACTGGACTAAACATTCCTGTAACTGCACCTCCTGCTGCTGCTTGGAAAACACCATCACTTAGGCGTCTACCAGAAATAGCGTTGGATGCTACCTGAAAAGCTGCTCCTGATGCAGCACCAATTCCAGCTGATACGAGCAGTGGAGCAAGTGCTCCTTTAATCTGGTCTGTCTCGGTTTTTGTTTGTTCCGTAAACTCTAAATATTCAATTTTCATTTTCTGTCTGCTTAAGGTGTTTTATTATTATTACTATTACTGCCAAAAATGTTTCGCCAAATTGGCGTTTAAAATTATATAGAGTAAAGGGAACAGGGAATAGGGAATAGGGAATAGGGAGTAGGGAGTAGGGAGTAGGGAGTTGTTCGCGTAGCGTGGCCAAAGGCCAAGGTTGTTCGCGTAGCGTGGCCGTTCGCGTAGCGTGGCCAAAAGGCCAAAAGGCCAAAAGGCCAAGGTTGTTCGCGTAGCGTGGCCGTTCGCGTAGCGTGGCCAAAAGGCCAAAAGGCCAAGGTTTAAGGTTATTTTGTTGGAAGTTTAAAATTTAAATTTAAAGGTTGACAATTAACTGTTAACTGTCAACCTTCAACTGTTATGATTTTTTATTCAATTTTTTTATTCAATTAACGAACAACCGTAGAAGGCTAAGCGAACAGCGATTAGCGCTACTTGAGGTGCCAAAAGCCAACGGCTGACCGCTGACCACTGACTACTGACGGCTGATAGCTGAATGCTTACTAGAAGGTTAAGCGATCGCATTCACAAAATTCTGATAAGCGGTCTCAACCTTCTGGGATTGGGAGGCGACATCAGCCTCTAACTGTTTCAAGCGAGCTAATTCTTGCTCCCGATTAATTTCATGAGATTCTTTTTGCTTCATTAAATTATCTAATTCCGCTTTGCGAGCCTTAATATCATCATCCATCCGCTCAGTTACTTCCTGCTCATACACATCAAAACATTCTTTGATAGCATCATAAATTGGTTGCCATTGCTCTTGTGCTACCTCAGGCAAATATTTCACCAACTCTTTTCTAGCTGCTTTCACCAATTCCTTACGAGCTTGATCGGCTTGCACGACTCCAACCCCTAATCCTAATAAGGCTAGATGCACTGGTCCGATAAAAATCCAAGGAATAGAGCTAATGATGCCACCAATTGCCATAACTGTGATGAAATTCAGCACAATATTTTTCCAATCGAAACCAGCTCCAGCCATGGCAACTCCTGCTATATTACCCCTAGCTAAGGAAAATAATCCTGCTGCCCATTTTGCCCAAGCAGGAGCGTTATCTTCTTTGGTGTAGCTGCTCACCGGTCTTACGGTTTGTCCGGTTAATTTTTGATTAATTTTATCCGTGACTTTAGTATAGGAAGCACCGTAGGTTACCGCACTGCGAGATAGCTGTTCAAAGGCAGCATCCATCTCTTTTTCAGCTGTCTTACTCCACTCTGATAATTTATCATTAATATACCGTTCAAAGCCCTTTCTCAATTCGGATTCAAAGGCTTCTCGTTTGCCTGTACTCAAGAAATCCATAAATCGGAGTTCAGGTTGATAGTATAAAAAATCCGACTCAAAGGTATTTCCTAAATTTAATACATAGGTACGAAATGAATCTGCGATCGCTTTCGCTTTACTATCCCGAACAGTTTTAATTTCATCCTTGAATTGCTCACCAATATCCTTAAGTTTATTAAATTCGGGTTCAACGGAATTAATCCGTTCTTTCAATTCATTTAAATCTTGCTCTAGCAAGGGGATGCGACGTTCAATAGCTTCATGAACATGGTTACTACCTTGACGGGCTAAGGTTCTCGCTTGTCGTAATTCAGAAATAGCTCGTTCCTTCGTTAAAAATGTATTGAGTGCTCCCATAAACTCCGGAAATCCTGTGCCATCAAGAGACACCTCTGGATTTTTCACTCGCTTGCGCAGGGCATTAATTGCTGAAATTTCAAACACTCGTTCATCATAGATATCATAGCCATCTACCTGACAATAGTCTGCCAAGTTAGCCTGAAATACTCGCCGTAGTCTATCTTCAGCTTCTTCTAATTCTTCTGTATCATCCGGGTCAATCAAACTTTCCCGAATCTGATCCCAAGCATTAATTAGAAAGAAAACCGTTAATCCCCGGTCTTTAAGATAATTTTCTAGATAACGACGTTCTCCTAAAGTACAAGGCTGAGTTGCTCTGAGAACAAACAGGATAGCGTGACAATTATTAATGTAACCGAGGGATAACTCATTGCGCGCTTCCGTATCATTCAGTCCTGGACTATCTACAATTTCAATCCCTTTTTCTAGCAATGGTAAGGGATACTCCACGATGGCATGACTAACATTGGGAAACGCTAGCTTCTTCTGTTGTTCTAGTCGCTTGGCTTCAGCTGGATCGATGGTATAGCGATGCTTAAAGGATTTAAAATCAATTTCTTCCGGTGCTGTGTCATCATTAAAGTACACTGTCACCTTCTTTTGAGAACCATAGCGTAAAACTGTCAGTAAAGCTGTACAAGGATTGACATCACTGGGCAGTAAATTCTCACCAATTAAAGCATTGAGAAATGTACTTTTTCCCCGCTTCATATCCCCTAATACCAGTAGTCGGAATCGCCCCTGGTATAAATTTTTACTAGCTTTAGAAATATCTTCAATATCTCTATCCAAGCCTAATTTACCAGAATTTTGCTCCCCTGCGGATTCCGATTGTTCTAGTATATTACTGATTTGATTTAAATAACCAGCTATTTCACCACGCACCGTGGCAACTCGATCGAGATCATTGAGAAAATTTGTGGTTTCGATTTTAGCACTCATAGTTATATAGCGTTTGTATCTAGGTTGTTAACACACGTATTGTCAAAAAAGGCAAAAGGCAAGAGGCAAAAGGCAAGAGGCAAAAGGCAAGAGGGGCAAGAGCTCCGGAGTTTTATTGGACAATAAAAAAAGACCTTCTAGGTTTACATCTCAAATACAAACGCTATAGTATTTCTATTGGAGATGTAAAGATAGGATTGATATAAAAAGGGAATAGGGAATAGGGAACAGGGAATAGGGAATAGGAAATAGGGAAGAAAGAGTAGTGGGTGCATCTCCTAAAAGCTGTTTGACCCGGTGGTGCGTTACGGGCAGCAACCTAACCCGGGCGTTGAGGCTGAAAATGAGGGTGAGCCCTTCCCTAACGCACCCTACGCGACTCCCGACTCCCGACTCCCGACTCCCGACTCCCGACTCCCTACTCCCTTGAATGCTTACATTGGAGCTGCTAGCAAGTACCCATAAACGGATTCAATACCATTAACCTTAGACAAAACCTCAGCATCCAAACTTCTTAGACGCTTTAACTCAGTCTCGCGATTAACTTGATTAGACTCTTTTTGCTCTACCAAATTATCCAACTCATCCTTCCGGGATTTAATGTCATCATTTAATCGTTTAATCACCTGGCGTTCATAATCATCAAAACACTCGTTGACCGCATCATGAATTGGTTGCCATTGCTCCTCAGCCAACTTAGGCAAATAGTTTACCAACTCTTTCTTAGTAGCTTGAATTAATTCCTTGCGAGCTTGATCCGCTTGGAAAGCGCCAACCCCTAGACCCATCAGAGCAAAATATAATGGTCCTATCAATGCTGTTGTAAAAGTTGTTGTGAAAATCAATAAAAAGCTAGTAATTCCCCACACAGCAAACCAATTGACCAGAATATTTTTCCAATCAAAGCCAGCACCAGCTAGAAAAACACCAGCAACATTACCTGAAGCCAAGGATAAAAATCCCATCGCCCAACTGGCCCAGGCTGGTGAAGTGTCTGCTGAATCCATAGTGGTATTGGGGTAAACCTTTTTCCCAATCAACTTTTCAGTCATGGTATCGGCTATCTTACCATAGATGGCACCATAATTAGCGGCACTCCTAGCTAGTTCTAAAAAGGCTTGACTTATTTTTTGCTCAGCGGTGACTTCCCAATCCGAAATCTTTTCGTTAATGTACCGTTCAAAGGCTCGCTTAAATGCTGCATTAAACTCATCCCGTTTCCCCTGTCGCAGGAAATCCAGAAAGCCTAAATCTGGCTGATAGCGGACAAAATCTGATTCAAAGGTATTACCTAAATTTAAAATATAGTCCCGAAATGAATTAGCTACAGCTTTTGCTGTACGGTTACGGGTAATTCGGATTTCTTCCTGAAATTGATCACGAATTTCCGTCAGTTTCTCAAATTCCGGTGCGACTTCGTTAATCTGCTGTTTCAACTGATTAACATCCTGATCCAACAATGGAATCCGCCGTTCAATTGCTTCATGGACATGGTTATAGACTTGCTGAGCTAGGATTTTAGCTTGGCGCATTTCTGCGATCGCACGTTCTTTGGTTAAAAATGAATTAAGTTGTGCCATCAATTCAGGAAATCCCGTTCCTTCAAGAGAATCCTCGGAATTTTTAACCCGCCGACGCAAGGCCATCAATGAAGAAATTTCAAAGACTCGTTTCTGATAAGTCTGTGCCTCTACCTGAAAATAATCCATCAGGTTAGCTTGGAAGACTTGACGGAGTTTTTCCTCAGCTGCTGCTAGTTCTTCGGAGTCTTCCGGGTCAATCAATCCCTTACGAATCTCATCCCAAGCATTAATTAAAAAGAAAACCGTTAATCCCCGACCTTTAAGATAATTTTCGATATAACGACGTTCTTCTAGAGTACAGGGCTGAGTTGCTTTGAGGACAAATAGGATAGCGTGACAATTATTAATGTAACTGAGGGATAACTGATTGCGTGCTTCCGTATCATTTAGTCCTGGACTATCTACAATTTCAATCCCTTTTTCTAGCAACGGTAAGGGATACTCCACCACGGCATGACTAACATTAGGAAAGGCTAGCTTTTGCTCTTGTTCTAGTCGCTTCGCTTGGTCTGGGTCGATGGTATAGCGCTGCTTAAAATTTTCTAAATCAATTTCTTGGGGTAGTGTCTCATCATTAAAGTACACTGTAACTTTCTTTTGAGCACCATAGCGTAAAACCGTCAGTAAAGCTGTACAAGGATTGACATCACTGGGCAGTAAATTCTCACCAATTAAGGCATTGAGGAATGTACTTTTTCCTCGCTTCATATCCCCTAATACCAATAGCCGAAATCGCCCCTGCTGTAAATTTTTACTGACTTTATAGATATCTTCAATATCTCTATCTAAGCCTAATTTACCTGAATTATGCTCCCCTGCGGATTCCGATTGCTCAAGAGTTTTATTGATTTGATTTAAATTACTTGCGATTTCAGCACGAACTCTGGCAACGCGATCGAGATCATGGAGAAAATTTGTGGTTTCCATTTTAGTACTCATATTTATTTTGACCTTAGCTAATTAATGGTTTCAAAGGGAACAGGGAACAGGGAGTAGGGAGTAGGGAGTAGGGAGTAGGGAGTAGGGAACAGGGAACAGGGAACAGGGAACAGGGAACAGGGAGTAGGAGGAAAGAGTTTGAAGTTTTTTTTGTGTTATTAAAAGTCAGCAATATTGTTAATTAAATATTTAGTATTTATATCTGGTTTTCAAACTATTTATTTGGTTATTTATCATGATTAATTTTAATTATTTGTATGGTTTTTTTATTATTGTATTTTTAATGGCATTTTGCTTTGGTTATTCAGTCGTCATCTTTCCAGAAAATTTCGTACCCTAACCAGGCAAGTCCTCCAACGATCATGACGATAGCAAGCCAATAAGCGACTCTAATGGTGAGAACAACAGCAATCACAACGGCCAAGAATTTTCCAAATCTAGCTAGCTTTATGCCCCACTTTTTTAGTTTACCTTCAGTTTTTTGATGCTTCTGGGTTTGATGAAATTGTTGTTCTTCTTGATAAATTTCCGTTTCCATTTCCCGGAGTCGAAGGTCTCGCTCCCGTTGCTGGAGTTCTTGTTCTCGAAGCTCAAGGTCTTTAGCTTTTTCTTCTTTGGAATTCATCGGCTTTCTTTTAGTTGACTGCAAATTTCCTGGTTGACTGACAAATCTAGTCTGATGCTTCTGTCATGGATTGACAGTACCCACAGGGGTACTTTTATCATTAGTCATTAGCTACTATAGCAATTCTAAATTGATTCAATATAGCTCATAAGTATGATCAAGCCTATAGTTGTTACGAAACCCTCCTTTCACTATAGTGCTGAGTAAGACAAGTCACTGTTTACAACTAGAGAGGTTACAGTTGATAGGTTACAGTTATAGAGTTCCCGGACAATCTGGTCTGATTAACAGCAGAAGGTCTAATATCCTCAGAACTTACTTAGGATTGCTAAAATCACATGGAAAATGAACAATTACAGACAAATACAACACCCTTTTTCCATGTGTCGGTATTGAGTCAGGAATTAATTGAGGGACTAGCGATCTGTCCGGGTGGTCATTACTTAGATGCCACTGTGGGTGGTGGTGGACACACTGAGTTAATTTTAGCAGCAGCACCGGATGTGGAGGTTACAGCTATTGACCGGGATGCTAATGCGATCGCAGCAGCCAAGACCAGGTTAGCCAGTTATGGCGGACGAGTTCACTTCTGGCATGGAAATTTTGCGGAGTATCAGTCTAATGATAGGGTATTTGATGGTATTATTGCTGATTTAGGCGTCAGTTCAGCTCAGCTAGATTTACCAGAGCGAGGCTTTAGTTTTCGCCATGCTGCTCAGTTAGATATGCGGATGGACCAGAGCCAGTCTCTGACGGCAAAGGATATTATTAATAATTGGGGTGAGGTACGGCTAGCGGATGTTTTTTATAAGTATGGGGAAGAACGGTTATCCCGGCGGATGGCACGCCGGATTGTGGAGAAGCGTCCGTTTCAGACAACCACTGAATTAGCCAATGCGATCGCATCTTGTGTTCCCCCTAAATACCGCTATGGCAGAATTCACCCAGCGACTCGGGTGTTTCAAGCCCTACGGATTGTCGTCAACCAGGAACTTGAGAGCCTCGAAACCTTCCTCGACATTGTCCCCCATTGGCTGAAACCAGGAGGAAGACTTGGAATTATCAGTTTTCACAGCTTGGAAGACCGGATTGTTAAGCACAAATTCCGGGAGTTGTCAACGAATTGCTCACTATTGCGAGTGCTAACCAAAAAGCCAACTGTAGCACAAGCTGAAGAAATCCAGCATAATCCTCGTGCTCGCTCCGCTAAACTCAGATTCGCAGAGCGACTAGAGCTGAGCATTCAAGACTAACAAGTCTAAGCTCTGGATTTAGTTCTCGAAACAAAACGAATCGGCATGCGATCGCGGGGAAATACTGTTAAATACTGATTAACATCTTCTAGAGAATCTCGGCCATTTACGAGTTCCCAGTTGAAATGACGGAGGAGTAAAGACAACATCACCGTTGCTTCTAAAAGTGCTAGAGGTGCGCCTACACAAAAATGAGATCCTCGGGAAAATCCAAACAGGAGGGGGAGTGGCTGTTGGTCAGTTTCCGTTTGCAGCCATCGTTCTGGACGAAATTCTTCCGGTTTTGGAAACATCTCAGGATCCTGTCCCGCAGCCCAGAAAAAAGGTTCGACGCCTACATTTTTTGGCATCTTGACCCCATCCAATTCTGTCTCTTGGGTCGTGACTAGGGGGATTCCGGTGGCCACTGGATGGAGTCGTAATGTTTCCTTGACCACAGCTTCTATATAGTCGAAATGTTTCAAAGTAGAAAGATTTAGCTCCCCTTCCTTCTCCCAGGCTTGATCCACAGCCTGTTGTGCGGCCTGAAAGACTTGAGGATTAAGCCCCAACTCCCCGACTGCAAAGGACATGGTATGAGCCGTAGTGTCATGACCTGCAAAGATAAAGGCTCGGGTCTCTGCCATCAGGGAGTCTTGGTCATGCTGGGGGTTTTTAGCAAATTGAACCAACATCGAATCCTGAAATGACGAACTGACTGATGGGGATTCGGCCTCAGAAGCCCTGGCCACTTGCAACGCCATCGCGACCCGAGGCTTTAAATTCTGTTGTAAATAATCTTGAGCCTGTCGGTATTCTCGGCCTTCTGATGTAGGGAGAAACTTAAACCATCGACTGCGACCTGCGGTCTGCAAAAGTACATGTTTTTCGAGGAGTGCAAGAGCTGCATACAGGCGCTTGGCATCGAAGGGGGGTTCCCCTGCAAAGTTTGAGGTTTTATCAAAGGTAACACCTAGGAAAAAGTAGGCAATGATATTCATGGTCAAGTCCACAAATAAGGGATCAACTTGAACCTCTTTGCCTGTTTGAGCCGAGCTTTGAAGTTGTGTGATGACTTGCTGACAACCCTGACGGATGAGATCGAACTTTTGAGTGAATCGACTGGCTCGGAAAGCTGGTGCTGCGGTTTGGCGACGCCACTTCCAAGCTTCACCAACCTGGTTTCCGATATGTACGCCAAACACATCTTTGTAGGCGTGATAAAAGGATGGACTGCGGGTAAATATCCCCTGGGCTTGCCCCTCTGTCAAAATGCTTTCAATCAGTTGGGGCTTTGCCACCATCACCATGGGTCTGGTGAAGATCCGTAGCGAAATCATGGAGCCGTATTGCTGCATCCATCGAAAGATTGTCAGAGAATAGGTTCCTTGTTTTGCAGCGGCAAGAAGTTCCATGGCGTTACCTGTGAGCCATTTCCCCTTGGGTGATGGCAGAGCATATATCGAGCTCAAAGCTAGCTGGCGTTGTTGCCAACGCCACAGGAGAAGGCTGATCCCTGTTCCTACAAGAAAAGCTAAAATTGTCCATGAATGCTCGAACATGCTCAAGGTTCTCCTGACTTTTACACTGCTAGGTAAATTCTACTACCGACCAAAGTCCCTCATATTCAGACAACCACTGAGTTAGGGAATGCGATTGGCCTTGGCCTTTGGGCCACGCGGGGCGCGTTTGGCCACGCTACGCGATTGGCCTTTGGCCACGCTACGCGAACGCATCTTGTGTTCCCCCTAAATTTGGAAGACCGGATTGTCAAGCACCAATTCCGGGATTTGTCAAATAATTGCTCACTATTGCGAGTGCTAACTAAAAAACAAACTGTAGCACAAGCTGACGAAATCCAGCATAACCCTCGTGCTCGTTCCGCTAAACTCAGATTCGCCCAGCGACTAGACCTGAGCACTCAACACTGACCCACTCAGCCCTCTAGTCTCGGGATGGGGCTGGTGCTAACAATCCAGCCAAGGAACCCAAAGAACCGGTGCCAATCCCCACCAGGATATCAGGAACATCCTTACCCGCCACAGCTAGTCCGATGGCACCTGTAACAGTTACCAGCATGGTACCGCCCAAGGCACTGACCACAATCCGGTAAATCCAACGGTCTGTTTCTAGAGGTGGACCAAGCCTACGGATAGTTTCCACTGGGTCTCTCTTGATTTCTTCTGCAAGTTCTGGATCTTTAGATACCCGTTCTACTAGTTCATTCATGGATTTAACTGGTTTCATGATAGTGAATTTTTTGTGAATCTAAAACTTAATACAGCTCTATTGCTCTCAATTCCTGATGTTTAGGGATTAGACTTCGCAGCAGTTGTGGGGAATTGGGAATCGGGAATCGGGGATAAGAATTGAGGCAAACAGTATGATAAAAGCGATGGACCGACCTAGGGTTGTCATCCGATTACACCATCTTTGAACTCTCTCCAGTTAAACTACTACTGATACTAAAGATCTGCCACGAGTACAAAAAAACTTAATAACGGACGTGATAACAATCAATTTCAGTACTGAAAGCGTCAAATCTTATCACTACTCCCTACTCCCTACTCCCGTCTTGATGCAGTCGCTCATGGGGGAAACCACGGCAGTCGCTCATGGGGGGGACCCCCAAGACCGCGCTGCCTTCCCAAGACCGCGCTGCATCGCTACTCCCTATTCCCTACTCCCTATTCCCTATTCCCTATTCCCTTCCCTCTATGACTGATTTACTGGAAAACCTCTACAATGCCTTTGACCCCTCCCAACCGTTACCGGCAGGGGACCCGGTTTATGTCGATTGTCGGGAAGTGCGGGGGGATGGAGAGATCCAGGTGGATTTAGGGAAAGAGATGTTGCTTTCTAAGCGAGAGACCTATCATTTATATGGAGGTCATCGGGGGGCAGGAAAATCTACAGAATTGTTCCGATTGAAGCAATATTTAGAACAAAATAACTTCTATGTGGTGTATTTTGCCGCAGATGAAGAAGATGTGGACTCCGAAGATACTCAATATACCGATATTCTGCTGGCCTGTACTCGCCATTTGCTCGAAGACCTCAAGGATAGTGCTAATCCCAGGCCGTTGTTGAACTGGCTCGAAAGCCGCTGGCAAGAGTTGAAAGATTTGGCCCTGACTGAATTAGCATTTGATGGACTAAGTGCAGAAGCAAAAATTTCTCAGTATGGCAAGCTAACTGCTAATTTAAGAGCTGTACCAACCTTGCGTCAACAGATTCGACAGAAAATTAATCCCCACACCGTTACTCTCCTAAAGGCGTTGAATCAGTTTATTACAGAAGCCAAACAGAACTTACCAGCTGGATGTACTAAATTAGCAGTAATTGCGGATAATTTAGACCGGATTGTTCCAGTTATCCAAGAGAGTAACCAAACTAATCATGAAGAAATTTTTTTAGACCGTAGTGAACAATTAAAAGGATTAAAGTGCCATATTGTCTACACAGTTCCGATTTCAATGCTGTACTCCAAGCGAGCCAATGATTTGCGAGAAACCTATGGTTATCCCCAGGTTTTACCGATGATTATGGTACGCACTAAAGAAGGTAGCCTTTATGAGCCTGGATTCAATAAAATTAAAGAAGTGATTAGCAAGCGAGTCGGCCAATTTGCTCCCAATCGCTCCCTAGAAACCGATATATTTGAAAGTCCAGAAGCCTTAGAGCGCTTGTGTCTTATGAGTGGAGGTCATGTGCGGAATTTGCTATTATTAATCCAAACCGCCATTGCTCGCACCGAAACCTTACCGATTTCCCTCAGAGCAGTGCAACGAGCCATTACTGATGCACGAGATACCTATCGCCGAACGGTTCAGGATGGACAGTGGTCGATTTTAGCCGATGTTTACCGCTCCAAGCAGATACACAATAATGACCAGTATCGTCAGTTATTATTCAATCGCTGTTTGTTAGAGTATCAATACTTCGATGAGGAAGGAGAAAGACAGTGTTGGTACGATATTCATCCCCTGATTAAAGGGATTCGGGAATTTAAAGAGGCTTGTGCTCAACTAGACTCACAGCCGTAAGGTAGTTGCGTAGGGTGTCTTACCGGGCGGGCTGTTTCAACCAGGAACGAAGAGGCGGAAAATCAGGGCTAGCCCAAAAATGGTGCGTTACGGGGCGGACTATCCCAACCCTGGCGCTTGAGCGAAAAATAAGGGCAAGTCAGCCCCTAACGCACCCTACGCACTCCCTGCTCCCTACTCCCTACTCCCTACTCCCTGCTCCCTTACAACCAATGGTAAACTTTACTGATGCGGACGAGGATTTACCTCCAGCGAGTCCAGAAGAACAATACCAAGACTTACTCCGTGCCGTCCGACGCCGTAGAGGGTTTGGATTATTATTTGTCCGTTGTTCTCCCGCAGAAGCAGAGAAGTTGGTTAAGCAGGTTAAGCAGGATTTGCCTCAGAAAACAATAGAGGTGTTGCGCTTCGAGGAACCCATTGATAATTTATACAGCATTGTTCAGGATCGCCCCGACTTTCAACACATCAAGGTTTTATTTATCCAAGGTCTAGAATACTCGTTTTATAAGTATGAAGAGACGAAATGTCAGCAGGGATGGGATAGCAAAGCAATTTATTCCTATAGTTGGAAAGGGGTTCCTCATATTTTAAATCATCTCAACCAACACAGAGAACGATTTCGAGAGGATTTTCAGATTTGTTTTGTGTTTCTCTTACGGTCATTTTCCCTGAATTATTTTATCCACCGCGCTCCTGACTTTTTTGACTGGCGTTCTGGTCTGTTTGACTTTCCTAGCAAATCAGAGGAGTGTCAACAAGAAGACTTTCAGAATCAGTCTTTGAATCCTGAAGAACGAAGTAAACAAATTATCGCGATTAAAGAATGCCTGGAAGCAGAGCATCACACTCCTGAAGAGCAAGCCGATTTACTAGTTGAACTAGGAATGCTACTCGTTGCTGCCCAAGAGTATGAAGACGCGATCGCTAACTTCGACCAAGCTTTGGAAATTAAACCGGATGATCACCAAGTTTGGTACAGTCGGGGGGTTGCCCTATCAATATTAGGACGTTTGGAAGCAGGGATTGATTCCTTTGACCAAGCTGTCAAAATTAAACCGGATTACCACGAAGCTTGTTACAAGCAGGGGAATGCTTTATCAGATTTAGGACGAAATGAAGCAGCGATTAAATCCTATGAAAAAGCTGTGAGAATTAAACCCGACCTAAACCAAGCTTGGTACAAGCGGGGGAATGCCCTTTTGGATTTAGGAAAAAACGAAGCAGCGATTAAATCCTATCACCAAGCTTTGAAATTTAAATCTGATTTCCACCAAGCTTGGTACAACCGGGGGATTGCTCTATCCGAATTAGGAAATTTGGAAGCAGGGATTGAATCGTTTGACCAAGCTTTGAAATTTAAACTGGATTTCCACCAAGCTTGGAATAGCCGGGGTGTTGCCCTATCCGAATTAGGAAATTTGGAAGCAGGGATTGAATCGTTTGAGCAAGCTTTGAAATTTAAACCCGATGACCACGAAGCTTGGTACAACCGGGGGAATACCCTATCGGATTTAGGACGAAATGAAGAAGCCATCGATTCCTATGACCAAGCTTTGAAAATTAAACCGGATTACCACCTAGCTTGGAACAACCGGGGGATTGCCTTATCCGATTTAGGACGAAATGAAGAAGCCATCGATTCCTATAACCAAGCGTTTAAATTTAAACCCGACCTCCACCAAGCTTGGTACAACCGGGGGCTTGCCTTACGAAAATTAGGACGAAACAAAGCAGCGATTGAATCCTTTGACCAAGCTTTGAAAATTAAACCCGATCACCACCAAGCTTTGAATAACCGGGGGCTTGCTGTATGGCAATTACTACGAAATGAAGAAGCTATCGATTCCTATGACCAAGCTGTTAAAATCAAACCCGATGACCACCAAGCTTGGTACAAGTGGGGCAATTACCTATCGGATTTAGGAGATTTTGAAGCAGCGCTTTATTCCTATGACCAAACTTTGAAAATTAAACCGGATGACCACGAAGCTTTGTACAACCGGGGGATTGTCTTATCGGATTTAGGACGAAATCAAGAAGCCATCGATTCGTTTGACCAAGCTTTGAAAATTAAACCGGATGACTACGAAGCTTTGTACAACCGGGGGGTTGCCCTATGGAAATTAGGAAGAAATAGAGCAGCGATCGATTCTTATGACCAAGCTTTGAAAATTAGACGCGATCTCCACCAAGCTTGGTACAACAAAGCCTGCTGTTATGCCTTACAAGGACATATAGACTTAGCCCTAGATAACTTACAACAGGCAATTGATCTCAATCCTGAAGACAGTCGAGAGATGGCAAAAACTGACTCAGATTTTGAAACCATTCGCTTACACCAGCGGTTTCAGGAGTTGATTAATATCAAGTCTGGGATTTTAGGGAATAGGGAGTCGGTAGTCGGGAATCGGGAATAGGGAATAGGAAAAAATTATGTGTACCTCATTACTATGATAAACGCTATAGCAATGGGTGTAATGGTGTTGACAACTTCAAGGAACCAAGAATTGCTAATACCAATTTCAAAGTATATTGTTGATCATCTCACTCCCCATCTCCCCATCTCCCCATCTCCCCATCTCCCCATCTCCCCATCTCCCCATCTCCCCATCTCCCCACACCCGACGCTATCGCTTATTCCAGTTGCCGTTCCGAGGGTGTTATGGTGTCCGTCAACCCTTCAAAGGTACCAGAATTGACGATAAAATACAACAATCCAGCAAACACTAGAAGAGCTAGAAGCATGGAACAACCGCGCATATCCTTCTCCTCCTTTAATTTATGAGCACTATCAGCATTATTCCACAAGGTTGTTACTTTAGCGGACAGGCAATTACCGTCAAAGCAACAACCCTGCGGGGTTAAAAGCAACGGAGTTAAATAGGTTTAAACCTAATATTTTCCGCTACTGAATTAATTGTAATTAATTATGGTCATCAAATACCATTTTTGTATCAATTTTTCATTAACTGTGTAACGAAGTGTGAAAACCTATCGTCAGCTATCAGCTATCAGCTATCAGCGTCGAAGTCTGTGCCAAGCTGTTCGGTGTAGCGTGGGCGTAGCCCATATGCTTACATCTCAGTTCCCTGGCCTTTTGGCCTTTTGGCCACGCTACGCGAACGGCCACGCTACTTGAGGTGCCCAAGGGAGGAATTGATAGTATTTGGCTTTGAGTCCGTTGAACTCGTCAGCCCGATAGCTTGTTTTAAGCTGACAGCTGAACGCGCACGCGTGAGCCAAAAGCTCACGGCTAAAAGCTTACCTAAATACTTTGCCAAGAGGTATATTAGATAACAGATTTACCGTCTTACTTAGTCACAGGATTTTTCACAAATCGATTATGATTGCTATATTAGCGGTTTCACAAAATACTTAATTTTAATAATTTATTAATTAAATCTTTACAGTATGGTAATTGGTGAAACCAGATAGGGCGGGAAAAGATAGTATAACTAGTTACAAATTAAATCTACGACATATATCCTAAAAAATCAGCAATATGTCGTAAAAATTAGCAATTTTGAAAAGATAGGCTGGTTTTTCATTAGAATTTGAGGTAATTTAATTCGACAATAAATCTAAGTGATCAACCTAAGCCGTTGATTCTATCAGGGTGCTGAGCATTTCATAGTTGTATTCGTGTATTTCAGAGTGTATTTCGAGTAGTAAATGGAATTCCTTGAACTAATTAAGGGTGTTGCTCTAGAGCCAACTGACAATTCACTTAGAATTGACCTGAAGGATGCCAACTTAAGGGGTGCTGACTTAAGGGGTGCTGACTTAAGGGGTGCTGACTTAAGCAGAGCTGACCTAAGTGATGCCAATCTTAACGGTGCCCTGCTCAACGGAGCTGATTTGAGTCGTGCCTACCTTAGATGTGCGGATCTCAGTGATGCTAACCTGAGTGATGCCAACTTGATGGGTACTTATCTGAGTCGTACTGACCTCAGTCGTGCTAACCTAGGTGGTGCCAACCTGAGTAATGCCAACCTGATTGGTAGTCGAGTAGATAGTACTCAGTTTGGAGATAACTTAGGAATATCTCAGGATATCAAGCATGACCTAAAGGGACGAGGGGCAATCTTTGAGGAGTCTCCGAGTCTACGTTCTGGAATTCTTGTCTGTTCCTGACCAAACTATGGGCAGTGCTATACCAAGTACTAATTACGACTTAGCCCTCTCAGGGATTGTCCTTGCAGGAGGGCTGAGTTCTCGTATGGGTAGGGATAAAGCTTTGATTGCGATCAAGGGTGTGCCTTTACTGCGCAGAGTGTGTGATGTTGCCCTCAGCTGTATTGGTCAAGTCTCTGGTCAAGTCTCTGGTCAAGTCTCTGGTCAAGTCTATATCGTCACTCCCTGGCCAGAACGATACGTGGATATCTTACCTGAGACTTGTCGTGTCGTTCGGGAAGTGCCGTTACCAGAAGAGAGCACACCTCATGGTCCTTTGGTAGGATTTGCTCAAGGATTAGCTCATGTTGAAACAGATTGGGTACTGTTACTTGCCTGTGATTTACCCCAATTAAAAGCAGAGGTTGTGCAAGGTTGGGTCAAGCAGTTGCAGCAGACTCAGGAAAATGCGATTGACCAAAGGTCAAGCTACGCGAACGCACTCTTGCCACGAAACCCCAAGGGCTGGGAACCCCTGTGCGGTTTTTACCGACGCCAGTGTCTACCGAGCCTCACTGAGTTTATCAATCAAGGGGGAAGGTCATTTCAGCGTTGGTTGGCCCAGCATCCAGTACAGGAGTTACTAGTCAGCGACACTAGGCCATTTTTTAACTGCAATACCCCTGCTGACCTAGAACAGTTGGAAATACAGGACTAAGCAGTTCGGGTAACGCCTGAAATGCCTGGTTGTTTGATAGCAATTCTCTTTCCCATGAGGTACAAAGGGATCCCCCATTATCCCCCTTAAAAAGCAGGGCTGTTTCATTCTCGCCAAAAATAGATGGGGAGATGGGGAGATGGGGAGATGGGGAGAATTTTGGAGAAATAGTGGGAATTTTGGCCAAATTTATCTAACACTCATAGAAGGCTGAATCACGAATTGTTAGTCATTGGAGTTGCTTCCTCCCAACTAATTTGTCAGATTTTAATGACTAAATTGGCGGATTTTTCGGGAAATTTTAGTTTATTTCCCTATCCCCCTATCCCCCTATCCCCCTATCTCCAATAATCGTTAACTTATTAAAGTTTGAAACAGCCCTACCCTTAAAAAGGGGGACTTTGAGGTTGAGAAGTGTACCTCATACATGCAATAAACGCTATAACTATTTTTTTTATAAGCTGGTGACAGGATTCGAACCCGCGGCCAGCTGATTACAAATCAGCTGCTCTACCAACTGAGCTACACCAGCAATCTTTTTTAGTATAACACCTAACACAACAACCAGTATAACACTAATTATAATAGTAGGCAACTGGTTAAGTATAACACGACTACTGACTAAGGATCTAGTCAAAGCTAAACATCACCCCAGACCCTACACGCCACACTCCACAATCACGCTGGTGATCGGATGATGTTTAGCAATATTTTTTGAAGGTCCTAGTCACATCCTGCCGACGCTGACCCCGACCATTACAGCACGGGACTTATAGCTCCCCAGACCCGACCCTAGTTAACTTTTGCTCTTGGTTAGGGAAAAACCTACCTGTCTATTGGGTCGGCAGAAAGCTTTCCATTACAATTTATGGAATAACATATAGTTTCTTTTTATTTGTGTTAATTTATGTTTATTTGGGTAAAAACCTAGAGTAAAAATTATTGTTAATCATATGGCTAAAGTAACCGTAACTCTCTATATGGAAGAAAAAGACAAAGAAGCGCTTCAACGATTGGCAGATGCCGAGGAGCGCTCCTTGTCCCAAATGGCAGTACTAATTCTTAAACGAGCGATTAAAAAAGCTGAGCAGGCAGGAGACATCCCACCCAAAGAGTAATGAGTAAGGGGGTGACAAGCAGCCTTGTTAGCCTTACTGGGTGTAGGGTGTAGGGTGTAGGGTTTAGGGTTTAGGGTTTAGGGTGTAGGGTTTAGGGTTTAGGGTGTGGGGTGTGGGGAAAACTTTTTTTGGAACTAAGGCAATCATTGTCTTAATGCAGTTGCTCATGGAGGTTTCCCCCAAGACCGTAATGGTGCGTTTACAGTCATCGAATTAAATTCGCCACGGGTCGCACCTCTGCATCGCTTTTGGATTTATGTGTACAGCTACCCCAAACCCCACACCCCACACCCCACACCCCACACCCCACACTGTCACCCCCTCAGTTCCTATCCTCTATCCTTGAGGCTAGTCAACTTCGTAATCTACTGCGATGATGTCCCCTTGGATAGGTTTGATATAGTTCTGGACTACTTCCTGGTGGGCTGGGTGATCAGTATAGGTACTCAGAGCATCGCGATTGACCAGTTGCACACTGTCGGTGGCTACCGATAAAACGCCTGTGGAGTAGAAGAAGCCGTCTTCCTACGTATACAAACGAAGCAGGAATTGGACTTCAGACCGATGTCTAGGTTTGTGTAAGATCCATGAAGCACCAGGCAAAATCAGGATTCTTTTTGGTGACGTTGGTAAAAATCTTTTTGATAGCAGTCAATCGCTTAGCATCCGAAGCTTTAACACCGTCAAAATCCCAAGAAGACATCATGATACTGAGACCGTAGTTATATACGAACCGAGAGAAGCCAGCGCAACCAGCTAAGAAGCCAGATTGTTTGTGATTGACTTTAAGTTCTCGTTTGAGTGCATACATGATGTGTATCCTGGGAATTCGACCTTAAACTTGTACTTCCATTTCTACTTTAGCGCAATTTTCCGGATTGTCGATGTTTTTGTCAATATTTTCTTGAATTGGTTGGACAGATCGACGTAGACCGTAGAGCCGACAAGAGAAACAGTGAATAATTGCCATCAGGTCTTCCACCATTTCTTGTTGGGGACTAAGTGACTCATTGTTAGTCACAACGATATTACAATCACAATAGTTAGCTAACTCAACGATCAGCTCGAAGGCAAACCTACATAGACGGTCTTTGTGAGCTACGACGATTGTAGAAATCTGTCCGGATAGCATACGGAATATCAGGTTTAGAAACTTCTTACGTTTGAAATTAAGACCACCACCGACTTCTTTAATCACTTCATCAATTTGAATTCCAGAAGCACAGCAGAAGGTATCCATAGCTTTGACCTGGTTTTCAAGTTCGGGTTTGAGAGCGGGGGATGATACGCGACAATAAACAACTACCAGCCGCTTGGCATGATCACGGGATAGACCTTTAAGTTGATTGATATGCTTCTGGGTGTAAATACGATGATTGCCAAGGCTGCGATCGGCTACCAATTTTCCCGAAATATCCCAACGCTGGAGAGTTCTAACGGTGACACCGGCGATTTTGGCGAATTCATGAGGACGATAATGCATCTTCGACAATCCTGTGTAGGTTTGTCGAAGATTGTGGATGATTCAAGGACTAATTGTCAACTCTCAAAGCATGCTGAAATCCCTGAGACCTGAGGGGTGAAAAGTTCTCTCCACAGGAAAGTTCTACAATCTCAGGAATTTGGTCTTTCAGAGCTAGGAGTCCATTCATAGCTAATGCGATCGCATCCGGTGAAGCGTCTTCTTTCCACTTGAACAAAATAATATGCTCGATCATGTTTACTTAAAAGTTCCTAAATTCCCATTACCACAGGCCAGGTGTTAAATGTTCAGATTAAACACCGATTTCAGAACCTAATCATTCCATAATTACGTCACACCCTCAATATCAATGGTTTTCTGATCTGCCTCAATCAGTACCTGCTGCATAATCGGTGAAAGGTTTTCATTGAGCCGTCCAGAACGAATAAATTCGGCGTAGGTATCAGCTTCAATATCTAACATGGTTTCTTGAAGTTGCTCAAGCTCAAGAGTTTCGAGTTCAGGGTGGTTACTCCGTAACTCCTCAATTTCATTGTTAATCGTTGTCAGTTGGGAATCGATAAGTTTGGTTTGATAGCGCCACAGGTCTGAATCGATTTCTGTGGTGTTTAAGCCCTCCTCAAGATAATTTCTGACCCGATTCAGGGCGATGCGACGGGCAAGAACTTCAGAATATTGCTGACGTAAGGGTTGGTCACCAATTAAATTTAACTTTTCGAGAAACCATCGAGTGGTTAACCCTTGGACTAGCAGGGTAAACAGTACCACCCCAAACACAGTTTCGATAATATCTTGTCGTCCTTCTAACACAACTGGCACACTTAAGGCCAGAGCAATGGAAACCGAACCTCGCAAGCCACCCCACCATAGGACGGTTTGTTCCCGCCAACCAATTTGAGAGTTGACCAAGATATTGCTGAGTGCGCCCAAACCATAAACTGCGATCGCTCTGGTGAGTAGTACAGCCAAGATAGTAACCGCAATTAATTTGATATTTTGCCCTAAACTAGCTATTTTGATTTGGTCACCAATCAGTAGAAAGACAATCGAGTTCACAAAAAAGGCTAAAAAGTCCCAAAACTCAGAGACAATCAACCGGGTACGGGGGTTCATACCAATGCGGGAGCCAAAATTGCCCAAGATCACCCCAACGGTGACTACCCCAATCACACCAGATCCCCCTAGTTCCTCCACAATTAAATAAGTGCCATAAGCAGAAACCAAGGTCAGGGATTGCTCCACCAGGGGTAAATCAAAGCGTTGGGTGGCGTAGGAAATTCCAAAACCAATGATGCAACCGATACCAATCCCAATCCCCACAAACCCTAAGAAACGGGCAACACTAGTGGCAATGGAAAATTCTTCTAGTCCTAGGGGTAGTCCGACTAATAAACTAAAAGCAACCACCGCTACCCCATCATTAAATAGGCTTTCCCCCTCCATCAGAGTTTTCAGCCGTTTATCCGCACCCAATTCCCGAAATAGGGCAATAACCGAAACTGGGTCAGTGGCAGAAAGACTGGCTCCAACCAATAAAGCTATGGTCAGGGGTAGTCCTGTCAGCTGATTGATAGCAAAGGCAATGCCAACTACAGAAATAATCACCCCAGCGATCGCAAATAGACTCACCGGTACCAAATCCCGTCGTAAGTCCCGCCAGCGGATATTCCAAGCGGCTTCAAAGAGTAGGGGGGGTAGGAAAATTTCCAGAATCAGTTCTGGTGATAAGTTAACCAGTCGGACATCCACAAAAGCCAAGCCTAACCCAACAATTACCAGTAATAGGGTGTAAGGAATTTTACGGAACCAGGAAAAGATCCGAGATAGGGTTGCCACACTTAAAGACACCGACAGCACTAGGAGAAACTGTTCGAGGTTTTGCTTAATGGCGACTTCGCCGACAGTGGACTCTAGGGACATACAGAAACTCCAAGATACACTCAAAAGGGAAAGCCTCCTGCCCATGCCTAAAATCACAGGGGTTTTCGGTTTTCCCCTTACCAAACCACAATTACTGATGAGTCAGGGAAATCAAGACAAACTCAAATTGATGGTAGTAGACGATGAGTCTGACAACTTAGATCTACTTTACAGAACCTTCCGCCGAAAATTTCAAGTGTTCAGAGCTAATGATGCCATAACCGCCTTAGATATTTTGGACACTGAAGGAGAGATGGCGATTATTATCTCAGATCAGCGCCTAGGGGGAATGAATGGCACAGAATTCTTAAGCAGGACAGTAGAGCGTTTTCCAGATACAATTCGCATCCTGTTGACTGCCTACACAGATATAGAAGATTTGGTGGAAGCGATTAACTCAGGTCAGGTCTATAAATACATCACAAAGCCTTGGCAGGGTGAGGAACTAAAAGCAGTGGTGCGACAAGCTGCGGAAACTTACCAAGTCCTAAAAAAAAGAACCAGGGAACTTTCTCGAGCCTTACGACGGGAAGAATTGTTCAATATGGTGACAACGGCAATTCGAGAATCTCTAGATTATAGTAATCTACTGCAAAAGGTAGTGACCACCATGGGTCAAGCCTTTGATGCTACCGCTTGTTTCCTGCAACCGGTAGAGTTCAACCAACTCACACCAGAATGTTTCACCTACAAGGTTTCTGGGGATGGCAATACACCTCATATCCCTAATGCTGATTTGATGATACAACAGGTATTAGAGAAACCCGAGACTAAGTTGTGGCAAGAAACAAGGGATGGTCAGAATTCGGTGCATTTGATCGTTCCCCTACCGGACCAACAACAGATCTTAGGGGTGTTGTGTCTCTACCAGCAAAAGAGTGAGGGATCTTGGAATACAGACGATATCCAGCTAATAGAAGCCGTTGCTAAACAAGCAGCGTTAGCGATTTCTCAGGCAAAACTACTCCAACGCACCCAGTTACAGGCTCAGCAGATGCGGGATGAACTAGATGTAGCTCGCCAGATTCAGAATAATTTGCTGCGTCAGAGTTGGCCAAAGATGGAACAGGTGCGAGTGCAAGCTCACTGCACCCCAGCGCGACAGGTTGGTGGGGATTTTTTTGAAGTCTATGTTCATCCCCAAGGAGATATATGGCTAGCAGTTGGAGATGTCTCCGGTAAAGGCGTACCTGCTGCCTTATTTATGACCAGTGCCATGTCGATGTTACGACGGGAACTTGCTCAAGAAATATCCCCAGACCCAAAAACAGTGATCCAAAATCTTAACCACACCATGTCAGATGACCTTTATAATACCAACCGTTTTATTACCCTGGTCTTGGCTCGTTATACCCCTGACAAACAACAGTTGGTTTACGCTAATGCTGGTCATACCTATCCTATGGTTTGGTCTGATCACCAAGTAGTCCAACAACACTCAGAATCAAAAACTCCAGAGCCGACTTACCTCGAGGTTCGGGGTATTCCCTTGGGAATTTTGCCAATTTGGCAGGCGGAATCAGGACATTTAAGATTAAATTCAGGTAGCATCCTGCTACTAACAAGTGATGGAATTACGGAAGCAACCCTGAATCCAGTGACAGGTCGTTCATCTAATGGGTCAAGCAGCACCAGTTCTAGGCTTGAGTCATCCGGTCTTTGGCAGCTTCTGCTTCAGGAACCTGCTCCCTTTGACCTTAGTAATTTCTTAGCTCGGATTCGAGAGCGTACTAACCCGATTCAGGAAGACGACCAAACCCTAGTATCTCTGGAGGTATTGTAGTGAATGAAAACAGAACTACAGATACCGAGTGACCTAAAGTTTTTGAGCATTGTCGAAAACTGGTTTATAGGGATTTTGCAGGTTGAACTCGGAAATCGTGTTGATTGGCCTAGTCTATCCAATCGTTTGCGATTGGTATTAGTGGAAGCTTACTCTAACGTAGTGCGTCATGCTCATCGCGATCAACCCAATTTACCCATCTTGATTTGCCTAGAACTCAAAGAACGGGATATTGCTCTGGAGATTTGGGATTATGGTCAAGGATTTGACCCATCGTTTTATAAAGCACCGAATCCAGGTGATTTACAGGAAAACGGCTATGGCTGGCTAATTATCCATCGACTAATGGATCGGGTGGAGTATCGCTTACAGGTCAATGGTCGGAATTGTTTGGAGTTGCAAGTCAGCTTAGCCCAGTAGCCCATTTGTATCTGGGTTGTAAACACAGGATTTGCCCAAAAAGGCAAGAGGCAACAGGCAACAGGCAATAGGCAACAGGCAATAGGCAACAGGCAATAGGCAACAGGCAATAGGCAACAGGCAATAGGCAACAGGCAAAAGGGGAAAGAGATCCGGAGTGTGATTGCACAGTAAAAATAGACTTCCTAGGTTTACGTCTCAAATACAAAGGCTATATATCTGAACCTCATTAAGCCGGTCTAAAATTTCCTCTAAACTAGGACGCTATTCAATTAGTTCTGGTTCGTGCAAGCATACTAATAATGTTGCTACAATATGTTTGCCGTATCCTCCATGTCCGTAAGGACAACTACAATAACCTGCGTCTAATTCATCTTCTTCAAAACCAATATTAATAGGTGCGCTTTCCGCATCTAATTATTAAATTCGCCACGGGTCGCACCTCTTGATAAGGGCGAATATCACTACTTTCAACGTCTGCTGTAATTAATTTCCCCCGTTGAACTACTCTTCTCACATGGCCATCGTGATAATAAGCTTTTCCTCGTTGCCATGATTGGCTACTGGTATAAGAACGAATAATTTCCTGGCTGATTTCTGGAATAGACATTGCTCAGTACCCTGGTATGTATGCTTTTGATCTAACAGCGATGGCAGGATGGAAGCACAGTAGAAGTAAATGCCTTTTTTAATTAGATCAAATCAGTAGATCAAAAACTAGCGATCGCTACTTTGACAGTTGATAGCCCTATCCCTTGAAAAACTGATTATGACAAGTTTCCAGATCGGAATGAGTGGCTAGGAAAAGCCTAGGTTTTCGGATTTACCCTTTTTTAAAAAACTAAAGGATTTTGAGTATATAGTATCAGGGTAAGCACAGGAAAAATTACCCTATAATGTAAAGAAATATTTTAATCAAGCCGATGCATCCACGGCGCGACTATTGCTTGTGCAAAGGTGGGATTGCCTATTGCTAGCTTGCTTATTCTCTATAAGAGTTTAACGATACTAGCTTTTCTACTGATAGTTCAATATGCTCAAAAGCCACAAGGGAGAGATTTCCTTGGCTGTAGGTTTGTTGAATTTGATAACTATTGCCCGATGGTTGCTGAAACACGATCAGTTGTTGAGCTTTCAAATCTACAACCCAATATTCTAAGATGCCAGCATGAGCATAAGTAATTCGCTTCTGTTCCAAATCTTTTTCTAAGGTACTATCAGAGATTTCTATTAATAGGTAAATTTCTTCAGCAGAAGGGTGACGAGAGTCATACAAGGAAACGGGCAATTTGACAACGGCAATATCTGGTTCTGGTTCTGAATCAGGAAGGGAAATAGGATGTGATTCGTAAATCTTGGCGCTACCTCGGAGCTGTTCCCGCAAATATTCGGCGATAGAATCGTTTATTTTGCGATGTAAAGGTCCCTCTGGTGACATTTCAATAATTTGCCCTTCTAGTAATTCGACACGACGCTCACTTAGGATACCTGCTGCTATCATGTTATGATAGTCTTGAATTGACCATTTAGCTAAGGTTATCATGGTTGTATTTACGGTTGATATACTATATTAATTAAATACTATGAAGATATGACGATTCATGTAAACAAACAAGAAGCTGAACAACGATTCTCTGAATTATTCAGTCAGGTACTCAAAGGAGAAGAAATTATCATTTCAGCACAGGGCCAAGAAATGGCAAGGATTATTCCCTCAATAAAACCACCAAAACCAAGAGTGCCAGGTATCGACAAAGGGCGTTTAGTTGTTCCAGATGATTTTGACGATCCTCTCCCTGAAGAGATTTTAGAATCTTTTTACGGTCAAGGATAACCGATCACATGGAAGCTTTACTTGATACAAATGCCTTTTTGTGGTGGGCTGCTGCGGGAGAGTTCAAGGTTTCTGAGCAGATACAACTATGGCTGACATAGGCAGAAGCAGTCGATTATTTTGCCTATAGCTTGCCGTTTCCTGGTGAATTGCTGCCCGTATATTGTCCAGGGATTGACTAGTTTGAGCGCGCAGTATACCACCTGTTCTGGCGGTGCCTTTATAAAAAGCATCAAAAAGTTCATCGGCACTGCTAAGTTCCCAGAGTAGGGGTATTTCTTGGAAAGAAGGATTCTTAAATCCTAAATTTTGCAAACACTTGCAGCAATAATCCGGTTCACTAAACAGAAAAAATGGTGGCCCTTCTGGAAGAGTAATATCTGTATTTTTATAGGTTTCAATCGCCTTATTCATAATCTTCAAGGCTATCGATTTTTCTGGCTTACTCCACACAGTAAACCCAAACTTGGCCTGGCTACGAATTACCCGAAATGCTTCACCCAGTGCCTTTTCTGGTTCAGCCAAATGCAAAATTCCAAAGTTCATTACGGCTGCTTGATATTGAGATTCGGCAAAGGGTAAGGATTCGGCTTCCCCCTGACAAAATTCGATCGCGTAGCGTGACCGTAGGTCAATCTGGGGATTGAGTTGCTGTGCTTTAGCAACCATAGCGTCTGATAAATCTACCCCCGTCACCTTACATCCTCGCTTGTGGGCCTGGGCAGCCACATAGCCAGGACCAGTGGCAATATCAAGCAATTGCATATCCCTTGCCGCATTTACACTATCAAGCAGAGTTTCGATAGTTTGGCTAGTCAGAGAGGAAAAAGAGGAATGATATTGGTCTACTGACTGTTGCCATCCACAATATTCAAATTGTCTAAATTCCTTGGGATTATTGGTGGGGACGGTCATCTTTCGGTAATTTTTTTGGATTGAGATGAGGGACAATTACGTTTACTATAATACAGTTACTAGAATGCAGTTACTAGAATGCAGTTACTAGAATACAATTAATATAAGAGGTTGTCTGAGAAGTCTCATTTGCTACATCCAAGCCCCCGTTGGTCCCCATCTGTAAAAAAGCGAAGCATCCGCTAATTCCCCCCAGAATTGGGGGGTTAGGGGGGCGGGGGACTTTTAGAAGAAAATTGACTCTTTTTCCCCCCAAAGTTGGGGGGCTAGGGGGGCAAAATCCAGTATAAAAAAACTTTTCAGATATCCTCTAAAATATCACTTTGGGGTTTGCGATCATGGTTTTATAGTAAGATTATTAATCTTACTATAAAACCATGAATTATACAGAGTTAGTTTATGACCTTGAGGTCAAATTAGGGTTAATGACGAGTGTAAGAACGCTCGAAATGGGTTTTTACTTGATGGGCAACTGTTGCGATAACAACGGCTGAGCCAGACCCTAAAATAGCAACTAGTTCAGTCCCAGAACCATCCGTAACTATTGCCAAAGCTGCCAATGCGATCGCTACTCCCACAAAAGTCGTAACCGGTTGGTTACCTGATAGGCTCGATTGCAGGAACCACAGATTTGAGTATGTCGCCTTAATCGGTCTAGGGGAGCTGGTTGTTGATTATCCTCCGATTCTTTCTGGGGTAGCTTCCTGGTAGAATAGCCTTGATAAAAAGGTAAAGACGTTCCGAACTTATCGAGCCACTTGCGATACTCAATCAACAACAGATCTGATGTTTTGAGTGGCAAATACAGAGAGTTTAGGCTTGTTCCCAATCGCTCCACTTCTGCCTGCTGTCCCACCACAAGTGGTAAATCTTCTTCTAAGAATTTGTCTCGGTACCAGTGTTCCATCCAACGAGGTTGTAGCTTCAGTTTCCAGGTAGAATAATTATTATAATTCCTAATAATAATACGGCATTTGCCTTTACCTATAGGAAGGGAATAAAGTGCTGCTCCACCGATACGAACTGATTTTTCCTCTCTTGAGCTTCTGTAGGTCACTAAATTGGGAGCAACGAAATCAAGGTTTACCCATGGGCTATTCTTTTGCCTGGTTTTTCGGTACCTGCCTCGAATCCCAAGAGTAGAACTTTCCAGGACTTCCATTTCTAAGGGTTGAGCGTATTTTCGACTACTTAGGGTGCCCTCGTGGCTGATGTAGAGGTGAGAGGGATCGAGGGCATTTTCTATAAAATAGCTTTGGTCGTAGGGGAGGTCTATCATATAGTCTGAGCTAGCAACTGTAGGATTGTCCAAATCCGCTACAGTTGGGATGCCCTCGAGATCAGCAGCTTCAGGTTTCCCCATCCATACCCAGACAATACCTTGCCGTTCGACAACCGTAAACGATTGCACACAGGCTTTGGCTGGAATCTTGGCATCTTCTGGTAACTGGGGAATGTGCAAACATTGACCATCTTGACCAAATTGCCAGCCGTGATATAAGCACTCGATTTTACCATCAATGATTTGTCCGTCCGAGAGTTTAGCGGCGCGGTGAGGGCAGCGGTTTGTTAAACAAGCTAGCTTACCATCTTGGTTTCTGAACAATACCAAAGGCTCGTCGTACAGGGAGAAGCTGTAAGGACGGTCTGTGGGCAGGTCTTGCACAAAGGTGACAGGATACCAGCTCTGCTGCCAGTTGAACTCTTGCTGTGTTTCAATTATTGGAGCGGTGGCAGTTTTTTTTACTGCTTCTGGTTTTTTGGTATCAACTCTCATCGATAACTTCCTCTATGAAACAACTGACCATCAAAGATGGCGAATCTGGAGTTTTTTCGGCACTGACGCCAGCAATACTAAACCTTCACTGTCAATCCTAGTACTAAGACTTGCTAGACATTGCCCACCCTATTGTTAGACAATCACGCATTCCTGGGTAATCAAATCAGCTGCGCGGGTATCATCCGTGAAGTTAGCAATCCCTCTCTTGATTCTATCGGTGCTGTATTTCCAACTAACTATCAGAGTGCTATCGTTACCAGGCTCAAGGGTTTCTGGCACGTTTATGGAAATCCCGTCGGGAAAATCAAATATTAATCGACCGTCCTTCGGCCAATGGGTAGGGTAATCTGGCAGGGGAATTTCATCAAAGGTGCCTGATCGTAATACCAGGGTGTCTATGGCCTTAATGCTCGGATAATCCCGATTACTTACCTCTGGTGTCTGATTAGACCAGGGAAATGGGACAAGGTCAAGTTTTACTTCGCGAAACAAGGAAATCCTGGAGAGTACACATCGATTCTCTGAGTCCTTGGAGGGATCGGGAAGATAACTAATTACCACGCTGATACGACGGTTCCCTTGGAACAGGTAAATTTCGGAGAAGTTGGCCTGGTCTTTCCTCAGAGGTCTGCTCATTACACCAGAGGATTTAGAGGAAAACATCGTCGTTGAACTCAGATCGATGGGGTGAGAGATACCTGGACCGCATTTCTCAATAATCCACGTATTTTCTTGGACTTTCGAGGGGTCGTCTTGGTTAATAAAACATAGATAATGCTCAAGTTGAGATGCATCTGCTAGAGGAGTAAATCGTCTTGTGGAATCAAGGACTTGATCAAGACTTCCGTTACCATTATATCGAGAAAGAATTCCTTTCCAGGTGAATCCATGATCCTCAATAAAGCGATACCATTGTCGGAATAATTTTTCCTCTGACTGGTCAGTTGATGGCTTCTCCTGAATCTGATTACTATCATTCATATTTCTGTACTCCGTCTAGTCTGAGTTAACCTCCTCTAAGTTAACAAAGAAAGTGATTGGCCTACGGCCAATCGCTTTCTGAAGGGGTGACAAACAGCGCTAATTTCTTCTTCGCATCTCCCCATCTCCCCATCTCCCCATCTCCCCATCTCCCCACAATCCCCATCCCCCAAGGCCCAAGACTTGATTAGTTTTCCGCAATTCTCAGCTCATCAATGTTCCATAACGGTCCCCCTAAGCTAGAAAATTTGATATTCTCGATGCGATCGCGTACTGCCTGAAAGTCTAGTGAATTGACCAGGAAAAACACGGGCAACTCCTCGGCAACGATTTCCTGGAATCGACCATAAATCGCTTTGCGTTTGCTCTGATCAAGTTCTTGTATCCCAGCATTGAACAGACGGTCAATCTCTTGCTCCCAGTCAGACACTTCCCACCCTTCTAGTGGTGGTTGTCCGGGTTGAGGACCTTGATTAAATTGATGAAACGAGCCTCCACTGTACCAGAACAGAAATACAGTGTGAGGCTCACTCACTCCTGCTCCAAAGGCACCCACATAACACTCCCAATCCCGAGTCGATAGGAGCTTTCTGAGCACAAGGTTGAAGCTGAGTACCTGCAAATCTGCTTCTATCCCAATTTGGCTCAAGTCTTGTTTAATCTGAACTGCTGCGTCCACTCGGGATTTATCGTCTGATTTCACCAGCATAGTGAATTTTACCCGGTTGCCATCCCAATCCAGCAGCTGATTTTGGGAGTTATACCTGAAACCCGCCTCTAATAGTAATTGTTTTGCTTTCTGGGGTTCATAGTTGTAGACTTTTAACCCGTCTTCTGGGGAAAGGTAATAGGGACTTTGGACAGCAATCGGGGAATGTTGTACTTCACCCAGTCCTCGATAAATATTAGTTTTCATTCTTTCCCGGTCAATAGCATAGGCTACCGCTTGTCGAAAGGCCAAGGTATTGAACCAACGGGACTTGATTGGGTCTACGAAAGGTTTTCCCTGAGCATTGCGAGCTTTGTTGAGATTAAAACCGACAAACCTAATGCTAGGCATCGGTCCTCCATTGTAAATGGTGTATTTCCCCCGCTTTTCCTCTCGTTTAAGTAACCCAAAGGCCTCGGGATTGACTCTGAGGCTATCCAACTCCCCAGAGCGAAATCTGAGTAACTGGTTATCAGAGGATGGGATAACTTGTAAGACAATCCGTTGAATGTAGGGTTGGGGATTTCCCTGAGCATCCGCACGCCAGTAATAAGGGTTGCGTTGTAGGATGACTCGCTCAGCAGGGGTATACTTTTCTAGTCGATAGGGACCATTGCTAACAATGTCTTGGGGATTGGTGTTAGTGCCCCAAGTTGAAAGAAACTGGGGATTGCCATTACCATCAGTGGCTTGCACAGACTCTTGTAAGGCATGAGCCGGTAGAATGGCTAGGGTTCCTGCGGATCTCACAAATGGCGCAAAGGGTTGTGGTAAGGTAAACTCAACTCGCCGCTGATCTAGTTTGCGCACCGATGGGTACTTACCAGTACTACCAATCTTGAGGAAATCTCGATGCACTGTGGGAATTTTGGGATTCAGGTAAAGCTCCTGATAGGTAAAGATCACATCATCCACCGTCAGGGGTTCCCCATCAGACCACTTTAGCCCATCCCGCAGGGTGAAGGTGATCCGCTGTCGGTCTGAGGAAATGTCCCAAGATTCAGCTAGTCCTGGCTCCAACTTCCCTGTCATGCCATTCTGAGTCAGTAATCCTTCGTATATATAACCAAACACACCGTAGATAGAGCTATTAACAATATAGTTAAAGCTAGTTGGGTCACTAGGAGTAGCTAAAACTAGTTGAGAGACCTGAGCTGCCTGAGTCTTAAACTGGTTCGGATGGCAACCTGTAAGGGTCAATAGACAAAATAGCGCCAGCGCAACAGCTAGACCCAGGGGTCGTAAGACGTGTTGAAAAGGGAGGAGTGTGGGGAGAGGAGGAAGGGAAGAATTAGTTTTGGATAAGAGGATATCTTTAAATACATTTTTAATCATTGTCTTGATGCAGTCGCAAATGGTAACGGTATCGGTATTAAAATTTATATAGCAAAGGGAATAGGGAATAGGGAATAGGGAATAGGGAATAGGGAATAGGGAATAGGGAATAGGGAATAGGGAAATCCTAAATCAAAAGTTATCACAGATTTATGATTTCTCTAGTAATTTCATGGCTATAACCATAACGTGATCATCAACAAACGGGATCAACAAACCGGATGCGCGAGCATCGAGCTATTACGGTAAAGCATACCCGATATTCATAAAACAAATGCGAACGCATACATCAGCTTTGGATACTTAAAGCACAGATTTGCGATAGTATCCAAGGGAGTGTCATGGCCGAAACAGTAGAGTCAAGCAACCTAGACAATACCAATAAATTGGGGTTTTGTGATGCCCCGATACCGAAAATAATCTATGTCAAAAACTCTGAAAATGGTAAGTACCTGTGGCACTTTTGGAATCACTCAGAAAATAAACCAGAAGCCATTTACCACCAAGCCATCCGATGTTTTGTGAGTGGGATTGAGATAGTGGCAAAAGAATTTCTTGAGAAAGAAGTGCTTAAACTCCGCATCCAAGTGCTAGCGGATAAACCGTATTCTATCCAGTCAGGGATTGATAGTATATTTTCTCGTTGCTTTTTGCTTAGTCTTGTTAAGCTATCCCCTGAGCAAGTAAAGGAACCGCTGACGATCGCTCTGAGGGGTAATGATACCTCAAAAGGTAATCCAGCTACGGTGTTCTGTTCCCTCTATGATAGTAGAGACCGCTATATATCCTATGATTGGGATGCTTCTGTTAATATCTACTCGATTGCCAATGCCTGCCAGTCACTTTTAAGTGGTCAGCCAATTTCACAACCAGGACCAGAGTCAGAGCCACAAACACAGCCACAGACCCGGGCACAACAATCGGAAGATTGGATCAAGTCCCACGAATCTTTTGAAATTCTAAAGCAGACGTCCAAGGAACTTCAACGGTTGCGGTGGTCAAAACAAGATGGAGTTAAATACCTACAACAGGTTTACGGGAAGATTTCCCGTCAGTTTCTGACACCTGAAGAATTGTTAGATTTCCTCAAGAGGCTACAAAGCTTTCCCACCCCTGACAATGAAAACATGGAAGAAACAGTTTTTTAGCAGAAAGATTTTAATTGGTATCCACAGCTACGATTCCGCAAAGCCGACGCGAGTCACGCGAACGCGCCCCGCGTGGCCTACGGCCTCAGCTTCCGCGCTTATGCGAACGCTTTCGCTCACTGGGGGCGATTGACCTTGGCCAAAAGGCCACGCGATCGCGTTTGGTCACGCTACGCGATTGACCTTGGCCAAAAGGCCACGCGATCGCGTTTGGTCACGCGGGGCGCGTTCGCTTTTTTTGAGGAAAGTAGCTCACGGAATTGAGCAATGGTATAAATCACAGTGGGATTATTAATAATGTAGTAGATCAGAGTAACTAGAAAGGTTAATGCAGGTGAGCAAACGGTATCCCGATAATGACCAACAAAGCCTATTAGAGACAGCAGAGTCTTATCTAAGGGAATCCGTTGCTCCCTTGGCTTCAGAAATTGATAGTGCTCCTGAGGTCTTACGAGAGGCTCTCAAGGGGATGAGCGTTCGCACTTTGCTAGGGCTAAGGATTCCCAAATCCTGGGGAGGTCTCGAAGTTAGTAGCACAATCTTTGGCTACTTCCAGCAACTGGTAGCACGGTATTCTGGTGCTTTGGCATTCTTGCAAATGCAACACCAGAGTGCTGGAGCAATGATCGCCTACTCTGAGAATGAATCGTTGAAGCAGCAGTATCTTCCTAAATTAGCCCAGGGTCAAGTGCTAGTTGGTATCGGTTTTTCCCAAGTGCGACGAACAGGTAACCCACTGGTGAAAGCTATTCCGGTAGATGGTGGATATCAGATCAGTGGAAAAGTGCCTTGGGTTACTGGGTTTAGCTTGTTTCAAGAGTTTGTCATTGGTGCAGTATTGCCTGATGGTCGAGAACTTTACGGTATGGTGCCATTGACTCCAATCTGCCAAGATGCAGGTGGTACTATTACCTTTAGCAAACCAATGGCACTGGGGGCGATGCAATCCACCAATACCGTTAGTGCTACCCTTATGGATTGGTTATTACCCGAAGAACGTGTGGTCTCGATTGCTAAAGCAGGTGCAATTCACGGAAATGACCAGAAAAAAGTTTTGTCTGCTGGTTTTTTGGCCCTAGGATGTGCCCAAGCTGGACTGGACATTGTAGAAGCGGCGGCCAAAACCAAGCAACTGGATTTTCTATACAATGCTTTTGAATCCCTCAACGGGGAATTGATTCGCTGCCAGACAGCTATGCTCGAAGCAGCACAAGGGGATTCTCAGACGTTTGAACAACGGCTACAACTGAGGACTTGGGCAATTAATTTAGCAGGAAGATGTGCTCAAGCAGCGGTTACTGTGTCTAGTGGTGCTGCTAACTACAAACACCATGCTGCCCAGCGAGTCTATCGGGAAGCTTTGGTATTCACTGTATCTGGTCAAACCACCGCTATGATGGAGGGAACTCTGGCTCGGTTGGTAAATGTTTCCTGTGGGTGAATCCTCCCTAAGCATTCAGCATTCAGCTATCAGCTATCAGCTAATGCATCCCATCCAAATAGACCAAGCCATCAGTATCAACAGTCCTTGCTCGACATCCCTGCACCGTTGCTAAATATTTTGGAAAATATGTCTAGTTTGATCGTCAAACTCCTTGGTAAAGGTTTCAGTATCAGGTAACTTCCCAGTTCTTAATTCTCTGAATAGCAAAGAACCAGCAATTTATAGCAGGGCCGGATGTCCACCAGCCCTGTTTTTAATGACATCCCGTAATGCTGGTGTGATGGGAATACTTGCCATTAATTGCTCCACTTCAGTTTCCGTTAATGGCTTAAGGGATTGAAACAAATAATGGTTATACCAGGGAGAACTATTGGGATTAAAAGGAGGACCAAGTTCATTGAGAGGGCGAAGTGAGGTGACAATCATTGATAAATATCTCCTCTCCCGAGAGTGATAGGCAATACTGCTACACTCAGTGACAAAGATTTCCATGTCAGCTTGAGTATAGTGCGGGTTTTCTCGCAAAGCGGCATCATAGTCATCTACTAGCAACACCAAGAACTTGTTTCGTTTTCCAAGCTTTCCCAATACTTGGCGCATAACCCTGGCAGTTACTTTTCCGTGGTCGAGCAATGTCTCAATTTCAGTCTGAAGGTCTGGCTCACTGTCCAATTTATCGATCAGCTCAGTTAAAACTTCTTGCCAAAACCCGGAAGCTGTAAACGGTTGGATACTTTCGCAACTGAGTAGCACCATCAAAGCCTGGGATGGGTCTTGTCCATACTCTTTCCAAACGTCCGGAGAAGCCAGGAGTTCCAGGAAAGAGGTCTTACCCATCCCAGGACCACCCCAAATGGCTAAGTTACTGCGGTTCGAGATTTGATTAAAACTAGCCAGAATTTCTGATTGTCGTCCCACAAAACGGTCTGGGGGAACTGGTGCGCCTACAACGAAAGGATTGTTTAATTGGTTATAGAATTGATAAGCTTGTTTATTATCTGGCTCTATCCTTAGCACTTGGTCAAATTGCCGCCTGGCTAGGATAACTTCCCCTACTTCCATCAGGTGTTGTGCATAACCTAAACGCGATCGCACTAATCCATCCTGATTCCGGACTGGATCAACTAGGTATGCTCGCTGATAGCATTGCACTGCTTTATCAAATACGTGACCTTCCAAATATATCCGATACTTTTTAGCTACCAAAATCTACCAAGGGCGGATTCTGGCTCACTAATGCAAGCTGATCTCGCAGCCAGGGGGTATCTCCCAAGGCTCGCAGAAATATACCACGAGCACCGTTGATGTCTCTGTCCATGACTTTGCCATCAACTTTTGACTTGATAGTCTTACTCCCGCCTATGTTTACCAGTTCACCTGTCCAGCTAACAGTCTTACTGGTGTAAGCCTCGCAGACATCTACGACTGTTTTTCCAGTTATGCACGCTTTATGCTTTAAAAATTCTTTGAAGCGATAATGAGCAAAGCTGAGCATGTTCCGAACGGTTTTAGATCTGATTTTTCTATTCCTTTTCTCCGACATTTTAGATGTTTCAAAGGTGGGAAGTAGAATCACATCAAAGTTATCAACCAAAAACCTAGCTGTCTTATGATGAAGCTCATTGATTAGGTTCTGGATCTTGATAACCATTCGCCTAGCGGCTTTTCTCATCCGACGCTTTTGTCCGCGTTTGGCTTTACTTATTTTAGACAGTAAATTATCTAAATGCTGACACAGGCGTTGGATGCGAGAAAAATCTCCGTGCCCAATCTTTCCTACAGATGTCTCACTGAAAAAAGTGATGAAAGTTCTGACTCCAGGGTCTAAGGCAACTACTCTACCTTGGTTTTCGGTATATGATACAGCTACCTTGTGAGGGACTACTAGATAGTAATCGCCATTGTTGCTAGTTAGTCGGCAGTCGCAAATATCTACGGGTAAGTCTTCAGCGTAAGTCAATTTACCCAGCTTTGTGTGATATATTCCTGTCTCAGAAACTGCTGACTTAGGGATATAGCAAGACTGAATAGGGTTCTTCCTTGATCTAAATCTTACCCGATTAATTTGTGACGTCTTTTTATACTTTTTCTTAGCCTCACTGACAGCAGTACAAGCGTCCTTTATCGCTATCGATTTAATCTGATAAGGTACTTCCTTGCACCACTCGGGAAGGTCGTTCAGTATTCCTGTTTTGATGGCTTTCCAATTGGCTTTTACAACGCCTGCTTGGAGAATTTTGACGGTTTTGTTGAACACATAACGGGACACTCCGAACCATTGGCGAATAAGAGATCTCTGGTCAGGATTTAGGAACAGTCGAATCTTCTTTGATTTTTTTACCGTACTTTCGGAGTCCGTGAACCCGGCAGGAGAAGACGTGAATGATGGACATAAGATCTGCGGTAAGTTCGGACTCTGGGCAGCTTTCAGATTGGCTGAGAACCAGGATTTTTCCACCGTTGAGACCGACCGGAGATGAAACCTTAGAGTAGTGCAGCCTTACTACAAAACCAAGACCCTATGCTGCATAATTTACCAACTATAAAGGCTGCACTACTCTTACGGTAACTTCTAACCAAGTACTCAATGAGTTCAAACCCAAATCGGGTAAGTCTGTCTTTACAGGCAACAACAATCGTGAGCTGATCTCCGAGCACAATTCGCTCCAGTATGGTTCTAAGCCCTTTCCTCTTGTAGTTAAGACCTGAGCCGATGTCAAAGATGATTTCGGCGTCGGGGAAGAGGGAATGGAGATAGGCGAGAAGTCTGTCGAGGTCGTCTCTTTGTTTGCTGGTACTGACTCGGCAATAGCAAATCGTCTTGGCAGATCGTTCACAAAGTTGATCAGGTTTTGAACGTCTTGCTCCGAACCTGAGGACATCTTCTGAATGAAATAGTCTAGTTCCGCCTGGAGTCCTTTCGCATCTGAGAGTGCCATTATCTGCGTACTTCCGTAACGTGTTCCTTGATAGTCCCGTAAGTTCGACCGCCTTACGGATTGGTATAAGTGCCATGACTTAAATCTAACACTTGCTTGTAGATAGTGTTAGATTAGTGGAAATTTTTGGTAACTGTCACAAGCCTCCAGATCGTAACTCTTGGTAAAGCAGATAACCGGCATTCTGTAGCAAGACCGGGTGTCCATCAGCAATCTCTTTAATACCATCCCGCAACGCTGGTGTCATCGGCATACCAAATAGCAGAGTATCTACTTCATTCTTGTTAAATGGCTTAAGTTGTCGAAACAGATAGTGATTGTACCACGGGGATTTATCTGGGGTGAGACTCGGTCCAAGTTCATTAAGACGGCGAGATGACGTGACAATCATGGAGAGGTATTGCCTTTCCTCAGCAAAATAAGCTACGCTGCGACACTGACTTAGAAAGGCTTCCATGTCAGCTTCGGTGTAGGTTTCATGAGTGCGAAAGACAGCATCATAATCATCCGCTAGCAATACTAGGAATTTGTTGTGTGCTCCCAGCTTACCTAAGACTTTTTGGAAATCTTCAGCAGTGCTTTTTCCGTCTTGCAGGAATTTATCGATATCTGCTTGCAGCCCAGGATTGCTGTCGAGTTTAGTTTTAATTAAACTCAAAACCTTTCCCCAGAAGCCAGACCCACTGAAGGGATGGATACTGAGGCAATTTAATAACACAATCACTGCTTGGGATGGGTCGGTCTGGTGTATTCGCCAGATTTCCGGCCAAGTGAGTAATTCCAAAAAAGAAGACTTTCCAATGCCCGGACCTCCCCACACTGATAGGTTACTGCGATGGGAGATTTGATCAAAAGCGGTTTCAATCAGAGCAGTTCGTCCCACAAAACGCTCTGGGGGAACTGGCTTACCGACAATGAAGGGATTGTTTGGCATTGGAAGTAAGTTAGTGATTCAATCAGTAATTATTTAAGCAGTGTGGAACACGGAATCGGGAATAGGGGGAATAGTATGGGCAGAGTATGGGGAGTTTGGGGAGTCCGGGCGGTTTGGGGAGTGCGTCGAATGTACGAAGTGTGGGCAGTGTAGGGATGAGGGGGAGTGTGGAGAGGGAAGAAGTTGTTTTCGATTAAGATTAGGTTGGTATCTTTAAGTACATTTTTGTTCATTTTTCTCGTACTTCCTGCTCTGTTAACAACAACGATTTTGAGAAACGTTTATGAGTGGATTTAACTCTGATCGAACTATTTTCAGTATAGTGCAGTTCTCAATTGTGTGAGTTAATTTGCTCCTGGGTTGATGGGAGTGGGGAGTGGGGAGTGGGGAGTGGGGAGTGGGGAGTCGGGAGTCGGGAGTCGGGAGTCGGGAGTCGGGAGTCGGGAGTCGGGAGTGGGGAGTCGGGAGTCGGGAGTCGGGAGTCGGGAAAAATTCTGTGTAGCTTATTACTATGATAACCCAAAAAGACCTGAAATTATGAAGATATAGGGTTTCATATCTCAAAAAAATTAGCCATTAATCAGGCTACTATAAAATAGTTAAATTGGTGCTACGTTTTCAAAAATTTTAGGTTACTTGATCTGAATTTGTCTGTATCAAAAATTACTCTTATCTGTAGCATTTTTTTTTCTATTTCCTATAACTAGCCAGTAAGTAATCAGCTATCAGCTGTCAGCCGTCAGCCGTGAGCTTTTAGCTCACGCTACTTGAGGTGCCGGTCAGCTTATTTTATTTCAAAAGCACCGATTGGGCTACGGGCATAAGCTGAAAGCTGAAAGCTGATTACTGAAAGCTGATTACTGATGGCTGACGGCTGATTGCTTACCCTGCAACTTATTACCAGTCCTAAGAATTTGTCCAGCTAAGACAGCAGCACCAAAGCCATTATCAATATTCACTACTCCTATCCCTGGTGCGCAAGAATTCAACATGGTTAACAGGGGTGCCATACCACCAAAACTGGCTCCATAGCCGACACTAGTAGGAACGGCAATCACTGGACAATCGGCCATGCCAGCTACCACACTGGGTAATGCTCCTTCCATCCCAGCTACGACAATTAACACATCAGCCTCGGCAATCATCTGTCGATTATTCAGCAAGCGGTGGATACCAGCTACCCCCACATCCCAAAGGCGCTTGACCTGAAACCCACATAACTCAGCAGTAATGGCTGCTTCCTGAGCTACTGGTAAATCCGATGTGCCAGCGGAAATTAGACTAATGATACCGGCATACTTAGGTTCGAGGTGGGATGGTGCGATCGCACAAATCCGAGCTGTGGAATAATACTGTAACTCTGGGACTTTTGACTCTAGCTCCGTTGCCACCTCTGGTGTAATCCGTGTGGCCATTACTACCGGATTCCGCTGGCGCATTACTGCCATAATCTGAGCAATTTGGTCAGGGGTTTTGCCCTCTCCCCAAATTACCTCAGGAAATCCTGTTCTTAAGGTGCGGTGGTGGTCAATTTTGGCAAAATCACCCACTTCTTCGTAGGTAAAATCTTTCAGTTTATCTAGAGCAACAGTTGGGCTAAGGTCACCAGCCGCAACCGCTTCCAGTAGAGATTTTAATGCTTCGGGTTGAGTCATTTTATTTTAAGGGAGTAGGGAGTAGGGAGTAGGGAGTAGGGAGTAGGGAGTAGGGAGTAGGGAGTAGGGAGTAGGGAGTAGGGAATCGGGAATCGGGAATCGGGAAGAAGTTTTAATGGTTTAATATTTTCAATTTAAGGTTTAATGTTGAGCTACGATTTCTAGCAATTCTCTTTACCATGAGGTACAAATGGATCCCCCTAAATCCCCCTTAAAAAGGGGGACTTTGAGTGAGGTTTATAATTTTACATTATACATGCAATAAAAGCTATATAGTATTTCTAAATATATCATGAAGCCCAATCCTTATTGATCATAACATCAAAAACTCCTCGTATTTATTTCCTACTATTCCCTGTTCCCTATTCCCTGTTCCCTATTCCCTGTTCCCTGCTCCCTGCTCCCTGCTCCCTATTCCCAATGAAATTGATCATAACATCAAAAACTCCTCGTATTTATTTACTGTTGTTCCCTATTCCCTATTCCCTGTTCCCTATTCCCTATTCCCTGCTCCCTGCTCCCTGCTCCCTATCTCCCCATTCATTCTGAAATTTTCAGTTCATCAATATTCCAGAATGCGCCTCCTAGAGCTGAATATTCAATGCCTTCTATGGAATTACGAACTGCGGTCATGGAGAGAGGATTAATCAGATAAATATAAGGCAAGTGTTCTAAATTAATCCGTTGGGCTTCTTGATAAATCTTTTTGCGATTGTTTTCATCTAATTCTTGAGCGCCTTGGATATAAAGGTCACTTATTTTTTGCTCCCAATCCGCTACTTTACGACCTTGAATGGGGGATTGACCAGGGAAGGGTTTTTGATTAAAGCTGTGCAATCCCCCATCCACAGACCAGATATTAGAACTATTATTGGGTTCAAAGCCACCGCCACTAAAACCAAGGAGATGGCATTCCCAATCTAAGCTATTGCTGAGTTTGTCTACCAGGGTATTGAAGGCAATGGGAGTAAAATCCACTTGAATGCCAATTTTACTGAGGTCTTGCTTAATCTGTGCTCCCATGGCTTCTCGCAGCTTATTCCCAGCATTAGTCATTAAGGTGAAACGGACTCGATTTCCTTGGCTATCGAGGAGCTCGCCTTCGTCATTGTAGTTAAAGCCCGCCTTTAATAGTAATTTTTTGGCTTTTTCGGGATTATAGTCATACACGGGTAACCCTTTTTCTGGTGAGAGATAATAGGGGCTTTGCACGGGTAAATTAGAATATTGCGGCGCACCTAACCCCCGATACAAATTATTCAGCATGGTTTGCCGGTCTATGCCATAGGCAACGGCTTGTCTAAATTCGAGAGTATTAAACCAAAGGGACTTAATCGGATCTACTAAAGGCTGTCCATCCCGGCTACCGGTGTTGAGATTGAAGGAGATAAAACTGGAACTGAGGGTAGGACCACCGATGTGGATGGTAAAGTTACCCTTTTTTTCCTCTTGCTTCAGCAGGGAATAGTATTCAGGGGATACACCCAGAGCATCTAATCCGCCGGAGCGAAACTGAATAAAGGATGAATCGGTTGATTCTACAATTTCCCAGATCGCCCGCTCAATATAAGGTTGCTGCTTTCCCTGTTCATCTTTTTTCCAGTAGTAGGGATTACGGTCGTAAACCACCCGCTGACTGGTGCGGTAGAGTTTGAGTTTGTAAGGACCGTTGACAATAATATCTTCTGGATCCGTATCTACCCCCCACATGGTCAAAAACTTAGGATTCCCTTGTGAATCTTTGGTTTTCACCGATTCTTGCAGCACATGAGCCGGTAAGATCGGTAAGGCAGTATTGCGGAGAAAGGGCGCAAAGGGTTCGGGGACAGAAAATTCCACCCGACGTTGGTCTATCTTCTTGACCTTTGGTAAGGCTCGACTCTTGCCAACCCGGAGGATATCTCTAGAATCAGTGGGAATTTCTGGGTTGAGGTAGATGTCATTGTAGGTAAAGACGACATCATCAGTGGTTAGGGGCTGACCATCTGACCACTTTAGCCCCTCCCTCAAGGTAAATAGGATTTTAAGTTTATCGTCGGAAATCTGCCAGGATTCCGCTAAACCCGGGATTATTTCCCCGGTTATCCCATCAGTGTCTATTAAACCCTGAAAGGTAAGACCAAAAATACTGGTAGCACTTTGGTTGAGGGCATAGTTAAAGGTATTGATGTCACTGAGAATACTCTGGACTATGCGGGGAACGTCAGCTGCCTTGGTTTCAAATTGGCTGATGCTACAGCCAGGCAGTGCGATCGCAAAACTCACAGCCAGGAAAATGCCTAGAAAACGATGCCAGAGAACTACAAGAGAATTACCAGAGATCATATAAGAAAGGGAACAGGGAACAGGGAATAGGGAGTCGGGAGTCGGGAATCGGGAGTCGGGAATCGGGAATCGGGAACTACTATAATCAACTCTGTACTAGCATACCAAGCCGCGTAGGGTGCGTTAGGGGCGGGCTTGCCCTCATGTTCAACCTCGTACTCAGTGTTTGCACAGCCCGCCCCGTAACGCACCACCAAAGGGCTTCCCCTCATGTTCAACCTCGTAGCCAGTGTTAGGTTGCTGCCCGTAACGCACCACCGAAGGGCGAGCCCTCATGTTCCACCTCTTCGGGTCTAGTGCGATCGCTTTTTGCTGAGATCTGGCACCAGTACAAAAAAACTTACAGCCGTTTTCAGATCAATTGACCTGACTACCTTTAGCTGCAAGCCCCCTAAATCCCCCGAGCGAGGGATTGCTCGCTCGGGGGACTTTAACTCAATGTTCCAAATTTTTATCGCTATTGCACAAAATTTGCTGTCACAACGTAATCAATAACTATTATTTAAGTTTATTCAAGAATCAAATCTAATTACTGTTCCCTCTTCCCTATTCCCTGTTCCCTACCTCACGAGGTTCAGAGGCTCAACCGCACACTTCCGAAACTCACCAAACTCATCCCTCTGTTCATATCAGAAAAAAACCATAACACAAGTCCCCTTATGGGTACTCTCAAAATTTGATTTATTGTGTATAATGTCAACCACACTTTTAAGAATAGGAGTAACCCACCAAAACCCTTGATTCGTAAACAGGGGATACATTAATAATGACCTTATAGGAGAGAAATGTTACGGTGAGTTAAATCACAAAACCATTAAAACTAAGTACATACATCACTGTAGTGTTATAGTTATTTGATAAATTTTCCAAAATTTTACCTAGAAAAGTAATCGAAGCCTAGAGCGTTAACAAGTTTTGCTAAAAACGTTCAATATTTCTCGATATAAGATAATAAATGAGTGCATTTTTGAAGACTTTTAACCAAGATAGGGTAGCATCGAAGCCCGAGATAATTATCAGATTAATCTAAATTAAAACTTGAATTGAAAATTGAATATGGAAGCCAAGATGATGCAAAATCCTTTTACCTACGGTCAGCCAGTTTCCCCAGAGCGTTTTGTGGGACGACGATCAGAAATTATGGCGGCCTTTGATCAAATCTATAGCCGCAGTAACTTAGCCCTTTGGGGTGGGCCAGCCATGGGCAAGACCTCTTTCCTGGAATTCTTGGCTTCCCCCCAAGTTTGGCAACACTATGAACAAGACCCATCCCAGGCTGTAATGGTACTCCTGAGTTGCGAGAGTATCCAACCCTTTACAGCTGCCGGGTTTTGGCAAGAAGTCTTTAGTCTGCTCCAAGAGGAATTAGACGGTGAGCCAGACCTCCAGGAACAGATCCAGACATTGCTGGACCAGGGACGAGCAACCACCAGAGACATGCGCCAAGTATTGCGGAAACTTGGCAAACGCCACAAATTCTTGCTGTTGCTAGTAGATGACTATGATTGGGCACTGCGGGAAAACCAGCACTATAACCATGCTGAGATGGAAACCTTTCTTACGGAGTGTCGCAGTATTGCCTATCACTCTCGGGAAAGACGATATTTATCAATGATTGTGGCCTCACTCCGCCCTCTCAATGAACTTGGTCCTGCTCTCAATCCCAATAGTTCTCCCTGGTACAACCATTATCTGTTCCAATCCCTGAAGCCATTTACTGACTCTGAGATTGATCACTTAATGGCTGGTATGCCAATGACCCCAACCTTACGGGGGCTGATCCGAGAGATTGCTGGTGGACATCCCGCTCTGCTCCAGATTGCTGGTTCTTTGCTTTATCGAGAGCTAAAAACTGGCAACGTCCCTGATGCCCAAGCCTTTGCTCGGGACTTTGAAGGTATTACCAGACCAATTTTTGAAACAATTTGGAAACGGTGTAGCCAAGTTGAGCAAGCTCTATTGATGTTGATGGCCTTGTTCAAATTAGACGGTCGTCTCCATCGTAACAAGCACTTTGACTTGAAGGGCATTGAGGTCATCTTTAGCCAACACCAGCGAGAGTTAACTAACCTTGTAGAACGAGGGGTGATTACTAAGCAAAACCAACAAGGAATTATGATCAGCCATCAAGACTTATTATTTACCTCATCGATTATGGAGCGGTGGGTGATTCAGGAACTTTGGCAGACTAATCATCAATTACTAAAAGATAGGCAAAAAGTCTTTCTCAATCTACTCAGCCATAGTCAAGCTGATCAAGTCACTGAAGCAATTAAGTGGATATCGCAACATCAAGACAAAGTCAAGACTGCTGTGGAATGGGTGAGTAAGGTGTTAGCTGCATTTTCCTGACTTCAAATGGCAGCAACCTTGAGTGTTTTGGATAAAAATTAAACAAATCATCAATCGTAGGCTAATGGTTAATAATTATTATAATCATCCTAATCCTTATGAAATCGGGAAGATAATTGATGATCCAGACAATTTTTTCGGACGGTATAGTCTGTTTCGGTTTATCGAAGACAACCTGAGCCAGAGGGTAAAGGTAATATTACTTCATGGTCAACGACGGATTGGCAAGTCATCGGTCTTGGCACAAATTCCCAAAAAAGTTAAAGTTACTAGGGATAAGTTTTTATTTGTTAACTTTGATTTGCAAGGCTACATTCACAAACCCTTGAGTCGTATTCTCCATGACTTGGCTCAAGAGATTATTGATCACTGTGAACTAGAGCCAGATGATATTACTCTCCCCTCAGAACAAGAGTTAGACACTGATAACGCTATCTTATCTAATCAATATTGGCTCCAACTTTTTCAGGTATTAAAAGGTAAAAATCTGGTTTTATTGCTGGATGAATTTGATGCTATACCTGAACACTATCCCCCATCAGCACCATTGAATTTTTTTACCTATTTAGCTAAGCTAATTAAACAGCACGATCAATTATTTGTGATTGCGGTAGTAGGACGGAATCTGGATGATATGCCCAATCTAGTCCAGGTGTTTAAGAGTTCACCCTCCCAAGAAATTGGTTTTCTGAATGACACCAGTACTAAACGGCTAATTAATAAAACAGCTCAGGGTGTCTTGACCTATGAAGAGAATGCCACCACAGAAATTTACCATCTATCTGCTGGGCATCCCTATTTTACCCAAGTCCTAGGCTTTACTCTGTTCTCGAAGGCGAGGGAGAACGACAACTGGACGATTTCTGCCCCAGATGTGGAGCTGATAGTCAACCAGGCTATTGAGAACGCTCAAGGGGGGTTGGCATGGTTGTGGGATGGCTTACCGAACCCAGAGCGAGTGGTATTTTCAGCAGTGGCAGAGGCTCAACAAAGAGCTATCTCCCAACGCCAGACGGTGCCAGAACACCCATTATCCTTCCTAAAGCGCTATGGTGTAATCCAGACCAAGTCCCTGTATAAAGCAGCCAAACGACTTAAAGACTACCGTTTCGTCGATGACACAGAATGTAGAGTAAAGGTGCCATTAGTCCGCCACTGGTTGATTCGCTATCACCCACTACAGCAAGAGATACTACCACTGGAGACTCTAGACCAAGACCAAACTGATCCGATCTATCAACTAGCCACTACACGGTATCAACAGGGGGAAATTAGGGCCGCACTAATGCTCTATAAAGAGGTATTGCAACTTAATCCCAATCATTTCAGCGCTCTGTTGGCTTTAGCTGAGGGCTATTTTCAGGTCAACGATTACAGGAAAGCCGTAGAACTCTATACAAGAGCCTATAAAGTTAAGCCAGTACCAAGCCAAGAAGGGTTGTTGCGATCGCTACTAAAGTATGGAGATCAGTTGATCGAGCAAAAAGAATTCACAACAGCCCAGAAGTGTTTTCAGAAAATGTTGGACATTGACCCTGACGATCAATTAGCACAGCAGAGACTAGACCAGATTGAAGCTCTTAGTAATCGACCTATCACTCCAGTTGATAATAATCCAAATCCTACTAGGTTAGGCATTGGCAAACTAGCAGCAGCTCTAGCCATAATTTCTTTCGTTGGTGTGGGTTTCTATTATAAGGTATCAACTCCCTGTCCAACCGGTGCCCAGAAAGTCTTCGGGATTAGATGTCTCGCTACTCCTATTAGTCGGGGTGAGCACAGCTTATTTCCTAAAACTGTCAACAACCAAAAAATTAACCAAAAAATTGACCGTGCTACTGAAGCATTCCGAAACAAAAACTATGCCCAAGCGGCTCAGGATTTTTACGAAGCTTGGCAGGCTAATCAAAATGATCCAGAATTGCTGATTTACTACAACAATGCCCGCGCTCGTCAACAGGGGTTTAATCCATTCACTATCGCTGCGGTGGTGCCCATAGACCAGTCAGAATACACGGCAAAAGAAACATTGCGAGGGGTAGCCCAGGCTCAACATCAGTTCAATAATTCAGGGGGATTAAATGGTCAATTCCTGGAAATTGCGATCGCTAACGATGGCAACAAACCAGCCAAAGCTAAAAAAATAGCTCAGGCTTTGGTTAATGACAAATTTATCCTGGGGGTAATTGGACATGACTCTAGTGATTCCAGTAACGCTGCACTGCCCGTATATGACCAAGCTGGCTTAGCGATGATTTCCTCCACCAGCACCAGTAATTATTTAACCAATGTTGATGTCCAGAACAACGTGTTCTTTAGGACAACTCCTTCTAATCTAGTATCTGCAATAAAACTGGCTGACTATGTCAAAACTGAAGCTAACTTAGACAAGGTGGTAATTTTCTATGATGCTAACAGTGTCTATAGTAAGGATCTAAAAGAAAAGTTTCAAACACACTTTGAACAACTAGGGGGTAAGGGAGTTCGGGAGATTGCCTTAAACAATCCCAACCTGAATATAACTCAAGAAGTTAAAAACAGTCTCTCTCAAGATCAAGTCAATGCGGCTATATTATTCCCGAGGGTGGAATCGGTTCATACAGCTATTAAGATTGCTAAAGCCAACGCTAACCTAAACCCTAACCCTAACAACGGAAGTCAGACAGGGCTTAGGTTGTTCGGTGCGTCTACTTTATATGAAAATAACACTTTGGAAGAGGGTGGGGAAGGAGTTGAAGGGTTGACTATAGTAGTTCCCTGGTTTAGGGAAGCACAAGATGCCCAAGACTTTTCTCAAGCAGCTAAGGAACTATGGCAAGGCGATGTTAGCTGGGCTACTGCTACGAGTTTTGATGCTACTCAAGCCTTTATTCACGCTTTGTTCCAGGACGCCGACCGAAAGCTAGTTCTCGACAGACTGCGCAATATTAATCTTGTACCGACTGATACCTCCGGGTTGGGTTTGCAGTTTACTGACCAAGGGGAGCGTGAGAGTGAACCTGTCCTGGTGGAAGTGGTTAACGGTAAATTTAAATTAGTGTCAGAGTAAGACCAAGAGGGGGTTGAAAAAATGAATTCAGCAGTTCCTAGAAATCCCTATATCATTGGTCGTCCCATTGATGAAAATGACCCGGAATTATTTTGGGGAAGGCAAAGCTTATTCCGGTTTATCGAGGATAACCTTAGCACTAAAACTAAGGTAATTATACTGTACGGTCAACGGCGGATTGGCAAGTCTTCCCTACTCCGTAATATTCCTACATCTGTAAACTTAGATAGCTTTGCCTTTGTTCCCTTTGATCTGGAATCCTACAGTCACAAATATCTCGGTGATATCTTAGAAGAACTGGCCATAGAAATCCTGGATAGCTTGGAACTAGACTCCCATGAAATACCCTTGCCTTCTAGTACCGCCCTATCCACCGAACCATCGCTGTTTTCTAACCAGTTTTTGCCTCAAGTCTATCAAACCTTGGGTAACCAAAACTTAGCCTTATTGCTGGATGAATTGGAGACCTTAAATACCCCAAATAATAACCTAATCTCTCAGCATTTATTTACTTACTTAAAATCCCTAGTTGCTCAACAGGATAATCTATACCTGATTCTCTGTGTGGGACAGGAATCCAAAGATTTACTGGATTTACTCGGGATATTCAAGGGTGCCCCAAGGCAAGAAATTGGCTTACTTGATCAAAAAACTAGTCAGGAACTGATTACCAAACCAGCCGCAGGGCTACTCACCTACGAAACTGCTGCCATCCAAGCGATTTACAACCTATCAGCAGGGCATCCCTATTTTACCCAAGTCCTATGCTTTGCTATTTTTAGTAGAGCTAGGGAGCTACAGCAGTGGCAGATTACTCCAGAAGATGTGGAAAACAGTGTAGACCAAGCCCTAGAAAATGCTAGTGCTGGCTTGGCATGGATTAGAGCCGGATTATCGATTCCAGAACGAGTAGTATTTTCTGCTGTTGCCGAGGCAGGTAATCCCGTTAAAAATAGTTATAAAAATAGTTCAGAAGAGCCATTACAGCCGTTAACTGCAAGCCCCCTAAATCCCCCAATTCTGGGGGACTTTAACTCAAGAACCCCCCAAAGTTGGGGGGCTAGGGGGGCGGGGGACTTTAACTCAAAAACCCCCCAAAGTTGGGGGGCTAGGGGGGCGAAACTTGCTGTAAGTCTGCTCAAACACTACGGCGTTATTCAAACAAAGTCCCTAAGGGAAGCACCAAACCAACTAGCAGTAAGAGGTTTATTAGATAAAAATAAACGTAAAATAACCATTGAATTTATCCGGCGCTGGTTAATTAAACGTTATCCACTGCGGCAAGAAATCCTAGAACTGGAAAAACTAGACCAAGACGAAATTAATCCTATCTATCAACAAGCAACTACCGAGTATCAACAGGGTAAAATTCCCAAAGCCCTAGGACTATATGAACAGGTTGTGGAACTAAACCCTAATCATTTTAGTGCTATCTTTGCCCTAGCTGAAGGCTATCTAGAGTTGGGAGAGTTTGAGAAAGCAGTTACCTATTACCAAAGAGCCTATAAAGTTGACCCAATCCGTAACCAAGATGGGTTGGTGCGATCGCTGATCAACTATGGGAATGATTTAATCGACCAACAAGAATACACAACAGCAAGAGAGCCGTTTCAGCAAGTATTGGAAATTGCTCCAGATAATCTATCGGCACAAGAGAAACTACTGGACATTGAAAATTATTTAAATTCTTTAGAGAAGGAGGATAGACTCAGGAGTAATCTTGATAACCTTATTCCAAGGAATTGTTTACTCAGCTTACTCACAATAGCAGCAGGAGTAGCAATCATTTCCTTGGTTGGTGTCGTATTGTATAAGGTATCAACGCCCTGTGCAACCGGTGCCCAGAAAGTCTTCGGGATTAGATGCATTACTATTACTATTAGTTGGGGTGAGCACAGCTTATTTCCTAGAATTGACAACAAGAAAAACATTGACCCTGGTGCTAAAGCATTCCAAAACCAAAACTATGGCGCAGCGGTTAAGGTTTTTGAGCAAGCTTGGCAGGCTAATCCCAATGATCCAGAATTGCTGATTTACTACAACAATGCCCGAGCCCGTCAACAGGGGTTTAAGCCATTTACTATCGCTGTGGTAGTGCCCATTGACCAGTCACAATCCGGGGCAAAACAAATATTGCGGGGAGTAGCCCAGGCTCAACATCAGTTCAATGATTCAGGGGGATTAAATGGTCGATTCCTGGAAATTGCGATCGCTAATGATGGCAACGATCCAGCCAAAGCCAAAGAAATAGCTCAGGCTTTGGTTCAGGACAACTCTATCCTGGGGGTAATTGGACATCACTCTAGTGATGCCAGTAAGGCCGCACTCCCCATATACGACCAAGCTGGCTTAGCCATAATTTCCTCCACCAGCACCAGTAGTAATTTAACCAGTCTTGATGTCAAAAGAAATGTGTTCTTTAGGACAGTTCCTTTAAATCGAGCACTTGCAATAAAACTGGCTCAACATGTCAACAGTCAACCTGGCTTAGACCAGGTGGTAATTTTTTATGATTCTGAGAGTCCCTATAGCAAGAGTCTCAAACAAGATTTTCAAACAGACTTTGAACAACTAGGGGGTGAGGTGGTTCGGGAGATTGAATTAAACAATCCCAACCTGAATATAACTGACACACTCATAAATCTCTCTCAAGATCAAGTCAAGGCCGCCATGTTATTCCCCAGCGTGAAATACATTGATACAGCTCTCGATATTGCTAAAGCCAACGCTAACCTGAACCCTAACAACCGAGATCAGCAACGGCTGAGGTTGTTCGGTGGGGATGGTTTATATAGTAGTAAAATCTTGCAACAGGGTGGGCAAGCGGTGGCAGGGTTGACTATCGTAGTTCCCTGGTTTAGAGAATCACCACAAGCAGAAAACTTTTCTACAAAAGCTAGGGAACTATGGCAAGGAGAGGTTAGCTGGGCTACTGCCACTAGCTTCGATGCTACTCAAGCCTTTATTCAGGCTTTGGTCGAGGACGCCGACCGAAAGCTAGTTCTCAACAGCCTCCGCAATATTGAGCTTTCACCTAATGATACCTCAGGGTTACCGTTGCAGTTTACTTCCCAAGGGGAGCGTCAGAGTAAACCTGTGCTGGTGCAAGTGGTTGACGGTCAATTTAAATTGAAATGAGTTAATGGGGCAGTAATAGCACTACCCATTAAGGTGTTTGAAATTGATACAAGCAGCAAAAGCTCTTATAGTAAACTATTGCCTTTTGCCTTTTGCCTTTTGCCTAGCGCTCATCCATTGCCTACCACGGGCGAAATATGTCAAAATATTAAGCGTGTGGATTACATCATCTCTAACTACCGCGTTAACACCAACCGCTGTTGCCCTCGGAAACTTTGACGGCGTCCATTTGGGGCATCAGCAAGTTATTGCTCCCATTTTGCCAAAGCCAGTTACGGCTCAAGCTCAAGCCCTGGCATCATCCAATCTTGAGCAATTTAGTAACCCTGAAACCAGTGGCTCAAATCTAGACCTAATCTATCCCACCGTAGCCACCTTCAATCCCCACCCCCGAGAATTCTTTTCCGGTCAAGCCTGGAAGCTGCTGACACCACCAACAGAAAAAGCCCAACAGTTAAGTGTGTTGGGTGTGCAACAGTTAGCCCTATTACCCTTCAACCGGGAGCTAGCTTCCCTCAGTCCCCAGGAATTCGTGGAAAAGATTTTAGTGGAGCAACTCCAGGCAAAGCAAGTCAGTGTGGGAGAGGATTTTTGCTTTGGCCATAAGCGAGCTGGCACCGCAACGGATTTGGATGCGATCGCTTCCGCCTACGGTATTACCGTCCATATCGTATCCCTGTACAAACGTCAGGAGCAACGGATCAGTAGTTCCATCATTCGCCAATCCTTAGCCCAAGGGGATATCGACAAAGCCAACCGATTCCTAGGACGGCCATACACCCTGATCGGAATAGTAGAGAAAGGTCAACAACTCGGTAGAACCATAGGATTTCCCACCGCTAACCTCCACTTACCCCCAGACAAATTTTTACCCAAGCTAGGGGTTTACTGCGTCGAAGTCTCCCATACCTCTGAACCCTCTAACCTAGACACCAATTTATCTTCCCATCCTGGTGTCATGAATATTGGTATGCGCCCCACCGTCAAAGGCACCAGTTTAACCGTCGAAGTTCATCTATTCGATTGGTCCGGAGACTTATATGGCCAAACCCTAACCGTAAGCCTCCAGAAATTTATCCGCCCCGAACAAAAATTCTCCTCCCTAGACCAGCTCAAAGCCCAAATTCAGAGAGACTGTGAAGCTGCTAGGGATTTTTTTGGTTAAGGGAATCGGGAATCGGGAATCGGGAATCGGGAGTCGGGAGTCGGGAGTCGGGAGTCGGGAATCGGGAGTCAGATCAGTAACTGGCTTCTTATTGTTCCCCCCTTATTAAGGGGGGTTAGGGGGGATCACTCATCAGGGGTTTAGGGGAGGCTAAGCGATTCTTGATTAGAATTCTCTAGTTGCTCAACCTACCTGGAAAATTCTGTATTGGTGATGCGATCGCTTCTGTATTAGTGATGGGATCGCTTCTGTATTAGTGATGGGATCGCTTCTTTCGTGGTGAAGGGATCGCTTCTTTCGTGGTGATGGGATCGCTTCTTTCGTGGTGAAGGGATCGCTTCTGTATTAGTGATGCGATCGCTAATCCCGCAGCAAAATCCCAAGACCAAATCAGTTTGACTGGTGGTGCGTTACGGTGCGGACTATCCCAACACTGGTTACGAGGTTGAACATGCTGGCAAGCCCGCCCCTAACGCACCCTACTCGACTCGACTCCCGATTCGGGGTAAGAAACTTGCATCAACCTCATAAGTATGATAAACCCCATCTCCCCATCTCCCCATCTCCCCATCTCCCCATCTCCCTATCTCCCCATCTCCCCACACTCTTGTGAATTCCCATTTTCCCAAAAGCCTTGCTAGCTTATAGGAGATAGGGCATGTTCTAAAACTGATAGCGGTTTTCATATTAATGAAGTACACAAACCGATGTTTGCCCCGCTCCCTGCTCCCTGCTCCCTGCTCCCTGTTCCCTGTTCCCTGTTCCCTGTTCCCTGTTCCCTAAAACCCAATAATTTGTCCCTCACCCAATTGAACACTGCTCTATGAGACAACGAATTCAACAGCTCCAGGAAAATCTCGGTCGTGTGATTGTTGGTAAAGCAGATGCCATTCGTCTAGTGATTGTGGCCCTATTGGCTGGGGGTCATGCCCTACTCGAAGATGTCCCTGGTGTGGGCAAAACACTCCTAGCGAAATCCCTAGCCCGTTCCATAGATGGGAAATTTCAACGTATTCAATGTACCCCTGACCTATTACCGACCGATATCACAGGTACCAATATCTGGAATCAGCGCAGTGGTGAGTTTGAATTTCTCCCAGGTCCAGTATTTACCCATATCTTGCTAACCGATGAAATTAATCGAGCCACACCCCGGACCCAGTCAGCCTTATTGGAAGTAATGGAAGAGCAGCAGGTCACTGTAGATGGGCGATCGCGTCCCGTACCTCAGCCCTTTTTCGTGATTGCCACCCAAAATCCAGTGGAATATCAAGGTACCTTCCCCTTGCCAGAAGCCCAAATGGATCGATTCCTATTATCCTTATCCCTAGGTTATCCCACAGAACAAGAAGAACTCCAGATGTTGCAACGCCATCTAGAAGGAATGATGGTTTCCGAGCTCACCCCCTGTATCACCACCGATGAAGTATTAGAATTACGGAATCTTTGTCACCAGGTCAAAGTAGAACAGTCACTACAAGAGTATATGCTCAATTTAGTCAGAGCATCCCGTTCCGCCGAAGATGTCACCTTAGGAGTCAGTCCTCGCGGTACCATTGCTTTACAACGGGCAACCCAGGCACTAGCCTTTATCGAAGGTCGAGATTATGCCATCCCAGATGATATCAAGTTCCTGGCACCTTATGTACTGTCCCATCGTCTCATTACGTCGGGGGGGCGTCGTGCTCAGCCCATTGTTGAGCAATTGTTGCGCTCTGTACCAATTCCTTAAAGAGTGTTGTGTGTGAGGTATGTCCAAATTTTTGAAGTCAAGAAACCCAAGGCGAAACCGTAGACGTTCACCTTGGGTTCTATTGTTATTGCTAATTTTTTGGAGTATTAGCATCGGATGGGGACTGGAGCGAGCCGTAGGATATACGATTGAGCCAGAAACAGTTAGCTCCAACCCCACCGAATTAACCGCATCCATGGACCCAGTGTCCAAACGCTACAAATTAGGCAAAGACCTTTACCTAGAAAACTGTTCCGCTTGTCACATTGCTTTGCCACCAGAAGTATTGCCTACCGAAACCTGGCGTCGGTTATTGTTAGAGCCAAACGAACATTATGGTACCCAACTACCAAGACTACTTGGTCCAAGTTTATTGCTCACCTGGCAATACTTGCGAGATTTCTCCCGTCCCCATAACAAAGACGAAGAAGTCCCTTATCGTATGACCCAATCCCGTTATTTCACAGCCCTGCATCCCCGAGTCAAAATCCCTCGACCCTTTGGGGTTAAAACCTGTGTGACTTGTCATCCCGGTGTCGCAAACTATGATTACCGCACCCTGACCCCAGAATGGCAGGATGCCCAGTAATCCGGTGATCGGGAGATAGGGAGATGGGGAGATGGGGAGATGGGGAGGTGGGGAGGTGGGGAGATGGCAATCTTCCCATCAATCTTCTTTATTATGGGTAATCAACCAGACTTGATATTATCCCCCCATCCCCTCAGATATAGGAATTGACTATTTTATTCCTTTTGTGATAGATAGTCTTAAAATTAGGGAATTGTTAGCAAATAGAAATATATAATACCTATATATTATATACTATACCTAATTGATAAATGCTATATATAGCGTTGGAGGTTTTTTACCCATAAAACTGATCAAAGTTACTTAATATTATAAAGTGTTTTACAGCAACAATAAAGTCAAAAACAATAAAGTCAACAACCTTGCTCTGAGTGCTGTCGGGGAATCTGTGATTCACCAGATTGCCTCTGCCATTAAACAAGAATCATGGTTATTCGCATTTTTGAAGATTGCTTGGACAGCAGGTCCAGTTACATTTTTGGGACTATACGGTGGTCATTATCTCGGATATGGAAATCCTCCTAGCGTAGAAAATGTTATCTACTTTACTGCCTACACTATGATTGCTGGTCTGATTGCCATTGTGGTGCGCATTGGCAAGCAAGCTTTTTACGCACCACGGGTACAAGAAGCGGAATGGCAGTTGTTAACCGTAATTGATCAGTTATTTGAATTGTATTTTGCTGCTCGTAACACCTATATCAAAAGCTATCCCCCAGAAGAACAAGCCCTAGTTGGGGCTTGGTGGATTCTCCGTAATGGATCAGCCAGCGAAGATTTACTAGAAGAAGCCACCTTTGATATCACCCAAGATGATGTCATAGCACGAACCATGAAGCGGATTGAATCCTATCGTAAACAAGGGATTTATTGTCTGATCGAAAAAGAGTACCAAGCTATAAGCGATCGCCTCGACCAAAAACTTGCCCATTTACACAATAATTTTCCCGGTATCGCAGAATTAGTAAACCAGCGCTTGCAAGGAAAAGCCCCTTCCCTACGAGAAGGATTAAAGCGTCCTATTGGTTTCTTAGAAAGAACCCTTACTGCCGCCAATCAAGAATCCCTCGACGTCATGACATTTCATGATAGTCTTGGCATTTTAACCTTAACCATTGAGCTGTTATCAGGGCGCGTTATTCTTGTACTCGACCCGGTTTTTAAGGGACGTAACGATTTGAAAAAAGCTAAAGAAGCGTTTGATTCGCTCTTGTCAGACTTTGAATTAACAAGGCGCATGCGTAACAGCCGCATCTATGCCCTAATCACAAACTTAAATATATCGGATAATCAAGCAATACATTCTGTATTAGGGATTACGATATCACAATTAGAGCAACTGCTTATTAATACATTAAAAAGCTATGTTACCAGCACCCCCTATGCTAGTCCTAAAAAAATAAAAAAGCGTTATGACGAGATCATCAGCCTCAATAAACGATTAAATAGCCTTCATAAAAAGCTGCTACAGGTAGAACAGGAGTACCATAAATTATGGTCTAGCTATGGTCAGGAACTCAAACTGGTATCACCTCAGGACAAAAGACTTAAAAATCTCGCTCTGATTCTAAAAGAGAAAACTATTTTTCTGAGCGATAAGGATAAAGTTTCTCTGGCTAAAGATATCACTACCCTGTTACAGGATTTCCTGGAGTCTAAACACAGCAGTCCCTTAAAAGCGTTACTTAATCATCAACAGCTTGACTTATCTGATTACAAAAAACTCTCCATTGAACTAGTCAATTTACTAGACCATTACTTAAATATATCAGAGCCAGAAGAACAAATTGCCATTGAAAACTCCTTTGAAGCGAATCTAGGGGCAATCGAAGTAGGTCTGGCAGCCACAACAAAAGCTGGCTCAGCAGCCTTGCTTGTAGAAGAAGTCCAACAAGCACGCACACAGACTGCTCATCGGTTGGTCAAACGACTGATAGCCTATTTTAATATTACCCTTGATGATGACATCATTGATTATCTGGTCAGAAACTACCAAGCCGATGAAGAGTATTTAAGATCCTTGGAACACAAACCTCAGGAAGACCTGCCCCTGGGAACTACTTCCATGTTGCAGCAAGATTTGTTATCATTACCGACCTGGGATAAATTCAAACAGCGCTATAGCTGTTAGGTTTGAGCCGATAAGATTGTGTTATTGTGTTACAATTACTACAAAACGAATTTAACAATTTCTTTATTATAGAGTGTATAGCACCTCTATAGGAGTAAGCATTCAGCTGTCAGCATTCAGATGTCAGCGAACAGCGATTAGCGCTACGCGCACGCGTGCGCGTTCAGCTATCAGTGTTTGACCCGGTGGTGCGTTACGGGGCGGACTTTCCCAAGGCTGGCTACGAGGCGGAAAATTACGGCGAGCCCCCCTAACGCACCCTACGCAACTACCTACCGTTGATTAGCTGACGGCTGATAGCTGATAGCTGAATGCTTATTAACTGGTAAAAAGGAAGGTATTTAACCTATGAAATACACCTTTGAAATCTTAGGAGTATCTCCTGTCCTAGACTTTTTCAATCATCAACAGACGTTGAGTCAGAGAAAAGTCCCACCCCGGCTGAAATACTTAGGTACTTATCACTGTACCCTGGATGCTTTAATTGAATCAGCTGAAACCCTTACCTCCCAGGCAGATTGGGGTATAGATCAAGCTGTAGACAGTGTCATTGAATTCTGGATGAATCACCCAGAAATCATCAGTTATTGGAAACAACGATTAAATGATGCTGGTAAGGATAATTTACTGGTGTCAAGGGTGGCAGATTTTGAATCATTAAAAGCTGAGTTTGAATCCTTGATCAGTAGTTAAAATAGATAAGCTATCAGCTATCAGCTATCAGCTATCAGCTATCAGCTATCAGCTATCAGCTATCAGCTATCAGCTATCAGCTATCAGCTATCAGCGATTAGCGCTACGCGCACGCGTGCGCGTTCAGCTATCAGCTATCAGCTTTTTAAGAAAAGAGGTAAGTATTCGTTTAATCTCTTTTACTTATCCTGAGCTACTTTTATGTTGACTTTCAATTCTCATTAATCTCGAACTATTAAATTCTACCGTTTGCCCATTGCCCATTGCCCATAGGCGCACCCTAACCAGGGTTTGTTTTAGCTGAGCGCTGAGCGCTGAGCGCTGACCGCTGACCGCTGACCCCTAAATGCTTAAAATTTTTCCAGCTATTGCGGCTCAGATTCTGCTGATGAGGCACCTATCTTACTTTTTAAACTATCTTCTAAGTACTCTATCCTTTTGCGTTGATTCTCAATATTTCCTATTGTTTCATTATAATCCTGCTCTAATTCATTAATCCGTTTCCGTTGCCGAGCTAGTTTACGACTTTGGTTAATTAGAGTAGGTGTGGAGATTAATAAACCGGCTAAACAGCCCATAGATAGAGTTAAAAGAATCACTAGAGATAAAGGTTCTTCTACAGTCCAAACCCCAAAGTTTACCGCCACAATTGCTTTATTTTGGAGGGCGAATAAAATAGCTGCTATAGCTAAGCCGATCACGAAGCCTGAAATCAAAAACAATAAGCGCATAGTCTCAACTCACTCCTTGGTAATCCCCTAGATCAGATTTGATGCAATTATTGTAAGCTAAAATCTAGATAGAAAAAGTCACAGAGGGGTACACAAGCATTTAGCATTCAGCGGTCAGGGGTCAGCCGTCAGTTTAAAATAAACGCCGAATGCTTACCTGATAGCTTACCGCTTAGAGCCTTCAGTGTCTTTTTCCGAAAGCCATTGCCAGTTCTTACTCAAGGAGACATGAATAGATGTCTTTACTATTTATCCAACCCAAACCGATCAGGCAGAGCCAGTTACTCAATCGTCTAGTATTAGAGCGTCAGACCACCGAAGAAATTGGTCATGTCGATCAACTCTTGTTGGACTATCAAGCTCATCGAGTCGTGGCCTTAAGGTGTAAGTCTGGATTACTTGGGACGAAAAAACGGTACTTTGCTTGGAGTCAAGTAGAGAGTATTGGCACTGATAGTATTCTCGTCAACACTAGCAAAAATCACAAAGCTCAACAGAAAACCGAGTCTTGGGATTCACTGATCGGACATGAGGTGTGGACAGATGCGGGTAACAAAATTGGTAAGCTAGTGGACTACTTACTCAAACCTAAAAGCGGTAGTGTCGTTAACTATCTCTTCTCCGACAGTGGCTGGCATGGGGTTATGGATGGTATGTATCTACTCCCACCCGTAGCAATTTCGAGTATTGGCAGCAAGCGGGTTATTGTACTGGAGACTGTTGCTCAAAATAGTAAACCGTATGGGGAAGGACTTAATAAAAAAATTGGTCAAGCTACAGACCTGATCAAGGAAGATTATCAAAAAACTGTGCAGGAATTTCAAGCTGTCAAACGAAAAGCTCAACATATACCAGAACATTTGAAAGATAAAGCCCAATCAGTCACTGAACAGTTGAAGGATAAAGCCAATGCTACCACCGAACAGTTGAAAGATAAAGCTCAATCAGTGACTGAGCAGTTGAAAGACACAGCCAAAGCTACCACCGCACACTTACAGGATAAAGCCAAATCCGTTACGAAGCAGTTGAAAGACAAAACCTAACATAAGTCTAAGGATTTGTGATGAGGCGATAATTTTTCCCTATGGCTGTTAATTGGGAATTGGGAATTGGGAATTTTCCAGTTTCCATTTTCCATTAAGTAACACCAAATAGTAATAATAAGTAGTTAATAAAGCGTATTTAACTTAAGGTTGTATCATAGCTTAAAAATAGGTTGTACAAACTATATTAGTCTTAGCATTTTATGTAAATTTGCAGTTAAATAAATCCGTTTTTTTTAGTCATACTAACCACTAACGAAGAAATGGTAAAGAGACGGTGACACGAGTACCTACACCTATTTTACTTGCCATAACTATCTCTCCTTGATGCTGTTCCACATAACTTTTTACAATTGATAACCCCAATCCAATGCCCGCTATAGAACCGATATTACTCCCGCGACTAAAGGAATTAAATAACTCACCTTGATCGTGCTTAGGAATGCCAATACCTTCATCTTTAACTTCCAGTATTACTTGATTATTGTCACATTTAGCGTTAAGTTCAACTTTGCCTCCTTGAGGAGAATATTTAATAGCGTTAGAGAGGAGATTAGTTAGCATTTGCCGTAACAGCTTAGGATCTGATGTGAATTCCTTATAGTCACCTTCATGGCTAAACAATATCTGGTGTTTATCTGTGGTTTTAGATTGGATTTCATCAACTAATTTATTACAAAATATAACTAAATCTATAGGTGCTGGTTGGAAATCCAGTTGGTCAAATTCTGTCTTGTTAATAAATAGCACATCATCCACTAAACCAGTCAGGTGCTGAACCATGGATTGAATACGTCTACAATGTTTCACTTGCTGAGTCGGATTAATTTTATGACCGTACCGTTCCAGGATTGCTGCTGATGAAGAAATTGTAGTTAATGGGGTGCGGTACTCATGGGAAATGCTAGAGATAATCCGAGATTTAAAATTGCTCAATTCTTTCTCTTTAACCAGTGATTGACGTAGTTTAAGTTCCAAAACTTGGAGCTGAGCATTAGCTACTCTTAGTTCAACTGTGCGCTCCTCAACCCGACGTTCTAACTCATCATTCAGTTCCTTCTGAGCAATTTCTATTTCCTTGCGAGTGGTGATATCTCGCAGTGATGCCATATAGGCTTTTTTTCCTTCCCATTGAATCTCTACTAGCTGGATTTCGGCAATAACAATTTTTCCATAGGAGGAGCGAATATCTAGTTCTGTAGATTGGCCAACCACTAAGGAACTGCACCATAGTTCTCCTTGGAGTTTTTCCGCTTTACAGTTCATCAGGTATTCTGCTGCGGGATTAACAAATTGAATCACTCGATTGTGATCAATAATGACAACACCATCAGCATTTCTGGTAATCATGGTGCGAAATTGTTCTTCACTGGCTCGTAGGGCTTCAGTTTTTCGCTTCAGTGCTAATAGCAGTCGTTGCCGCTCAATGCCATAGCGCATCGCTCGTATCAATAGGTTCCGATCAAATTCTCCTTTAACTAAGTAATCTTGTGCTCCTTCTTGTAGCGCTTCTATGGCTAAATTCTCATCAGTCAGTCCACTCAGAATGATTATAGGCATTTCGGGAAACTGGGCATAAATTTCACAAAATGTCTCTAAGCCTTGCTGATCGGGTAAGAACAGGTCACAGAGTACGATATCAATATTTCCATACTTTAGGCATTCGAGACCTTGCTCTAAGGTCTCTACATGGGTGAGTGTTGCTGGAAAATGTTTGGCCTTTTTGAGTAATGCTTTAATGAGCTCAACATCCTGGATATCGTCCTCAATTAAGAGGATTCGGGTACAATCAGAATGGTCTGGTCTTTCTGTGGGGAGTTTATTCTGAAAATAAATGACTGAAGCAGGGACTGGTGAAGGGACAGGGAAATTCCTTTGATCAGCTGACGGTGAAGTGACTGGTAGGTATGTTGATGACATGGGAAAACTTTTAACTAATCAACAAACATCTGTTAGATATTAAATAAAATCTAATATGTTAATATTGACTTAAAAAAATACTTGTTTCCACCGTGATTTCACTAATACTTATCTCCGTACTAATACGGATAATTTACTAAAAAATGGACATAAAATCCGTATAATCCTTGAGATTAAGGGGATGAAAATACTAAAAAGTATACCCATTTATGGTATTCGATGGGTATTCGATGGGTAATTTAGCCTCGAATCATAAAATTAATCTTAAATATAGCAATATATAGCAATTCTACGACTTGTGAGCTACAAATATCTGGGTTTTAGGGAGCAGAGAGTAGGGAGCAGGGAGCAGGGAGCAGGGAGCAGGGAGCAGGGAGCAGGGAGCAGGGAGCAGGTAACACAGAAGAGGCAAGAGCCAATAGTCAAACAATTCTGTGTACCTCATGAGTCCTAGAAACGCTATAACTTTTATAAATGAGATGTAAACCTGTATGGTCTTTTTTTATTGTCCAATAAAACTCCGGATCTCTTTCCCCTTTTGCTTTTTGTATGCAAGCCTCTTGCCTTTCCTTAAGAGGTTGTCTGAGAAGTATTATTTGCTACATCCAAGCCCCCTAAATCCCCCGAGCGAGCAATCCCTCGCTCGGGGGACTTTTAGAAGCAAATTGACTCTTGTTCCCCCCAAAGTTGGGGGGCTAGGGGGGCAAAATTCAGTATCAAAAAACTTGGGAGATATCCTCTAAGAGATTCTGTTTACAACTCAAATAGAAATGCTATATGAGGAGCTGTAATCGTAAGTAGGTCGGTCTTAAACGTAAAAAAATTGTAGGGGTGGGTTTATCCGAAAGTCTTGCTACATAAGCGATTTAACCGTCAAAACCCGCCCGGCCTTAGTTGCGTTTATTTATGCACACCTACTTAGTAAGAGTTCAAAAATGAGGTGTATCCTTGAAGGCATTACCCATGATCAGCGTAGGCTTGAGGCTAATGGTTTCTGAGCTATAGCGCTACGCAACGGGCATCGGGAATCGGGAATCGGGAATCGGGAATCGGGAATCGGGGGAAGAGTGTGGGGAGAGGGGAAAGGTAACAAGGGTAGTGATAAGCTAAAACGCATTTAAAATGGGTTTTAGCAATGGCAAAAGGCAAAAGGCAAAAGGCAAAAGGCAAAAGGGGAGTGGATTCTATCTTTTTTAGTTAATTTCAATAATATACAGTTTAAATGCACAACAGCTTACACAAGTAGCGATATTAACAGCCGAAACCTTGATCAGACCTTAGGAAAACCACTACATTTTTACGACTACCTAAACATCTAATAATTTTTAATTTTTAATTTTTAATTTTTAATTTTTAATTAATTTTTAATTTCCCACAGCGGCACTAGCTAGTTTCTGGCGGCGGTAGCTTCACAACACTAAACCAGAAATTTTCTAGGGCTTCGATAATATTGTCAAATTCTTTTAAGCTAATTGGTTTTTTAAGATAACAGTTAGCTCCCAAGTCATAGCTTTTTACAATATCTTCCTGAGCATCTGAAGTGGTAAGCATCACAACGGGGATTTGCTTGAGGTTATCATCACCTTTGATATGCTCGAGAATCTCTTGTCCATTCATCCCAGGCAGGTTTAGATCTAGCAAAATTAAGTCAGGTTGCTGGGAATCAGCATACTCCCCCTCTCTGTAGAGATAAGCGAGGGCTTGAGTACCATCCATAACCACATGGAGGTTAATCCCCAGTTTCGCTTTGTTGAGTGCTTTCCTGGTGAGTTCTATATCTCCAGGATCGTCTTCTATTAGCAGAATTTCAGGGAATTTACTGTACATATCATAGTTAATTGAAAGCGATGCAGCGCGGTCTTGGGGGTTTCCCCCACTCGCTATTGCATCAAGACATTGGGTTAGTTGAACTTGGCTATCATATCATTTATTATTGATTTTTTATCCACAAAGCCATCAGCCATCTTTGGCTACCAACTCTGATGAATTGGCAAGGTGAAATAGAATCTTGAGCCAACACCAGACTCGGATTCGACCCAAATATTTCCACCGTGACACTGGACGATTTTCTGACAAATGGCTAAACCAATCCCGGTACCGGGATACTTGCTCCTACCATGTAGTCGTTGGAATATGGAAAAAATTCGTTCAGCATACTTGGTTGGAATACCAATACCATTATCTCGAACCCCTATTAACCATTTGGATTCCTGCAACTGAGCTTCAATGTGAATCTCAGGAGTTGCCTCGGAACGGAATTTGATGCCATTACTGATTAGATTCTGGAACAATTCCACCATGTGTTGGGGATTAGCTGAGATAGTTGGCAGTGGATCATGGGTGATGACAGCATGATTTTCTTTAATGGTAACACTCAAGTTTTCAAGAACCTGTTCAAGCACTTCAGCGATATCTGTGGGTTCAAAGGTCAGTTCAGACCGACCCAAACGGGAGTAGGCGAGCAGATCTTTAATCAGACTCTGCATGCGGAAAACACCATCAACAATGTAAGCCATGTATTTGTCTGCTTCGTGATCCAATTTCCCCTGGTACTCTTCCACCAGCAATTCTGTGAAACTCTTGACCTTCCGCAGGGGTTCTTGTAAATCGTGGGAAGCCACATAAGCAAACTGTTCCAGTTCTCGGTTAGAGTTCTGTAACTGCTCAATCCACCTTGAAAATTCTGTATTGGTTATGCGATCGCTAATCCCGCAGCTAAACCCCAAGACAAATTCTACTGAACCATCACTGGCCAACTCTGGTACCAGACAGGATTGATAAAACTGTCGCCCATTCTCTGTGTTCCACTGGAATTCAATGCTCTTTTCTTGACCTGTGGCAAACACCTTTTCCATGGCTCTATCCCATAAATGGATAAAGTCTTCTGGCATCTGCAGGTCACGATGGGTTTTGCCGATCAATTCTGACTGGGGGATCCCAATGGCCTTGGACAGGGACGGATTAGCATAGACATAACGAAATTCCCGGTCAAATACCCCTATACACTCGGGAGAATTGTCCACTAGGGACTGAAACAGGTATTCCCGAGAGCTTAGAGATGGTTTTGCTGGTATGCGATCGCTTTTTTGAAGGGTCATTCTTTTGGCAGACAAGTCGGAAAAGGAACAATCAATCAAATCTTCCTTGTAGAGAGGTTGCAGACAACATCTCTACAAACAAGAACGATTTAACCGGACACGATATCAATTTTAGCTTTGTGCTCTACACTGGCAGCAACTGGTTCGCTTCTCAGTTGTGCTCAAGATGTCTGTTAAATAAGCATGTTTCAAACTACTCGCCGACGCCTTGCTCTGTGGTACACTACGGTCACAGCAGTCTTACTGTTACTATTTGCAACTGGTGTCTATATTTATGTCCGCCACACCCTGATTGAACGGGTTGATGACACCCTCAAACATGTCGTAGAAGTGGTAGAGCGATCACTGGTGATTCAACCTGTGGATGATGGCGAGAGTCTCTACCAATTCAACATTGAAGCCAGTTTTCGAGACAATAGTGATGGGGTAGAAGATGACCACATTGACCTGGAGTGGTTTAGTCCGAAGGGGGATTTGCTTTGGTCAACCTTCTCTGAGCCCTTAACTATTCCCTTAAAGACCAACACCACTAGGGCAACCGTTCATTTATCAGCAGAGCATCTCCTGCGACAGTTAACCCAACCGGTGGAAATCGAAGATTATATCTTGGGTTATTTACGGGTGAGCCACCCATGGTTTGAAGTCACCAAACCCAGCCACCAACTGATATTTGATCTGACTCTAGGTACAGTGGTGATGATTATCTCTACTGGTGCTATTGGTTGGTTACTATCTGGTATGGCTATGAAGCCAGTAAGAGAGTCCTACCAACGGCTTAAACAATTCACTGCTGATGCTTCCCACGAACTGAGAAACCCAATTGCTACGATTCAGACTAACGTGCAAGTTGCTCTGGGGGATCCCGATTTGGCATCTGACTTGCAACGGCACCAACTCGAAGTGATAGAGCGATTAACCCAGCGCTTAGGAAAACTGGTGAATGACCTGCTGTTTTTGGCTCGTGCTGATAGCGGTATGGTAAAACCCCAGTGGCAATTAGTCCACCTAGATGCTTTGCTAATGGAAGTGATCGAGGAGCAACAACTGATTGCTACAGACAAAGGTATTTCCCTGTACTTGATTGAAATCCCCAATCCCGATCATGGAGAGAGCACAGAGCAGACAGAGGAGAAAGAGGAACAGATGGGGGCTGGTGAGGTATTTCTGCCACCCTGCCCTAGTAACGAATTCCAAAATCCAACATTCGACGAAGATGCCTTTACCCTTGAGGGGGATTGGAATCAATTGGTACGTTTATTTACCAATCTAGTGAATAATGCTGTGCAATACACACCCGCCTCTACCAAAACTCCAGGGGAAGCATTTATTCAAGTGGAATTACAACAGTTAGAACCTCCCAGCAAACGTAGGCCAACAAACCTGCAATTCCTCACTGGTAGTCCCTCATGGGGGGGACCGCCAAGACCGCGCTACCTCCTTCAAGTTAAGGTAACTGATTCCGGTCAAGGCATCTGTGCATCAGCATTACCTCAGATTTTTGATCGCTTTTATCGCGCTGATCCAGCTAGACCTTATGATACAGCAAAAGGAGCTGGGCTAGGTTTAGCGATCGCTAAAACAATAGTTGAAAATCACCACGGTCAAATCGAAGTTGAAAGCACTCTCAACCAAGGGACAACGTTTACTGTCACAATACCCGTTTTTAGCTGTCCGGCAAAAGAAGCCCCACACCTAATGCGCAGCATAGGTGTGGGATGAATTTTGCACAGAGTATGTATGGAATTGCTATAATATATGTACTGATAAACAAAGCCGTTCGCGTAGCGTGGCCAAAGGCCTTAAATGCTGGTTTGTCAGCTATTTAACTAGCGAAAAAATCGAATTTTTGTATTGTTCCGGCGCGGAGGGGCATCCCGTGTCGTTAATAAAGCTTACCGAGTATCCGAACCGTTGGGTGGAGTTGGTAAGAAGCCCACACTGTAATCTTTGATTCAGTGTGGGAGTATGTCACAAAAAACAACACTGAAAGCCCTGTCGAAAGCGAGCACGTATGAAAGCAAAAATATTTTGTCTTATCATATGTCGCGGTTTCGGTCAGGGGGAGTTTCGCGCTATAGTTGAAAATAAGCTCAACTAGCTCCAAAACAGGACATAAAAGACATCACTTAATAGGTGAGGTGGTTATGGTTGCTTCTTATCACAGAGAGTACATGACTCCCGAAGCTTATCTAGACTGGGAGGAAAAGCAAGAACTCAACTATGAATACATCGACGGCGAAGTCTATGCTATGACTGGGGGAACTATTCCCCATGGAACCATTGCTCTGAATCTTGCGACTGCCTTAAAAAGCCATTTGGGGGGAGGTTCGTGTCGTCCTTTTATCTTTAGTGTCAAAGTGGGTGTATCGGAAAAAGGCCCCTTTCACTACCCCGATGTCATGGTAACCTGCGACCAACGAGACAGCAATGCCCTCAAAGTCATTTATCATCCCTGTCTGATTGCAGAAGTCCTCTCTCCCTCCACTGAAGCCTTTGATCGAGGTCGCAAATTTGCTAACTATCGCCGTATCAAAACTTTAGAAGAATACCTTTTGATTGATACTCAACAGATCACTATCGAGTGCTTCCGGCGCAATCCACAAGGCAAATGGGAACTCAATCCCTACACAGAAGGAGAAGAAATTCACTTGACCAGCATTGATTTTAGTTGTCCCATCTCCTTAATTTATGAGAATGTTACAGTCTAGTTACTGTATAGTAGTGAGTGCTTAAGGGCTGAGTTTTTATATAAACGTACTACCAAACCTCAATAATTTACTCAAACCGGATTAATTAGTACTAATGATTAGATCCACAATCAGGATTTACAGTACTAGTCCACTCCGGGTAAATGATCTATTACCAATCACTAATATCTAAAAATTAATATCTAATATCTAATAGCAATCCTAAATCAATTGAGAGAATGTTTATTCCCTGTTCCCTACTCCCTGCTCCCTGCTCCCTGTTCCCTGTTCCCTGTTCCCTGTTCCCTGTTCCCTGTTCCCTTTGCTAAAGCTAATAGCTAATACCTAATTCTGTGAGAAAGGCATTGAATGTCTCTTGATCAGGCAAAGAGGGCTGAGCCCCAGCCTTAGTCACAGCAAGCGCCCCAGCTGCAGCTCCCCATACTACCGCTTGCCGCAACGGTAACCCTTTGGCTATTGCCACAGCCATTGCACCATTAAACGCATCTCCAGCCGCCACAGTATCCACAGCTTCAACAGAAAAAGCAGGGACGAAGAACGATTCAGAACCAGTGGCACAGAAAACTCCCTGCTCCCCTAAAGTCACAATCACCGTATCCACACCTCGTTGCAACAGTACTTCTGATGCGTTCTTAGCTGACTCTATGGTATCGACAGGAAAATCCACTAGTACAGAGGCTTCCAACTGATTCGGTGTCATAATATCCACCATGCCATACAGTTCCTCTGGCAACTCCTGAGCTGGTGCTGGGTCAAGAATCACTGGACAACCCACTTTCTGAGCTGCGGCTGCTGCTAAGAGCACGACGGACATGGGAATCTCCAACTGTATCAATAAAACAGCGGCTCCTGGCAACAAACTACTGAGGCGTTCCACATCAGTTTCATTAACATGCCCATTAGCACCAGCCAGGAAAATAATGGTATTCTCCCCAGCCTCATCCACCGAAATCACTGCAATCCCAGAACTCACCCCCTCCTCAACCAAAACACTATCAGTGTCAACACCCGTTACCCCTAGACTGTGGCCTAGCTGAGTTCCAAAATCATCACTACCAACGCGCCCCACCATTTTAGTGGGGATACCCAACCGTGCCACCGCCACAGCTTGATTTGCCCCTTTCCCACCAGGGGCAGTAAAAAATTCATGGCCTTGTAGTGTTTCACCTGGAACTGGTAACCGGGGAGTTTTGGCTACCAAATCCATATTGATACTGCCGAAAACAATAACTGGTTTCATCATTAACAGAATTAAAAGTTAGCAAGTTTAAAGTTTAAAAGAGTTACAAGGCAAGGAAGCTGAAGTTGAACGCGCAAGCGTGGCCATAGGCCAAGGTTGAACCTTTTAACCTTAAACATTATAACCTGACAACCTTCAAAATTAATGGTGACAAAAACCAGAATTAGTTTCATAGTTAGTTGAGAGGTTGTCTGAGAAGTCCCATTTGCTACATCCAAGCCCCCTAAATCCCCCGAGCGAGCAATCCCTCGCTCGGGGGACTTTTAGAAGCAAATTGACTCTTGTTCCCCCCAAAGTTGGGGGGCTAGGGGGGCAAAATTCAGTATCAAAAAACTTGGGAGATATCCTCTTAATAGAGTTACCTTTAACAGAGTTAGAATTTATTTAGTAAGTTTAAAGTTGAAGGTTCAAACGTTGGCCAATAGGCCACGCTACCCCAACAAGCTGCCAATCTGCCAACCTGCCAACCTGCCAACCTTGGCCAATAGGCCACCCGTGCGCGTTCAACCTGCCAACCTGCCAACCTGCCAACCTGCCAACCTGCCAACCTGCCAACCTACCAACCTACCCTACACCGAATACGGGGCGAAGAACCTTCTAACCTTTGAACCTTCAACTAATGCATCTTGCATCTATAAAGCTGGGTTCAAACCAAGTAGCTTGAGCAACCGCTCAATGTCGAAATATTCATTCATCATCTGTTGCATACACTCCACCTTAATTGCTTCATGGAGATGTACTTGACCAAAAGAATTGTCAATAATCTCAACAGTAGTTAGGGTGTCTAAATCAACGGAAAGTACTGGAATTTCAAACTCTTCAGCACGTCTGAGAATAACCGATTGAGGCTGAACTTGACCGGTGAGGATTAAACAGTGGGTTGAGGTTTCTAGAGCAGCCATCTGAAGGTCTGGGCGATCGCCTCCCGTCACCACCGCCATATTAACGCCCTTGCGTAGATACTTCAGAGCAGCATTGACATTCATCGCCCCAATGGTCAAGGTTTCCACCATCAAATCCAAACGGTCAGGGCAGCATAGCACTTTAGCTTGCAACTGATGTACTAGTTCCCGAACACTAACACTGCGCAACAGATTATTTCTAGGCAGCATTCCCAATACTGGGATTTCTTGCCGTTCCAGAAACGGTTTCAATGTTGTTTTTACCCTTGATAGCTTGTCTTGGGGAATATCATTAATTAAAACTCCCAGTAAGCTTTCTCCCAGACGTTGCTTAGCAAATAACAACGCATCTGCTAGTAAAACTGAGTGAAAACGAGCCACCAATAAGACAGCAGCATCAATTGTCTGAGCAACTTTTGGTAATGATAAGTTAAACAGAGTTCCTGCACTCAAGGTTGCTGCTGCTTCCATCAAAACTACATCACTATTTAGTGGTTGGAGATAGTCTTGAAGAGACTGACGGTAATCGGTTGAGTCTTGTCCTCCCAAACGTTTTTCAATGGTTTCAGCATCCATAAACAGCAAAGGCGATCGCACCATGTTCTCTGGCAACTTAAGTATGTCAGTGATAAACTGGACATCTTCCTCTATGGTTGACCCTTGATTGCTACTCAAAAAGGTACCCAGTGGTTTACAGTAGGCAATCGTTATCCCTTTTGCTTGCAGTTGATCCGCAATTCCCAGGATCGTTGCTGACTTACCGCTGTAAGCTTCTGTTGACCCAATTAGTAAATACTTAGCGGATTTTGCCACCCCTTATTTACACTCCTATAACTAGAGAACTGGTTGTTTATTCATCAATGCGTAGCAGTTTGCGGTAGAATGCCTTGGAAAAATCCGTTATACGCAATCGCTTAAAGTTCATAATCACTTCGATTAAGTAATTCACAAACTCAGAATTTTGCATAGTCAGTTCGTAACTGAGATCCGCGTTACCATCAAATTGTAATCGGCAACGAGTTAGTTCCGAAGGAAGATTAGATACAAACCAAGTAGCAACGAAGGGAATACTATCACCGCCTTCTATCTGGCGACGACCTTCCAAAGACCCTTGTTGGTAGAGGCTAATTGCTATAGGTAAAAGATTGCGTTTATTACCCTGGTAGTAGGGAACATAAATCCCGACAGCTCCTTTGTCGGCAGGCTTAAGTTTTTCGATCGACATGGCTGAATATCACTCAATTGCCGTTTCTGGTATTGATATAACTATTCCTATGGAACAATATCCGTGATGGAAAACCGATCACGATCAGATGATCAGTCCAGGAAAATAAGTATTCTAATACATTACATTGAACTTTCCTATAGGTTAAGCTTATCCCCACAGTTTATAATAGGGGATGATGTGTTTATTCCTACAAGAAGTGTGGATAAAGGTTTATTGAGTCTCTAGTCTAGCCTCAACTGGGATTAGCTTTGCAACCTACTGGGTAAACCGATTTATACGTACTAGAACGCTTACCAAACCAAGTGTAACGATTATCCCGAATCTGCTCGTAAACCTGATCGCCTAACGACTTCACCCCAGGCATTGCCCGATAAGCCGATACAAAGATATTCCCCAATGGCAATAGACGCCCAATCTCTTCAGCGGCATCACTTCCTTGCCATCGGCAATCATCAGAAGAAGCATCGATCAAAATCATACCCATCTCACACTCAAGAGGTGTTACCCGTAATTTGCCGCAAGCTTCTTTATCCTGCATGGGTATGTAATTAAATAGCTTGCCCTGATCCAAATTTTCTAGTAGCTGTACCAAAGTCACACAAAGATTACAGTCGCCATCGTAAATAACGTGATATCCCATTGCTGCGTATTTCCTAAATCCTAGTTTATCTGCCCCAAAATAGCTTATAACGCTATGTTTGACTACTACTGTAGTCCTAAAATTGCCGAAGCGTGCCCTATCAAGTTTCAATTGAATCGAACACCCACGCGGACCGGACCCGTGGCGAATTTAATTCGACGACTGTAAGCACACCGGGACGGAATTGCTCCATACCGCGCGCATAAAAGACAAAATTGAGGCTGATAACTTAATTGAACAGATTATTACAACTATAAACCTAACCTCCCTCACCTATACTCAGGAGGTCTGATGCAATGATAATACGATGGCGGCAATTATTGGTTAGAATAACAATTTGGCTAGCAGCTGAGATCATCCTCAACTTTCTGGGGCTGGACAATCTAGCTGACTACAGCGAGTTCATATACGAGCAGGAGGTTGCCCTATTAAGTCAATACACGGTTCCAGCCATTGAGAGGCTACCCCTTTCCTAGTAAACCTTGGTAGATATTTATAGCCAGTTCCTGTGAAGATGAAGTGATCAGGGGGTGACGGGTCGAGGGAGTGATAAGCTCTGAGGCATCTACATCATCTAATTTATATATCTAATTTATTGATTTTATTTTAATTTATATATTGAATCGGCTTGCGAAGCAGGCACGCAGAGGAGCAGGGGATAAGGTTAATCGGTATGCGCGAGCTAACCTCTATGGCTTACAGGGCGAGATTTTACCCTTTCTTTCCCAGCAGCAGTGTCTTCGGCTACAGTTCTTTGAGCTATCTTGGATAAGAATTGTAAAAGAACACTTAGCTAGATGCAAAACGACAACAATTATTTCGGTCAACAAGGTTGACACATGAAACCCCGCATTATTATCTGTGGCTTGGGTCGCACTGGATACAAAATATTCCGCTTACTGAAGCAGCAGGGAGTAGCTGTTGTTGGAATCAGCAACAGAGTAATGCCTGGTGACGAAAACAATATTATTATTGGAGACTTGCGGGCTGTTTCTACCCTACTTGCCGCTGGACTCGAATATTCCCAAACCCTAGTTCTCGCCTGTAATGACGATGCTCTCAATCTGGCAATCCTGACTCAGGCACGAGTGATTAATCCCCGGATTCGGATCGTTAACCGATTGTTTAATAGCAGCTTGGGTACTCGTTTAGATCAGACCCTACCGGATCATGTCAGCATGAGTGTTTCTTCTCTAGCAGCACCGGTATTTGCCTTCGCAGCAATGGGGAATCGAGCCATTGGGCAACTCAAGCTACACAATCAAACCTGGCCGATACAGGAAGAAATTATCACCGAAAGCCACCCTTGGATGGGAACACAGTTGAGTGACCTTTGGGATGAGCGTACGCGAATGTTGATCTACTACCTACCGATGGACTCGAACTTAGATCTAGTTTCCGCAGTAGCTCAGGGCAAACAGTTACAACCTGGCGATCGCTTAATTATTGGTACTCAGCCTCGGTTTCGTCCTAAACGCCAATCCTGGCTACAGAAACTGCTGAAAGTTTTCACAAACTTACAACAGTTTCAGCATCATGCTCAACCAATGTTAGTAGTGACCCTTTTCCTACTCCTGATAATTTTTACAGCCACATTGACTTATGTGTGTGTCAACCTAGAAACCTCTATTGTTGATGCTCTATATTTTTCTGTGGGTATGATTACGGGTGCTGGTGGTCAAGAAGAAGTAGCAGAAAAGTCACCGGACACTATTAAGGTATTTACTGCTGTGATGATGTTAGTAGGGGCTGGTGTGATTGGGATTTGCTATGCTCTGCTAAACGATTTTGTCTTAGGTACCCGACTCAAACAGTTTTGGGATGCTGCGAGAGTTCCCTACAAAAATCACTACGTTGTATGTGGACTGGGAAATGTAGGAGTCCAAATCCTCTACCAACTTCATGCCCAAGGCCATGAATTGGTGGTGATTGAAAGTAACCCCAACAATCGTTTCCTGAACATTGTTCGTTCTCTTGGTATTGCAGTCATTCACGGAGATGCCAGTTTACCTGCTACACTCACCGCAGCACACATCCAACGAGCAGAAGCCCTTTTAGCAGTTACTAGTGATGATACAGCCAATTTAGAAATTGCTCTTAGTGCCAAAAGTCTAGCTTCAAAATTGTCAGTGGTTGTCCGCAATCAAGACCCGCACTTTTCCCACACGGTACAGCAAGTGTTTGAATTTGAAGCAGTATTGTCTCCCACAGAATTAGCCACCCCTTCCTTTGCAGCTGCCGCATTAGGTGGACAAGTGTTAGGCAATGGTATGATTGGTGATACGCTTTGGGTTGCCTTAGCCACTAAAATTACCATCGAACATCCGTTCTGTGGACGCCGTGTTAAAGATGCTGCCAGGTCCGCTGACTTTGTACCACTGTATCTAGAAACTAAGTATCAAACGATTCATGGCTGGGATTTATTGGAAATTAACCTAGCCGCTGGTGATCTGTTGTATCTAACTATGCCAGCAGTTGGTTTAGAGCAATTGTGGCGCACAACACCGCCTCAAATGATGGTTAGGTAAGTTAAAAATGGAACCCATGGCATCTAATCGAATCTAATCTGCAAATCATGAACCATGAAGGATGAATGATACAACCCTAGCTATTCTCTAAGGTTCATCATTCATCACTCATTATCCATCATTACTCGTGCAGGATTAGTGCAGTTAGAAAATACCGACTAGGACAATGGAAGTCATTAAGAAACCAGCCAATATCAGAACCATACCAGGTAGGTTCAACCAATGTTTAACTTCCTGTGATCCTTGAGGCCATTCTTCTTGCTGCAGTTGCATCTGCCGAATCAGATCTGAAATTGCTTCAGCATCCTTCACATGGTGTAGTGCCTTGGTGTCACCATCAGGGTATTTCACTACGAAGTAAGTGGGAACTTTGATGTGATCCCCTGTAATATCAATCGTATCCACAGCAACCTGCTTCGCTTTTTCCTCAATAGTTTGGGGTTCAGTGGCAATTCTATCCCCTGGGTTAGCTGTTAACTTAACTCCCATTCCCATTGGTGATGCGTAGCTGACCATAGAAACCTCCAGATAGGTCAAAGTCTTTTATTAGGTGCGCGCCTCCTAGGGCGAGTAAATCGCCCTTGGGTCGCACCTCTGGATTTTATTTTACGTAACTTGGAAAACAATTATTCAGCTTAAGCGCGATATTTTATTTATATTATCAATACTTTAGATTTTTTAGTAATTTAGCTAAGATTCGAGCGTTTTCCTGTAATCAAATGTAATCTAGTAAATGTAATTTAGCAATTTTTTCTTGAAAATCGCCCTGACTCCGATAGCTCCAGCAATCCTGATTACAAGCTGTTACTGTTCACGAATCCAATCAGATTACTATAGATTAATGATTAATTTTTTGTTAATTTTCTTAACCCTTAACTTTAGATAGCTTAGAGCCTAAAAAGGAACTTACTGCTCTAAGTTAGTAGTTGTGTACAAATGTTATAGATTGTGTTAAAAAATATAAACTATAAATAGTGATAGATAACTATGTTAAAAAAATGTAAATAAATGATTATTTTTGCTATCGGATGTTAAATTAAGGCGGCAACGATATCGCAATCCAACAAGAGAGCATCTATGGAACTTATTCAACTGTTAACTGAAAACCTGGGAGTGCAAGAAAATCAAGCCCAAGGCGGAGCTGGACTTATTTTCCAACTGGCAAAGGACAAGCTGGGAGATGAGAGTTTTGCCCAAGTAGCGCAATATATTCCAGGGATAAATGATTTGCTCCAAGCAGCACCAAAAAGTGGTGGCATGATGGGAGCCTTGGGAGGATTAGCGGCATCAATGGGTGGTGGGCTTGGACAATTAGGCACTCTAGCTACCCTGGCAGGAGGTTTTGATCAACTAAAAATGGATAGTGATATGATTTCCAAATTTCTACCGATTGTCCTCTCTTTCGTTCAAAGCCAAGGTGGGGACGAGATCAAAAACCTTTTGGCAAAAGTGTTGAGCTAGAGTGATTGATGGGATGGCTGAAATGTGATGGTAATGAGGGATCAACCCAAGACTTGGGTATGTTTTCCCAAAGTAAGGGCATCAAAGGGATGAGGGGGAAGATTTTAGCTTCATCCGCTCTTATCCCTCACATCTCAATGCTACGCCATGAGTGTCAGATGAATCGCGGACAAGATCTTTGCCGTTTTGAGTACCAAGATCTATACTGAAAGTAGTAGGGAAGAAAATTTTGAGCTAACCGCCACCTACTAATTAAAATAGAACTTTTTTGTATTGTTCCGGTGGGTCGGGGCATCCCGGAGACGAAACCTTAGAAGAGTGGAGCCTTAATCATAAAGTTTTAACCCTGTTATGCATAGCCGACTAACCATAAAGGCTCCACTCTTCTTGCGGTAACTTCTGACCGTATCGTTAATAAAGCTTACCGAGTATCCGTTCGCGCAGCGTCGGCGAAAGCCGATACCGATAGGTGGAGTTGGTAAGAAGCCCACACTCAACCGGTAGGTCAGTGTGGGAGTATGTCACGTAGTAACTTAATTTGCTCCTTGATGCTTCATCCTTGATGCTTCATCCAGACAAGACACTGGTTCAGCTGATCTTGCATAGTCTGAAGATCAGTATGATACCGGCGTCCATGTCCTGGTAATACCCACTCGAAGGAGTAGTTGGTTAACCTCTCCATTGACTTGATTAATTCCTCCCAGGAGTACCAGCAGTGGCGACGAAAGGCAATCAGTTGCTGAAGTTGATCAGACCAAGCAAGATGGTCACCGGTGAAGAGAAATTTGTTGTTGTACAGTAGAACAGTGTGACCGATACTTTTTAGCTACCAAAATCTACTCTCGTAGATTCTAGCCCGCCAATGCAAGCTGATTTCTCAGCCAGGGGGTATCTCCCAAAGCTCGTAGGAATATCCCACGAGCACCATTAATGTCTCTATCCATCACTTGGCCATCAATCTTTGACTTGATAATTTTGCTTCCGCCAATATTGATTAGCTCGCCAGTCCAGCTAACAGTTTTACTGGTATACGCTTCGCATACATCGACAACTATTTTTTCGTTTTCGGTCGCTTTATGTTTCAAAAACTCTTTGAACCGGTAATGAGCAAAAGAAAGCATATTGCGAACCGTTTTGGATTTAAGTTTTCGATTCCGTTTTTTTGACATCTGAGATGTCTCAAAAGTAGGAAGCAATATCACATCAAAATTATCAACTAAAAACCTGGCAGCTTTGTGATGTAGCTCGTTCACCAAGTTCTGGATTTTGATCACCATCCTCCTAGCGGCTTTCCTCATTCGACGTTTTTGCTTGCCTTTAGCTTTACTGACTTTTGAGATCAGATTGTCTAAATGCTGGCATAAACGTTGAACCCGAGAAAAGTCACCATGGCCAATTTTGCCAACAGAAGTCTCGCTAAAAAATGTCAAAAAAGTCCTAACGCCAGGATCTAAAGCCACTACTCTACCTTGGTTTTCGGTTTTAGTGTGAGTTGTTTTATAGGGAACCACTAAGTAATAGTCCCCATTGGTGCTAGTTAATCGACAATCACAGATATTATCAGGAAGTGTCTCAGCAAAAGTTAATTCATCTAACTTTGTGTGGTAAATTCCTTTGCTCGAAACGGCTGATTTAGGGATATAGCAAGATTGAACGGGGTTCTTGCGGGATCTGAACTTAACCCGATTAATTTGTGCCGTTTTTTTATATTTTTTCTTGGCTTCTCTGACAGCGGTGCAAGCATCCTTAATCGCTATAGATTTGATTTGATAAGGTACTGTCTTGCACCACTCGGGTAAGTCATTTAATATCCCAGTCTTAATGGCCAACCAGTTAGCCTTAACTTCGCCATTTTTGAGTATTTTGACGGTTTTATTAAATACATAACGGGACACTCCAAACCACTGACGAACCATTGTTCGCTGTTCAGGGTTTAGGAACACTCGAATCTTCTTTGATTTTTTTGCCGTATTTTCGGAGTCCGTGGATGCGGCAAGAGAAGACGTGAATGATGGAGAGAAGATCTGCGGTAAGCTCGGATTCTGGACAACTTTCAGGTTGGTCGAGAACCAAGATTTTTCCACCGTTGAGACTGACCAAGTACTCAATGAGTTCAAACCCAAATCGGGTAAGTCTGTCTCTACAGGCAACAACAATTGTGAGTTGATCTCCGCGCATAAGTCGTTCCAATATGGCTCGAAGACCAAATCTTTTGTAGTTAAGTCCTGAGCCGATGTCTTTGACGATTTCTGCTTCCGGGAAGAGGGAGTGCATATAAGCGACTTGTCGAACAAGGTCATCTTTTTGTTTGCTGCTACTGACCCGGCAGTAACAAATAGTTGCTGACTGTCTTGATTGTCGTCGCCCAAGACTGAGCAAGCTTTCTGTGTCAAAGAGTCTGGTGCCGCCTGGTGTTTTTTGGCATTTGATGGTGCCATTGTCTGCATACTTCCTCAAAGTGTTCCTAGAGAGTCCTGTAAGTTCGACCGCCTTACGGAGTGGTACAAGTGCCATGGTAAAATCTACCAATTAATTGTATATTTTGGGAGATTGGTAGACACTTTTGCTAACTGTCACAAGCCTTTGGTGTGACCAGGAACTGGGATAATCAACAGGTCTTTGTCTAACAGATAAGACTCAGAACCAGTGAGCTGAATTTCCACATCACGGGTATCAGTGGTCATGTCATCTCTATGCAAAATGCGTTCGCAGTGGAAATGCTGTCTGTATTTGTGATGATCTGCCACATCATCCTGATGGGTCAGGTACATGTAACGAATCCCACCCATTGCCTCTAGAGCTTTGACCAGTGGCGGTGTAAAGCGGGGAGAATCGATTAAAATATTGCCTTGGGGGTGTTGGATAAGGTAGCTAGCAGCACCATAAGAGTTTTCTGAATGGTAGCCGCAATGGTAGACATTGTCTGCTATTGGGATGGGGAAACTCTGCTGAACGTCTTTAATCTCTTTAGGTTTCTCAACAGTACCAATAGAAGAGGTGGGACAAGATAATAGGGCTTGAAGAGCTCTCAAGCGTTCTGTCTGATTAGCAGGTTGATGATAAACGGCAGACTGGTGATCAGCACGATGGAACACTTCCGGAGTCATCCAACGGCAGGCATCACAATCAATACAGCTGCTATCCACGTAAAAGTCACCAGTGATATTTTGAGTGCGGCGTTGGTTGAGATGAGCCATAACTGTCTAACTCTCGTTCGTCATAGGGATTGCGCTTAGTACCAGGGGATATATGTAATTCAATTGTAGCCAAAACGCGATTAACCAAAGCGCATTTTTAACCCAACTATGATTTTTAACCCAACTATGTAGGACAATAAGGCAATACCCGCACCTCTTAGCATCTCGTGACTAAATTTCTGTTTGTAACTGACCTTGACAATACTTTAGTAGGGGATGATCAGGCTCTGCTTAAACTGAACCCTCTACTAAGTCAGCATCGCCAAGAACATGGTACAAGAATCGTTTATGCTACAGGGCGATCCCATAGTTCCTACCACGAGCTGAAAGCTGAGAAGCCACTTCTTGATCCAGATGCTCTGATCACTTCTGTGGGTACAGAAATTTATGATAATGATGGCCAAGATACGCCCAATCCAGACTGGTGGTCCAAGTTATCTCAAGGATGGGATCGGGACATCATTGTGGAAACGGCTGGTCAATATCCTGACTTAATTCCCCAAGTAGAATCAGAACAACGTCCCTTTAAAGTCAGCTATCACCTGACGGAAGAAGCAGCTTTGAGGGTGCTACCTCAACTGCAATCTGAACTTCAAGGAAGGGGTGTTAATTTCAAGTTGATCTATAGTGGTGGGAAAGACTTAGACATTCTACCCAGCAATAGTGATAAAGGTCTAGCAGTAGAGTTTTTACGGCAACAGTGGGGAATTGATTCGGAACGGACAGTGGTTTGTGGCGATTCAGGAAATGACATTGCCTTATTTAGCGTTGGCTTTTCCCGAGGAATTATAGTGGGTAACGCCCGACCAGAACTTCGCCAGTGGTACGAAAACAACTCAGCCGATTACCATTACCTGGCTAAAGCTAACTGTGCAGGTGGTATAATTGAAGGCTTGAATTATTTTAGCTTTTTGAGTTAGCTTTTTGAGTTATCAGTAATGATCGCCAATAAATAAGAAATAGTTAATAGTTACAAGTTGCAGGTTAATCGAGTTACAAGTTGCAGGCTGCTAGGTTGCGGGTTATGCTCTCAACTATCCTTCAGTATTTTCGTGGTGGAGTACAACCTTAAACCAAGCGTGGCCTTTTGGCTACCCGTGCGCGTTCAACCAACTAACCTTGGCCTTTTGGCTACCCGTGCGCGTTCAACCTACCCTACACCGAACACCAAAGGCGAACAACCTTAAACCAAGGTTAAACTAACATTCAACCAACCTTAAACATTCAACCTTAAACGAACCTTAAACCTTCAACTAATGATCAGCTATCTCAAGGGGACAGTAGCTAGCATTCAAAAAAGCACTGGTAATCGCGTCACTCTGATTCTAGATGTCAACTACATTGGGTATGAAATACAAATCACTCGCCGTTTGTCCCAGGAGTTGCCCGTAGCTTTATCGGAAAAAACCGTGCAAATCTTCACCCATTTGCAAATCCGGGAGGAGCAACAGGTGCTATACGGTTTTGCTTCAGCCGCTGAGCGGGATTTGTTTCGTCAGTTAGTTAGTGTCAACGGTATTGGTGCTCAATTAGCGATCGCACTACTGGACACCTTGGGATTGCCTAATTTAGTCCAAGCGATTGTCACAGGTAATATTCGTTCCTTATCCAAAACCCCTGGTGTGGGTAGCAAAACCGCTGAACGCATTGCTCTAGAACTGAAAACAAAGTTGGCTCAATGGCATAAGGTATCAGAGGTAGAGTCCCCACTATCTGCTAATGGACTCTCACCAGGGATTCAGGAAGATGTGGAAATGACCCTGTTAGCTTTGGGATATGAAAATGATGAAATCGCTCAAGCACTCCATGCTATCAGTGAGGATCCTCAGGTCGCTAAAAGTAAGAATGCGGAAGATTGGATTCGAGAAGCGATCGCTTGGTTGAGTCGCTGATGATTTTCCTGATCGCACCCAATATAGGGGTTGTGACAGCTCCTACACTGACTCTTCGAGTTCAGTGTAGGCAACAAGCGCCAATCCGGGCATCCCTTAGGAGGCGCTGGGCTTTAAGAACGGACTGCCCTCTCTTGATGCAAAGCGCGAGTGGGGGAAACCACGGCAGTCGCTCATGGGGGGAACCCCCAAGACCGCGCTGCCTCCCCAAGACCGCGCTGCATCGCTGCCGCTCTGTTTTCTTGGTCTTTTTTTTAAGAGTGTTTTGCTGACAAACCAGCATTTAAGGCCTTTGGCCACGCTTCGCGAACGGCTTTGTTTACCAGTACATAATATTATAGCAATTCCATGCATACCCTGTGCAAAATTCATCCCACACCTAATGCGCAGCATAGGTGTGGGATGAATTTTGCCGGACAGCTAAATATAGCGGTTCCAGGAGTGAGGTACATCTGGATCAGCGCTACTAGGGGGAGAGTGGGAATAGGGGGAGGAGGCAGGGTAAACGCATCTTGTCAATAAACTGATGATAGTTCTCAATAAACCCGGGCTTATTGTGCTTTTTTACAAGGCATTTTTCCAATCAAATATAGCGGTTTTTAAGCTAGTAAGGTACAAGCTTTTGGCTTTTAGGGAGCAGGGACCAGGGACCAGGAGGGAGCAGGGACCAGGGACCAGAGACCAGGGACCAGGGACCAGGAGGGAGCAGGAGGGAGCAGTAAAGTCGGAAGAGGAAAGAGGTAAAAAGTTTTGTGTACCTCATTAGGATAAAAAAACTATATAGTGTTTATTGAATGCAATAAACACTATATATATTAATCAGAAAATTAGATTGCTTTCCCCTAGTTTTACACCGGTAACTAGTCAGGGTAAATGCATATTATTTGGTATAAATGGTAACATAAAAAAAAATGATTAACTCAATTTTTTGTTAAATTCAAATAAATCCCATCCTAAAGCAGTTTTTTTTGTTCAAAGTCAACAAATTTTCCGCTGACTTTAAACAGAAATCAAAGGAGGATTTGCGTACGAAACCAGAATGTAGAGTACTCTCAAATCGAGCAAGGATAACAGGGCAAATAATTGATAATAAGTTGCGCTTATTGAGAATCAACAGGGTAAGTCTAGATTTTTGATACTATTGTTTACTTTTTAGCTGTAAATTTTGATACAAATTTATATGCGTTTACCCTGGGTAACTAGTCTAAAATAGCGTTATAAACTTAGCAATTTAAAAGCAGGGCTATTTCATTCTAGATGGTAAGATAAGATGCTAAGGCACAAGAGGGAGCATGTCGCTTCAGAACATTTGTACTAAATCTCTAGCCCCCTCATGGGTTTAAGCTTACTCTGATGGTACATAGTTCATTTGTTCTGGAATGCAAGACCTGCTCCCGGCACAAGGGCACAAGAGAATCAACATCGATGGGTCAAATTGCTATTTTAGAAGCCTTTTCTGATTTACCAGATGCTCGTAGAGGGCAGCGGATGTTGACACGAGGGTGGCTCTATGTCTGGCTATCTTTACCCTAGCAGTCGCTGCAGGGAATAAAGGATTAAAGCGCGATCGCTGATTGGATTGAAACAATCGTGAGGAGTTGAGCCAATTGTTTCAAGTCAACAGACTGCCATCATACAGCACAATCCGCCGAGTGTTACTGAACATGGTAACTTCCGATTATTCAGCAAGGCTCGCTTGCTTTTTCGAGTACACTCCGGAAGCGGGAGAGACTAATGGGGTAGATGGGAAAGTTTTGAGAGGGTCATTTATGGTCGAACAAGACAATCCACATTGCGATCGCCATCCCGCAATTATGGAGCGTGAGTGCCTACTTGGTAGAGAGAGGATTAATTCTCAAGCCTGATATGGTTGTCAAAAAAACGAATGAGATTAAGGCAGTGCCAGAGTTTATCAAAGCACGCTTCACTCAAAGGCGTGGTTTTTGCCTTTGATGCCATAAACACCTAAAAAAAACTTGTCAGCTGATCATCGATAGTGGGAATCACTCTAATGCAGCCCTCAAAGGGAACCAACCAAAACTTTTTGCAGCCGCCCAGCAGCAGTTCGTTCCTCAGCAATCTTTTGAACAGATCAATAAAGGACACGGTCGAATAGAAAAACGAAGTGTTAGTATAAGCCCACGTTACCCAAGGTTTGCCTTCTTGGCCTGGATTAGCTACCGTGATTCAAGTTCAGTCCCGACGGATTACTAAAAACACGCTTTCTGACCCAGATCCGATACTATATCTCTGACTTGAAAGAAACGGCTGAACAAAAGCCCAAGCGGATTCGAGGCTATTGGGGCGTAGAGAACAAAGTTCATTCTGTCTGTTGATGTCACTCAGCGGTGTTGATAAATCTCGTATCAGGACAACTCCTCTGGTACAAATTTGGGCGATCGCTCGTAATTTAGCTCTGAATCTTTATCGAGATGCAGGGTTTGACAACATGGCTCAAGCACAAAGAAAATGCCAATTTGGCCTTAAAAATATTTTGGCACTTTTTAGAATGAATGAAATAGCCCTGATTTAAAAGTCAAGTCTAATGCTGGATTGCATTGTGATTGGAGCTGGACCTGGAGGTCTGGTCTGTACTAAAGAATTACTCGAACAAGGTCTGAGTGAAGTCCTCTGTTTGGAGCAAGCGGAAGTTCTAGGAGGTCTTTTTACTAACACTTACGACAGCTTAATATTGACATCGTCTGCCACCATGAGCATGTTCTCCGATTTCTGGATTGGTGATGGCAATCAGCACGGCTTTTGGACGAAACAAAAAGCCATCGAATATTGGCATAAATATGCCCAACATTTCGGCGTCCTCGATCACATCCGTTTCAACTCCAAAGTTGTGGCCGTAACATTCCAAGACAGTGAAAGTTGGCAGGTGCAGCTCCAATCTGGAGAGACTTTGCTCTCCAAACGGGTTGTAGTAGCAATCGGAAACAACACGATCCCCAACTACCCAGCCTGGAAAAACTCATTAACTGATGCTGAATTTTACCACTCGAAAGAATACCGTAACCCTGACAGCTTTGTGGGGAAAAATGTATTGGTCGTTGGGGGAGGTGAGTCGGGATCGGACGTTGCTCTAGAAATATCCCGCGTAGCCAACAAGTGCTGGGTGAGCCTTCGGAACACAACTGGATGGGTGGTACCCCGCAAGATGGGAATCTACGCCGCTGATATTTCTACCCATCGTGGTATATGGGGACTTCCTCGGGATTATGGAGCAACCCTGAGTGAAGCTATCAATCAAGCCGAGTTGAGACAGAATGATCCAGTACATGACATGGTGGTCGAACTCAACAAGAAGATTAAGGCCAAAAAGGGAGTCTGGGGAATTTACGCAACCAAAACCTTCTCCTTGCCCAAGGCGATCGTCCATCATGGCTGTCAAGTTGTTGGTGAAATATCCCAGATAAAAGATGGAGGAAAGACACTGCATACAGCAGATGGGGAAATCCTAGAAAATATTGATGCTGTCGTCTTTAGCACTGGCTACACAAACTATGTGCCTTTCCTTCCAGAAGCTCTCCAGGAAAGTGACCCCCGCAGTCTCTACAAACATATGTTTAATCAAAAATATCGGGACAAGATCTGTTGGATTGGCTGGGCGCGCCCTTCTTTCGGCAGCCAGTTTCCGATTATGGAAATGCAGGCGCGTTATTTCGCCAGTATCTGCACCGGGGAACAAACCCTTCCTGCTCCCCCAGAGATGGAAAGAGTCACATGTATAGATCGAGCTACAAATCTCGAGCAGTTCGAGCATAATGCTCATCGAATACGAAGCTTGGTGGATTATCACCGCTATATGGATAACATGGCTAGTTTGATTGGGTGCAAACCTCCACTGTGGGAGTACTTTTTTACGCACCCCCAACTGTGGCTCCGGATGGTATACGGTGCTACCCAGGCTACCCAGTTTCGATTGCGAGGGCCTCATAAAAAAGAATCCTTAGGGAAAGAGCTGTTGAGGAAGCTGCCGGTAAGTCAACTGACTCACGTCGTAAAAGCTGGTCTAAAGGGGCGTGTGATTTATGGGCCGAAAGCTCTAATTGGGAAAGTTTTGGTGTTTGTTGGTCTAAATAGGGTTAGCAAAAAAGCGTGGGAGTGGAGGAACTGACCTGTTTTATACCTCACAGGGTGACAAGCACCCAAAACCTAATAGAGGATGGGCTTTGTAGCAATTAACCCTGGTGAAAAAATCAAGGGATTTCATACCGGCATTTATTGATAATCATAATCTTTGAACCGGGGGGTAGTACCACCGCTACTACCCTGACAAGGGTAGGTTTTTAATATTTCTGGAGCTACTGCCTTAAAATTGAGAATTAATCATGCCTAGGAGTCAAGCGGTCATAAGTTAGAAAAGCTGATTCAAATGAAATTATTACCTGGCAAAGGCTTCAGCGGAAATAATCCCAGGTATGTTAACAAAATTAAAATTAATCTTTTTTTATTTTTGGGTTCAGCCAATTGTGATAGAATTATTATCTAAAAAATTTGAATCGGCGATCAATGTCATCTCCTCCTTTAAGCAGGGTAAACTCATCTAACTTAACTAAGTTTTAAAAAATCTATATTTGTGACTTTTAACTAGTAACAATCCATGGATTTAACCTCACTAAACATTTTCTACAGCCTCCTCACTTATTTTCCCAGGGTAAACGCATCTTATTTTGAAATGCCTACTGGATATGAGATTCACAAGATAAGTCACAAGATAAGTATTTTTGCTGATTAAGCTTGAAATCTTTTCTGAGTAAGACTTATAGAATTTAGGGTTCTTCGTAACCTGGTGTGCTGGATAAAACCCTGTAGCCCTCATCTGCTAATGGATTGCGAGATTTGAAGTCAGTTTTGAGCAGTTTTAGCCTAAAACACTGCCCAGCATAGGTTTCAGATATTTTTTACATACTAACTTCGGAATAACCGAATTTAGATGCGTTTGCCCTGGGTAATGTTAGACTTGTCGCTCGTTACTTGACAAAACTTCATACAGTACGATTTATTTTTGTCCGACTACTTATATACTAAGCTTTTTAGGGCTCATGTCACCCCCTCAGATATATAGCAATCCTATCTGATTCGTGAAATATCTTGGCCATAGCAATCGCCATAAGCCTTGTCCAGCAATGATTTCAGATTTTGCAAATTTTACCAATGATTTAGGATTGCTATATGACTCATAAAATTAGATTAGTTTACCATACTTTGATACCAGTAAATAGTCTAAAATAGAATTATAAACTTAGCAATTTAAAAGTCAAGTCTAATGCTGGATTGCATTGTGATTGGAGCTGGACCTGGAGGTCTGGTCTGTACTAAAGAATTACTCGAACAAGGTCTGAGTGAAGTCCTCTGTTTGGAGCAAGCGGAAGTTCTAGGAGGTGTTTTTACTAACACTTACGACAGCTTAATATTGACATCGTCTGCCACCATGGGCATGTTCTCCGATTTCTGGATTGGTGATGGCAATCAGCACGGCTTTTGGAAGAAACAAGAAGCCGTCGAATATTGGCAGAAATACGCCCAACATTTCGGCGTCCTCGACCACATCCGTTTCAACTCCAAAGTTGTGGCCGTAACATTCCAAGACAGTGAAAGTTGGCAGGTGCAGCTCCAATCTGGAGAGACTTTGCTCTCCAAACGGGTCGTAGTAGCAATCGGAAACAACACGATCCCCAACTACCCAGCCTGGAAAAACTCATTAACTGATGCTGAATTTTACCACTCGAAAGAATACCGTAACCCTGACAGCTTTGTGGGGAAAAATGTATTGGTCGTTGGGGGAGGTGAGTCGGGATCGGACGTTGCTCTAGAAATATCCCGCGTAGCCAACAAGTGCTGGGTGAGCCTTCGGAACACAACTGGATGGGTGGTACCCCGCAAGATGGGAATCTACGCCGCTGATATTTCTACCCATCGTGGTATATGGGGACTTCCTCGGGATTATGGAGCAACCCTGAGTGAAGCTATCAATCAAGCCGAGTTGAGACAGAATGATCCAGTACATGACATGGTGGTCGAACTCAACAAGAAGATTAAGGCCAAAAAGGGAGTCTGGGGAATTTACGCAACCAAAACCTTCTCCTTGCCCAAGGCGATCGTCCATCATGGCTGTCAAGTTGTTGGTGAAATATCCCAGATAAAAGATGGAGGAAAGACACTGCATACAGCAGATGGGGAAATCCTAGAAAATATTGATGCTGTCGTCTTTAGCACTGGCTACACAAACTATGTGCCTTTCCTTCCAGAAGCTCTCCAGGAAAGTGACCCCCGCAGTCTCTACAAACATATGTTTAATCAAAAATATCGGGACAAGATCTGTTGGATTGGCTGGGCGCGCCCTTCTTTCGGCAGCCAGTTTCCGATTATGGAAATGCAGGCGCGTTATTTCGCCAGTATCTGCACCGGGGAACAAACCCTTCCTGCTCCCCCAGAGATGGAAAGAGTCACATGTATAGATCGAGCTACAAATCTCGAGCAGTTCGAGCATAATGCTCATCGAATACGAAGCTTGGTGGATTATCACCGCTATATGGATAACATGGCTAGTTTGATTGGGTGCAAACCTCCACTGTGGGAGTACTTTTTTACGCACCCCCAACTGTGGCTCCGGATGGTATACGGTGCTACCCAGGCTACCCAGTTTCGATTGCGAGGGCCTCATAAAAAAGAATCCTTAGGGAAAGAGCTGTTGAGGAAGTTGCCGGTAAGTCAACTGAATGAGGTCGTAAAAGCTGGTCTAAAGGGGCGTGTGATTTATGGACCGAAAGCTCTAATTGAGAGAGTTTTGGTGTGTGTTGGTCTAAATAGGGTTAGCAAAAAAGCGTAGGAGGGGAAAAGGAACTGACCTGTTTGATACCTCACGGGGTGACAAGCACCCAAAACCTAATAGAGAATGGGCTTTGTAGCAATTAACCCTGGTGAAAAAATCAAGGGATTTCATCGCGGCATTTTATTGATAATCATAATCTTTGAGCCGAGGGTAGTACCACCGCTACTACCCTGACAAGGGTAGGTTTTTAATATTTCTGGAGCTACTGCCTTAAAATTGAGAATTAATCATGCCTAGGAGTCAAGCGGTCATAAATTGGGAAAGCTGATTCAAATGAAATTATTACCTGGCAAGGGCTTAAGCGGAAATAATCCCAGGGATGTTAACACAAGCCCAAGGGTTTTAGGCTATCTGTTTGAGTCTCTCGGAAAATTCTGTTCCTCAAACAACTCAGTAGACGAGTGCACCTCGTCTACTGAGTTGTTTGAGGCGAGGACTTTGAGTTATTTTAGCAGCGGCATTTAAGGGGGAACCAAAGCTGATCGGGAGTTTTGTCTCTGATTTTTCAGCCTCCCCAGCACAAGTTCCTGTCTTTAGTTCTGGATGAATCTTAAAAACGTACCCTTGTAAGGCAGGGGAGCAGGGGAGCAGGGAGAGACAAATTTTGTCTGGATATCTTAACTGTGGGCAATTATCCGGATTTGATATGATCCCGTGAGAAATTTGGGTTTACCTCATCCCACAACAGAACCGCTATAATCTGACTGCAACCTGCAACCTGTAACCTGCAACCTGTAACCTGCAACCTGCAACCTGTAAGCTGTAAGCTAATAAATTACCCTTCCAGCACGAAATCCTTTAAGAGTCTGGGGCAAAAACGAACAAGCTAGGGTTTTAGATTTTGGTAGATCGCAATCAAGACAATCGGGAGTAGAAGCTTGTACTCGTCGAGGAAACTTGACCTGGAAGGTAGACCCCTTACCCACCTTACTCTCTACCGTAATCGTTCCTTGCATCAACTTGACTAAAGATTCTGTAATTGCCAGTCCTAAGCCGGTACCCGAGTATTTGCGAGTTGTGGTTTGATCAATTTGTTGGAACTCCTCAAAAATATGCTCTAAGTTATCCTGGGCAATTCCAATTCCTGTATCCCTAACAGTGAGAATCAGCCAGTCGGTGGAAATTTCCTTGACTACCACCTCTATCCTGCCAATTTCGGTAAACTTAATGGCATTGGAAACCAGATTGGCCAAAATCTGCCGCAGGCGGAGGCTATCATTGATTACGATGGGATTTTGTAAATTGGTTTGGATATATAACCCTAAATCCTTCTGATCGGCTAGGCAACGGAATTCATTAATAGTTTCTTTTATCAACCTGTCCAAATGCAAACTTTCCAAGGTTAACTCCAGACAAACTGCCTCAATTTTGGACAGGTCAATCATATCCTTGATTAGAGTCAGTAGATGTTGAGCATTATTCACAATGCGCTCGATTATATCTGCTTGTTGGTGGGTCAAGGATCCCTGACGCTGACGCAATAGCAGCTGAGAAAAGCCAATAATGGCATTCATGGGAGTTCGTAACTCATGGGATATCGTAGAAACAAACTGGGATTTCAATCGTGCTGCTTCCAACAATTGCAGGTTCTGTAGCTTGAGGGATGCATCTCTCCTTTCGAGTTCCCGATTTTGGCGAGCCAGCATAGTGTTCTGAAACTCTAAACGTGCTTCTTGCTCCTCTAAGGCTTCAATCATACGAGCATTATCAATTGCGATCGCGGCTTGTTCATTAATCATGCGAGCATTATCAATTGCGATCGCAGCTTGTTCACCCACTGCTCCTAGCAGATTCCGACCTGATTGGTCTAATGCCTCTGGGTCTTCCCAATTGCCAATAGCTAGTACTCCCAAGCGTCCTGCTTGCACAGACTCAATCGCCACAGCGTAAATAGCTGTAGGTACTTCCTCTTCCGGATGCCGGTAATCCCAACCCTTGCGCTGAATTAACTGAGATTTTCCAGTTAAAAAGACTTGAGAGAGTAACCCTTCTTCAAGGGGCAAGATGTCTTCCCAGAGGAAATTTTGTGTATCCATTCCGTCGGTAACCCTTAAAACCTCAGGGTTACCGACGGAATTATTGAGAATGATGAAACAAAATTCAACCCCAGCAATCGCTTTAACTACCTCCGATACGATCTCTTGCAATAGATTTGGAAGGTTAGTCAGCCGTTGATTGAGGAGATTAGTCAACTGGTGTAGGGTTCTCAATTGGTTTTGCTGTTCATTGAGAATTCTAATTACCTGCCTGAGATCATCACTCGCCTGGTTTGCCTCTCGGTATAACCGCGAATTTTCAGTGGCTAGGGCAGCGCGACTAGCTAAATCCTCAGCCAACTTGACATCGAGCTCATTGTAGCGGCGACCTGAGTCACTCCTGACAAACCAAATTGAGCCCAAGATTTGTGAACCCATTCGTAAAGGTACACAAATGTAAGACTTAATTTTCAATGCCTGTAACATCCTGAGATGGTCAGGATCCTCAGCAGCAGCACTTAGGAATTGATCAGAAACCTCAAAATAGGTATCCGTACAACCTGTACGTAAAACCTTGCCATTGCCATACTCTTCATCCCCCTGGGGAGGGTAGCAACGGTGCAGTTTCCAAATCAACTCCTCTTGCTCTGGGTTAACATGGGCAACCGCAAGACGCTGGTAAGACTCGGGAGTATCATAGCTATCAATTGGCGATACTACATCAATGGCACACCAATCAGCAAAGCGAGGGATTACCAGCTGCACTAGATTGTCCAATGTAGTCTGGTAATCGAGGGAAGCTGAAAGTACAGCAGAAGCCTCCGCCAGAAATCGCTGGGATTGTTCTGCTCGCTTCTGCTGAGTAATATCAGTAATTACACCAGACATCCGGAATGGTACTCCTTGATCATTCAACTGGGCTTTGCCACGAGCAGTACAGTAGCGATCTTCTCCAAAAGCAAAGGGTAGGTGAAATTCTACATCCAGTTCAAGATAATCTTGTTGGTAACTAGCTACCGCCTTAGTAACTTTGAGTAGATCTGAGGAATTTAGTAACTTAAATAACAGATCAGGAGAAAAGTTATGGTGGTACTTACCTATCTGTTCAGCCGACAAGCCAGTAATTTCATAGAAGCGGTCATTACAATACAGTTGTTTAGTGATCAGGTTCCAGTCCCAGATCCCGTCATTGGAACCTTCTAGCACCAAGCGGTAGCGTTCTTCGCTTTCTTTGAGCCGCTGATGAGCTATGAGCGCTTCCCGTTCTGCGCGGTAGAGGCGAACCGCATTAGAGATACTACGTAAAAGCTTTTCGGGTGAGATTTGGCTTTTGGTCAGATAGTCCGATGCTCCAGATTTGATCAGCTCAACCGCAATTTGCTCGTTAATTTGCTCGTTCCCCTGGTTACTCAAAACAATCACAGGCACTTCAATGCCAGCATCACGGATTTGTTGAACCAGAGTCAATCCGTCGCCATCCGGTAAGTTATAGTCCAATAGAATGCAGTCCAAACTCGGTTGGGTAAGGGTAGAGTTGGCGCAGCGTGATGCGATGATCGACAAGGCGCTTTTGCTGTCAACTGCAACAGCTATTTTTACGGGTATACCCCCTCTGTTAAGAGCTTTAATGATGGCTTTGCAGTTAACTTGATCATCCTCTACGATAAGTAGTCTGATAATCTCGTCCATGATTTAGCGGTTGAGCTGTTGTCATTGATTATTGGCTAATGATTAGTGGATAGTTGGTAGTAACAGTTCTTGACTGACAACCGACACCTGAAGATGCTAATTAATTATATTTAGCCGACTATATTGATTCAGTTTAGGTATTCCCCAAATTTAGTCAACCATTAGGACTTGACAATGTCTCCACGTCGCTTTAAATTGTAGGCTTCTACCTTACCTCCGTACTAGTCAGAGGGCTTCAGTAAAAATACTGATCTGACTAGGTAGAGGAAATCCCAAGGTTGTTTAGTATCACCAGAACATCTGACTAGTCGATGATAATCGACTACCCATGAGTATACTTGTCTAAAAACTCCCTTGATTAGTAATTTCACTGACCTAGGGGATGAACCAATCCGATTGCAATGAATCAATGCTAATTTTCCAATGGTATTTCCTGAGAAACAAACTCCCTGAGATAGATTTTTTATGGGGTTTTACCCCCTATTCTATCCTGCTGTTGGATCACGGTTGGTAGGATGCTCTGCAGATGACCATAAAGAGTAGGATTTATGGGAATTAGTCATTTTCTGCTGGTGAGGCTACCGCGCGTTACTTAATAAGCGCATTTGATCCGCCTGTGGGCCGAAGCTAAGCAAATGGCTACGCTACGTGATAGGTGCGCTTTCCCTTGGCGTTCGCGCAGCGTCTCCGTAGGAGTTGGAAACCTCGCGCCTTGTCGCACCGCTTCTGCATTAAGAATCAAATTCCCGGGTCGGTGCGCCTTTCGGCAAAGCTGACCCGGGGCGCGAACGGGCGCGGACCTGTTGAGAATTTCCTCTGACCGTTGGAATAGGAAATCGTGCCAACCCCTATGACAAGTCGTTTTGGCACCACTAACCCCTTATACTCATAAAGTGTAAAGATTATAATAAGTAACTACCCATAGGTGCGCTCTTACTTGGCGAATTAAATTCGCCACGGGTCGCACCTCCTGTAACTTCTCAAGAACTTTATATCTGATACCGTAATAGTTTTTGACAAATGCTTTCATTCCAGCTAACTTTAAGTGATCGTTGCCAAGAGATGCTCTTTTGGAAACTCTATCCCAAACTCATAAATATCTACAACTACCAATAGGTGGAGATAATGAGGATTTTTACCAAAACTTTACAAAGTTACTCTAAAAATCAATAAACTATAAATCTCACCCCCCTAGACGTTAATGATGGGTAAAATTCGTGTGGCTCTCATTGAAGACCATGATCTGACTCGGATGGGTCTGCGAACAGCCCTCCAACAAAACGGTGAAATTGAATTGGTGGGCGAAGCAGCCAATGCTACTGAAGGACTAAAGTTACTCGCGGAATCTAGACCAGATATCGGAATTGTCGATATTGGTCTTCCTGACATGGATGGAACTGAATTAACTAGAAAATTCAAAGAGTTTCAAGCTAAACAGGATGATTCTAAACAGGATGATTTCCCCACCAAGATTATGGTCCTGACCTTGCAGGATGATCAAGAAGCTGTACTAGCAGCTTTCGCTGCTGGAGCTGACTCTTACTGCATGAAAAATATAACTTTTGATCAATTGGTAGAAGCTCTGAAAGTGACCTATGAAGGTAATGCTTGGATTGATCCAGCCATTGCCAGGATTGTACTTGAGCAGATCAAACCAAGTAAACATACTCAGCCTGCTGACGCTAGTGAAACGATCGCTATCCATGCTGCTCCCAATGAATACAATCAAATGATTGAAGCTTATCCTTTAACGGAAAGGGAATTAGAGGTTTTGCAGTTGATTGTAGAAGGTTGCAGCAATGCTGTGATTGCAGAAAGGTTATATATCACTGTGGGAACTGTCAAAACTCATGTCCGAAATATCTTGAATAAACTCTGTGCGGATGACCGTACCCAAGCAGCTGTCCGTGCCCTCCGCTCTGGCTTAGTTATTTGAGATTATACCATAGAGTAACCTTTGACAGTTATAAGGTTCGTTGGTTGAAGGTTGAACGCGCACGCGTGGCCAATAGGCCAAGGTTGAAGGTTGAAGGTTGAAGGTTGAAGGTTAGATGGTTGAAGGTTAGATGGTTGAAGGTTAGATGGTTGAAGGTTAGATGGTTGAAGGTTAGATGGTTGAAGGTTAGTTGGTTGAAGGTTAGATGGTTGAAGGTTAGATGGTTGAAGGTTAGTTGGTTGAAGGTTAGTTGGTTGAAGGTTAGTTGGTTGAAGGTTAGATGGTTGTTCTCCCTAGGGGTCCGGTGTAGGGTAGGTTGAAGATTAGAGGCTTAAGAACTGAAAGCCCGATGTATAATTGGCAACCTGTAACCTTCAACCTGTAACCTTCAACCTGTAACCTTCAACCTGTAACCTTCAACCTGTAACCTTCAACCTGTAACCTTCAACCTGTAACCTTCAACCTGTAACCTTCAACCTGTAACCTTCAACCCAAATGGCTATCAAGGTCTACCTTGCTCCCATCTAGCAATCGCTTCTTGGGCAGCCCCATAGTAAGGGGTATCTTTTGGGACTAATTTTGCTGTGTTAATTGCGGAGAGAAACTTGCCTCGCGAGGCACGGGACTTAGCAATCCCATAAATCTTATCGCTAGCTTGAGCAATTAACGCTTGTGCTGTGGCATACTTCGGTTGACCCGGTGGAATCTTACGCAGGGTTGCGATCGCACGATTATAACTAGACGCTTGATTACGTTGGACTTGTTTGATGGCTGTTTGGATAGTCTGTTGATTCTGAGACTTCTGTTGGGCGAGAATCTGCCACTGTTTAATGGCATCGTTAGCCAAAGCATAAACAGAAGGGTTATCTTCAGGAACTAGCTGGGCAGCTGCGATCGCTCCTTCAAAATCACTTTTTTTTGCCCGTTTCGTGGCTAGAGCCAAAATTGACTGACTCCAACGAGTGATATATTTTTGTGTCTGCTCATAAAGAGGATCCCCAGGTTTTACCTGACGGGCAATTGCGATCGCATCGCTATACACAGATGCCTGTTTGGGTTCAACTAATTGTCTTGCCTGGTCCAAAGCTGCTTGATTCGCCTTGATCAGACTCGGTTCCAGGGATTTCTGTGGTTTAGTTTCCAGGGGTTTACTCTTGGAATTTGGCAAGGGAGCTGGAGTTCCCTGGGATTTTGACGCTGTAGGCAATGTTACTGGGGAATTCCTGACCTTAGTAGTCTCTGGTAATTTGGTAGTTAATCTGGTAGTCTCTGTTTCTTTAATCACCTGCTGGCTAATCAAGCCTTCCTGGTTACGGACAACAGTTAAGCTCACTAGTCCTAACAACAAAGCTATACCACTACCCCAAAACAACCATTCTCGCCATGACGATAACTCTTCTATATCAGTTTGAGGCTGGCTGTTTGAATAAGAAACTAAAGCTACTGAGTCAGATAACGTTTGGTTTGAGCTGTCAGTGTTAGTGGGTAAAGAGCTATTCGGGTTTTGCTTTACCACCGATAAAGGTTTTTTCGTAAATTCACTCTCAAGGTGCGCGCCTCCAAGGCCGGGGAACCCGGCCTTGGGTCGCACCTCAAGATTATTCCCATCTTCGGAAAGAACTACCTTGGTAGCTTCTGAGTCAGTGATCGGGTCAGCCCATTGATTTTCTGGTGGTGAGCTTGCCCCTTCAGGCCAAATTTGTTGTTGTCGATACTCCTGTAAAGGCATCACCGTCAGAGGAATCTGAACTGGTCGCCAATGGTGTTGGCTCAACTCCGGTAGGCGCTCCCTGAGATACTCTTCAAGATTCTCAAGGGTAATGTCAGTATGATAGTAACGCAGTGCTTCTAGAAGTGCTGAGGTGAATAAGCCATTCCCTAGAGCCGAAGCTTCGTGAGAAAACTGGTTGAGTTGACTAGAAAGTATCAGGGAAATACCCATTTGGTAGGCTAATTCCACTGTTTCAGCACCAACCGGTTCACCAGATGGCATTCCCGGTGATCGGTTTATGTCTAACAATACCAGGATTTTATTGCTCCCCATAGTTTTGATAGAGGAAAACAGGCATTCTATTGGTATACCTGTTCCTGGAATGTCATCTGAGTTGCCATCAATGGGCATGAGGTAGTCAACTTTATCCCAACTGACCCCGCAGCCACTGAACAAGAACCAACGCCAACTTTCTGGGGAAGCTGGACTCTGGCGAATCCTGTCGAGACATCTTAAAATATTTTCTCGGTTAGGGTAGGTTAAAAAATCATCAATCGGTGGTGAAGTATCAGTTAATAAAAGAAACTCACTGGGTTGCAGATGAGCTTGGTCTACAAAAAAACCTTGTAGTCTTTGAGCATCTGCTTGACCATAGTTTAGAGGTTGTAAGAACTGATAGTGGTTGATGCCAATTGCTATACCAGCGTAATTTGCCATTTACCCCATACCCTAGCGGCTGAAACTCGTAAATTTTATACCTAATTTTAGGTGTGCCTAAATTTATTACTATTGCTGTAGCTTCCCCTTACAGGCAAATTCTAATTTAACCCTGTTTAGCTTAACCTAACGGCTTAACTTTATTAATTCATTAATTATAACACTATCGAACCTAGTCCACCTCTAAAGGCTCTTGAAGTAGTTTCAGTCAATCTAGTGGATGTAAAGATTTTCCTTCATGATAAGAATTGACCTTTTTTCAGCCTAATCAGAGGATAAAATACTATGTTGTCCAAAGTAATCCGGCTATTGGTGTTACCCGGCTTAGTAGGGGTTAGTTGGTTGACCACAGTTGCCATTGTTCCCCAAAGCGCCGAAGCCAAGACAGCCCGTATTAATGTTACCCTGAATCGTGAGCCTGAGGAAACTTACCAAGGCTTTATGCGCCGTGCTGAAGTAGTTGCTAGAGCAGCAGCTCAACGGAGCTTCGATAGTGATATATTGACTACAAAGGTAGCCATTAGTATTCTAGGGCAAAATCAAGGAGAAATTGCCCCTGTCTTGTTGTTAGAAGTCAGCCGTCCATCCTGGCAAAGACGACCGGATGCCAAGTATTGGGCAACTTACTTTCCCAATACCCAGTTTCTACTGCGAGTTGAGGAACCTGATTTTTCCCCTCAAAGTCAGCCACAGTCACTGGAACCAGCTTCCCCAAGTCCTCAGCCACCGCCAGCCAACAACCAGGATCCTGAGCCACCGCCAGCCAACAACCAGATAGAAGACCGAGATACAAGACAATGAATTGAACTTCCCCATCCTAAGAGGAATGGGGATTCCCAGGCACAACCTAATTGGCTGTTATCTCCATGGGCGTAACTTTCCCCTGCACCGGAGGTAGCTGAGTAGGGTCAATACCCAGTTTTTGAGACCCTTACTTTTTATATTAACACTATTTGAGAAGAAAAATTCATCCTCTCAGACGAGACCTTAGAATAGGGTGGCCTTTATGGTTGGTTGGCTATGAGAAAAGGGGTTAAAACTTTATTATTAAGGCGACCCTATTCTTCTCTTGATGCAAAGCGCGAGTGGGGGAACCCCCCCCCAGGTCTGCGCTGCATCGCTACGGTAACTTCAAGACCTAAGAGGACGGGGTATTCTTTTCCCTCTCAAACTCTCCCACTCTGATAAGATAGAAAAGCTGTATAACAATTTAAATAATTTACACTTATGGCTGTTCCTAAGAAGAAAACCTCAAAATCCAAACGGGATAAACGTAAAGCTAACTGGAAGCGCAAAGCGCATCTGGAGGCACAAAAAGCCCTCTCTCTCGGTAAAGCAGTGCTGAGTGGGCGTTCTAGCTTTGTTTATCCAACAAAGGAAGAAGAAGACGAAGACTAGGTTTACTCCTCCCCACCGGGCTTCGGACGGCTTATCGCTGATTTTCACCATGGTTCCGGTGGGTTACGTATCACGAAGACAACGCGCTATACACCCTGGTGCCCTAAGACCTGTGACGACTTTCGGGTCTCGAAGCTACTTACCTAGCTTAATAGATCTGAAGCTAATACTGAAGCTAGGCGTGAGAGTCCTGACTCATCAAGTAGTGCTGTCTTGTGAGCGCCGTTAATAAATTTTCAAAATTTTTTAGCCTAATTATCAGTATCCTGGTCAGTATATACCAGGGAAAGTCTAACCCTCAATTCCTACCGGACAACTATCTGAAGTCACGGGTTGCTGGGTATTGAACTGGCATATCTAAAACTGATTTCTGTTTGTTAACTTTTGGTGGTTAACAATTAACAGAAAATCATGATTCGGGCTGTGCCAATTAGATGTATCACAGCTTAATACCATTGAGTTGAGTTTGAAGTAAGTGCCAGACAATTTACCAAATATTTTTAATGGTTAATTGTTAGATTTTGCAAGTCAATTTTGCAAGTCCATTTTACAACTCAATTTTGCAACTCAATGGTCAGTAACCAATCATAATTTAGTAACTCCATGATAAGAAAAATTTTAATATCTGTAGCTGGTCGGGGACTGTGTGAAGAAATGTTCAACATGTTGGCCGAAATTCCTGCCATACAACAGGCATCGGTCACAGTCCTACATGTAGTGCCTCCTCAAGTCACAGCTGAAGCCATGTCAGCTAAGTTAGAAGAGGGGGGTAAAATTTTAGCAGATGCGGTCAAGTCGTTAAAGGTTGACCCCAGCAAAATCACTCCCAGACTGAAACAAGGAGACCCTAAAAATATCGTTACCCAAGTGGCAGACGAAGAAGAAACCGACCTGATTATTATGGGTTCGAGAGGACTAACTCGCCTAGAAGCAATTTTGGAAAACTCCGTTAGCCAATATGTGTTCCAATTGTCCTCCCGCCCAATGTTGTTGGTCAAAGACGATGTCTACGTCAAACAAATCAGACGGGTTATGGTCGCAATGGATAAATCTGATGCTGCTCAAAATTCCTTCGAGTTGGCTCTATCCCTAGTGCGAGATATGAAGAATGCTCAACTATATCTAGCTCGTGTCATCCCCGAAGCCAAACCTGACCAACTGATGACCAATGCAGAAGCAGACCCAGTTCTGGCAGACGCAGCAGCAAAAGCCAAAAGGCTAGGTGTTTCTTACCGTTGTGTTCTAAGTGGCGGTAAGGCCGGACCAGGAATCTGCGAGTTAGCAGAGGACAAGAACATCGACTTGCTGATTCTAGGTTCTCCTGACCGTCGCCCTTCTATCGCCAAGAGTTTAGTAGATTTAGATCGATTACTGGGGAATTCTTTATCAGACTACGTCAGAGTCAAAGCCAATTGCCCAGTGTTGTTATCACGCACAACTACTTGAAGCAGTAAGAAGCAGTCAGTTATTAGCCATTAGCCATTAGCCATTAGTCATTAGTCATTAGTCATTAGTATTGCTAGTAAACCTCTTTTTGGTTACAACTTGCTTAAAAAGGGTTCATGATCAAGGCTTAATGACAAAGGGTTAATGACTAATTATTTAAACTTCCACCTACTTGAGATTTCACATACTTTAGTGGTGGGAGGGAGAGTCATAAATCGAGTAACAATAGCTGACTTATCCCGCCTACTTTAGTGGCGTGATAAGTCAACTTCACCGTTATTTAATTGAAATTAATTAGACAACGTTAGACAACGTTAGACAAAACCCCCCTTGGACTTTCATCCTGGTAAGAATCCCACGCTGACCTTTAGGTGACATACTCCTACACTGACTGTTACTGGCAGTGCCAGACGCTACGCGAAGGATTTCAGTGTAGGCTTCTTGCCAACTCCACCCAACGGTTAGGATACAAGGCCGTAGGCCACGCGGGGCGCGTTCGGCAAGCTTTATTAACGACACGGGATGCCCCTCCGCACGCCTTACAATACAAAAGGTTCTTTTTTTTTAATTAGTAGGTGGCGGTTAGCTCTTAATTTATTTCCCTACTACTTCCATTATAGACGATTATAGACGATAGCAAAGTATCAAAGTTCCGCCTCCGCCATTCATCCCACGCCGATCTTGCTCCTAGGTCGCCGTGCGGCTCGAACGATTCGGAAGTGGGGCTTCTGGCGGATGAAGCTAACTAGTTTCCTGAGCCTTCACGGCTCGCGGTTTGGATATAAAGAATTAGCAGGAAAACCGCAGGCACCAGCACAAACAAAATGCTGGCAACAAACCCTAGATCGTTAACTTGCATGATTATTAGTTCCTCTAAATCGTTTTTAACCCACGCCCTATAGGATACCATTAACATGGCTGTTCGCGAAGCGTCGCCTTCGGCGAATCGAAATAGAAGATTGAAATATAAGCCTGGCAAGAGGAAATCCGGCTCATGGTAGATAAGCGGGTTGAAAATCCTGGTGAGATACATTCCATTGTCTTAGCTTTATTCCCTACTCCCTACTCCCTACTCCCTAGACTTTGGAGCACGCTACGGAAACAAACCCAGGACGATTGATAAATGCTATAAACCCTATGTAAGCATCTATACAAGGAGGGGGAATTCAGGTTACAATCCCTCGCCAGCTAGCCCTTAAAATCTCTTGCTATGGTTGTTAGATGGCACCAGATGGGGATTTGCTCTTCAGGGTTGGTTTAGTTTTAACACTCACCGGTCCATTCACCAAGACTTGACAGGCTAATCGGTAAGTATCTGGCTTTTTCTTTAGTTTCCGATTTTCTACCTCAGTTCTAGGGGATAGATTTTCTATGCCTGCCACAATTTCCACAATACAGGTACCACATTGACCATAACCGCCACAGTTCACCAGCTTGCCCCGAAACGTGTAGAGATCTATGCGATTTTGCAGCATTTTCTCTCGTAAGTTCGCTCCATTGGCAGCAATGACTTCTTGGTCTTCCTTGACAAATTTGATATTAGCCATGATTTGTCCCAAGTCTGATCTTATTTTCTGATAGTATTTCTATTTTATTAAGGAATGTTAAAAAATAAGCATCCCTGGTCAATGGTTCATGGCTAAGTTGGCCATAAACCATTAACTCTAAACCAGAGCAGGTATTCTGTCAATTTAGTTTTGCGAGTTAGGGCAAGGTTAATTCTATTAGATATTAGAGATTAGTCCTTAACGTCTAATACCTAGGGTCTAATACCTAGTGCCTAATACCTAGTGTCTAATACCTAGTGCCTAATACCTAAGATCTAATACTTAGGGTCTAATACCTAGTGCCTAGTTGGGACAAGTCTAGTCTACCCCTTAATTCAATTTTGATGGAATACTACGGAATATCAGTAACTTTACTGTCTGGTAAATTACTCACTGCCCGTTGCAGGTTGGCCAGAGCACGGTTATAGCCTAGAATTGCAGTAAGTTGGTTAATCCTAGCCCGGGTAAGGGCGGTTTGCTGGTTAATTACGTCGGTTTGGGTACCAACCCCTGCCTGAAATCGTAATCGAGCTAGCCGGAGACTCTCTTCTGCTACTTCTAGGGCAAAGGATGCTGTTTCAATACTCTCTTCATTGGAGTTTAATTGAGAATAAGCTTGTTCGATTTCAAAGCGTATTTGATCCCGTTGGTTAGCAAAACTGCTTTCAGCTAAAGCAACATCAATATCTTCCTGCTTTGCTCTGGCAACCGCTGCTCCGCCATCGAAAAAATTCCACTGGAATGTTGCCCCTACGGAGTAACCATCACCAAAACCCACAACATCATCTAAGTTATCAGCTAGGTCGATTTGACCAAATACACTCAACTGGGGCCTGACTGCAGCCAGAGCAATGGTTCGCTGTTCCTTGTTGATCTTTCGTTGTACCAGTTGCTGTTCTAACTCAGATCGGTTTTTATAAGAGAGGATCAGGCTCTGTTCTAGAGATAAATCCCAACTTCCAGCAATTTCGATGGGATCGGCTGCAGTAATTTCTGCGGATTGAGATAAGTTTAATAACTCCGCCAGCTGACGTCGGGCAATACGTTGGTCACTCAGAGCATTGGTCAACCCTTGAGAGTCATTGGCTAGCTCAACCTGCTGTTGCAAGACCTCAAATCGGGTTCCTAAGCCAGCTTGTTCCAGTAACTCGGTATCCCGTAGAATCTGAGCGGATTCGGTGACTGCCGCTTGGGAAATCTCAACACGAGCATCAGCTTCTTGTAAATTGTAATAGGCAAGGGTGACCTGAAGTCGGATCTCTTCAGAGAGGCGTTCTACCTCTAGCTGCTGCAAGTTTAGCTGTTCCTCAGCTAGCCGGACTTGTGCTGGTCGTTGCCCACCAGTGTATAGGTTATAATCTAGCCTTAGGGCTGCAGTAAAACCTGCTGTCGGTACAGGATCTGGAGTACGAAATTCTGGTGGTGCAGCCTGTTCAACTTCACGTGCACGAGCATTCTGAGCACCTGCCTCTCCTGCTGCACTCTGTGAATAGTTAATTCCTGCAGTTGTTGTCAAATTGGGATACCAAGCGGTTAAGGCTTCTTGGAGAACGAACTGATTACGTTCCAAGGTCAGTTGTGCTTGCTGTAATTCCTGATTATTACGCTTTGCCAGTTCTATGGTTTGTTGCAGGGTAATTGGCTGTGTGACATCTATCTGCACTTCCTGGCTTTGGGTGGGAAATGATAACGGATTGGGGTCAGGATCAAGAAACTCTGGCGCTGAGGTTCCAGGGGTTGGTGAGCTTCCAGAGGTTTGTGACATTAACTCAGGGTTTTCCTCTGTGGCAGATTCAACCACCCTTACCTCACCAACCTCTACGGATTCCGTTCGCGAAGCGTCGCCTTCGGCGAATGGCGCTGCCAGCTCAGTCACAGCAGGAATCGACTCCTCTTGGTTTGCCTGATCAGTAGGCAGGATGGTTTGATCAATAATTTCTTGGACTAATTCTGCTTCTGAAGGTGAGGAATCTACAGAGGAAATAGACTCCTGCTGCTCTGGTTGCTTGGGAGCTGGGGTAGTGTTATTGATGACTTCTAGCACTAGCTCCCCTCCCTCTGGGTTTGGGGCTGCTTCTGTTAAGGATTCTTGGTTAGGTGAAGCTACTGAGTTATTAGTCGGCTTAGTAAGTGATGGTAAATCTTCTGAGGCTCCGGATTCCATGCCGCTCAAGGCAATTGCCGTCCCCACACCTACAGCTAATATATAACGAAAAGTTGGCATAGATTTTACAGTTGATTTTAGTCTTAGCAGAACTACTTCTCTTGCTCAATTTAGCAACCAATGGCAGGATAATGGCTTGCTATTGGGTTTAGCAAAGGAATATTCCCGGTTTGCATATCTAAATCAGGATTGAGCCTCAAATTGCCATTTTTTATAGGAGTTGCTCTTTAACAAGACTTTATTATAGTGGGCAATGGCTTCACAGTATCCTCATATTGGCAATTTTCTGTTGCAGGGAGAAAAGTGACTAGATGCGTTCGCTTTTAGCGGAAGCAAAGCTTCATCGCTTTTAGCGGAAGCAAAGCTTCATCGCATAACCCCTATCTCACACATTGAAATTGTGAATAGGGGCAGATGGGGAGGGTGGGAAGTGTGGGGAGATGGGGAGATGGGGAAATGGGGAGATGGGGAGATGGGGAGATGGGGATACTGGGAGATGCTCTGCTTTTGCATAAGGGTCGCGATTGGGAATTTCAATGCATATTAGCTAACTGCTTGCTGTGATCGTCAAACTGGGTTGAGTAGGGATGGGAAGATAGGGAAATGGCAGGATGGAGGGATGGAAATCGAGCAATTTTTTGTCAATCCACATATCGGGTTAATCGGTTAATTTTTATTACTGAGCCGATGCTATAGTATCAGTAATTTGGCTCAATTATGGTAAAACTATTGTTTTTTAACCTTAGGTTAAATTGGGGTGGGGTTGAACAGCCGTAGAGGTTTTCCAGCCTGCCACACTATCAAAGCATTATTTCTGTTTTTGTCAAGATTACTTTATGTTCAGGGTTAGTTGTGTTCCAAGGTTTTTGCGTTCGCATAAGCGCGGAAGCTGAGGCCTTTGGCCACGCTAAAAGCGAACGGCTTTGCCGAAACGCTTCATACCGTAGCGGATCTTACCGAGCATCGCCTTCTCTTGCTTACTATCTATGAATCCTTTCTATTAATCATTAACAAATAAACAAAACTCTGTATGACTAAGGTGTATGGCTAAGGATTGACAGTGGGATAACCTTTTTTAAATAAAAAAGGCGTTAGTAATCTAGCCAGATACCTTCCGCTCTTCAAAACACCTAATTTAAAATAAGCAGACATAAAATTTATTAAACTATGCCGCAAAAAAAAACATCAAAAAAATGATTTTTAAATACTTAATTTTATTGATTACGTTGATCTTCTTTACAAGAAGATATGATTATTGGTTATAGTTTGTTAGGTATTAATAGGAGCTGTTAACTATTTCCTAAAAATCCATACTTTTTCGGTTCCCTGTTCCCTGTTCCCTGTTCCCTGTTCCCTGTTCCCTGTTCCCTGTTCCCTGTTCCCTGTTCCCTGTTCCCTGTTCCCTGTTCCCTGTTCCCTGTTCCCTGTTCCCTGTTCCCTGTTCCGCTGTTTATACACTTCATTGATGATCGCCTAACTTTGTATATTTTTAATTTATAGTTTTTTCTAGTTCAGATTAGATAAATTAGTCAGGAAATTAAGAGCACCACTGACTCATAAATAATGATAAAACTCTGAACTATATATTCTGAATCACTCTGAGGTTAATCGTAATTATAATGTGGCTAAACCAAGGAATTATTACAAGCGCTTAATCACAAAAAATCTTGTAAAAGTGAATTATCTTTGAGAATTTTTATCGCTTGTTTTATGTCCTGGGTACGGTCTTTTTTGGCAATTAACGTAGCATTGCGATCGCGTACCACCAGCACATCGTCTAAACCAATAGTAACAATCACCTCATCGTCACTACTGGAGTAGACAATTGCTCCTTGAGTATCCAGTTCCACATGATTAGCCATTGCCACATTTTTAGCATCGCCATTATGCAGGCGTTCTAAAGCATTCCAATCTCCCAAATCATCCCAACCAAAGGAAGCTGGTAAAACATAAGCTAGCTGTGTTTTTTCCATCAAAGCGTAGTCAATACTTTTCTTCTCTAGCTCAGCATAAGCCGCCACACCTTTTTCTTCTAAAGGGGCAATAATTTCTGGTGCATAGGTGCGCAATTCATCTAAAACTACCCCAGCCCGGAAAATGAACATCCCACTGTTCCAGCTGAATCGACCAGTAGACAAAAATTCCTCAGCGGTCTCCTGGTTTGGCTTTTCGGTGAACCGACTGACCTGATACACTGGCAATCCCTCAAACGTGCCAGTCTTCTCACCTTGCTCAATGTAACCGTAGCCCGTGGAAGGGTATTGGGGCGTGATGCCTAAGGTCACAATCGATGACTCAGCGGCAGCCAATTGAGCAGCCGCCTTGATAGTTTGCTGAAACCCTTGCTCATCTTCAATCCAGTGGTCAGCAGGGAAAAAGCCCACTACCGCATCTTCTCCGTAAGCCTTGGCAATTTCTAGAGTTGCCCAAGCCACTGCTGGTGCTGTATCCCGTCCTTCCGGTTCCGCTAATAGATGCTTCTGGGGTAATGATGGTAGTTGTTGAGTGACCCCCTCAGCTAACATAGCAGAAGTAATCACCCACAACTGTTCTGGCCCGACCGTCAGCTTACTCAATCGGTCAGCCGTTGCCTGCAAAAGACTCTTGCCACTACCATCCAAACATAAAAACTGCTTGGGTCGGTGCTTACGGCTCAACGGCCAAAACCGTTCACCTTTGCCACCAGCAAGAATCACAGGGATGAGAGAGTTATCCATGATGTAGGCTTAACTGTAGTTTTCTGCTACATACTAACCTCACTTTCCCTGATTCAGCTGGTATAGGCTGTAGATTATGAAAAATGGTTAAAGTACTTGTTTAGCCATTACATTAGTCGTTACATTAGTCCTAAAATTAGTCATTTGTCCACCAATTCCTTCATCCCTATTCAGGTATTCGTGTTGTGCATTGATCACAAAGGACTAATCACTCTTAGATGTTCCTCAAAGCGCTTTCACCAGGAGCTTTAGCCGTGGGTAGCCAAAGCGCTTTTTTCAATTAAGCCACTTTGAAGGTAGGCAAAATGGTTTATTGGCTTTGACTTCTAGACTTATTGACTAATAGGCCAACAACAATATCTTAAACTGTAGCCAAAGGCTACAGTTTAATTGGATAGCCAACTATAGGCTTGGAACTTGAATCCTTTAACAGTCATCACAATTCATAGGTAAATTTGGATACAGGTGTGATTAATAATGCCTCAGCTTCAACACCCCAACCATCACCCCAAGAGGGTGATACAGGAGTCTCTTACTCTCAGCTTGACCTGACTACAGACCTAGACGCTTCTGTCTCTGGATTAAGATTAACCCTTGCCCCCTATTTGCGTTGGGTATTTTGGAGTAGCGCTTTTGTTCTGACAGCAGTTATTTCTGCGGCTTTGGGAGCGACCTTAGCCCTAGTTACCCCATTGTCGCCCCTGATTAAATCCCATTCTCAACCCGAAAAGGCTAAAATCCCCCAGAATCAACCAGCTGCTTCTGAGCACAAATCTTCTCGTAGAAATTTTCCCTACAACCTGTCACGACCAGTCAATATCCTGGTGATGGGTATAGACCGAGTCCCAGATGCGTTGCCAGGTTCCCCAGAGGTTTTTGGTGGTCGCAGTGATACCCTGTTGCTGTTGCGCTTAGACCCCAAAGACCACTCCGTGAATATGCTTTCAATTCCACGGGATACCAGAATAGAAATTCCGGGTGTTGGGATAATTAAAATTAACGATGCCAATGTCAAAGGTGGATCTACTTTAACCGCAGAAGTGGTTAGCCGTACCTTAAATGATGTACCCATTGATAGGTATGTGCGCATTACCACTGATGCATTTCGGGAACTTGTGGACTTGGTCGGTGGCCTGGAAGTCTTTGTGCCTGAGAAGATGGAATATGTAGATCTCACTCAGAAACTGGAAATTGATTTAGAACCAGGGTGGCAAACCTTGAATGGAGACCAAGCGGAACAATTTGCTCGATACCGAAAAGACAATGGTGATATTGCTCGGATACAGCGGCAGCAGATCTTACTCAAGGCACTGCGCCAGCGTTTAGTTACTCCCAGTGTAGTGCCTCGTTTACCAAAAATCCTGCGAGTGATGCAGCAGTATATTGATACCAATCTCAGCTTAGAGGAAATCTTGGCACTGGTTGGTTTTGGTCTAGAGGTTGGTAAAGATAATATCAGAATGGTACTCTTGCCCGGTCGATTCAGCAACGCTGATGAATACATTGCCAGTTACTGGCTGATGAATTCACGAGGGCGAGACCGAGTGATGAGTGACTATTTCGAACAAGAGCCCAAATACAAGAGTTCATTAAGGCGCCGCCGTTCACCCCATCGGGTCAGAATTGCGGTTCAAAATGCTACCGATGACCCAGAACTTGGTCGCCGTGTTGCCCGGTATTTAGCCAGAAATGACTTCTACAATGTCTATTATGTCTCAGATTGGCCTGACCGCTTGTCCCAGACTGAGATTATTGTTCAGCAAGGGGACATAAAAACAGCAGATATTGTCAAAAAAGTCCTGGGACTAGGTAGAGTAGAAGCATCCTCTACTGGTCATCTCAAATCTGAGCTGACGATTCGAGTCGGTGAAGATTGGTTAGAGAGGGAGTTTTAGGCTTTAAGTTTTAAGGAGTCAGGTTCACAAGTGATTAGGGTTATTTGGCGACGCTTATTGGGACTATTTTTAGTTCTGGTTATGGCTTGGCTATGGGTGCTTTTATCGGCTACTCCTGCCTATGCTCAGGAGAATACAGTAAATTATTCTCTTACAGATTTGAGTTATCGTAACTTTTCCCATAAGAATTTAGTTGGTGGCGTATTTGCAGGGGCTGAAATGCGAGGCACAAACTTCCAAGGTGCTGACCTGAGTAAATCTATCTTCACCAAGGGAAATTTATTGAAAGCGAATCTCGAAGGTGCAAATCTGACCAATTCTTGGGCAGATCGGGTAATTTTAGACCAAGCTAATTTGACCAATGCTATTTTGACCAAGGCAATGATGATTAGCACCAGGTTTTACGATGCCGAGATAACTGGTGCTGATTTTACTGGTGCCGAGATTGACCGCTATCAGGCTAAACTGATGTGTGAGCGTGCTACGGGGGTCAATCCTGTAACTGGTATCTCCACACGGTATAGTTTAGGCTGTCCCTAGGCTTAAGGAGTTAAGCTGAGCTAAGGGGTTCCAGAGCAGGATGTCTTGTAATAATTGCTGATAACCAGCCACATTGGGATGGAGACCATCTGGAGATAGGTGTTGGAAGCACCAATCATAACCACGGGATGTCCATAAATCAAAAACGTCTAGATAGGGAATTTGACGCCTCAGACACGCAAGGCGAGTTGCTTCTTTGTAGTAGTACTGGTCAGCATGATTGTAGTAAAAACAATCGAGAAAGGGCATTTTCCTTTCATCCACTGGTACCATACCCACAAATAGCACTGGACAGAGTTGCTGGGCTAGCTCGAGCAGATGGGCTAGTTCTTCCTGGAAACTCTCAAAATTAGTAAAATTTTTGCCATCGGGACGCGCCTTACGGGCTGAATCGTTAACGCCCACCGATAAAATAATGGCATCTGGTACACGGTTTCTGAGTTCACCACGACTGCGAAATTCATGCTCTAGTCGCTTGTGGACTTGGGTAACCCCATCACCCCGAACTCCTAAATTGTAGAGTACATGACCAGGACTATCGGGTAACATCCACTGACGTCGCAGTCGCTCTACCCAGCCGCCACCTTCTGGGTCTCCAAATCCATAGATCAGACTATCTCCGAGGACAACGAACTTCAGGGGAGTTATTTGGCGCTGATGGAATGACTCAAAGCTAGGAGCGGCAAGTGTTTGCATAGACAAGATTTATTTGGTCAGATAATTGTTAACAACTCGACACACTCAAGATAGCTTAGCAATGGTATGATCTTTTGTATATGTAAAAGGTAAATGTACCACAGGAGTAAATCAAGGTACTCTCACCCCTAAGGTCGCCTTTCGATGCGATCGCATCCAAGGGATACTATTTAGAGATACCATGTAAAGACTCCATTTACACAAAAATTACCCATTGCCCCCTAGAGGTCTCTTGCCTTGGGAAACTTTAGTCAGTAGTAACTCCCAGAGCAAGGAGGGTTAAGGGGTGAAAACCAACTAAACTCCGTAAGTCCTATTACAGATGGCATTTATACATAATCCGATTTACAGATGACCCCATTTACACATAAGTAGGCTGGGATAGTTTGGTAGAACTTCCCAGCCTTGGTTAGATATATAGTTTCGGTATAGTTAGTAGATTCGGTATAGATAGTACAAATTGACTGTTCTTTCTTATTATTGTCATAGATACCAAGCAATGTAAGTAGAAATCCCCCAACTTCACAAATTCTTTCACTTTTTGATGGTATATTATTAACCTCAAGAAAACTTTTGTGACTTGTATCAAGGGTAACCCCTAGTTGAGAAGTCAAGTATGCTAGGCTAGAGGGGGCGATACTGATTTTAAGCAGAAATAGCAATACCTGATAAATCTTATGCTGCACAAAAGCTATAACTTTGATTCAATCGACATTCTGCAACGGACGGAGCAGCTAGTAAGTGCAGCTTCTAATCGTTATCGGATCACTGTACAACTGGCCAACCGTGCCAAGCGCCGTCGCTTCGAAGATTTTGAAAGTCTAGATGAGCCATCCATGAAGCCAGTGCTGCGAGCAATTGTTGAGATGTCTGATGAACTGACACAGCCAGAGATTATTGCGGACTAAGTTACCGTGGTGAGTTAGTCAGGGCGTCAGGGCTTCAGGGGCAAGAATAGTTCTTTCACCTAGTTTTATCCCAAAGTTGTGTAGGAATGTTCCATAGCCGTCTCTAAGCAATGTACAAGACTAAAGGAATTAAACTAGCGCTAGGTTTAGCTCTTACCACTATGACCAGTGGTTTACTATTGCTGTGGAAATCCCACGACCAAGCGCCCTCTGTCTTCCAGCTCCTTGGAGCACAGCCTGCTGTCGCCCAGTTTTTTATTCCCCCAGAGATTAGCAAGGTAGTATATAAGCGTTTACCGGATTTACCACAACAGAACCAATACATTAGTAAAGAAAGCGGTGAAGTAGCTGCCAATAATACCCTGGTTAACCGCTTAATTCGGTATCACGTCTATGAGAAAAAACGGTTGCCCAATTTCCGTTTTGATTGGAAATTGACCATGGCTGACTATCTAGGTGCATACGATTACCTAGAAGCATCCCAGTATCCCAGTGGGGATACCTTAACCGAAAATCCCATGGAAGGGGATATTGCAGCAATAGAACAATTAACTCGTGCCGAACGGGATGCATTAGTAAGCGTTTTGGTCAACATATTCAATCCCAATCGCAGTGAAACTGTGGCACCAGAGTCGAGCACACAACCATCACCTGCAACAACCTCCAATCCTACATCACCGGCCACAACCTCCAATCCTAGAAGAGGAGTATCTTTACCTAAACCAGGAGATGCTCAGTTACTCAAACCTAATTGACGTCTGGTTAATTGGGCAGAATCAGGTTTATGGAACGTCTGGTTAAACATGGAGAAGGCTGGCGTATTGGTTGGGATCCTGAGGCTCCTAACTATAAAGGTCTAGTGGGTGGTGAGGACTGGGCATTTGAACTAACGGAGTCAGAGTTGAATGACTTTTGTCGGTTGTTGCTGCAATTAGCTCAGACTATGAGTGAGATGGCTAGTGAGTTGATGGATGAAGAGAAAATCACTTGTGAAGCAGAAAGCGATTGGCTGTGGATGGAGGTAGAGGGCTATCCTTCTGCTTATACCCTACGCTTGATTTTGAATCAGGGACGCTGTTGTGAGGGGAGCTGGGTGGCAACAGCGGTTCCAGGGTTGCTAGCAGCAGCTAAGTCTCTGAAAGTTTTTTAGTTTGGTTGTTCAGATCTCGAATAGTGTGGTATATTAAATAAGGTTTTCCGGGGCGTAGCGCAGCTTGGTAGCGCACCACTTTGGGGTAGTGGGGGTCGTGGGTTCAAATCCCGCCGCTCCGATTCATTTCAGAAATCGGGTATGATCGTCAGACTCAGTTTGTGACTGTTGTCTGATTAGTGTGGTATTGGCAAAGTATCTGTCAAAAACTAAAAAAGCTATGTGAGCAATCATCCTTAGCTAAAAGGACGAGCTACTAAAGCATACTGAGCATAGTTATTAGAGGATATCTCCCAAGTTTTTTTATACTGAATTTTGCCCCCCTAGCCCCCCAACTTTGGGGGGAACAAGAGTCAATTTGCTTCTAAAAGTCCCCCGAGCGAGGGATTGCTCGCTCGGGGGACCAACGGGGGCTTGGATGTAGCAAATGAGACTTCTCAGACAACCTCTTAGAATTTAGGGCTTAAACTGGGAGTAATTGATGCAGCTAAAAATTTACCATTTGACCTCAGGGTTAATCAAGATGATATCAAGGGTTTAGGAAGTAAAATGCGTACCAATTTAAAAGATATTTTCACACAAATTGATAGATTGAATAAGAAAGAACAACTTGAAGTTTTTAATTATTTAGAACAGCGTTTTCAGAAAGAATTAGATGCTGATAAAATTCAATATAATGAGTCAGATTATGAAAATTTGCTGCAGTATATTACTGATAATTCATATCAAGAATGTAAACGGCCTCTGGGAGAGTTTAGAGGGATTGCACCAAACTTGTTAGAAGGTCAAGATGCTCAAGAATGGGTCAATCAGCAGCGTGATCAATGGGCAGAAAGGGGATCTGGAGGTCAGCAGAGTGAGCTTAGATGAGGCGTTAGAGGGAGTTAAGACTATTTTTATTGATACTTCTCCAGTGATTTATTATGTAGAGAATCACCCTCTTTTTGCCGATGTAGTACAAGGGGTAATCAATAAGTTAGATGGGGGAGATTTACAAGGAGTAATTTCTCCGGTGACGTTGGCTGAATGTTTGGTCAATCCTTTGAAGAATCACGATCAGAAGTTACAGCGAGATTTTGTTGATTTCCTCCTGCGTCATAAGTCAATTAGGATAGTAGAAATTGAGACAAAAATTAGACTTTTGGCTGCACAGTTACGAGCAAAATATGGTTTGAAACTTCCTGATGGGTTTCAGGTGGCAACGGCGATAAGAAGCGGGTGTGAGGCTTTGTTGACGAATGACGACCAATTCCGGCGCGTTTCTGATTTACAGGTGTTAGTGGTTAAGGATTTTGTGACAGGGAATATTTTGTGATGGGTGAGGGGAGGTTAAAACCTGGGTACCTTGTGTGGTGTTCGGTAGCCCTCAAGCTCCTGAAGTTCGGGAATATAAGGGCTATCGAGTTGTTTAATTTAATCCCAGTAGTGCGATGAAGCGTTTCGGCAAAGCCGTTCGCTTTTAGCGTGGCCAAAGGCCTCCGCTACGCGAACGCAAAGCCTGGCCTACGGCCTCAGCTTCCGCTTTTAGCGAACGCACTCAGTTCTTCAAGGATTGGAAAAGGGTAGGTGTCTTTGGAGAAGCGATTAGCCCAAAGGGCTACGCTACGCGATCGCATTTTAAATTAATCTCCATAAAAGTCTTCATCTAATAGCTGCTCAATTGTAAAAGGACATTGATTGGGATAGTCTTCAGGGTTGGGCTTACGAATGCCAAAGCTGGCTTTTTTACCTTCTTTTATAGCTAACTTGCGACCATCTTTATAAGCTTTAGCGATCGCTTCTTCTAAATAACGTTTAAATGAAGGACTGTCTTGTAAATCTTTTTGGATACGAAACCGATGTTCTGTGACTGAACTATACCAATTTCCTTTCATGGAATCAGAAGCGTCAGTTTGAACCATTATTTTGAGTAAATGGACAATCAAGATGGTTAAATTGCTAATGAATGCTCGCTTTTCAGCCTTTCCCATGTCCTCTAACTCAAGCAGCAAATTATCCCAATCAATTGCCGATAAATTTCTAGTTTTTATTTGTTCAACGATGATTTCTCGCCAACGGTTAAAATCTTGTTCATACATATAGCAAAGGGAATAGGGAACAGGGAACAGGGAGCAGGGAGCAGGGAGTAGGGAAGAGGGAACAAACATTCTCTCAATTGATTTAGGATTGCTATATAGGTAAGTTTTAAAAAATCGTAACTGCCCAGATAGGCTATCTAGACACAGACAAGCGGAATCTGGGTTTAAAAAGTTGCAATAATGGTAAACTCAAGGGCAATCCGAACTTGCGATGAAGCGTTTCGGCAAAGCCGTTCGCTTTTAGCGTGGCCAAAGGCCTCCGCTACGCGAACGCAAAGCGTGGCCTACGGCCTCAGCTTCCGCGCTTATGCGATTAGCCCTTTGGGCTACGCTACGCGAACGCACTATAAAAGACCTGCCAAAAAGTTCAGACTTCACCGGACTGGAACCCCAATTTTCGGTAGACTACGAGCAATAATAACTAAGTGATCGCCAGATAGTAGTGTTTGATCTTTAGGGGGATTAATTAGGGTTTCCCGATTTCCATTGCTATGGCGCTCTATTGCAATCAACGTTGTATCAAACTCCTCTTTCAAGCGCCGAGCAGCTTCCCAGAACGAAATGTTAACCCACTTCTGTGGTAATACAATTTTGTAGAATTGGTTTCCCACTTGCACAGTTAGCAACTCTGCCAACACATCTACAGCTCCTAAGTTCCGAGCTGAGGTAGCAATTAAGTGACTAGCTAATTCATCAACAACAACGACATCTTCAACGCCAGCTACTCGCAGTTGGACATTGTTTTTCCGGTCAAGGAGTTGAGCACAAGTGTAGATTTCCGGTTGGAGTTTTTCAATGGTCAAGGCCGCTAGGACTGTTCGTGCATCCCGGTCTTGATCACTTCGAGGACGGGTAGAATCAGCAAGGAGGATTGCCCGTGAGGCATGATAGATCCCCACACTTTCGAGTACATCAATAGTCGTGTAATCACCAATATAGAAATATATTTGGGAACGGTTTACTCCCTTGAGTTCCGACTCTGGTGTGTCGGTAAACTCTGCCACAACCACCATTGGATAGTGCTTTAGGTCAGAGTCTGCCTGGAGTTCCTCAATCAGTAGGTGACCACCTCGGTTCCAGCCGCAGATAACAATGTGATTGCGCAGTTCATCCAGTTCCAAGTATTTCACCTCCATAACTGTTCTAAGTCGTTGCACCATTACTGCTGACACTACACCGGTGAAGACGGCAAACATTGTTAACCCGCCAATGACTACCATTAGGGTAATCAAACGTCCAGCATCAGTCTGAGGTTCACCACCAATGGGTTCTCCTGAGATTAGGGTAAAAAAACTCCACCATAAAGAGTCTCTTAGGGAAGCAAATGACTCATTCTGTCCTCCCTCCAGTAGATAAATCCCTAAAGCACCGACTAATGTAATTAAGCCGATAATCAGAAAAACTCCAATCTGAGCACTAATACTAGCAGCGAGTGAGGAAGAGATACGGTTGAGGTTACGGTTTACCAAGATTCCGACTCTGAGCAGCCTTAACATCCGTAACACTCGCAATAAGCGGAATGCCCGTAACAAAGGCAGCACTGCAATAATATCCAGCCAGTAGTGACGCAAGAACCGACGTTTGTTTCTTGCCACTAGGTAGCGGATCGTTAGTTCTACGATAAATATGCCCGTCAGTAGCTCTTCGGTTAAATAGACCAGTCCATATATGAAACCTGCACCCTCTAAACTTGTTTCAAGAACCACTAAAACTACCGAAAGTAGAATTAGCAGAATGAGGGTGAATTCAGTTTGGGGAGCGTGAATGAACTGGTCAAGACGGGACTTGAGGGTTGATGACAAGTTAAAGTATTCTATATTAAATGGAATTCACTCCATTTAATATTAAGAATTTTTAATCTTCAATTTCCACAGGTTTGATCCTAGGCGGTTCTACTACCCTCGGAAACTCTTAAGAGTCAGTATCAATTAACTCAATCTTCCTACCAGCAGGGGGATTAAACCTAGGCGGCTCTAGCTGAGTTGGTGGTTTTACAATACCCGATGGTGAGATAACTTCCGGTGGTGGAACCACAATTGGGTAGGAGCGGGCTGGTGGTGATGGTGGTTTTACCACTGATGGTGGGGAGGGAGCTGGTTTCGGGATCACCACTTGTGGGGGAGATGCAGGCGGAACTGGTCTTGGTCGTCTTACGGGTACAGGAGGTGGGGGAGGTGGAGCTAAAATCTTGCGCCATGATTGAATTTGCCGTTGGGCTTCCTGGTAAGGGCGAGTACCAGACGGAACTATGTTTGCGATCGCAATGGATTCAGACAGGTTATAGGCAGAACGACTTCTGGCTATGGATAGGATTTTGTAACTCCAGCGATTGACTACTGTTCTCGCCTCGCTACGGGATTTGGTTGAAGTTGGCACTTGTCTAGCTACTCGAATCGCTTTTCTTAGGGCTTGTGGAGTTCCAGCCTCAGCAATTTGGTAAGCTTCCCGTAAACGCTGCTGACCCTCTAGTTCTAACTTCCAGCTTCTGACTTTGCTTTGGGCTTCATTGTACAGAGCCCGACCTGACTTAATTTGTTCAGCAGTTGCCACGGCGGCATATAGATCACCCCGGATTGCCAGAGTGCCTGCTTGGTCTAAATAAGGTTGGTCTTCTTGCTGCTGGATACTTCTAGACCACTGATTAATTTTACTTTGAGCTTCCTGGTAAAGACTACGACCTCGGGAAATTTTACGGGCTTCTTGAACAGCAGCTTGCAAAGAATCAATGCTGCCATAACTTGCCAGTTGTGCTGCCCGATCCAGGAATGGCCTGTCTTCGATCAGTTGAATTTGACGAGTCCAATCTCGAATTTCGTCTCGTGCTTCCTGATAGCGGGGATTACCACGAGGGATCTGTTCCACTTCAGCCACTGCCAGTCTTAAGTCATTGGCTAAACCCGAGGTAGCATAGGTTCGGGCTCGCTCTAGTCGCGCCACATCTTCTACTTCTCGTTGCCAACGGCTAATTAATTGCTGCCCTTTCTTATATAGGGGACGTTCTGAGTCGAGCTTTTGGGCAGATGCGATCGCTTCTTCTAAATCCCAGGTTGTACCGGACTCAGCACGAGATAGGGCATGAGCTAGGTCAATTAAATCAGATTTGAGTTCAGGTACTTTAATCGTTTCGGGAAGTTTATAGGCAATGTCAAGAACTTCAGACCACTTCCCTTGCTCTAGCTTATTCTGAGCTATCTCCACCAGCTTGTTGCCAGAGTCTTTTATTAAATCCTGAGCTTCTTTGTAAGCATAACTTTGCTCTGTGATTTCCTTAGCTTTTTCAATAGCTTTCAGAATCTTCTCTATATTGCCACTTCTACTCAGCTCAAAAGCTTTATCCAGCTTAGCCGAGTCTTCCCGTCCCATCTTAATCTTATCCGTTAGCTGGTTATACTTCGCCGTAGCCCAGTAGTCATTGTCCACATAGGTCAATCGTACTGCTTCGCGAAATGCTAAGTTCCAGTTTGATAACCTCAACTGTTTTTCTGCTTGATCATAAACTCCCTCTGCCCTTGACCAGATTTTCTGCCAACGTTTTACCCGCTTTTCTACTATCGCGCCAGCTACAGATTTTGAAGGAATACGTTTAGCAATCTTAAGAGCTTCATTGAGCTGACCAGCTTGAAATTTAGCTTCCCCAATCTCGAGGATTACTTGTGACCACTCTTCGATATGTTGGTTAACTTGTGGCCGTAATGGGTGATCTTCGGGCAGGGCATCCACTAATGCGATCGCTTTTAGCAACTGCGGCACAGTTTCCTTATTTGCTGCCACCTGAGCACAAGATAGGCGCATCGATGCTGAAGCCGTTGGCCAAAACACAGCACGGCAGTTTGGTACAGCTGGCAACCTTAACAACATCATTGCTGAAGCAAATCCAGCACTACCGAAAAGCAACACAACTAAGGCTGACCAAAACTGCCAACTGCGAGGCAATAGGTTTTTTACTCCAGTAGTTTTTCCTGAGGGAGCTTGTCTCGGGGTAGTTTGTGCTGTATTTAATCCAGAGTTAGCTACTGGTTGACCAACAAATTTTTCAGATTGCTGGGGGGGCTGTGTCGATGGGTTTCCTAGGTTAGGATAGTTTACGCTCGGTTGAGTGACCGGTTCGCTATGGTTAGGTTGCCATCCATTAAACTTACCTGAACTTGAACCATTTGACGTTGGCCAACGGTCTGGAAATTCTCTATTTCTGGTCATAATTCACTTCCACACTCCCTACACCGGAAGACAGCAGGTTGTTTACAGCAACCTCAGTTGTTGAGATTTTACCCACCTTACACATATAGAGTCTACACCCTATCTTATAGTAGTGTTCTTAGAATTCTGCTTGAGTTTTTATACTGATCCATATTTCTTGCAATCCTTTACAAGTCAGGATTCTAATCTTCCAGTTACAGTAGGAAGTCCAGTAGCTACTCAATTTACAATTCTTTTATCAATTGAGAAAGTTGATCCGGATTGGCATGATAGACCTCTGAGCAAAAATGACAAGTTGCCTCAGCGCCACCGTCTTTTTCAATCATATCCTGAAGTTCCTCTTTTCCGAGCATTTTCAGAGCCCCCAACATCCGGTCAAAGGAGCAACCACAGTTAAAATGCAGCATCTGGGTTTCTGGAAAAATCTCTAGCTCCATATCCCCCAACAACTGTTCAAAAATCTCTGGTAAGGTCTGGTTAGCTTGGAGTAGCGGTGTAAAACCTGATAGTTTAGTAATGCGAGATTCCAAAGTTTGAACTAATGCCTCATCCGTTGCTGCCTTAGGCATAACTTGGATTAAAATACCCCCAGCCGCAGTGACCCCTTGAGCACCTACAAATACACCAACCACCAGCGCTGACGGAGTTTGTTCCGAATTTAGCAGATAGTTAGCGATGTCATCACCTATTTCACCAGAAACCAACTCTACTGTACTCGAATAGGGATAGCCATAACCCACATCCCGAACCACGTATAGGAAACCATCCCTACCAACAGCACCACCCACATCTAATTTGCCCTGCTTATTTGGTGGCAGTTCCACCTCTGGGTTGTCTACATAACCTCGAACTTTACCATCTAATCCTGCATCCACCATAATTCCACCCAGTGGACCATTGCCGTTAATCCGAATATTGACCCTCGACTCGGCTCGTTTCATACTAGAAGCCAGCAGAAGACCTGAAGACATGGTACGACCTAGGGCAGCCGTTGCCACATAAGAGAGTTGGTGACGTTGTCTAGCTTCTTCCGTCAGGCGTGTAGTAATCACACCAACTGCGCGAATACCCCCTGAAGCTGCTGTGGCGCGAATTAACTGGTCAGCCATAGAAAACTCTTACACTTCTTAATATAATTAATGTTTATTTTACAAAGTATTGAGAAAGTATCGAGCCACTTGCTTGCCCTCTCCCTTTAGCCGAGGGATCAAAACAACAGACGGGATTTATGCCATTGGTTCATTCAAAACAATAAAACTGCCGAAACAGGGGATTATCATCCAAACACCCAAACTACCTAAATACCCTTAAAAATGTCAACTACCAATGGTAGCATACCCCAACTAAACACTGAGCTTAAAATCTTTTGGAATTAGCGTCCTGGTAGGGAAACAAGTTACTGTAGCAACAAGGGTTTGATCAGTTCTTGTTAATTTGAACTGTTGTTGATCGGCTCAGTCACACTAATCACCAAAAATAGGGGGCTCGGGGGATAATCCCCCGTAGCCAACCGTTCGCGCAGCGTGACCGAATGGTCAAGGGTTCAATACCCTTGAGGTTGGCGTCGAAATCTTTCGGAATAGCCAGTATTTTCTGGTAGAATATATATAACTGAAATGAGCTAAGGCACTCTTAACTTCGGAGAAACGGCTAAGCCAGTAGGTTAGTATCGGCGAGTGATGCGTAAAACGAAGTATTGGGGCTGTCCGAGAATTGACTCGGTTGTAGAAGCTACAGATGCGAGCAATCCCTCGCATCTGTAGAGTAAGCCAGGCTGGAGGTTCGGCGCTTAACCCTTAAATTCAATCAATAACGAGTTTAGGCGCGTTAAGTCTGCTAGGGCTACTGAAACCAACACGCTCTGGGATCCGGGAAAGCCCCCGGCTTCCACCCGTGGGGAAGCTTACAAATATTTCCTACGAATAAGGACGATAAATACCAAAATGCTAGGAATCTTTCAAAAAAGTCATCTGAGGATTGAAGTCGAAGCACCACAAACTGTTATCCGGGACAGTCTGCTCTATACCGCGCAACTGAACCAGTGGTTGTGGCCGGAGAATTTATCTTCCAAGTTACCCGAACAGCTAGATTTAGGATTGACCTTTACCTCTTCCATCGGGCCAGTAGCAGTACAACACAACGTTGAGCTTGTTCAGTCCAACTGTTTAAGACTGCTCTTGAGTCAGGGAATTGATGGTTATCATGAATGGTATTGGGGAGATGGTTGGGTACAATCTCGCCTAGAAGGGGTGTCTTTGTTACCATTGAATTGGGGTCAAACCTTAAGTTTGCTGAGGCTACGTCAGTTTGTAGAGCAGCATAGAGCCTCTGAGCCCTAACGTAAAAATTGATCTAAAGCCGCCTTCAACTCCTCAATTTCTACCTCAATGTTGCCCTGCTCAGCGGCTCGACCGATACACTCGCTTAAATGTTCATCAAGGATAATTCGTGCCACTTTATCCAAAGCCCCTCGAACTGCAGCAATCTGTACCAAAACATCAGGACAGGGGCGACTTTCTTGCACCATAGTTTTAATCCCTCGAATATGCCCCTCAATTCGAGACAGGCGATTGATAATTCGCCTCAGAGATTCTTCATCATGAACGTGACCATGAGTATGTTCACTATGGTTGTGATTCAGCTCTTGGGTCAGGGCATAATCCCTATCTTTCGCGATCATAGCGGTTTTATTATTGAACTCTCCCCGCTTTGAAAAGACGGGGATTCTGAGCGGATGTCGTTGCGCGGGTTAAAACCGCGCTCCACGAGGCTCACGGTCTGATCTAGAAGTGAATCTAGTATACCGTTGCGGCAGATTCAAAACTGCCCTACCTCCCTGGCCTATGGCCACGCTACGCGAACGCATTAACAGAGAAGTTAACCTGTGGATTTACTTTTAATTTAATTGCACAATAGCTTTCGGAGTGGTTGTACCAAACAAATCAGGGCAATAAATCACTACTTTTTGCTGCATTGTTTGCCTGTTCCATGGTCGTAGGATATACCCCGTCTCCTTCTGGCCGGAATCTCACCGTACTAGCAAAATATAAACGCGACCAACCTTGTTCTTACTCACGATTCTATTTTAACACGATAGCCGTATGGGAATCCCGGCGCGCTGGCCGTAGGCCACGCGGGGCGCGTTCGCTGTCCACCCAATAAATTAGGTGGCTAACTCTCGCTTGTGATTTTTCTGTTTGATTAGTCCAAGGTTAACGAACTTTGTCGGTCTATCATTATCGATAATTCTTAGGTTAACTTGTTCGAGGCTCTTGGGCTGATCATCCCTTGAGGTCACCTCTCTGACTCTCGGTGCGCGCCTCCAAGGGTGAGTAAACCCCCCTTTGGTCGCACCACCTGGAACTAGCCCAGGTAGTATTAACGTCATAGGAATAACTCTTAAAAGAGCGATTAGATGCTTGTAGCAACTAATCCACAATCCTAAAATCTGCCTCGAAACCCACTCCTGGCTCTGGGTGGGAGGAATCTCAGGGAAGGTAAACTTGAGTTATGGGTTAACACTAAGGGTCAGCAACCACTGACTAGTAACCACTAGCCAAAGCCAACTAAACGGGCAAGGGGTCTCCCGTTATAATCACGTGATAAGCGCGGGAGGGGAATTGCCCGACGGGGTTTAACGGTTCTCAACAGATTGACATGCAGGTCACGCTGCGCGAACGCGAGTAGTACAATAACATTATGCTGTTAACTTACTGCTATCGAATCAAGCCTAGTGACGAACAGATAGCCATCATGGAGAGATGGCTGGAATTGTTGCGTCGTCACTGGAACTATGCTCTCGGTCAAAGACTTGATTGGCTCAACAGGACTCGTTGTCCTATTGATAGATGCAGTATTGTCAGGGAAGCGATTGGCGAAGTCCCAGAACCCGTTAACTATTACACCCAGCAATCTGCACTAAAGGAAACTAAAAAGCTATTCCCTGAGTACAAGCTGATTTACGCCGAAACTCAACAAGTCAACTTACAACGGCTGAACATTGCATGGGAACGATGGAGAAAACCAGATGCGACCGGAAAACGCGGAGGACGACCTCGGTTTAAGAAACAAGGTCAATTGCGGTCGTTTATATTCCCACGGGTTAACAATTCCAGAGCAGGGGCACATATCAAACATGGAGTGCTTAAGCTGAGTCGGATTGGTGAAATATCTGTGGTGATGCACCGACCTCTACCGTCCGGTTTCACTCTCAAGCAATGCACTATCGTTAAAAAAGCGGACGGCTGGTACTGTTGCATCTCAATGAAGGATGATACTGTCCCTGAGTGTATTCCTGTAGAATCGGTTAAATCTGCGGTTGGGATTGATGTCGGCTTAGAGAAGTTTCTGACCACATCAGATGGTGAAGCCGTTGGGATTCCGCAGTTCTACAGAAAGGCTACTAACAGGTTAGCAAGTGCCCAACGGGTAATGTCACGCCGTGTAAAGGGTTCTAAAAACTGGCAGAAAGCTAAACAGAAAGTAGCTCTATTGCACCTTCATTTAACCCGTTGCCGCAAGGAATTTCACTATCAAGTCGCCCATTGGCTATGTAGTAAGTATGACCTGATTGGGTTTGAAGATTTAAATATCAAGGGACTTGCGCGGACTAGATTAGCGAAATCAATACATGACGCAGGGTGGGGGTCGTTTCTGGAGATTTTACAAGCAGTGGCGGTCAAACGCGGTTTGTTAGTCGAGGAAGTTAATCCACGGGGAACAAGTATTGAGTGCTTCAACTGTGGGGCAAGAGTTGAGAAAAATCTAGCTGATAGAGTTCATCATTGTTCTGATTGTGGAGTAAAAATTGACCGCGATTGGAATAGTGGCATCAATATTTTGAATCGTGCATTAATGGCGGTTGGATTGCCGCTGAATGGCTGTGGTAAATCAATACAGGATATTGAGGAACAGCAAGTCTCATTTGTGAATTTGAGAAGCCTACATCATAATCTTTGATTTGATGTAGGAGTGGTCACAATTAACCAGAAGAATACGATAATACTATGTCATCAACTAAATTTTCGATTTGGCTTCGCTCAATTAGTAACTATCTCTTGGCTATCTTACTTGGAGTCTTATTGACAGTTGGCGTTTATCGTGTATCTCCCTCCAAGGCTGCTCCTGTACCCAGCACAGACTCAGTAACTCCCCCACTGATCGCCCAACAACTGCTGATTCCACAGCAAACTACTAATAGCAGTTTTGTAACAGCAGCGGTGAATCGGGTGGGATCAGCAGTGGTGCGCATTGACACCGAGCGCACAGTTTCCAGGCGCGTCGATCCCTTTTTTGATGACCCCTTCTTCCGGCGCTTTTTCGGTGATGACTTTTCAGCCCAAATTCCCCAAGAAAGACGTTTACAAGGTCAAGGCTCTGGGTTTATTATTGATAACAGTGGCATTTTACTGACCAATGCCCATGTTGTGGAAAATGCCGATAAAGTAACCGTTACCCTCAAGGATGGGCGCAAGTTTAATGGTCAAGTCAAGGGTGTGGATGAATTCACCGACTTAGCTGTTGTCAAAATAAACGGTACTTCCTTACCCATAGCCTCTCTAGGGGATTCCAGTCAAGTTCAGGTTGGAGATTGGGCTATTGCTGTTGGTAACCCCCTAGGGCTAGATAATACAGTGACTTTGGGAATTGTCAGCACCATAGGACGCTCCAGCGCTCAGGCAGGTATTCCTGACAAGCGACTAGACTTTATTCAAACCGATGCAGCTATTAATCCTGGAAACTCTGGTGGTCCGTTGTTGAATGCGACAGGGGAAGTAATTGGCATCAACACTGCTATTCGGGCTAATGCCATGGGAATTGGTTTTGCTATTCCCATCAACAAAGTCAAAGAGATTTCCAACAAACTAGCCCAAGGACAAAAAGTTGTCCATCCATATATCGGCGTTCGGATGACAACCCTAACCCCGGAACTAGCACAAGAGAACAACAATGACCCCAATTCTGTTTTCCTATTACCAGAAGTCAATGGTGTCTTGGTAGTTCAAGTAATGCCGGATACACCAGCTGCTGATGCTGGTATGCGTCGTGGGGACATAATTGTTCAAATTGATGGAAGACCTGTTACTAATGCTACACAACTACAGCGCCTTGTGGAAAATAGTGGAGTAAATAAGGTACTAGAAATAAAAGTAAGGCGCGGTAAGCAGACTACTAGCGTGTTTGTTCGCACCGATGCACTAAAAAATCCTACTTAGTGATTACCGGGCTTAATCTAGAAGTGGTCAAACCCGAGGGAAGGTCTGCACATCCTTAAGGGTTGGCCTTCCTCCGGAATCAAAGCTAGGTTCAGAAGCGATTACAGCACAGGACTACGATAAAAAATACATTGTTAAATCCACCCAATGATCTAGCGCAGGCAATCACCAACACCCAGAGAAACATTGAGCTGCAACCAGATCATCCTCAACTTTATTTAGAATTGGCAGAGCTCTACTGCCAACAAGGTGAGTGGGTCGAATCCATTGCCTGTTACCTGAAAGCGATTAAGATTAAACCGGACTGTGAGGACTTTCACGAGCAGCTGTGGTACCTATTGTTGTCTGCTCAGATATCATCCCAGGGATTAGAAGAGATTGATCGCTGTGCCCGTCAAGTGATACAAGCAGCCACCATTTATAAACAAGCCCTTGCGCTAGAGTCAGATGTGTTATCAGCGCAACCCCACGAGGCGCTGACAAAACAAGAAGGACTTGCTGAAGCGATCGCCCATTACAACTATGCCATCGAGAGGGGCATCGAATCAAAAAACACAGGGACAATCGCCGACATGGTGGTTGCTTTGGCTGAGAAATTAAAACCAATACATTGGCAATTGCGCCAAGACTTCCAGTTCCTTGATTCCCTCCTTAGACAGCATCATATCCCTTACTGGGCTATTTCAGGAACATTAATCGGTGCTCTGCGACACGAAGGAGTCATTCCCTGGGATGATGACATTGATATTGAGATGACAGAGGGAGATTTCCAGAAATTATTTACTTTAGAAACTATCCTCAATGATCATGGTTTCTACTTTAGAAAGATCGAAAAAAATCTTTACAAAATAACTGACGGGATTGAAATCTATATCTATGACCAAAGGACATTGCCCTCTGAAGGGGGACATCCTCAGTATCCAGATCTCGATGAGATCTTTCCTTTGCGAGAGTTTCAATTCTATGATTTTAAGATTTATGGACCCAACCAGGCCGAGACGTATCTCAAAAGAGGATATGGGGAAGACGTTTTAAACGTTTGCAGGATTTGGAATCATCGTTTGAATGTCGCCCTAGGACCTGATCACGATCCGAAGCGATATTCATTGAGCACAAAAAAGGTTAAAATTATTTTAAATTTAGCTTAAAGGCTAGTTAAACGTGGTCAGATAAGGCTATTGAGCCTTTGCACTGGTTTCCCTAACTCCCCTGATTTCTTGCCCACCATGGAAGGGCTGGGAGCTAGGCAAGCTTGTCATGTTTCTAAAAACTGCTAGTCAAACTGCTAGTCAAGTAGTCTTGAAAGGCTATGAGCCGACAGTAGCATCAGGGTAGGAAGAGCTAATCCTGAGTTAACTGTGTTTTGAGTGGCTCATGATCGATTCAGATCCTTAACAAAGATGAAAATCTTGCCTATCTCCTAGACCACTTTGGTTCAACATTGTTGCAATTTTAGGATGCCAAATGAAAACAACAGCACAATTGACAAAAACGACAGAACCTAGAAAAGCAACGCAACTTAGGAAAACAACACAACCTAGAAAAACGACACAACTTAGAACACTGCTGAACTCTAAACAGTTAGAGTTTCTGATAGAGGCCCATGATGGAATCAGCGCTAAGATTGCTGAAGAGGCAGGCTTTCAGGGCATTTGGGGCAGTGGTCTCAGCATTTCTGCCCAGTTGGGTGTGCGTGATAACAACGAAGCAAGTTGGACTCAAGTCTTGGAAGTGGTTGAGTTCATGTCCGATGCAACTTCTATCCCAATTCTGCTGGATGGGGACACGGGCTACGGCAATTTTAACAATGTCCAACGCTTGGTCAAAAAATTAGAGCAGCGTGGTGTCGCTGGTGTCTGTATTGAGGACAAACTCTTCCCCAAAACCAATAGCTTTATAAAGGGCACAGCTCAGCCCCTGGCTGACATGGACGAGTTCTGCGGCAAAATCAAGGCCGCTAAAGATGCCCAAAGTGATGATGACTTTGTCCTGATTGCCCGGGTAGAAGCGTTTATTGCCGGTTGGGGGCTATCAGAAGCATTAAGGCGAGCCCAAGCCTATTACGATGCCGGAGCGGATGGCATTTTGATCCACAGTGCCTTGCGTGTGCCTGATGAAGTGTTGGCCTTCAAACGGGAGTGGGGCGATCGCGCACCGGTGGTAATTGTACCGACCAAGTACTACGCAACACCGACTGAAGTCTTTAGGGATGCTGGCTTCTCCATCGCCATTTGGGCCAATCAACTACTCCGCGCTTCAGTAACGATGACCCAAAAGGTGGCTCAGCAGTTAATGGTAGAGCAGAACCTGCTGAATGTTGAAGACAAGATCGTTCCTGTAGCTGAGATCTTTCGGCTGCAAGGTGTCGCCGAACATGCAGAAGCGGAGCAGCGCTATTTACCCCAGAACGGGGGTGGGATTCGCACAGTTCTGCTAGCAGCTTCCCGTGGGATTGAATTGGGTCAATTCACTAAAGATAAACCCAAGTGCATGGTAAATCTGCAAGGTCAACCCCTGCTATCACGGATTGTCCATGAGTATCACAGTGTTGGGATTCAAGACATCACTGTCGTGCGTGGCTACAAAAAGGACGTTGTCAACTTACCTGGCCTCGATTTTGTAGATAACGACGACTATGACACCACAGGTGAACTCGTTTCCCTGAGTCGAGGCTTGCAGGAATTGCCCCAGGATGGACAGGATTGGATCATCGGCTACGGTGATGTTCTGTTCAAGAAGTACATTCTGCAAATGCTGTCAGGGGTTGATCATGACTTTGTGGTCATTATAGATTCGAGTCAGCACCGCCAAACCGAGCAGATCCGACCCGATTACGTTGCCTGTTCTCTACCCGACTCGACCCAGGCATTTTATCAACATGTTGATCTACAGCAAATCAGCCATGAACTGCCCGAGGGCGAAATCTGCGGCAGATGGACCGGATTGCTGAAAGTGTCCCAGCAGGGGCAGCAGAAATTACGGGATACCCTTAATACTCTGCTCCAGTCCGAGCAGGTACGGCAACAGGGGCGAATGCCGACTCTGATTAATAGGTTGATCACTGATGGCCATCGGGTACATGTGCTTTATATCAAAGGGCATTGGCTCGATATCGATCAAGTCGAAGATCTGTTCAAGGCTGGAAGTTTCTAAATGATCAAATCCGAATACTTTATCCGAGCGGCTCAGGAAAAAGGGTTTGGGTTATACACAGGGGTGCCTTGCTCCTACCTCAAATCTTTTATTAACACGGTCATTGACTCTGATCGTCTCCGCTATGTGGGGGCTGCGAATGAAGGGGATGCCGTCGCGATCGCCTGCGGGGCCGAATTGGCTGGAGTGCCCAGTGTGGTGATGTTTCAGAATTCGGGGTTTGGGAATGCCGTCAATCCCCTCACCTCCCTGACTCACACCTTTAAGATTCCCATCTTGGTGATTGTGACCTGGCGAGGACAACCCGGTGGGGCACCGGACGAACCCCAGCACCAGCTGATGGGAGCCATTACTCCCCAATTGCTAGACCTGATCCAGGTGCCATGGGAACCTTTTCCCACGGAAATAGACCAGGTTGAGCCGACTCTAGACCGGGCGATTGCCCATATGCGGCAGCATCAGACGCCCTATGCCCTGGTGATGCAAAAGGGTTCGGTGGAATCTTGCCCCTTAAGCTCTCAATTAACCGTCAAGCCCCTGTCGATCACCCCGGCTGATGCTCTCCCCCTTCAACAGGACCCCTCCTTCACCCGTCGTGACATGCTGCAAGCCATCCAAGCTGCAACTGGGCCTGAGGACATTCTGTTGGCCACCACGGGCTACACCGGTCGGGAATTGTATGCCATTCAGGACCAAGCCAATCAACTTTACATGGTGGGTTCCATGGGATGTATCTCCAGTCTCGGTCTGGGCATGGCCCTGGCTCAGCCCCACCGTCGGGTGATTGTGGTCGATGGGGATGGTGCCGCTTTGATGCGCCTAGGAGCGTTAGCCACCGTTGGCTATGAACGTCCGCCCAACTTGCGGCATATTCTCCTAGACAATCAGCGCCATGAATCCACAGGGGGACAGTCCACCGTGTCGGCCTCCATTGATTTTGGTGCGATCGCAAAAGCCTGTGGTTACGAACAAGTTGCTTTTGCCACAACCCCTGAAGAAGTAAAAGCTTTGACCCAAGACCGATCCGAGCAATTAATGTTCATTCACGCCAAGATCAAGCCTGGTATTCCTGACAAATTACCTCGGCCCCACATTACCCCCCTAGAGGTTGCTCAACGTCTACGGGAGACTTGTAAAACAGAATAAAACGGAGTAATACCGGATTATTCGCCTTGGTGGGAAGTCTCCCCAGTTAGAGTTCGTGTGATTGCACACTGACTACGTTATTAAGGTCAACACACCCCTAGGTTAGACAGCCTTGTGGCACTGTTGACAAGAATTAAACAGCTAACCGTTTTACATTAAGCAGTGTTCTTGTCGTAAAAAGCCTTAATAACATTAACGAGTCAAACCTTACACCATTAGGTGCTACTAATCATTAAGTTGATTTTCAATCCATGCAAAATTACGTTTTTATTATTGACCAAAACCAGAACCCACTTAATCCAGTAAGACCAAAAAGAGCGCGACAACTCTTGGAACAAGGCAAAGCTTCTGTGTTTCGCAGATACCCGTTTACTTTGATTCTTAAAAGAGCGATAAACCAACCAAATATCCATCCATTAACTATCAAAATAGATCCAGGTTCTAGATACACTGGCTTTGCTTTGCTAGACGGTAGCAATGTGATTTGGCTAGGGGAATTAGAGCATCGCGCTCAAAAGATTAAAAGCGAATTAGATAAGCGTCGTGCTGTTCGTAGAAGTCGTCGCTATCGTAAGACTAGATACCGTAAAGCTAGATTTCTCAATAGAAAGCGTCCAGAAGGATGGTTAGCTCCTAGTTTGAATCATAGGGTATTAACAGTAGAAACCTGGCTCAATCGATTGATACGGTTTGCCCCTGTTAAAGGAATTGCTATTGAGAGCGTTAAGTTTGACATGCAAAAAATGGTCAATCCAGATATTTCCTCTGAAGAATATCAACAAGGAACTTTACACGGCTACGAGGTCAAAGAGTACTTGTTGGAGAAGTGGAGTAGAAAATGTACTTATTGCGGCAAAAAAGATATTCCATTACAGATTGAACATATAAAGCCAAAGTCAAGAGGAGGTACTAATCGAATTAGCAATTTATGTCTGGCATGCCAAAAGTGTAATCATAAAAAAGGGAATAAACCTATCGAAGATTATCTCAAAAATCAACCAAGTTTATTGCTAAAAATTAAAGCTCAAGCCCAGAAACCGCTCAAAGATGCTGCGGCGGTAAATGCAACTAGAAAAGCGATTGTAAAAATGGCACAAACACTTAACTGTCAAGGACAACCATTATGCCAGATTGAGGTCACAACTGCTACTGGGGGACAAACTAAATACCATCGTTGCCGACTAGGATTGCCTAAACAACATAGTATCGATGCTGCATGTGTCGGCGATCTAGAAAAACTAGAGTTTAGAACTAGTCAAGCCTTGCTAATCAAGTCTACAGGGCAAATTACCAAGCGAATGTGCCGTATGAATAAGTTTGGCTTTCCTTGTTCCCAGCCACGCCGAAGATACAACCACGACTGGAAAACAGGTGATATCGGTAAGACAGTTAAAAACGGTATTACATATGTGGGCAAGATAGTGGTACAAAACCAGAGAAGGTTTGAAATCAGGATTGGTAAACAGCGAATTGGTAACACTTTTGAGTGTCTTGTCAGGCTGCACAAACAGGATGGATATCAGTATTCATTCAGTCCGAATTACTCACTTTTATGACTATTAACTCCCTTGTTCGTCCATCTAATCCGATGGCAATTTATCGTGTGAGCGGCGCTCAACCTAGCCAAACTCTAACATCTAAAATCAACATGAACCGGACGATCTTACTCAACCCTGGCCCTGTTACCCTCAGCGATCGCGTGCGCCGTGCCTTACTCCAGCCAGACCTGTGCCATCGTGAACCTGAGTTTGCTGAGCTCGCCCTAGATATCAAAGCCCGCCTAGCCAAGGTCTATCCTGCAGCAGCTGAGGACTATGACGCTATTTTACTTACCGGTTCCGGCACTTGTGCCGTAGAGGCAATGCTATCAACCCTTGTGCCTCAGGATGGCAAGGCTTTAGTGGTAACAAATGGGGTCTACGGTGAACGCATGGCAGCAATGATCAAGGCTCATGGTAAGTCCCTGGAGGTGGTCACTGCCCCCTGGCACGAGCCCATGAACCTGAAGGAGGTTGAAACGTGCCTGACCCAGGATTCAGCCATTACCCATGTGATTGCCGTTCATCACGAAACCACCACTGGACGACTCAATGATGTCGCCCAGTTGGGTCAACTGTGTCAGCGCTACAATGTCGCACTGCTGCTCGATAGTGTCTCTAGCTTTGGTGCCGAGGCCATTGAGTTTGCCCCTTGGAATTTAGAAGCCTGTGCGGCAACGGCGAATAAATGTCTGCATGGTGTGCCTGGTCTATCGTTTGTGTTGGTAAAGCGATCCATTTTCGAAACTCGCCCCTCTGCCGCTGGCAGCGTTTACTTAGATCTCTATCCCTATCATCAAGAGCAGGCAAGGGGCTATTCGCCCTTTACCCAAGCTGTACAGGTAGCCTATGGACTCCAGGAGGCTCTCAAGGAAATGGAGGACATGGGTGGGCAGACAGCCAGACACAGCTCTTACACTCAGCGTGCTCAGCAGATTTTGCAGACTTTGCAAAATCTCGGGATCAAACCGCTCTTGGATGTGGAGGATTATAGCTGTATCCTGACTTCTTTTAAATTGCCCCCAGGCTACAGCTATGAGCAAATCCATGACACCCTGAAAGAATCTGGTTTTGTGATTTATGCGGGGCAGGGGGGATTCAAAAACCAGATTTTCCGGATAGCTAATATGGGTGATATCCAACCGAGTGATCTAGACCGTCTGGTGGATTGTTTTCATGTTTTGTTTAAGCATTCAGGGTAGACTACCCTTAGTTTTGCAGAAAAGATGAGAGGGGATTATTCCTGATGATACAATCTATCTCAATCAACGAGAAAACATTGACTATTCACTGGCAAAGCGGTTCTGATTCTACTTTCCACTATATCTGGTTGCGGGATAACTGCCAAAGTCCAAAGTCACTTCACCCAAATGGACAACGACTGCTTCAAACAGTCGATATTCCAGCAGATATTCATCCTAGCTCTGTGCAAGTTATCAAGGAACAGTCTCTAGAAATTGTCTGGGTCGATGGACACCAAAGTAGCTACAGTGCTGATTGGTTATATAACCATGTCTATGACATGCCATTGTCTGGCCCCAATAATGAGATGCAAATCCAGCTTTGGAATTGCTCTGTTGACATCAATTCACTCACTTTTGACTACCCAGAAATTATCTCTAAAGAAAGAACACTATATGATTGGCTAGTTGCATTTTGTCAATATGGGGTTGCCTTTCTAAAAAATGTCCCTACTCAATTGGGTGCGGTGGAAAACATTGTCGATCAGTTTGGCTATATACATGAAACTAACTTTGGTCGCATATCTGATGTCAAAATTGTTACTAATGCCACGAATTTAACCTATACAAATGATTACCTGAGTCCTCATACAGATAATCCATATCGTGACCCCGCACCCACATTGATGCTTTTGCACTGCCTTTCGTCGGACGTTGAGGGGGGTGATAGCATCATCGTGGATGGCTTTCAGGTTGCAGAAAAACTACGTCAGAAAAACCCTAAATACTTTAAATTGCTAGCATCTATCCCTGTCAACTTTTGCTTTAGCGATCCAAATGTAGAAATCTCCGCCGAAAAGACAATCATACAAGTCAATCGGCGCGATGAGTTGACAGCAGTTTGTTTCCACAATGAATCGTTACAACCATTGCGTATGGATGCAGAATTGATGGGGTCTTTCTATGATGCCTATCGTACCTTCTTCGAAATGATAATGGATGTCAAAAATCAGGTGCAATTCAAGCTACAACCAGGACAAGTATATATGGTGGACAATCGGCGAGTGTTGCATGGTCGCACAGCTTTTTTCAATACAGACAAGCGTCATTTACAAGGATGCTATGCAGGTATTGATGGTTTGTATAGTAAGCTGGCAGTGCTGAAACGACACATGATCGGTACTTAGACATTTTTTAGCTAAAAGCAGCCTCAAACCCATACATAGTAGTAATTTTACTTCGCTTTAATTATTTTCTTGATATACCTGGGTTTCAGGGATTTTTCAGTGCTTAGCTTATATCTGTTGGCAAGATTCAAATGGAAGCTATTTTTTTAGATTTTGATGGGGTAATCGTAGATTCTATTGAAGAATGGTATCACATTGGCGTACTTGCCTATTATGGTATCGAAAAAGCAACTCATGATAGTCAACATAAACAATTATACAAAGATAATTGCCATCTTCTTTATTCAGATGCAGATGAATATTGCTTATTAAAAGCATTAGAAAGTCAAGATTTAAATAACTTTAAAAAAATACGCAAGCAAGTAGATAATCAAGAAATAGATAGTTATAGTAAACAATTCAGGAAAATTAGAAAATTTTATCAAAATAATCATTTGAATTGGTGGTGTGGTTTACATAGTATTACTGATTATGGCAAAACACTGACAAATCAAAAAAACACCAACAATTATTTTATTCTAACTCGTAAAAATATGGATGATGTTTTAATTTTAAAAAACTATTTCAAGATTAAAATACCCGATCGAAAAGTATTTGATTATAGTCATTCTGTCAAATATGGCGGTAAAGTAAATTTTATTGAAAAGTTTTTAGATAATCATCCAGACTATAATCAGGCTGTTTTAGTTGATGATAGGATAGAGAATTTGGAGATATCTTCAAAAGTTAAATGTTATTTCGCCTCTTGGGGTTATGGTAAAGGAAATAATGAATTTGAAACATATCAGGGTATTTAAACGGTAATAAAGCTTATGACTTGTACATTGCAACTATCGAAAAATTCAATGGATAAATGCATAAAAACAATCATAAAAACTGAAAAAGTTGACGGCATTGTTATAGGTCCAAGTGTCTATTTAATGAACTGTTTTTCTCCTATTTACAATCACGTCATAAAAAGCAAGCTCCCGGTTACTGTACCAAAATTTCCTTTAACTTATTCAAATATTGACAAATTTATCTTTCCTGCCAGCGGTCAATGCTTTTTAGTTTTTGGAGGGGGGAAGCTGATCGATTTTACAAAAATTTGTGCCAAACGAGATCAAGTTTCTTTAATCGTATTGTTATCTTCTATTTCAAATGATGGATTTTCATCTAGTTTTAGTTCCTTAAAGCCAGATGAAACGTCATATAATCAGAGTTATAAATCAAAACCTCCTAAAGCTGTTTATGCTTGTTTGCCCTTATTAAACAAGTACATGCCACATAAATTTTGGGTTAGCGGCTTGGGTGAATTATTATCAAAATTGAATGTATGGGAAGACTTAAAAGTTGATAATAAAGTCAAAGAATTTGATCAAACACCTTTTTATAAAATTGAACCATTTATAAACAAATACACAAAACGTAATGAAAGCTCATTAATCGAAATAATCAAACAACTTTACTCATTTTCTTTATTAATGAAAACTGATAGTAGTTGGTGTAGCCGTTCTGAACACGAATTTGAGAAATTATATGCAGATAGTAAACTATCACACGGTCAATTAGTTTTAATGGGTGCTTTAGTTGCTATGAAAATAAGATGTATTTATAAATTACCTGATTTATATGAGCGGTTATTATATTATTGTCGAAAATTAGACATAAGCTTAGAATTAAAACAAGGATTTGATACTATTATAGAATCAAAGACTTATAAAAGACTGAAAAAACTATCTTCAGTACGACCCGAAAGATTTGGGTTGTGGAATCTTGTGGATTCCACAACTGTTGACTGGAAAATGATTATCAAAGAAATAATAAAGGAGTTATAGCTATCGTGATTAAACCGAATCACATTACATTATTTAGATTGATTTTAATTTTTATAGCTTTTGTTTCATGGTATCTTGTTCCCCCTCCATACTATATGTATATTGGTGTGTTATTTTATATAGCATTTTTATTGGATGCTGTTGATGGATGGTTAGCTAGAACAAAGGACTTAAAAACAGATTTCGGTAAGTATTTCGATCCTATTGTAGACTATATAGGTTTCCTAGCCTTGTATGTGATTAGCATTGAAATGGGAATTCTCCCGATATGGTTTGTTTTTCTAGCTCTGACAAGAGATTTTTTAGCAACATTTGCAAGACAGATATTAAATTTAAATAATATTGTCATTGAAGCCAATGTTATTGCTAAATTAAAAGCGGTATATATTGGTTATCCTTTGGTAGGGCTTTATTGGTATAAAATTTATGGGTTTTCAAGTGAATGGTTGTTTATTGTTATTGGGTTACACATACTACTAGAAGGTCGAATTTTTGGATATTCGGATCCTTTAGAAAATCGTTGGAATTCTATAATATTGTGTTTCGCAACTATTGCAGTAGTTACCTTAACTACATTAAGACCTGTAAATGAGAGTCTTTTTGATTTGACTGTGTTATTCATACTTATAACTCAATCATTGATCTGGGTTTCTGGTATTCAATATTTATGGGATGCCAGAGAGTACATAATGAAATCATTTGAATCAAACTAATCACTGTAAATAATTTTAAAGTCTGTATAAAACATTGATAAATATGCTAGAGTATCAATGAACAATAAGTAATTATAGTTAGACTAAAAGAGAATAATTAATGACTAATAATCAACAAGCACAATTCTTATCTAAGTGGTCAAACAGATGGAACACTGAAATCGCCGAAGTTGAAAAAGAATATGATACTTTAGCTCAAGTGTATGAGGATCAAGTCTTGAATTGGCAGTATGCTTGTCATCAGGTTGCTGCTGAACTGATGGCAAAGTTTGTTGCTAGCGATGGGAAAATTTTGGATCTCGGATGTGGAACCGGACTTGCTGGACAAGCTCTTCGAGAACAAGGTTATCAAACCATAATTGGAGTTGACATTTCCCAAAACTCTTTGGACATTGCTAGGGATAAACATATTTATACTGCTCTATATAAAGCAGATATACAGCAAGAACTGCCATTTCAAGATCATGAATTTGATGGAATCATTTCCACTGCTGTGCTTACTAATATGGAAACGTCAAATGTGTTGTATAAGTTTTTCCGATTAGTAAAACCGGGAGGATATCTGGTGTTTACAAACCGAGAGGATATCCACTATCAAAAACAATTCGACGTTACCTTAAACAAGATGGAGTCAGAAGGCATGTTAAAACCAGCCTATCTTTCGCCACCACAACCCTATCTTCCCCATAATCAGGATTATGCAGAGAAGATCAAAGTTCTTTATTGCGCCTATCAGCTGTGCATTTGATGTCTCTGTGGGCTGTTGCCGAAGCTTGCGCCTTAGCTCATAGCACCGGAGAGTCTAAAAGGTCGTTAATTCACGTCCTTCTAGCAATTAAACGATGGAGGCTCTCAACTCGGTTTCTTGTAGGCATAAACAAAAGTTGTTTGCCCCAATTTTTGGCGCAAACTTTCCCGTTGCTCAAGATAGTGAACGATGCTTCCATCCTTGTTCATATTCCGAACTCGCTCCAATGCTTGTTCTAATTCCCCTTGCCTGACCAAAGACCAAGTAGAATCACCATTCCGATAGGTTTGCTTGAGGGGGCCTTCTGGGTCAAGGTAATTGTCACCTTGCATCACAGCATGAATTGGGACAACAATGCCCCCAAAGCAAAAGCCAGCTTGATCCAATTTCTGAGTAATCGATGCTATTGGTGGCATACGTTTAGCGATTCTCGATACCGCGTCTGGAATCAGATCAGCCCACCAAAATCCATCATAAACCTGTGGATGACTGCTGGTATTACAGACAAAGACGCCTTGGGGACGCAGCACTCGATACGCTTGCTCAAACACCTGGTTCAGTTCAGGAAAATTTTCCTGAGCTGCGTCCTGCGAACCCAAGTGATGGAGAACCTGGTTACACATTATCCCATCAAAGGTCTCATTCTCATAGGGAAGATCGAGAAGACTGCCTTGATCTAAGTGAATATTGGGGTCATTGCGGAACTTTTCTGTTGCTTGCGCCAACATTCCCCCATTGAATTCTAGACCCCACAGGCTATTGACTTTACTCTTCAAGGCTTGGATATAGTTTCCAGTACCACACCCACCATCCAAGATCACCTGCTCTGGCAAAGGACGAGGGGTAGTCGCAAAGCAACCCAATAAAATCTCAACCCCGATTGGGATACGAGTTGTGTCGTAGCTTTTGGATGTATCCTGATAGTTTTCATATTCCTTTATCATGCCTTTGCTTTTACCATTATCGGTGCCATAGATGATGTTCTATGTACTCATAATACTACACTGAGGTATACAATAAATATGTTTTTATGGTCGTTGCTGAATTAAGCAATTAATAGGATTGGGGTGGGCATCCTGCCTGCCCGAAAATATTGATAACGGGCAAGATGCCCGTTCCACCAATATGCCCATTCCACCAAGATGTTCGTTCCACAACAATATGCCGGTTCCAGCAAGATGCCCGTTCCACCAATATGCCCATTCCACAAGTTTACCCCCCTGCAGGATTGATCAACTTAAAGTTAGCCTCAGAAATTAGATCACATCATTATCCGCTTAACTTTTCAAGGAGGTAGCATTAGGAACGAGAATATTATATACAATTAACCATAAATATTAACGATGAAAAAATACATTAAATATATCCAAGATTCTCGGGTTATCGCTAGATTATTAAATGGTGTAGAATCAGAAAATTTAAACAACTTATTTTGGTATGACTTACCCTTAAAATATGCAGTCAGTTGGCGCGGAATTTTCCACATATTTAACGAACACATATTCCAACGAAAACGAGATGCGATCGCTAAAAATTACGACATCAATACTATTTACTATTCCGACAGGGAAGAAGATGGTATAAACCATCCCAACCCTAGTGTTTGGTACTGTAAATCCCTCAACAGTAAACCGTGGTTTTATGATAACGATGAAATTAAATCAACTCTCGAACAAAATGCAGAAATAATTATATCTGAGTACAACAAAATAGATGAATATATGAAAGAACATCCCGATAATGTTAGCTTAATGGGGTCAGGTCAATGGAATGGTATATTTATTTTTTCTACCGGGGCAGAGAAACAAGCTATAGCAAATTTATGCCCAAAAACACTTTCAATAATCGAAAAACTACCCCTTTGTATTAACTTTGGTTTTGTGCTGTTTTCCCAGTTAGTTTCTGATAGTCATATATTGCCCCATAGTGGTTCTTCAAACTTAAGATTGAGATACCATTTAGGAGTGCGAGTGCCCGAACCAGAAAGTGCTAAAATACGAGTAGGGAATGAATGGCGCTTTTGGCAGCAATCTAAAGCTATGGCATTTGACGATTCATTTGAGCATGAAATATTGCATCAAGGGAAAAAATCAAGAGTTGTCTTAGTTATCGATGTATGGCATCCTTCATTAAGTGAAGAAGATATAAAAATACTAAGTCATCCAGTTTTTGCAACTTATGGTAAACTGTGACGGATAAATATTACGTTAGTCAGTTCTGTTGGCGTTCGCTTAAACTGGTCAATAAAATAATCCAATCTGAATAATTTATATAAATCTGATCTCAAAATTTTAATGTGTTCTCTACAAACACCATATAAGATGATTTCTATCTTTTCCCAAATCATAATTGCTGAATAGAGATGCTCACTCTAGACAAAGTAATACATTAGGGTGTAACATACATATTGTTTTAGAGCTATTTAAAGATTAGACATTGCAGAACAATTGGCACGACATCTGGAATCGGAGACAGGCTGATGAGGCAGAGCAGCCAACTTTACTTTCTTTGCTGGTTGCAAATGGCTACGATCCTCCCTGGTCATCAGGTGTGCAAGAATCTGGCTGGATGGCTTATGGGAAGCATATCGCGGCTCGGCTCAACATCACCCCAAAGGATTCATTGTTGGAAGTCGGGTGTGGTGCGGGTGCTTTTCTCTATCCGTTTTACCAACAAGGAAACCCCGTCGCGGGAATTGACTACTCAGCTAACTTGGTCAAGATTGCCCGAGTGGCCATGCCCCAAGCCACGATCAGGGTAGGAGAAGCGATTGATCTACCAAGAGACCGTCAATTCGATGTTGTGTTGTCAGGGGGGGTCTTCCATTATTTCCCAACCTATGACTATGCAGCAGAGGTCCTCCGGGGCATGGTTCAAATCGCCCAGAAAAGTATTGGCATTCTTGATGTTCCGGATCTCTCTAAGCAGGAAGCAGCAATCAGTGCCCGGAAAGCAGCCATAGGAGATGCGGAATATGAGCAGAGGTATCGGGGACTCGATCATTTGTACTACAGCAAGGACTGGTTCCAGCAAGTTCTGGCAACTGAGTCGGTTCAGGTAACGACTGAAGATCAATGTCTTCAAGGCTACGACAATAGCAAATACCGTTTCAATGTCTTGATTGATAAACACTAATGAAAGTAGAAACAGCCGTTATTCTAGCTGCTGGCATGGGCACTAGACTCCAGGAAATAGGGCAATCGGCTCCTAAAGGGTTTCTCCAGTTGGGAGAGCGCCCTATTATTGAGGAATCCATAGAGCGACTGACTGACTGCGGTATGCAGCGCATCATCATTGTCACTGGTCATTTATCTGACTTTTATGAGCGTCTGCAGCAACGTTTTAATGATCAGATATTGACGGTTCATAACCCACACTATGCTGAATCAGGTACCATGTATTCCCTCTATTGTGCCCGTGAGCTGATTGAGGGTGATTTTCTGTTGTTGGAATCAGATTTGATTTACGAAAAGCGTGCTTTAACAGCAGTCTTGAACTTTCCTAAAGACAATGTAGTCTTGCTATCTGGCCAAACCAATGCTGGCGATGAAGTGTATGTGGAAACCTCAGGTGAGACAATCGTTGCGATGTCTAAAAATAAGGCTGAACTGGGGAGTCAAATTGCCGGTGAAATGGTCGGTATTTCCAAAATATCCCAGCCTTTGTTTCAAAGCATGTTGGCGCAAGCCAGCCTAAGATTTAAAACAAGCCTCAAGCTGAATTATGAAACTGATGGGCTGATAGCAGCAGCAAAATCCTATCCAGTTTACTATACGGTGATTAGGGATCTACTCTGGGGAGAAATTGATGACCGATACCAGCTTGCCAGAGCTAGAGAGCAAATCTATCCAGCAATTCTCCAGAAAGATGCTCAGTGATATCATGTCCGGTTGAATACTTATACTAGGCGTGAATCGAAGGCAGAGGGCAGAAGGCAGAAGGCAGAAGTAAAGGAGTAAGATTTCATTGTATAGCGTTTCTAGGACTCATGAGGTACAGTAACAACAATGAGTAAACCAGTTATGAATATTTTCTTGAGTCACCTTCAGGATTGCGGAGGTAATCCCATCAATTAAATCTTTAGGGTGCGGCTCTTTTAAAAAGACAAAGAATAAGGTTTAGACAGGTATAGCAAGAGTAGGAGGAGCATTAGTAGAGCAACAAGCTTGAAAGAGTCGTTTCATTAAAGGAATACCATCTTTATACAAAGCCAGGTGATGACGTTTATGTTCCTGCTTTAAGTGAAAGCGCCAATATTCATGTCCTACACCACTAATATAAAGGGAGCGAAGACGTAAAACCGCCTCATACCGAGTTGCATTCAAAGAGAGTAGATTGGTTGGATAGGGAGATAGGGAGATAGGGAGATGGGGAGATGGGGAGATAGGGAGATAGGGAGATTGGCGGAAGAGAAAGTTGTACCTTTGAGCGCAACTTGGTATCAGCACCCATAAGACTCCATCTAGCTCCAGTAAGATCCATGCGGTCTTTAATCAGATGACGACAAGCACCATTCTTCACCCCGGTAGCAATGGGAAGACCAGCTTTCAAGTAATCATTGTATTGGAGGTCAATAGTATAAACTGAAGCTACTGTTGCCATAGGTTTGGCATTGCGCTTTTCCCCTAAGGTTAATCGTTTATCTGAGGGGGTGACATGAGCCATAAAAAGCTTGCTATATATGGCTTTGAGGCCAGTTAACTCAGGTAAGATACAGTCCCAAATTAACTCTCGATTGATTTTATCGAAGCTCAAACCCTTATACCTACCTCCAATTCCGGCGTTGCTTAATAATGGAATGATTTTAAGAGTTTTTAGGTGCGACGCAAGAAACAGCCCTGCTCCCAGGCTCCCAAAGAGATCCGGAGTATTGGACGATAAAAAAAACTCCTAGATTTACATCTCAAATACAAACGCTATATAATAGATATCTTGCAAAAGTATTGTTCTGATAGTGTTTATGTCAATTCTCGTCCACTGTTCCCTGTTCCCGTCTTGATGCAGTCGCTCATGGGGGAAACCCCCGCATGAAGGCGCTGCATCGCTGTTCCCTGTTCCCGACAACTGCCGCGAAGTCTAATGACTAATCACAACAAGGGAAAAATTTACATCGTAGGTGCTGGTCCAGGAGATGTTAACTACTTAACCGTAAGGGGGCAACAACTGCTGACTCAAGCTGAAGTGTTGGTATATGATGCTTTGGTAGATTCCCTTTTATTGCAACTGGTGCCCTGTGATTGTCAACTGTTCCATGTAGGGAAACGGGGTGGACGCCCTTCTACACCCCAACCTAGGATTAACCAACTGCTGGTAGAGCAATGCCGACAAGGCAAGCAAGTGGTAAGGCTAAAAAGTGGTGACCCGTTTATTTTCGGGCGCTCTAGCTCAGAAATTCAGGCATTGATTGCTGCTGAGTGTCAGTTTGAGGTGATACCAGGCATTTCCTCAGCCCTAGCAGCTCCCTTACTAGCGGGAATTCCTTTAACAGACTCCGTTTTGAGCAAATGCTTTGCGGTTGTCACTGCTCATCAGCCAGAGCAACTAGATTGGGAAGCACTAGCAAGAATCGACACCTTGGCGATTTTAATGGGAGGACGTCATCTAGCAGAAATTGTCCAACAGCTACAACGCTATGGGCGATCGCATCAGACCCCCATTGCTCTGATTCGGAATGGTGGACGCCCCCAGCAACAGGTTTGGCTGGGTACTTTAAGCACTATATTAAAGCAAACCCTTGGTATATCCCTCTCACCTGTGGTAATTGTAGTTGGTGAAGTAGTGGGCTTAAGGGCATCTATGGGATTAGCTGATCAAGACCAGTCGAACAGTGAAGGTTGTCAAGACAAGCATCAACCGGTAACCGAAACTACCAAAGTGCTTACTGGAAAAACTGTATTAGTTACCCGTTCCGCTAGTCAATCCCAAAAATTTAACCAGCTCCTGGAACAAGAAGGAGCGACTATTATCGAAATGCCCACCTTGGTGATTACTCCTCCTTCCAGTTGGGCTGGATTAGATTATGCGATCGCTAATCTCGCTAACTTCGATTGGTTGATTCTCACCTCTAGCAATGGGGTGGATTACTTTTTTAAACGATTACTGGATAATGGTAAAGATGCCCGTGCTTTAGTAGGGATTAAGATTGCTGTGGTGGGTAAGAAAACTGCGGCGAGTCTGAAACAACACAATTTACAACCCGACTTTATCCCACCAAACTTTGTGGCTGATTCTTTGGTGGAACATTTTCCAGAGTCTTTAACTAACAAACAAGTGCTTTTCCCCCGAGTGGAAACCGGTGGGCGAGAGGTGTTAGTGAAAGAACTAATGGAAAAAGGTGCTCAAGTTGTAGAAGTTGCTGCCTATGAGTCTGGTTGTCCAGATTACATGGCTCCTGCTATTTTAGATGCTTGGCAACAGAGAGCAATAGATATTGTTACGTTTGCTAGTTCTAAAACCGTCAAGAATTTTTACAAACTACTCAAGCAAGCTTTTAACTCTTCAACGGAAACTATCCAACTCTACTCTAATGCTGACGGCGAACAATCTGCACCCTCAAAAACTCTCCATTCCCTTTTAAAAAATGTCTGTATCGCTTCGATTGGTCCCCAAACTTCCGAAAGCTGTCGCCAGTTGCTAGGCAGAGTATATGTGGAAGCAGTTGAATATACTTTAGAAGGTTTAACTGAGGCGATTGTGGGATGGGAGACTGGGAGATATGGAAACATAGAAAAGCATAGATAATGTGATTTCATGGAATCCCACTACTAACAAAAAGCCAGGGAAAACGCATCTAAAGTTGTAATTATTAACACAGAGAAGTCCAATATTATGAGCTACCAAACAGCAATCCAATTAGCAAAACACAAGCAGGAACCATTAAAAACTGATCGGTTTGTCAAAATTTCCGCTCGAGAATATCGCAGCGATCTTCCGGAAGCAGCGTGGAAAAATCTGTTGCAAAACAACTATTTACAAACCTGGAAAGGGATAATATTGGGTAAAGGCATTACGGAAATCACGCTTTACCCAATGCTGCTACACGAACTGCAACCGAAAACCATTATTGAAATAGGCGCATTCAACGGGGGCAGTGCAATTTGGTTGGCAGATCTAATGGAGATGTTGGGAATTGAAAGTAAGATCTACTCAATGGATATCGATCTGTCTCTCCTAGACGAAAAGGCAAAAGATGACCAGAGAGTGCAGTTTATCCAGGGAGATTCTAATCAGATTGAATCTGTATTTACTCGGGAACTACTCTCGACTCTACCTCATCCCTGGTTCGTCACTGAAGATGCTCACGTAAATTCAGTAGGAATTTTAGACTATTTTCACAAAAACGGTTTTGAGAGTGGCGACTACATAATAATTGAAGATACTAACCCATTTGTGTGGAAACCTGGATGGAAAGACGAGGATATTTACTGGGACGAAACGCCAGAAGATGAAATGCAAGGTGAATCTATTATGGCAGATCTGCAAGGTTGGCTGAAAAACCACGAAGACGAGTATCTGATAGACAGTTATTACCTCGATCTGTTTGGATACAACGTTTCCAAGAACTGGAATTCAGTGCTCAAGAAAGTTTGAATAAAATCAACATCAGTGTTGAACGACTTCTCGGGCAAGTCCATAGGGCAATGTGTTTATTTGTTGTCATCCTGTTTATTCCTTTCTCAACTCCAAAATTAGGCATTAGATTAACGCTGCTCAAAGAATCTAATTTGTTCTGCTCCCACTCTTTGTTTCAATGGTTTATAGGATTAAGGCTTGTTCTGGTAAAGGTTTGATTGCTCTATAGTCTCGACCAACTAAGAAGTCAGGACGCGGATTGTCTACGGCAATCGGAATATTGTCAGGAATATTGTCAATACTATTATAGGTTATAATAGCAATTTTTCTTGAAAAGGGAGAAATATTATTAGCTGAGCCATGAACGCAATTAGGACGAAAAAATAACACAGTTCCCGGTTTACCTTTGGGCGCTTCTATTCCATATTTTTCTCTGAAGGGGTGACGAAACAGCCTGAAAGGCTGGCTATGTAAAGGTAGTAGCATTTTGTGGTAAAAAAAAGTAGGTCTCTAAATTTGCAACAAGACCTACTTATCGACAATGTTACCAGCATTTTACCAAAACCACCTAAGGTGCGCTTTCCGCATTAAGAATTAAATTCGCCACGGGTCGCACCTAAAAAGTCAATTGAGTCTAGCCGAATATATTTTATTGAAAATTTTGCTCAATCTCTTACAGTCAATTAAAAAAGTTAACTTAGAAAAAATAGCCAATGCTCTCCCTTTACCCATTAAATTTGAAAGTAGAAGAAAAAGAATTCGAAGGTGCGCTTTCCGTTGGCTAATTAAATTCGCCACGGGTCGCACCTAAAGATTTTTATCATTACCAAACTTAACACTTGAAAAAAATTGGTTACCAATAGTTGAAGAATTATTGAAAGCATACTTTACCTCGGAAAGCCTAATTTATCTAGCAATTAATAGAACAAATTGGGGTCGTATTAACTTAGTCATGGTTAGTCTCATTTGGGATAAAAGCGATGCAGCGCGGTCTTGGGGGTCTCCCCCATGAGCAACTGCCGTGGTTCCCCCCATGAGCGACTGCATCAAGACAGGGCATTTCCAATCTATTTTACTTTGTTGCCAAAGTTAGGGAGTAGTAATTTAACAGAACAAAAAAGTGTCTTGTCCAAGGTTATCCAGGGTAATTGTCATTGTAATCACCTCACAACTAGAATTATTTCTGTCAAACACCACAAATCAGTGGCAGCAAATCTTATCGCCTTTCCCTAGGGCGATAAGGGGTTTCCTTAAGCAAATGACTGACCAATATTTTTAGAAAAAACAAAGGCAGAAACCATTCCAAACCAGGCATTGGGGGAAATAGATAGCGATCGCCCAACAGTCCTAAGCTGTAAAGCCCTAGGGCCACTGGACGTTGAAGATACAAGGGAGACAGCAAAATCAAGACTGATGCCCCCAACAGGTAGCTAGACACACCGATAAAAAATCCCCAATCTCCCCCACGAAAGAGCAGCGCCACTAACAAGACATGGATGACATGAACAGACACAAATCCTAAATGCTGCTGCCAACGCTGTTCCGGTCGGTGATACCAAGCCTTAGCGGTGGAGGTAGCATTGGTGAGGACACCCCCCACTAAATCCAGGGCAAGAACAGCGATCAGTCCTAATTGCAACGGGCTCCACTGTATTGGGAGGGTCAGGGCGTAGGTTGGAGCTGCTACCAAAGCCACCAGCGACGGTACAAATTGTATGAGCAACTCAGCTTGGGTTGCCCCTGGTCCGGTGAAGCGATCAAGCAAACCTTTCAGACCAGAGCGAGGGGAGGGACAAGTCAGCTCAGAGTGCATTAGGTTAACCTCATAACAGTTGTTATGCTATAAATATAACAACTGTTATGATAAGCTGTCAATAGGCATTGAGACTTTGTTTATGTCCCACTGTATATCTGGTGTATATCTGGTTATAGCGCTTTATAGCCTAATGAGGTACACAGGATTTTTTCCCTCTTGCCTCTTGCCTCTTGCCTATTGCCTATTGCCTTCCCCTCCTGGGAGGGGTTAGGGGTGGGTTGCCTCTTGCCTCTTGCCTATTGCCTATTGCCTATTGCCTCTTGCCTCTTGCCTCTTGCCTATTGCCTCTTGCCTATTGCCTATTGCCTCTTGCCTATTGCCTCTTGCCTTCCCCTCCTGGGAGGGGTTAGGGGTGGGTTGCCTCTTGCCTCTTGCCTCTTGCCTCTTGCCTAAAACCCAGGACTCTGTACCTCACCCAATTAAAAACCTCTATAGTTTCCGTTAATGCTCATGTCCCAACAGGATCGCCGCCTTGAAGTTTCTGAAGCCGCCTGGCGAGTTATTGTCCGAGAGGGGTTAGATCGCACCAGTATGCGCGCGATCGCCCAAGAGCTTGGTTGCACCACCGGAGTTGTTACTCACCACTTTCGAGATAAGCAGGAGCTGATTCTCTTTGCCCTTAATCAAGTAACTCAGCGTCTGCAAAAAACGATGCAGGCTGCAACAGAGCACGCTAGGGGAGTCGATCGACTAGTAGAAATGCTATCTGCGTTTTTGCCACTAGACACTGAACGGCAAGATATTCTGAAGGTCTGGGTGGCCTTTTTGGGATATGCCATTGGACGAGAATCCCTGATGGCTGAGCATCAACAGAGTGCTGCTCAGCTCCGTGAGGTGATTATTCAGGAATTGAAAGCTCTACAGTCCGCCAAACTGATTCGAGCTAACATAGAGCCAGAGTTAGAAGCCAACGCCCTGTTAGCCCTAGTCAATGGGGTTAGCCTCGACTCCCTGATTCAAGCCAAACGCCTTAGCCCTGACCAGCAACAGATTGTAATTCGGCGCTACGTTAACGAGTTGCTGTCTACCCATGCTATCCCTGGCTCTGGTAATCCCTAAATTTAGCACATTGATACAAGCTGCCAAAGCTGTTGTAGTCAAATCTAGCATGCATGCCTCTTGCCAATGCCATTGCGCGTAGCGCTATACATTGTAAGGGTTACAGAGATTGAAATTCGGCAATTAATTCTGTGTAGGTGCTTAGGGACTTATTACCAATCTCATTCCCTCCAAAGTTGATGAACTTACCAGCTATATTGGAACCGAAAAATAAACCATTTCTGTTAATGTTATTGGTAATTTCGCTTCCTCTGATCACGACCGTGGGTCCGTCAAGGAAAAAAGCAGGTGGACTAATAGACAAGCCACCACCATAGCCGATACCATCATTGTTACTGTCAGCAATATTATAAGTGATTTTGTTGTTGAACAGGTAAATGGTATTAGCCTCATCGACGAAAATGCCGCCGCCATTCACTTCTGCTGAGTTACGACTAATCTGATTGTTGACCAGCAGCACGTCATTATAATATCCAAGCACATTGACACCACCGCCATTGCCTCCTGTCACGTTGTCAATAATCCGGCTATTAAATATTTGTACAAAATTGTCATTGGCTATAAAATCTTCAAATGGGTTTTCTCCCTTACTACCGATTTTTATTCCACTTTCCTGGTTTTTGCTTATAGTGCTACTAACCACCCTAACATTTTGATCTGTAGCACTTATATCAATACCCTGACCCTGATTTTCGCTTAAGGTGCTGTTCCTTACTAATACATTAGTGTTGTCTCCATCGATATGGATCCCATCTGATTTGTTATTTGTAAAGGAACTACCGAGCACGTTGAGATTAGTGTTGTTTCCCTGGATATCGATGCCATCGCTGTCGTTACCTGTTAAGATGCTATCAATCACTTCCAAATTGCCATCATTTACCTGGATGCCATCCTCTCCCTCAGAAATTGTCAGGTTTGTGACGGTAACATTCGCCCCATTGCTAATGGTAAAGATATCAAAAGACCCACCGTCACCTTCGACAGTTATTTGATCAGCATCTTTTCCCAAAAAAGTATTACTAGTGATTTGAGCACCATCTTCTCCAACAATAGTAACACTGTCAGTAATCTCAAGTGTCCCTAGGATAAGCTCTAGAGTAATCGTCTGTTCATCTGGTTCAAGTTCAAATAAGATTGTATCTTCACCAGGAGAATTATTGGCTGTATCAATTGCTTCTCGTAAACTGGTTATTCCATCGTTTGGATTAATTTCGTCAGCTGTGGTATTTACTGTAAAAACTGCCATAGTTAGTCATCTTTATTTTACTGATCAAGCTGATTGTTTAACCCCTGTAAAGTATTATTACTAAACCATCTCATCCAAAAATTTTGGCTCTTCCGTACTTGTTATGCTAAATTAACACTTTGCCAAAGGGAGCAGGGAGCAGGGAGCAGGGAGCAGGAGGAAGAGGCAGTATTCAGAATAATTTATAGTTAAATGGCATCATAACCCTTACACAGTAAGCTTTTTGAGGTTTTTTAACTGTAAATTTAGCATAGTAGGTACTGAAGAACCAAAATTTTTGGAGAATAAATCCCCTGGTTATTTCATCCAAACCGTTACTGACAGTTTCACTACAACTTACCTCAGCCTATACCATTTTTATAGTTGATTATTTAATTTGATAACTATTAATAGTTTATTTAAACCAAACCGCACATTTGAACTTAAATAACATCTATTTTTTGAGTAAATAAATTAATATTTTTTTTAATTATTGATTTATTATTTATTGCATAATTTTAGTTAAACGAAATTTTATTGAATAGAAAAATTAAAATATTGTTGATTATGTCTTCTGCAAAATGTATTATGCATTGCTGTTATGAATTTTTATTAGACAACAGATTATCCCCTCGACAACAACTGGTGTCGTCAAGGAGATAACTAACGAATAAGTTCACCTATTTCCCTGATTGGACTTTGGAAAACTCCCTATTCACGTAAGCTCTAATTCAAAATTTTGCTTCCTTTGAGGCTACTTCAGGCTCTCGTTAACCAATAACGTTGAGATTTGAGGCAAAAACTATTTTCCCCCCTTGCGCCAAGGTATTCCTACCGCAACCATATCCTCAGGTTCAGATTCCGATAAAACACAGTTTCTGAAAGCTTTTGAGAGGTTTGATGCTCTAGGGATAGATGTTTGATCCCCTTGGTTTTGTCCAAAGTCCAAGCCAGATCTAAGTTAACTCAATTTCTAAACTTGAATGTCATTACCTACAATGTCATTATCTCCAAGGTCGAAGAAATTACCAAATACATTGCGAGACTCAGCTTCTAGGTCAAAGTTATCCCTAATTTGGGTTGCTCTGATCCCGACAATAGCCCCCAAACCAATAAAGAGACCACCACCATTGCCGATACCATCGTTGTTACTGTCAGCAATATTATCAGTGATTGTGTTATTGCCTAGGAACATGGTATTTCCACTCTCAACAGAAATGCCGCCGCCATTGACTTCTGCGGAGTTACCAGTAATCTGATTGTTGAGCAGCAGCACTTCGTTATCAATGCCAAGGACACTGACACCACCGCCACTATCTCCTGTCAGGTTGTCAATAATCTGGTTATTGAATATCTGTACAACGTTGTTAGTTAATTCTCCCGAAGTACCGATTTCTATGCCAGTGTTATTGTTGCTGATTATAGTGCTATCAATAACCTTTACATTTTGACCTACGGCATTTATATCAAAGCCATTGTCTCCATTGTCGCTGAAGGTGCTGTTGATAACAAATGATGTCGTGTTGTTTCCGTTGATATCGATGCCATCTTTTTCGTTGCTTGTGAAAGAGCTACCGACCACGTTGAGATTAGTGTTCTCTCCTGCAATCTCGATGCCATCGCTTTTGTTGTTTGTGAAGATGCTATTAATCACGTTTAGATTACCATCATCCACCTGGATCCCATCCTCTCCCCCAGAAATTGTCAGGTTTGTGACGGTAACATTCGCACCATTGCTAATCGTAAAAATATCAAAAGACCCACCGTCACCTTCGATAGTGATTTGGTCAGGCTCTTGAAGTCCAACAATATTAACACTTTCGGTAATTTCGAGTGTCGGTTGATTTTCGAGTGTTGGAAGATTAGGGATATCAGGAAGACTCGGAATATTAGGAAGACTCGGAATATTAGGAAGACTCGGAATATTAGGGAGATTAAGAGGATTAGAGTCTAGAGTAATCGTCTGTTGACCTGGTTCAAGTTGAAATAAAATTGTATCTTGACCAGGAGTATTATTTGCTAGCGCGATTGCTTCTCGTAAACTGATGAGCCCATCAGAAGGATTAATTCCGTCAGCTGTGGTATTAACTCTAAAAACTGCCATAGTTAGCTATCCTTATTTTACTTATAAAGCTGATTGTTTTCCCCCTGTCAAGTATTATTTATAACTCCAACTCTAGCGTTTATCATAGCTATGAGGTACACAGGTTTGCCGCCTCTTGCCTCTTTCCTCTTCCATGCTCCCTGCTCCCTGCTTCCTGCTCCCTGCTCTCTGCTCCCTAAAACCCACAAATTTGTACCTCATGAGTATAATAATTGCTAGATATAAGTTTTTTTTGGAGAATAAATCGCCCGTTTTTTTGATAAGACGGTTATTGACAAGTTGACTCCAACTTATCTAAGTATATCCAATTTTGATAGTTTTGTTATTACTTTTTTAAATAATTAATTGAGCTTTAAAAAAACTCAATTAAAAATAAATATTGAGCCAATTTAATAATTTAACAAAAAATCCTGTGACTGTATTCAAATAATTTACCAAAAAGAAATTGGGTTCAAAAAAAAATGGATATGGTAATACAGCTATAGCATTTTAAAATAAAAACGCTATATGATTGCGATTAAGCATTAAACCATCACATGACAGCAGCACAGCTAGACAAGCCCAAGCCCAACCCACAAAACAACAGTCTGTTACACATAGAAAACTTACAGATGCACTTCCCCATCACCCAAGGAATCATCTGGCAAAAGCAAATTGGCTCCATCAAAGCTGTGGATGGACTCAACTTCGAGATCAACCGTGGCGAAACTTTAGGCTTAGTAGGAGAATCTGGCTGTGGCAAAAGTACCACCGGACGAGCGCTCCTACAACTATACCGTCCGACAGCTGGTCATGTTTACTTTGAAAATATCGACCTAACCGAGCTAGACGCTGAATCCCTGCGCCAGATGCGCCGCCGGATGCAAATGATTTTTCAAGACCCCTATGCTTCCCTCAATCCCCGCATGACCGTAGGAAGTATTGTCGGTGAACCCCTGCAAATCCATGGGTTAGCCACCGGTAAACAAAAACAAGAACGAGTCCAGTCCTTACTAGAAGTGGTAGGACTCAATCCTCACTTTATCAATCGCTATCCCCACGAATTCTCTGGGGGTCAGCGTCAGCGGATTGTGATTGCTCGCGCCTTAGCGTTAAACCCTGACTTTATCGTATGTGATGAACCGATTGCTGCTTTAGATGTATCCATTCAAGCCCAAGTGGTTAACTTGATGCAGTCGTTGCAAGCAGATATGGGCTTAACTTATCTATTTATTGCTCACGATTTAAGTATAGTGCGCCACATTTCTGACCGGGTGGCAGTAATGTACCTAGGCAAAATAGTAGAACTCGCAGATCGCGTCTGTTTATATGAGAACCCCTTGCATCCCTATACCCAAGCATTAATCTCAGCCGTACCAATTCCTGACCCTGAACTTGAGCGTCAACGGGAACGTATTATCCTAACAGGGGATGTACCCAGCCCGAGCAATCCCCCCAAAGGTTGTCGGTTTCACACTCGCTGTCCTATGGTAATGGATACTTGTCGGCAAGACCCAGAACCAGAGTTTAAAGATGCAGGTAGAGGACATTATGTTGCTTGTCATTTAGTCCATTGACAAGAGGATCTTAGTATAGCGCTTATCATAGGACTAACCACTCACAAAACTAATGTTCGTCCATCGCAATGGATCGAGAGCAACGCCAATTACTCGGTAGAGCCGAAGGCCATCCCATCCGCAGGGCTTCTGGGCAAATAGTATGAATGGTCAGCTGGCAATCAATCAGCTGCAACCCTTCTTTTTCTACCTGCCTCATCCCTTGTTTCAAGATTGAGTCATTCTTGAATTCAACGGTCTGGTTACACTGAATACATACCAGATGATGGTGATGATGGGGAAAAGGCTGATTGAGTTCATAATGTTTATGCCCTTCTGCCAATTCCAATTCCCGCAGGATGCCCATCCGTGACATTAACTTAACGCTACGGTAAATTGTAGATAAGCTGATTCCTTCTCCTCGTTGGTCGAGCAATTCGTGAAGTTCCTCAGCACTCAGATGGGTTCCTCTCGGTAAATTTTGGAAAACGTGGAGAATGGTCTCCCGTTGCGGTGTCATACGCCAACCTCGAGCATTGAGTTCGGCCTTGAGTGAAGCGGCAGTATAGTTAGCCATGGTAACCCTCTCAAAAACGAGCCATTATTGACAATCTTAAATAATTATTTATCTCACTTGCAAGAAAATTTCCTAATTGAGAATAAATAGTAAAGGATTATTGGTTACTTTTGAGAATAGGGCACGACACGGATGCACCTCGGATACAGGGATACGCCGAAAATACCAAATCCAGCTTTACGATCCGGATTTGGCAAATAAGTTAAGAAAAGGGCGAATCAGGGAAAGAGGGGGCACAGAGGGAAGACAGGGAACAGGCAAAGGGTAAGCAGATTGGCCATAACCCTTGTGCCTTGTGGCTTGTAAGTTATTGCCCCTTCTCCCTAGATTTTGGAGATTGATGCCTAAAACTTGCAATAAGCAAGCAGACAATACCTAGGTTGATACACACATCGGCTACATTAAATACCGGGAAGTTAATCAACCGAAAATCGAGGAAATCCACAACGCAACCCGTTACTGTCTGGTTATCTACCAAACAACTGTTGAAAAAACGGTCTATGCCATTCCCTAATGCTCCTCCGAGTATGAAGCCATAACCAAGCTGTTCCAACCTAATCAGCTTTGGCCCAAACCAAGCTAGGGCGATTAAACCAAGACTCACAGCTAAGGACAGCCAGCGCAACCAGCTGCCGTCTTGACTAAAGAGACTGAAAGCGGCACCAGTATTAGTCACATAGGTAAAGTGAAACACCCCTTGCCAGAGGGGTAGAGTCTCAGCCAATTCAAAATTCTGCACCACCCAATATTTAGTCAGCTGATCCAGAATCAGACCAATAGCAGCAGCAAACCAAAACAGGGGGTTTCTTTTCATTAGTCATTAGTCATGATAGCATTTATTGATTGGGTGAGGTACTTACACCGATGGGTTTTAGGGAGTAGGGAGTAGGGAGTAGGGAGTAGGGAGTAGGGAGTAGGGAGTAGGGAGTAGGGAGTAGGGAGTAGGGAGTAGGGAGTAGGGGTAACAAAATTGACTTTACCTGATAAGTATGGTAAAAGCTATAGTCATTTTTTATTAGTCATTGGTGATTAGTCTACGACTTACCCAGGGAAAAGAAAAATTAACGTTTTAGGCAATAGGGAACTTCGGAGCTGGGCATTACAATGACTATCAATAAAACATTAACTGCCGTAGACCAAATGCCACAACGGTCACAGAACAAACTACCACTAGCTGACTCGGTAAAGGCGAAATGGTATATTTCATGATCGCTTCCATGAGAGGCACAGCCCCAAGCACTGACCAATTGATGCCGTGGAAAATCATCAAATAGCCGACACCGTAGGCATGGATGGTTAGTAAACCACAGAGGCAGCTAAATGCCAATGTTTCGACTCGTGGTTGTACGCGAAAGGCTAAAAAACCACAAACCCAGGCTCCGGCAATAAAGCCTAGTATGTATCCAAAGCTGGGTTCTTTGATATAGCCAATACCTCCACCTTGAGTAAAGATTGGCAGGTTTAACCCGATCACAACATAGGCAATTTGAGAAAGAGCACCAGCATTTCTGCCTCCTAAACAAGCAGCTAGTAGGACTGCTCCAATCTGATAGGTAACCCCTAAGGATATAGTTTGAACACCTTGAGTTGACCAATCCCAGGGTGGATTGGAGACAAAGAAGGCTTCTAGAAACGTGCCGCCGATGGTCAGCAGCAAACCAATTATGGCCCACAAAATCTCATTGGGAGCAGACACAGTTACATCGATAATCTATTTATTCTGGGAGTTATATTCTCCGGGAATCGGAGCTTCACCACCGGTTAGACCCAAAGAGTCCAGCATAGCGTGGTCTTGCTCTGGTGGCTGTCCCAGAGTGGTGAGGTAGTGTCCAATCAGCATAGCATTGATTCCGGATTTTAGCCCTTGTGCCTGCAATTCACCCATCACGGCTTCTCGCCCACCAGCATAGCGCAGGATTTGCTCAGGTAGGATCATCCGGAAAATTGCGATCGCTTTTAGTGCGTCATAGGTATCTAGCTTCCCAGATTCTCCCAAAGGGGTTCCAGAGCGAGGATTGAGCAAGTTCAGGGGTACTGATTCCACCTTTAACTCCCGCAGCGCTAGAGCTAAATCCACTCGGTCTTCCCAGCTTTCACCCATGCCCATAATCCCACCAGTGCAGGCTTGAATCCCCACTGCTTTCAAGTTCTGGATCGTCTCGACGCGATCGCGCCAGCTGTGGGTAGTCACAATTTCTGGGAAAAACCGCTCTGAGGTTTCTAAGTTGTGGTTGTAGCGAGTTACCCCAGCTTCTTTGAGGGCTTGGGCTTGTTCCGAGGTGACTTCTCCCAAAGCACAGCAAGGCTTAATGCTGGTTTCGGCAATAATCTCCCGTACGGTTTCCAGAATTTGTTCAAACTCTTTCGATTTAGGACTACTGTACTTTGGTCCACGTCCCTGACTGACTAGGCAAAAACGTTTGGCTCCAGCCGCTTCAGCTGCCTTAGCTTGAGCCATAATCTCTTGCTTAGACTTAAGACCATAAATCGGGGAATCAACGCCAGGATGGTGAGCCGACTGGGCACAGAAACCACAGTTTTCTGAGCAGCCACCAGATTTGACATTGACGATACTACACAAATCCACCGTATTACCACAGCAGGCTTGGCGCACTTTGTCAGCTGCTTGGCACAGCAGCAATATATTATCTTGCCCTTCCAGTTTGGTCAGGGCTAAGGCTTCCTCTCTAGTAATGCGATCGCCTGCAATAATCCCCTCAGTTAGCTTTTGCAGCCACTCATTCACGGATGCTGGGGATGTTGAGCATTGTTCTGGTGTACTTGCTGGTGTATTTGCTGGTGTAGTTGATAAATCTACAGATAGACCTACAGCAGTTGACAAAGGTGCTTGAACCACAGTATCTCCCACATATATCAGCTTTAAAGGCACCCCTCACTATACCACCTTAGAGTAATTTTGCTAGTGAACTCTACTACCCCAAATAAAAATTTAACCTTTTCTTAATTAAAATTTAACCTCATGCTTAACCTAGTCTTTATGGTAGAGCGGTACACTCCGGCTGTGACGCCTAAAAAAATCAAGCCAATTCCATGTTGTCTCAAAAGAATAATTTATTCTCAATAGCATTGATCACCTCCTTAGCCGTGGGGATTACCTCCTGTGGTGGTTCAACCCCCACAGCTCAAGTTAAGGTAGATGGTTCCAGCACCGTATTTCCCATCTCTGAGGCCATGGCGGAAGAGTTCCAGAAAGCCAATCCGGGAATCCAAGTTACTGTCGGTGTCTCTGGTACTGGTGGTGGATTCAAGAAATTTTGTGCTGGAGAAACGGATATTTCCAACGGCTCCCGTCCGATCAAAGAATCAGAAATAGAGCTTTGCAAGAACGGAGGAATTGAGTACATCGAATTGCCCATCGCCTTTGATGGACTCTCTGTAGTAGTTAACAAAGACAATAACTTTGCTAGTTGCCTAAAAACTGCTGAACTAAAAAAAATCTGGGAACCAGCAGCTCAAGGCAAAATCAACAACTGGAATCAAGTTCGTCCTGGTTTCCCCAATCAAAAACTAGGACTTTATGGTCCAGGAACTGACTCCGGAACCTATGACTACTTTATGGAAAACATAGTTGGTAAAAAAGTTGGCTCTCGGGGCGACTATACCGCTAGTGAAGATGACAATTTGATTGTCCAAGGGGTATCGACTGATAAGGGTGGACTAGGCTTCTTTGGTTACGCCTACTACGAAGAAAACAAAGATAAACTCAAACTGTTACAGATTGACGGAGGAAGTGGTTGCGTTGCCCCTAGCACAGCAACTATTGCCGATGGAAGTTACAAACCTCTATCTCGCCCAGAGTTTATCTACGTTAAGAAAGAGGCGGCAACTCGACCTGAAGTTAAAGCCTTTGTAGACTATCAGTTGGCAGCAGCCAATTCAAAATTAATCTCAGAAGTTGGCTATGTTCCCATGCCAGAAGACATTATGATGCTGGTGAGAAAGCGTTTTAGCGATGGCACAGTTGGTACAGTCTTTGCTAATGCTCCTAAAGGCTCCAAAGTGAAACAGCTATTAGAGAAATAAAGAATAGTAAGGGATGTCTTAAAGACTTAAGGATGAACGATGAAGGCTGAAGGCTAGAAAGAACAAAGTTGCTAAGTCACGCAGTCACCTTGATAGATATCAGCAGTACATCTATAAGTATAATTATTTCATTCCTCACACTTGATTTCTCACAATTGATTCCTCACACTTCAGACTTCATCCTTTACCCTTTATGCTTGGCACTGCATCCTACCCTAAGAGAACGCTATCAGACGAACACACTTGATCCTTCACAGGTAATACTTTACTGATGACTACCACTCCGCCATCTTTTGAGTCATCAGACTCTGAGATGTTTCGACCAAACCGGCAGTTAAACAAGCGGGTAGAACTGGTAGTAAAAATAGTTTTTGCTACCTTTGCCTTTGTTTCTGTCGCAACTACCATCGGCATTGTTCTAACCTTAATATTTGAAACAGTAGCATTTTTCCAAGAAGTATCACTCTGGAAATTCCTGACTGATACAGCATGGACTCCCTTGTTTGCTAATCCCCAGTTTGGCATTTTTGTGCTGATTAGTGCCACCTTCCTGACCTCTGTAATCGCGCTGATGGTGGCATTACCCTTAGGATTGCTGGCAGCTATCTGCTTGAGTGAATATGCATCTACTGGTGTCCGTCGCTGGCTCAAACCTGCCCTAGAAATATTAGCAGGGGTTCCTACGGTGGTATTTGGTTACTTCGCCCTGATGCTAGTGAGCCCTTTCTTAAAAACATTTATTCCCGGGTTACAAGGATTCAATGCCTTAAGCGCTGGGATTGTTTTAGGAATAGCCATTATTCCCATGGTAGCTTCCCTCAGTGAAGATGCTATCTATGCTGTACCCAATAGTTTAAGACAAGGTGCTTATGCCTTGGGGGCAACTAAACGAGAAACCATCATCGGAGTAGTAATACCAGCAGCATTATCTGGAATTGTTGCTTCCTTCGTACTAGCGGTTTCCCGTGCTGTGGGTGAAACCATGATTGTTAGTATTGCTGCCGGTCAAAATCCCACCTTGGGACTGAATCCCCTAGTACCAGTGATGACCATGACAGCCTATATCGTTCAGGTCAGCTTAGGAGATACACCAGCAGGTTCCCTAGCCTACAAAACTATTTTTTCTGTAGGTATGACCCTGTTCTTACTGACCTTAGCCCTAAATATCTTTAGCTTTTGGTTTGTCCGTCGCTTTCGGGAGAAATACGACTAATGGCACAAGACCTAAAACCTCTAGGAGACGATTCCCCAGGTTACTTCAATCTCGCGCTACCCAAGCGCTATAACTTTGATAAAATCTTCGCCATTGCTGCCTGGCTTGCCATCTTTTTTGGGCTAGTGATACTGGCAGTATTGCTGATTGATGTTTTTCTCGATGGTCTGTCCCGGCTCAATGGGCAATTTATCACCAGTCCTCCCTCCCGTAAACCAGACCAAGCTGGTATTTTTCCTCCTTTAATCGGTAGTGTCTGGCTGTTGGTGCTAACAGCAATGGTCTCTTTTCCCTTGGGAGTAGGGGCGGGTATTTTCTTAGAAGAATATGCCACTGACAACCTATTGACCCAGATTATTGAAATCAACATCGCTAACCTAGCTGCTGTACCTTCAATTATTTACGGCTTATTGGGTTTACAAGTGTTTGTTCGGTGGTTGGCTCCCATTACTAATGGTAGGAGCATACTAACTGGTGCCCTAACCCTGTCGTTGTTAATTCTGCCCATCATTATTGTTGCCACCCGTGAAAGTCTACGGGCAATTCCCAATAGTTTGCGTCAAGCGGGTTATGCCTTAGGAGCAACTCGTTGGCAAGTTATTCGAGAGCATATTTTTCCTCTCGCTTTACCTGGTATCCTGACAGGAACCATTTTGGCACTGTCAAGGGCAATTGGGGAAACTGCTCCTTTGATTACTATCGGAGCCTTGAGCTTCATTACCAGGCCGCCAATGAACCCACAAGATCCATTTACTGCACTGCCAATTCAAATTTACAACTGGATCTCTCGTCCCCAAGAAGCCTTCCATACTAACGCGGCGGCGGGAATTGTGATGTTGATGGTAGTGCTGTTGGTTATGAATGCCGGAGCAATTTTCCTGCGCAACAAATTCCAAAGCAATAGATAAAAAGTCAATATACCCACTATTAAAATACAGATTCAAAGGGATGGAAAATTTTTCAGTTTTGATTTCAAAAGTTGACAATTCCACAGAGGATTTCAAGATGAATTACAACCCAGTTATGGACTACAACACTTCGTCTGTAGAAGTAGAATATCCGGTTTTACGGGCTGAAAAAGTTTCCGTCTACTATGGATCATTTTTAGCAGTCAAAGATGTCTATTTAGATATTCCCAAAAACCAAGTTACCGCGTTTATCGGACCGTCTGGTTGTGGAAAAAGCACCTTGTTACGGTGCTTTAATCGCTTAAACGACCTGATTCCGGGAGCACGGGTAACAGGTAGAATTACCTTCCATGGCGAAAATCTCTATGATCAAAAGTTTGACAACAGCATTGAAGAAGTACGTCGCCGCATTGGCATGGTATTCCAAAAGCCAAACCCTTTTCCCAAATCCATTTATGAAAATATTGCCTTCGGAGCCCGGATTAACGGCTATCAAGGGGACATGGATGAATTAGTGGAGCGCAGTCTTCAACAAGCTGCCCTCTGGGATGAAGTCAAAGATAAACTAAGACAGAGTGGTCTGTCTCTATCTGGTGGTCAACAACAGCGTTTGTGTATTGCTCGTGCCTTAGCCATTAAGCCAGAAGTGTTGTTGATGGATGAACCCTGCTCCGCTCTTGACCCCATCTCCACCCTCAAAGTGGAAGAACTAATGCACGAGCTGAAAGAAAAATACACGATTGTTATCGTTACCCACAACATGCAACAAGCTACCCGAGTAGCAGACATGACCGCTTTCTATAACGCTAGGGCAACGGAAACAGGTGGCAAACAAGGCTATTTAGTAGAGTTCAATAAAACTGAAGTCATCTTCCAAAATCCTCAGCAGGAAGCAACTAGGGACTATGTTAGTGGGCGTTTCGGCTAAATTCCCCCAACATTTTCCCCTAACATCCAACGAAACCTTGGGTTTTAAACCCAACTCATGGGAGATTTGATCTCTGACTAGACATGCCACGGCAACACGCCCGTGGGATTTTTTTTTCTGATGGGGATGATCCCCCCAGTACCAATTCAAGATAGGATCAAATCTGATTATAAAATTGGATTTGTTGTCAATCATGCGAATAAAGCGCTACTTATCAGGTTTTATTGCCCTGGTACTGGTTATGGTTATCGGTTTAACTGGTTGTGCCTCAAGTGGTACAGGCTTAACAGGAGATTACCGTCAGGATACAATAGTTGCTCTACAAGAATTAAGACAAGCCCTTGAATTACCAGAAGATTCACCAGATAAGACGGCAATTCGTGAAAAAGCAACTCTACTGATGAATGACTATGCTTCGCGCTACCGCAGAGATAGATCTGTGTCTACCCTTAATTCCTTCACTACCATGCGAACTGCTGTCAATTCCTTGGCTGGTTACTACAGTTCCTATCCCAATCGCCCTTTACCGAAAAAGGTGAAGGATCGTCTAGAGCAGGAATTTTCCCAAGTAGAGCGTTCTCTCAAACGGGGCGCTTAAGCTGTCGATACCTCGCCTATTGTAGGCGAGGCATAACCTGGGTTAACAAAAAACTGGGAGTAGAAACCTGTCCTATCTTCAGGTTTCTTGTGAACATCCCAGGTAAGGGAGGGTAGGATTATAGATGATATCAAAGTTTTAGCCAATTTTTTGATCTGCTCTCGCCCTAACTCTCATCATAAGTAAAAATTTTCCGGAACAGTAGGTAAGAGAGCTGAAAACAGTTAAAGATAATGCCAGCCGAAGCGCGGTTAGGGGTTAGAGAGATTATTATAGGGTTTATGGCTACTACTAGGGCTTTAGTTCACTAATAATCAACAATAATCAAAGTTGACAAATTTAGCGATGCAGCAAGGGAACAGGGGAGCCAGTGCGGTCTTGGGGGTTCCCCCCATGAGCAACTGGCGTGGTTTCCCCCACTCGCGCTTTGCATCAAGACAATGATATATGGATCAAATAAAACGATATAGATTTACCTCTACCCCCTGCCTTGGTGTTTCCCTTTCTATCCGTAAACTATATAATAACAAGCTAAAGCTAATTTTAGAAAAAATCATAGTTAAAAACCCCTGTGCAATAACGATGGGCATGAAAGCGATGCAGCAAGGGAACAGGGGAGCCAGTGCCGACCTGTGGGGGTTCCCCCCATGAGCAACTGGCGTGGTTTCCCCCACTCGCGCTTTGCATCAAGACAACGAGTTAGTGAATTGCTCACCCTCTCGTAGTATCCGTTTAGAATCCCTGATCCTGCACCTGGGGGAGATTTCAAAGATATTGAAGCAATCGGGGATGAGTTAACAGGCTTTTGGCTAACTTTCTGTTGTTTTGTAGTGTTTCTAGGAATGTATAACAGTTTTGGTAAACGGAGGCAACACCGACAAGGTCTACATCGTAGCTTGATTGCCACCTTTGCAATAGGAAGTAGTCTTTTGAGTCAGTGTTGGTTTGTACCAACCGCTGAGGCAAAAACAAAAGCTTATTGCCACTTTACTCAGGAAGCGATCGCTCAAAAAGAAAGCTTAAGAGTTAATTCCTTAAAGGACAACTCAGACTCTAAAATCAGCTACCAAACCATTATCCAGGAACACGCCAGTTTCTTACAGCAGTGTCGTTCCCAAACCTGGCCGCAAAATCAAGCAATTTGGGTGCGCTTATATCCCTGTGATGCTCGTCCTGGAGCCCTTGAGGAAACCCTCGACCGTATTGTGAACCAAGGCTACAATCAGGTCTACGTTGAAGTATTTTACGATGGTCGCGTCCTGTTACCAAAGTCAGATAATCGTACTCCTTGGCCGTCAGTCATACAACAACCGGGGACTGAGAACGTAGATTTATTAGCCCAGGCGATTCAAAAAGGTCGTGAGCGGGGTTTGCAGGTGTATGCCTGGATGTTTACGATGAATTTTGGTTATACCTACGGTCATCGTGCTGAGCGGCAACAGATTCTTGCCCGCAATGGTCGAGGAGAGACCAGTTTGTCTGTAGTTAAGGATGGCTCTCAAGTATTTATCGACCCTTATAATCGACAAGCCCAGGTAGACTACTATGAGATGCTTAAGGGTGTATTAAAGCGACGCCCCGATGGGATTTTATTTGACTACATTCGCTATCCCCGTGGTTCAGGTTCCCAGTCTGTGGCCAGCAGTGTCAAGGATCTTTGGATTTACAGTGATGCAGCTAAGCAAGCCCTCTATCAACGGGCTGGTAACAATCAAGGTAAGGAGCTAATTCGGCGCTATCTGAGTAAGGGTTCCATTAGTGCTAAGGATATAAAAGCTGTCAAAAAGCTCTACCCTGATGAAAAAACTCCCCTGTGGCAAGGTCGCACTCCTTCCCCAAGAGAGAGTACTCGAACTATACAATGGCAGTTATGGCAACTAAGTGTTGCTCACGCTGCCCAGGGGATATTAGACTTTCTTAAATTAGGCGAACTGGCAGCAGAGCGAGCTGGGGTACAAGCTGGTGCAGTGTTTTTCCCCGATGGCAACCAAGTTGTAGGTCGCATGGGTTATGATTCCAGACTACAGCCTTGGGAACATTTTCCCCGTTCCCTGGAATGGCATCCCATGTCTTATGGTGTTTGTGGTCACACCGGTTGTATTGCTAATTTAGTCAAACGGGTGTTCAAGTGGGCCTCGTCGGAAACAGACGTAAAACCAGCATTAGCAGGAACTTGGGGAAGATCCATAAAAAATCGTCCTTCCCTAGAAAACCAGATGCAGGCATTGCGCCGAGTGACACCACAAATCAACTCAGTCAGTCATTTTGCCTTCTCTTGGCAAAATCCAGAATTTGACCGCGAGCGAAAGTTTTGCAGATTATAGCAGTTCTCAATTGGCTAAGGTACTTACGCCTTTGGGGTTCATGGCAGTAGGGAGTAAGGAGCTTAGGCGCGGGAAGGGGGCTGATTCTCAGCAGCCCCCTCGACCTTTGGTTAAGATTTGCCTAATTGGGATAGTTCTGATTAAGCAGTTACTAATTCGGGTTCAGGACGCTTGCTGTTACGAATACCGCTAATTGCCTCTGCGTAATCTGGTGCCTTGAATACAGCCGAGCCAGCCACAATTGCATTCGCTCCAGCTTCTAGCACTTGCCAGGTATTGTTAACCTTGAGTCCTCCATCCACTTCAATCCAGGGAGAAAGACCACGCTCATCACACATCTGACGCAGTGTGCGGATTTTTGGCACAACTTCTTTGATAAAGCTTTGACCACCAAAGCCAGGATTGACGCTCATAATCAGGATCAAGTCACAGACTTCTAGGACGTACTCAATTAAATCCAAGGATGAGGAGGGGTTAAGTACAACACCTGCTTGCTTACCCAATTCTCTAATCTGACAGAGAGTGCGGTGCAGATGGGGTGAAGCGTTGTGTTCAGCATGAACGGATATAATATCAGCCCCTGCCTTAGCAAAGTCTGCCACATACTTTTCTGGTTCCACAATCATCAAGTGGACATCCAGTGGCTTTTGGGTAATCGGGCGAATGGCGCTAACAACTAGAGGACCAATGGTGATGTTAGGGACAAATCTACCATCCATGACATCAACATGAATCCAATCAGCGCCTGCGGCATCCACAGCCTTAATTTCTTCTCCCAGTCGGCTAAAATCAGCTGACAGGATAGAAGGGGCAATAACAACTTGGTTTTCGGATAGGGTGTTGCTCATGATTGGAGGTGTTCTCCTGGAAGCTTATTTTTTAGCATTTTAACAAAATCTTTAGATTTTCCCTAACGAGTTGTTGTGGTGGTGACCTACTTAGTGAGCACTGGTCACCAGACCAGTTGGCTATAAATCAGCCCATACCTACGGATGCTCACCCCTAGCAGGTCATGATGAAACTTTTGATAACATGGGCAACAGTTAGTCAGTCTGTCATCTTATGCAGCTGCCTTGCTCAAACGATAGAATATCCTGCTTTAATAGAATTTTGGAGGAAATATGGCGTCAAATCCCCAAGCATCTGCATATACTCAGAGCAGCACCAATGAAACTACCCTTGAGGATGAAAAACAGCTGAAAGTAGACCTCAAAGTTGACAAACCTGGTGCTATAGCTAAACTCACTGCTCCTGAGCCAGGACTGACCCAACCGTGGCAAGAATGGTTGCAAACTCTTACAGACATTTTGTCACAATTGCCGGAATATATAGGCGGATTTGTTAGCAATTACCAAAAACCCTTGCTTACCATTGGTCTTTTGCTCGCTGGGTTCATGACTGTTAAGATCACTTTGGCGGTGCTGGATGCCATTAACGATATTCCCCTGATGGCTCCGTTGTTTGAATTAGTTGGTATTGGCTATACCATCTGGTTTGTAGCTCGTTATCTACTCAAAGTTGAAACACGCCAAGAATTATCAGGGGAGATTCAATCCCTTAAAGGTCAGTTTATAGCTAAAAAGTGATATCTAGTGTGGTGGCATTAGGCCTGGTCAGGTGAGGAGTATGAAAAATAGGGCATGGAAAATTGTCTAAATTGCTTTCCATGCCCTATTGTAGTAAATTAGTATTACAGTAAATTAGTATTACACTAACAGTAAATTAGTATTACACTAAATTAGTGTTTTTTGCTGTAGCTCCTTGTCGCTATACTAATTAATACCTATAACTTATTTATAAATAATTAGCGCGATTGATTGGATAATAAAATTCAAACCTCAACTTGCTGAAGCACTGCGCAGCGCTTGAGCTGCTAGATAGAGTTTGTTCCATTCACCCATAACCTGGTTAGTTCTCCAGTTAAGATCGTTAGCGATCGCTTCGAAGGTCTGACCAGCTTTGATCTTATCCAGCAACTGCTGTTGTTCAGGGGTAAGTTTCTGCTGATATTCTTGCCATTGCTTTGGGGTTAGTCCAAAACGGTGCTCAGTATAGGATGTTTCCAACCAAGTGGCTACTAAGTCTGGCTTCCCTTTTACCCCATTGATGGAAAAGACACGAGTGGCATGGTAGCTAATTTTTTCCCGTAGACGATAGACTTTCTTGATCGGCCAATCTAGGCGACGAGCGATCGCCTCTTGAGATTGACCTTGCAAGTAAAGTCGCAGCCATTGGGCCGCCTCAGACCCTAAGTTTTTCTCTAAGTAAGCCTCAAATTCTTTAGATACGGAGATCCTTAGGCTTTGTTTGTCTTCCCAAGCCTGCTTATGTTGATAATTAGTAATGGCTTGGTTATCCAATAGACTCACTGGTGCATCGGCTTCCCCTTCCGGGTTGATTGACTCTGACACTAAACGTACCATGTCTCCTTCCGGCACATGGGTCATCCCGCCACGTTGAGACCGACGCAGAAAGTTTACAAATCGATAGATAATTAAGGGCTGGTTGCGAATCGGGCGCAGACAATACTCTTCAAGAGTAGTTAATAATAAAGCATTGCGCAGCGGTTCTTTCTTGGTACATTGTCCAATCCAGGCAATTTGCTTTTGGATATAGCGATCGCTATTTAATAATTCCTGAATCACTTCTTGGAGAACATCCACCACAGCTCTTTGGCGATCGCGACTTAGGGATACCCAAGTGCGGATTTTATTGCGTAAGGTAACTAGACTAGCTAAGCGGGTGGTCAAATTGCGATAGGAACGTTCTGGTGGCACGCCCAAGTAACGCTGTCGCAAAATTCTGTAACGATACTCCATTGCTTGGACAGCGATTGCCAGTTGGCTCTGAGTGAGGGTGTCAAACCCCTCTTTATTTTCTCCAATTAACCACTGTACAATACTGGAGCTGGTGGCTGTATTTTGGTTTGGACAGTCACTCAACAAGCGTGACTGCCATTCTGTTTCGAGTTTGTCCGCCAACTTTGCCATGACATTGCACTCCTTGGATCCCTGTTTTAAAGTTTGCATGACAACCCTCCCTGTTTCTACTCACTCGAAGTGGGTAGTGACTGCTCTCTATTTGACCACTAATTCCTAGGTATTGGAAGTGATCAAACTCCCATAACTACGCTTACCAAAGTCACACCAGTAGGGTGATAGATAGCACGCCTGTCTGGAGATCTAGATCGTGTTTAGATGTGTTCTAGATCACAAGCCCTAAATAGACTTCTGGGACACCCAGCAAGTTTTACCTTCGTAAACATGGGATAGCACCACTACTATTTAGATATCACTGAGAATGATATGAATTATGCTGATAGCAGCCAATTGATATACCGTCACAGTATTTTCACAAGTATTTATCAGGCTTTTAGTCATTTGGTGTTTAACTGAGTCGTCTACCCTGATAATCTAACCCTGATGATTTAGCTGAGTACACCCGATATCCCGGTAGCTCTTGACCTTAGGGATTACTAGTTAACATACCTTCTTGAATGAGAGGAAATGCTTATACCTAAAAATGAATATATCAGAAAACACCGATCCTATCAGCTAACTTGATGCTGAAACAGGCACCCTAGCAATTTTACTCATGGAGTAATTACCGCTGTGCCTATGAATTTTATCCTCCAAGCTAGTCAATTGCTAATAGGAAAATCAGGAGTTCCCCATAGACAGTATATCCACCCAGACCTATCAAAGGTCTGTAATTCTGATATACCCGTTCGCCGTTGGCGGTTACCTATTGGCTAAAACCTTTATTTTTCCTTTGAGCTGGGTAAGTCCTGACTGTTTTGAGAAGGGAAACCTGATATCTTGATAAAGATACTTGTTTTGATCACTATACTTGTTGAGTTAATCATGTCTGACCCATTGTCTCCTGAGGTAAGCGATCGCATTTGTAAGCACATGAACGATGATCATGCTGATGCTGTGGCACTGTATGCTCAGACTTTCGGTAATTCGCCTGATACAGAAGAAGCAGAAATGGTTTCCATTGATCCTCAAGGCATGAATATAATCACAAAAGTCAAGGGGGAGTCTTCCACTGTGCGCATTACGTTTGATCATGTACTTAAAGATTCTGAAGATGCTCACTACACCTTAATTGACATGATCAAACAAGCAAGGCAGTCAGTAAGCAACCTGAAGGGGTGACAAGCACGCCTTGAAGCGCCTTGTTGTCACCCCCTCAGGTCACTAACTTTCACTCCCAGAAAAGGTTGAAGATTCACGCTTACCCTTTAGGCAGGGTGAGCTTCAGCATGCCGTTGTGATATTCAGCTTCAACCTGATTTCTGTTAATCTTGGCTGATATTGGAATAACCCGTTTGAATTTCCCATAGCGTAGTTCCGAGCGTACCATACCTCTTCCTTTAGTCCTAGCTGCTGATTTGCGATCGCCACTGATGCAAACAGAGTCTTCGGTGAGTTCAACATCAAGGTCTTTGGCTTCCATGCCTGGAATTTCTAGTCTGAGGTAAACGGCTTTAGGAGTTTCTTCGATCTCTGCATAGGGCATAAACGTCATCCCTGGAAATCCTCCCTCGTCGCTATTCATGAAATGGGTGAGTCGGCGGTTGAGTTCCCGATGCACACTTTCTAGATCTGGCAGATGTTCCGAACGAGTAATAGCCATTATGGTTATCTCCAACTATCCAGTTTTTTTAACCTTCACCTCTAATTTCCGCCCAGTTTATTGTTGCCCAACTAGCCACACTCTAGATAGAAGAAAATTCCAGACTGGCAGGAATTGATTCACAGAAAATCTTAGGATGTTTGGAAGCCCCGTCTATGCACAAGCGCGGTGCTGACTTTAGTATCTGATTTTACTGTTTGGGCTGCGGTGAGCAGATGTTACTCTTTTGAGATCTACTTTTTTGAGATCTATTTTTGAGATCTATTTTTTGAGATCTAATTATGAGTATTTATTTCTAATAATCCTATTATAACTAAATCTTATAAAAACTGCTGGACGGTTTGACAAACTTGTTTAATATTTTTAATACTAATTTAATATTTTTAATACTTAGAGCCTTGATTTAACACTCTATCATGGCCTAATTAGCTATTTATGCATCAAGACAGGGAATAAGCAACTTGGGATCAGGGAACTTTGGCTCAGGAGACAATACCCCATAGGGAATACGCCATAGGGAATACGCCAAAAATACTGTGTATCTCATTAATATGAGAACCGCTCAATGAAATACTCACAGATTTCGGAAAATGCCTAAAATTGGGGATCCTGTCACTTGTCTCTGGCAGAGAAAACTACAGAAATGCGATGCTCCAAAAGAGCCGCTGCGGGATTGGCCCTAGGCCACGCTAAAAGCGATTGACCAAAGGTCACGCGGGGCGCGATTGACCAAAGGTCACGCGGGGCGCGAACGCAACTACAGTTGAGATTCCCAACTTCTCCAAGCAGCCAGGAATCTTCTCAAACTCGTTTCACCAAAGCTTTTGAAACCCTTCAGGCTTAGAATCCAGAAAATCCAGAAAGTAATAACATTGATCGGAATCATCGGGGAAAATCTGCCAGGGTAAGCTTATATAATTTGGTATAAATTGTAACTGAAAAAAAAACATTCAATTGATTTTTAGCGATGCAGAGGTGCGACCCGTGGCGAATTTAATAATTAGATGCGGAAAACGCACCATTACGGTCTTGGGAAGGCAGCGCCGACCTGTGGGGGTTCCCCCCATCAGCGACTGCCGTGGTTTCCCCCACTCGCGCTTTGCATGGCTGACAGTGAACTTCGTAAAAACTCCGGTCAAAACCAGTACATTAGTCCTATTAATTCCGAGAGTTTGGCTTGCTTTGAGCAAGACAAACAGAAGTCGTTGCCTTCCCGTAGCGTCGGCAAAGCCGCATCGCAATTAAGAGCTGATTCGTAACGTAAATCTTAAGAAGTCTGAAAGCCTTGCTATGATTGTCTTTTGGTTATTAAATAGTTCACTTGTTCTAGTTTAGCGCAAGCCTTATCCTACCAGGGCTATTCCATTCTGGATCTAGGTAACGAGTTTAGAGGCTTTCAGGCATCCCATACCTGAATTATCGAAGCCTGAAACGACGTATCCTCGTCAATGCATAAAATATTGTAATTTAGAATGAAATAGCCCTGCTTATCCTACAAGGATTACAGCGAATTTACGAATCAGCTCTAAAATTTCCAGCTTTATCAAATCACAGAATAAATAATCTCTGGGTTATTGATAATAAATGCAGGTTGACATTAATCAAACTTAAATTATTCTGAATATATAGCACTACGCATTAAAGTTAGGACATTGATACAAGCAGCAAAAGCTGTTGTAGTCAACTTTAGTATGCATGCCTCTTGCCAATGCCATTGCACGTAGCGCTATAATACCATTTTATCTAAGCTAATAGTGATGATCCGTAGAAACAGCTACAGTAACGCATATTAAAACCCTAATTCCTAGATAGCCATAATTAATGACCAATGACTAATGTAAGAAACTACCCAAAACTTCAGAGCTGCTTCGCTAAACTAACACCTAAAAACCAATTTCCAGGTGCTTGTACATCCTCACTATACAAAAAATGATCGAAGATTTGTTTGAACTCCTCTTTAGAAATAGAACTATCAAGATTGAGATCGAGAGTTTCAAAAGCTTCCTCTATATGAGTTGTATCGATTTGGTAAGCTTGATAAAATAGTTTAAGTTCCTCTATCACAATTTTGCCATCTTCATTGCCATCAATGAGCTTGATAAAGGCTTCAGAAAAATCATAATCCAAACGCTTATCGAGGCATTCTAACCATTCACTGAGTTCAATCTGACCATTCCCATTTAAATCAACTAAATCTTGTAACCATTCTCCAAAGCTGATCCAGGAGAAATACAAAAACTCATAATCTTGACTTCCTGGTTTCCAACCCCGGGACTGGGCAATCTAAGTACATGACAAAAAATGTAAAGATTGCCGAAAGTCGGCACTGGTTCCGCCGAGTGAGAAGCGAAAAGTTTTGACATTAGTTGTTTACAGAGCATATCGAATTGTGAATAACTGCGACCAAGATATGCCAACCTCCAAAATGCCTAACTTCACCGCAGGCACAATCTTTGTGGTAAAATGAACTCGTACACAGTTGTGTACTAACCAGTAGACATCAAGGGTTCTTTGAAGGTTTTTGCGAGATTAACGCATAGGTGTTGGTTTTACGCCGAAAGGCGCTCGTTACGACGTCCCCCAGAAGCATTGAAAGCTGAGCCATGATTGGCATGAATATCACTGTCGGTGACCTCATGCTCAGTTTCAGGATGCTCAGGCACAGGAGCTTGATATTTTTTTCGTTTACTACCTGCACCTTTGTTCCCACCCTTATTTTTAAGTCGCACTCGGATCCCTTTTTGCAACCGCTTTGGTGGACGTCCCGGTCGCCCCGTGCGGATCACCTCATGGCAGATCTCAAACAGCAGGTTGCCATATCGTCGTTCTCCATAGGTTTTGAGATTGAGGCTTCCGGTTTGGTCAATCACCAACGCTCACGACTTTCAACCCCTGCTCAAATAACTGTTGGTCTTTCGGTCCACAGTGCAATTCCCATAGAAATCGACTGCCTCGCTCCATCAAGACCATTGTCCATTCGTGGTGATTCTGAAGCAGGTAGGTTTTTATCTACAATCGTCAACAGCTCATCTCCTTCTATCTCCTGATGAATAAACTGATGGAGCAGGGCATAAAGCATCAGGGTAGGTATGAGACCTGCTAAACGTCTTTTAAAATCAATTACACTCTTTTTTGATACAATTATTTTTTTATATGTATCATTAAGACCCATAATACCATTATGGCTTTAAGAATCACGGATTACCGACTCAGGGGAGTGGTCAGACCCGCCAGTGGCGGCTGCTATGGTCTCGCTGAAATAGATGTCACACTCTCGGCAATGATAAATCGTACGGAAACCATGGTTTTGAGTACTATAGCGGTGGTGAGGGGACACATCCTCACTCCCACATCCAGGACATGGGTAGGAAAATAGTTCGATCATACAACCACCATTGAGGAAAGGCTTCTATTAACTCCAGCATGCCCCTATTTCATGACCTGCAAGGCTTTTCTCCTTCACATTCGACGGAACCAGTACCATTACGTCACATTTTCCAACTCTGCGGACAGCGCAGCGAGATCAAGTCCGAACTTTGGTCTACTCCTCCTGTTAATCAGCTAGTCTTTATCGGTTATCATTATAGATACCGATAAACTTAGCCAAAAGTTAAATAACTCAGGACTTACGCACAGACTCCATGGGTAGGCTATGCCACACCTTGTTCACACTACAGGTAGTGTAAATTGAGGGATTTGCGTAAGTCCTATAACTGCTTGGCTACTTCTGTTACTGTTTAATTTCATCTAATTCAAATTCATGACCTTAGGTAAGTCCGAACCCAACCAGATTGATATAATTGATCGCAAATTACCAAAACTAAATACCACCCAACAACCTCTCGTTTCTGAAGAAGAGATGCGGCAAGCGGTACGGACTTTACTGTTAGGATTGGGAGAAGACCCAGACCGCGAAGGCTTGAAAGATACTCCTAAAAGAGTGGTCAAAGCCTTAAAATTTCTGACTTCTGGCTATCATCAATCTTTAGACGAACTCCTCAACGGTGCAGTATTTCACGAAAAGACCAATGAAATGGTCTTAGTTCGCGACATTGACCTATTTAGCTCCTGCGAACACCATATCTTACCTATTCTCGGTCACGCTCACGTCGCTTATATTCCCGACGGTAAGGTAATCGGACTGTCAAAAATTGCTCGTATTTGTGAAATGTACGGACGACGTTTGCAGGTACAGGAAAGATTAACTGCCCAAATTGCCGATGCCCTTCAAGGATTATTAAAACCAAAAGGGGTGGCGGTAGTAGTGGAAGCAAGCCATATGTGTATGGTAATGCGAGGAGTCCAAAAACCAGGTTCTTGGACTGCCACTAGTGCGGTTAGAGGTGTATTTGCAGATGATCCAAAAACCCGTCAGGAGTTTATGAGTTTAATTCACTACAAACCTTCAATGCATTAATTAATTCGCTTGTCCGCATGAGAGATGGGTATAAAGCTCATCTCTTTTTTTGATACAATGATTATCGTCATCAAAAAAAACTGCTTATGATTATTGCTGTCGCCAGTCCGACCGGTGGCGGTAAAACCCACTGGATTGGTCAACAAATAGCCCAAACCAATAAACCTGTAGGTTATTTCAGTCCTAAAACCGATTCCGTACCCATTGATGCAATATATCTCCAAAGTGAATACCCTCAACTAAAAATTTATCAGACCGGGGAAGAAGCGGAATTAGACAAAACCATTACTTATCTAGAGATTCCCTGGTATTTGGATTTAGCCGGAATTGAACCTTTACTGCAAACTTTTAACGCCCATCGAGTAGCCATAATCCCCGGCGATACAGATAGTACAGAGTTAAATACTTGGGCGGATGAAGTTATTCCAGGAAATAACATCACTAAGCCAACCACAGCTTTGCAGATTCATCGGGGGGTTTTGACGGGGGAAATTTTAGATTTTGATAGTTTAGCTACTTTTTGGCTGGAACTTACTCAAGGTGCTTACGGTGAGGTAGCTCGGGTAAAAGGACTTTTCGACCTAATGGATGGACAAATTTATTATGGTGACTTCATACTAGGGGAATCCGAATTAGCATTTACACCTTTAAAATTACCCCGTTGGTTAAATGGTAAACCAGATCGTTTTAGTGGTTTTGAAATAGTAGGTAGTAATTTAGATAAAGCTGAAATTGTTCAAACTGTCCAAGATTGCTGTCTTCCAGAATCGGCAATTAATTATTACCAACAACAAGTAAAAGAGTCTTTAGAAAGTGAACCAGAAGAAAGTGAACCAGAGGTAGAAGTGGTATGAAAATAGCAGTGATATCTTGTATCCATGGTAATTATGCAGCTTTAGATGCAGTTTTACTGGATATTGACCAACAAAAAGCAGAAAAGATTTATTGTCTGGGGGATTTAGTGGGTTATGGTCCCTATCCTAATGCAGTGGTGGAACAAATTCGTTCTTTAGATATTCCCACTGTACAGGGCTGTTGGGATGAAGATATTGTAGAAGGACTCAATGCTTGTGAATGTAGTTATCCTTCCCTGTTGGCGGAAAAAAGAGGTAAAATCGCCCACGAATGGACAAATAAGCACGTCAATCCCGAAGTTAGGGAATATTTAGCCCAACTACCCCATACCTACAAAGAAGATAATCTCTGTTTCGTACATGGTAGTCCTAATAGCAACCACGAATATTTGTTACCCGAAATGGATGCTTTCACTGCTTTAGAAAGAGTTCTCTCTAGCGATGCAGATATATTATTTTGCGGACATACCCACTTTCCCTATGTCCGCACCCTAGATTCTGGACAATTACAGGTTAAAGTTCGTCAACCCAATATAAACGAACAACCAACCATAAGTTTTAATACTCCCCTGAAGCAAATTATCAATGTCGGTTCGGTAGGCGAACCCCGTCATGGTCGTCCCAATGCTACCTATGTTATCTATGACACGGAAACACAAGCAGTAGACTTGCGGGAAGTGGAGTATGACTATCAAACAACCTGCGCTGCCATCTTAGATGCTGGTTTACCACCGATTTTCGCTTGGCGTTTGGCTAGAGGTTTGGAATTTGCCGAAAAAGCCGACGATCCGACTCATGTGTGTGAGAGGTAAATTAAATTACTTAAATATTTAAATTGAAAATCAATGTGGGCAATTTTAAGCGGAATTGAAGGAAATATCGCAGCTTACGAAGCAGTGTTGGCAGATATCAAACGCCAGCGCTTTAAGGTGGAAGCATTGTATATTCTGGGGGATATCGTAGCAGCTAACCAAGATAGCGAACAAGTAATTAAACGAATTCAGAATCCTTTACCTAGAGAATTAGAACCCCAAGTATGCGTAGGCTGGTGGGAAGAACAATGCTTTACTTTACACGGTTTGGGTTCGACACCAGAACCGACAGAATTAATCGAGCGCTTTGGTAAAGAAACCGCTAAACTTCTTTGGGATTCGGTATCTCGTGAAAGCTTACAGTGGTTACGCAATTGTCATTTTGGCTTCTTTGAATTAGATTGTTTGTTAATTCACGGTAGCACTGTTAGCGTCAGCGATGAGTTAACCCCCGAAACCCTACCCTGGAAAATGCTAGACCGCTTGCAAAGAGTCCAGGCAAATCATCTCTTTTGTGGTCGTTCGGGTCAAGTATTTGAATATCAACTACAAGGAGGTTCGGTAAATAGTTCGGTGATGACTTTAGATCGCCAGCAACCCGTGCAAACTATTACTACACCCAAAAGAAGAGTTGTTGGTGTAGGAAATGTAGGCAAAGAACCAGGAAAGGCTACTTATACCCTTTATAGTCCAAATAGCGATTTTCTAGAGTTTAAAACAGTTTTTTATGGCAATAACAAGGGATCTGGTAATTAGTTTCAGGTTGCTAAAGGTATGGCTAAGTGCATGCAACAGGTAGTAGGATACAACTTTCTGGAAAAGGCGTTGCTGATAATTGCTAGATTAAAAAATATTATTGCTGAATAGGTGACGGCTTAGCAGCTACCTTGATTTTAAATTTTGAAATCAGCAATGAGAGCAACCAAGGCATGTGACGTTTGATCAGGACAATTATTTTGCCGTAGTTTGTTATTACCTGTTCCCGTTGTCGTTGGTAAATAGCTTGAACAATTTGTTTGGCAGTTTGATCAGCAGAAATCAGAAGCCTGGGGGAAATAGGATCCTCCCAGTCTGAATGCCCAATTCCCTGATTGTCTAGCTGACGAATTTCAGTAGCAACGTACCCTGGACAAATGTGTGTCACCGACACGCCATGGGGAGCCAACTCTTGAGACAACGACTCACACAAAGCCCGCATAGCAAATTTGCTCATACTATAAGGATAATCGCCACTCAAGGCAACGTAACTTTTTACGCTACTAATAATGACCAGTCTTCCTTGAGTTTTCTTGAGGTCATCTAAGGTCGCGTAGATGGTACTCAGTACCCCAAAAACATTGGTTTCCCACAGACGTCGATAGTCATTCACCCTGAGGTTTTCCACATTACCCTTCAAAGACCAGCCAGCATTAGCAACAACGATATCAATTTTGCCGAACTTACTACGGGCAAAGGTTGCCGCTTGATCAAGCTCACCATCCTTCGTCACATCACAGGGGATAGCAAGTACACGTTGACCATTAGGATCAATTTGTGAAGCTATGGTTTCTAATCGTTCTGCTCGCCGAGCTAGGAGTACCACATTGGCTCCTTCACGGGCTAATTCATGAGCAAGAGCTGCTCCAATGCCAGAAGAAGCTCCTGTGATTAGTGCCACTTGATCCTTAAAGTTGCTCATCTATTGCTTGCTTAAAGTTAATTTCAATATTTTGAGCTGGATTGTATTAAATAATAAAATTTTACTGTATAATTTTAAATCCTAAGATAAACACTCGCCTAGTTGAGCTTCAATCGGGTCGCGAACAATCTAACGATATCAGCCCCAAGTTACCGTCCCTAGTATAAGGTCTAATGAATTTCCCTGCTTTTAAGGGTTAAATAAGTTAAATATCCCAGTTATCCCTAAGTCCTAAAAAATTTTGTGCCAAGGACTTGACACATTTGTAATATGCATGTAGTATAAAAGTAAGGTTAAAGAGAAAACATCGCGCTACAAGGAGGGATGCCCAATGATTCATGTTCGGTTTGAAGGTCGTTCCTACGACATTGCTGAAGGTCAGCTGGGTATAGCCAAAAGTATGAACGATATTGCTGTTAAACAGCAACTTGCCAAGTACTTTGATGTAGCCCCAGAGCGCTTTACCTCTTATGTCATCGACCGCAGCACCAACCGCAATCTGATTATCAGACCTGAAGCGGTTTATGGTTAAGGTTTATGGTTAAAAGGTGTTAAAAGGTTAAACCTTTTGTCCTGTGCCCTAATCTCAAGAAGCCTACACACAGATAACGATCCTAGCGATGCAGCGCGGTCTTGGGAAGGCAGCGCGGTCTTGGGGGTCTCCCCCATGAGCGACTGCCGTGGTTTCCCCCATGAGCGACTGCATCAAGACAAGGTAGCGAACTCGGGTAACCGAGGAGCGCGAGCACTAAGCCAGTGTCTTACAGAGATTTGGCGTGCGTGTCCACTGCTAAGCCATGCTTGGTGGCGATGCAGCGCGGTCTTGGGGGTTCCCCCCATGAGCGACTGCATCAAGACAAGGACGGTCGTAAGTTGCTATAAAGCTTGTGTTAACTTGCACAGGAGCAATTGTTCCAAATTTCCCCCCGCGCCCTAACCGCTGAAGCTTACATACTACCGATCTGCTAATCGGAAGGTTATAGGTTCGAATCCTATCAGCGGCGCTATTTGCCGCTGTAGCTCAAATGGATAGAGCATCATTTTATTCAAAGCTTTACTGACTTGCGCGGGCACCCCAATTCTAGTGGTTTTTACTGCTATAACCAAACAATTTTAAAAATTCACTGAGTCACCTTCGCGCCCTGACCCGGAAAGCTTTCATACTCGCCAAATGGTAAGGCACTTGACTCAAAATCGAGAATATACGGGTTCAAATCCCGTGTGTGAAACAACGGCTTTCTGAACTTGCGCGAAGCGATTCAACCTTCTAGAAATAATTTCCAAATCATGCTACAGAGTGATAAAAGTACCCGTTAAAGGACTGTTCTAAGTTCCTATCAATCTTTTGTTAACTTGCACAAGAGTAATTGTTCTAAATTTCCCCCCGCGCCCTAACTGCTGAAGCTTACATACTACCGATCTGCTAATCGGAAGGTTATAGGTTCGAATCCTATCAGCGGCGCTATTTGCCGCTGTAGCTCAAATGGATAGAGCATCATTTTATTCAAAGCTTTACTGACTTGCGCGGGCACCCCAATTCTAGTGGTTTTTACTGCTATAACCAAACAATTTTAAAAATTCACTGAGTCACCTTCGCGCCCTGACCCGGAAAGCTTTCATACTCGCCAAATGGAAAGGCACTTGACTCAAAATCGAGAATATACGGGTTCAAATCCCGTGTGTGAAACAACGGCTTTCTGAACTTGCGCGAATTGATTCAATCTTCTAGAAATAACTACAAAATTATGCTAAAAACTAATAAAAGTACCGGTTAAAATGCGGTCATAATTTGCTATATTTTTTTTGTTAACTTGCACAGAAGCAAGTGTTACAAATTTCCCCCCGCGCCCTAACCGCTGAAGCTTACATACTACCGACTACGAATCGGAAGGTTATAGGTTCGAATCCTATCAGTGGCGCTATTTGCCGCTGTAGCTCAAATGGATAGAGCATCATTTTTTCAAAAGCTTTACTAACTTGCGCGGGGAGCCCAATTCTAGTGGAAATCAGCTGCCATAACTAAACAATTTAAAAATTCACTGAGTCACTTTCGCGCCCTGACCCGGAAAGCTTTCATACTCGCCAAATGGTAAGGCACTTGATTCTGTTCAAGAATATACGGGTTCAAATCCCGTGTGTGAAACAACGGCTTTCTGAACTTGCGCGAAGCGATGCAGCGCGGTCTTGGGAAGGCAGCGCGGTCTTGGGGGTCTCCCCCATGAGCGACTGCCGTGGTTTCCCCCGGAGACGAAACCTTAGACAGTTGAGCCTTTATGGTTGGTCGGCTATGCAGAAAAGGGGGAAAACTTATTGATTAAGGCTCAACTGTCTTACGGTAACTTCAAACCATGAGCGACTGCATCAAGACAAGGTAATTCAAAACACTGCTAATAAATCGTGGCTTAGTTGATGTATTTTAGGTAAATTTTTATTAATTATTCAACCTTCAACCTTTAACTAAACAACCCAATAACCAAATAACCAAACAACCAAATAACTTATAAATTTATCAAGAAATTACATAGGACCATAGGAGGTGAATCCTATGAAAACTGAAGAGCGTGACCTGCGTTTAGAATTACTAAACAGTTTATTAACTACACCCCATCGTAAGCTGGAGCAAGTGACAGAATTGCACCAACTGATGGTAGAAATTGACCCAATTTTTTACGGTCACTTAGCGGTTTGGTACGAAAATCATGGGGATGTCCGTGACCACAAAGAAGTGTTTCTAGGTCATTTGTTGACTAGCAATTTGACCGAACACCGAGATGCTGGCTTTGTGATGCTGCAAAAATTCCCACCCTACCAGGTGGCACGAGTAGTGGATTTTATGAAGCAGCAGCGCAATAAGGTGCCTCGTTCGGCTCGGACAGCAGTGCGGCGCTACCTTAAAACACGGGAAAAGACTCCAGCCTTGTTTGACCGAGCAGCATTGCGGGGTCGAAAGGCGATGAAGCATCTCTATGCTAGTTTACATATTAAGCCTAGCCCTAGAGCAGATGCAGTCTTATTTAAGGATCATCCTCCAGAAGGTTCTTTAGCTTGGATACTGAAGCAGTTAGCGAAAACGGAAACTGCTGCTGAACAGGCGCAATTGATTGTTGAACATAAGATTCCCTACACCATCGCCATTGGTGCTGTGCGCTCTGTCACTCCTACGGTGTTGGTAGCCCTAATTAATTCCATGACACCCCAAGAGGTAATTAATAATCTCAAATCCCTCCAAGGGCGGGGTGCGATGGAACACCCACAGGTCAAGGAGTTGATTGAGGCAAAGCTAGAACAGGCACAGACAAGCGATCGCGTTTCTGCGTTCAAGGCACAAGTTGCTGCTGAAGCTGCTCAGTTAGATACTCAAACTCTTGCTAAGTTAAAACAAGTTACCAATGAGCAAGTAAAGCGCAAAGGTACCATTACCAAGCCCACTGCTCTACTAGTGGACAAGTCCGGTTCAATGGACAAAGCCATTGAAGTTGGTAAGCGGCTGGCAGCCCTAATCTCTGGTATTACTGAAGCTGAGCTGTTTGTCTATGCCTTCGATACCATGCCTTACCCAGTTAAGGCTCAAGGAAAAGAGTTGAGTGACTGGGAACGTGCCTTCAGGCACATCAAAGCAGGGGGTGGGACTAGCATTGGTTGTGGTTTAGAAGTAATGCGCTCTCGAAAGCAGGCGGTTGACCAGATTATCTTGGTTACCGATGAAGGTGAAAACACAGCACCTTACTTTGGTAAAGTTTACAAGACCTACTCTCGTGAATTGGGATTGATGCCCAATGTGATTATTGTCCGAGTTGGTTACTCCTACGACTGGGTGGAAACTACACTGAAGCAGCAAGAGGTGCCAGTAGAAACCTTTACCTTTGCTGGAGATTACTATTCTCTACCAAACCTGGTTCCACTGATGACTCGTCCGTCACGGCTAGACTTATTGATGGAAATTTTGGATACACCGCTACCGGTGCGAAATGATAAATAGTCGTGACCTTGGGTGCATCTCATCTTTGAAAATCTTGCGTAGGGTGCGTTAGGGGGGGTCCTCATTTTCCGCCTCGAGCGCCAGGGTTAGGTTGCTGCCCGTAACGCACCACCGGGTCAAACAGCTTTTAGAAGATGCACCCCTGACCTTGGCTTCAAGCGATGCAGCGCGGTCTTGGGGGTTTCCCCCATGAGCGACTGCATCAAGACAATGAGCAGGAAAGGATTACTATGATGCTAGTCAAAACCCCCTATTTGAACCAAGTTAGTGGTTGGCCAAAAACTGGTCGTCATATCCTAGCTCAGTTTGATGATACATCCATAGTGGTCTACCAAGCCTTCTGTCCTGCTATTGGTCATTTTGCTAGCAAGCATGGCTATTTTGGAGGAGAGTTCAGGCTAAACCGCATGAGCTGGATTAAGCCCAACTTCCTATGGATGATGTATCGTTCAGGCTGGGGCACGAAAGCTGGACAAGAGGTAATCTTAGCTGTTTCGATTCAGCGTACTGCTTTCGAGACAATCCTAGCAGCAGCAGTTCATTCCCAGTTTGTACCAGATTTATACTCTAGTGAAACTGTCTGGAAACAAGCTCTTAAGCAATCATCTGTCCGGTTACAGTGGGATCCAGACCACGATCCATCAGGTAAGAAACTTGAACGACGTGCGATTCAGTTAGGACTACGCAACGAAGTACTTGCCCAGTACGCTCGTGATTGGATTATCAATATTGAAGATATCTCTGAATTCGTGCAGGAGCAATATCGCAATGTAAGGTCTAACAATTGGAATGACTTGATAACTCCCGATGAAGCAGTATATCCAGTCACCCAGTCTAATCTTGCGATCAAACTTGGCTTATCAGCTATTGAGTTGGAATAAATTTTCCTAAATAAATTTTAATAACTTGTGTGCCCTAACAGCCAGAGCTTACATACATAGTACGAGAGGAATAGTACCGTTACTCTAACGTAGCGGGCGTGAAGCGAGGAAGGCGCAAAGAACCCGGAATGTGGGCTTAGAAGTAGCCATCATTTAAAGAGTGTGTAGTAACTCACCGGCGGAGTTCCTTCTAAGTGACGAACGCTTTTGCTCTGGCGACTTGCACATTGCGATGCAGCGCCCCCAAAGGGGGTTTCCCCCATGAGCGACTGCATCAATACAATATGTATACAATAGAGCAGGATCTTGATACTCCCATCGCTAAATCAAGCGATTATAGCGTTCGCGTAGCGGCTCCAAAGGAGCTGGGATTCTTAAGAGTAAAAACTCTTAACGGCTGAACCAAACAGCCTCTAGACTCTCCGATCGAATCATTGAGCTTACTTGTATTTTGGTCTACGCTTCTAGCAGGGGCTTTTCAGCTTGCGCGCAAACCGGCACCTAAAAGGCGCATTAATATTCCTTAATCCTAGCATAGATTATCAAAAAGCGCAACAGATCCAGTCTCCAATTCCCCTTCCCCTCCCGCGCTTCATGCGCGGGTATAACGGTAGTCCCCTTGGAGTTGAATGATGGCAAATATCCTTGACCTTATCAATCAAATTGCTGCAAAGGAAGCGCAACTGAGTGACAATCAATTCCTCGCTCCCTGTGTACGTGGGGGACGGGTAAGAACTCGTGTTGCTGGAATGATTTATACATTTTCCCCTAAACCTCGTAACTTTGAAGGATGGGGTATTTTTCAGCCAGTCAACGAGAAAGTGGCAACTGTGGTGGAAGAGCCAGATGTGTTTCAACTTGAGGAGTATTGGCAACTGCTCCAACCGTTGCGTTTACGACTAGCTTATCAATTGTCGGGAAAGACCTGGCTAGGGTATCCAGTCAATGAATCGGATGCTCGTCAGCGTTTTGGCACGGTTAAACCTATTCCTGTGCATCTGGTGGAGGGCGGGGTAGCCTTTGAACAAGTGGTGGCTCGTGGTGATGGTAAGGCTTGGTGGTTTCAGCAGCTTGACCGTAAGGGAGATCCGTTACTAGCAGAACAACTTAGAGAGCAGTTAAAGCAAATAACACCACCTGAAGAACTGGATGTAAAGGGGCTGACACCAGAAATGAGAATAGTTTATGACTTGGTAACACAACAGACTAAAGATTTTAAAGGTAAAGCTCTGCATCAACGGGATCACAGAAGGCTGGAACAAGCTTTGGAAATGGGTGGGGGAGCACTGCAACAGTTCCATGACCGGGGAGAATTTTGGCAGGTGCAGTGGAGAACTGCTAACGGTGAACACCACACATCAGCGATATCTAAACAGGATCTGACTGTAATCAGTTCTGGGATTTGTCTAAGTGGACGCGATCGCGATTTTGATTTACAGTCCTTGGTTGGCGTGATTGAGGCACGAGATAATTGGGATTAGGATGATGTCAATTTTTTTCCACGAACAACTCTACCGTAGCTCCGAAGTCATGACCCAGTTACGTGACTACCCCGTGACCGTGTGTGGTGCGGGAGCACTTGGAGCAAATATTACCGAAAATTTGGCTCGTTCAGGCTTTGGAAAGCTTAAGGTGATTGATTGCGATCGCATTGAAGAGCGCAATCTTTCTACCCAACCCTACTACCGCTCTGATATTGGTGCCCATAAAGCCAAAATCCTGGCTCATTCCCTCTACCAAGCGGTTGGGGTAAAATTGGAGGCTAAGGTCAAGGAATTAACCACAGCTAATAGCAAACAATTACTGAATAATTCTACTTTAGTCATTGACACCTTTGATAACAGTGTCGCTCGTCAAGCCGTAAAAGATTACTGTGATAATTCCCAAACCCCTTGTCTTCATGTTGGGTTAGCAGAAGACTACAGTGAGATAATTTGGAATGAAAATTATCGAGTACCTTCTCCAGTTAATGATGATGTTTGTGATTATCCATTAGCTCGGAATTTAGTGCTGATGACTACAGCAGTTGCTACTGAAGTCATCATTGAATTTATTAGCACAACCAAAAAACTGGACTTCACCTTCACCTTGAGAGATTTAACTATCAAGGCCATATAGGGTTTGTATTTGATTGGTGAACATAATCGTGCTAAGGAAAGGCAAGAGGCAAGAGGCAAGAGGCAAGAGGCAAGAGGCAAGAGTTAATCAGGCGTTGCATAAATGCGGGATGATTTTAATAGTTTGGTGGAATGGGCATCTTGGTGGAATGGGCATCTTGGTGGAACTGGCATCTTGGTGGAACTGGCATCTTGGTGGAACTGGCATCTTGCCAGTTTCAATATATTTTCGGGCGGGCAGGATGCCCACCCCACTCATATTCATCCGAAGACTCAGCAATGCCGAGGGTTTTAGCGCTGCATTGCTATTCCCTTTTGCCTTTTGCCTTTTGCCTCTTGCCTTAAAGCGATGCAGCGCGGTCTTGGGGGTTTCCCCCATGAGCGACTGCATCAAGACAAGGATAAGTAATATCCCTAAAATGTTGCTAATAATTGCTATATCTCTATTAATTTTTTATCCATCAACTTAGGATTAGTATCAACTAACTGTCTTCCAATTTCATCCCGGACAATTTCACGATATTCAAGAAAGTGTTCGTTGTGAGCGCATAGAGTAAGGTAATGTTCCCACACACCTGGATTGTGCCTGAAAATACCAAATAAATGATGCCAGAATTTCCAGCGAGTACTGCGCTTAAACCCTTGACGCCAAATTACAGTCGCCAGAGCTTTCAAATCTACCAAATCCGGCATTTTGAATGGGGCTTTGCATTTAGGGGGGCCAAGCTTTAAAAAACATTTATAGGCTCGGTCTATATAGCGTTCAGGTTCGTATAGCGTCCAGAATGCTTCGATGTATTCTTTACCAATCTCCTCAATGGGACGAGTAGGAACAAAGTTCATGAGGGTGGTTTGATTGATATCTTTTTTAGTGTTATCTCGCAAACGTCCTTCTTTTTCTAAACGATTCCACAAAGCAGTATTAGGTAAAGCCTGTAACATGCCAAACATGGCTGTAGGGATAGCAGCTTCTTCAACAAAACTAATAATCCGGGAACCTGCTCCTTGTTTCTCTCCATCAAAACCAATAATAAACCCTGCCATTGGTCGCAATCCCGCACGAATTATTTTGTCTACACCATCCGTTAGAGAGCTGCGAGTGTTTTGGAATTTCTTAGTTAGTTTAAGGCTTTCTTCGTCCGGTGTCTCAATCCCCAAAAATACAGCATCAAAGTTAGACTCCACCATCAAGTCCATCAATTCTGAATCCGCAGCTAGGTCTACAGATGCTTCCGTATTAAATCGGAAGGGATACTGATGCTCTTTCTGCCATACTTTTAGCTCTTTCAGAAGTAGCTTAACGTTACGCTTATTCCCAATAAAATTATCATCCACCATAAAGATACCACGCCGCCAGCCTAAGTCATAGAGATAATCCAATTCCTTGAGAAGCTGGGCTGGTTCCTTTGTTCTCGATTTGCGGCCATAGAGAACAATGATGTCACAGAACTCGCACTGAAAAGGACATCCCCGCGAAAACTGGACTGACATTGAATCATAGGCATCAAGCTCTAACAAATCATAGCGGGGAATGGGGGTTTGAGTGACATCGGGTTTCTCTGTAGTGCGAAAGGTTCCACTAGTTTCCCCTCGCTGTAAAGCTTCTACAAACATCGGTAGGGTGATTTCTCCTTCATCTAGGATTAGAAAATCCACCCCTGCCTTCTTTCCTTCTTCTGGTAAAGACGTAGGATAAGGTCCCCCAAATGCTACTAATTTACCACGTCGTTTGGCTTCTTTAATTTGGTTTAGGGCATCGGTTTTTTGGACAATCATCGCTGAGATTATCACCAGATCTGCCCATTCAAATTCTGCTTCGGTTACGTCTCGGATATTGCGGTCAACAAGTTTAAATTCCCAGTCTTGAGGTAATAATGCAGCAACAGTAATTAGACCTAAGGGTGGCAATAAAACTTTGCGATTAACTAATTCAAGGATTTTGTCATAAGACCAAAAGGTTTTCGGAAATAGCGGATACAGTAATAAAACTCGCATTTAGAGAAATCCTCACACACATGGCCATAGGGCCTATAGCGATCTTACATCTTAATTAAGTAAGCTATCAGCTATCAGCCATCAGCTATCAGTGATTAGCTATCAGCTATCAGTCATCAGCTATCAGTTATCAGCTATAAGCTATCAGTCTATGCGCTACGCGCACGCTGCGCGAACAGCGAACAGCGATTAGCGCTACGGGCACGCGTGCGCGTTCAGCTTATGGGTTAGGTCACAGGCTAGAAGCCTGTGCCACGCTACTTGATCGGTGTTTTTGAATAAAATGACCATGATAGCTGAGCACTGACTGCTGACTGCTGACCGCTGACCTAGGGTTTTAATTACGGGTGCAATTATTCACTACACCCCAGACCAAGTAACAAGGTCGCGACCGACACCCTTAGGAGCTAAAAAGGCTGGTTGTTACCCCCTGAGGTTCACTTACTTACTCTGGTTAGTCTGCTGGTAACTCAGCCAAGAAAGTTTTATGATTCCCAAATGCCTCAATAAATCGTTCCTGGGGTTCTCGTCAGAGGGGTTCTGGTCAAAGCGGTTTATTTCTGTGAGAATGCGATCGCATTCTGTGGTGCTAACTATACTACAACCCTGGGTCAGTAAACTATCCACTGAAGTACCTCTACCCTCAGGAGTATACCACTGTGAGAACAATGTGGCCCTGTTACCGTTGGGATAATTCCAATCTGACCCCGATGTGGCCGTTTCACCGTTGGGATAATACCAACCTGACCACCCTTTTACTCTCTGACCGTTGGGATAATGCCAACCTGACCAATTTTTGGCTGTTTCCCCATTTGGCCAGTGTAAGGAAGACCTCTGACCTTGCCTAGAACGTTTGCAGGTAACTGCCCGTAAACCTTTAATCATACCCACAAAGCTTTTTGCCTCTTCTGTTATGCTCGCTAGTTCTGCCATGACGCTCAGGTCGAAGCAATCTTGAGAAGAAGTTTGTAGTGACTCAATACTTGATGAAGTTGACACTCCCCGGTCTAAAGACGCGGGGATTCTTCGCTCAACGACCCGACTTGCTGAACCTGGTCGGAACCAAGAACAGTAGAGGTCAGGTCTCCCGAAGCGTTCGGATCAATGATCCAGGTTCCGGTGTGCCCCACCGTACCCAAGGCTCTTTTCAAGATATTGACTGCGGCGTTGTGGTCTCGGTCTAATTTACAACCACATTTACAAACGTGAGTTCTAGTTGATAGAGACTTCTTGACTACCTCGCCGCATTCTGAGCAATTTTGGCTTGTATAAGCAGGATTTACCGCAACGGTAACTCTACCAAACTTCTTGCCAAAATGCTCTAACCATTTTCTGAATTGATACCAACCTGCATCGTTAATAGATTTAGCTAGACAATGGTTTTTAAGCAAATTCTTTACTCTCAAATCTTGCCTTACGGCACGCTTCGCGAACGTAGGCGACCAGGTCGTTAGACTGGATTACGCAACGTGCAAGTCTCTTTGCATGTTCTTCACGCTGCCTACTTATTTTCAGATGATGTCTACCTAATCTATTGACGGCTTTTTTACGATTGGATGAGCCTTTATTTTTCCGGGAAACCCGGCGTTGATAAAATTTTAGACGCTTTTCCCCTGTTCTATAAAAGCGGGGATTAGGTTCAGTGTTCCTTCTAGAATCGGTGTAGAATTCTTTTAGCCCTACGTCCAATCCTACAGTGGCGTCAACCGGGTCTAATTGTTCGTTCACATCAACAGAGATGCAGAACTGAACATAGTACCCATCAGCCCTTTTGACTATGCGAACCCGTTTAATTTGCTTTTTGTCGAAGCGCCACAAGTCCCAGGTGCCCTTGAGTTTTAGCTTTCCGATTCCTTTTTTGTCACTAAAAGTGATTGATTTTTTGTCAGGGGATAACTTCCATCCTGACTGCTTATATTCAACCGATCTACAGTGTTTTTGGAAGCGAGGGAAACCTTTCTTTCCTGGAACCTTTTTCTTACAGTTTTCAAAGAAGCCAGAAATTGATGACCATGCCCTTTCAGCGGAAGCTTGTCTGGCGGTAGAGTTTAGTTCGTTAGCAAAAGGAAACTCCTTAGCCAATATTTTGCAATATTTACTAAGATCGTATTTACCTGTTCCCTTGTTGTCCATCCATAGACGAATACAACTATTGCGGATAAATTTAACAGTCCGAATCGCTTCATCTATGGCTTGATATTGGACAGGTTTTCCGTATGCTTTAAACTCTAGTATTATCATCAGAACTCGACCTCAAATGATATATTATTACGCTAACACGTTTAGCGAAAACTGTCAAACCAAGATTAAATCTTTTTCACGGCGACTAAAGTCGCTACGAGCTTTAATCCCGGAGACAAAACCTTAAAATAAGGTTTGAAGTTACCGTAAGGAGAGTGGAGCCGCGAATCTTACAGTTTTAACCCTTTTACGCATAACCGACTAACCATAAAGGCTCCACTCTCCTAAGGCGCGCGTCTCTGGCCTTAATCATAAAGTTTTAACCCTTTTACCCATAGCCGACCAACCATAAAGGCTGCCTTATTTTTGCGGTAACTTCTGACCCGGTTTAAAAACACGGGGCTTTCAGCTTTGGGAGTTCCGTAAGTTATTATTTCCACAGTACTTAGATTCTAGGGTAGCTAGATTATCCCTATCTAAGTTTTCGCGAATCGCCAAGCGACGGACAGCACGAATCTCCCTACATTGATTAGATTCAGCAGATACGTTATTAGTTCCTAAGCCAATAGTGCATAAGCTTAAGAGTGATAATAACACTCGAATCGGATATTTCATGGAGATGAATCTTCCTGAACACATCAATAGTCTGAACAGCCAAGATTATCAAAGACCCTGACTTCTCACTGGCTAGTAGAGACGTTGGATGATATCAAAAGTTTCACCATTGAAATAATTTTAGTCGCGATTCAATCCTAAGGATTGAGCTGTCAGCTATTAGCTATCAAAAGTTATGTTTAGCTACTTATAGCAGTTGTCAATAAATCTAGTATAGGGTTTTAATTAGGGCTGTAATTATTCAGTAAACCCTACACCCTGATTGACTGACAAAAGTTAGGTTGAAAATGGCTCAAATACTTACCAGACTTGTAAGAGCAAGACTTGACTAAAGGGAGTGTTTCCCCGCATCCTCAGGACAGATACCACTCAAATCCTAGGAATGCGATGAAAAAAAACTCCCGACTCTACAATGCCTTGAAGACATGGATAAGTCAACCCTGTGAGTGGGCACACCTGAGCCACCTAACCACCTGTTTATGGATGGTGGCAGCCCTGATTCAGACAGGGGAAGTGAATTTGCCCCGATGGATTCCCTACATCCCGTGTCGTGGCCAATATGCTCAAAGCAAACAACGCCGAATGCACCGTTGGCTGCATAATGCCCGAATCAATGTCCATCGATGGTACAAACCTTTGATTAAAGCAGCCTTGGCGGATTGGAAAGATGGGTGTATTTACTTGAGTTTAGACACCTCGATGTTTTGGGATGAGTACTGTCTGGTTAGATTGGTAGTGGTGCATCGAGGACGAGCCTTACCAGTGAGCTGGCGAGTGATGAAGCATCAGAGTGCAACGGTAGCATTCAAAGATTATCGGGAGATGCTCCAACAATCGATACACCTTTTACCCAAAGAGGTTAAGGTGATCCTACTGGCAGATCGAGGGTTTGTCCACACCGATTTAATGAAAGCTTTGACCAATAAATGGGGTTGGCATTACCGGATTCGTCTGAAAAAGGACACTTGGATTTGGCGAGCAGGTAAAAGTTGGCATCAGCTCAAAGATTTCCATTTTAATCGGGGTGAGGTCTTGTGCTTTCACAATGTCAGAGTGCACAAGGAATATTGGTATGGTCCAGTTGATCTGATTTTTGGTTGCAACAATGTAAATGGTGAGTTTTGGGCCATTGTTAGTGATGAAAATACCACCCTTCAAACCAAAGCCCGAATATGGGTTTCGCTTTGATATTGAGGAAAACTTTTTAGATGACCAGTCCAATGGATGGAATGTGCAGAAGTCTCAAATTCGCTCAGTAAAGCGCCTTATCTCGGTTGTGGTTCATTCTAGCTGTGGCTACGTTGTACGTCACGGCTCAAGGGGTTGAGGTGGTAGAGTCTGGTAAACGTCGATGGGTTGACACTCACTGGCGCACGAGGAAACAGCTATTTTCGGATTGGTTGGGAGTGGGTCAAATCATATGAGCGAGAATGGCTGGAAATTAATTCATCGGGTTTGTTTTTCCAGCAATCATGACCCTTATCCTGCGATGGCTTCGCGCAAACAACATCAGCAACGGCACTATCAACTAGAGTTTAAGGTACAAACGTACCAATATGCTGTTGAATAGTTTTGTCAGTCAACCAGCCCTACACCCAGTGGCTAGGAACTCAAACCCTTAGGAGCTAAAAAGCTGCTTGTTACACTCTGAGGCTTAATCAGCTACTCTAGTAAGCCTGTCAAGAATTTGCATGATTGACAAATCCCGCAAGAAATTGTCTCTGCTGGTCATTTCAGAGCGGTTCGAGTCATAGCTGTTTTGGTCATAGCGGTTCCGGTCAGAGGGGTTAATGTGTGTGAGAATGCGATCGCATTCTGTGGTGCCAACTATACTACAACCCTGGCTCAGTAAACTATCCACTGAAGTAGTCCTACCCTTAGGGGTATACCAACGTGACCCCAATTGGGCAGTCTGACCGTTAGGATACTTCCACGAACCTGATGACCCGAATTTGGCAGTCTTTCCGTTGGGATACTTCAATTGTGACCCGACTTTAGCAGTCGTTCCGTTAGTATACTTCCATTTTGATCCGAATTTGGCAGTCGTTCCGTTGGGATACTTCCATTTTGACCCTGATTTGGCAGTTTCCCCATTTGGCCACTCTAACGAAGACCTCTGACCTTGCCTAGGATTGTTGCAGATAACTTGCTGCAAACTTTCAATCGTACCCAAAAAGCTTCTTCCCTCTTCTGTCATGCTGGCTAGTTTTGCCATGGCGGTCAGGTCGAAGCAATCTTGAGAGGAATTTCGTGGTGACTGAATACTTGATGAACGTCGGTTACTCTGTCTACAGTAGTTATATTCTAGGGTAGCTAGATTATCGCTATCTAAGTTTTCGCTAATCGCCAAGCGACGCACAGCACGAATCTGGCCACATCGATTCGATTGAGCAGATACGTTATCGGTCCCTAAGCCAATAGTACATAGGGTCAGGAGTGATAATAACACTGGCACCGGATATTTCATAGAGATGAATCTTCCTGAACACATCAATAGTCTGAACAGCTAGGATGATCAAATGCCCTAGCTTCTGGCCAGGGCAAACGCATCTAAATTATAGAAGCCTTACTCATAAAAGATTTCAAAATTAATAAACAAACATACTTATCGGCTGAATTTCATATCCAGTAGGCATTTCAAAATAAGATGCGAATACCGCTGCTTCTGGCTGACTACTACAGACGTTAGATGATATCAAAAGTTTCAGCGGCGAAATAATCTTGATCGCGATGCCAAGCTAAACATGGAGCTGTCAGAAAATGCTGTTGCATAAAAAATTACCAAAAGGCTGAGAAGTATATAGCCATGTGTCCAACACTGAACTTTTGCGAGAGGTCAAGGGTACTAAGTATGATGCTGGTATCCAGTGTTAATTCAATTGTTAGGTGCGCTCTTACCATTAAGAATTAAATTCGCTTGATTGTCGCACCTGAAGTTAGCACACATCATCCTCTCATAGTTCATTACCAGGACTTATGCCAAATTGGTTACAAATGCAAATGCACTTATATATAGCGTTTATAGGACTCATGAGGTACACATTATTTTTTCCCACTTCCCTGCTCCCTGCTCCCTGCTCCCTGCTCCCTGCTCCCTGCTCCCTGCTCCCTGCTCCCTGCTCCGAAGTCCCTAAAAACCAGAAATTTGTACCTCACAAGTCGTAGAATTGCTATAGTATGGTGTGTTATCAACCCACCCTAGCGGCAGAGTTTATGGGTAAGTCCTGAGTAATTGACACAATTGACCGATTATTGCGGTAATCTGGAGTGACACGAAACATGCTGAAAACTATAGTTATCAACTCTCAAACCAACCAGTTACAGGAAAAAACCCTGAAACCGGGAACTCAGATTCAAGGTGAGTATCTGATTGGTCGTCACCCGAGTTGTGACCTAGTTCTGGATAGTCCTGTAGTGAGTCGTGTACATGCCAGAATCCTATGCCAAGGGGGACAGTATTACTTTGCTGACCTTGGTAGCACCGATGGCTCTCGGATCAATAATGAGGAGATGGATGTTAACCAGAACTGGCTGCTGAGGGAAGAGGATATTATCCGCATCGGTGACTTTGTGCTGCTGGTCAAAACACTACAGCAGTATGATTATAAGCAGCAACAAAACCTAGTGGTAGATGGCAATAGCACTGGGATGAAGCAGTGGACTAAGGGTAAGATTACTGTCCGCTGTGTGCAAATCATTGATCAGACCCATGATGTCAAGACCTTTCGCTTTGTCGCCAACCCGCCAATGTTGTTCAGCTACAAGCCAGGTCAGTTTGTCACTCTGGATTTGGAGATTGATGGCAAACCAGTGAAGCGTTCCTACTCTATCTCTTCGGCACCCTCACGTCCTTATACTTTGGAAATTACCGTCAAGCGAGTGCCAGCACCAGCCGATACTCCTGATGTTCCAGCGGGTTTGGTGTCTAACTGGTTGCACGACAACATCAAAGTCGGGTCCGAGGTGAGATTAAATGGCCCAATGGGGAAATTTACCTGTGCTGACCATTCTGCTAATAAACTGTTGTTGATTTCAGCAGGTAGCGGGATTACTCCGATGATGTCCATGTCTGAGTGGCTTTGTGATATTGGCGCTGATGTGGATGTGTTCTTTATCCACAGCGCTCGTAGCCCAAAAGATATCATCTTCCGTCAGAAATTAGAGTTGATGGCGGCTTTGCACCCCAACTTTAAGGCTGCTATTACCACCACTCGTCCAGAACTAGACCAAGCTTGGTGGGGTTATACCGGAAGACTTAATCAAGCCATGGTGCAACAGATGGCTCCTGATTTTCGCGATCGCATTGTTTATGTCTGTGGTCCGAATCCCTTTATGGCAGGGGTGAAAGCCATGCTAGCCGGTCTAGACTTCCCGATGGAGAACTACTATCAAGAGAGTTTTGGTGGCAAAAAGCTGTCAAAAAAGACAGCAACAGCAACAACTGCTGAAGCAGTCACAGGGGAAGGTCGTCCTAAACTGCAATTAGTCAAATCACCGTCAACCTCTCATGAACCAACTGTAGTCTTTGCTAAGTCTGGGAAAGAAGTCACCTGTGATGCAGAGGATGTGATCCTAGATGTCGCGGAACAATAAGGGGTGGCATTACCCAGCGGTTGCCGCATGGGAGCCTGTGGTGCTTGTAAGCAAAAGCTTCTAAAAGGGAAAGTAGAGTATGACGAGGAACCTGATGCTCTCAAAGAGGATGAACGGAACGAAGGCATGATTTTGACTTGTGTGGCTCATCCTGTAGGACAAGTAGTAGTTAGCGCGTGAACTATAGCAGTACCTTATACATTATCTGTCTTTGACAACAGTCATATTTTTCCTTGTTGCCACATAACGTGAATAATTCTTGATTGGCGCACTTTGCATGTAGTTTGGCGCAACTTGCTAGTCAAATTTACCGCTTCGTTAGTATAAGATCAAACTGAATCGACATTCAAGCTTGAATTGTCGTAGTCCAATCACAAAAATTAGTTTGAATCCAAAATGAGTAAGACAATTTTAATTACAGGAGCAAGCAGCGGTATTGGAAAAGCAACTGCAAAATTGTTCCAGGAAAAGGGTTGGAAGGTGGTTGCGACCATGAGAACTCCAGAAAAGGAAACAGAACTAACTACCCTTGATAATGTCTTAGTGACAAGACTAGATGTTTTAGACCAAGATTCAATTACAAAAGCCATTCAGCTAGGTATTGAAAAGTTCGGCAAAATAGATGTTTTGGTAAATAATGCCGGTTATGGTGCTTTTGGTATTTTAGAAGCAACTCCCAGGGAAAAGATAACAAGACAATTTGATGTTAATGTTATTGGTCTCTTGGATGTAAGCAAAGCAATTATTCCCCATTTCAGACAAAATAAAGATGGTATATTAATTAATATTTCATCGATTGGTGGCAAAATGACATTTCCATTATTTTCATTATATAACGGAACTAAATTTGCTGTTGAGGGGATTTCCGAAGGTCTGAGTTTTGAACTGGAAGCAATTGGCTGCAAAGTTAAAATTGTTGAACCAGGAGTGATTAACACGGATTTTGCTGGTCGATCCCTTGATATGAACAACGATGAAAGTTTAACTGAGTATCAAGAATTAATTGGTAAGCTGTTCAATTCGATGGAATCTTTGGCTGAGCAGGCTTCTGAGCCTATTGTTGTCGCTAACGTGATTTATGAAGCAGCAACAGACGGCACTGATAAATTGCGATATACTGCTGGCGAAGATGCCAGGATGATGGTAGCTAATCGAAAAGAATTGGATGATAAGACCTTTATCCAAGGTATTAAAGAGCAATTTGGCATCTAGTTCAAATAGAGCGTTTCTCCTGAAGGGGCGAGGAAATAGCCTGGAATTATTGGTATGTAAAGCTAGTATAATTTTGTGCTATAAAAAGGGGCGTTGCTGCTTCAAGGAATGGTATAATGAAAAGAAAACCATTCCTTGGATAAGCAACGCCCCAGAGGTAACCAAAGTCCCTTCAGCCATAAAAAAATAAAGCACAGTCTATACAAGGGTTTAGAGTGCAGTGCTTTCAGCCAGTATTAGGTATATTGCTCATCTGCGGGAAAACCAGACCAGTTCCCCTGTGAGCTACTCCCTCTCCCCTTTTAGCAGTTCGCGCTTATTAATCAAATTCAGCAGCAGTTAGGGAACAATCTACCCATAGCCACCTTGTTCCAAAGCCAAAGGATTGAAGAGTTAGCAACTATTCTCCGCCAGTCGAAAAATTATTCTATCATCTCTGATTAAAAGATGTCGAATCTTGGCTTTGCGTTAAAATGACAATACCCGGTTTTGATGAAAAAGGAAACTTACCACCTGGCATACATTGGACTACATGGCTAGAATTTCAAGAGCGTTTTGGTACTAACGTAACGCGGTTACGCCAGATAAAAGGACTCAAAAAAGCAATGGAGCAATTAAAGGCAGCGGGATGTAGAACCATTTATATCAATGGCAGTTTTGTCACAAGTAAGCCCAGACCAAATGATTATGATGCATGTTGGGATACAGAAGATGTGGATGTAAATTATCTCCTTACTCATGCACCCAGATTACTCAATCCTATCGACCGCGATGCACAAAAAGCTATCTATAAAGGTGAGATTTTTCCTTCAGAGCAGCCAGTTGGCATTTACGAGATGAACTCCCTAGAATTATTTCAAAAGGATAGGAATAAAAACGCCAAAGGAATTATTGCTATAGATGTATTGAGGTGGGAACCATGATTAAAAATCAAAGACAGTATGACTACAGCCAAGAATTAGTTCGTCAATTTGAATCTGACTTATCTGTTTATGACGCTCAAGATGAAGAACTCAAAAAAAATGATTGTTGGTGGAAGATTAAGCGCGATTCATTACAAAGTCATCTTAATGCTTTAAAAGCCGAAGTTGCTGAATACGAAACCCTCATTAACCATGACGTTCGTACTCCAATTGTTTTGAAGCTTGATGATATTAAAAATTTACCACAACTTATTATCAAAGCTCGACTAGCTGCTAATATAAGCCAAAAACAACTGGCGGATATCGCTGGTTTAACCGAGGAAAAAATCATAGAATATGAAGATAAAGACTACCAAACAGCGAGCCTTATAGATTTTTTGTTTGTCCTTGATGCCCTGGATATTAAGCTCCAAAAAGGTGAGTTTTTAGTTCCTATAGATACTCTCAGAATAACCCCAATCACCGCAGGATAATTGATGGGTAATACGTCTAGTGAAACCTCTCAATCAATTGGGTGCATTCTGACAGGGAACGAGGCATGGGAGTCTTATGTAGTCAGCGATACAGCAGAAAGAGATAAAAAAAGATAGGTCAAAAGTAGTCCCCCTAACCTATCTCAACAAAATGATAGCGTGCCCTATACCAAAAAATTATCCTTGCTGAAGCTGCGTAACGAGCGCGTATCTATTTCTAAACTTGATGGTAATTAGTTTACAATTGCTCAAACAAGTGAAGTTAGATGTCTTAGCCGAATCCCTCAGGGGGTGACAAGCTAATTTAAAATCTTACAGGGGTTAGGTTTTAGGGGTTAGGTGAAGCGTGAAGATTGCCCTTGCGGGATGGATTGAATAAAACTATAGAAGAAGTTGAATTGGTGAAAATTGCTTCAATTGCTGGCAAATACAAATGACTCATCGCACTCATTTTACCCAACACCATTAACCATTAACCATTAACCTATTTAGGTTTGAGCTTTGTTGTCACCCCGTGAGGTAAAACATACATCTTCTAAGCGTGAAATAATTTTTTTTACCCAAACTATAGGGAATACAGAGAATGTTTAAAGTTATTTGATTAGTTGTCTATAGCTATGATAAATAACGGCCTCTAATCCCCTAACCACAATCAATTCAGCGGGTGATATCATTTTTGCTGTTTGACACCGTGGTGCGTTACGGGCAGCAACATAACCAAAGGCTAGAGGCGGAAAATGAGGCCCCCCTAACGCACCCTACCCAACTTTTTTACAAATATGAGATGCACCCAATTCAGCCGTTTATTCTCACCGCCACTTTTTTTGGTGCAACATCTGAGTTTTACCCAATTAGTATAACAGTAGCGCTAGATACACATAAGTTTGCCTGTGCTGCAACTGAGGCAAACGGTTGTGATACAATCATATGGGCTTAATAAAAAAAAAGGAAGTATTTGATGAAACGTCTTTTTTCCTTGCTGCTGTCAGGAATCCTGATGGTCTCTAGCACGCTATTGTTGGGTATCGCCGTCGCTGAAGGCGTTGCCCCCGGTCAAGCACAAGCACTGGTTGAAGAAAGTTTGCCTGAAGAAAGTCTGGCTGAAGAAAGTCAGACTGAAGAAAGTCTGGCTGAGTGTTTTTACAGTCGAGTGAGTAAGGGTAAGGATGTGAAAGAATGTGACTCGGCTTTAGAAAAAAAGCGGAACGCACTCAAATCTGTTGAACTTAAAACAGCTGCTCGCTGTTTTAAACTCCAAAATATGGTGGAAACAAACAAGCCTGAATATCTGAGGCTTTATGACGTGAGGGATTGCCATTTCTTCATAGAAGACAGTCCGTTTTGGACTAGTATTTACTATGGCGATGATGACTCTCCTTGTAAATACGATTCGCTTTATAAGGAGTACGTCTGCGAATAATTGTTCGTCCGATCGCACTACTGTCTGTGTATCATATCAAACCTAATTTGTGGGCAGATTATATCAGTCAAGAGCTTAAATATCTCTCGTTAAATCTAAAATTAATTTAGCTTTTTAATTCATGAGATTTTTCGACCTCAGAGTTAGAAGAAGTTTGGCTTACTCCCTTGAAAGTTTTCATGGAACAGCCAAAATTTATTAGTGGGTTGTCGGGAACTTTGGACAAGGTAACTTCGGCTCAGGGTAAAAGAATTGACCCAAACAGGATCAGAAATGGGTTACCTATCGGTAACCCATCAGTAACCCATCGCTTGGGATCATGCTACCTGAAGCAATGACTCCTTCAAGCGAGTTTGGTCAAACCCCCGCTGATGAAGCAGTACCCAGGATTCGATCAAATCAGGACCATTGACATCCCCAGTTAGTGCAGCACGAAGCGATCGCATAACCAATCCTTTCTTGACCTTTTGCGCTTTTGTGACTTGGTTAATAATCTGCTTAGCTTCCTCTGGACTCAGCGGTTGGTAATTACCGAGTTGCTCAAGAATAGCTTGCACCACCTCACTAGCACCAGCTTTTTTGAGCTGCTCTACTGCCTGCTCAGTGTACTCAACCGACTCAGTAAAGAACATCCGAGTCATATCTACTGCTTCTGGCAAGCGAGTCAAACTTGGCCCAATCATAGCAGTCAACCGTTCCAGCCAAGGGCGATTTTCCACAGGATCACAGTTGTAGCCAGCACTTTCCCAGTAGGGGATTAGCAAGTCCACTAACTCAGATGCACTCATCTGGTGGACATATTGACTATTAATCCAATCCAGCTTAGCCCAGTCAAACTTTGCCCCAGCTGGGTTCACCCGTTCAAAACCGAACTTTTGAGCGGCTTGAGCCAAAGTAAAGATTTCCTGAGTGGAGTCAGGGGGAGACCATCCCAGCAATGTCATATAATTAACCATCGCCTCAGGGGTAAAGCCCATGGCTTTGAAGTCAAAAATAGAGGTTACACCATCGCGCTTGGATAGCTTCCGTCCCTCATGGTTAAGAATCAGAGGTGTATGGGAAAATTCTGGGACTACACTCCCTAGGGCTTCATAGAGCAAAATCTGTTTAGCAGTATTAGCAATATGGTCTTCACCACGAATGACATGGGTAATCTGCATATCAATGTCATCCACCACCACAGCTAGGTTGTAGAGAGGCTGACCGATACCATTATCTTGAGATGCCCTAGCAATGACCATATCACCTCCAAGGTCACTGCCTTTCCAGGTGACTTTACCTCGGACGAGATCATTCCAAACAATCTCCCGGTCATTATCAATCATAAAGCGGATCACCGGCTTGCGCCCTTCCGCCTCAAATGCTGCTTGTTGTTCTGGTGTCAAATTGCGATGGCGATTGTCATAGCGGGGTGCTTCTTTTCTAGCCTTTTGAGCTTCCCGCAGTTGTTCTAGTTCCTCAGCTGTAGTGTAGCAGCGATAAGCCAATCCCTGGTCTAAGAGTTGTTGAATAGCAGCACTATAAAGGTCAAGACGTTGGGATTGGAAGAATGGTCCTTCGTCCCATTCCAGTCCCAGCCAAGTTAAACCATCAAAGATGTTTTGGGTATATTCCTCTCGCGATCGCGTTTGATCGGTGTCTTCAATGCGCAGAATAAACTTACCGCTGTGGCGACGGGCAAATAGCCAGTTAAATACAGCGGTTCTAGCGGTACCAATGTGTAAATTTCCGGTTGGACTTGGGGCAATACGGACTCTAACTGTCACAGCTGATTGCTAAGAAGCTAATTACTATAGTCTTTTCCTCTCTATTGTACCTGCAACAATCGACTAGTCCGGCGGTTATCATCTTTAGGAGCAGTCAAAATTATCCCATATAGCACTAAGCATTAAGGTGTTTGACATTTATACAAGCAGCAAAAGCCGTTATAGTACACTTTTGCCTTTTGCCTTTTGCCTTTTGCCTTGCGCGTAGCGCTATATTTCTTCTACGGGACTGACGGGGCTCGAACCCGCAACTTCCGCCGTGACAGGGCGGTGCTCTAACCAATTGAACTACAGTCCCAATCTCCGAGCCATTTACTATTGTTATGTATGACTGGTGTATTTGTCAAGGCTTTTTTTGAAAAAAACTGAAAAATACTTTGAGCAGTCACTTTAGAGCTCTGAGCTCTCAGCCGATTTGCCCTGAGCTTACCCTCGACCAATGACCGAAGGCTCAGTTTATGGCTCAGACCAGTATAACCTATCCTAGGGTTCACGCAATAGGGTGCGTGATTCACGCACCCTAGGGCTCACTATTTTTTTTTCAAGACCAACTAAACGGGCAAGGGGTCTCCCGTTATAATCGCGTGATTTAACGGGAGGGGAATTGCGCGACGGGGTCTAGAGGAGATCGTCAGTGGTACAATAACATCATGCGATTAACCTATTGCTACAGAATCAAACCGAATGCCGAACAGATAGCTACGATGGAAAGGTGGCTAGAACTGTTGCGTCGTCACTGGAACTATGCTCTCGGGCAACGGCTTGATTGGTTAAATCGGACTCGTTGTTCTATTGACCGTTGCAGTTTAGAAAAAGAGGCAATAGGTTAAATTCCGCAAGTCGTCAACTACTACACTCAGCAAGCAGCACTGAAGGAAACCAAGAAGCTGTTCCCTGAGTACAAGCAAATCTATGCCGAAACTCAACAAGTTAACCTACAACGACTAAATAAAGCATGGGATAGATGGCGTAAACCTGACAAATCTGGAAAACGCGGAGGGAGACCTCGGTTCAAGAAGCAAGGTCAACTACGGTCATTTGTGTTTCCACGGGTCAACAATGCCAAAGCAGGAGCGCATCTAAATGTTTATTGGGCTGCGCCCAAACATTTATCAAAGGATGGCGTGCTTAAGCTGAGTCGAATTGGTGAAATACCTGTGGTAATGCACAGACCTATTCCGAATGGGTTCACCTTGAAGCAATGTACCATCATCAAAAAAGCAGACGGTTGGTATGCCTGTTTTTCAATGCAAGATGATAGAGTCCCTGAGTTGTTACCTATGGATTTGGTTAAATCTGCTGTCGGTATTGACGTGGGTTTAGAGAAATTCTTAACAACATCAGACGGTGATGGGATTGAAATTCCTCAATTTTATCGTTTGACTCAGAATAAACTGGCTAAGGCACAACGAGTTCTGTCGCGCCGTGTCAAGGGTTCCAAAAACTGGGAGAAGGCTAAACATAAAGTTGCTTTATTGCACTTACACCTAGCCAGATGTCGAAAGGAATTTCACTATCAAGTTGCACATTGGTTATGTAGTAAATATGATTTGATTGGGTATGAAGATTTAAACATCAAAGGACTCGCTCGGACTAAATTAGCCAAATCGATACATGATGCTGGATGGGGGTTATTTTTGGAGATCTTGCAAGCAGTGGCGGTCAAACGCGGCTTGTTAGTCCAGAAAGTCAACCCACGGGGTACAAGTATTGAGTGTTTCAATTGTGGAAAACGAGTAGAGAAGGACTTGAGTGAAAGAGTTCATCATTGTCCGAGTTGTGGGGTCAAGGTTGACCGTGATTGGAACAGTGGTATTAATATTTTGAATCGTGCATTAATGGCGGTTGGACTGCCGCTCAATGGCTGTGGTAAATCGGTACAAGGTACTGAGGAACAGCAAGTCTCATTTGTGAATCTGAGAAGCCTACATCATAATCTTTGATTTGATGTAGGAGTGGTCACAAACCTTATTTACTGCTATGCCATAATCACCGTTCTGTGTTGGTATTGGAGACTTTTGAGATTAAGATTGCCTCTGAAGCTGTTCTGCTGAATGGATAAAATCGTTCCAGGCTAAGAATTAATAGGAGCATCAAAACCTGTACTGGCCAAGGTGCCATAGCAAAACCAAATATTAGACAGACAATGGTGCTGCCTACTCCCAATAGGCGAGGGATTTCGTGAGAGACTCTCCAAGATATCAAGATGCTCCCTAGGGCAGTTACGAGAAGAATTAGAAAAAGTGGAAGCATATTAATCACCTGTTATAAAAGAAATTCTAGACTTCAATAATTTCCAGATCTCTAAATACCAGACCTCTAAAAATTATAGAGAGGGCTCTCCTCCATCCAATGATGGCGAAAGCCCCCTTTAGATTTAATTTAGCATCTACCTATACATTTTGTGTGTAAGCTAGAGCACAAAATCTAATAACTTAAGAAATTGTTGCATAACTTCATGCTAAGTTTTGAAAGTTAATAGTATTGGGCAAAGTGTTGGACAAAAAGTTTACTAGCCACTCCTTGAGGTGATATGTAGCGCGGCAATCATCTTCATTGTAGCGCTGGATCATTTCGAGAATAGAGTGATTGCCTGTTTTTAACCACTGGTCATACAAACACACAGATTGGGAGCCAGTCATATCCGGATCCCGCCACTCAAAGCCCAAGCATCTCGCCAGATTTTTCAGAGAATAACTCTCCACTGGCATGGTGACAGTATCAATAACTATTTGATGAACATCCACGAAACGATCTAGCAGGGGTCTAACTATCTGTCGTGGAGTTTGGTAAAGGGTTGCTAAGCGCTTGACCGTATCAACTTCATACTTGGAAAAATGGAAGATTGGGGCATCTGGATAACGCTCAACTAAGTCTAGAAATTGTAGCCAGATGAATCCTTCTTGCCAAGAATGTTCTGCGAATAGGTTATGGAAAGTCTCAGTTTCAGTGCGTCGATCAATCACCAACACCCCTAACAAATACTCCAGGGGCAAATCAGGCTGTGCTTCAATATCAAAATAAAGCTCAACAGATGCTGTCGGTAAAGAGTCTTGATTCGGGAGGTCTGCCGAGATTTTGGCATTACCATTCCCTCGCTCTAGTTGTTCGTATTCAAGTATACTAAAGTAGTGTTTGGGATAAAGCAGCACCCGCTTTTGTACCTGAGATTGGGCTTGCTGCACCAGCTGGAAAGCTACTGAGCTACCAAAGCTTGGCTCTAATTCACTAATCGTGGACGTGGCTAAGGATTCGATTGTGGTTACTCCCAAAGCCTTCAAATCCTGATAGCGGCTGGGTGTTACTCCAGGCAATAGGGAAATGTGCTCCACAGATTTAGCGATCGCATAACAACTGTGATACCAACAGCAAAGACTACACCGCTGACGGGAAATGAACACCTCTGGTTCTTGTCGCTCCAATAGAGTCTCAATACATTCCGATAGCAGTTGTTCCATCAGTGGCACCCATCGTTCTATTACCACGGTGTAGCACTTTTGGTTACGCAAAATTAATGAGCCAGTGGTGGGCCACTGTCCTTGTACTGCTGCTAACAGCTGAGCACGAAAAGCAGTAAGGATTTTATACTCTGGCTTGGGTCGTTTGCTGAGCTTAATGGTGGTGGGAACATAGATCCAATCACCAAAATTAGAACGTCCCGGCTGTTTGACCAGTAAATCAGGAAAACATAGCAATGTCACCCCGTCACCAGTTGGCATCAACAGTACCCCTCCAGAAATGTACTCTGTCCCTTGTTGCATCAGTTTCAAGGTGGCCTGTGCAGCAGCGTGCCAATCTGTTCTGGGGTAGCGGGGTGAGTGGTGGGGCACAGTAGCCAGAATCTGTTGTTTATGGTCTCGGCTTTTCTGTTGCAGTTTCAGCAGAAAATCTGAGGGTGGGTCTTGCTCTGTGGGATCTCCATAAATGTCCAAAAACGCCCGACGCCGACAGCGTTTGTAATCTAAAAGTAATGCGTCCGTCAGCAGCATAATTATAGTTTCAGGTGACCCCGCATAGCTGGTGATACTCGGCGCTAGGCATGAGATGCCACCAGCTATCCAGGATGAATTAATCCGGTCAACCCCGATTGATTGATCAATCCAAGGTTTATCCCGCTTTTATTAATTTATGTAAATTTACCGAAACATTCACTGATCAACCAGGGATTACTTAACAATTATTTACATAAAGGCTTGATTTAATTTTACGGAATCCCACCGCTCAAAAGTCTAGTAATCACGGGCTTTCGCTCTCTAATGAAGGGGAATTAAAGCAAGACTGGCAACAGAATCGACTCTGGCAAAAAAAATTAATTATGACACCGTGCTGGTAAAATCTTTATAAAAGATTAAATCTTTAAGAGATCACTGTAAGAGTCTATCAAAAACAGGAGAACACAAATTGACTTACTCAATCTTGCTTGCTGCTGCATCTGCCGTTCCCAACACCCTGGAATGGAGTCCGACAGTCGGAATCATCATGATTGTCTGCAATGTGCTAGCGATTGCCTTCGGAAAAGCTACTATCCAGAATCCTAGCGAAGGTCCCGCCTTGCCTATGCCTGAGTTTTTCGGTGGCATGGGTCTTCCCGCCCTACTGGCAACCACCAGCTTCGGTCACATCCTAGGACTAGGCACTATCTTAGGATTGGCTAACATGGGGATTCTCTAGAAGTTAAAAGCTGTGGGGTATAGGGCGAACGGGACTAGTGATGATGGTTAGGTTGATCCAGAAGTGATCACTCACAGCAAATTCTCACCCGGTCACCCTAAACCCGATCACCTTATACCCTATCTCCTAACAGGTATCCCTGCTTGGCCAATAGTGCTGTACCATAAGCAGCCGCTGTGTGAAGAGATTTCAACATCGGTACCATGAGCTGACGCTCTCGAATCCTTGTCCAGGTAGGATTTTTGGCACCACCACCAGCTGTATAGACACCGGTTAACGGACTTGCTCCAAGCTGTTGCAACAAACGATATCCCCTAGCTTCAATTCGGGCTATGCTTTCGAGGATTCCTTGGAGAAATTCCACGGAATTATCGGGTTTCGGTTCCAATCTTGGGGGCAGATCAGGGTCATTAATGGGAAAGCGATCGCCTGGTCTAAGTAAGGGATAATAATCCAGGGGACTTTCTTGCTCGGGATCGATTTGAGAGCTGAGACTTTCTAATTCTGTGTCAGTGAAAAAGTGGCGTAGCACTGCTCCACCCGTGTTCGATGCGCCACCGGTAAGCCATAAATTTCCCAATCGATGACTGTAAATCCCAAATTTGGCGTCTTCTACACGAGTGGTACTCAATAGTTTCAATACCAAGGTAGACCCAAGGGAGGTTACCGCTTCACCTGGTTGTTTGGCACCACTAGCGATAAATGCGGCAATACTATCGGTGGTACCTGTACAGACTAGACAATCTGGTGATAATCCCAAGCCGTGAGCTACCTCAGGGGTTACAACTCCAACTGGTGTACCGGGAGCCAAGACCTTGGGTAGCATGGATGAAACCGGTAGCTGTTTGATCCAGTCAGGATAGCAAAGATTTTCAGGATTATAACCAAGCTTTAAGGCATTGTGATAGTCACTAATGCCTAATTTGCCATGGAATAGAAAGGCTAACCAGTCTGCTTGATGGAGAAAGTATAGGGGATTAGTTTCAGCAGAGATATTGCTAATCAAATCTGTACAGTCATACCACCACAGAAGTTTGGCAAGGCTGGAGGTAGCACTTAAAACAACATGGTTGGGAGGAGCAATGGTTCTAAGTTGTTCCATCACAGCTACTCCTCGTGGATCGTTGTAAAGGATGGGTGCATCTACAGGTTGACCGATGCGATCGCATAACAAAACCGTTGCGGAAGTGCCATTAATTGCGATCGCATTAATCTCACCCTTGATTGACTGGGGAATTTGCTCAATCAGGGAAAATAATACCTTCTGCCAGTGTGTTGCGGTATCGATGGTGATGGCTTGGATTGGAAAGGGATATTGAGTCTCGGCAAAGATAGTACCAACAGAGTCAATTACTACTGCCCGTGCGCCAGAGGTTCCGAAATCGATGCCTAGATAGACAGTCATTAGGGATTAGGGATTAGGGATTATGGATTAGATTATGATGCAACCATCAACATTCAACCTACCCTAAACCGAGCGCCAAGGGAACATTCAAGCTACCCAAGATAAACCCATCTAATTTTATGAGTCCTATATATTTTTTTTTATTAAATAAGCACTATATGTGAATAATCCCTTGTTAACAAGAACAATACCGATGCAGTCGGCCAAAGGGTGTTTCCGACCCTTGCGCTTTGCATGGCTGACAAGCCAGGGATTATTAATAAATCTTCCGGATGACCCAGCAATATGGGTTTACCCTGTTAATTTATATGGTAAAAAGTCATGTTTTGATTTGATATATCTAATATAATCAAATATCATTTTTATTAGAAGACAGCAAGGTGGAGACTGCTTTAACCCGTAATCCAAATCTAGATATAACTACACTCTTGTCCCCTAACCTGAAGGGGGAGAAAGACGCCACAGATCCCCTGATTGGGCCGCGTCCAGATTGGTGGTGGACTGGGCTGCGACCTACAGAAGTCCTACATGCCATGCCGATCCCAAATCTAGCCACCTGCACGCGCCACGAGGTTCTGGACTATTTCGATAATGGCTGGCTGATGACCGAAGTTTTGTTGTCAGCACTACAGGGAGAACGGGCATTCCTCGACCCACCCTACCACCAACTTCGTCATCCTCTAATCTTCTATCTATGCCATCCAGCCGTGCTTTACATCAACAAGCTTCGGCTAGCTGGACTAATCCATGAGTCGATTGATCCATACTTCGAGCAATTGTTTGAAACTGGCGTTGACGAGATGTCCTGGGACGATATGTCCAAGACTGAAATGGATTGGCCGTCAGTCCGTGAAGTAGTGGAGTACAGACGGAGTACCTACAAGATTGTCCGAGCATTGATTGAAACCCTGCCCGCCCTGGAAGACGGCCATCCACCCATCACTATGGACAATCCCGCATGGGCACTATTCCTAGGATTTGAACACGAACGCATCCACATCGAAACTTCCAGTGTCTTGCTACGAGAGTTGCCACTGTCGGTTTTGCGTCGGCCAGAACCATGGCCAAACCTGCATCCTTCAGCATTTACAGAGAGTCAGACCGTTGAGAACGAGTTAATCGCCGTTTCCAGCAAGACCGTGACCTTGGGTAAGCCTTGGGAAGAACCCTGCTTTGGTTGGGACAACGAGTATGGTTCACGGCAGGTAAGGGTTCGGAGTTTTCAAGCCAGTCGATACTTAGTCACCAATGGTGAATTCTACGAGTTTGTTGTCGCTGCCGGATACCAGGAACCCAAATACTGGACAGAAGAGGGCTGGGCCTGGAAGCAAAATCGCAATACTAAATGGCCGACCTTCTGGGTGGCTGATGGGCCAGCAGGACTGCACCAGTATCGACTGCGCACGCTGTTTGAGGTGGTGGATCTACCTTGGTCTTGGCCGGTTGCTGTCAACTGGTATGAAGCGAAAGCCTACTGTGCCTGGAAGACTGAGCAGGATAACAGCCCCATCCCTTACAGACTTTTAACGGAATCCGAACATCATTGCTTGGGCGGGGGCAACGAGCCAGTTAATTTGAATCTAACTTGGGGATCTCAAACCCCAGTGAATGCTCTACTGCCTAACGAAGCTGGATTTTACGATGTCTTCGGCAATGTCTGGCATTGGTGTGAGGATGACTTCAATCCCTTGGAAGGGTTCCGGGTCCACCGGCTCTATGATGACTTTAGTACCCCTTGTTTCGACGGTGAACATAAGATGATTCTCGGCGGGTCTTTCATAAGTACTGGTGATGAAGCGACCCGGTGGGCAAGGTTTCACTTCCGGCCTCACTTCTTCCAGCACGCAGGATTTAGGCTAGTTCGATCTGATGATGGGGACGCCACCTGCGATGCGGTACTGATTAGTAGCCAAAGCAGTGGGGTTAAAGCCTATGAAGGTGAGAAAATTCTAGCAGAAAACCTGATGCTGCATTATGGGTCGGCTAATGAAGCAATGCCCTACAACTTCGGGCCGAAGGATGCGGTGGGATTTCCTCAAAGCATTGCCACACTAACCTTGGAGACAGCCGAACACCTGGGAATCAAGACCAATCGGGCTTTGGATGTTGGGTGCTCCGTTGGCGGCTCAACCTTCGAGCTGGCCAGGGGATTCGAGTCAGTGTTAGGGATCGACCTCAGTGTTACTTTTATTGAAGCTGCACAGACGCTACGTCGCGAAGGCAGACTGGTTTATCGTCGCCGCGATGAAGGGGAAAACACGAGCCAAGCTGAAGTTTGCTTGCCAGAAAACCTGGATCGCAGTCGGGTGACCTTCCGCCGTGCGGATGCCTGTGCGTTGCCCCCTGAACTCGTTGGGTTCGATGTGGTGTTAGGGGCTAATCTTATTTGTCGTCTACCGAGTCCTAGAGCATTTCTCAGTCGGTTGTGCGGCGCACGCGGGCTAGTAAGGTCAGGTGGACTACTGGTACTAGCAACACCGTTCACCTGGGATGAGCGTTTCACACCACGGGATGCTTGGCTGGGCGGGCATGATGGCAAGGCTTCCTTTGCTACATTACAAGCAGAGCTAAACCGAGATTTTGAATTGCTCGAAACACAGGATATGCCCTTCCTGATCCGGGAACACGCTCGTAAGTTCCAGTATGTTATCACCTTAGTCAGTTTGTGGAAACGGCGTGACAGTTAAAAAATCTCGGAACGTTGGGTCTTCGGTACTTACTGTTATAAATTGATAGTCTAGCACAGTAAGTACCGAAGACAAAAAAAATTTAGAGGATCTTATAAAAATGAACAAATTCAAAGCGATAATCGACAGGGCTAGCAATGAGGCAGATGAGGAACTTAAAACCCTACAGGATCTTGAAATCTTTGTTCTAGATAATTCTGTTCGTGAAACTACTGTGGGAACTGCTCGTGGTCATGTTCTTGAAGATAAAATCAACATCTTAAAGGCTATTGCTGAAACTGAACTCAATGAAGTGATTCTTGGCACTTATGGAGCTAACAGAAACGTTGATGACCAAATTCCCAAACATTGGATTGAGTTGGGAGGATCCTTAGATAATATGTGGGGATTTAGCGAAGCTTACAGTGCTTTAGATAAATATGGAGTTCCCATTGATGAGCCAGCCGATGGATTGTTGGAAATGGTCAACGATCATAAGATGAGTAATGCTATTATCGAAATAGATTTATGTAGTCCTGCCATCAATTATGAGCAGTTCGATCTCAACAAGTTCATTTTAAACCAAGTAGATTGGGCTAATAAAAATTTGATTCCACGTGGTGAACAAAAACTCCCTCCACGCATTCTTGTAAATTTAAGAGATTTCGCAAATTTTGAAACTGATACAGAGGGTTTGACCAGAGCTCTACATCTGATTGAATCCTTGGGCAATCTGCCCAGTAATCAGCGTCCCTTTGGACTGATGATTGAGGAACCAACCGGTTTTTTGCTTCCAGAAACTGTAAGCAAACTGACTCGTATTATTCGTGAAACCATGATTTCGGCAAATTGGTCAAATGGTAAACTACTGGTTCACGTACATTGTGGTTTTGGCCTTGCAGAGTCAACAGTTTTAGAAGCATTGGCGAATGGTGCTGATGGGATATGGAGTGCCGTTTGCAAGGCCGGGGCAGCTTTAGGGCATTCATGCTCAAGTATTACATTAACAAATCTAGCCCGGCTTGGGAATAAATTTGTAACTCGTACATACAACCTGCCAGCCATTATTAAAGCTGCCCGCAAAGTACATACCATTGCATCAAAAGAACCTGTTCCTAGGGATCAAGAAGTTTATGGTAAGGAAGCCTTCGATCTCGTGTTCGGTGGATGGCATGGATTCATGGGAGATAAAATGGGTGCTGTTGCTAGCATGATTGGTGTTAAGCAAACTATTAGAATCAGTGATTTTGCCAATGCCGAAATGCTACATCAAGCTATGATTGAACGATTCGGCGAACCCGAAAAAACAGGATGGGATGAAAACTTATGCAAAAAGATGGAAGAAAAAATTGATGAGCACTTACTTCTAGGAAACAGCTTTAACTACAATACCATCATTGGGTTAGCCCAACTGTATGAATATAGTGGAGGATGTATTTCATCATCTATGCTTAAAATTATCACCTCAGATAGCGAGATTCCTGATGAACACCCACTTATCATTAGTCTGAAACAACGATGGAAAAAGTTTTCAGAAAAACTTAATTCGCCGTATCCTAAAAATAAAGAAGAACTGACATCAAAGTCTAGCATATTTTGGCAAAATCCAGAGATTCCTAAAACGATGGAAGAGATCCCCATCAATCATTTTCTTGATGAGATTTTCACAGATGTTAATGTCACAGAAAAACAAAGGGAGATGATTCGAAATTTGTTAGATATTGACGGTAACGGTTATGTATCTTGGCAAGAGTTTGTCTTTCGTTTGAAATGGGCTATACAACAGAAGGGTCTACTCTACTACCCAACACCGGAAGCATTAATTTTGGGAACTTTTGAATTCATCTTACAGGACTTTTCATAGGGATGGAAAGGTGCGCTTGACCCGTGGCGAATTTAATTACGGGTCAAGCGCACCTAAATTGATAATTTATAATTTGGAATTATACTTCATTCTACATTCTACCAAAATTAAATCTTTAGCTCACCGCAAAACCTGTATAGTGCCGTACTTGAGGATGGCGGAAACCAAGTACAATATCGTTTGCGGGAATACCTGCTTCCAGTAAATCGGTAGCAATCCCCTCTTCCGTATCATCGTATTGAATCCAGATTTTGTCACTAATTAAATCTAGGTGAATTGGTGTAGCGTGTAGGTAATGGTCATCATTCCAACCGATGTCTAATACTAAATAGTGTCCTCGCTGATCATCGAAAAGCACTTTAGAGTCATAGCTGTCAGGTAGGGAAGCACGATAGTCAGCGTGTTCCATTAATACTTTTTTGATTATGTCTTGGTAGTTTAATCTGGTATCCATTGAATCAGCGTTTTACTGTAGAGCTGAGCTTGTTTCTTTCAAATTAAGCGATCGCATCCAAATTAAGCGATCGCATCAAAAAAGCCATTGCTCAAACATCCCCTATAACTGACCCACTGAACACTAAGCACTAAGGACTAAGCACTTAGCAGTCCTTCCTGTCGGGGGTACTCCTGCAGAACCTCCTTCAAATACTTCCCCGTATAGGACTTAGGATTTTCTGCTACCTCCTCCGGTGTTCCTGACGCAATTACTTCTCCCCCTTTATCGCCACCTTCTGGTCCTAAGTCTATTACCCAATCAGCACAGCGAATCACATCTAAATTGTGTTCAATCACCAAAACAGAATTTCCTTTATCTACCAACCGCTGCAATACATTTAATAAGTGATGAACATCATAAAATGACAATCCTGTTGTCGGTTCATCGATTAAATACAATGTCTTTCCCGTTGCCCGACGTGACAATTCTGTTGCCAACTTCACCCGCTGTGCTTCTCCACCAGATAATGTTGGTGCTGGTTGCCCTAAGTGGATATATCCTAACCCTACATCTACTAAGGTTTGTAACCGAGATGCTGCTCTTGGAATATTCTTAAATACCTCCAACGCTTCTTCCACTGGCATATTTAAAATATCAGCAATGGAATATCCTTTATACTTCACTTGCAACGTTTCTCGATTATATCTCGCTCCCTTACAAACATCGCATTGTACATAGACATCGGGCAAAAAATTCATCTCAATGATATTCACACCCTGTCCCGAACAAGCTTCGCAACGTCCCCCTTTGACATTAAACGAAAATTGCCCTGGCTTGTAACCTCTAGCTTTAGCTTCAATAGTTTTGGAAAATACCTCTCGAATTGCATCAAATACTCCTGTATAGGTAGCAGGATTAGACCGGGGAGTGCGACCAATTGGAGATTGATCGATTACGATTGCTTTATTAATAGCGTTGAGTCCCTCAACTTTATCCAATTGTTTGGGAAAGGGGACTTTGCGAGTCAGATGATGTTGTAAGGCCGGGTAAAGTAATTCGTTGACTAAGGTAGATTTACCAGACCCAGAGACACCTGTAATTGTGACTAACTCACCTAGTGGTATCTCTACTTCAATGTGTTTGAGATTGTTACGATGAGCATTTTTAATCACCAAGGAACGACCATTACCCTCTCGACGTTTACTAGGGGTTTCAATTACTTGCCGTTTTGATAAATAGGCTCCAGTAAGGGATTTATCACTTTTAATTACAGTTTCTAAATCCCCTTGAGCAACAATTTCTCCCCCATGAATTCCAGCTTTCGGACCAATATCGACAATATGATCGGCAGTGCGAATGGTTTCTTCATCATGTTCTACAACAATCAAGGTATTCCCCAAATCCCGCAATTTTATCAGAGTACTCAGTAACCGTCCATTATCTCTTTGGTGCAATCCAATACTTGGTTCATCTAATACATACAGAACTCCAGTCAAGCCTGCTCCAATCTGAGTTGCTAGGCGAATCCGCTGAGCTTCTCCACCGGAAAGGGTCATGGCTGGACGGTCAAGGGTAAGATAATCTAATCCTACATCAATCAGAAATTGTAATCGGGCTTTAATTTCTTTGAGGGCAAGGTCACCAATTTGAGCTTGGCGGGGGGAAAGTTGTAAGTTATCAATCCGTTGACGACATTGGCGAATTGAGACACTAGTTAAATCATCAATATGATATTGTCCTAACCGCACCGATAGTGCTTCTGGTTTGAGCCGTTTACCATGACACTCTGGGCAAGGTTGATAAATTAAATACTGCTCTAGTTTGTGTTTTGATGCTTCCGAGCTAGTGTCTTTGTACTGTTTTTCTAGGATCGGGATAATGCCAGGATAGCGCTTGTAGTACCCTTTTTCTTTGCCATAAGCAGAATCATTTTGAATGTAAATTTTTTCGTCGGTGCCGTAGAGCAGAATCTCTTGTTGTTCAGAGGTTAGCTGATTCCAGGGAGTTTTGATTTCAAAACCATAGGCTTCTCCTACACTATAAAGTAGGGAGATGTAGTAGGTGTTGTCTTTTTCTGACCACGGGGCAATAGCACTATATAAGGGTTGAGTAGGATCAGGTACTACTAGTTCTGGAGAAAAGGTTTGTAAATTACCGATACCGTGACAAAATGGACAAGCACCATAGGGGGAATTAAAGGAAAATAATCGGGGAGATAATTCTTCCATTACTGCGCCATGTTCTGGGCAAGCAAAGTTTTCTGAAAAGACGATTTCTTGGGGAAGGTCTTGCTCAGATGAACTGCCATTTTTGGGAGGAGTACGTCTATAATTATGATCAGATTTGACTTCTGCTGACTGTGCTGAGGTATTATCTAAAACTTGGATAACTGCAATTCCAGTAGAACGTTTTAGGCAAGTAGCAAGAGAATCGGTAATTCGTTCTTGAATACTAGGCTTTTTGATGAGACGGTCAACCACCACTTCAATGTTGTGGGTATAATTTTTATCCAATTCGATGGTATCGGAGAGGTCAAAGGTTTCACCATCGACTCTGACGCGCACAAATCCTTCCGTGGCTAAGCTGGATAATAGTTTCTTGTGAGTGCCCTTTTTGCCTCGGATAACCGGAGCCAGGATATGGAAGCGAGTCCGGTCAGGGAGTTCCATAATGCGATCGCACATCTGGTCGATGGTCTGGGGCGCAATATTGCGATCGCATTTGGGACAATAGGGTTCACCAGCCCGTCCAAACAGTAATCGCAGGTAATCGTAAATCTCCGTAACTGTACCAACAGTGGAACGGGGGTTATGGGATGTAGATTTCTGGTCAATGGAGATAGCGGGGCTTAAGCCTTCGATGGCATCCACATCCGGTTTATCCAGTTGTCCCAGGAATTGACGAGCATAGGCACTCAGGGATTCTACATAACGGCGTTGTCCTTCCGCAAAGATAGTGTCGAATGCCAGGGAGGATTTGCCGGAACCGGAAACACCAGTAAAGACAATAATGCGATCGCGTGGCAGTTCGAGATCAATGTTTTTCAGGTTATGCTGTCTAGCCCCCCGAATCCGAATGGTGTTTTGAGCAGAGTTAGGGGTGTGGTCCTGGGTGTGGTTGAGGTTAGAGGATTTTGGCATGACCGACAGCGGCTTTAAACTCCTTAACAATAGTAGCGCTATCCGTTCCCATAGTAATGTTTTACCTAAGCATTCAGCTGTTTGCCGGACACCCTCTAGCTTTCAGCTTGAGCGATCGCAAACTTCAATTGTATAGTTTTTGTATAGTTTTCAGTAAGCTCGAAACACTCCAAACCCCACTCCCTGCTCCTGAGCCCCCCTGCACCCTTGCCGATTCAATCTATAAATTAGATGCTTCACAGCTTAGCCATTACCCGAGAATAGATACCCGTTAAGGGATATTATAGTTACTTAAACAAACCGACATGATCTAACCATTACCTCTAAGTCAAATGATCTTACTATGGAATCGAAAGTTCTGGAATTTTTTGCGCAGTGAAAACCTTGATAAAGTACTGGTTATTATTTTTATAATCATTACTATTAACACCATCACTATATCATGGCTGGAACCAGATATCTCAAAAGCAGATGCTTTCTGGTGGAGCATCGTCACCCTAACAACTGTTGGCTATGGTGATATCACACCTGTCACAGTTGGTGGTCGCTTTATTGCTATTCTCGATATGTTTGTAGGGATTGGATTCTTAGCAATCTTCACCGCTACCCTCGCTGGTATTTTTGTCGATCAAAAAATCAAAAATGATCTAGGTATGGGCTCTTATCAATTTAACAATCACTTGATTATTTGCGAATGGAATTCTAGAGTACAATTTATCATAAATGAGTTGCGAAAGTTTCCTAAAACTCAAGATGATAAACTTATTTTAATAGCCAATATAGACCGGAAGCCGATCGAAGACAATAATTTGTTTTTTATTAAAGGCAACGTAAGTGATGAAACCTTGATTCGAGCAAACTTGATGCAGGCTAGAACTGTTATAATTCTAGGGGATGACAGTATAGATGAAACAGCTCGCGACGCCAAAGTTATACTATCTACCCTGACAGTAGAAAGTATTAATCCCAACGCTTACACAGTTGTGGAGCTGGTAGATGAAACTCATGTTAAATCCTGTCAGCGGGCTAAGGTTGACGAAATAATCGTTAGTAGTGAGTTAAGTAGCATGCTCATTTCCCAAGCTGCTCTTAACCATGGAATTACCAAAGTTGTCTCGGAAATATTAAGTACTCAAAGTGGGAACAAGCTTTATAAAATTGCGATTCCTGACTCTCGGGTTGGTAGTTCCTTTATGGAAGTATTTACGTATATGAAGCAAGCCTATCAAAGTATTGTCTTAGCGGTACAAAAAGGAATTGAAGGAGACGTAATCTCCAATCCACCAACAGATTATAAACTCGAGAATGGTGACTATTTAATTGTCGTTTCTCAAGAGGAACCACGAGCGCTACATAAATCTTAAACGATAAATATTAAATGTAAGTTTGACCGGTTAATTGTGATGTGTTAATTGACCATTGTAAATGGTTAATTGTCAAGATTTAATTATAATTTTAATTAAATTCACGAACATCCTTCCAGGATAAGTAGTCAACTACAACTAATATAACGTCATCATGATTCCAGGCTAAGAGAGGCTGGAAATTTTCAGTAAATTTTCAGCAAATTTTCAGCCTCTGTTCAGCAACAATTAAACCAAGAAACCAATAATCCTAGTCAAGCTACTAACCTAAAATTATCCACTTGATGGGGTGCCAGCAAAATCAGTTTTGAAAGTTTTAAACACTTAGCTGATTAACTCTACGGATAATGATGTAGCTAGATAGATAGTTGAGCAACACACTCATTGACAAATCTACCATATTGATATCTTTGATCAGGATCACCATGAAGCATTCAATTATTAAATCACTCAAAATCGTCACCATGGTTACCGTAACCTCTACACTAGCCATGGCATCTAGCGCAACAGCAGCTACCCTCAAGGTGACAATTGAAAGCTTGGCACCGGAAAACGGCACGTTATTGACTCCAGTCTGGGTTGGTTTTCATAATGGTCTGTTTGATATTTATGATCGGGGTGAGGCAGCTTCACCAGGACTGGAGCGCATTGCTGAGGATGGCAATGCAGCAGTGCTTAGTCAAGAGTTTTTTGCTAGTGGTGCGGGTTCAGTTGATGGGGTAATTCCTGGTCCAAATGGTCCAGTTGCTTTTGGGGATATTGCCCAAGCCACATTTACTGTAGATTCTACTAGCCGTTACTTCAGCTACGCGGCCATGATTCTTCCCAGTAATGATGCTTTCATTGCTAATGGCAACCCCTTGGCTATTGAGATTTTTGATGAACAAGGTAATTTCACTGGAGCTGACTTTACCGTTCTGGGTTCTCAAGTTCTGGATGCAGGTACGGAAGTTAACGACGAGCAGGAGACCACTACTGCCTTCTTCGGTCAAACTATTCCTGATACCGGTACACCAGAAAACGGAGTAGTTACCCTGCATCCAGGTTTTATCCCAGGTGGACCGATTTTATCAAGTGAGACATTTGCTCAAAGTGACTTCACAGTGGATGGCTACCAGATAGCACGTATCAAAGTCGAGAAAGTGCCAGAATCGTCTACTACTGGAGCATTACTTGCTATCGGTGGCTTGTTATGGCTGGGTAGCCGCTGGCGTCAGAGTCTTAACAGATTCGCCTAAATCCCTTTGGCAATTGACCATTGACAATTTTCAATTGTTTTCCCTTCTTGATTAACAACACTACATAACTAGTCAACATAAGTAGTCAACTAGACTCAAGTTGACACTCCCCGGTCATTAGACGCGGGGATTCTTGCTTGGCCGTAGGCCACGCTACGCGAACAATGAGTCAACGTGGCTCTTCCAGACCGGAGCCAGGAAGAGTAGAGGTCGATTCTCCACAAGGGTTTAGATCTTTCACGTTCGCGTAGCGTGACCGAAGGTCAATCCAGGTTCCAGTGTGCCGGAAACGAAACCTTAGTAGAGGGTCGCCTTAGTTAATAAGTTTTGACCCTTTTTCTCATAGCCAGTCCCCTGTAAAGGCGACCCTCTACTTACGGTAACTTCAAACCCCACCGTACCCAAGGCTGTTACGGTCGATGCCTGGTATTATCCAGGGCACCTCCGCTTTCGGCTAAGGCCGACGCTGCGCGAACAGAACTGGACGTGAGACTTTCACCTCATCCAGCTCCTAAGTAGACCTCTCCAAAAACTTGAAAGGGGAGCATGTCACTTATGCAGCAACATTAGTACGCTTATCTGGGGAATGGGGAATGGGGAATGGGGAATAGGTAATAGGGGGAGCATGGCGAGCAGGTCAATTTGGTGAGAACGCTTGAACTAGAGTGTTTTCAGGGTTTGAATAGCGTACATGAGTTATTTTAGTACTAATGTTGCTGCGAATAAGACATGCTCCCCAATGATCCAATCTCCGCGTCCCCGTGTAAAATCTTATTTGTTTGACAATAAAAAACTTATCGTTCCGAAAATTTTATCTAAATCGGTAATAGTAATTCTCAACTTGCTTTTGGTGAATTCATCGGATACTAATTTTCCAAATTGCCATAATTCTCCATCCGTTACGATCCCATACACGGGAAGTTCCTCAGCTTTATTTAATTTTTGCACAGCAATCAACTCAGCTAGACATTGCCCCCATCCCTCACTAAAATCATTCTTTTTTGCTTCAACAACAATGACGATTGGAAAACCCAAGACGGTCTTACCTAATTCTGATTTTCTTGAGAACAAGTAATCAGGCGTTCCATTTAGTTTAGCATCGTATGTTATGGACTTGTGGCTCCAAAGAGTATATTTATCAATAAAATCTTTATAAACTTCTCTTAAAATTGGATAAATAATATTTTCGCATCTTGATGATTCAGATGTGTATATATCCATGTTCTGTTCGCTGAATTCAAATTCCTTAACAAACAGATCGGAAGGTTTTAGATCTGTAATTTCAATAAAGTCTTTTTCCAAATACTTGATCTTATACTCTTCTTGAACTTGAGCAATAGTTTTATAATCACTAAAAGCCATTAATAACTCCTATTGTATTTTCAATCTAACAATCGAGTTTTGAAGCCCGCTAATTATGCCCACTTTACAAGCAATTGTACTAGATCCGATCGCTCCATAACTACACTCCTACAATAAAAACTACTAGCGTTCTGCATTTTACATTCAGAGGCGGCTGTTGTCTTAAGCAGTGCCTCAGAAGTACATACCAACCTCCCTTCGCTGCTGATAAACAGGCAGCTGCCTCTACCCAAGAGGATATCAACGATCAGCGATCGCACTACAAAAGAGCGATCGTGCTCATTATACTTTCAGAACCTTCAGTATTTCATCATTTGCCTGGTACTCATATTTATTTCTGATGAAATTTTCAGCCACTTTCATCCTTGTTAACGTTGATTCCCCGCTGGACAGTTTCTCTTCTTTTGGTACATACACTTTCCTTTGAAAGACGTTCGTAGCTATATAATTTGCCCATGGATCTACTATAATATCCCCAGCTACTTTCCAATCACCATTTCCATGGGGCTTAATCTTTACATAAGTATGTCCCCACTTTTGATCTGTTACTATCTGTATCTCCTCAGGGCTTATCTTGCCTTGATTTGCCAATATCAACGCTGCTTCTATTGCGTTAACATCACAATCACCATATCGTGCAATTCGACAACGGCTGAGATAATCTATTATTTCACTATAACTTCCAGCATTTAGATCAATTGGGTTTGGTTGTATGTATTCTGCTTTTAATTTTTGCAAACGGATTAGTGGGGCATCCTTCTCTTGCCCAAATTCCTTTTTTTTTGGCTTGAGTAACCCCGGATATCCAGTTAACTTGGTACCGTTCTCGATCCACTCTGTTGTGTTATTATTAAATACCTCGGTTTTAGTTTTCATGAACTTACCTCCACCTGTATAACCAGTTACTGAAAATTTCTAAAAATCACTAACTTGATTGGTGTTTTTTTTTAAAGTATTCTATTGCAATATTCACCATTTTTATCTCCTTTACTTGTTTAAGAGCGTAGTTAACTGGATAATCTGCTTATTGAGTAGCTCGCCTGTAAACTGCTTCTGTAAATAAGACTATTTCCAAGAATAATTTCTGAATTTTTTGACTTAAAACCCTTTTTATAGGCGTAGTGGGCCAGCAAGGTTAAAACAGTTCAATCTAAACTCTAACCGATCGCTTGTAAATTCTCAATAACCGCTGTGGGTTCAAACAAATGGGTATTGAGCTGGCCCCCTTGTCAAGAGTGCATAAATCTGGTTCAACAAAGATATGACTGAAAACCCCGTGCAAGTGAAAGATGACCAACTCACCGACCTTCATGAGGTCGAGAAGCTGCGTGTGCTTGTCGGGCAACAGGCTGAAATGATAGCAGCTCGGGAGTTGCAAAATAAAGAGAAGTCCCAAGCGCATCGGTGAATTGGAGGAAGAGTTACGAGGGAAAAAGAAGCTGAATAAAAAGCCCCAACTGAGTGCGAGTAAGCGTGGGAGTAGGCAAGCAGCAGGAGCAACAGCACGGAGACGGAAAACGTCCGCGCCTCAGCTAAAGGTCGTAAGAAAGCTCAGTTCGTGGTGGACAGTTCAGTCCTCCCTCATTTTCTCTATCTTCTGCATAAATCTTAAAATCATACACCTAAAAGCCTCAGAACACGGGGTTTTGGCTTGGGGAATTCGATAAACGCGATCGCTTACATGTCACCCTTGACTTGGCATAGTGCGATCGCATAAGCGCGGAAGCTGAGGCCTTTGGCCACGCTTCGCGAACGCTTCATCGCGAAGCGGAGGCCGAAGGCCACATCGCTTTTTTTACACCAGTGCTTCTCCCCATTTCCCGCCTTTAACGACACCCGACACCCTACCCCCGACACCCTACCCCCGACACCCTACCCCCGACACCCGACACCCTACCCCCGACACCCTACCCCCGACACCCTACTCCCTACTCCCTACTCCCTACTCCCTACCCCTTGACCAACCGCAAAGTTCAGGAGATAATTTTCTTGTAATTATTTAACAAATCTTAAAATACTAACCTTGCAGTACGAGCCAAGAACCATATCTGACTACTACCGCCAGCGTTCTCGGCTAGTCTGGGGACGCAGGATGGCTTTGGTAGGGGCATTGATTACCTTTAGCATCAGGCTAGCGTGGGATTTCCTCACTGGTAGCCTTAGCCAAAATCAGCCTCAACGAGCCTGGGAATTTCGTGAAAAGCTGACTCAACTTGGTCCAACCTTCATTAAATTGGGACAAATCCTTTCCTGTCGTCCGGATATTGTTCCTCCTATTTATTTAGAGGAACTCACTAAATTACAAGACCAATTACCTCCTTTCCCTAATCACATTGCCTATCAGTTAATTGAAGAAGAATTAGGGGATAAGTATAACAACATCTATGGCTCACTGAGTGACAAACCCGTAGCTGCTGCTTCCCTAGGACAAGTGTACAAAGGGACACTTAAAACTGGTGAAATCGTAGCAGTAAAGGTGCAACGCCCTGGTCTGGTGGAGTGTATTTCCCTAGATATCTATATCCTGCGGAAAATAGCAGCATGGGGCCAAGAATCAATCTCCTTTGTTCACAGCGACCTAGTAGCACTTATCGACGAACTAGCTATTCGCTTGTTTGAAGAAATGGACTATACCCAGGAAGGTCGCAATGCGGAACGATTTGCCCAACTTTACGGTGACATTAACAATATCGCTGTACCACGTATATACTGGCAATACTCGGGGCGGCGGGTGTTAACCATGGAGTGGATCACTGGGACTAAATTGACGGAACTAGAAACCATTAAAGCCCAGGGATTAGACCCGAATACCCTGATCGATGTGGGATTTCAGTGTTGCTTGCGGCAACTTTTAGAAGAAGGTTACTTCCATGCTGACCCTCACCCTGGCAATTTATTGGCTACCCCTGATGGTAAGTTGGCTTATCTTGACTTTGGCATGATGAGCTCAGTAGAACCGTCTTATCGGTATCGCTTACTGGAATCGGTTGTCCATATTGTTATTGGTGATTTTGAAGGTTTAGCACAAGACTATAAGAAACTCGACTTTTTGCCACCGGATACAGATGTGACCTCGCTGATTCCTGAACTCACTGATATTTTTGGTGGGGTGATGGAAGCTACTGTGTCAACATTCGGCTTTAATCGTATTATTCGGAAGCTATCCCCGTTACTTTATAAATATCCATTTAAATTACCCACTTACTACCTCCTGATTTTCCGGAGTGCCGCTACCTTAGAAGGGATAGCGATTAAGCTCAATCCTAATTTTCAGCCCTTCAATGAAACTTATCCCTATGTTGCCCAACGGCTGTTGACGGATTCATCTCCCCAATTAAGGACTTGTTTACAGGAGATTGTGTATCAGGATGGTGGAATTCAATGGGATGTTTTGGAGGATTTATTAGGTCAGGTGCACACAAGTAGGGAGTTTGATATTAGTGCGCTCTTACACCAGGGTTTGGAATTTCTATACTCCGAGCAAGGGAGTATATTGCGTAATGCTCTGGTTGAAGAGATGGTTACCAGTTTAGAGAATCTCTCATACAAGACTCTTGGGCAGATCAGTGCATCGGTAGGCTTGGCGGTTAATGTAACTGGAAAATTAGAGTCTCCTAACCTGGAGCGGATGCAAAAGATTGGGGCTATGATTATTGAATCCTCTAGGTTTGACCTAGAATCGGTACCGAAGATGCTGGAACTTTTGTTAAAGCAGGAAACTCAACGGCTAGGTCAGCAAATTGCTTCCGAAATTGCCAAGCGAATGTTTCGGTAACAGAAAAGTTATAGCCCTGCGCCCAGGGAATAGGGAATAGGGAATAGCGATGCAGCGCGGTCTTGGGGGTTTCCCCCATGAGCGACTGCATCAAGACGGGAACAGGGAATGATGCGCGCTTGTCACATAGCGCTGCATCTCTTTGTCACTTGAATTTATCAACACCATTGCTTGCATTGCTATATCTGATTGTTAACGGATGCCGTAACAGATGTCAAGGATGGGGAGATTGATTGAGATTGGTCAGTATTCAGATATGAAGTGAATGCTGATAGCTGAATACTGATACCTGAATGATTACCTTTGCGATTGGCCTACGGCCACGCTACGCGAACGCATCTCAATTCTCAATTCTCAATTCTTAATTCTCAATTCTCAATTCTCAATTCTCAATTCTTAATTCTCAATTCTTAATTCTTAATTCTCAATTCTTAATTCTTAATTCTCAATTCTTAATTCTCAATTCTTAATTCTCAATTCTTAATTCTCAATTCTTAATTTTTAATTCTCAATTCCCTAAAACCTAATACGGTAACCTAACGCTAAATGTACTACCCTCTCCCAACTGACTCTTGAGAGAAATCTCACCACCATGAGCTTCCACACATTGTTTAACAATAGCTAGCCCTAAGCCACTACCAGGAATTGTGCCAACATTGCTAGCACGATGGAAAGGCTCAAACAGTTGCGGTTGCTCTTCTGGGGGAATGCCCATCCCCTGGTCTTGAATCCGGAAGATAACACATTCTGTCTGAGCAATCAGTTCAAACTGAACTGTTCCCCCTGTGGGTGAGTACTTAATAGCGTTAGTGAGCAAATTGCTAAAAATGTGTCGCAGCAATCGTTCATCCCATAGGGCTTCCTTCAATTCCCCTTGACTGGTAAAAACTAGCTGATGGTTGTTGTTGGTACTGATTTGTAACTCTTCCACTAATTGGTGACAAAACCGTTTCAAATCCAACTGAGTAGGTTGACACAGGAGTCTACCGGAATCAGCTTTACTAATTAATGAAACCTCATCCAACAACTGGGCCATGTTTTTGATGGCCGAGCGAATTAGGCGCAAATGAACCAGTTTTTTTTCTTTAGGTAATCGTTCCTCTTTGTCTTGGAGCAATCCAGAACAAAGGAGGATTGTATTTAAGGGATTACGAAAGTCGTGAGAGAGCATGGAAACAAATTCGGCTTTGCGCTGATTGACTTCTTTGGCTCTAACCAACTCAGCGGTTTGTTCCTGAACCTGACTTTCTAGGGCTTGATTTTCTTGTCGTAATGCAACTGCTGCCTGCTTACGTTCAATAGCATAGCGCAAGGAACGAACCAGCATTTTTCCCTTGACTTGCCGCTTGACTAGATAATCTTGTGCTCCTTGACGAACTGCCTCAATCGCTAATTCATCATCATTGGTATTGGTTAGCACTACAATCGGTAAACTAGGCGCTTGCTTCATCAAGGGTCCGAGGGATGCTAGTCCCTGGCTGTCCGGTAGAGTCAGATCTAACAAGATCACATCGTAGGGAATTGACATTGCTCTAGCCTGAGCGATTTCCTGGAGTGCATCCCGCAACCGCTTGACATGAACTAGACTAAACTGCCTGAACTGAGCTTCTTTCAAAAACTCTTGTAACAATCTGGCTTCTGCCAGGTTGTCCTCAATTAACAAGATTTTTACTGAGCCTTCAGGCATTACCTTTTAGCATTCCTTCCTGAGAGTTTCTGTTAGTCAACCCTGATGTCTCATCCCTAGTGTCTCATGGCTGATGCCTAATCCCTAATATCATGTCCGGATAATTAGTGATAAAAAACCATCTCCGATTAAACCTTACTCCTTTACTTCTGCCTTCTGCCTTCTGCCCTCTGCCTTGTTTTCGCACCTTGTGTAAGTATTCAACCGGACATGATATAATCCCTAATCCCTAATCCCTTTATTGTGATGGCAGGGTGACAGTCGAGAGCCAAAAGTCTTCAATTCCTTTGACGATTTTGAATAATTCGCTAAGATTGCGGGATTTGGTGATATAGCAATTCACATGCAAGTCGTAACTCTGGAAAATGTCATCCTGATTTCTTGAGGTAGTTAATACCACCACAGGAATCCGTTTGAGATTAGGGTCAGCCTTAATCTCTGCGAGGACCTCTCGACCATCCTTTTTTGGCAAGTTTAAATCTAGCACGATCAGGTCTGGACGGACGGCATCAGCATACTCTCCTTCTTGGTGTAAGTAAGCCATAGCGTCCATGCCATTTCTGACCGTTACTACCTGGTGGGGTACCGAGCTATTTTTTAACGCTTCTTGGATTAAGCGAATATCGGCTTTATTGTCTTCAACCAAAAATATGATTTTGTGTCTTTCGTCCGTTTCTACGCTCACGCTCGCGTCCCCTTACTGGAATTGTAAAATAGAAGGTGGCACCGTGACCTAGTTCTGACTCTACCCAAATTTTGCCCCGGTGGCACTCCAGAATCTTTTTACAGATAGCCAAACCCATACCTGTGCCAGGATACTCATCCCGGGTGTGCAGACGTTGGAAGATCACGAAAATGCGATCGCTAAACTGCGGTTCAATGCCAATGCCATTATCCTGCACTGAAAATAGCCATGAATCCTCCAGTCGTTTTGCCCCCACATGGATTTCCGGCGGCTGTTCACTGCGGAACTTGATCGCATTACCGATTAAGTTCTGGAACAGTTGCATCAACTGGGTGCTATCAGCCATGACTGTTGGGAAGGGGTCATGGGTAATCACTGCCCCAGTTTCACGGATGCGTCCCCGCAAATTAGCCAGAGCATGGTCTAAGGCCGTCTCCACTTCCGTCAGTTTAAACTCAATGCCCTGCAAATCGACTTTTGAGTAAGCCAACACATCATCAATCAGGGTTTGCATGAGGCTGACTCCCTCAACCGCAAAGGTAATAAACTCGCTGGCATCTTCGTCAAGTCTGTCATTATAGCGCATTTCTAAAAGCTGCACATAATTGGCCACTTGATTGAGGGGTTCTTGCAGGTCATGGGATGCCACATAAGCAAACTTTTTCAGTTCAGCATTGGAACGTTCTAGATCCTGAGCCAATTGAGCCAATTCATCAGCTTGACGCAGGACAATATTAATCAGTGCTTTCCTCAGTTCCAGTGCTGTCTTAATTTCCACCTGTTTCCAGGGTAAAGAGGTTAAGCGAACGGTTTCTTTCCACAGTTCAAAGGATTTACGAGGCGACAGTTGCAAAGTCCCCTCTGTGTGGGTTGTTTCAAAAGCTTTATTGGGGTCTCCCCCCCAATTAACAGTTTGAATCACCTCTGGTCGGAACCACAGCACATAGTTTCTCTTGGAAATGGGGATAGCTAGCAGCCCACTACCAATATCTTTAAACCGTTGTGCATCAGGATAAAGGCGAGGCAGGGAATCAGTATAGAAAACCTCTTGATCAACATTCTGTTTCAGCCATTGCACCAAAAACTTCAGGTCTTCTTCACTAGGGGTCTCACCAATAACCGTAAAATTATCCCCAAAACAAATTGCTGCACCTTGAGCACTGGTCAAGTCCAGTAAATTGGGGTCATGCTTAACTAAGCCATCAATAAAGTTTTCTTCTTGGGACATATACTCAATCAATATCGATTGAATATAGGACAACTTCATCTGATAGTCATAGTCTTCCGTCTCTTCTCGGGCTGAAATTTCTGAAAATATCACTCGTCCTAAAAATTCGCAAGCTTTGCGCAACTCATAGGATACATACTTAGGGGTTTGATGATGACAAGCAATCAGTCCCCAGAGTTTTTGATCTTTAATTAGTGAAATCGTCAAAGACGCCCCAACTCCCATATTGTGGAGGTACTTGATATGACAGGGAGAAGCACTTCTGAGAATCGATAATGTTAAATCAAGGGGGCGATTGGTGATCGGGTTTTCGGTAGGAAAAATTTCAACAGGTTGGGAATTTGCATCTGGAATTAAGCGGATCCAATTGGAACAGAATAATCGTCTGGCTGGTTTAGGAATATCCGATTCTGGATAGTGTAAGCCTAGGTAAGATTCCAGACTGTCTAGTTTTTCTTCCGCAATAACGGCTCCATGGTCATCATCTTCAAATTTATATAACATCACCCGGTCAAACCCAGTGACCTTTCGCACCTCTTTGACGATGATTTGACAAAAATCCCGGAGATTTGAAGTTTGTTGGAGCTGGTTAATGGAGGCTCTTGCTAGATGATAAAAGCTTAAAAATGGGATAGTCTCCCGGGAAACTGCTGGTTCTAATTCCAGAATCAGACAGCCATCTGAATTACGATGAAATACACCATCAAATACTGCGTAATCATCGCCCTTTTTCCTCGCCCAAATTTTAGTAGGATTGATCAGGTCTAGATTTTCCTCAGATAACCCAGCTTTAATTCTCTCCACTTGGAATGGGTCAAGTACATCTTCTAGGGTTTTTTCTAGCATGGCTTCGGCAGGGATTCCCAAAACCCTAGAGGTATTGTTGCTAACTTGTAAGATTTTCAGCTCAGGCTCTTCCAGTACCAAGAGTCCCCCATGAGGCTGTATTTGACCAATCACATGAATCGGTTCATGATTCAATTTGGTTTGTTGTGCTGGTAAATTTATTCCTACCATAATTCTCCGACCTTAATCCAGGATTATCAACAGTTATACGACCTCTGTAAGGAAGTCTCCTTGATTACCAATATCATTCCAAATACTATTTCTAATACTATTTAGTTTTTTCCTTGTGAATCTTTAAGCGAACTTACCTATGACTACCTAGTATTTCCTAGTATATCCCAGTAAGTCAAGGATTAGGTCTAGAGTAATTTTTAAAAAAATATTAAATTTTTTGGTATTGCCTTTAGATCTTCTGCTGTTTATGGGATTCCTCTTGCCATCAAGGGGAATGTTAGGCTTGCTTCTAAAAAAATATTAATAATAATACCTAAAAACTCAATATTTAATAATTTAACTTAACAAAAAACGTTAACTTCTAATGGACAAACGTGAACGCAAATCAGGTTGCTACACATCACTTTCATCTCCCCACACTCCATTAAGGGAGTAGGGAGTAGGGAGTAGGGGTAACTAAGTTGACTGTACCTCCTGTATCTCATAAGTATGATTAACGCTATAAAAATCTTTGCCATCTCCCCATCTCCCCATCTCCCCATCTCCCCATCTCCCCACACCTCCCACCCTCTCCCCATCTCCCCATCTCCCCATCTCCCCATCTCCCCATCTCCCCACACCTCCCACCCTCTCCTTAATTAATTATGGGTATTCAAGCAGACTTGATATTAGTAGACTCTATAGGTCAGGCTGGTAGTCAGTATTTACTAGAGAATATTACTACTGAAGTCATTGCTCCCTAGTATGATCAGGTTCTTGATGAAGTGTTGTCAAAAGCTGAGTAGGGGATCTGTTGATTGTAATTTATTGGTTAATCAATCTTGTCGTCCAAATTTAGCGGATGAATTTGTAGTATGCAAAGTTATACGCTAATTCTCTATAGCTTGGCAATTTTTTTGCGTATAAATACTGGTAATTTTTAAATTTATGTGTTTGATAATATCTAGATAAAGCGTCATGATTACGGATTACACTATGAAGTGCGGAATGTGGGTTGAAGTTGGCAAAATAGCCTTGACTTATTCGCCGTTTTTTGATATTCTCTGATTATAGGCATGGACAATTGTTGAGTAAAAGCAATGTAAGGATTATACCTCTGCGGAAAATAAACCTGAAACCCCAGGTCTGAGCTAAACTTTAATTTACCGCAGATATCTCTTAGACAAAGTTATCCCCAAAAAAAAATTAATCAATTGTCCGGAAAGCTATAGCTTACTAAGAATAGCTATTTAGTTCATAACTACTAGTTTTGGCTTAGGAACTAATTTAAAAATATCAATCGGTGCTCGCTAAAACTTAATTAAATAATTTACTATGAACAAATTAAATAATATTTATTTATTTAAATAATTAATTATTTAATTTCAGGAGTGGGCTTCGATGGTCCTATTGATCTCAGTCTCTCCCCGCTACACTTTTTTAAAGTTTTCATTTAAACGCCAGGAAAGTGAGTAAAGGTGAGATGTAAGCATTTAGCTATCAGCGGTCAGCGGTCAGCGGTCAGCTTTGTAGCACAGGCTTTGGCCTTGGCCAAAAGGCCACGCGGGGCGCGTTTGGCCACGCTGTGCGAACGACCCTGTGACTTCACTCAGATTAAACAAATGGTTACCTGTTTTCTTCAAAAGCACCTCACGTAGCCTGCGCGTAGCCCATGAGCTGATAGCTGATAGCTGACGGCTGAATGCTTACGGTGAGATTTTGTGTCTATAGTTTTTCTAAATAGTTCATGAACAATATTACTGATTTTTAATAACATCAAAAAATCCTCCAAGCTCTTTAATACTGCTCCTTAAGTAGACATATAGCAAGCCCGTAATTTATGTTTATTCATATTGGCTACCATAAAACAGCCACGACATTTTTACAACAATATATTTTCCCTAATCACCCAGAAATAGAGTATTGGAATCGCCATTCTCCAAAGTACAAATGGCTGGCGGACATTGTGACGTGCCATGATTTTGATTTTAACGCCCATGAAATCCGTTTGAAAGCACAATCAGTTTCTAGTACCACCAAAGTTAAATTAATCTCATGGGAGCAATTTTCAGGAGCTCCATATCGGGGAGGAAGTGATAGCCGTATCATTGCCGATAGGCTACATGGGGTATTCCCTAATGCGAAGATCATTATTTCTATCCGTAACCAGTTAGATATGATTGATTCGTTGTATAGACAGTATATCCATCAGGGGGGAGGCTGTGGTTTTGATAGCTTCTTAAATCTTTCCCATGAATGCTGTGTTTATTTTTCCTTGAAACATTTATGTTACGACAGGATGATTCATTACTATCAACAGCTTTTTGGGACTGGGGCGGTTTTTGTCTGTTTATATGAGGCATTCCAAGCATCACATTATGACTTTATTAGTAAACTTTTTAGGTTCATGTCGCTAAAATCAAACAGTTTCAATAACGAAATTTTTATGAACAGAACTAATCAAGGCATGTCTTCTCTTTCTATCGCGATCGCACGTATAGTAAACCGGTTTGTGTATAGCCCATCATTCAATCCCAACCCCGTTATTCCTTTTAGAGCGATAAATTCACACTTTTTTCGTCGGTGTTTACAAGGCTATTTAGATCCATTAATGTTTAATCGTATATCTGGTAAACGAAGTTTCATCTCTAAAGAAAGGCGCGTTCAATTAAATGATTATTTTCGCACCAGTAATCGCTCATTATTAAATAGGGTAGATTTGCCTTTGAAGGAATATAATTATCCTTTGTAAGAGCGGCGAGCAAGAGCAAGAGAAAGCGAGAGTTTACATGAGCAAAATTATTGGTTTGATTACGGCACGGGGTGGCTCGAAGTCCATTCCCCGTAAGAATACTACCTTGCTGGCGGGTAAGCCCCTAATTGCTTGGACAATCGAAGCGGCTTTACAAAGTCATAGGTTGAATCGTGTGATGGTTTCTACTGACGATGAAGAGATTGCTGACGTGTCGAAAAAGTGGGGGGCTGAGGTGCCATTCCTGCGCCCCGCAGCACTAGCGCAAGACGATTCACCTCACATTCCCGTGTTGATACATGCTGTCGAGTGGTTAGAACAAGTTGAAGGGACAACACTAGACTATCTGATGTTGTTGCAGCCGACTTCGCCGTTGCGTTCGGCTAAGGATATTGACTTAGGGATTGAATTGGCTTTGGCTCAGAATGCTGATAGTGTCGTCAGTGTCTGTGAGGCGTCCACCCATCCCTATTTTACGAGGCGGATCACGAGTGACGGTAAACTACAGGATTTTGTGCAAAAACCCGATGGCTACCTGCGCCGACAAGTGCTGCCGCCCGCCTATGCTTGGAATGGGGCGATATTTTTGGTACGGCGGGATATCTTAATGGAAAAGCAGACTTTGGAAACAAACTCTACTTATGCTTATGTGATGACACCTGAACACTCCCTAGAGATTGACACGCCTTGGGATTTGTACCTGGCGGATTTGATTTTGAATAATCCTGCAAAACATTGATACACTCAAAGTGAGTTTGACTTTATGTTTGGAGGTAAAATGTCAAATCTGTTTGCGATTTGTTCAGTATTAAGTTTTACCTGGGCCCAATGTTTGGTGTCATCTTTATTGCCCGAAGAAGAAAACCATCTCTGGCTCTATACCTACCCGCTCTTTTATCAATTATCCCAGTCATGGAAAACTTTGCTGATTCCTGAGCTATGGTCAAGTATATGGTACGTCAACTTCCAGCAGAAAGAAGCTTGTATTATTCCTCAAAAGTTGTTGCGCTCTCCCTACAATTATCATCTCACCCTATCTAAGAGTGAAGGGAGGATGAGAGAAAAATTAGATACTCTGGACAGTCTCTCTCATATATACATCCATTCTAACCTTGGACAACCAGTGTTGCGCTTTTTACACCAAGAAAGCCAACGCCGAAACTGTCGTTTCATCTATTTAGAAGATGGGTTAGGTGCATATAAGCCTCCCCAGTCTGTTTCCACCGGAACCAGGACTCTAAACACCATCAGATGGATAAAACAACAGTTGTATCGAGGGCCTATAGGAATCGAGACCATTATAGGGAGTATAGGAACCTGCCTGTTCCTCTATCTAACAAATAGGCAGCATATCTATTCACCATATCATAATTTGATGAAATTTGATGAAGCCTATCTAATGTTTCCTGAAAAATCCCCAAAGGTTAAGTTTCCTGGTGCCATTATCCATGATTTATCTCAATTTGTGACCCCCAGTCAAATAAATGAGCTGAAACAGCGTGCTAACTTATCAGAATATATTGATTGGTCAGGACAAGATGAGGGCAAAAATTCAGCCCTCTTTTTATCTCAGTCTTTAGCAGAAGACTCTTTACTCAAGATGGAACATCAGGTGGATTTGACCAAGGGTATCCTGGAGCAGTTAGTTCGCCAATATCAGCTGGTTTTCTATAAACCCCATCCCCGGGACTCCCAGGCAAAAACAACGGCTATTTTGTCATCTGTACCTACGGTTAAGCTCTTTGCCGAAAAGGTATCATTGCCCGTTGAAATAGTCCTGGAAGAGGGTCAGATCCAGGCTTGCTATGGAATATTTTCATCAGCTTTGGTCTATCTGCCTATTTTGTCAGGTATTCAGACCTATTCTTTCTTCCCATGGATGGTGCGTGAGTTAGAATCTATGGGAGTGAACCCTTTGGTATTCAAGAGGTTTTTCGAGTGCCATCAGGCACAGTTTGAGGGAGAAACCATTTGGTTGGAGGAGTTGGCCTATGAATAGATTTGAGCTGGGTAGCCGAAAAATTGGGGCGGAACATCCCCCGTTAGTTATTGCCGAAATCGGGATCAATCATGAAGGGGATGTTGAGAAAGCGATTCGCATGGTCGATGATGCCTATGGGGCGGGCTGTGAGTGTGTAAAGTTCCAGTGCCACGTCATTGAAGATGAGATGATTCCTAATGATGTGGTGCCGGGTAACGCCAATGAGAGTATTTGGGAGATCATGAAGCGTTGTGCCCTTTCCGAAGATGAAGAAGTTCGGCTCAAAGCCTATGTGGAGTCAAAGGGTATGATCTATCTGTGTACCCCTTTCTCACGAGCAGCTGCCATCCGCTTGGAAAAGATGGGGGTCTGTGGTTATAAAATCGGTTCTGGCGAGTGCAATAATTACCCGTTGGTCAAGCATATTGCTGCTTATGGTAAGCCTGTTATCCTCAGTACGGGGATGAATAATTTGGCCTCAATTATGCCAGCGGTGGACATCTTGCGAGAAGCGGGCGTCCCCTTTGCCATCATGCACTGCACCTCCATGTACCCGACGCCTTATGAGAAGGTTCGTTTGGGGGCATTATCGGTTCTGGCAGAACAGTTTCCGGACGCAGTGTTAGGTTTGAGCGATCATTCCCTTGGCAATTATACCTGTTTTGGGGCAGTGTCCTTGGGGGCTCGCATCTTGGAAAAGCACTTTACTTCTGATAAAAGCTGGGCAGGACCCGACGTTCCGATTTCGATTGATCCAACTGAACTAAAAGAGTTAATCCACGGCTCAAAGGTTATTTATAGCGCCTTGGGAGGCACAAAAGAGGTCTTGCCCGAAGAACAACCCACCATTAACTTTGCTTATGCTTGCGTGGTCTCAATAGGAGAGATATTGCCTGGAGAAAGGCTGACGATGGAAAATATTTGGGTTAAGCGTCCCGGTACAGGGCAGATTAAGGCCGTTGACTTTGAAAATCTGTTGGGTAAGAGAGTGCGACGGCATATTCCAAAAGACACGCAACTGGATTGGGTCGATGTGGAGTGATAAGTGATGAAACAATTACTAAAGGCGATCGCTGATCCAATTCATAGCACGAGGTATCTCTTAGCAAGGGTAAAGGAGTTCATGCCCCAGTCGTCGGAAAGAATCTCACGAGATGCGGGGGATTTTTGGAGTCGCAGCGATAAGAGCGACCGTATTAAAGACTTTTCTCACTGGCTGGGGGAAGGCAGATGGTCTGACGAACAACGTTGGACTCGGGTCGGGCAAATGAACTTGGAACGGTTTGAGAAACTATGTTTGTTTGCTAACACCACCAGACCCATTCGTAGCATGATTGAGTGGGGTCCTGGGGGCGGCGCGAATGCGGTACAATTTTGTTCAGAAGTCGAGACATTCATAGGCGTAGATATTTCGGAGGCTAATCTGGCTGAATCCCAGCGCCAACTGGAAAGTCTTGGCTTTGATGGGTTTCAGGCGATTTCGATTGAGGCTGAGAAACCAGAACAAGTCCTTGAGCATGTTGACTCTACCATAGACTTTTTTCTTTCCACCTCCGTTTATCAACACTTTCCGAGCAAAGACTATGGAGTACGAGTCACCAAGTTGGCTTATCAACTCCTATCTGATCAGGGTGTGGCCCTGATCCAAATCAGATACGATGATGGGTCTGAAAAATTTAAGCCCAAGCTGCGGGATTATCACCAAAATGCAATCACCTTCACCTCCTATCATCTCGACGAGTTTTGGGATATAGCGATGTCTATTGGTTTTAAACCATTGTGTATCACTTTGGGTAGCTCTTGCTATGCTTATTTCTTTCTCAAGAAGCAGAAAATAGACAGTGAATTTTGTACCAACAACTTATAAAATTGATCTTGACCCCGCCAAAGCCAAATTCCCCGTACCAATATCTCTGGGAAACCAGCCCTACTATTTGGTGCGCTCCGAATCGGGTTATCAGCTTATATCAAGGGTTTGCCCCCACCAAGGGCGGGAAGTTTCCGATGACGGCGAGTGTTTTACTTGCCCGTTTCATGGCTGGCGCTTTGAACATGGAACCGGAAAGGGAATAAACAACCAGGCGGCGTTGTCGGCGATACCAGTAACAGTTTCGGGGGATCACTTCTTAGCGGAAGTGCCATGTGCCCCATTCAGAAGCCCTCTCCCTCAAACAGGCAAAGATATCCAGGATTTGGCGATTACATTACATGTCCACTCCTGCCTAGAAGTGGGCTACAAAGGCTTTTCCCTTCTCACCGATCCTTGGCTTTGTGGGTCAGCCTTTTTAGGCTCTTGGATACATTATCCCGCTCCCATAGTCAACATTTCCACCTTGCGTCCTGATGCGATCTGGATTTCCCATGAGCACTCGGATCATTTTCATAAAGAAACCTTAGACCATTTTGACCGTTCAACGCCGATTTACGTGCCCGACTTTCCCAATCGTCGCCTGATCGAGGGTTTAACGGCATTGGGCTTTCAGGATATACGTCCCATGGCCTTTGGGGAGAGAGTCCAACTCTCAAAACATATTCATCTGACCTGCTTTGAACCAGGCAGTTTATGGAATGATGCCATTGTTTTGATGGAGATTGATGGCTTTCGTGTGCTCAATATCAATGATGCGGGCATTAACCATCGCATTGCCTCGTTGCTGCCTCCTGTGGATATGGTCGCCTCTTTGTTCGTTCCTGGAGCATCAGGATACCCTTGGACTTGGAGTCATCTTAGCCAAGAGCAAAAGGTTAACATCTCAAAACGTAGCGCTCAAGGCTTACTTGAGATGCTTAAACAGATGATGAAGCTGTATGACGCGAAATATCTCTTACCCTTTGCGGGTAATTTCACGTGGTGTCATCCCACTCATCGTGAGTATGTTGGCCTAATGAGTACCAATACCTTAGACGATGTGGTGCAGCTTTTTGAGGGCAGTGACGTAGAAGTAATTCCTCTTCTACCTGGAGAGAGCTGGGAGAGTTCAACAGGCAAGATTAAGCGTGTCTGGCAGAATCGAGAGGAACTCGATGACATAAACTATAAACTGCGCTACATTGAGCAGCATTTTGATCAAGCTTTATTTTCCCAATATCATGCTTGCTCCACAACAGTGACCCGTTCCGAGTTGGAAGCGTATTTTCTGCAATTGAATGACGTGCCGGATATCGCCTTCTGCGAAGAGATAACCGTCACCGTACAAGCAACTCAAGAGGATTTTGACGAGGTAACCTTCTCTGTTTCCTTTTCAATAACAGCTGGGCGGCTGGAAATCCTGTCCGAACTACCCGATGTGCCCAACTTGCTCATGAAAATCCCCCTTGGCATTTTGGCCAAGATTGTGACAGAAAATCTCTCTTGGGATGAGGCTCATATCGGCCATTGGTGCCGCTTTTCCAGAAGCTCTAATATATACAATGCTGGTTTCTGGCGCTTATTACAAGCTCCATACTATCACAAGCCTGCCTCAGTGCCACCCATAGACCATCAGCCGATCACAGGCGACACCGTCATCGCCGACTTGCTGGAAACCCATGGTAACCAAGCTCAAAGGATTCTAGGCCGCTATGGATTATACTGTCTGGGCTGTCATCATTCAACCCACGACACGATCACACTAGGGGCAAAACAACATGGCCTAAACAAAAATACGGTTGATCGCTTGGTTCGAGAACTTAACCAGACATTCGACTCAAAAAAGGAAGAAAGCACAATATGAAACCTTCGATGATCTTAGCCAACAAAATTGCTTATTGGACCGTTCCACCAGGGATCAAAAAAGTTATTCTTTCGAACTTGAGCACATGGGTAGAGAGCTTGAATTTCTATACCATCCCACGAGAGCACCAACTTCTTCTACAAAAAAATCAGGTCTTGCACAATCGCCATGCCGGAGAGCGCTGCTTTATTCTGGCCACCGGGCCGAGCATCAAATCACAGAACCTTAAATTGTTGCAGGGGGAGAACTGTATTGCGGTAAGTAATTTCTTCCTCCACCCAGATTATAGCCTGATCCGGCCACGTTACTACTGCATCGCCCCTTATCATCTCCCGCTTACAGAAGAATCTTGGTCCGGTTGGATGAAAGAATTGGATCACGGAACTGGAGATAGTACATTTTTCTTTGCCCTGGGCGACCAAAAACGAGTAGAGGGAGCTGGGCATTTTGCCAATCGACAAGTTCATTATCTCTGGTTTGGTGCCTCCTCAGAGATGATCGTGAATTCAGGGATCGATCTCACCCGTCCTATCTTGCCAATTCACACCGTCACGATTATGGCATTGCAAGTGGCGATTTATATGGGCTTCCGACAAATTTACCTGCTTGGCTGTGACCACAATCAGATTATCGGCTTGAATAAGAGCAAATATTTTTTCTCAACAGAAGAATTTGTGCAGGTTACCAAACGCCCTCTGGAGTGGAATGAGCGCGACATTGAGTGGTTTTGCCAGGAATATGTCGATCAGTGGGGAAATTACAAGCTGATGCGCCGTGTGGCGGACGCAAATTCCATTCAAATCCTAAATGCCACGCCCAATAGCTTGCTAGATGTCTTTGAGAGGGTTAAGTATGAGTCACTTTTCAACGGTAACTAATAGACTTCGCGGCAGTTGTCGGGAACAGGGAATAGGGAACAGGGAACAGTGGACAAGAATTGACGTAAACACTATCATAAAAATACTTTGGCAAGAGGTCTAATCAAATAAAGCCGATCATCTAGATGGGTTATGGGTGCTCTATTGAGTTGTACTAAAAATTAGTATAAAGCTCAAACTAGTTAACTTTTATAAATAACTAATAAACCTCTAGCCAAAGTGTTTTCATGAGCGTGTAATGCTCTATTATTATACTTTTAAAGTATACCTTTTACCCCTGACGGGGCGACAGGTCAGCTAGAATGTAGCCAGAATAAGCGATCTAGCTCTTATCCCTCTTCAATAATACCTGAGGGGGTGACAAAAAAGCTAAAAGCAATGCAGCGCATCAACCCCCTGTGAGCATCTCCCCCATCTCCCCATCTCCCCATCTCCCCATCTCCCCATCTCCCCACACTCTTCCCCTTCCCTACAGCCGCAGGTGCAATGTGTCGCAAAGCTGATCAAAATAGGATTGAAAGTCTTTTGTCGTTGATACCTCAGAGGGGAAGATGGCTTGATGGATTGCTTCTCCAACTGCTTTGGCTAACCGTGGTGGTACAGCATTACCAACCTGTCTGTATCGTGATGTTTTAGAACCTTTGAATACAAAATGATCAGGAAAGGATTGGAGTCTAGCTGATTCCCTTACCGTCAGCCGTCTTACCCCTTCAATTGTTCCTGATCTGGGTTTTCCCCCATTCATTAAATGACGATGATACACCAGTAAAACACCTTCAGGGTCAATAATGTGGGTTCGGTAACCTCCCATAGTAGCGGTAATGGTAGGACTTGGTGCATCGAAATTGATGGGTTTTCCCCCACCCTTGACTAGGGTTCCTGTCCAAGGGGTAGGACGAATCACGGGTTTATTGGCATAGGAAACGTTAGTGCTATTCGGCTCATAGTCGGGAACATCAGTTAAGGCTGAACCTGATGAAATATAGGAATTAGATGTCCCTAAACCATGGGTTTTTAGGGGAAACGTAAAATCGGTTTTTGTGGCTAAACCGACCAAAAATAGACGTTCACGATACTGAGGAATTCCATAGGATGCTGCTTCTAAAAGCTCTACATAAACTGAATAATCCAGAGCTTGAAACTGCTGAATAATCCATTGATAATAGTTAAAATTTTTAGAGCTTTGCAACCCACGCATAGTTTCCATTAAAAATGCCTTGGGTCGAATCTCCCTGACTGCTCGAATGAATTCTGGAACTAAATCTTTATTGTTGGCTTCGGATAACTGTTTATTTGGGTCTTGGTTTAGGACAGAGAAAGGTTGACAAGGTGGTGACCCTACTACTAGGTCAATACCTTGAAATTGAGTAAAGTCTAAGGCTCTAACATCGGAGCGAATAACATTAGCGCTAGGAAAGTTTTCTCGATAAGTGGAAACAGCAGATTTATCAATTTCTATTGCTGTGGTGATCTGCCACCCAGCCATATGGAAACCTAGAGAAAGGCCACCTGCCCCTGCAAATATATCGATGGCGTTTTTGGAATCATTCATCAGTTAGCGAGCCGCTTTTCTCTATTAGCTATAGCGTTTTTATTTGCAGCAGGGAGCAGGGAGTAGGGAGTAGGGAGTAGGGAGTAGGGGTAATAAAATTTACTGTACCTCATAACTATGATCACGGCTATATTTGGACTAATTTTAGTTTAAGGGTATAAGCTGGTTTTGTTATGCCAAATTGGTACATATTATATAGCCTCAATTGCTTCAGGTACTTTCGTTATTGGTTTTAGGGAGTAGGGAGCAGGGAGTAGGGAGCAGGGAGTAGGGAGTATCCCTAAGAAAATTTACTGTACCTCATAACTATGATCAACGCTATATTTGTAATAATTTTAGTTTAACGGTATCGGCTGATTTTACTATGCCAAATTGGTACATTGCCTATTCCCTATTGCCTATTCCCTATTGCCTATTCCCTGTTTAATACTTCTGATGCTATATACCATTTATAAATAGATCATGAAAACCAATGCTGATTTATTAGAACACCAAAAAATTATCGGATATCTTGACTACTGTTCCCTGTTCCCTGTTCCCTGTTCCCTGTTCCCATCAATCTTATATTTACATCTAAACTTAAAATGCTATAGTTATGCTAAATCAGCAAGACTATGACAGAGTTTAGCCAGGGTAATAAAACTAAAAAACTAACTATCGCCCCCTCTTCAAAAGGTATCGAAACAGCGAAAAAAGCTTTTGATAAGCTAGGGTTTGAGTTAAAAAGTAACTTCCCCAAGTCACAAGGGATAAGTCACTATACAGTTACAAGATTTTTTAAATCAGAGCCCATTCAGCTTGATTTATTTAAACGCATATGCCAGGGATTGAATCTAGACTGGAAAGAAATTGCGGGAATAGCAGAAGAACAAGCATCAGAACAGCTAAACAAAAATGATGGCAGTAGCTCAGAGCCGGTGCAGGGTGTGGAGCCAAGTCAATCCCTGAGCCACCAACAGACTTTAATCCAGAGACAAAGTCAAACACTTAAAGCTGTTCTGGTTTTAGAAGGAGATATAAATTCAGTTCAACCTTCAAAACTGATTGAATCTATTTTACAACAATCTTCAGGATACACGATCAACATTATTGATATTAAACCAAGCCGCTTAATCCTAGAGGGGTCTCAAGAAGCTATCGAAGGGCTTGAAGCTCGGATAAAATCAGAAGACCTAAAACAATTAAGTGGTTTTCCTGTTAAAGAGATTCAAATTTTGAACGAAAGGTCAGATGATGAAGAAAATAGCAAGCTTGATCATAAATGGCGTTTAGTTAAAGAGATTGCCACGGGTGGAGCTGTGGGTCGAGATTTGAGGGGTGCGAACCTCAGTGATACGGACCTCAGTAATACGAAGCTCAGTGGTGCTAATCTGATTCGTGCCGACCTGAGTGGTACGGACCTCAGTGATGCGGACTTGAGTGGTGCGGACCTCAGTGATGCGGACTTGAGTGGTGCGGACCTCAGTGGTGCCGACCTAATTCGTGCTAACTTGATTCGCCCCAACCTAAGTGATGCTAACCTCTGTGGTGTCAACTTGATTCGTGCCAACCTGATTCGTGCCAATCTTAGTGGAGCCAAGCTAATTGGAGCCAACCTGATTGGAGCCAACCTAATTGGAGCCAACCTAATTGGAGCCAACCTCAGTGGAGCCAACTTCAGTAATGCCAACCTAAGTGGTGCTAACCTCAGTAATCTTAACCTGAGTGGTGTCAACCTCAGTGGTGCTAACCTCAGTGGTGCCAACCTAATTGGTGTCAACCTGAAAAATGCTAACCTCAGTGGTGCAGACCTGGGGGGTACCAACCTCCGGAGTGCCGAGCTGTTTACTGCCAACCTCAGGGGTGCTAACCTCCGGGGTGCCTACCTCAGTGATGCCAGGGTGAGTGGTGCAAACCTCAGTGATGCCGACCTCAGTGGAGCCAACCTGAGTCGTGCCAACCTAAGTCGTTACAGCCTTTTTGGTGCCAAGCTCAGTGGAGCCAACCTGAGTCGTGCCTGCCTCAGTGGATCCAACCTCACTGGTGCAAACCTCAGTGGTGCCGATCTCAGTAGTGCCAACCTCAGTGATGCTAAAGTCAAGAATGCCCGATTCGCATATATTGTAGGAATTGATGAATCCACCAAGCTTGAACTAATTAAAAGAGGAGCAATTTTTTAGAATTTTCCAGGTGAACCCTCTGAAATTAGTTCTTGAAACATTACCAGTTATGTGTCTTAAAAAAGAGCGATCGCATAATCTACATAACTGGTAATTCGACGGATAATTTATCTGTATTAAAAAAGAGCGATCGCATAATATAGCCATCCGTGTAGGAATTGTGATCATTTTTGTTCCCTACTCCCTACTCCCTACTCCCTACTCCCTATTCCCTTTGCTATACTGCTCATACTGACCGTTACTGCGAAATTTGGCTTCTCACCCAACTCCGAAAAGCTTTCACCAATTCTAAATAGTCCATGGTTTCAGCTTGTTTTAAAAATTGGGCAATTTCGGAAAGTGGTAAATTCGGAAAGTATAGACTTTGATTTCCAACAACGTAGTCTTGATTTTCGAGTTGCTTAATGGTGAAAGATTTACCATCATAAATCCAGACTTCAGGTACACCTAGATTTGAATAGATATCAAAGCGGTCATCTGAACGTCTGGTAATATCAATTTCAACAACTAAATCTGGCCCTGGGTCTTCTGGGCCAAGCCTTTTTTTCCCTTTGACACCATCTATGTTGTTAATGTAGAAACATTCATCAGGTTCGGCTCCACTAATTTCTGGACGTTTAAAGGTCGTTGACCCTAAAGGATAAATCCTAATTTTTAATTCTTCAGCTAGGGTTTCAACAAAGCGACCCATCACTTTTTTATAAAGTTCATGTTCAGGGGAAGGAGCCATGATTTCTAGGTTGCCACGATTGTAGGTAAGCCGTAAACGGCGATGGTTTTCCAATTCATTAAGTAATGTTTCATAGGTTTGCCAACTGATACCAGAGAGTTGGATTCGTTCTGGTGGTGGGGTTAGGGGAGTGATGGTCATGGGGAGAGAGCTTTGGAATTATAGTTATTTTAGCAGTACAATTTAAGTAGAAGGAGATTATTTATGAATCGAACAATGACACTAATCAGGAGTAAGGATTATGACAGATTCCAAGAAAAACGATGTAGTAAACTCTTATGGAATTCTCAACCAAGAGCAAAGGTATGCTGACAACCGTGATACAGAAGAAGTCTTGTTAGCAGACCTGACTGGAATAGAAGACCCTGACCGGATTTTTGAGGGTGTGGTTGACCGTGACACTGGGATGGGACGCACCTTGGAGAAATTGAGAACTAGCAAACTATCTGGTGGCAATGTGACCGGTGGCGATATTTATGACAATTGGTATCAGGCTGAAGTAGTGGGGGAAGAAGCAGTTGGAGGAGAAACGCCCACTCCTGACCAAAATGTAACTGAAGACTTACTGGAGTCCATGGGGATTTCTTCAGTGGATGGTGAAGCTGTGCAAACTCGGGACAAGTTAGAGGTTCGTGACCACCTCCGCTGGGAGCTCAACCCTGAATCTTCTGAAGATTATTCCCAACACTTGAAGTAAGGTGTTGTTGGCAACGGATGGCAGCCATGCGATCGCATAAATCCTCAGCCCACCAAAAAGCTCTGATCATCTACCACACCAGCCCTACCCCGACGAGTTAACGAAACTTAGGGCAATCCTGCCAAATTCAAAAATCTGAGCTTTAATCAAAAATGGAAGCTCTAAGAGGAAAATCTAGGCACGCCATGGGTAGGGTAATTAAAACAGCCATAGGGTTATTACTGGGATTATCTCTCATCCTAGGAATAATAAGCTGTGATAGCGCTAAACTAACGTCAGGGTTTCAACCCTTACCAGCAGTTGCTCCCCTACCGATGCCTCAAATCCCAGAGTGGATTGAGCAAATTAGTCCCATCGGCATGGCTGAGCCCCTTTCCCAAATTCGGATTCGCTTCAAAGACCCCCTGATTCCCGTTGAACGCTTAGGAAGTCCAAATCAGCGGGAAATATTACAGAAATTTGAAATCATACCCCCTATCCCTGGGCAATTTCGTTTCTTAACCCCACGGATGGTAGGATTCCAAGCCGACCAAGCTCTGCCTCTAGCCACTCGTGTCCAAGTTACCCTCAAAGCAGGATTAGCTGACCTCAACAATCATAGTCTAGAACAAGAGTTAGCTTGGACTTTCAATACTGCCCCGATCCAGTTAACCAATCTCCCAGCAACTCAGCGGAATCCAGAAGCGGAACCAGAACCGATTGCTCTCGAGCCTAAGTTACAGTTTACCTCCAATACCCAATTGGATCTCGCTTCAGTAAACCAGCACTTGACCATGACACCGAAAGGTCAGACTCAGAGTGTCAAGCTAGATGTAGCCCTTAAGGAACAAGCAGATGTTTCCAATGAGTATAGGCAACCCGCTCAGGAATTTAACCCCTCCTTGCGGCCATGGATTTATACGATCACCCCTAAGCAACCCCTAACTAAAGCTACCGATTACAAATTAGCCTTTGCCCCTGGTGTGCGTCCCGCTCGCGGCAATATCGCGACCGAAACCCCTTTCGTTAGTCAAGTCAAAACCTTTGACCCCTTGACCTATAAGGAAATCAGCTTTTACGGACAACCAGAGGCGGGAGGCGCTTATGGACGGTTTGTGAAAGGGGCAGCTCGGTTGGAATTTAATAATGGTTTGCTGGCCTCTTCCGCCATGGAGCATATTACCGTTGAGCCTGCTCCCAAGGAAGCTCCCAAATTGGTGCAAGCTTATGATGGCAATCGATTCGTTAACCTTAATCCTTGGGCATTAGAACCAGAAATTACCTATACCGTTACTCTCGGTGCTAATCTCACTGACCAATTTGGGCAAACCTTGGGTGAACCTGTAACCTTTAAATACCAAACAGGGGATTTAGCAGGGGATATCTGGGCTCCCTCGGATTTGCATATCTTTCCCTCTACCCTAAAACGCAATTCCGAGTCCCTACAGTTGAATATTTCTACGGTCAATTTACCGCAACCGGAGTATAAAGCGGCTTATCGCATTGTTCAACCTACTGACTTGGTCTATAAAGATTCCGCTTATCCCAGTGGCAAGAGCAATGATTTATTACCGAACCCAAGTCAATGGGAGCGTTTCCGGGTATCGGGGAAGAAAAATAAAACCAATAATATCGCGGTTTCCCTGAGGAAACGACTCGGAGGTCGAACGGGAATGTTGGCCTATGGAGTGCAAGCCAAAACCTATCGCTATCAAGATGGGAATGGAAATCAAAAGTGGTGGGAACCAAAGTATTATGGCATGGTGCAGCTGACTAATTTGGGAGTGTTTGCGCAATGGTTTCCTGATTCCGGTTTAGTGCAAGTCAATCATCTGTCCAATGGGTCACCAGCAGCAGCAACGGTAGAGATATATAAGTCTGAGCTGAATGCTTCCTATCGAGGCACACCAAAACCCTGTGCGATCGCAAAAACTGACAGAACTGGCACCATTGCCCTAAACAGCCAGGCTCTTCGGCAATGTATGAATGGGGCAACGCGCTTCACTAAAGGCCCGCAATTACTGGTAATTGCTAAAGAAGGCAAAGACTGGGCATTTACTCGAACCAATGAATATAGTGGGTATTATGGCTACGGGATTTATTCAGACTGGGACAATGGCAAACCTAAATCCCGAGGGACTATTTTCTCAGACAGACAGCTTTACCAACCAGGAGAAAAGGCTTGGTTCACCGCAGCAGCCTATTATCTCGAAAAAGATAACCTCACCCAAGACAAAAATGCATCTTATCAGGTCACGCTGGTAGAACCCAATGGTAAGAAGACAGACTTAGGCACTAAGAAAACCAATGAATTTGGTACCTTCTCCCTAGAATTACCCCTGAAAGAGAATCAACCCCTAGGTTTCTATACCGTTCAGGCCAGGGGAAGCAATGGCAGAGAAATCTCAGGTGGTTTCCGAGTAGCTGAGTTTAATCCTCCTAATTTTAAAGTTGACCTTACCCTTGCTCAAAAATTTGCTAACATGGGCGAGAAGGTGGACGCTAATGTCCAAGGAAATTATTGGTTTGGTTCAAATGTAGATGGGGGCAAGGTGGCCTATTATGTCACCCGCACCCCCGTCTACTTTACTCCAGAAGGATGGGAAGAGTTTTCCTTTGGTCAGCAGTGGTTTTGGCCACAGGAAAGACCGCAAGTTACCAGTGATGTACTCCAAACTAATCAAACCTTAAGTGAGTCTGGGGAAAGTAGTCTAACTATTCCGGTGACGAAAGACCTGCCCTATCCCATGACTTACCGGGTAGATTCCCAAGTTACCGATGTCTCGAATCTGTCGGTATCCGACTCTAAAACATTTACAGCTTTACCTAGCGATAAACTAATTGGATTAAAAGGGGATTGGGTGGCGGATGCTGGAAAACCATTCCCTCTAGAAGTGATTGTTACTGACCCCACGGGTAAATTAATCAAAGGACAACAAGTGCGCCTGGAACTGCAAGAAATGAAATACAGCAGTGTCACCCAGGTATTGGCAGGGAGTCAGCGAGAAAAGAATCAGGTGGAATACAAAACCGTTAAAGAGGTAACTGTCCGTTCCGGTAGTAGTCCCAAATCCATTAAGCTCACTCCCCCCTCATCCGGTTCTTATCGAATTCGCGCTAATTTTGCTAAGGCTAAAAATGACTTAGCAGCAACAGACTTGCAAATTTGGGCAACCGGTGGAAACGCAGTGTACTGGGGGTCTCGCTATGATAACTCTCGCCTGGATATCAAACTAGACAAGGATAGCTATAAGCCTGGGGAAACAGCCACAGCCTTGATTCAATCTCCCTATGCCCAAGGGGAATTGTATTTTTCAGTAGTTCGGAACAATACTCTCTATCGCAAAGTAGTGAAAGTTAAAGGGGGTGCGCCAGAGATTAAGTTCAAAGTGACTCCGGAGATGGTACCGAATGCGGCAGTAGAAGCAGTAGTAGTGCGCCAAGGCAAACCCCTATCCCAAGTGGAGCCGGGGAGTGTAGAAAATCTGGTGCGGATTGGTTTTGCTCCGTTTAATACCAGCTTGGATGATAACTATCTCAAGGTAACAGAGACATTGCAGTCTAAGTCCATTGAACCTGGTGCTAAGCAAACCGTGGAATTAGCATTGCAAAATGCTAAGGGTAAACCGGTAAAGGGACAGTTTACGGTGATGGTTGTCAATGAAGCTATCTTGCAACTGAGTGGCTACCAAGTACCGGATTTAGTAGAGACCGTGTATGCTCAGCAAGATATTTCCACTCGCTTCAGTGATAACCGTCCTAAGGTGGTGCTAGAAAAGCTAGCGATGCGAATGATGGACAAAGGCTGGGGCTATGGTGGAGGACGGTCTTCTGGCGCAGCTAGTACTCGGATTCGCACGGAATTCAAACCCTTAGCCTACTACAATGGTTCACTGGTAACAGATACCAATGGTAAAGCCAGGGTAACCTTTAAACTACCAGATAACTTAACCACTTGGCGGGTGATGGCAGTAGCAACGGATGGCAACCTACACTTTGGTAATGGCCAGGCTACCTTTATCACCACCAAGCGGCTGATGGCTAATCCAGTATTACCTCAATTTGCTCGTCCAGGCGATCGCTTTAAAGCTGGTATATCGCTAATTAATAATACTGGGCAAACGGGAGATTTACAGATTAATGGACAACTGACCGGTGCCGTTCAGTTTGATGATGGTAAAGGGCCTACGCTGAATCAAAAAACCTCAGCCAAGACCGGAACCAGTGGTTATCGTTTTCCGATGGTAGCCAATAACTTGGATAAAGCTAAAGTCAAGTTTACGACTAAGCTCAATGGTAATCAGGATGGGTTTGAAGTACCTTTAGCTGTTAAACCGGTTGACATTACTGAGCAAGTGGTGGAATCGGGAGTAACCAGGACTCAAGTAAAAATCCCAGTGAATATAGCTAGTAACGTGGTACCTGACAGCGGAGGGTTAGAGATTTCCCTGGCTAGCACTCTGATTCCTGAGATTACTGCTCCGGCTAAGCAAGTCTTGGATAACGAAGACTTACCCTTCTTAGAACCGGTAGCAAGTAAATTAGCGATCGCATCCAATTTGGAAATACTCGGCAAACAATATGGTCAGACCTTTGCTGAGTTTAACCCTAGCCAACAAGGCACTGACGCTATCAAACAGTTACAGAAACTCCAGCGACCAGATGGTGGCTTGGCCAGATGGCCCGGACAAAAATCCTCAGACCCCTTCGTGTCTCCCTATGCTGCTACTGCTCTAGCTCGGGCTAAAGCAGCAGGATTATCAGTAGATGCTGGGATGGTGAGCCGTCTCCAGAACTACTTGCAGAAAATATTGGCAAATCCTGGTCAGTATGATTATTGCAAGAGCGTAGTGTGTAAGAGTAAGGTGCGATTAGAAGCACTGATGGGGTTAGCAGAACTCGGTCAGACCCGCAGTGACTTCCTAGGATACCTTTATGAACAGAGCAGTAACTTCGACCGGGTCACTCAGATTAAATTAGCCCGTTACTTATTACAGTTTCCTCAGTGGCGGAGCCAAGCCCAAACTCTAGTCAATCAGTTTCAGGAAAGCATCTATCAAACTGGGCGTTCAGCTCGGATAAACTTACCCCAAAGCTGGCGTTGGCTGGATTCTTCTACTACTGCACAAGCTCAAGCCTTGCGTTTATTTATTGCCCAAAACAGCTCAGCCGAGGTTCGCAGTAAACTATTACAAGGGTTATTAGAGTTACGGCGAGACGGCACTTGGCAAACTAGCTACGATAATGCCCAAGCCTTGAGTGCCTTAGTAGACTATAGTCGATTACAGCCTACACCCCCCAGCTTTGGAGCAACGGTACAACTAGCCGGGAAAAAACTTGGCTCAGCCCAATTCCAGGGGTATCAGAAACCTAGTCAATCGATTCAGGTTACTATGGATAAGTTACCCCGAGGTCGCCATGACCTAATTGTCAAAAAATCTGGTGCAGGGACTCTACACTACTTAACCAGCTATCGTTATCGCTTACAAGGCAATCAAGCTGGTCGGTTTAATGGATTACGAGTAAACAAGACCATACGTCCGGCTAATCAGGAAAAGGTGTTGCGAAAGATTGGACTGTATGCTCTCAAAGAGCCATTAACAGTACCAGCGGGACAAGTGTTTGATATTGGTGTTGAGGTGATTAGCGATCATCCAGTGGATCATGTGGTGATCGAAGATCATTTACCAGCTGGGTTGGAAGCAGTGGATACTAGTTTCCAAACTGCTACTCCTTACTTCCAAGCTCAACAGGATAGCTGGCAAATCGATTATCAGAAAATTCATCGCGATCGCATTGTGGCTTATGCCGATCGATTGGAAGCTGGCGTCTATAATTTACATTATCTGGTGCGGTCAGTTACACCAGGAACCTATTTATGGCCCCCTGCCCAAGCACACCTCAACTATGCCCCAGAAGAATTTGGTAGGTCGGCTTCCTCTACGTTAGTGATTAGTGATTAGTTATGAGTCAATTGTAAATTGTTAATTATTAATTGTTAATTACTAATTACTAATTACCATTATGCCTTTGCCTGAAATTGACAAATTAATACTTATTGAATACCCTTTTAAAGTTGATGGTGCTAAATCCATATCCGAATCAAAAACCGAATCCCAATAAAAAACCGAATGTCCGCCCCTTGGAGGTCAAGCTAATGTTAGAGTTCAATAAATCTTCAGCTATCGACATCGATAAAGGAAATTCGACAAAAACTCATAATCATGAAACCATTGAAACCGTTGTCAAAACCGAAAATAACGAAACTAACAAAATAGGCTTAACTGAGCCAAAATTTTGGTCGAAGCCACTGATTGGACATATCGCCATAACGTCTGTATTGGTTTTACTGATTACTGTAGGAGTTATCTTTCTCTATTCCTTAGGTAACTACCAAACCCAAAAGTGGTTGTTACCTCCAACAGAAACAGTTGCGTATACTGAGACCATCCCTGATGCTGCTCCCCTTGAACAAGAAAGAATTGGTGCCCAAATTCAAGAAATTCAAGCGCGAGACCAAAGGCATTTTAAAATGATGACATTCTTCTACAACAATTACTATATGTCTAAGTTAATGACTTATGGTACAGCGATTGTAGCAGGAATTTGTTTACTCTTTATTATTCGATCAGGTTGGAATAGTACTCACCCTTATGTGATTAATATCTTCGTAGTGGTTTCAGCATCAGCTATTCTGTTTGGAAATCTTCCTGGATTATTCCGGTATGAGGACAGTATTGTCAATAACAAACAGTTATACCTGAACTATGCATCTCTAAAGAATGAGGTAAGTAGCTACTTGGTCACAGGTCAAGATATCGATGGCAATCCTATAGAAATGAAGTACTTTATTAATCACATTGATAAGGAATTAAGTCGATTAAATCGACTGCCAATTGGGTTTGAGAGAACTAGACTTTTAGATTATCCCACTTTATATAGTAGCTCTCAATTTGATAAGGGACTTTAGTCCTGGGTTATAGGGAGTAGGGAGTAGGGAGTAGGGAGTAGGGAGTAGGGAGTAGGGAGGTAGCTTGCTCATGGGGGGTCTAATGATCATACTCGTTTTTGACCTCTTTTCTAGTTTAAGTCCCACAAGCTTCTCTAGTTTTAGACCTAAACAATGGCAAACTATTCCAAGGGTCAAAAGGAATCAACTTCTGGGATGAAAAATGGGGGCGACAGAAAAATTTCCCCCGTTGATTGAGCATAGAAGCAGCAAAGGAGAAAGTGCTATTCGAGATGGCTACAGCATCAGCATGACTCAATACATAAAAATCCCGATAAAACTCCGCCTGTGGCAACTCTACTCCCAAATCTTTCGCTGTTATCGGTTGATATTTGGCAAAACACCCTAACACCATCTCTATATCATCACTAGCAACATAAAGTATTGGCTCTTCCAAAGTCTCCCAGAAACCCCGCAACCACTCCTCATACCATTCCCAAGGTGCGATCCAATCAGGGTAGAGATAAAAATAATCTCCCAGTCGCATATGTATCGCCACTACAGTCTTACCTCTTGCGCTCAGATTTTCCCAAGCCATTTGCATTTTTGCTGCAATTTCTCCCACGGGTTGAAATAGCGATCGCCAATACTCCTGATATTTAGCATAATAAGCAGTATGATATTGAAAATATCCCCAAAAATCGACGTTGCTTAAAGCCTCTGGGGAGTTGACAATATCAGAAATTGACATATTGCTTTCTATATTTTCGGCAACCATAGGAAGCAATCGTCTAATTGGTGGATCGTCTAATCCAAAAATTTCTTTTCCGATCCATTCTGGTGTTTCCACTCGCAAATTATGTTCCTTGGCATAGGTTTTAAAGAAACCATATTGGAACAGCTGATTGGCAAAACCACCATTTTTGCCCAGACTTGTCATAGTAATTGTAGGTTGTCGCGCGTAAAAAGCATCTCCCCAAGAATGGTGATAGGGAGTCGTAGTTGCCACCCGATCAAAGCCTACTTTATTTAGAAATTTGTCAATATCATCAATTAAAGCGCAACCTTGATAAATTTCCTCATAATTAACTTCAATATTAATCCCCTCTACAAATTGCAAAGTATTACTTGCCCCCTGTAAGGCCAATAACTCTGCCCCTTGAATATCAATATTGAGCAGATTAAAATCCTCGGGTGACAGTTCCAATTCTGCCAGTAAATTATCCAAAGTTTTAGCCTCAACAGCTATCCTAGATATCTCTCTTGTAAAAATACTTTGATCACTATCATGTGTTGGAGATAAAATTGAACTACTTTGCTCATTGGCAGTAATGTGTAAGTCTACTATACCATCGCAGTTATAAATAGCATAATTAGCAACTCGTACCTCTGACATTCCTGCCATCTTTTTTTGGAGGCGATCAAATACTTGGGGGTTAGCTTCTACAAACAATATCTTTTCCATTCCCATCTCTCGATATGTCTGAATTTCCTCCCCTTCATAAGCACCGATATGAATTACCCCCCTGGGTTGAATAGAATTTTGCTGACAAAGTTTTGCCAAATCAAGCATTTGAGGAAACTCGCCTAAAACTCCAGACAAAAACCGCTCATTAACTGCTAAATAATTACACCATTGCCAGTCTTCGTCTTCAGGCAAAAATTCTGGTTTGTAATCTAATTGTTCGGGCAAAATCTTAAATAGAAAATAGCGAAATTGTTTCAGGAAGTCAAAAACAACCTGCAAAGAAATTCCTGCATCCTGAAAAGTTTGCCCATATTCAAATTGGAGATAATCTATTTTGCCAGACTGCAACATTTTTGTTGCTCCTTTTAAGACATCCAACTCACTCCCTTCAACATCAATTTTGAGGAAATTAATTCGTTTAATTTGCCACCGTTGACAATAAGCATCAAGAGTGGTAAGCAAAATCGTAAACTGTTGAGGTGTTCCCAAGTTAAATATCTTTTCATTCTCAGAGTTACGACGATATATAGTATTGAGAAAAGGAGTATTCGGGTAATCGTAAAGGGTTTGAATTTCTTCTGAGTTAGAGAGGGCAAAATTATTGGGGATGACCTGCCCGACGGCGATTGCCTGAGTAAGATGACCAACTAATTTTTGATAAGTCTGAGGATGAGGTTCAAAACTATGGATTTGGAGGCGATCGCCCTGGCATTGCTTGCAAACTTCATCAGTCCACTGACCGACATAAGCACCAACGTCAAAAACTACATCTCCAGAACGAATAAATCTATTAATGACATTTAATTCTCCAAGGTCAAGAGTAGCTTTCATCTAAATATTAGAGCACTTCGCGCTGGCGTATTTACAAAAACTAAAATGCAGCATCGGCTGCTTTTTTAAAAATTTAAATAATCTGGCAATAAGTAATAAGTCTACCCAGTAATGGGTATGATTGACACTTCCACTATGATAAGATACGGCGGTTTGCACTTCAATTAGGTACAAATTTCTGAGGTGCGACCCGTGGCGAATTTAATTCGCCAAGGTCAAGCGCACCTAAGGTTTTTAGGGAGCAGGGAGCAGGGAGCAGGAACCCACCCCTAACCCCCTCATAAGGGTAGGTTTTTAACAAAGACCTCAGGTGTGGGGTGTGGGGTGTGGGGTGTGGGGTGTGGGGGATAAGACAATATACTTAATTTGTCGTTGTCTTGATGCAGTCGCTCATGGGGGAAACCAACGGCAGTCGCTCATGGTTAGAAGTTACCGTAAGACAGTTGAGCCTTAATCAATAAGTTTTACCCCTTTTCTGCATAGCCGACCAACCATAAAGGCTCAACTGTCTAAGGTTTCGTCTCCGGGGGGAACCCCCAAGACCGCGCTGCCTCCCCAAGACCGCGCTGCATCGCTAAAAATCATCATTTATTCGTTGTTTTCCTTTTCCTATGCTGAGGTTAAGTCCCATTTTTGACCCTAATGTAAAAAACCTACCCCTGTAAGCCCCTAACCCCTCCCAAGAGGGGAAAAGAGGGAAGAAGGATAAAATCCTGTGTACTTGATAGTTATGCAAACCGCCGTAATAGCAGTGGATTTACCTAAGTTAGAGACTGTTTGTCAAGAAAAGATAAAGTCAGTTCATATCTCTAATATGAGGGTTGTTAAAGCTTTTTAAGGTGATTAAGTCAACCCTAAATAACTTCTACAACCCTAGATTTTGTCTTAAGACTTACTTCACAAACAGTCTCTTAGGTAGATTTAAGTAGGTGTGACATTTTCAGTTTGAAATTCGGTTTCAACCACCACATCATAAATAGCGACAAAATGTTTCGTTGAGCCAACGATCACCTGACTTCCATCAATATCTACGCTATTACCAAAGTTGTCGTTAGCTAGCAAATCTGCTGGTTGCTCTTTCTGCTTGGGTTGCCACAGTCCGTTACTGTCTTTTTGGAATACATAAACAGCACCTGCATTAGCTTTACCAACCCCATCACTCCGTTGGGCTCCAACCACTGCCATATCTCCGCTAATTCCCACAGACCAGCCAAAATACTCGTTGGCTGTTAGCTGCTCCCTTGGCTTCAATTTTTGTTTTTGTTTCCACTCTTCTGAATCTTCATCAAATTCAAAGACATAAGCTGCTCCACCATTGATGACACCATCTTCTTCACTCATATATGCCCCTACGATCACCTCTTTACCGCTGATAGCTACGGAGAAACCAAAGTAATCGTTAGCTTTGAGAGTTTCAGGCTGCAACTTCTGCTTTTGTACCCACTTATCATTTTCCAATGCAAAAATATAAGCTGCACCAGCATTAGCTTGGCTTGGAGCCTCAGCCATATAAGCTCCCACGATCGCCACATTGCCACTAATTGCCACTGAGTAGCCAAAGTAGTCACTAGCAATCAAGTCTTGAGGTTGCAAGAGTTGGATTTGTTTCCATTCTTCATTTTTCAATTGGAAAATATAGGCTGCACCAGCATTGGTGTTTGTGCGCCACCTTTCAGCCAAATAGGCTCCTGCGATTGCCAAATTCCCACTGATATCGACAGTCCAGCCGAAATTATCACCTTTTCCTAAGTCTAGTGGTTCGAATTTTTGCTTTTCCTGCCACTTGTCACCTTCAAACTCAAAAATATAGGCAGCACCAGCATCTGTGTTGGCATATGCGTTAAAGCCATCCTTTAAATTAGCTCCTATAATAGCTGTATTCCCACTGATGGCTACAGAATGACCAAAGTTGTCGCTAGCTAGCAAATCTCCTGCTATGAGTTGTTGCTGCGGTTGCCATTGGTCATAGTCTAAATTCAGGACGTAAACACTGCCAGCATTATCGCGAGCTGGATCGTAGAGATAGTTTAAATCAGCTCCTACCAAAGCCGTACCATTTTCGATGGCTACACCACTATTGCCAAATGCAGAGTCTAGGTTCCTGAGCCACACTATCTGTTTTAACTCTAACTTTTTCGGTGTTCCTGGAGCAGGTCCCGGACTTGGGATATCTACGACTTTGCTCGCACTAGCATTTGGCCAAGTGAAGGATTCGCTGCCAGTGCCCGGCTGGTTCTTAATACCAATTAAAGACCAAGCGTAGTTAGGTTGTACCAATTCTATTTGGGCACTGCCCACGGATTTACAAGCCGCTATGGCTCGGTCGCTTAAGCCTCCATCAGCAGGAATGCAATTGCCGTAAACAGCAATTGCGACTATCCTTCCTGTTGGCAAGCTGTCGATGTAATCAGCAAATAAATCGTCCTTGGGTTTAACTGTGGTATTGAAGTTCTGGGTAGAGATAACTAAGCCAGTATTCTCATCAAACACTGCCACGTTCATGCCGATTTTGTATGTGCCAAACCCAATTTCTTGACCATCCATCAAGATTTCGGCGGAGGCTGCTCCCGAAAAGTTGTAACCGCCTGAATTGACCGTAATTGTTTTTAGTACCATAAATTTTGATTAGTTGTAGCTAATTTGACTGACGATTTTAATCATATCATCAAAAAGCTACTTTTCAACAATCAAACAAAATATTTTTTTTTGACTGCATAGTGGCCATCACTTTCTGCATTTGTGTCCAATGTAGTGGCTAGTTTTTTGAGATAAATCCTAGTAAATATATCAGGGTAAGCGCATCTTGTCAATAAACCTGGGGTAGTTCTCAATAAACCCGGTTTTATTGTTCTTATTGACAATGAATTTTATACTATACATATAGTTTTAATTAAATTCAATAAACACTATATCTAGAAATGAAAAAATTAGATGCGTTTACCCTGGTAAATATATCTAGATAACATACTCTGCATAAATCAAACCCCGACCGTGAAGCATCTCCCCATCTAGCAAGAGCTTCACCTCCACGTTCCCGCTTACTTCCTCAATAAAACTATATTGACGCGAGCGGTTATCAGGCACCACCAACTCCATCGCACTATCAAAGTTCACCGAAACAGACAAACTATCCCGTTCGTCTGCGGCCTCCACTCGCAAACTTTCTGGCATGGGCAAACTACGATGGGAAAACACACTAGCCATAATTCCTGGCAGTCGCATTGGCAATACCGTAGTCGCCGACCATTCCCAGTCGATCACCAGAGTCGGCCCTAAAAAAATCTTCCGCAACCGATTCCCCAAATAAACGAATATATAAGATAACCCCCATTGAGAATGGTCTTTATTAGTACGTCGGTCCAAAACAAGAGTCAAAGTTCTACCATCGGCACAAGTTGCAAAAGCGACAAACCACTCCCAGCCAATATCCTCCCCCCAGCGAAATCTACCAAAATTGCGGTCATGGTAGCAAAACCAATCTTGATGGATGGGAAATTTCGTGTCCCCAACAGACAACTCCCCCCCCACTCGCAAACCAGGTACTAAACCCCAACCAATAAAACCACTACCGAAAGGAGAATCTTCTGTGATCAAAAGTGGAGTTGCCTCAGCCTCAGATAATAAGGCGATCGCCAACCCAGACCCTTCATCTTGCACCTCTAGCAGTGACTGTCTGCCATCTATTTCTAAAGAAACATTCTGACCCTGCAACCACAAGGGTTCACGACTCACCATTCCCCCTACCCATCTCTGGGGGTAGGCAGTACCGAATGTTGCCAAAGGATTCTCCAGAGGAAGTTCAGCAGTTAGAAGTTCCGTTGGTATAGTGGCAATAAAACTCAATTGCAGTTCGCCTCTGGTAAGTCTACCGCTGAGGGTCAAATTCACCAACACTCGCACCCCGCTTTTGGGTTCCATTAAAATGAAATGATACCAATCCTTCCAATCTACTGGGGAAGCCTGATCGTCGGTGGGAATGCGTAACTGTTCTATATTAGCTAAGGTTAATTCATCCATAATCCAACACTGAACCTACTTATCGCCCAATAGATTTAGATTCCCCAATTACATCTTCAACAGAAGTTGGGGGTGTGGAGGGGCGAGTTACTGGTTCTGGTGCTAAATTAGCGATCGCTTCCAATATAGCTGCTATCCTGGGCGACATAACTGCCAACCCCAAAATAATTGCCTCAAACCAGCGATCGCCATTCATCCCCAGTTCTGCACTCAAAGCTTCCCTAGCAGAATTATTAGGAACTGAGTTTTGAATATTGCTATTATCTGGCAGCAAACTCCACAACCACAATTCCCAAAAAATCAACATTCCCCCCATTCCTGTTACAGCGCCGATAGAGTTAGCAAAAGCTGTAGCAGTAGACTGACTTATCTGCAACCAGCGAGGCACTTTTGCTGATGCTAAAGCTACTACACCATTTTTAAAGAAGCGAGTCCGACTCAAGCGATCGCTTAACTGCTTTCCCGTTTCACTACCTGCATACTCGTTTCCTATTTGGGCGAGAACTACCAACAGTTCCAGCACCAACCACCGCGCTGGCAAAAAATTTAATCCAGGCAGTGCCGTTGCCAACGTATAACCTGCTCCCGCTGCCTTAGCATCAGCAACGGGCGTGGGGGTGGCCAATTCGGCAATTGCTGCCAAAATCTTACCAATACGAGGGGACAACACTGACAACCCCAAGAGAAGACTACCAAACCAGCGTTCAGCATCCATCCCCAGTTTATCAACGACTGCTTCTGCCAAAAATGGTGGCACAAAAATCTGCTGGCCCACCTCCTCTGCTTCCACATCAGTTCCCACCAAACTCAATAACCATCGTTCCCAGATATATAGTAATCGTTGAGTTCCCGGTGTCTGACTGCTGCCTCCTAGAATAGTATTAGCGATCATCAAACTTTCAGATATCCAACTAGGGAGTTGAGCGGAGGTAAGAGCGATCGTTCCATTTTTATAAAAAACAGTCTGTTTAAGTTGTTCTAGCAACCTACTACCGGGTAAAGTTTTAGCATATTCTTCTCCTGTCTGAGCAATAACAATTAAAAGTTCTGCCACCAACCAACGACTAGGCATTTTATCCAGGTCAATAATCCCTGATATTAGGCCAAAAATACCCGCTGTGCCTGCATTAAAAGTATGGGAAAAGCCCGAATTAGCTTCTTCATAAACAGGAAAGGTAACAGCAAAGGGAAACTCTACAACTTGAGACTCCGGTTCCACAATGGGAATAATTTCAACATCAATAGGAATAGCCTCTTCTTGGATGCCAGGAAATCGTAACCAAGTTTTTAATCTTTGCCCAGGCAACACATCCCCAGGAATGGAAATTGTTATCGTTTCAGTTCCATTATTGCCAGAAAATAGATAAATATAAGGCGGATCGAGAATTTGGCATGCTGAAAGAACTAAGTCTCCATCCACTACCCAATCATCTAAAGTCGGACGTAACAGTATAGCTTCTTTCATCCAGCTTTTAAAAGACATTTGCAGTACCAGAGTCGAACCCGGTTGCAGTTGGAATTGAAGTTGCGGAAGTTGCAATGCGTTCATATTTGCCTAAATTTTGTGAATATTACAAATTTCGATAAATTACATAATTAATCAATTGTTTAAGAAAGCGACGGTCTTGCAGAGACGAACTCCACTTTTCTCCAGGTTGTAAGGGAGATTCAGGCTTGAGAAAATCCATAGATTCAAAGATATTGTCAGCTTGGTTGGCAAGAGTTCGAGCTAAATACCAACCATGGTCAATACTACCGCAACGCTTCATTTCTTCCAGAATAAATCCAATTTTTTCTGGTGTTTTATGTTCTCGTGGCAACGCCAAAATTTCTAGAATCCGATCGGCAGCATTACTGTTAGCAATAACATGATTCAACATAATTGTGCGCTTGCCTTCATAAATATCTCCCCCTATTTCTTTCCCATAGGTCTTTAGCTCTCCCAATAGATTAAGCAGATCGTCTTGAATCTGAAAAGCAATTCCCAGAATCATCCCAAACCGAGTTATATCAGCCAGAGGTTTAACTATATCAGTCAGATTCACCGTCGGGTGTCCAATAATTAAACCGATCCGCAAGGGAGTCATAAAGGTGTACCAACAAGTTTTCTTGACACACATAGTAAAATAGTCTTGGTCTGTCAGATGACCCGTATTATTAGCAACCCAATCCAACTCCATTGCTTGCCCTTCCACAGATTGCTGTGCCATAAATTCGATTTCATGCAAGACGTTGAGGGTTTTTTGTATCCCGATCAGTGATAGGTTTTCCAACAGCAATCCCACTGCTAAAACATTAGTAGCATCACCAACATTAATTGCCCGAGCTACCCCAATAGCGTGGTGCAGAGTTTCCTTACCCCGCCGATACTCAGAACCATCTTCTATATCATCGTGTATTAAAAAAGCATTATGATATAGCTCTAGGGCTGCCGCTGTTGTCAACACTTTATCTCCCATTCCTCCCATAGCCCTCGCTGCACTAATACACATTGTGGGTCGCAACATTTTCCCCTTACGAAAAGGATAATCTTTTAGCATTTCGTATAACTCAGCATACCCTCCAGAAATATCTCGCTTCAAATCAATAAACTGCATAATTCTGCCAGTAATTGCTTGTCGAGATTGCTGTAACACCTCATTAACAATGGTTTGATCAAACGGTGGTTTCTCTGCACCTGGAGGAGTTGCAATATCCTCCGCCCCATTGGGCAGTTGTATGCTAGCTCCGTTGGGCAATGACATAATAGTTGGTGTCCCCGCAGATAGAGCATTGCTATTATCTTGTTCGGGTTTGGGGAGGGGAACTTGAGTTAGCTCAACCTTTGCTTCTGGAGCAGTTTTTATAGTTACCAAATGGTTGTTACTACCTTGATTTTCATCGTGACTGTTACCATTAGAGGGAGATTGATGTCCATTGGCTACTAGAGTAGTTGCTTGGTTATCATCAAGATCCTGTTTTTTGAGTTCCTGTCCCTTGGGCATTTTATTCGGAAGAGTAACGATTACTTTTAGCTGATAATTTACCATATAGCACTGCCCAAAACACAACAAAGCAGAGAAATATCTTGGCTCTTCCGGATCTGTGGTTTAAAACGTATCAAAAGACACAAAATCGAACATCAACGTGGCTGGAACTGGCGGAATTACGTGATATAAGTTGGCCTTATCACCGCAAAGCCGGAAGAGCCAAAGTCTGTATTAAGTAAACGTAGTTTTTCAATGACTGTACAACCGGATTGAAGATGACAAATACTACCACAGAACGTCAGGAACAATTAGCGACATGGTTACGCCGCTTGATCGAAGTTCTTCGCCTCCAGGGTGGAGAGACATGGAAAATATTAATGCATTTTGTGTCTGAAAAAACTGTGGCGATCGCTTTTGATGGTATCATGTTGCAGGTCACTGCCGAAGGAGGCGATTATCTCCAACTTAAATTTGATTATATAGTATCACCAGACTCAATAGATTTCTGTAGCGATGCCCATACCTTCAGAGATATTGTAGCAGGTAGGTTAACTGTGGATGGAGCACTAGCAAACGGTAGAATTTATGCCCGTAACAATTTGGATGAGTTGTTAGGTATCTATGAAGTAGTAATGCGGATTTTAGCTGATAGTGCTGCTAATCCTCAATTGCAGGAACTGTGGATGGAGTTTGATCAATCCTGGTCTGGTTCTCCTATTGGCAACCCACCATCAGCCCTCGAAACACAGAAACCTACTTACAATTATTTAATCAATAGTGTACCAGAAGATGTATTAGAGATTGATGTCAAACCATATCTATAAGTAGTACGTTTTTTGATTAGGAGTCTAAATGAGCGATCGTCCTCTACAAAGAGGCGATCGCTGTAAAATCAAAAGGATTGATTTTGATTAATTAAAGGATAAATTGTCGATACCGATCGGATCGTTTCCTACCAATTCGATCCGTTTAATTCCCTCAATCTTGCTCAAGTCAAAAGTCACAAGAGCATTGTCATTATTCACAGAACTGGGGAAGTTTTGAGAATAGAGGCTTACTTCTTGGGCATTTTTGGCTGTTACTCTGATTCCTTGACCGGCGTCGATGTCGGCAACGAAGAAACAGACATTGTTTACCGGCTTACTAAACTTGATCACCCGAGTATAGTTACTTGGGCGATAAGCAGCTGTCCTGCCGCCCCCTGTCAAAAAGCGACCATTAAAGTTGCCTTGATCCGAGGCGATTACCTGGTTCTTGCCTGCTTTTCCACCAAATCCACCTTTAGTGTCTCCAGTCTTAATAACGTTGAGGTTATCAAATGAAACTGCAACTCCGCCACTGGAGATTGTTTGGGCTGCTGCATTTAACGGCTCGGCAGAGTTGAAGTCAATCCGATTAGCCTTGGGGCCTTCTGAACAGGGCGCATCGGCAGCAATAGTTTCTACCACGCTCACCCCATCGATGTAACTACCCAGAGCGTCAGAAGTTTCGTTGAGGTCGTCGAAGCTCAGACGAGTGCTGTCGCTGGTGGCTTTGAGGTCGTAGGTATAAACCTGCCAATCGGTATCCCAGAGACCTTCACCGCTTTTATCCAACTGTGCAACCGTGGTATCTCCCCAACTGACGTTCAGCTTGTTGTCCGCAACATTCGGACGGGGGGAAAAGGCAAAGGTAAGTTTGTAGGTTTTGCCTGCTTCGGTGGGAATATCTTGATAAATGCCGCTAACTGCAAGACCGTCGAGTTCTACTAGCTGTCCGCCATCGTAGGCTGCCCCTGCGATTCCTTGCTGAAATTCAACGGCAGGACCAGCGGATAACTGCCAGCCCGGAACTGACTTTGGATATCCCAATAATTTGACGGTTGGTTCTTCAAAACTACCGTTTACTACTAGGTTCTCGGCAGCTAGTGCTGATGCTTGACTGATATTAATGCAGGCGAATGTCAGTATGACTGACATCAAACACAGTAGTATTCGTTTCATTGTTAAATTGTTACAAAATTTACATATTCCAACTCTTAAACTTACACTACAAAAATACAAAATACAAGACTGTTAAAACCCACATTCCGCAGGTAGGAGAGTCTACACCTTGATTCAAGTTCCTTTCACGTTCATGGAGCCTATAAGACCAAGACATCTTCTTTATCGAAACAACCAGCAGCAATCACGATTACTCATGGAAACTCTGTGAGACCATCGACCTGACCTCAAACAATTCATGGTGGATTTGATGTGCAGTGGGGATTCAGATGTACCATTGTACTTACGAGTAGCAGATGGCAATGAATCACACCAAGCCATTTTTGCCCAACTGATCAGACAGTTCCGGAAACAATTGGTCTGACAAACCTGCGGAATGTAGGTTAAAAATTTTTTTTGTCCCTCTTTTGTTACTCTAAAAGAGCGATCGCCCCCGTCAAACTCTAAAAGTCCCGAGGGCGACCACTGGCTAATTCGATGGCGCGTTAGCTGTCACCAAAAGAGGCGATCGTTCAAGGGATAGAGATTACATTGTTAGTGACTACTCCTACATCAAATCAAAGATTATGATGTAGGCGCGCTCTTACTCACGAATGAGACTTACGGTTCCTCGGCGGATGCCGACGCGGGGCGCGTTCGATATCCTGAGGTGCGACCCGTGGCGAATTTAATTCTTAACGCGGAAAGCGCACCTATATCGATTTACCACAGCCATTGAGCGGCAGTCCAACCGCCATCAATCTATTATACCAAAACCAAGAGACCCCGTCAGGTAATTCCCCTCCCGCGCTTCATGCGCGGGTATAACGGGAGACCCCTTACCTGTTTAGTTGGGGTTCAAGAGATAAGATTCATTCCCATCGATTAATTTCAGCTAGGTAGGAGAAATTGCAGAGGGGTTTTCTGTCCCAGTCTCAGCCTCGGCTTTTTCTGCTGCTAATTCCTGGATTTGCTTGAGATGAATATTGTTAACCTGAGTAATCAAGTTTTCAATCGCTTTCTTGGCTTTATTTTGGGGTTAAACTTTATCATAAAGATTGTATATTAATCCTAAATTAATTGTCATAATTTTTGTTACCTTTCCCCTTGTAACTACTCCCTGTTCCCTGTTCCCTGTTCCCTGTTCCCTGTTCCCTTTGGTATATCAACAATAGGCTTTGCTGATTCCCAGAATATTTTTTTCCTGTTATGCTTCTAACAAGTCAAGCGTTTTGTTCGCCTCAATCCAATTTTCTTGGAAGGGTAAGGAGGTAACAATACTAGAAAATAATGCTGCACTTTCCGGTAAAAAAACCGGAAGCAACTTCAGCCAAATTGAGCCTGACTCTAACCGTTCAACAACAAATAAAATGGGATTTATACCTTATAAAGAATGGTTAAAATATACTAAACATAGTAGATTTTTATAGATTTTTTCGAGTTTTATTATAAATAATCGTCAATTAAGTATTGACAGTAAATTAATAGATGTATTAGAGACTGTTTTTGAAATAATTTTTAATGATTAATATAGGATTTAATAATTCATTTTGGGTTAAATTTATCCCATAAAAAAGCTTTAAAAACTCTCGCCTTAGCTATCTGAACCGACTTTATTTTTTATTGACAAACAGTCTCTTAGGTCGATACAGTACATATAGTATTTTGCCTAAGTCCTGATCAAATTATAGGTATGACTCACAAAACACAGCTTAATCCTCAAGAAAAGCTTACTTTAACACAGCCCAAAACAACCTCAAGTAAACGCATCGTGCTGACGACCTTCGGTACCTTGGGTGATTTATACCCTTATCTAGCGATCGCTAAAGGTTTACAAAATCAAGGCCATCGCCCCTTAATAGCCACTAGCGAAAGATACCGTCAACAAGTGGAAGCTCAAAGCATTGAATTTTATCCAGTTAGACCTGATAGTATACCTGACTTTGAAAGAGATAGGGAATTTCTGAGTCTAATGATATACCAAAAGCGAGCGATCGAGTACGTCGTCTGTTATATGTTAATGCCCCATTTACGGGCTAGTTATGCTGACCTAATGGCAGCAAGTGGTGGAGCTGATTTGCTCATCACTCATCCCCTCACGTTTGCAGGTCCTCTGGTGGCAGAAAAAATTGGTATCCCTTGGGTTTCTTGTTTTCTTTCTCCTTACTCTTTCTCATCTGCTTACGATCTCCAAAGTTATCTTTGGAGCGGAAATATTCCCCTCTCCTCTCAGGAAAAAACCCAGATCATAGGAATGCAAGATAGCATAGCACGACATTTTCAATGGCAAGCACGTTTTTGGATAGCCCCTTGGCAACAACTACGGCAGGAACTTGGTTTAACACCCTGTAATCCTCTATTTGACGGTTTGCACTCACCCTATTTAGTTTTGGGGCTGTTTTCTGAGATGTTAGCAACCCCACAACCGGACTGGCCTGACTCAACTGTGGTTACAGGTTTTCCTTTTTACCGCCCCCACAACTCAGAGGGTTTATCTGCAAAACTGATGGAGTTTTTAGATAGTGGGGAGCCTCCCATCGCTTTTACTTTAGGTTCATTGGCAGTTATGTCTGCGGGGAACTTTTACATTGAGGCGGCTACTGCCTTAAGAGAGTTGGGTTATAGAGCTGTTTTGTTAATGGGCAAGGAAGCGCAACAAGTGTCGTCAGAGTCCCTGCCAAAGGGGACTATTGCAGTGGACTACGCCCCACACTCTGAACTTTTTCCTCGGTCAATGGCAATCGTGCATCACGGTGGTATTGGTACTACTGGAGAGGCAATGCTGTCAGGTCGTCCAATGTTGGTAGTGCCTGATGATTTTGACCGTTATGATAATGCAGCACGGATAGTGAGCTTAGGGGTAGGTCGGCAAGTGAGTCGCGATCGTTATTCGGCTACAGTATTAGCTAGGGAGTTAAAGCAATTGTTACTTGACCCAGTTTATGAGGAGCGAGCAGCCAGTGTTGGTAGCTTGCTGAGAGCAGAAGATGGTGTCAGGAGAGCCGTGGATGCGATTGAGCCTTTGTTGAGGCTAGTTCATGTCACAGCATAAACTCCAAATCTCCTTTATCCTCAATCTCAACAAAATCCTTGACACTATAAGGAATAGTTATGCTAGTGCAGCAGCCATAGCACTACAAGAAAAGGTTAGGAGATTTTTAAATCCTGAAACAGAGAACTAACGAGCGAGGGTTAGCCACCTAATTTATTGGGTGGGCGTGGAGCGTACCGGGATTTATCCCGGTTCTCGTTTTATTTGCCTTTTTGATTTTCGATATACCTTTTCACTGTCTCTGTATTGGCATTCCCAGTTGTTGAACAGAAATAGCTAGGAGACCAAAGGGTTGGAAGTTTTAGTAATTCGGGGAATTCTTTTCTAAGATAATGAGAAGCTCGCCCCTTCACTCTCTTAATTATTACTGACGGAGCAAAAGTAGGGTCTACTTCCAAGAACATGTGGACGTGATCTGGCATTATCTCGCTTTGCGATCAGTCGCCAGTTGTTTTCCGTACATAAATCAAAAATAATATCTTGTAACCTCATTTTTATCTTCCCAACGAGCACAGATTTTATTCTCTTAGGGCACCAAACAAAATGGTAATTCAGTAATGTCACGGAATGTGGATTTGTCCTGAAAGTATTTTTGGAATTTGGGGTCATGTGGTGTTGACGGTAAGTGTATATTCAACATATAATATATACAAGGAGGACACAATGAGATGTACGGATGTCAACAGCATTTAATAACTACGACACCAGCAAACCAAGCAGTTATAGAATTCATCTGCTCAGAAGCCAATAAGCTCACCAATTGCGGGCTATACTACTGTCGTCAGATGCTATTTAAAAACGGCAAATACCTTAATAATGCTGAACTGGACAAAATTATGAAAACAAATGTCCACTTTAAGGCTATGAGGTCTGCATGTGCTCAACAGTCTTTGCACGGAATTATTGAATCTTTTAAGTCTTACAAAGCCCTCAAGAAAAAGTACGACAAAGGACAGTTAGTAGATAGACCCAGAGTTCCGAAGTACCGCAAGAAGGGTGGCCTGGCCGTCGTTAGTTATCCTGCCCGGTGGGTAAAGCTAGTGAAAGGCCAGCTCAAGTTTACTCTAGGAAAGCAGATCAAAGCCTGGTTTGGCATTGACCATTTTTTACTACCAATGCCATCTAATATTGACTTCAAATCAATCAAAAAATATCGGTTTGTCCCTAGAAATGGTTACTTTTATCTAGAGTTTGTCTACGAGAGACCAACTCCTGAAGCGGTCGAGCCAACAAATAATGTCCTAGGTATTGATCCAGGTCTTAATAACTGGTTGACTTGTGTCTCAAATGTAGGAAAGTCGTTCATCATAGATGGCAGAAAGGTTAAGTCTCAAAACCAGTGGTACAACAAACGTGTAGCTGCGATAAAGAAAGGGAAAGTCCAAGACTACTGGGATGAGCGACTAGCCTCTGAGACTGAAAAGCGTAACAGACAGATGCGTGACAATGTCAACAAAGCTGCTAAGTTTGTCGTTAACTGGTGCCTCAAACATCAAGTCAGTACAGTCGTCTTTGGTTGGAACAAGCGGAACAAAGACAGTATTAACATTGGAAAAAGGAATAACCAGCAGTTCGTGCAAATTCCTACTGCTAAATTGAAAAGTCGAATTGAACAGTTGTGCCTTGAACACGGCATCAAATTTGTTCAGACAGAGGAAAGTTATACCAGTAAAGCCAGCTTTTTAGATCAAGACTTTCTGCCTGTGATCGGTGAGAAACCCGATGGGTGGAAGCCTAGTGGAAAAAGGGTAAAGCGTGGACTTTATCGGTCTGGTAATGGTGAATTGATAAATGCGGACGCCAATGGGGCTTGTAATATTATTCGCAAAGTAGCGACACAGTTAGACATAGATCTAACCAAGGTCGGTAGGGCGGTTTTGAACCTGCCACAACGATACAAGCTAGATTCACTTTCTAGTAAGTATTGTAAGCGTCGTGGAGCGCGGTTTCAACCCGCGTAACGACATCTGCTTAGAATCCCCGTCTTTTTAAAGCGGGGAGAGTTCAACCCTTCACATTCTACTGTTCCCTTGATAATCTGTAAACAACCATTCTCACGGTTGTGCTCAAGGTGAGGGTAGTGATAAACATGTAGTGATGGCCTAATCAACCCGACAAATACTGATTATAGTGATGAACAAAATTCCGTAAGTATTCAGGTGATGGGGTTGACAAAAAGAGAAGGATGAGTAGTAGTGTAGAAGGATGGAAATCAAACCGCCAGCTATCCCAAACAGTTTTGAAGCTCTGGAACTGCAGCCCCAATCAGTTAGCCGCGGACCTGGTGCTGCAACTGCCAACTAGGGAATTGAACAACTGATTGGGGAGGTGGAACAAGCGTAAAATGGCGGGAGGTTCTCGTCGGGCGAGTGGGTTTGAGCGTTCGGCAACAATATTTACGTGTGATTCAGTCAAGTCGTGCTAAGCGGGCGTAATGCTCCACTCGTTCCTAACTCAAGCTCTGTCTAATGGAGCTAGACAGTGTTCTAACCAATTGTCTCTCATTCCAGTTTTCAAGTAACTGGGGTGGCTTTGTCAACCCCATCACCTGAATGCTTACGAATTAACTAAATTGAAAAACTTGAGGAAAAAATTATGGGCATAGTTAGAATGGGACCACCTGAGAAGTTAATACAGGATTTAGCAGGGGAATTTCAGATTAATAATTTTGTTGAAACAGGTACATACTATGGGGCTACAGCTAAATGGGCATCTACTATTTTCAATCATGTTTTTACCATCGAAAACTCTGTAGATATTCATACAAAAGTAGTTAATCAATACAGTGATATAAAAAATATTGATTTTATTTTTGGAGACTCTAGAACGCAGCTATCAAAGTTAACTCTGAAGTTAAAAGAATCAACATTATTTTGGCTGGATGCACATTGGAGCGGTGGCTTAACCTATGGACAAAACGATCAATGTCCTTTACTTGAAGAAATAGCTATTGTAAATTCTTTAAAGACAGATGTTTACCTATTTATCGATGATGCACGTTTATTTCTATCACCGCCTCAGCCACCACACAATTTTGAGCAATGGCCTAATATCACTCAGTTAGTTAATTCTATTCAGTATACCTTATCAAATCACTACACAGTTATTATCGAAGATTGCGTAATTTCAGTTCCGCTTCATGCAAAATCACTTGTGGTTGCTTATTGTCAAGATGTTAATGTTAAATTATGGGAAGAATATGGAAAAAAACACAACAGACCTAAAAAATCAATGTAAGTATTCAGGTGATGGGGTTGACAAAAAGAGAAGGATGAGTAGTAGTGTAGAAGGATGGAAATCAAACCGCCAGCTATCCCAAACAGTTTTGAAGCTCTGGAACTGCAGCCCCAATCAGTTAGCCCCGGACCTGGTACTGCAACTGCCAACTAGGGAATTGAACAACTGATTGGGGAGGTGGAACGGCTCAAAAGCCTGTTGAACAAAGACAGCCAGACTTCATCAAAACCGCCATCAAGCGATCTAATCAGAAGGTTCACAGAAAAAACAGTCGAAGGAATCAGATTCGCAGAAACGAAAACCCGGAGGAAAACCGGGACACAAAGGGAAAACCCGAAAAGGTATGGCGCGAGTAGACCGATATGTAGTAGTCGAACCTCAAAGTTGTCCGAGCTGTCAGGGAAATGACTGGGAAAGTAGGGATTGCTCAATCTCGTTGCTATGTGGTGGCTCAACTGGTAGAGCATCCAATCGAAATTGTAGAGTCTTGCGCTTATTGCATCATTTGCCCAATCCCAACGCTGGACGGATTCCCCCAGAAATGCTGCCCCAGCTCAAAGCCTTTGCCCCTCAATCGAACCTTGCTGTGGAAGCTGAAGCACAACTTTTCCATCGAAACCTAAACCGGGCTCAAACAACCCCATCTTTAGGCGATCGTCCTTTAGTGGTGCTAACAGCTGCAAAGCCCGTCACTGTGGATCAGTTACCCCGTGGCTTTACAGCAGATTATATGCAACAACAAATAGCCGTCTGGCAAGAACTCCAGGCTGAACTTGCTACTCTATCTTCGAGTAGTCGGCAGATTATTTCCGAGCAAAGCGGTCATCTGATGTATTTCGATCAGCCTTCGTTAATCATAGATGGCATTCATCATCTTTCTACCTCCTTGGAGACTCCCGTTATACCCGCAGGGTTAACGGTGAGAGGTTCATGAGGACAGAATCTAGTTTGTATAAGCATAACCATCCTTTCTGTGAATAAATCGACAATATTTGTGACTAATCCCTTGCACTAGTCCTGATTTCGTTGAGATATTGAAAGACCCTGATTTTCTGGTTGCGACCCGTCCTACATAAGTACCAATCTTCTTCCCCTTAGTCACCACGGCGCGGACAATATCTCCTGTCTGAAAGCCTTTGTGAAATTTAATTCTGGAGCAATGACGAATGGGGAACCCATACTTATTAGTCCTACAGAGCTGACGAGTGCCGTGTCCTTTGGCTGTTATTGCCAAAGGTAGGGTTACTTCAATAATCAGAGTTTCAACTTTTCCAACATTGGCCGCATCTAACCAATGAGTTTTAGGAAGATTTTGGCGGCACCTGTTGAATTTTGTTAATCCGCCGCTACCCACTTCAACAGGCAATCCTATTGATTTCAGTTCGTAGTACAACTTCCAGCGAGTTGAGTTAACAGAAGCCGCATCAGCCAGGGGGCGTAATGATTGACTCAGTATTCGTTTCAAGATACTAGGCTTCTTAGACAAAAAAAGCTCAATATCTTGATTGGATTTAGCCTGGTTACATGGATGACACGCAATAGTTAAATTAGAAACCCGATTGGAACCACCTTTAGATTTAGGCTTGATATGCTCGATTTCTAACTGAGTACCTGTTGCCCCACAATAAGCACACTTGCGATTCCATTTTTCAAGTAAATATTCCCGAAGTTCATAGCCGTAAAGTGTACCCTGTTGGTACTCGATACCAGATATTTCAGGATTTTGCAGCTTTTGAGTGTCGAACCTAACCAATTCTTGGGATATGCCGGTGATAGGACAGAATCGAATCAACTTTTTAACCCAAGTTAAAATATTTTGAACCCTAGACGTCAAACTAGGCGCTAACCAACCTTTCGGTCTAGTTCTGTTAAGAAATCTGGGCTTGCGGTATCGAGTTTTGCGATTACGTCTACTGCGCCTCAATTGTCTACGAGAACTCAAAGCTTCTCGTATTTGGAAACCTCTATGAGTAAGTTCGGCTCCCCAGATTAACCGTGTTCCTTGAACAATAGCTAGACCGCTTGTTTTTGCTCCAGGGTCTATTTTTAATTGGTGCTCGTGAGTTACTGGATCCTTTATCTCCTCCGTCAAGATTATGGTAAATGGGTAACGACGATAGACCAATGCTTTTCCTGTCGAAAGTAGAATCCTAGCTCTCGCAGGTTTACATGGATCTAAAGGTTGTCGATTTTTGTTGAGTACAAAGACACGCATAATTGTGTTTTCTCCTATTGCTAGGGTTAAGTTCGCTTCGCCAATGTTTTTTGAGTTTGTCTTGTTAACAGCACTGTCTTAACCCATTTATGACTGTTTAACTGTCAACCACAGAGCAGAAGACTAGCGACGCATCTAAAGGTGTGATAGCTCAAAAAACGTAGACTAAAAAGTCTGAGGCTGGTCACGTCGTGAGCTTATTCAAGCCCCCGTTATACCGCGTTAGCGGTTAACGGTGGGTTCGTGACGTGGTGGATGAGGTACGACGGCGCTAAGCCTCTTTCGGCTTTAACCCCATCACCTCTGCTACAGCAGCAGTTGTGGGCTCAATCCCTTCTGTCAATGGGTTGTTGCTGTGTTCAATTGCAGTATCTGGATCTTTGAGACCATTACCTGTCAGTACACAAACCACGGTTGCTCCTGTTGGTACCTGGTCTTTTACTTTCAACAAACCAGCGACTGATGTAGCGCTCGCTGGTTCACAAAAAATGCCTTCTTGGGATGCCAATAACCGATAGGCATCTAAAATTTCTTGATCGGTAACGCTATTAAATGCCCCTTTACTAGCTTCTTGGGCCGCGATCGCTTTTTTCCAGCTAGCCGGGTTGCCCACCCGAATTGCCGTTGCAATGGTTTCGGGATGCTCTAGGACTTTGCCAGCGACAATCGGAGATGCTCCATATGCTTGAAATCCCATCATTTGGGGTAAGCGATCGCATTTCCCCTGCTGATGGTACTCGCAAAATCCCATCCAGTAGGCACAAATATTGCCAGCATTGCCCACTGGTATGCACAGCCAATCAGGAGCATCACCTAAGTTGTCCACTATCTCAAACGCAGCTGTCTTTTGACCTTCTAAGCGATAAGGATTGAGGGAATTGACCAAGGTCACGGGATACTTTGATGCCATTTCCTGGACAATTTTCAAGCAGTCATCAAAATTTCCCTTAATGGCGATTACTGTTGCTCCATATACCAACGCTTGGGCTAATTTCCCCAGAGCCACATAACCATCAGGAACAATTACAAATGCCCGCATTCCCCCCCGACGAGCGTAGGCTGCTGCTGATGCCGAGGTATTTCCGGTACTAGCACAGATTACTGCTTGGTCTCCTGCTTCCTTAGCTTTTGAAATCGCCATGGTCATGCCCCGGTCTTTAAAACTACCGGTAGGATTGAGACCGTCATATTTCACCAGTACCTTTACTCCTCTGCCAATAATTTTGGCAATAGTGGGCACAGGAATTAGAGGAGTATTACCTTCGAGTAAGGTTACCACTGGTGTGGAGTCAGTGACTGGCAAATAAGGACGGTAAGCCTCAACTAAGCCAGGCCAGTTGAGCGAAGTAGAAATGCCACCACTCACAGTAGAGGAATCAGAAACAGACAGACTTGAAGCCACGTTTGGTTAGGGAAGTATTAAGGGTGAAGTATCAAGTGTGAAGTGTGAAGTATGAAGCATGAAGTATGAAGCATGAAGGTTATGATTTGTCAACCTTTCCATTGATTGTTGTTGCTTGACGAGGCAACTAGTATAGTTTGCTACTTCATCCAATACGCCTTCATCCTTTACACTTCATCTTTGTCTATCTTATCTTGACTGATTCTGAATCACAGGCTTTCTCGGTTTTTCTGACCGATGGCGTTTGTCTGTGTTAAGCCGCAGTTTGGGACGTTCCACCATTCGTTCTTCGATATCGTCACTAATGGGGGGTTGAGTTTTGTCATAGAACAACTGCAATGCTGCCGCTGCGATCGCATGAGCATCATATTCTTCTTCCAATTCCCGTACAACTGGCAAGAAAGAAGCCATCCGTTCCCCTGATAAAGCTTCCCGTAACTCTGCCTGCAGTCTTTCTAAGCGCCGGGTCTCAATTTGTGAGCGGGTCGGAATCCGGGTAACTTCCAACCGTTGGCGCACCTTGCGCTCAATCTGGTAGAGTTTACGGCGTTCAAAAGGTTGAATCAGGGTAATTGCTGTTCCTGTCTTACCAGCACGACCGGTACGACCAATGCGGTGAATATAGCTTTCTACTTGATCTGGTAGGTCAAAATTGATCACATGGGTCAGATGATCCACATCTAGACCACGGGCAGCAATATCGGTTGCTACTACCCAACGCACTTGATTTTTCCGGAACCGATACAATAACCGCTCCCGCTGACTCTGACTCAAATCACCGTGGTACTCATCCACACTGTGACCAGCCGCTTGTAATTGGTTGGTTAGTTCAGCAGCAGCTTTTCGTGTTCGCACAAAAATGATTGAAGCTTCTGGGTCTTCCAGTTCCAGAATCGGATGGAGAGCCCTGATTTTTGAGCAGCCACGGGGTACCATGTAAACTCGCTGTTCAATGCGCGCTGGTGCTGCTTTCGATTGCTGAACTTTAACAGTGACCGGGGATTTCAGGAATTTGCTGACTAGGTCCTGAATTGGCCGGGGCATAGTTGCTGAGAAGCAAGTAGTCTGACGCTCTTCGGGAGTCTGTTGCAGGATTTTCTTAACATCATCGATAAAGCCCATGCTTAACATTTCATCCGCTTCATCGAGTACCACCCAGCTCAGGTTTTCCAGCTTAAGGTCTCCCCGGTCTAGCAAGTCAATCACCCGTCCGGGAGTTCCTACCACAATCTGAGCGCCTTTGTAGAGCATCCGAATTTGCCGCTCAATGGACTGACCACCGCAGACGGTTAGTATATGCAATCGACGGTCGTCACTGAAGTCCCGAATCGCTTGGTTAACTTGCTGGGCTAACTCTCGGGTTGGGGTTAGAATTAAGGCTTGTACGGTTCGCTTGTCCAAGTCAATGCGATCTAGCATTGGTAGGGAAAACGCTGCTGTTTTGCCAGTACCGGTTTGAGACATACCGAGTACATCATGGCCATTGAGCAGTTCAGGAATAGCTTGGGCTTGGATAGTAGTAGGTGTAGTGAAGCCGATTTTTTCGAGTTGGCTTACACAAGTTTCAGACAATCCCAGGCTTTGGAAAGAAACGGTCATAAGTTATTTTTCGATTTTTTGTTGGTTAGTTGTGGTTTTTTTCTGGTAAGTCAGAAAGTTAGTAGTTGAACCTGTGAGGAAACACTGTCATGGCTATAAAGACAGTGAGCAATCAGGTTTGAGTCACCATGGCTTTTGCCTTGACAAACCTATGATGAGATTAGATGAGTAGAAAGCGGTTTAGTTTCCACCCATTTGGTTAGGTGCGCTTTCCGCATTAAGAATTAAATTCGCCACGGGTCGCACCTGTTGATAGGCATCAACTCCTAAGTTACACCTTGTCCCATAGGCAGTCGCGCTTTGGCTTAAACCCCCTCAGGTCGGGGCTGCATCGCGCTTCACCATCAGCTGGGGTCTGTTGCGACCTATTTAGTGTGTCTAAAAGCTTGAGATTAGGTTCATCCCACTAGAACACGTCTTACAGACGCAATGGTTAATGCCCTAGACACATTGTCTTGATGCAGTCGCTCATGGGGGAAACCCCCGCGTGAAGGCGCTGCATCGCTTGTCAGGTTGAGGGTGGCTCCTTGTCAGCCATGCAAAGCGCGAGTGGGGGTTTCCCCCGCAGGTCGGCGCTGCATCGCTAGCTAGGTATTGCCCGTTTGATTGGGGTGGGGTAAATCATCCCAAATTTGACCCTCAAAGCTGAATTGATGCACCGCTCAGCTAGTTTTTACCCCCTAAGCAGGTCTTTTAAGTGTGCCGTTTAGTTTGGCGTTTACTGTGCCCTTTAGTGTGCCATTACTATGGGCAACAGAGACCTGCTTTTGATAAGGCTAGAGGCCTTGTGAAAAGCTCCATAATCTAAAAGACCAAGGATTATGTCTGGTTCAGGATTGACCAGATTACTTGCCCTAGTGGTGGAGTGTTTAATTCCAGCCCCTAGTTACCAGCCCCTAGTTAAAGCCTGTGGCTTGTTTACGGAGGTAGTACTACAGAACCATACAAGTCGTAGAAATCACAATCAGTAATTTCTACTGATACTATGCTTCCTAAAGAGGCATCACCTTGAACGTAGACCAATCCATCCACCTCAGGGGCAAACCTGGCACTGCGACCAATTAATTCACCCGTTAAGGGATTTTCTTGTTCTATGAGAACATCAACTATCTTGCCCAGACAGTTTTGATTTTTTTTCAAGGAAATCGGTTGTTGAACTGCCATCAGGGCATCCCGTCTGGCATCCATCACCCCTTGGGGCAACTGATTAGGCAATTTGTATGCTGCTGTTCCCTCCTCCGCAGAAAAGGTAAACACTCCAACATGGTCAAATTCATGATGCTGGACAAATTCCAGCAAGTGTTCAAAGTGCTGCTCTGTCTCGCCGGGAAACCCGACAATAAAGGTGGTTCGCAACACTGCATCAGGAAGTGCAGTTTTTAGTTGCGTGATTATAGCGTCATTTACTCGTCCCTGCCAAGGACGGTTCATGGAGCGGAGGATTTCTGGATGGGAGTGCTGTAGAGGCAAATCGAGATAAGGAAGAACATTATGAGTTTCCTGAATGGCTTTTATGACGGATGGGGTTAAACCGGTGGGATAGGCGTAGTGGATCCGAATCCAGGGGATGTCTACTTCACCTAATGCTCTCAACAGTTCTGCCAGTTTCGGTTCGCCGTATATGTCTAAACCATAGTTGGTGGTGATTTGGGAAATTAAAATCAGCTCTTGAACCCCTTGACATGCCAACTGCTCAGCTTCCGCAACAATGGATTCTATGGTACGCGATCGCTGCTTTCCCCGGAGGTGCGGAATGATACAGAAGGAACAGCGGTAATCACACCCTTCTGCCACCCGCAGGTAAGCAACCCCTTCAGAAGTTGTTCGGTAGCGTGGCGTTGTTTCGTCAGCAATGTAGGTTGGTTCAGTAGAAACCTCTTGAACGCGATCGCCTGTTTCTACTCTTTGGATTACATCTACTATTTTATGGTAGTCCCCGGTTCCCACCACTGCCACTGCCTCTGGCAACTCTTCCAATAGTTGGCTTTGGAAGTGTTGAGCCATACAGCCCGTGATCACAATTTTTTGATTGGCTTCCGCCAGTTCTACCAACGTGCGGACTGATTCTCGCCGCGCTTCTTCTATAAAACTACAGGTATTTACAATAACATAGTCAGCTAATTCGTCATTGGCATCAACCTGGTATCCTGCCTGAACCAGCAGACCCAGCATATGTTCGGTATCAATGCGATTTTTCTCGCAGCCCAAGTGAGATATTGCTACAGTTGGCTTTTTGCCCATTCATTAATCATCTTATTTTATTATACTACCGCTTAGTCACATAACCTACTGACCTTTAGCAGAACCTTACACCATTGATTAAGCTTGGTGTGATTGAGCTTGGTGTGATTGAGCTTAGTGTGTAAGTGATGTGCTCAACTCCTATATCTGCTCTCCTAATTTACTAGTACTGATGTTCCATGTTGATTTCACTATGAAAACCTATACACTCATTCTAAATTAAATTTTATTAAAATATTCAAAAAAATATGAGGAAATCTAAAAATATCCCTCACAGAAAATCATGGGTTTCTTGATGCAGTCGGTCTTGGGGGTTTCCCCCATGACCGCGCTGCATCGCTCACGTAGTGTCTCCAAAGGAGAATCGCAGAGATCATGACTCCAACTGACCCGGGTTGGTCACCTCGGTCTATGGGGGAGCGGGGGGCTGAGCTCCTACAGGGATTAAATTGAGTAGTGCTGATCTCGGCTGTTCACGAATTCCGGTCGGAAAGCTGAAAGTTGACAGGACAAAGGTACAATCTACTGGTACTATATATAATCCTACTTTACCCTTGAGCCAGAATCAGTAGGCATCAAAAACAGATGTAGTCGTTTTAGGGCTCACCTCTCTCTTGGTGCGCATTCCCTTGGCGAGGGAACCTCGCCGGGGTCGCACCGCTGTTAACCTACCACCACTAGAAATCGTCTTCAGGAATTAAGGTGCTTGCTTTGGGGATAGCACTGACCGATACAATTGGTTTTAGCAACTGGTTTTAGCAACCGGGAGAACTAAATCCCAGGTGTAATCAAAAGGGTAAGCACCATAGCTTTACCATTAATGCCAGTGGTAGACCGATGCCAGAAAGCGATGCAGCGCCTTCACGCGGGGGTTTCCCCCACTCGCGCTTTGCATGGCTGACAAGGCATCCGACCCTACTCTCAATTCCCAAGTTTTCTACAGGGGGCGCTGGTTCCCTCTATCTGTAGCTTTTCCTCCCCGCTCCCTGATGAGATGGGGCTTCCAAATATCCCACGATTGTGAACTTAGAGCAAATTTTCCAGACACCGAATCCGATCATAGGAGTTGTGCATTTGCTGCCACTCCCTACTTCCCCGCGCTGGGGGGGTAGCCTGCAAGCTGTCATTGACCGAGCCGAGCAAGAGGTCACCGCCTTAGGCTCTGGTGGAGTGGATGGGGTGATTGTTGAGAATTTTTTCGACGCCCCATTTACCAAAAACCAGGTCGATCCAGCAGTAGTCAGTACCATGACGATCATAGTCGAGCGACTTATGAACCTGGTTCCTATACCAATAGGGATCAATATTTTGCGCAATGATGCTCATAGTGCTTTGGCAATTGCTACTTGTGTAGGGGCTAAATTTATCCGCGTTAATGTTCTGACTGGGATTATGGCAACAGACCAGGGGTTAATTGAGGGACAGGCTCATACACTCTTGCGCTACCGTCGGGCACTGGGTAGTGATGTTAAGATTCTTGCTGATGTTCTAGTCAAACATGGACAACCTTTGGAGTCACCCAATATCACCATAGCTGTACAAGAAACCATAGAGCGGGGGTTAGCTGATGGTGTGATTCTCTCTGGCTGGGGAACCGGTACTCCTACCAATCCTCAAGATCTGGTGTTAGCCTCGGCGGCGGCTAAGGGCAAACCAGTATTTATTGGCAGTGGCGCTAATTGGGAAAATATTTCCACCCTGATGCAATATGCTGATGGGGTAATTGTCTCTAGTTCCCTCAAGCGTCGTGGACAAATTGATCAACCTATTGACCCGATTCGGGTCAGTCAATTTGTGGAAGCAGTACGCAGTAGTGTGTCTGCTAAACAAGAACAAAAACCAATTGTTTGAAGGTTGTTCGCGCACGCGTGGCCAAAGGCCAAGGTTGAAGGTTGAAGGTTGAAGGTTGAAGGTTGAAGGTTGAAGGTTGAAGGTTGAAGGTTGGCTTTCAACAGTATGTTAACTTGGTTTCTGTCTATTGGTTGTTTGACTTGATAACGTAGTAGTTAGAAATTTCAAGCAACCCCTATTCCTCATTATCTAGATTATGAGTGTAAGTCGCAGGCGTTCTGCCCCCTGGATTTATCGTTGGTCCCGTCAGCTGATTGCTGCGATCGCTGTCGTGGGTGCCCTGTTAACTGCTTATCTGACTGTGGTTAAACTGACAGGTGGTACTGCAGTTTGCAGCGCGGGTGCAGCTAATGCTTCCAGCTGTAATGATGTCCTTTCCAGCCCTTATGCTAGTATATTTGGTCTGCCACTAACCTTGTTTGGTTTCTTGGCATACACCAGTATGGCTACATTTGCCTTGGCTCCCTTGTTAGTAAAGGGAGACCCAAAGAAAGGACTTCGCTCAAAACTAGAAAATTGGACTTGGTTACTGCTGTTGGCAGGTGCAGCAGCTATGACAGTTTTCAGTAGCTACTTGATGTACTTGCTGGCATTTGAGATCCAAGCACTCTGTATATACTGCATCACTTCAGCATTATTTGCCATTAGCCTGCTAGTCCTAACCCTTGTGGGTCGCAGTTGGGAAGATATTGGTCAAATTTTCTTTATCGGTCTGATCGTGGGCATGATCACCTTGGTGGGTACCTTAGGCGTTTATGCTAATGTTGGAGAATCCGTGGCCACATCAGCAGACAATGGTGGTCCAATTCCCACAGCCTCTGGTGCGCCAAACGCAGCTATTGGTGGCTGGAAAGTTACCACAACCTCTGGTCAATCGGAAATTGATCTGGCCCGTCATTTGACAGACGTTGGTGCTAAGAAATACGGAGCTTACTGGTGTCCCCACTGCTATGAGCAGAAGCAACTGTTTGGAAAACAGGCATTCTCTGAAATCAATTATATAGAGTGTGCTCGTGATGGCAAAAATGCTCAGACAGAAGCCTGTATCGCTGCTGGAATTCAATCCTATCCTACTTGGCAAATTAATGGCGAATTACTCCCTGGTGTCCGAACTCTAGAAGAATTGGCTAATGTCACTGACTATCAAGGCTCAAGAGACTTTAAGTACTCTTTGCCAGGACGATCCTAATTGGGAAGTGTGGGAAGTGTGGGGAGATGGGGAGGTGGGGAGATTGGGGAGATGGGGAGATGGGGAGATGGGGAGATGGGGAGATGGGGAGATGGGGAGATTTTTATTAAGGGTAATTATCGGTTCTCGTATTAAGAAGGTAAACAAGATTTTTTCCCTGTTCCCGATTCCCGATTCCCGATTCCCGATTCCCGATTCCCAATTCCCGATTCCCGATTCCCTTGGATAATTCAGAAAATCTCAATGTCGTAGTCATTGGTGGTGGAGCCGCTGGTTTTTTTGGGGCAATTACCTGTGCCACTACTCATCCCCATACCAATGTCACTCTCCTAGAAGCCTCACGCCAGCCATTATCGAAGGTGCGCATCTCTGGTGGTGGACGCTGTAATGTTACTCATGCTTGTTTTGACCCAGCCCAGTTGGTGCAAGCTTACCCGAGGGGAAGCAAAGCATTGCGAGGGGCTTACACCCGCTTTCAACCGAAGGATACCATTGCTTGGTTTGGTGCTCACGGTGTTGAGCTGAAAACTGAGCCTGATGGCAGGATGTTTCCGATTACTGATAGTTCCGAAACGATTGTTGATTGTCTCTTACAAGTGGCTAAGAGGGCAGGGGTGAAGATTCGCACTAGTAATCCGGTTAAGTGGATCTCTCGGCAATCTTCCCAACACCCAACTCCTGACACGCCACACCCGACCCCAGGAGGATTTGAGATTGGGTTGAGGAATGGTGAGACTATAAAATGCGATCGCGTTTTGGTTGCTACTGGTAGCAATCCCCTAGGCTACCGTTGGGCAAAAGCCTTAGGTCATACCATCGAAACCCCGGTTCCTTCTCTATTCACCTTTAATATCCCAGACTCCCGTTTACAGGATTTAGCTGGGGTTAGTGTTAAACAGGTCTGCCTCAAATTACCAGATGCTGGTAAAACCTTGAAGGACCAAACGGGACCATTGCTAATTACCCACTGGGGTTTAAGTGGTCCAGCGGTACTGAAGCTTTCTGCTTGGGGGGCTAGAGTATTGCACGAACACCATTATCAAATGCCCTTGTTGGTGAATTGGCTTCCTGATTACAATCCAGACCGGTTGCGGAAATTACTCCTCGATGTTAAATCCCAGTTACCTCGACGCTTCATTACTACTAGTTGTCCCATTCCTATCCCAAAGCGCCTTTGGGTGAGCTTAGTCACTAGTGTGGGAGTGGGTACAGAAAACCGTTGGGCTGAGTTATCGAAAAAAACCGTACATCAGTTAGTTCAAGAACTGACTCAGGGAAGGTATTTGATTCAAGGTAAAGGGGTTTTTAAGGAAGAGTTTGTCACTTGTGGTGGTGTTAGTCTCAAAGAGGTGAATTTCAAGACTATGGAAAGCCGCCAATGTCCAGGTCTTTACTTTGCTGGGGAAATTCTCGATATTGATGGAGTTACCGGGGGATTTAATTTTCAGAGTGCTTGGACAACGGGTTGGTTAGGAGGTCAAGGGATTGGAAATAGTTAGTGTTGTGGGAATTGGTAATTTGCCTTTTCTTTGTCCATTAATTGTGATAGTATTTGCGTCCTTAGTTAGAGTTCAAAATCCCAACGTACCAGTAAGCCATTTCAGAGTTTTGTAAGTCAACCAGGGCTTTCCCCAGTTCAACCCCTTGTTGTCGATCCCTGTCTAAAAAATCATCCATCTTGGCTGTTTGGGCTTCAGGAGATAGGGTTCGCCAGTCATGCTCAATCCAGGTTAGCTTGAAGGTTTTACGTACAACTTGCACCGGCTGCTTACGGTTTCTCCAAACAAATAAGGTGCGCAAAACTGGGTGTCTTTCTACCAGTCTCACCCAAGCCTGTTCAAAGAACTTCGGATTCAGCTTGCCGTGAATCGTCAACTTAAATTGGTCGAAATATACCCGATGTTCCGGGTGATACAATGTCTGAAATAATATCCCTTTTTGCGTTGAGGAAAGGGGATACATTGCTTCAATATTTTTAGTTTTATTTTGGGCAACAACCATTTTTTATATTGAGAATTTTTATGTTAAAGTCTTAAGAAATAAGGGAACAGGGAATGGGGAATAGGGAACAGGCAAGAGGCAACACTAGGGAATCTCCGTGCCTTTAGGTCGGGGAAGATGTTAAATGAGAGTATGAACTGCCTGCTCAATTCGATCCAATGCCTCTTCAATCTTGCTGAATGAGTTTGCGTAGGACAGGCGTAAATATCCCTGACCTTGATTGCCAAAAGAAGAACCAGGTAACACTACCACCCCAGCCTCAGTCATCAAATAATCTGCTATGGCTTGATCATCTAACGGTAACTGGGAGACATTTGGAAATGCATAGAATGCCCCTCTTGGCATTTGACAACTGATACCAGCTATTTGGTTGATCCTGGTGACAATCATATCTCGACGCCGATGAAATTCCATCACCATCTTCTCAACAAAGGTTTGGTCTCCTTCCAGGGCAGTCACCCCTGCCAATTGAGTAAACGAACAGGTACAGGAATTGGTATTGATCATGAGTTGAGTTAGCTTTTCACTGATTTCTGGAGATGCAACGGCATAGCCCAAACGCCAGCCAGTCATAGCATAGGTTTTAGAAAAACCATCTAGTAAAATAGTGCGCTCCTCCATGCCTGGCAAACTTGCAATACTAGTATGGGTCTGGTCGTAGAGAATATGAGAATAGATTTCGTCTGCGAGAATGTAGAAGTCGTATTGCTGAGCAAGGGTAGCAATTTCAGCTAGATCCTCAGACGTCAGCACTCCCCCAGTTGGGTTTTGAGGAGAGTTGAGGATCAATAACTTGGTACAATCGTTGACTAGGGTTTTCAAATCCTCAATTTGGATGCGAAAGTTCACGACTTCTCGCAAAGGTAGCGGAACAGGTTTAGCTCCGACAAAGTCAATAACTGATTTGTAAATGGGAAACCCTGGATTTGGGTAAATGACCTCATCTTGGGGATCAACCAGAGCCAGAATAGTCAAGAATATTACGGGTTTTGCCCCTGGCATTATGACAACCCGATCGGGTTCGACTGACAAATGCCGGGTTTTGGAAATGTGGCGTGCGATCGCTGACTTCAGTTCTGGTAGTCCTGCAGCAGGACCATAACCCGTGTGGCCCGCTTGCATGGCTTGGTAGGCTGCCTTACAAATGTGAGGAGGAGTAGGAAAATCTGGCTGTCCAATCTCCATATGAATTATATCTCGTCCTTGAGCCTCCAATTGTTTGGCTTTGGCGAGATATTCAAAGGCAGCTTCAGTGCCTAACCGTTCCATTCGGAGCGCAAAAGTTCTCATGGTCTTGATGTAATCGTTTATTCACTTTTCCAGTGCAGTGCGCTTGAGTTATAGTGTGGTAGTGTAGGTTATCCTGTGCCCCTCCCACTGTTTTTGTACTTGATGTGTTCAGTACTGTAACATACAATGCCAGCCACCAAGCCTCTCTCGTTACCACTCCGGATGCGCGGAATTCCCCATCTGTAGCTTAGGTCATATCTCAATTTCCTCAGTGTTTTTAACTGCTGCAAGGTCCACTGCATCTCGACCAAACCATAGCACTAGATCGATGTGTTTAGCCCACCCAGCTACCGTTGGATATTCAAAGAGGCTTTGGATTGGCAGTTCAATCTGCAAAGTTTGACGGAGCTTTGAAATGACCCGAGTAGCAAGGAGAGAATGACCACCCAATTCAAAGAAGTTGTCGTGAATACTGATGCGATCGCATTTCATGACTTCAGACCAGATTTTAACAATCCTGTACTCAGTTTCAGTTTGGGGTGCAGTAAACTCAAGCCTGTGAGGGAGTTGAGAAAAGTCAGGAATCGGCAGAGATCGACGATCTACCTTGCAATTTAGGGTTAAAGGCAAGGTTTTTAATTGTACAAAGGCGGAGGGTATCATATAATCTGGTAGCCTCTGCTTGAGAAACTGTTGGAGTTGAGCAGAGAGAACTTGCTTATCTTCCTCTACCACAATGTAAGCTACCAACCGTTTATCCCCTAGATTATCTTCTCTGGCCAAGACAACGACTGCCTGTAAATCAGGATGCTCACCTAGCACTGTTTCAATTTCTCCTAGTTCGATGCGAAAACCGCGAAGCTTTACTTGCTCATCAGTGCGCCCTAAGTATTCCAAATTACCGTCAGGAAGATAGCGGACACGATCTCCAGTTTTATAGAGACGATTTTGAAGAGATGTTGCGCAAACGGGGTCAGGAGTGGGAAGTAGGGAGTGGGGAATAGGAATGAATTTTTGTTCGGTTAGGTCAGGTTGATTGAGATAGCCGCGGGCGAGTCTGGAACCACCGATGTATAACTCACCAGGAACACCGATGGGAGAAGGTTGTAGATGTGTGTCTAAGACATAAACTTGTGTCTCGCCCAAGGGAAGACCAATAGGAATAGTGGTGAGGAAATTATTTGAGGATTCAAGCGGATCTGGGAATCGATATAGAGTGGTGACAACTGTGGCCTCAGTGGGACCATAGGTGTTGACCAATTGGGGAACGTTCTCTCGTTTTCCCGCTTGTACTCTTAGCCATTCTTGCCACTGGTGCCAGGGAGCAGGGAGGGCTGCTTCGCCCCCAATGATGACTAACCTTAGGCAAGGAGACAAAGCTGTTTCTGGCGTCAGCTCTGTTGCCAATAGGTGCCAGTAAGCAGTGGGAAGATCAAGAACGGTCAGTTGCCACTCTCGGCACTGTTGCCAAAATTGTTTGCTGGAAGTGAGCTTCTCTTCTGGCCACAATACCAGAGTTGCACCTGTACAAAGGCAAGGATAAATCTCTTCAACGGCAACGTCAAAGCTAATGGAAGCAAATTGTAGGATGCGATCAGTAGCAGTGATGTTATACGCAGCAATTGCGCTTTGGGTGAAACTGATTAACGATTCATGTTCGATTGCAACTCCTTTAGGCTTACCTGTAGAACCAGAGGTATAGATAACGTAAGCTAAATTGTCGTGATTAACCTGGCTGACTGGATTCTCAACAGGAGTATATTCAAGTGCTGACCAGTCCCTATCGAGACAGAAACACTGAACAACAAAGTCCACCAACTGGGGCAATAAGTCTTGTTGAGTTAGAAGCAGCCCCAGTTGTGTGTCTTCCAAAATGTAAGCAATGCGATCGAAAGGATAGGCTGGATCAATTGGAACATAAGCTCCTCCTGCTTTCAGGATACCCAGTATTCCAATCATCATCTCTGGAGAACGCCGGATATGCAGCCCTACCAGAGTTTCCGGACCAACCCCCTGGCTCTGCAAGTAATGAGCAAGCTGATTTGCACGGCGATCCAGTTCTCGATAAGAGACCTGTTGTTCTCCAAACACCAAGGCAACCGCATCTGGTGTACGTTCTACTTGTTGTTCAAACAGATGGTGTATGGAGGAATCACCGGGATAATCTCTATGGGCTTGGCTCCATTGTGCCAGTAATTGCTGCTGTTCTGCTTCCGTTAGCAGGGGTAACTCAGAAATTAATTGATCTGGATTGGCAACAATCCCTTTAAGCAAGGTTTGAAAGTGGTGATGCAATCGTTGAATTGTTTTAGATGTGAATAAATCACTGTTATACTCCCAAACCCCTTGCAACCCTTGAGAAGCTTCCCGCATTGACAAAATCAAATCAAATTTTGCAGTGGTCCGTTCTACCCTTCGTGAACTCACGGTGACTCCTGGAAAACTCAAGGCATGGGATGGGATGCTATTTTGCAATACAAACATGACCTGAACTAGGGGATGATAGCTCAGGTTGCGATCAGGATTTAATTCCTCTACTAACCTCTCAAACGGGAGATCCTGATGGGCATAAGCATTTAAGGCAACTTGGCGAGTTCGTTGCAACAGTTCTAAAAAGCTTGGATTCCCGTCAAGGTTGCTACGCAACACCAAGGTATTGACAAAGAACCCAATGAGAGGCTCAATTTCCTGACGATTACGATTGGCGATTGGCGACCCAACGACGATGTCAGTTGAGTTGCTGTAACGATAGAGTAAGATTAAAAACGTGCTCAGAAGTGATATAAAGAGGGTAGTGCCAGATTGTTGACTGAGAAGTTGTAATTTTTGGGTTAGGTGAGCATCCAAATCAAATTCAATCGTGCTACCCCGAAAAACTTGTTTTGCTGGACGTGGGTAGTCGGTTGGTAAATCTAGCAAGGGTGGACTGTCTGCAAGTTGGTTTCGCCAGTAGTCGAGTAAGGTCTCCAGAACTTGTCCTTGTAACCATTGATGCTGCCAATGGGCAAAATCTACATATTGAATAGGCAAGGGTGCCAGCGGTAAAGATTCCGATTGACAAAAAGCAGTATAGAGTTCGGAGAGTTCTTGCTGAAAGATGCCAAGTGACCAGTCATCGGCAACGATGTGATGGATTGTAATCACAAGCACATGGACTGTTGTGCTGCATTTCAAAAGCTTACAACGAACGAGCATATCTTGGGCAAGGACAAACGGAGTTTGAGCCTCAGCATTAATCAAGATCTGAATCTGAGATTCCTGTTCTGCTTGGGGAAGAGATTGTAAGTCGATCAGGGGAACATGAACTGTAACGTCAAGTTTAATTTTTTGATATGGAGCACCATTATCGCTCGGAAAAATGGTCCGTAGCCCTTCGTGGCGCTGCACGATTGTCTGAAGACTTTGGGTCAATACTGATAGATTTAAGTCTCCTTCCAGTTGCCAGACATTTGGAATATTATAAGTTGAACTAGGTCCTTCTAGTTGATCAAGAAACCAAAGACGTTGCTGAGCAAAAGATAAAGGAACCTTAGTGTCTCTGGGAACTGAACCAATCGTTGTCAGTTTAATTGAGTCTGTTGGCTGGATAGTGTCGATCGACTGGGCTAATTCCATCAAAGTGGGATACGCAAACACTTGAGCCAGCGGTAATTCAATGAAGAATACGTCCCTGATCCGAGAAATCACCTGCGTTGCAAGCAGGGAATGTCCACCCAATTCAAAGAAGTTATCGTCAAGGCTAATCTGAGTAAGATTGAGAATTTCACGCCAAATCTTGGCAAGCTTCACTTCGGTCTCTGTACGGGGAGCAATCAATTCTCGGTTTTTAAATTGCGCTTCTTGTTGTGCAAGCAGCACCTTACGATCGACTTTGCCATTCGGAGTTAGGGGAAGATCTTCCAGAATCACAAACTTGGATGGCACCACATAGCGAGATACTTGGGCTTGGAGATATGTCTTGAGTTGATGGATCAGCTCTGAGTTTGACTCAGCAACGGTAAGACTATCTATCTTCACAGACTTGCCAGATCTTACCGTTTGGAGGGCGATTTCAATTTGCTCCCAATTGTGATCCTCACGAGACAGGGATGTTGTTTCGAGGGTTAAATAAGCAACTAAATAAGGTTCATCTAGGTTCGTTTTCAGATCTAAAACAGCAGCTTCCCTAACGGTGGGATGTTGAGATAGAATTGCTTCAATTTCATCGATTTCAACTCGAACACCATTAATCTTAACTTGACGATCGACACGCCCCAACATTTCAAAAACCCCATCGCTCCGACATCGCCCCAAATCTCCAGTTTTGTAGAGGTAGCATGGAACAGTCTGGTCAGGTTCTTGTTCACTATTGCCGGACTTAGGATTAATCAAGGGATTAACGATAAACCTTTCATCATTCAGTTCTGGGCGTTTAAAGTATCCCTGAGATACCGCTGGTCCTCCCACGTAGATTTCCCCGCAAGTTCCAGGCGCTACAGGGGTTAAATTTTCATCAAGGATGTAGAGTTTCATCCCTGGTAATGGCTGACCGATCGGCATCACAGCGCCAGGTTCTCCGGATTGGTAAAAACAAAAGGCAACCGAACCTGTTGCCTCTGCTTGACCATATAGATTCAACGTCGCAGCAGGATGCTGTAACCTCTCTTGCCAGGTCTGAGGAATATATTGGGGGACAGGTTCCCCATGACCGTTAACAAATCGTAGAGTGTTGGTCAGAAGTTTCTGGCGCGTATCAGGAGGCAAATGCTGTAGGGTTGAATTTAGAATTCGCCAATAGGATGGCACCATATCCATTAACGTAACCTGCTGCTCCTTTGCCAGTTGTAGCACTTTGAGTGGAATTTGACGTTCTTCCGATGTGGCAATAACAACGGTTGCCCCGTGCGATAGGGGTGACAATAACTGACGGGCAGATGTGGCAAAGCAGATGGAGGCAAGGTGCAAATAAATATCAGTGGATTGTAGAGCCATGGGCTGAACGATCGACCAACAGTAATGTGCCAGATTCCGATGGCTGATCATTACGCCTTTCGGTTTGCCCGTTGAACCAGAGGTGTAAATAATATAAGCGAGGCGATCGAGGGGGTTTATCTCAGGAGAAGATTGGTCTCTCTTGTCCCGGCTTGGTTTATCCCGGCCTTCACCGCACTGATCTACAGAAGGAGGATCTTCCACCTTCGACGGGGAAAGATCCTTGGCCGTCACTGGCGCAGAAATCGCTGTCGAGACAGATGGTTTTAATTTCGATGAGATTACTGAAGCAAGGGACAAACGACCGTCGGTCTCGACCTTTAACGTGATCACCTGTGCAATTGTTGATAGTTTTGGTAAATCCTGACACAACTGAGGTTCAGTTAAGACTATCGCTGCTTCAGTCTCTGCCAGCATAAATTCGAGACGCTGCTTGGGATATTGACTATCAAGTGGAACATAGGCACAACCCGCTTTCCAAATTCCCAATAAACCAACAATCATAGCCAACGATCGATCCATATACAGCCCGATCAATCCTCCGGATTCAATCTCTAAATGCTGCAAATGCTCAGCAACTTGATCGGCAAGCTGATTGAGTATGCGATAGGTCAGGGTCTGACCTCCACAAATTACAGCAGTTTTGTTAGGTATATTGTGGGCATAAGCATCTATCAGTTGATAGATACATTGGTTTCTTTGTTCAGGCAACACTTGATGTTTCAGATTCATCAGTAAGTTTTCCTCACCAGGTTCTTGCTTTGGAGTTGAAAGAGTGGCAATGGGGGGGGTGATCATAACTAAATAACCGATTGGTAGGTTAAGGGTAGAGGGTCACCGATAAGTAGGTGGGCATAAATAAACGTTAAAACTCAAAATCCGAAAATGAAGCTGGAATCCTCTATTCATAGGGGTTTCATGATTTTGAATTTCCATCGCTATTTTACACTTAATTACGCCCACCTACTTAGCAAAAATCACGATTGCAGTGAGATCATGAAGGTTTTTGGGATCGATTCACTAAATCAACCAATTCATGATCAAATAGCATTCGCTTATTCTGAATCGTCCCTTCACGAATCTGGGGCAACAGTTTGAGAGCAGCTTCATCAGTCAACGGTATGCCCAACCCAGCAAATTTATGCTGGACAGCCCGTTTGCCAGAATGTTTATTGATCCCTAAACGTCGAGCAGTGTTAGTTTTGCCAACAAATTCAGGGCTTATCAGCTCGTAATTTGCAGGGCTTTTCAACACACCATCTACATGAATACCTGAGGAATGAGACCAAATATTGGGACCTACTACTGGTGCATTAATCGGGATCGGGCGACTACTTGCTTGCGAGACATAATCACAAACGCTGGAGAGTCTCGATTCCTGTACAGATACATTTATATTTAGCCCAATTTTCAACGCACCCACTAATGTAGCCAAATCAGTGTTCCCAGCTCGCTCACCAATTCCATTCACTGTAGTGGTTAAATAGAGCTTCCGGCTTGGTCGTTCTTTTTGGGCCTCATACCAGAGATCAAATGCTTTGATCGCAGCCACACAGTTGGCAACCGCCATACCCAGATCGTTATGGGCATGGAGTTCCACATCGATTTCCGAGTTATTGAGAATATCCGTGATGATATCGAAGATCATGAAGGGATCAGTGCGACCTACGGTATCGCAGAGCCGTACTCGATCTGCACCTGTTTCTTCTGACATCTGGATCATCTCAAATAAAAATGAGCGATCAGCATTAAAAGCATCCTGAAAGTCAGAAACCGCATACAAGCCATTCTGTTTAATAAAAGTTAGAGCATTTTGTTGCGCCTGTAAAATCTGGCTAGGTGTAGATTTCAGTATGCTCTCAATCATATAGTTAGTGATTGGAGTAGAAGAGCAGCAACCATCTAAGCCTAACTTAACTGACCAGGAGAGTTCTTCACGGAACGGTCGATGCCAACCTAGGATCCGAGCTGTTATATCCCCATTCGTCTTACTAGCAATCAGTTCTTGCAGATAAGCTTGCTCACTCCCCTCTTGAGCCGGAAACCCTACCTCTAACTCCTGAATCCCCAGCTTATCAAGTTGCCTCGCAATTTCCAGCTTTTCCTCGTTACTAAAGACGATACCAAAAGTCTGCTCACCATCTCGAAGTGTAGTATCCGAAATCACGATAGAATGTTTAATGTCAGCACTTTTTCTAAGTTGAGTCATAGATCGATTACTCTGATGTTATTAAGGAGACAATTAGAAATACCTTTGACGATCGTCTTAGAAAGGCTAGGACTAAAGAGATATCAAGAAAGATACCGCATATTCCACTTGCCATAAGAATTGAGGCAGGATCCTTGCAGGAAAGCAAACTTGAGAGATTATGGTATACTCTATTAATAGATCAAGTCAATGGTAATCTACAAAGCTTATTCTACACAACTTACTCAGTTATTCGCATGTTAACTTTATTACTATCTGGTAAGCAACTCTTATGGCAAAGTTTTAAGAATATCGCTACACTCTGTCTCAAACTGGTGATTGTTGGTTTCCTGGTAAAACTTTTGATCGCCTGGAGTGACCTCAACTACATCAGTGCCCTGATCCAACAAGCTCTCGCGACTTTTAACCACGACATTCTCTTCAATCCATGGTTCTACGGGGTTGTCCCAACAGTCTTATTGATCGAGATCTGGCTACCCGCACGCCAACAACCCCTCTTATCGGTTGGATTCTGGCAAGATTGCCTCTGGTTGTTATATGACTTGATGGTCAACATTTTTCTGTTGGGACCTTACTTATCAGTACTAGACACCTTTGCCCAAGTAACAGGCTTCCCCATCTTCGATCTTGCCGCTATACTGTCACCGCCGATCTTAATATTGTGTAGTATCCTGCTCAGCGACTTCCTCATTTGGTTTTCGCACATTCTGCGCCATCATATTCCAGCCTTTTGGTATTTTCACGCTGTCCATCACTCCCAAACTGAACTGAATCTCTTCTGTGGTCTCCGCTTTCATGTAATTGATACATTAATCACCTACACTATTGTCACTGTGCCTATGCGTGCTATCGGCATCTCCTTACCCTCGATCATTCTATTTAGGGTGATTCAACAGTGGTATCTACGCATCTATCATTCCAATCTCAAGCTCAATTATGGTTGGCTTAAGCACGTAATCATTACCCCTCAGTCTCATCGCATACACCATTCGATTGAACCACACCATCGAGATCGAAACTTTGGTTCAGTATTGTTCCTCTGGGATTACTTATTTGGAACCCAATACTGCCAATATGATGAATATCCAGCAACGGGTATTGATGATCCAAATTTTCCCCTTGAAATTAGTAGCCAGCCACATCATCTTTTTATCACCTTAGTATATCAAAATCTCTATCCGTTTCAGCAACTTTGGAACTCCTCAATCAATCCTGCTTGGCTCAAAAAAACGTTCATTTTTCTTCAATCTCAGAAATGACTTATGGGAACTAATTACCAATCACATCAGGTAATTCATCTTCAAGGTATCTCAACCGAGGGAAACAATAGGCTAAGCCAGTAGCTAAAAGCATCAGAGTACCCATAAAAATATAGAGTAAACCAATACCTCGCCCAGGACCTGTTCCAATAGCTTGACCAATGATTATTGCAAATGAACTATCTTGTCTCATAAAAGGTTCAAAGTAACGATCTGCTAGGGAACTGGCAAAAAGATAAGAGAGAGGAACTGCAGATCGGGGGACTGATCTTAACAAAGCAAAGACACGTCCTTGAACATCGTAAGCTACCTTACGCTGGAAAATACTCAAAATGGTGCTATTGACTAACGGGATTGGCAGAAGCCAGCAAAAATTTGCGATGGAGATTAGAAGAATAGACGGACGAAGACCCGCAAGTAAAATAAAGAAGCTAGTTAAAGCTATGCCGATAAAAACAGTAGATATTTGACTTTTTCCCCCTCTGACAATTACAATTAAACCTCCCACAAACAAACCAATATTTGCGCAGGACATGATTACACCAAAAGTCATTACTGATGTGAAAGAAAGAATTAAGGGAGCATCTAGAACAGAAGTTGCTCCTACCAAAAAGTTACATAGAGTTAATAGAAGGATCAGCCATAAAAGACCAGATCGCTGCCTACAGTAACTCCAGCCAAACAGTAGTTGTTGTATAAATGGCTCATGCTGAGTCTCTTGCTTAGTTTCAGATGTAATCTCAGGAAATCTGACAATAAATAGGGCTAGTAGTGCAAGTAGCAAAGTGACAAAGTCGATTACCACAATGCCTTGAAACTGAATAATACCTAGTAGGGATGCAGCCAGACCAGGCCCCACTAAATCTGTGACGGCTTGTCCAGTTTGCACCATACCATTGGCACGGGTAAGCTTATCTTTGGGAACCAGGAGGCTAATGCTGGTAAGATAGGCTAATCCTTGAAAGCTGCTAAGGCTAGATCGTAACGCATTAGTCAGGCAAATATGCCAAAGTTCTAGATGGCCTGTGACATATAACCAAGCTACTATCAAGGTAGACAAGCCAGCACAGAAATCACTGATTATCATTGTCCATCGGCGATTCCAGCGATCGATATAAACTCCAGCAATGGGACTGATGAGAATAGTAGGCAGCAAAGTAGATAAAATAGGCAATGAAAACAGGGTGACAGAATCCGTGTGTGAATAAACCCAGATGCTGATGGCAAAACTGGTAAGCCTGGAGCCAAGTAGAGAAACGACCTGGCTGAGCCAGATGAAGCTGAAGATTTCCATACCCTCTAGGGCAGTAAATTGCTTCGTGAAAGCGTTAATGATGGGAAAGCTGCTACCATTAATGCGTGATTGCTTTATATCAGTCATTTGATTTATCAGTACATCACTGCCCGAACAATTTGCAGTTTTTATAAGCAAGAGAGATAGAAAAAGGAAGATTCTTTTACTGTGACAAACCCTACCTGGCAAATTTGAAAGAGTTCTCACAACCTTGCCGGAGCATCAAGGTAATTCTCTTGAATTAGAAAAGATAGAAAGAGGTTGAGATATGCCTGGTTGATGGATTCCAACTGAATATTACTTTGAGCTAAACCATTAGTCAAATTTTGATAGTCAAATCTCAGCACCTTGCCTGTATAAGGAGGATTATAGGGTGAGAACGCAGGAAATAACGAATATAGACTGTTATTACTCGCTTGAGAAATTTCTAGTTGTGTAAATTGAGTTCGCCACTCTGAATAGGGGATAGCTTCTAAAGGATAGCCAAAAGCCTTGATCCACTCAAACAATGTTTGTAGATTTACGGTTTCAGGATTATTGATATGGAAAACTTTACCCAGCTGACCTTTCAAAGATAGATGAACAATTGCTTTACTTACGTAATCTACAGGAGTCAATCGGTCTACCATCTGATCACTGTCGGGATATTTGCCAAACTGGATACAACCTCTCAGGAAAATGCAAAGGAAGTCCTGCATGTTCATGATGCCTGTCTGGCAATGGCTAAAGACTCTCCCTAGTCGGTAAATTGAAGTGGGTAATCCACGATTTCGTGCCGCCATAACAAGTTTTTCTGCTACCCACTTGCTCTGGCTGTATCCTCCTTTGAGTCCTTTGGCATGAATCAGGGGATCATCCTCAAAAATAAGGTTTTGTCCAGAATAACTTCCGGCAGAAAAAACTCCAAGGGTTGAAATATGGTGCAGCGGTTTGACTCGACTGGCACATGCTAGCTTTATAATCTCCTGGGTTCCTGCAACATTTACCGGACTTAAAAAAGAGTATGGATACATGCTATTGACCCAGGCTCCAGAGTGATAAATAGATTCAACCTGATGACTGAGCTGTTCGTACTCTGATTCCTCAAGACCAAACTTAGGCAGTGAGAGATCTCCCTTAATCACAACCACTCGCGATTGATAGGTTTCATGCCAAAGACCAAAAGATTTCAGGAGCTTGTGCAGGCGCTGCCAACCCTGAAGGGGATCGCCAGTCCGCATGAGACAGTAAATCTTGGCTGAAGTTTGTTTGAGTAATTCATGCAGGAGAAAAATACCGACAAAACCTGTTGCTCCTGTTAAAAGAATGTGATCTGGGTTGCGATAAATTTGTGCCTTAGCAGGCTTGATGTTTGGATCTAAAATGGCTTCAGCTTCTAAATCAACAAAAGATGTGCCAAGTTTTGAAATATCCTGATCGCTATTTCGAATCCGATCTATAGCTTGAGCCAGCTCTAACAGTGTTTTGGAGGTAAATAAGAGTTGAACGGGTAGACTAATTTGCAAAGCTTCTTGTAGGCGAGTAATAACCTTAACAGCTAGCAAAGAATGTCCCCCAAGGTTAAAGAAGTTGTCATAAAGACCAATCTGGTCCACTCCTAAAACATCGGCCCAAACCATTACTAAGAGTTGCTGGGTGGAGGTGGAAGCAGGGACAAAAGTTGTCTGTCGCTGCAAATCAGAAACGTTGGGCGCAGGCAGTGCTTTACGATCTATTTTGCCATTGGGCATTAAGGGTAATTCTGCCAGTGACACAAACGAACTGGGCAACATATAAGCTGGTAAGCTTTGCTGCAAATATTGCCGCAAGACTGGTGGATCTACATGAACGTTATCCTTCGCTACCACATAGGCAATCAGTTGCCGATCTCTAGTCTCAGATTCACGAGCGATGGTGACAGCCTGACTAATATCTGGATGTTGGCTTAAGACGGTTGTAATTTCACCTAACTCAATGCGGAAACCACGAATTTTCACCTGTTGGTCCAAGCGACCCAGGTATTCAATGGAACCATCAGGCAAGTAACGGGCTAGGTCACCAGTTTGGTACAATCGCCCAGCACCAAAGGGATTAGCAATAAACTTTGTGGCAGTCAACTCTGGACGATTTAAATAGCCACGGGCTAACCCTGCCCCTCCAATATACAACTCGCCAGGAATTCCTATCGGAACAGGTTGTAGATGACTATCCAACAGATAAACCTGCGTATTCACAATAGGGCGACCAATAGTACCAGCACTATGAGCGGACTGTAAACGACAGATCGTAGCATCTACAGTACATTCTGTTGGACCGTAGAGATTAAAGCAGTGAATTGTCTCGCAGCTTTGAACCGCTAGCCAAGTGGAGGAGGCAATCGGTTCTCCACCTACTAAGATGGCTCTCAGGGGTACTTCATCTGTGCTAAGGAGACCTGCTTCTATCAACCAGGTGAATTGCATGGGTGTACAGTCAAAAACATCAATCTGATATTGCTTGAGATAGTGCAGTAGAGTTGAGCCGCTGTATCGATCGCTTTCTGGAACAATGACTAGGGTGTGCCCATGTAAAAGTTGAAGAATCTGCTTAACCGATGTGTCGAAGGCATATGAACCATTAATACTAATGCAAAGGTTCTCCTTACTATGAGTCAGAGAACTGTAAACAGCGTGCAATAATCCCTGATCCAGGTTCAGTACAGAATGATGAGTGATCGCTACGCCTTTGGGTTGTCCAGTAGACCCTGATGTATAGATGACATAAGCAAGGTTAGTAGGATGGACCTTACTGTGAACTGTATCAGTGCTGTATTTAGCAAAAACGTCATCTTCTACATCCAAGCAGATGATTTGAGGTCGGTGAAGCGGTAATTCCTTTAGCAAACATTGTTGAGTGAGGAGCAGCCCAATCTCTGAATCTTCCATCATGTAAGCAATTCGATCACTCGGATAGGTGGGGTCTAAGGGAACATATGCCCCTCCTGCTTTAAGAATACCTAGCACGCCCACCACCATCTCTAGGGAACGCTCAACACAAATACCAACTAATACTTCGGGGCCTACACCTTGCTGCTGTAAGTAATGAGCCAACTGATTAGATCGCTCATTCAGTTCCCGGTAAGTTAGTTTCTGCGCTTCGAATATTACAGCAATGGCATCAGATGTGCGCTCAACCTGAGCTTCGAATAATTGATGAATACATTGATCATGAGGATAATCTTTCTGAGTTTGATTCCAGGCAACTAACAGTTGCTGTTCAGCCTGAGTCAGGAGGGGAAGTTCTGCAATTCCTTGAGTACTATCAACAACAATGGCTTGTAAGAGAGTCTGAAAGTGGCCCAACATCCGTCGAATTGTTTCAGCCTTGAATAAACCAATATTGTAAGTACACCGTCCTGCCAAACCTTCAGGATTCTCAAAAAGATCAAGTTCAAAATCAAACTCACGAATGGTCTTCAGTTCTACGCCTAGACGTTCTACTTTCAAATCAAAGAGTTCTAATTTATCACCCAGGGCATTCTGCAAAGCAAACATGACCTGAACGATAGGATGATGATTGAGGTGACGTTCTGGTTGTAAGGTTTCCACCAGTTTTTCAAAAGGCAAATCTTGGTGAAGATAAGCCTCCAAGGTTGTTTGTCTGACCTGAGCCAATAACGCCTCAAAGCTAGGATTGTTAGACAGATCAGAGCGCAGTACCAGGGTGTTGACAAAAAAGCCCAGCAACGATTCAACTTCAACCTGTTTGCGGTTGGCGATTGGCGATCCAACCACAATATCTGATTTTCTGGTGTAGCGCGAGAGCAACACTTGAAACGCTGCCAGTAAGGTCATAAACAGGGTGACACCTGCTTTTTGGCTTAGGGTCTTCAGTTGTTGCGTCAGGCTAGAATCCAGCCAGAACCACTCTATTCCTCCCTCAAAGGTAGCTACCTCTGGGCGAGGATGATCTGTGGGGAATTCTAACAGGGGAGGAGCACCATCAAGTTTCTGTTTCCAATAGTCTAGATGGCTTGTCAGGGCTTGACCTGCTAACCATTGCCGTTGCCATTGGGCAAAGTCTGCGTATTGGATTGTTAATGGAAAGAGTGGAGAGGTCTTTCCTTGACAAAAGGCTTGATAAAGTTGAGATAGTTCCTGAATGAATACCCCTAATGACCACCCGTCTGAGACAATGTGGTGTATGGTTACTAGCAATACATGGGTAGTGGGGGACAGACACAGTAACTTGGCACGAATCAGTTGATCTTGACTAATATCAAAGGGCTGGTGGCTTTCTGCTTGAATTTGATCTTTAACTTGGCGTTCTTGGTGTTCGCTGTGTAATTCAATCACTGGCAAGGTAAAGATTCCAGCCTCATTAATATACTGGTAAGGTGTACCCGTATCATCAGCTTTAAAGGTGGTCCGTAGGGTCTCATGACGATGAATGATCGCTTTAAAACTTTGCTCCAATGCGGTGTGGTTCAACACACCCTCAAGTTTGAAAGCATTGGGGACGTTATAGCCAGCGCTCATGCCTTCGAGCTGAGTTAGAAACCAAAGCCGTTGCTGAGCAAACGAAACGGGCAAGAGTGTTGCACGAGAAACGGGCTGAATGGCAGGAAAAGAGATTAAATCCCCTTGCTGAGCAGTCTCTATTGCCTGGGTGAGATCCCTCAATGTCGGTTGCTCGAACATCACTTGCAAAGGCAGTTCAACTCCTAGTCTATGGCGAATCCGCGACATCACCTGAGTTGCCAATAAAGAATGTCCCCCTAGCTTAAAGAAGTCATCGTCAAGGCTAATCTGTTCAATTCGCAAAACCTCACGCCAAATCGCAGCTAACAGCTCTTGAGTCGGGGTCCTCGGTGCAACAAATTCTCCCTCTCGATGCACATCTATAACATCGGGGACTGGCAAAGCCCTGCGATCGACTTTGCCATTGGCGGTCAGAGGTAAATGGTCTAAGACAACAAAGTGCTGAGGCAGCATATACTCAGGCAACTTGTTTTGCAAAAACTGGCGTATTTCAGGAATCAGTTTGTAAGTTAGCTTACTTTGTAGGGGGATATTGGCATAGTCTTGCCTCAGCTTAAGAGGACTTCGGTGCTCTTGCCAAAAGGCAACCTTTTGAAGAGCTGAGACAACATCCTGGTCCTTGGGAACAGTCTCACGTAGAAAAACTACATCATAATACCCTGTTGAACTGGCTTCCCACCAACTCAAATGCACCTGATAGCCCAATTCTTCTGCTAATTCCCAGAACATATCCGGCTCAACGCCACTGGAGTTGTTGTGTGCTCCATCACCCATTACACCCATTAGATGTTGTCGGAGATGTTTAACGGTTTTGAATTCCTGAGACGATTGCTCCAGACATTGTTGGACTTGTAATGCCTGTTGAATTCGCCCATTGGGAATACGACGAATACCCAACGATTCTGGACGTTCTTCCAACAACACACGCCGAACTTGAGTCAACATGTCTGGGTCATCCTGCCAGTCCTGCCAAGCAATTGTTACATTTTCCCTTGGTTGAGTCATGCTGAGATGGAGCGTTACATCATAACGAAACTGGGTTAACTCATTGTGATGTTTGCCTCGCTTCGGTTGAACTTCAACATGGCTAATTTCAGGGAAATAGTGAGGTAAGGTAACAAAGAAATCTGGATCAATGACAAGCTCTTCTTCCGCTTGCAAGCTCTGCTGACATCGAGTTGTAAGTTCCTGTAACAACATTGAATCGTCCGCTTGCAAGTATTGCACCATCGTATGAAACTTATCTAATAAGGGTAAACTCCGAATATCTCCCACAAAAATGCGACCGGGGGTGCCAGGAATAATGACATCTATTGCCCCTTGTAAAACCTGGAGAAGATAATGAATACTGGGGAAGTATTGAATGACTGAATTGAGTATAACGGTGTCAAATTTTTGCTTAGGAATCCCTTCAAAGTCATGGGCTAATTTATGATGCAAAATAACATGACTTAAGGTCGTTTTACTTTGCTGTAGATTTTGGTTATAGGCTAAGGCTGCCCTGGAATAATCAGTTCCTTCATAATGTTTGCAATGGGGGGCAATTCGACTTAACAATAATCCTGTTCCGCAGCCAATTTCTAAGACTGACTGAGGGTGATAATGCTGAATTCGTGACACGGTATGCTCAACCCATTCCCTCATTTGGATAGCTGGGATCGGCTGACCTGTATAACTGCTATTCCAGCCTACAATATTGAAATCCAAGTTAGAATTTAAGCCTGTCTCATCCGGTTCTGAAGTGGATGGACTGTAGATTTCTTCGTAGAGGGTTTGCCAATCCTCTAATAATTCCTGTTCTGCCTGAGCAAGTAATGCAGCAATCCCTTGTCCGCGCCAGTCAGGCACTAAATAAGCAATCAAACTTTTATGACTGGTTGCATCTCTATGCACCGTAACAACTGTTTGAGAGACAATTGAATTCTGCCGAATCGTTGCTTCAATTTCTCCCAGTTCAATGCGGAAACCACGAATTTTAACTTGATGGTCAACTCGTCCAAGAAACTCAATATTGCCATCAGGAAGGTATCGGGCTAAGTCTCCGGTTTTATACAGTGTGTTCGAAGTTGAAATCTGGGGAGTTCCTTTTGATTCTCTCCCTTCATCCTTTTCTATGACTTTGCCAGAGAGAAAGGGATTCACGATAAAGCGTTCTGCGGTCAGATCAGGACGCTTGAGATACTCGCGTGCTAAGCCGTCTCCGCCAATATAAAGCTCTCCAGGTACTCCAACTGGAACTGGGTGAAAAGTTTGATCTAACAGATAGACTTGAGTGTTTGAAATCGGAGATCCGATCGGAATTGATGTGCCGATCTCATCAAGATCTCGAACAGGGTAACAGCAGGTAAAGGTGGTATTTTCTGTTGGACCGTAGCCATTAATCACCAGGGTGTTGGGTAAGGCTTGAACTACGGTTTGAACATGAGCAACAGAGAGAACGTCACCTCCAGCTAAGAGTTGTTGAACAGAGGAGAAAGCTTCAAGATGCTCTTCCACCATTTGATGGAAGAGCCCAGCAGTGAGCCAGAGAATCGTAATGTGATGATGCTGCAGGAGGTAAGCAATTTCAGCCAGAGAAGAACGAGAGGCTGGAGCGAGCACCAAGGTAGCTCCGTTGAGTAACGCACCCCAAATTTCAAAGGTGGCTGCATCAAAAGCAATGGAGGCGAGTTGTAGAAAGGTATCCGCTGCGGTGATGTTAACATAGTTGGAATTGACCACCAAACGAACAACTCCCCGATGGGAAACTGCAACCCCTTTGGGTTTACCTGTAGAACCGGAAGTATACATCACATAGGCAAGATTGTCAGCGGTGATTGATTTTCCGCTCAAAGAAGTCCCAGCCTGGGTTTCCAGGATAGGAGAGATGGTGTCTGTTAACGTTCTCTTCAAATCAGGCTGGACATCGTGTTCTTTCCGGTTAGTCGGTTGTTGAGCAGCAAACTCTCTTAAGTTGATTTCATCTAAACAAATGAGGAAACAGGTCTGAGAATCCGAAAGGTGGGCTCGAAAAGCTGTTTGAGTAATTAATATCGGTATTTGTGTATCTTCGGCAATGAAGGCCAAACGTTCTGAGGGGTAGTTTGGATCAAGGGGCACATATGCTCCCCCAGCTTTAAGAATTGCCAGTATGGCCACAATCAGGTCAGGCGATCGCTCCAGGCAAACCCCAACCAATACGTCTGGATCGACACCCCAGTTCCGTAAGTAAGCGGCAAGCTGATTGGCCTGGTAATCCAGCTCCTGATAAGTAAGTTGTTGGTCTTCAAATACTAGGGCAATGGCATCTCCTGATCGTTCTACCTGTTGCTCAAATAGTTGATGAATACAGGAGTTACGAGGGTAGTCTCTTTGAGTCTGATTCCATTGCGTTAGAATCTGGTGTTGTTCAGCAAGAGTCAGAAGGGGCAACTCATCGATCCTTTGACTGCTATCGATCACCACTGCTTGCAATAACCTCTGAAATTGTTCAAATAACCGCTGGATCGTTTCAACTTTGAACAAATCACCCCTGTAAATACAGGAGCCGACCAACCCCTGAGGTTTTTCCCAAAGGTAAACTTCTAAATCAAATTCGCGGGTTGTCTCAACCTCTGATCTGAGGGACTTGACTTCTAAGTCTGGTAGTTCTAAATCAGCATCTGGAACATTTTGCAAAGCAAACATGACCTGAATAATCGGATGATGGTCAAGACGACGCTTCGGTTGTAATTCCTCTACTAATTTCTCAAAAGGTAGGTCTTGATGCGTGTAAGCCTCTAGCGTGGTTTGTCTAACCTGTCTAAGCAGTTCCACAAATCTAGGATTGCCGGACAAGTCGGAACGCAATACCAGGGTATTGACAAAAAAACCAATCAAAGGCTCAATTTCAGCCTGATTACGATTAGCAATGGGCGCACCCACCACAATATCGGTCTGTCTGGAGTAGCGAGATAATAATATCTTAAAGACAGTAAGCAAGGTCATAAATAGGGTAACGCCTGCTTTTTGGCTGAAGGCTTTCAGATTCTGGCTCAGGGATGCATCAACCTGAAAACTGACCTCCCCCCCTTGAAATGTTTGCACAGCAGGTCGAGGGTAGTCTGTGGGCAGTTCTAATAGAGGGGGAGCGCCTTCCAGTTGTTGTTTCCAATAGTTGAGTTCAGCCTCTAAAACTTGATCGGTTAGCCATTGCCGTTGCCAACAGGCAAAATCTGCATATTGGATCTGTAAAGGGGAAAGGGGAGAAGATTGATTCTGGCAAAAAGCTTGATACAGTTGGAGTAGCTCTTGTTGGAATACCCCGATCGACCAACCATCACAAATAATGTGGTGTATCGTGACCATCAAAATATGATCAGTAGGCGACGATTGCAGCAGTTTGAAGCGAATGAGCCTGTTGTGAGTCAGATCAAAGGGTTGTTGACTTTCTACTTTAATTAGCTCTTTAATCTCGGCTTCTTGTGCTCCTGCTTCCAACTCAATCACGGGTAATGTTATCGTTCCAGGCTCATTAATCCGTTGACAGGGAATACCTTGACGATCAATGGGGAAGGTAGTGCGTAGGCTTTCATGACGTTCGATGAGGGCTTGCAGACTTTGTTGTAGTGCGGGTCGATTCAAATTCCCAGTTAACTGAAAAGTTCTACCCGTGTTATAGCTTGTTGTATTGACCCCTTCAAGACGATTGAGGAACCAGAGCCGTTGTTGGGCAAATGACAGGGGAAATGATTTGGGGTCGCTTAAGGGGTTGCGATCGATCGGCTGAATAGGAGGTAAGGGAGAAAAATCTTTCTTCTGAACAGAGTTCACAGCCTGAGCAAGGTCTATTAACCTGGGTTGCTCAAATAGAGTGATCAGTGGGATCTCAACCCCAAAACTTTGACGAATTCGAGAGATAACCTGAGTCGCTAATAACGAATGGCCTCCCAGTTCAAAGAAATCATCCTGCAGACCCACCTGTTCTAAACCCAATGCCGAGGCGATGATATTGGCAATAACAATTTCAACCGGACTGCGAGGCGGAACAAAGGTAGCTTGTTGTAGGTGTTGCAAATCAGGAGCAGGCAAAGCAGCACGGTTGATCTTGCCATTGGGGGTCAGGGGGAATTCTGACAGCAAAATGATCGCCATTGGCACCATATAGTGAGGCAATAGTCCTCGCAAAAACCTCCGCAGTTCAGGAGCAGAAGGCTGATCACTCCCACTGTGCAAAACTGCATAGGCGACCAATTGTTGTTCGCCACGTTGATCTGGTCTCAACAAGGCAATTGCAGTCTGAATGGCTGGATGTTGTTCCAGGGTTGCACTGATCTCTCCGAGCTCGATCCGGAATCCGCGCAACTTAACTTGGTGATCAATCCGTCCTAAAAACTCAATTCTGCCATCAGCAAGATAACGCACCCGATCACCCGTTTTGTATAAACGATTGGCTAGAGAGTTTGCAGGTAAAGCCTTGCCAAAATCCTCGTGCAGCCTCTTTAAGCTGTGAGGCATTGCGGCAAATGTTGCCTGGGTCAGATCAGGACGGTTGAGATAACCTCGTGCAAGACCGATCCCCCCAATATACAACTCGCCAGGAATACCGATCGGAACCGGCTGACCATAGGGATCTAGAATATAAACGTTGACATTGGGAATGGGGCGACCGAGTGTAATGATAGGGTCCTCTGGTTGACAAAGGGCGATAGTCGTATACACACTCGCCTCTGTTGGGCCGTAAGCATTAAAAAATTCCCGACCCTTAGCCCACTCTTGCATCAACGGAACAGGACAGGCTTCCCCTCCTACAATCAGCACTTGTAAACTGGGGATTGGCATGAGCGGTAAAGTCGCTAGGGCAGATGCAGGTAATGCCAAATGCGTAATTGCCTGCTGCTGGAGAAGTTGCACTAAATCTAAACTCGGAAGCAAAGATTCTGATGGATTCAAGCATAAGCAAGCCCCAGAACTTAAAACCATCAAGATTTCTGAGATTGAAACATCAAAACTCAAGGAGGTAAATTGAAGAACCCGACTGTGGGGGTTGACTTTAAAGGTCGCAATCAGAGTTGCTGCTAGATTGCTTAACCCCCGATGTGTGACCATTACTCCTTTGGGTCGTCCGGTAGAGCCAGAAGTATAGATTACATAGGCTAGCGTCTCTGCAGTAATGGCAGAGATTGGTGCTGTCACAGGTTGGTTAGCAAAAATAGCAGAGTCGCTCTCTAACATCACCACTTGTGCTGGGTGAGATGGAAGTCTAGTCAGTAGAGTGGGCTGAGTCACAAGCACTGAAACTTGTGCATCTGCAAGCATATAAGTGAGTCGTTCTTGGGGATAGGTCGGATCAAGAGGGAGATAGGCTCCACCTGCTTTAAGGATGCCAAGAAAACCCACAACTAGCTCTATAGACCGTTCGACACAAAGACCTACGACAACTTCTGGACCAACCCCAAGACTTTGGAGATAATGAGCGAGTTGATTAGCCCGATCATGCAATGCTTGATAAGTGAGCGTTTGCTGTTGAAACTGGACAGCTATAGCATCTGGATGCTGAGATACCTGCTGCTCTAACAGAGTTAGAACCTGTGAATGAACAGAAATGTCACACAGAGAATCCATTTGGGTTTGATTCCAAGCAACTAGGAGTTGATAGGATTCCTCAAGACTTAAAAGCGGCAGGTGACAGATCGATTGATCAGGATTTCTGACAATTGCGGCAAGGAGCGTTTGAAAATGCCCAATCATTCGAGCAGCAGTGTCCTGATCAAACAAATCCGTGCTGTATTCTAACTTCCCTCTCAGCCCAGATTCCCGATTTTCAAGACATAAGGTTAAATCAAACTTGGCCGTGACCCTTTCCGTTTGTAAAGGAGTCAGGGTTAAATCCGAAAACTTCCACTCATCAACCTCATTCTCCTGTAGAACAAACATCACTTGAAACAGCGGATTGTAACCAGGGTTTCGTTCGGGTTGTAGCTCTTCCACAAGCTTCTCGAACTGCAAATCTTGATGGGAATAAGCGTCTAACGTTACCTGTCGTGTCCGATCCATTAATTCTCGGAAGCTTGGATTACCAGAGAGATCAACCCGCAACACTAACGTATTGACAAAAAAGCCGATCATCGAATCAAGTTCAGGATGATTGCGACCTGCGATTGGGGTGCCCACTATAATATCTTCCTGGTTACTGTAACGGCTGAGCAAGGCCATAAAAGCCGTCAACAATGTCATGAATAGTGTTGTTCCGGCTTGGTAACCCAGTTCTTTAATTTGTTGCGTCAGGTCTTTACTGAAGTCAAAAAGCTGAGTCGCACCTCGAAAGGTTTGCACTGGAGGGCGAGAATGATCAGTAGGTAAATCCAGCAAAGGTGGTGCACCAGCTAATTGATGTCTCCAATACTCCACCAGATTTGCCAATCGTTCTTTTGATAAGCATTGTCGCTGCCAGTGGGCAAAGTCTATATATTGAATTGGTAACTCAGGTAATGGTGAAGACTCACCATTCAAAAAAGCCGTATAAAGACTTCCGAGTTCTCGCAACAAAACTTTTGTAGACCAGCCATCTGTAATAATATGATGAAAAGTTAATAGTAAGATATGCAAATGCTCTGACAGATGAAGCACTGTGGCTCGCAATAATATCTCTTGAGATAGGTCAAAAGCATATTGACTTTCTGCCTGAATGAATTGTTCTGTTTGAGTCAACTGCTCTTGGCTAGGTAGCGATTGTAAATCAACAACTGATAAGATCAGATTTAAACCAGGTGCAATTGCTTGTATTGGGATCCCTTTTTTTATGAAAAATGTGGTTCGTAGTACTTCATGACGGCGAATAATCTCATTTAAACTTTGTTCAAGTATTGAAACATTGAGTATTCCTGAAATTCGAAAATTATGAACCACATTGTAGTTAGTATCACCAGGATTAAGCTGATTTAGAAACCACAGTCTTTCTTGAGCAAAGGAGAGACTATAGTTTCCTTCACGAGGAACTTTTACTATAGTTTCAACTGCTTGATTCTTATATTTATCCCACTGTTGTAGAGTCTCAATTATTGCTATTTTATGCTGTTGCAACTGATCTCGTAAGGCTGGATTCAAAGCTCCTTCTGGAGCTCTACATTTTAACCTAGGTGCTTGAGTTGAATCACTATATTCAAGCCATAGCTTTATTCCCAAACGACTGAGATCAGATAAAAGATTCTCGATTACTGTCATAAATCTCCTGTTTTATAAGAGCTTGAAATGCTTAAACTTTTTGCTCAACAAATTTTAGAAAATATAACTTTTACTCCAATACAGGTGTCTCGAAATAACATTCGAGGTAAGGATTCAGGTCGTAAAAATAGGGATAAGTTAAGGAAAACCCATGTCACGACCGATGTGGGCACGTAATGCTTCAGCAAAAAAGTTGACGACACAACGTTGCTGAGAACGACAGGTTTGCACAACAGTCAAAAGTCTGGCGGTGTTTTCAAATCTTTCCAAGGAGCGAGAACCTCCGCGCTCCCTTACGCTTTGTAACAGCCAATCAATGACAACGTTCTGCCAAATTGTTGTCAGGAGGTACTTCTGGATGCATGGCGAAAATACCACCACTGATCAAACTTGTTTTGGAGATTATTTAAAAGCCTCAAAGCTCTTGCTCCCGCTTGCGGTATCCATTTATTGAAAGCTTTACTTAATTTGGATTTGAATTCCTTGGCCCATAATTCGTAAGCTTTATGATCAGCCTGGGTTTGCCATAAGTGATAATGCTCAAAAGCGCACATCTTGCAGACTAATAAATGCTTTGCCAATACTCTCATTGTGTAATCCAGGACATTTAATTAAACCCTTGAAATGCCTGCGCATATGTGCCAAGCACTTTTGTTGGGCTACTACAGGGTAACCATTAGTTAGTATACACGCTTTTCGTCGCTGCGCTCGAACTCCACCATACTTATCTCCTAGCAGTGACTCTAGTTCTTTTCGTGAACGTGTATCTGCTGCTCTAAATAGGCAAAAATCCTGGTTGGCGACTAGCCATAACCATTCCTTTACCCCAATGACCCCCCAAGGGGTTTCATCGACATGGACATTGGGTTGTTCTATTTTTACCCAATTTTCCAGTTCTAGTACCGGCTGTTCTATGGCTTGGGCTACTAGGCACGTTGGTGGCCCCTTTGGTTCCGACTCCAATCTCTACTTCACCCATCTGCTAAATCAACTCCTGGATCTTGGCATAGGGCATGTGGGCATAGTTCCCTAACCAACCGATCAGTGCTTGCAGTCTCACTCCTAGGTCTTGTCCTGGTACGATTTCCTGACTCCAGTTTGCCTGACTTACTTCCCCACACTGAAGGCATTTACGGCTCAGACGATGATACTCCACTACTTCAATTGGTTGGGCTACCAACTGCGCTACTTGGTGCTTTTCTATTTTCTCGGCACACCCATGAAAGTGAGTTCCGACCCAGTGAGTACAGATCTCTGGATGGAGCACTTCTATTCTGTCTACCCTGCCAAACCCAAAACGAGTTTTTCCTTGATGACCTGGTTGTCCTCGAAGTTTCCGCTTTTGCTGTCCCTGTGGAGTTTCTTCGAGTACTTTCTTTTTCTCTGAGACGCTTGATTATGTCCGTTGATGGGGGTTTTGATGATGTTTGGCTGTCCTTACCTAGGATTACACTCAGCCGTGCCACCTCTGTTTCAAGTGCCTTGATTATCTTAACCAATTCTTCTGTAGACAATTGGTTGAGTTCTTCTTCTGTATGTCTTGGATGCACTGGCTTTTTTATGATCACAACTTTTCTCCTATCCTAGTCTCCGATACTTTTTAGCTACCAAAATCTACTTTGCAGATTTTAGCCCACTAATGCAAGCTGATCTCGCAGCCAGGGGGTATCTCCCAAGGCCAAGATCGGTTTTGTTCCGCTCAAGGCGCATAAATCTGTGTTTAATAGAAAACGCAACCACTATCATGGTTTGCTTTGGTTTTCGGCTTCAATTCAATTTTCAGAATCTTTTCAATGACACTAGAAAACTAATCAAAGTCTAACATATTTTTGGAGATACTGCCAGATATTTGGATAAAATCGTCAACAGTGGCTAGCCTCTGTCAACCCCCCTTCTCACCCACCTGAATCCTTACCATTCGAGTTTTTCCCGTATTTGTTCGATTGTAATATTATACTAAACCCCCTTAAGCGACCCCGGTTGTAGAAGAGATTGTCATATCTTCCATGGTAACATGGGTAACATGATATCAAATTTTATCACTATTCCCTATTCCCTGTTCCCTATCCCCTATTCCCTGTTCCCCACCTCCACTGGTCAGTTTTCAACAGGCGTAACTGCTCACCGCAATAAAGATGCTCTATTGACAACGGAGAAGCCAAATTGAACACTTGGGTGTATGTAGCAATCCTATTACATCAATAGGATGTAATAAGTGATCGGCTAAAACCCAGGTAGAGCAAGGATCGAATTTCAGAAATTCCCACGACCTATTAAGGAATTGCTATATTGGCTCTTATGACTCACCGTTCGCTCACCCTTGGTGAGCCATTCGGAATCACAATGTCAAAAAGCTACGACCTAAGGGTTGAAGGAGATATTGGGGTTTCCCAAGACTGGGATCGCGAATCTCAAAATGCGATCGCGAATCTCAAAGTGCGATCACGAATCTCAAAGTGCGATCGCAAATCTCAAAGTGGGTTGGCAAATGAACAAACAGTGAGATATGAGTCATTGTTAGCGGACAATATCCGCTTTCGAAGAACCTGAGGACTCGAATAGCTTTACCATTCGACCCATGAAAATCAAACTATGGTTTACTCTAATTGTCAGGAAAATTCTAAGCCTGGGGGACTTCGACCAGCCAAAGACAATAATTCACATAAAGCAGCGATGTTCCTGTGGAGCCGCTGGTTTTTTTGGGGCAATTACCTGTGCCACTACTCATCCCCATACCAATGTCACTCTCCTAGAAGCCTCACGCCAGCCATTATCGAAGGTGCGCATCTCTGGTGGTGGACGCTGTAATGTTACTCATGCTTGTTTTGACCCAGCCCAGTTGGTGCAAGCTTACCCGAGGGGAAGCAAAGCATTGCGAGGGGCTTACACCCGCTTTCAACCGAAGGATACCATTGCTTGGTTTGGTGCTCACGGTGTTGAGCTGAAAACTGAGCCTGATGGCAGGATGTTTCCGATTACTGATAGTTCCGAAACGATTGTTGATTGTCTCTTACAAGTGGCTAAGAGGGCAGGGGTGAAGATTCGCACTAGTAATCCGGTTAAGTGGATCTCTCGGCAATCTTCCCAACACCCAACTCCTGACACGCCACACCCGACCCCAGGAGGATTTGAGATTGGGTTGAGGAATGGTGAGACTATAAAATGCGATCGCGTTTTGGTTGCTACTGGTAGCAATCCCCTAGGCTACCGTTGGGCAAAAGCCTTAGGTCATACCATCGAAACCCCGGTTCCTTCTCTATTCACCTTTAATATCCCAGACTCCCGTTTACAGGATTTAGCTGGGGTTAGTGTTAAACAGGTCTGCCTCAAATTACCAGATGCTGGTAAAACCTTGAAGGACCAAACGGGACCATTGCTAATTACCCACTGGGGTTTAAGTGGTCCAGCGGTACTGAAGCTTTCTGCTTGGGGGGCTAGAGTATTGCACGAACACCATTATCAAATGCCCTTGTTGGTGAATTGGCTTCCTGATTACAATCCAGACCGGTTGCGGAAATTACTCCTCGATGTTAAATCCCAGTTACCTCGACGCTTCATTACTACTAGTTGTCCCATTCCTATCCCAAAGCGCCTTTGGGTGAGCTTAGTCACTAGTGTGGGAGTGGGTACAGAAAACCGTTGGGCTGAGTTATCGAAAAAAACCGTACATCAGTTAGTTCAAGAACTGACTCAGGGAAGGTATTTGATTCAAGGTAAAGGGGTTTTTAAGGAAGAGTTTGTCACTTGTGGTGGTGTTAGTCTCAAAGAGGTGAATTTCAAGACTATGGAAAGCCGCCAATGTCCAGGTCTTTACTTTGCTGGGGAAATTCTCGATATTGATGGAATTACTGGGGGATTTAATTTTCAGAGTGCTTGGACAACGGGTTGGTTGGGAGGTCAAGGGATTGGGAATAGTTAGTGCTTTGGTAATTGGTAATTTGTCTTTTCTTTGTCCATTAATTGTGATAGTATTTGCGTCCTTAGTTAGAGTTCAAAATCCCAACGTACCAGTAAGCCATTTCAGAGTTTTGTAAGTCAACCAGATCCGACGCACGGTTCGGAAGGGAGTGCGGTTGTGGCAACAGGCCCTTCGACCCTACTCGCTCCAAAAACTCGCTGCACATCAAGACCCTGCTAGAACTACACGGTATGATACGAGGGCAGAAAAAACTCTGAGGCGGGCTGTTCAAGTTCTGCATATTCCTATAGGATAAAGAGCGATCGCATTCAACAGAGCAAACACTCTGGGTGACAACATACCCTTGGGAACGTACACCAATGGAAACTATCTCAAGCTTAAGGATCCTCTGACCATGAACTTAGTAGCAAATGAATGCTCTGCCGCGAACGCCTCAAATTCGATTCCAGTTATCGATTTTCAACCCTTTATAACAGGGGATTCTAGTAGCCAGAAAGCAGTTGCTGCCAAGCTGGAGCGAGCAATGCAGCATGTAGGATGCTTTTATCTAAGTAATACTGCGGTTTCCCTCACAGCAGTAGCACAAGTATTTACCCTATGCAAATATTTTTTTGCTCTGCCCTCATCGGAAAAAGAACAATTACTGATTCCCCCAGATGGGTCATATCATGGCTATATCGTTAAGCGGGCGGACGGGAAGATTACCAGTGAAAAACTAAGTATAACTCAAGAGAATTTACAAAGCCCAAGTGTAGGAGTGCAGGATCAACGAAGTCAATGGTTTGAGGAACACCCAGAGTTTTGTAACTCTCTTTCCCAAGCCTATGGAAACTTTCAAGACACAATGGATAACATATTTTTGGCTTTGGCGATGGCCTTGGATGCTCCCCAAAATTACTTTAAAGATCTTCATTCCCAGCGTAATGATAGTATGCTTTTACACCACTATCCACCCCTTGCCCCAACCCAAGAATCTGTGCCGATGCGTAACACTGAACACATTGATTATGGCAGCCTTAGCTTCTTGTTTCAGGATGAAGTGGGTGGGCTAGAAGTCTATACTCAAACTGGAGACTGGGTTGCCGTACAACCGATTCAGAATATTCCGTTAATTGTCTTGGGAAACATCATGTCCCGCTGGACTAATGATAAATATCCAGGAACTATGCATCGCGTCTCCCTAGCTACAGCACGAAACACTACTCGGGAAAGATACTCCTTTGGGTTATTCCCTGCCCCCAATGAAAATGCTGAAATTACTTGTCTCGAATCCTATTTAGCCCCTAACGAAAAGCCCAAATATCCCCCTATTCTTACCCACGAGTATTACAATCAAGGATTTGAAGCCAAACAGAAACAACAGAAACAGCTTGATTAGCTGTGAAATTTCAGCCTATCCCTGTTTGAATCTAAAGCAAAGATGACTATTAAACGTCGCCAGGTGATTAAGTTGTGTTCAAGCCTGCCCCTGGCTTTTGTAGCTGGGGATTGCTTTGCTGTAGCACAACCAAGGTCTACCTTAGAAACTCAGCCTTTAACAGCGTTTCTAGGACAGTTTCCCCATCTACAACACTGTCAAGGGATCGGGCGGGGATATCTCCAACAGTATCCTGAGCTTGGCCCACTAGAACAGTTGCGTCAGGCGATCACCAAAGACTTTCTCCTGCCTGATAGCCAAAGCGATCGCTTTAACTGGCTACGAAACCAAATCAGAACAGATTTTGCCCAAAAGAACACCGTTCAAGTTGAAGGCTGGATCTTATCAAAGACAGAAGCTCAACTTTGTGCCTTAGCCTGCTGCGAAAAACAACAAACAATCAACTGAGGCTTCATCCATTTATCCAGCCATGTATCTTGATGCCAGAACCTTAGAAAACCATACCCAGACAACCGTAGATCTCTGTATTATCGGAGCTGGAGCAGCCGGAATTACTATTGCCCGCGAGTTGATTAACTCTTCAGTCAAGGTGCTGCTCCTCGAAAGCGGTGGATTTGATGGGGATATTCAAACCCAAGCCCTCTATGAAGGGGAGAATATCGGCTTGCCCTATTTTCCCCTCGATAGCTGCCGCCTACGCTATTTTGGGGGAACTACAAATCACTGGGGGGGGATGTGTGCTCCCCTGGATGCGATCGATTTTCAACCGCGCCCTTGGGTTCCCTACAGTGGTTGGCCAATCCGTTATCACGACTTAGTACCTTACTATAACCGTGCCCATCAGTTGTGCCAGCTTCCCTCTCCTGACTATGAGATGGGGTTTTGGGAATTCCACGATCCAGAATTAGAGCGGTTGCCCATTGATGAATCAAAACTCACCTACAAAATTTTTCAATTAAGTCCACCGACCCGCTTTGGCCAAGTCTATCGTTCAGAAATTCTTCAGGCGAATAACATTATCCTCTGGACTCATGCCAATGTTACTGCCATTGAGACAGTTCCCCAGGCAAACACAGTTACTGGACTTCGAGTTCGCTGCTTCAATCAACGAGAACACTATGTCCAAGCTCGATTTTATGTTCTAGCCTGTGGAGGGATTGAAAATGCCCGTTTACTGCTGCTGTCGAATCAAACGATACCTCAAGGACTTGGAAATCACTATGATCTAGTAGGGCGCTTTTTCATGGAACATCTCCATATTGCGTCGGCTCAAGCCTGGGTACGTGCCAATCTCCCCTGGAAAAGGTACATTTCTTATGAATTAAATGCTCCTAAAGTGCATTTAATACCTAGTGAAGGGACTCAAGAAAATGAGCAAATTTTGAACTTTACCTTAGATTTAATCGAGAGCGATTATTTCGGGGTTGATTATTTTGAACAGCTACAGGCTCAGGGCGGTTTAAGACCGGAAATGCAGCTTTATCTGGATGCCTTAACAGCAAGTTTGTACCCAACTAAAATGGATTCCTATCAAACCTTACTCAGCAATGAAACTCCCTCCTCAATGGATCAACTGATTGTTTTTTCGCGCATCGAACAAGCCCCTAACCCAGAATCCCGCGTGAGCTTAAGCGAGGAGAAAGATGAACTGGGGCTACCCAAAGTGCAGTTAAACTGGCAGTTAACCGACCTAGATCGCCATAGCATTGAAGTGGCTAATACTTTCTTTGGACAGGAATTAGGACGCCTAGAACTTGGACGATTGCAGTATTTTGATTGGCTAAATCAAACGGACTCAGGTTGGCCGCCTTTTCCGGATGTGATGCGGGGCGGTTGGCATCATATGGGGACAACTCGCATGAGCGATCGCCCAGAAACAGGGGTGGTTGATTCTGATTGTCAGGTCTTTGGGATTGATAACTTATATATCGCTGGCTCTTCTGTCTACCCGACAGCAGGTACAGCAAATCCGACCTTAACCCTAGTCGCCCTGGCATTAAGATTAGCTGATCGCCTCAAAGGCAAATTAACCCGTTCCTTTCCTTCTGAAATTGCGGATGAATGCTAAAATTCATAAGATTAATCGTAAAACAAAAATCCATCCTTTAGGAATTGCCGCTCCCACAGATTTTGAATTTGATGAAGGTGAAGATATTGCTGTAGAAACCCTGCTGAAGAATCCTCATATCAGTCTCTACTGTTTAGACCCTGATGAGAGGCGCGTCATTTTGGTAGAAACACCAGAGGATGTTGTCCTTTCAGATTTTCCCTTTTATTACTCAGCCCAATACCAGCAAGCGGTTCGTTTAGTTACCTTATCCTATGATAGGTTACATGATATTGCTGATCAAATTGATTTCGATAGCCAACAGTTAATCTTAATTTATTCAGTCGGTCGCTGTGGCTCAACGCTGCTCAGTTCAGCTTTGAATCAACTCAAAAATATCACTGTTTTTTCTGAGCCGGATGTTTATTCTCAGTTGGTGCGCCAGCGTCAATGGAATGGCAATAACGATGCTCAAATTAGCAAATTATTAGTAAGTTGTACCAAACTTATCTGTCGTCAATCCACTCCTAAAATTAGCGATCGCCGCTGGGTAATTAAATTGCGCAGTTACGGAATAGAGCTGGCTGATTTATTGGCTAACAACTTTCCTCAAGCCAAAATACTGTTTTTATATCGACAGATTGAAACTTGGATTCGTTCCTCATTACGAGCTTCTATCGGCGAGATTCCAGATACTCCTGAGTCTCTAGAATCAATGCAGAAAGCGGTGGGCAACCTCGTTTCTTTAATTGCCCGTTTTCCAGAGCCAAATCGTCCCTTGTCCTATATTGAAATATTAACCGTAACTTGGCTTTCAGTTCTAGAATGTCTTCAAAGGCTGCACCAGCAGGGTTATCCTCCGTTTATCATCAATTTTGAGGATTTAATTGCAACTCCCAACTCTGTGATTAAGCAAATTTTTGATTTCTGCGATTTACCCCATAACAACCTCAGTCAAATCTTGAAGGTATTTACACAAGATTCTCAGTCAAGCACAGCCTTATCTTGGGAAAATTTACAGCGAACCCAACCTCAGTTAACCCCTGAGCAGTTGGAACAGTATCTCAGAGAAGCTAAAAGCCTTGTTAACTGCTACACTAACTGCAAAAATATAGCGCTACGCGCTAGGGAATAGGGAATAGGGAACAGCGGATCTGGGAACAGCGGATCTGGGAACAGATTGCTGTCAAAGGATTTCAGGATTTAAAGATGTCCTAACAGATGTGCGTAGCGCTATACTGAATTTTTGACTTCAAAGTCTTTAACTCAGATCTTGCACCAGTACATAAATACTGAATAACCAAACTAGGAACAATCAATTTCAGTACTGAAACAGTCAAATCTGATCACTGTTACCTATTACCTGTTACCTATTACCTATTACCTATTACCTATTACTTATTACCTATTACCTATTACTTATTACCTATTACCTATTACCTATTACCTATTACCTGTTCCCTGTTCCCTGTTCCCTGTTCCCTGTTCCCTTGTTTCTTAAAAGTTTAATCTCCTCTAGTAGTATTCTAACGGATGAATAATATCTCATCAGAACAATCCTCCTTTCTCAAAGTGATCCAGGACATGGGATTATTCCTGTTTATTTGGGGAGGCCAACTTTTTGCTGCTACTGGATCTGCCATAACCCGCTTTTCCATGAATGTTTGGGTTTATGAGTACACAGAATCTGCCATTCAATTTGCTTTGATTAGTGTTTTTGCCACCCTTCCCTTCGTGTTGCTCGCTCCTGTGGTTGGAATTGTAACAGACCGCTGGAACCGCCGGTGGATTATGGTCATTAGCGATCTTTGTGCTACGTTGGGGATTTTTGCTCTAGGTTTATTAGTACTATATGGTCAGCTAGAACCCTGGCATGTCTATGTTTTTAATGCCCTTGAAGCGACTTGTGCCGCTTTTCAAACCACAGCCCTGTTTGCTTCCATTAGCTTACTTGTATCAAAACAAAATCGGGGTCGAGCTAATGGTTTAATGAGTTTTTTAAGCGGTATGGCGAGAGTTTTGGGACCCTTGCTTGGAGCAGTATTTATCGACTGGATTCACGTCCAAGGCGTATTATTTTTACAGCTGGTTTGCCTTGTGATTGGAATTTTGCCCCTCTTGGTAATTACCTTTCCTAATCTGAAAATAGAGGACAAAACCGCTGAAAGTTCTTACATCGCAGATATGTTCTTAGGTCTCAAGTATCTTAGGTCATATCCGGGTTTAGTGGGAGTAATGCTGATTTCCAGTTTCACCTTTTTGCAAATGGGTGCGATTAATGTCATCACAACTCCTTTAGTGATAACAGTAGCTTCCCATGATATTTTAGGTCGTATTCTGTCCTGTTTTGGGGCAGGTACCATAATTGGTAGCTTGGCGATCGGGTTTTGGGGAGGGCCAAAGCTCTACATGAGGGTGATTTATGGCTGTATGCTGGTGAATGGAATTTTGCTAGTGTTTGCCGGTTGGTCGTCGTCTCTGGTGATTTTTACCATTAGTATTTCCCTATTTACCCTGATTCGCCCAGTGCTTTACACCTTCTGTCAAACTATTCTCCAAAATAAGGTTGATCTCAACATCCAAGGTCGGGTATTTTCGTTGAAGTCAGCATTAGATGCGATCGCCGTACCTGCCGGTTTCTTGATTGTCGGACCGTTAGCTGAAAAAGTCTTTGAACCCTTGATGATCTCAGATAGTCTTTGGGCTAACCGAATTGGGACTTTGATTGGCACAGGGGTCGGTCGTGGTATGGGACTTTTGCTGATATTGTTAGGCGGTGTCAGTTTGTTAATCACCCTGTTAGCGAGTTGGTATCCCCGCTTGCGATTATTAGAAACAGAATTGCCTGATGCTGTTGATAGTGTTGAACACTATCCCATTGAAGCAGGTATGGATAAATCAACATCCATAGATAATGCTTCCCTGGCGAATTAGTAATTTGAATAGGTGTTAGGTGTTAGGTGGTAGGTGTTAGGTGGTAGGTGGTAGGTGGTAGGTTTTAGGTTTTAGGTTTTAGGTTTTAGGGAATTTTCCAAGAAGGTGCAAGGTTTTTGAGCCCAACGATTTAATTTCCTAGCACTTTAACCCGGAACGCCCTAATGAAATCTTGACTTATTACTTATTACTTCAAAACCCGAATCAATAAACTTATTCAGCAAACCCTAATTCCCTATTCCCTATTCCCTATTCCCTGTTCCCTTCTTAAAAGTAATATGAAAATAGCCTTTGCTGATTATCCCTACATACCAGCAGAACCCCCGAAATCGGGAGCTGTTCGTCTCGTTTCCTATGCCTTGGCTCGCCGTTTAGTTCAGCTAGGGCACGAAGTGCTTTTTTATGGTGCTAAAGCAGCCTATCATCAAACCGATGAATCTGTCGAAGAAGGCATCCGATATCGGAGAATCACAGCCGCCTGGATTGATTCGGTGTTAGAGCCTCTCAACTACCTCGATCAGTGGAATTTATCGAATCCTCAACGTCCATTCTACGCTTCAAAATGGTTTTACTGCGGTGCTTATCGAAAAATGGCTCGTGATATGCAGCGACAGCAGTGTGACGTGATTCACCTGCATATTGCCTTTCAATTTGTGCCGCTGATGCGTGCTTTTAATCCTAAGGCAAAAATCATTTTCCATGCTCACAGCGACTTACTGCCGCAGTTCGATCTAGCATTTGTTAACCAGTGCCTCAGTTCAGCAGATTTAGTTCTCGGATGCAGCGATTATATTACTAATCAAGTCCGACACTATCTCCCTCACATTCCCTGTCAAACCCTTTACAATGGTGTGGATTTGCATCGGTTTACAGTTCAATCCCGATTAGATCATACTCAAACCCCTAAGCAAATTCTCTTTGTGGGCAGAATCTCCCCAGAAAAAGGGGTTCATGTGTTAATCGATGCCTTTAACCAAGTGGTGTCTCGTTATCCCAACGTCCAGCTTAAATTAGTCGGACCAGAAAATGCCATGCTACTCTGGTATATTCTTGACCGCAATGACCCAAAAGTGCGATCGCTCATGCCCTATTTTCGCGGTCACTATCGGGAGTTATTACAACAGCGAATCTCAAAAAGTGCCGCTAACAAGGTCTTTTTTCTAGGGAAAGTTCCCCACGAAGAGATGATCACATACTATCAAGAAGCTGATCTATTTGTCTTTCCTTCGGTTTGGCAAGAGCCATTTGGAATGCCCATTGTAGAAGCAATGGCGATGGAATTACCAGTAATTGCGACTCAGGGTGGTGCTTTTCCGGAATTGGTAGAAGCAGGAAAAACGGGAGAATTGGTAGAGCGAGGTGATGCAGATAGCTTGGCTGAAGCCATAGTAAATTTACTGGAAAACAACGACTTGAGGCGATCATTCGGTCAAGCTGGACGACAATGGGTTGTGGACACATTTTCTTGGGACAAGTTGACCGATGATCTTCTCCATTACTATCAACAATTATAACCTAAAATTGGAAGTAGATAAAGGGTTGATGCAGGGATGCAACCAAGGGTAAAATAGCTGATACACAGAGTCCATAACACGTTGCGAAACTCCAATTGGGCATGACACGCCACCAGTTAACAAACCAGTTTTTGTATGCGGCCCAGTGGAGTAAAACTAAAGGGATAAACAGCCATGCTGCCTGAAGTGCTAAATTTTCTGTACCAGAAGAATTGAAGAAAACAAAAGATTTGACAATGGTTAAACCACTCGAAAAATCTTCACTGCGAAAAAAGATTCCAGAGGCACAAAACCAGTAAAAGGTTAAAGGTACACCTAGAGCATTCCGAATAGGGAGTAATTTCTTGTAGGGAGACAGCCAAGTTGACCATTCCCGATGCACCGCTAAAGCGATGCCATTTAATCCTCCCCAAATCACAAAGTGCCAAGCGGCACCATGCCATAGTCCCGTTACTAGCATAGTAAAGATCAGATTACTATAGGAGAAAAGCTTGGTTCTCTGTTTTTTTTCTCGCCTTCTCATCAAAGGTACATAAAGGTAGTCTCGGAACCAACTAGACATGGTAATATGCCAGCGTTTCCATAGTTCTGTGATGTTGCTAGCAAAGTAGGGAAAGTTGAAGTTTAAAGGTAATCTATAACCGAGTAAACCAGCACAGGCGATCGCCATATCTGAGTATCCGGAAAAGTCACAATAAACTTGGATAATAAAAGAGACTACACCAATCCAGGCACTCGCTACTGTATAAATCTCTGGATTCGCAAAATACTGGTCTACTAGAGGGGCAAGATTATCAGAGATACAGGCTTTTTTGAAATAACCCACTAGAAACAGCATCAAACAGCCTCTAACATCTACGTGACTAAAAATTTTTGGGGTCAATAACTGGGGTAAAAAGATGGCAGCACGAACAATTGGTCCGGCAACGAGTTGGGGGAAAAAGCTGACAAACAAGGCAAAATCCCAGAAGTTTTTCGTGGGTTTGAGTTTACCTCGGTAAATATCTAGAGAGTAGCTGAGGGTTTGAAAGGTATAGAAGCTAATGCCTACAGGTAGAATAACTTGTAGAATGGGAAAGCTGATGGGTAATCCCAGGAAATGGAGAAAATTAGCAGTAGAATCAGTGAAAAAGTTGTAATATTTGAAAACGCCTAAGATACTAAGATTACCCACTAAACTCAAGATTAGCCATCCTTGACGTTTTCGGGTGCTTTGGGGTTTGGAGAGGATAGTATCCCAATCGAAGGGTTTAATTTCCTGACTTCCTTGAATTTTATCATCTGGATTAGCCTCATCAAGTTGAGGTCTAGACAGCATCAAACCCACGATATAATCAAGGACAGTAGAAGCCAACATTAACGATAAAAATCGCCAATCCCAAGCACCATAAAAAATATAACTACAAGCCAGTAACCAAAATTTACGATGGTGATGTTTCCGTAATATCCAATAGACACAGAAAACAGTAATAAAGAAAAATAGAAAGCGAAACTCTGTAAAAATCATCTCTAATTTTTAGTATGAATGATATAGTAATACTAAATAAATTGTGAGAATTTTTGTTTCCTGTGACCTACTCTATACTGCCTACTCCCTGTTCCCTGTTCCCTGTTCCCTTCCCAAATATTGAGCGAATTCCTCTGCTAAAGAAGCTGTCAACTCTGTTGCCCCTTGGTAATTTAGATGCAAAAAATCAAATCTGCGGTCAAGTTGGTATAAATTG